>NZ_JBALCZ010000060.1:0-196145 GCF_036917615.1 Nostoc sp.
AGATCCGGTTGTTGGTGCTGGTGATCCACTCGCAGAATCTATCCCATACGTTGGCGCTTTCGCGACGTTGTAAGGCTGTTGTCATTGTTTTATAAATGCGATTATTTGTGAATGAATTAGGTAGGTTTCACTACCTGTTACACATCTTAAATAATTTATTGCGTTTTGTAAAGTACTTTCAGAAAAAATTTTCTCTTGGGATTTACGCACCGGAGTAGAAAATTCCCAACTCACTGAAAAAGGGGACTTTGCGTAATCAACAGTAGTGATGAGAGGGATATCTACGATGATCACTGAGCTTGTCGTACCACTTTCCTACGGAACGCTCCGCAAACGTGGAAGCAAGCTACGCGCAGCGTCTCGTAGAGAAGTGCGGGCTACCCTACGCACTTTTATCATCTAGGTGGGTTGCCTCCAAAACTCCCACACTTCCTCCTGGCATTGAACCTCGGTGATAAATAGAAGAAATCTATTACCGATTAGCTATCAAGCGATTCTTCAGGAATAGTTGATGGTAGGGGCGGGCGCAAGCAAAGATAAGCAAGTGGCCCAAGTAGCGGGACAAACGCTACTGCCCAAAACACCTGGGGATTATTCCAGTGGCGACGAGCCATATCATGGGCAAGGATTGTGGGGAATAAAAGACAAAAAAGGCAAAATGCCAAGCTCATCCCATTAATAAAGCGATCGCCTTGAAACTGCTGGACAAAATCTCCCCAGTCACCTAAGGCAAACGCATAGGCGAGCAAGCCAACAGTGCTTAAACTCAAAACAATCCCAAAAGAACGAGAATCTAGCAGCCGTAAAAAAGCATCTTTTTGTCCAGAAAATTCTTGATTTGGTTCACTAAAAGCCAAATAAGGTAAGATACCAAGCACTCCTGACCCTATTGATGCCAAGGCAAAAGGCCAAAAAGGAATCCGTTGCATCCTGCCATCAATGAATAACAAACCACTGTAAATTAGTAGCCAGATGCCCACCAGAGAAAACAAGGAAAGGATAATTGGATTTATAGCAAGCCACTGAAGAATAAATATATTTTTCAGTAGCATTAGCGTTTCTTCTAAATGCAGGGGCGGTGCTAACAGTAAAATATAGGCGATAAATCCAACCCATAGTAACCACAATGCAACTTTTCTATTCATCATCTTTAGATGGCGTGCATTTAACATAATTACGAATTATAAATTAGTAATTTTTGAGTCTAAATCCCCCTTTTTGTAGAACGCTGCCCTTAGCTTGCTTAAGAATAGGGGTACGTATGTACGTGATTGTTCTTTCAGTTGGGGATTTAGACCCCGACTGAAACTATCTTTAATTACGAATTAAAAATTGCTTTAATTTGCAGCTGGCTGCTGACTGGGTATTGCCTCTACGCCCATTTCTGGTAGAGGTGGACGCACACATAAATAAATCAATGGCCCGAATAGCGGTATCAAAGCTGCTAACCAGAACATCTGTGGATTTTTCCAACCGCGACGCGCCATATCATCCCCTAGTAATACCGGAAATAATAGGCAAAGTAGGCAGAAATCTAAACTCATCACATTGATGAAGCGGTTAGTTTGCCACTGTTGGACAAAATTACCCCAATCTCCTCCTGTTAAACCATAGGCAACTAGAATAGCCGTGGCTACAGTCAAGACAACCCCAGTCACACGAGAATCTAGCAGCTTAAACAAGGCATTCTTTTTACCGACAAACTTATTATTTGGTTCCTTAAGGGCTAAGTAGGGTAACAAGGCAAATATCCCGACTCCGAAAGAGGCGATCGCAAATAGCCAAGCAGGTATTTTTTGCCCTCTACCATCAATCAACACTACTGCACTGTAGATCAGAGGCCAGATACCCATGAGGTTGAATAGTGCTATGACTAACGGGTTAATCCCTTGCCACTGGCCAGTAGAAAGGTTTTTAATTAACTCGAATGTACCAGGTTGCTCAGGAGGAGCGAGGAAAAAAGCATAGGTAGTGAATCCCAGCCACAGCACGCCAAAGGCAATTTTTCTAACCATATAAGAGTTAAAAAGTATTAATTATTGATTTTCCCAATATAAATTGGGCTTATCTGCCTGCTATGGTATTATTCTTTTGTCTAAACACGTAGCAGCTTCTCTCCAGACATCACCATAATACGATTAGTCGCTATTAGAGATTGAAATAACTGAAAGCCTCTGAGAGGTAATCAGCAGCAGATGCCACGACTGCGATCGCACCTTCATAATCTAGACGCGTTGGGCCCAAGACTCCTACACTTCCTACTGCTATCGAACCTCGGCGATAGGTGGAAGAAATTAAGGTGCAGGTGCGTATCGGTTCTAGAGGATTTTCTGCGCCAATGCGAACCGTCACCTTTGGTTTACCCACATCCTCCGGTTCTGGTTCCTCAAATATTAATCGCCATAGTTGGTCTTGTTCTTCTTCCAGCAGGTGGATAATCGTTTGTACTTGCTGTAACTGGGAAAATTCCGGCTGGCGCAAAACTTCTGACACACCCCGAACCATAATTTGTGTTGCAGTCGGCGCAAGAGTGCGACGAGTCAATTCGGCTACTGAATTTTTCAAGAATTCGCCGTAGCGCTGGAACTCCTGATCTAGTTGACTCCAGTCAAGATAGGCTAATTCCAACAGACTTCGCCCCCGTAAGTGGCTATTCAAAAAGTTAGAAACAATCTGCAACTCGCGATCAATTACCTCTGGATCGCGTTGTGTTTCCTCTGGTACTGGCGACAAATCCATCAATTTGGAATGTGTCTCATAACCATCGGTGACCACAATCAGCATGATCCTTCCGGCTTCTATTTGCACTAATTGCAGATGTCGCACTAGCGCTGTAGTTGTTTGCGGCATAGTGATCAAGCTAATGCAACCACTCAAGGTTGCTAAAATTTGCGCGGCTCCTTGCAGTAGGGTTTCTAAACTCCAATCTTCCCACTGGAGACGCTTTTGCATTGCCACCTCTACTTCTCGCCCTAAAGTTTCGGTACCACTTCGTGGAAGCAAGCTACGCGTAGCGTCTCGCAGAGAAGGTGTAATTAGCTGGTCAACATAAATGCGATAGCCTGAGTCTGAAGGTACACGTCCAGCAGAGGCATGTGGTTGGTAAAGTAACCCAGACTTTTCTAAAACGCCCATCACATTGCGAATTGTGGCTGAACTTACACCCAGGTCGTACTCATCAACCAAAGCTTTTGAACCAACAGGCTCTGCTGTCGCAATATAGTGACGTACCGTTGCCCAAAGTATATGCTGTTGTCGATTTGTTAACTGGACTTCCATATGGCATGTTTTACTGAAGGCAAATTTTAATCAAACTCTGAAAAAATTTCTGTATTTGATCGCAAACAGAGATTATTAATAATTAATTAAGATAGCAAATTATACACTTGTATAATAATAAGTATTTTTAAAGTTTACGTCCAGCATTTTTTGAGAGTGCGCTTGAAATAGGAGCTAGGCTTGGACTGCAAAAGCTGCCATTAGTTATACTAATAACAGTATTTTTGCATAACTTTCAACTGATAACAGTATGATTGAATACGTATTTTTCTGGAATAGCTGATATGTTTGGGTCGAAAAGCTCCGTGAATATATACTCACTAGCGAAAGGTGTAAACTTTACCCTCAAAACTCTAATTTGATACAGTTCTATTTTTAGAATAGCAGAAGCCAGCTGGAAGAGTAAGTCCCAGCTGAGTCATGGATTCAGTCAGAAATTAATACTGGGGAATTGAAGGATCAACTAATAAGGAGTAGGCATCAATACCACCTGAAATGTTTTGAACATTTGTAAAACCTTGAACAACTAGCCATTGACACATCTGGGCAGAGCGGATGCCGTGGTGGCATAGCACTAGGGTTTCAGCTTGAGGATTGAAGAGAGTAGGTACTTGATCTGCCCATTCGGCAAATTGACTTAAAGGTAAGTTGACAAAGCCCTTAATGCTAGCGATCGCTAATTCTTGTGGTTCGCGTACATCTACTAGCTGAATACTTGCATCGCTAGAAGATAGACGTTGTGCCAGTTCTTCTACACTAATTTGGTTCATGGGTTGACTAAAAGAGTTCCCTGTCATCAGGTTTGTGTAAACAGTCCTAATACTATTAATGGTGACAGAAAATCTCTGCCTTGGCATGAGCATCCATTCTCAAAAGGACGCGGGGATATCATGATCACACGGGGACATTTTTATTCTTTGCGTCTTCCCCTCTCTGTGTGTCCTCTTCATAAAAAGGCTGGGCTTTCTGCTTAAATGGCTGTAAATTGTCTTTTTTAATAGGTTTAATGTGAATAGGCAACGTTCATTTATCGGTTTTTTCGTCGCAGGTGCGATCGCACTGCTAGTGCTTGTGATCGCTGGCTTTTACTGGTTTTTCGCCAAAAGTCCGGCTAACCTGATTGCTTCTACCTCTGGGCCTGATGCAGCCATATTCGTGTCGAAACTGTCCCCTGTAATGGTTTCATTGCTGGCGAATCCTGATCGTTTGCAGGCGCTGGAGCGGGAAGAGGAACTATCTAAACTCAAAACCAGTTTATTCGCCAAGAGTGGCATAGATTACAAACAAGACATTCAACCCTGGTTAGGGGACGAAATTACATTAGCGATCACCACTTCAGATATTGATCGCGACCGAGAAAACGGACAGCAGCCAGGGTATCTGTTAGCACTAGCAACTAAGCAACCGGAGAAAAGCCGCGAGTTTGTCGAGTTATTGTTTTCTAAACGGGCCTTAGCTGGAGCAAACTTAGCTGTTGAACAATACAAAGGCGTAAAGCTGATTTCTGACAATTCTCAACCAGAACAAGACTTGCTTGCAGGTGCTGTGATCGGTGAAGGCTTTGTGTTATTTGCCAATGATCCGAAGGTGCTGCGAGATGCTATCAATAACGTCCAAGCGCCCGATCTGAATTTGAGCAGTTCGTCTGAATACCAAAAAGCTACCAAAGAACTGCCCAAAAGGGGTTTAGCTGTAGCTTTCTTGAATCTTCCCATTGTGGCAAAATGGCAAGGGTTAGAGTTACCAGAACAACTTTATAACAGCCAAATCATATCCTTGGCGTTGAACCCCAAAGGATTGCTAGCAGAAAGTACCTTTCTGACTTCATCGGAAATTGTCCCTCCATCTACACCACTATCTAAACCTGTGGGAGCATTGCAGTATATTCCAGCATCAGCAGGCTTGGCAATTTCTGGCTCAAATTTGAGTAATTTGGGTAACAGTGATTTAGCCAAACTCTGGAGACAAGCAACAGCAACCATATATGGTTCTGAGGAAGATGTGGTTTCTCGGTTAGCAAAACCCTTAGCGGATATTCAAAAACGTTGGAGCATAAACTTCCCAGAGGATATTTTCAGTTGGGTACAGGGAGAATATGCCATAGCATTGTTACCCCAGAAAGAGCAAACAACCCCTAATTGGATTTTTGTGGTGGAAAAATCCGAGAGTGTAGAACAAGGTATTGCGCGTTTGGATGCGATCGCCTCATCCAAGGGACTCAGCATCAGTCCTCTGACTATAGATAAGCAAAAAATTTCCGCTTGGACAGAGTTAACTACGGCTACAAAAAAAAGTGATGTCAAAGAAGGAGCATCTTTCAGCATTGAAACAAAAGTGCAGGGATTGCATACAACTTTAGGAAATTACGAAATTTTCACCTCTGACTTAGAAACAATGAATGAAATTCTCACAACCAAGGATAATTCCATAATTGATAATCCCAATTTCAAAGATAGTATCGCTGCAATTCCCTTACCGAACCAAGGCTATATATATCTTGACTGGACAAAGAGCCAGAATTTGTTAGAGCGTCAAGTACCGATTCTCAAACTAGTGGAAGTCTTAGGCAAACCATTTTTTAACAATTTGCGATCGCTCACAGTCAGTAGTTATGGAACTGACACGCGATCGCTTAAAGGTGGTGTTTTCTTCAAACTCTATAATTCGTGAGATTTTCACAGAAAATCAAAGTGCAGAAGGTAAAAAATTCTTTTACCTTCTGCACTTTCTTGTTATGTGATATTTACGTAGATTTTCTGTAGTATTTGCTATTTGTATTTGTAATCTTTGGATAGGTACTGGCTGCTGGCCTAGAAATTTAGGTTTGATGTGGCAGTGAGTCTTAAATACATCAGAGATAATTTACACACTACCCAGGTAGTTGCAGCGACTCAAAGGACGAGAAGATGATATAGACGTAGGGGATGTGTTAAAAATTCCCAACTGCAAGGAAAGCGCTTGATGAGTATCCTTAATAGCTTGAATGCTTTAAGTAAAACTTTACTGGGAGTGGGTATTGTTGACGCCTAGAAGCAAGCACCACAGACTAAAGAAGCCAGCGAAAAAGCAGCACAATTAGCCCAAAATAAACACTTGCCAGAAGCAGTCATTATTGCAGAAAAAGCTCTCGCTGTCTGGTCTAAGAAACCAGGTTTTTGGGAGCGTTTGATTTATCAATTGCTACTGGGTAAGCTATTAGACAATCTTACTCAGCAACTAAAGCAGTGGCGCTATCAAGTGGCAGAAGTAGATAAACTAGCTGCTAATGCCAAAACCCTTCTCAAGCAAGATACGGGTGACCCTTTAGAAACGCAAGTACTCTTAAGTGCGCTCGCCATTTATCAGCGCTGTACCAAAATTCTCCACGATGATCGCATATCGCGGGTAATTAAGCAGTACCAACAAGAACTGCAACGGCGACAGCAGTTTTTGAATTTAGTGACACAGGCACAGTCTCAAGCAGAAAATCGGTTTTATAAAAATGCGATCGCAGTTTACCGAGAGGCTGAAAAGCTTTATTCTACTGAGTCTCTACAACAGGCGATCGCTGCAAGTGTTGCCCAAATCCAACAAGAAGAAATTTACTACGCCACTCTCCAGAAGGTGCAACAAGCTCAAAGTGAAGGAAGATTACAGGGAGCGATCGCACTGTTAAAAAATGCCCTGATTAACTTTTCTCGTTCTGACGGACTTGATTTACTCCAAAAGCTACAACAAACACTTAAAGGAAGAGAACAGTTTCGCCAAGGGCTAGCAGCAGAAAAAGTGGGTGATTTTAAGGCGGCTGCATCTCTTTATAAAAATGCTAAATTGCTCTTGCCCAATACATACTGCAAAATCCGGTTAGCACTTGTGGCAATTAAAACTCAGGCATGGGCAACCGCACTAACTCACCTAGAGACTGTGCCTGGAGAACAAGCTGCTTACTTGCGGGGATTTGCCTACGCCCAACAAGAAAATTTACAGGTAGCTTATAAAGAATGGCAAGGGCTGACTACTGCTAACATTGCCAAGCAACGAGAAATTATCAAAAACCTTTCCCAACGTCAACGCCTGCTAAGACTACAGAATATAGAGCAGCTGGTAAAGGTTGAGAATTGGGAGAATGCTAAAACAGAAAGTACACAATTTACCCAAAAATTTGGTTTCGATCCTTTAGTCGAGCAAAATCTCAACGAATATATTCAGCCACGTTTAGAAGCAGAACTATGGCAAGGTAAAGACTGGAGGATTATTGCCGATAAAGCTGAAAAAGCCTGGATTTCACAGCCTAATATTACTACATTACATAATTTGGCAGTAGCAAATTATTATCTTCCTCAAACTGAACCTATAAAGCTGTTAAATTTGATATTTTCCTTATCAACAGCGTTGGCAAATATAACTGAAGATCCTAGCCTTCAAGATGTGCCTTGGCTAGAAAATAAACCTGTAGAATTTAGCTGAGTATAAGGCGGAACAAATACGCGAACAAATTGCTAATGAACAAATTTCATCAGCAACAGCCATGATAGAACTACAAAAAATTCAAGAAATTGACAATCAAAATCCTATTGTCATTGACTTAATTGAGAGAATTGAATTTAACCGAGAATTAGAATTAATTGACAATTTATTAAAAAATAATAAATTTGAAGAAGTTGTCCAACGTCCTAATAAATCTCAGTATCAACGTCTACGTAATATTGTGTCAGACATTTGCGTAGAAATATTAATAAAGGGGTTCCAAAATCGGGATTTAGGATTTGAAGATATTTATCAATTAGGCTATTGGGCTTATGAACTCTGTCCAGATGATCCAAATGTCCAAGAAGTCTACAGGTTTAGCCAAGAGCTGAAGGATATTGAAAATTTAATGAAATGCGATCACTCACAGTCAGTAGTTATGGAACTGAGACGCGATCGCTTAAAGGCGGTGTTTTCTTCAAACTCCATAATTCCTGAGATTTTCACAGAAGTTTAAAATGTAGAAAGTTAAAAATTTTTTAAACTTCTGCACTTTCTTGTTTCATTATATTTATGTAGTTTTTATGTAGTGCTTGAAATGCTCAATGGTTTTTACTATTACCTAAATGGTTAAGCAACTTTTTGATTGCTTTTTCCATCAATGGCAGTTTCTATTTTTCTTAACTTAACACCAATGGGATCTTGCCCGCCCTAGTTGTGCAAATTAAAGCAAGGGCAGCTTATTATTGCGAGGAGGAACGACGTTCCTCTCTACGAGACGCTACGCGAACGCAATGACAGTCCATATTATATTTATTTACACCCATCTACTTAATTATTCGGTCAGCATCCTCACAATCCATCTGCACTACACAATTTCTTCCTTGTGCTTTTGCCTGGTAGAGTCCCTGGTCAGCAGCAGCAATTAAGGTTGCAGGAGATAATTTGCTATGAGGAGTGATGGTTGCGACACCAAGACTTAGCGTAATGAATTCACTGACATGAGAATGCGGATGAGGCATTTGTAATGCACTAACATTGGTCTGAATATCTCTTGCAACTGTAATAGCCCTTTCGATATCAGTATTCGGCAAGATGACTGCAAACTCTTCTCCACCATAACGAGCAACTAAATCAGCGGGGTGTTTACCTGTCTGAGAGATTGCCTTGGCAACCTGTCTGAGTGCATCATCTCCTGCCAGATGTCCATGCGTATCGTTGTAAAGCTTAAAGTAATCGACATCACACAAAATTAAAGATAACGAACCTTGCTCTCGTGCCAACCGTTGCCACTGTGCGTTAAACGTCTCATCAAAGCAGCGTCGATTTCCCACTTGGGTTAGACCATCCGAACAGGCAAGGCGCTGTAATTCCTGGTTTGCTTGTTGTAATTGGTGGTAAAGTTCTGATTGCTGAATAGCGATCGCAGCTTGACTTGCTAACTGGTTAAACAAGTTAATCTCCGATTGCTGCCATTGTCTGGGTTGACGGCATTGGTGAGCGATCAATAGTCCCCACAAACGCTCTTGCTGCAAAATGGGCACGATAAGGTTTGCCCTGATTTCTAAACTCCGCAGGAGGTCAATATGACATGGGGATAGTCCCGCAGTTTCAATGTCTTCGATCGCTTTGGTCTTACCTTGTTGATAGTAAGCTGCACGGCTAGGTTGAAAGCACGTGTCCATAACGTGAAATCCCAGAATGGACATGCATCCTTCTGCTAAGGATTCTACAGCGACTAAACCACTCCAGTCTGGCTCAAACTGGTAAATCACCACTCGGTCTACCTCAAATAGTTGTCGCACCTCGGCTGCTGTGGTTTGCAAAATCTCGTCTAACTCCAACGATTGTCGAATGCGCTGCGTCACAGCCGCGACAATTCGCTCAGACTCACTTTGGTGTTCAACCTGCTCCTCAACCACCTGACAATTTGCTGATACTATTAACGGGAGCGGAGCAAAGTAAGGGGTTGTAGTGACAGGCACTGCACTGGGTTTAGCAATCAAATGGCCTTGAGCAAAAGTTGCACCTCGTTCTTGCAGCCAGTTCAGTTCCTCAATGCACTCAATTCCTTCAGCAACAGTCTGGATATTTAACTTTTGAGTAATCTCTAGAAGCTTCTCGGTAATCGAGGCTTTGTAAAGGTTTTGATGCACATCTCGAATTAACTCCATGTCCAGCTTGATAAAGTCTGGACGTAACTGATGCAACAAGTTTAGGTTGGAATAGCCAGAACCGAGGTCATCAAGGGCGACTAAAAACCCAGCATCCCGGTAGTATTGAAGCACTGTTTTGAGGTGGGCTAAATCTTGAGGATTGTCTGACTCCACGACTTCAAAAACAACCCGCTCATGGGAAATGCCGGCAGCATCAATTGCCTCTACCGTACTACGTAGGCAAAAAGCTGGGTCATAAAGTGACGTTGGTGCAAAATTGATGAAGATGTGCCCACTCACTTGATAGCGCTTGACTTGAGTAATTGTGCTGAAGCGAGCAACTTGGTCGAGTTGTGGTAGGAGTCCGGCTTCGGTTGCTAACTCCAGAATTGCTCCCGGTAGCACTAAATTGCCTTGTTCATCCAGCCCCCGCAAGAGCGATTCATATCCAAAAATCTTTGATGTATCGTTAATTGAGACAATGGGTTGGAAGAAACTGGTGAATCGCTCTGTTGCTAGCATTTCAACCAGCCAGTCGGATTGGTTGAACTTAATGAAGCGTTGTAATGAGGCTATGTCACTAAAATCGTGGAGTTGAGGTTGGATAGCGCCTCGCATGAAAAGGACTTGTGTCTCTTTTAATTCTCTCGGTGCAAGTAGTTGGGCCAGGTTACGGGCAATTTCTAGCGACTCTCCGGGTCTACAGTCCAAACTCAAACCTGGTCGCTCATGCATCAGTTCATACTTAAGGGCAAACTGCTGTAGGTAGGAGGTGACTTTTTTCAGGGTATGTGGAACGGGAAACCAGAGAAAGAGCCTGCCTGCTTCCTTAGTCCGGCAGCGTGTAACATTGCGACAAGCACAGGTTTTGGAGATAGCACATATTTGGCTCATAGCTAACTAATTTGCTTAATCCGATTTATTTTATTATTCCCATTATTTTTCCTATAAAAGATAAACTCCACTTCAAATAGATGAAGATTTGATGAGTTCGGTAAACTGAATAATTTAGCTGATTAGGTGACTCACCAACACATCCCAAAATTTCTCATAAATGCTCAAGTAATTACCAATATATTTTCTGCAATTTAGCAAACTAATCAGGATTTATATTAATAATTTAAATTTTAAAAAAAAGCAAAAATTAGCCTGTATAGCAAGAATTTTTAGATTGATTAATTAAGACTATTTATATATTACTTAACAATGAATTTAGCCTCAAAAAACAACAAGGCGATTTTTCTTGATGCTCTAATTTCGAGGTAATTGGGTCAGAGCTACTGGGAATTCTGAGTGCTATTTGCAAACTGGAGAAGTTCCCTTAGTCGGCATAGCTGATCCGACACTCCCGATTCCTCCATCTGACGTTAACATCGCCTCATTGTCTGATATTGGAATTTGGGCAAAGGCCCCATTTGCCCCAGAACGCCCAGAACAAGCAGAAGAAGTGGAGCGATCGCAAATCAAATACCCGCATATATCGGGTTGTGGCCCTATAGATGCAACTCTTGCCTTTAAGTTTGTTCGCTAAATATAATAAAAATTTAGATTTCTGCTTCGCCTCTGGTCATAAACTGCATTGCGGACTCAAAGACTGGAAAAGCTCAATATTGCTGACATTTGGCGAGAAAATCCACTTTTTCGAGTACTTGCTCTGGTGCTGGAATGATGATCCGGGTTTAGAGATTGTGATCAAGAATTTATTGGCGAATTTTGAGCAGTGGGGGATTGTGATTGTAAACGGGGAATTGGTTAACTCGAATGAGTAGCGATACCTACAGCAAACTCGTTGAGCGATCGCACTTCAACTAAAGAGCGTATTCCAGTACTCTCCCAAACAGCTATTTCCAGATGGTCAAATTCTAGCAAGCCACTTGATAAGCATCGGTGAGAGGTTAAGATAATTTTACCTTTGTCAATTAGAAATTATGCTGAAAATTTAGAAATACAGAGGTATTAAATTAGCTATTGTACTAAACTGATCAGGCAAGAATGAATGATACGTATTAAGATTACGCCTCACCGATAGCGTAGCGTTAGCGACGCAGGAGCGTCAGCCCGCCAACTCTACCAGACGCTCTGCTCCCGCTTGCTTGTATTGTAGGGGTACGGCATCGCCTGTTCAAAAATTGTGTTTCCAACCCCGATTCAAAGCAATATTTTAAGTACTATTGCTTATTGACAAAGGGTATCTTACCTTAACCTCTCACGAATGCTTGGTAAGTGCTAAATCAACAAGAGCTTGTAAAAGGACAGGACTAAATCTTCCAATGCCGCTTCAGATGAAAACTTCCATTTTATACCCGCTTTGCTTAAAGCCGCACCAGCGAGTATAATTTGCTCACTCAGTTAAAAAATCAAACTATAGCTAGTTTAGTCTAGATTTATCCGTGAAAATTAAATGATTTTTGAGAATATATCTTTCTCAAGGAAGATATGTTGCTATGTAGCATCTATCTATATAGATAGATATCTTTATTAAAGACCACGAATAGTGGAAAATTAACTTAAATGATAGTGGAATCAGTGGGAGGTAGTACCTTATCAACAGCCCTGAAATTACTAGCAACAGATGAACAGTTCTATTTAAAAGTTCCGGTGGGTCTGAGGTAAAATTCGATGCTTCGCAGTTTTACGCAACTGCTGGTGCTAGCCTCTACGCTTTGTTTCTGTTCCACAAACTTCAACGCGAATCAGCGACAGTGGGACTGAAGCGGCTTTTAAGGCTTATTGAAGCAGATCAGTTACGTTTTCACATTGATGTAGAAGCTCCTTGGACAGAAATTGGTGATTTAGCTCAACAACTGCTTGACAGACGTTTTCCTGCTGAGGACTGTTTTACACATTTCGGCTTAAGCAATCTACTATTTTTTCCAAAAACACTCCAAGATGAAACGCTTAAATTTTTTACAACATTCCCAAAAAGTTACAACATTATCATCACAAAAAACTCCTGTGTTGCCGCAACAGGATGCAACTAAAACTTCTACTGAATCGAACAATGCTCTCAAGTCAAAATTATCACCTTCTTGGGTTCGGAATCTGCTACTGCTTACGGGATCGGGAGTATTCTTGGGTGGACTTACAATTTATTTAGTCAATTATGCTTACCCTGAATGGCAATACAGGCAAAGATATTTAGAAACTGATAATGCTCATGTCACCGCAGAGGTTAACCCTGTGACTACTCGTGTATCAGGAATAGTTACTGAAATTGAATTTAATGATAATCAAATGGTATCTCCGGGCATGGTATTAGTGAAACTTGATAAAAGCAACTACCAATTATCTCTGGCACAGGCAAAAACATCTTTAGAATTAGCTAAACAGCAAGCAGTATTGGCACAGGAAAAAATTTCCAAAATTGTGGTTGATACTCCCGAACTACAGCCAGTCTCCAATCGCAAAAATGCTCAGATAGAACAACGAGCTTTGATAAAAAAAAGAACTTTACAAGCACAAGTCCTGAATCAGCAAAAGAGGCTAAATGAGCAACAATATAAGATAGCGTTGGCTACTTTTACTCAAAAGCAGATAGAGGTAAAAAAAGCGGAACTGGAGTTAAGCTACACTAACATTGCAACTGCGGTTGGCGGACTAGTTGGGAATAAAAATGTCCAAGTAGGACAACACGTGGTTCCAGGGCAGACTCTCTTATCAATAATGCAGCCATATCCTTGGCTTATTGCCTACTTCCCAGAAAAGCAGTTAGAAAAGATACAGCCAGGACAAAAGGTGAAAATTACAGTCTCAGCCTTTGCTAATCGGCAATTTCAAGGCAAGGTAGATAGTATCGCCTTTATACCAGAAGATAATCTTACCAGTAATTCAGCTTCGAGTAATTCGCTACATCAAATTCCTATCAAGATCGTGTTTGATGGGTCAAGTATTCAAGGTTACGAGTCCCGATTTCATCCAGGAATGTCAGCAATTCTAAAAGTTGACTATAAAGTCAAAAGTCCGACCTCTGAGAATGGATTTTGAACGTACTAATATATTTTTATACTAGTATTGCCTCTAAAAGTTAAACTCATCATATAGGCTAATGAAACGAGGAGGTCATGCAACAGCAACAGAGCAAACTTGGGCATTAGCAACAGAGGTTCATCACCGACCTGGGGATGGAGTAACAAGAGAGCTTTACGACAAAATTTTGGAGCCGCTTGGCTTCCGGGTGTTGGTTTATCTCCATAACCATACGGTTGGTGCAGAAGTATCGCTTGGCAATTATGGGAAATCTGATCAGAAGTATCGTTTCGCTCAATTATGCTCTGGCATCAATCCTAATTCTCCACTTGCAGCCTTGTCGCTTATGTGTGTTGGCACACGCCATGTTTGATAAAAACTAGGCATAGTTACTTTGGGCTTCGCAGCAAAAGCCATTAAGCCATTCTATTTATCAAGTTTTAGAATTATTCACACTATGAGCTTCTGCCTTTTTGTCATTGATATTCAGCATGGGTTTATATCTGAAAACACAAAGCATGTTATACAACGGATTAAGTCTTTATTAGACCAAAATATATTTGAATACGTTATCTTCACCAGATTTATAAATACTCTTGACAGTCCTTATGTAAAATATCTTAATTGGCATGGACTTATTTCAGAAATAGAACAAAAAATTGTTACTGAACTTGAAGCATTTGCCAACAAAGTTTTTGATAAATATATATATACTGCTTGCAATGTAGAAACTCTTAGATTTCTCCAAGAAAGAAATATTAAGACAATCTTTGTTTGTGGAATTGATACTGAAGGTTGTGTACTAAAAACTGCTGTTGATTTTTTTGAAGCCAATGTCAGGTCTTATGTTTTAGAGTATTATTCAGCATCAAATGGAGGTGATAATTGCCAGAAAGCAGCTATTTTAGTTTTAAGTCAGTTAATTGGAATAAATCATATTATAACTGAGCCTATAAATATAAATAATGTCAAGTCGCTTCTCGAAATTAAAAATTATTAATTAAAAAGATGTACGGGTTGCCCAAAATTCATTTTAGATAGGAAAAGCTTACTCGTCACTCGCCATCATTTAAATAACTTTATTCCGGAATTTTCAGCTGCAACTTTCTTAAAACGTCAGCAACTTTATTGTACTTTACTTAAAGTTATTGCTCACAAGGCTGTTCCTGACCGCCCAGGTCACAGTAAATAGATGAATCCTTTATAATTATCGTCGAATAGCCTGGAGGGGTTCAAACCAGCAATCAATATACCAGCTTTTCCCGTCTGACCCGATGGTGCAATCGGTATAGCGATCGCTGCCAAACACCTGTGGGTAGGTTGCCTTTCAAGTCAGAGCATTACAACTTTTTTCATAACTTAAAGTTATTGTTTAAAGAAAAAAGACTATTTGATTTTATTCTCAAAGTCGCTTTATCCTGAAATCAGTAGAGGTTTGAGCTTTGAAAAAATACAAACTTGGCTTGCAATTAATACAGCCAAAGGCTGAGTAATTAACTTAAGACTTACGCACGAGTTTCGGAATAACGTAGACGCAAAGCGGCTTGCCGCAGGCTACCGCAGAGGTGCAGAGGACACGTAGAAATCAGAGTTGGAGAGATATTTTGCATAAGTCTTATAACTCCCCAAATCTCTAGTGCTATCAAACTTAGGTGAAAAAGAGGTGCAACATGAATCCTGCAAAATTATCAACCAGCAACGTTAACACCCAAAAGAGGACAATAGCTAAATGCTAGAGCAGGAGATTGATTACCCCACCAGACCGAAGACAAGTGCAATGATCATGAAACTTTTCCAAATCACTCTAGTGGTCTTAGTACTTTTGATCAACTTAGCAATTTCTTTCCCCTCTTGGGCAGAAAGAGCGCCTTCTTTAACTAGTAATCCTAACTACTTTCAAGTAGGGCAAAAAGTCATTTGGCTTTATAAAGCTCGTGCGGATTCTAGCGATGTCCAAAGAATTACCGCTGAAGTAGTCAAGTTAAGTTCCAAGCAAGTGCAAATCAAGGTGTACAAACATAACAAGGAATTTGTCAATCGTTGGGTGAATCCAAACAAGCTTGAGAATTCGCAAAAAGTTAAAGAGTCAGTACTCTAAAATTTAGCCAGATGGAAATAAATCTAGTCTTAGCCAGCGACAAAACTCTTTATATAATGTCCGGCAAATCACCCGTAATATCATGTCGGCTTGATTACTTATTAAACCCTAAGAAACCTACCCCTTAATCCCCTAAGAGCAAGCTCTTAGGAGGACAAAGTGTCGCTTTGGCTCTTTGGGGTGCAATGACTGTGGTTAGCATAACTATTTTATTTTTTGTAAATCAAAAAAACTGAACCAATTGGCCCAAGATTTTCTACATAAGTTTTCTGGTTATAATATAATCCTGGAGACATACCTCCATCAAATAATATCCCTTCTTGAATCTTACCTAAACAATTATTGCTGGCAATGCTTTCCAGGACATTATCAAACATATCTGGCAGTAACTCTTGATTAACTTGAGATAATTCAATCTCTGAATTAGCTTTTAAGTCATTAACTAATAATATTACATAGCCTTGATTCGTGATAGCTGCCAGAGAGCGATTAGTAGCATTTTTACAGGCAAATTCTCCCAAATCTTCACAAATATCTTTAAACTTACCTTGACGATAGAATCTGCCATTACCGCCCACTAAATTGTAATTGAGAATATCGCTTTTTCTTCTGCCAGCTTGGATAGTAGCCTGTCGCTGGTTAGGTGTACCTCCTGATATCCCAAAGGAAGAACGTTTATTTTTAAATGCTCCTGAATACTCTATGCCACGAGAAACATTTAAGCCTTGTGGTTTATCATCAGTACCTATATAGTCAGCATTAATTGCGGCAATGGGTAGCTGTCCGTTTAATTTAGCATTCTCATCGGTAATGAGTTCATGAAACTGTTTTGGTACATAAACTCTACGCAGTTTGCCTCTAGCATCTTTCGCGTAGAGTTTATGAGATAGACCAACATTCACTTTGAAATCTAATTCTGCTGATTTGGGATTAAAAATAATTACATTGTTAATACCTCTTTGATTTTTTTCACCTTGATTATTAGTTTTAAAAAAATTAATACTGAACTTGGCATCTTTTCCCGGGCAAGTTTTAGATGCTTTTGGGACTGAATTTGCTTCAATCTCTTTACAACCTGATAATAAGCTTGCACCAATTATCAAGATAAATAACAAAAATAATTTTTTCGTATACATATAATGAAAAAAAACCGCTACAGAATTACTATAGCGGGGAATAATTTAAAATTTCAATCTGGAGTTAATCTAAGAGCCAAAACTTAAGGGAACCATTCTAAAACAGCTTCTTCTTTGGTGTTAGTATTTCGGGATGGTGTCTCACGATTGAATTTCATTTGAATTGACCGGGTTTGCTCACCATCAGCAGCTACAGCCAAAATCGGATAGTCAATTAAACCATCCTGGAAGGACATCTGGAAGCGGAATGTCCCATCTGGATTTAGCTTAATTGGACGATCGCCAATGGTTACGGTAGCATCGGGTTCGGTTGCACCGTAGACTATCAACTCAGCATCGGCAATTAACCAGAACTGGCGCGAACGCACTGGTACAGCGGAAGCCGAGAAGCCAACACCTGACATTCCTACACCGGAAGCTGTTAAGCCAGACACGGTGGGAACTGCCCACAGACCCACACCAGATGGGAAAATGTAGGAACTGATGGCTTGTTCGGGACGTGCTGAACCTGGTACTTGCTGCTGGGAGCCGAAGATAGAACCAGCAACCCGTTGTGATTCGGCAGATTCCGCTAAACCAAATATTTCGTCGTAGATAGGGTTGCCATTCACCGGATTACCAGCATTACCAGCATTACCATTGGCAGTAACTGCGATCTCCTTGGCAGGGGAAACCAGTTCGTACTGAGTCTGGCCACGCAAATCTTCTTCAAAGTTGACAGTGATGAAGACATCCTCTATCCAGTCAGAAGGATAAACAGGAGGAATGTGTACTTTAGCAGAACGAGCTAGTACCAACCAGCGACCATCAGCAGCACGATAGCCGATATCGATCACATAATCGCGATCGCTAACTGGAACTGGTAGATACCATTCTCTAGCTAGTTCATCAGCAGGATATTCTTGAATGCTGTGGGGGCTTTGGTATTCGATATCGATGTCGGTGACATCATAAATCCGTAGTGCAAGTTGTTGTCCCCCTTGTCGGCGGAGTTCCTCTTTGTGTTCATTCGGAATATCCCAGTAAGTGTAAGCCCACTGAGGATCGCGCGGTAAGAGTACAATCCGGCTTTCACCATAGCCAGAGGGCAAATCTGCGAGTCCTTCATCAACATCAGCCAAAGATCCACCTGTACGATCTTCCTGACCTAATTCAAACTTTGCTGCTTCCACGGTTTCCTGTGCCTCCAATGAACGAGATGGACTGAGCGAAGTTCTGCTGCGCTGGACTTCTTGTATTGATGTCAGCAGTTGTGATTTACGCATTCGGCTATAGCGAGAGATGCTATATTCGCTAGCAACTTTGCGTAGTTGGCGTAAAGTCATCTCCTCTAGTGGCGGGCGTTCTTTTGCCATTAATTTGGCCTCCAGTAGTTTAAGCGGTAAATGATTTCCCCTGGTTAAGGAATGCTATATAAAATGTCATCCACTCCAGATGAATTTCTTATTCCTGACTCCTGGTTTTGCCCAGTTTTTAAGTTTTTTAGTCTGTTTTTAAATTCAGGTCACTTCCTTGCAATTCCTTGTTATGCCAAAATCAGCATTTCTTTGGGATCGAAGGAGTTTTGTTTGTTAAGTCAATATTAACCACTAAGCATATGTAGGGATCAAGTGGTAACAACTAGGTTTTTTGGCTGTTTTACGAATTTATCAGCCCTTCTGGGATCAAATTGTCATGTTTTCATAACATTATTAGCTAGTTACATGTTGAGCGATGACCACAATATAAAATTTTCATGACATCTAGAGTTGCCCCACAGGCTTTTGATCCCCCCAACCCCTCTTAATAAGGGGGGAACTGGAATCAAAGTCCCTCTTAAAAAGGGGGATTTAGGAGGATCTAGAAAGTTTTGATAGTTACAATAGGACTTTTAAAACATCCTCTCAAGAGATAAGCTTCCTTTGGCTGAGGGGTACAAGCAGAATTAGAACAACAAAATATGCGATCGCAATGACCGTTTGGGGGCACACAATGGACTGGAACTTTTGCGCGAAGCAATTGCCAACGGCTGTTGTTCTCCGATAAGAACATTGAGATGAAATATCTCTTGTATTAACTGATATGGTCATGCCGTCTATGGATGGGATAACTACTATCCGCACCCTGCGAAAAATTAACCGAGATGTCAAAATCATTGCTGTCAGTGGACTGAGTTCGACTGATAAAGTTAATACAGCTTATGACATGGGTATCAAAGCCTTTTTATCCAAGCCTTATACAGCTAGCCAATTATTGGAAACTATTAGCACAGTCAAAAAGAGTTAGGAGTTGGGCATTGGGCATTGGGAATTACTAATTTATTTGTCAAATTTGAGAGTTATATAGCGGTTCTCAATTGCATGGGATACAGACCTAAAAAGAACAGCCCCTTCCCTTGTAGCGTTGGGGAGTAAGCCTCAAAGCCTCTCTTCTTTTAGGAGAGAGGAATGGAAGTGAGGTCAGACTGTAATGCATCCAAACGATAACCGCTATAATTTAGTAACTCATAACTCCTGACTTATAACTCCTACTTCTAAGTTTTAATATTTGATTACCCATGACCAAGGATGAAGTCTTAGCGGCTAATGCAGCTTTTTACCGAGCTTTTGAAAGAAAAGATATTGAGACAATGAGTACAGTATGGTCACAAGGAACTGGTAGTTTTTGTATTCATCCTGGAAGTAATATACTGCGAGGTTGGAAGGAAATTCGCACCTCTTGGGAGCAGATATTTAAAAACACAGCTTATATCGAAATAAATACAGATATAATTGCTACAGAATTAAGTGATAATATTGCCTATGTTGTGCTGAGAGAAAATGTGTTCCAAGTGGTAAGCGGGAGAAGACTTGAAGCACAATCAACAGCTACAAATATATTTCAGTTTCTTGGCGGTAAGTGGTATTTGGTTCATCATCACGGTAGTCCAATTTTGCGGTGAGGTGTGGGAGAGTGGGGGACACGGAGACAGGGGACACGGGGAATGCCAATGCCCCATAATTATCCCTCTTCTGTCGCTTTCCGGAATAAGCAGTGGGATAGGTTCTTGGCTTGTCTGGGGAATATCCGCCTGTACTACAAGACTTGAACTTTGTGCGAGATGCTTTTAGTTATAGCGTTCCTCACCCTGTACTGATATTTTTGCCAGATCATGCCCTAACACGTTTGGCAAAATATGCCCCAGATTTTTGGGCATGGAGAAAAAAAGTATTTTATTTTCAAACAATCCAGTCTACTCAAGAGTTGGCTATTGAAAAAACTATTCAGTCTGAGAGAATATTAGAAAGTTTAGATTTACCAGAAAGGCAAGAGCGGATTGATTTACTTGAACGCTTGCTAATGGAACAATCAACAGATCTACGTACCCGCATTAATATTTTGAAGGAGTTAGGGGTAGCTTATAGCAGTATTGGTGAGGTACAAAAAGCAGAAGATTTTTTGCTAAAAGCTTTGAAGCTGACTGAAGAAGATGAAAATTTAGCAGGAATCAAAGCCAGCGTTCTCCACGAACTGGGTTACACATATCATGATTTTGGAGAATGGGACAAAGCGATCGCACTCTACAATCAGTCTTTGGAAATAAATGAACGCATTGGTAATGTCCAAGGCAAAGCGGCGATGTTGCACCAGTTGGGAATAATCTACGCCAACAAAGGGGAAGTGGATGAAGCGATCGCACTCTACAATCAGTCTTTGGAAATATTTGAACGCATTGGTGATGTCCAAGGCAAAGCAATGACTCTGTGGTGGTTAGGACATTTGGCTGAACAGCAGGGTGAATACACTAAAGCGATATCCTATTTGCAACCAGCTTTAGAGATTTTGCAGCGATTGAAGTCACCGGATGCTGAAAGTGTGAGTGCAAGTCTTGATAGGGTAATTCGTAATTCGTAATTCGTAATTACAGCACGGAAAGATTTTTTGTCTCATGCAGAGGCGCAAAGAAGAACGCGAGAGTGTTTTATAAATAAATGAAAATTACTGTAATGAGTATTTGATACTCGCGGACGAGTATTTGATACTCGTGAATGAGTCTTTGATACTCGCGGACGAGTCTTTGATACTCGCGGATGAGTCTTTTATACTCGTGAATGAGTCTTTTATACTCGTGAATGAGTCTTTATAGCAATTTAGGTGAGAGAATCAGGATCTACACCGAGCGATGTCTAACGACAAGCCGCTACGCGTCTAAGCTACCGTTGCGCTAGCAATTGGGCACGTTGTTGGGCTTGCTTGGCTTGCTGGATTTTTTGTTGAGCTTGTTTTACCTGTTCTTCTGGTGTTAAAAACCGTTCACCTTGCTCGTTATACCAATACAACCACTCGCGCGCAATACCTAGATAAGTTCCCGGTTCTATGCCAATCGCTAAACCTATCTCTGGCAACCAAACGCGATCGCTATCATGTAATTCATAAGCATTATTAACTAATTTGTAAACTTATAAACATGGCTTGTGACAACGAAATGGGTTGTAAACTACGTAATACAAAAACCCCAATCTTGCATACTCTGCTTTTTTGGTAGAGTACTCACCGCGATATATCTGAGATACCACCTCAAGTACTAATATTGGTAGTTTTTTTCTTCCAAAAGCACATAACTGGAGCGGAGATTTTCATCATAAAATCGCTTAACGCCCAGACTCAGAAATCCATCTGGGACTATCGCTGGTAAATTGGGGTCATAATAAATCCCCATATTTACACCAATAAACCAATCCATGCGGTCTTCCCAAGCCATAGCTAATGTAGTTTTGAGTAAACCAGGAATTGATTTTTTTAATTGATTATCTACTGGAGTATCTTCAGAGTCAGGTAGTTCTTTTGAAGAGGGCAAACGAGCTGATGGATCGTAATTTACCATGATAGATTTACCGTTTTTCAGTTATTAGTGCATCTTTATTTTATAAATGAATTTTGATAGCAATTTAAATGATAGAATCAGGATCTATGCCGAGCGATTGCAAGCGTTCTCGTAATAATTGGATTTCTTGCTGTGCTTGTTGAGCTTTTTGTTCTGCTTGTTGAGCTTTTTGTTCTGCTTGCTGAGCTTCTTGTTGAGCAAGTTTTTTGTCTTCTTCTGGTGTTAAAAACCGTTGTCCTTGTTGGTTATACCAATACATCCATTCCCGTGGTATACCTAGATAAGTTCCTCGTTCGATGCCAATTCCTAAACCTATTTCTGGCAACCAAACTGGATTACCATCATGTAATTCATAAACATTGTTAACTAATTTGTAAACTTCTAAACGTGGCTTGCGGCGACGAAATGGGTTGTAAACTACATAATACAAAATTTCCAATCTTGCATACTCTGCTTTTTTGGTCGAGTACTCACCACGGTATGTTTTAGATACCACCTCCAACACTAATATCGGTAATTTCTTCTCTTCCCAAAGCACATAACTGGGGCGGAGGTCTTCATCATAAAATCGCTCTACGCCCAGACTCAAAAACCCATCTGGGACTATTGCTGGAAAATCTGGGTCATAATAAATACCCATATCTACGCCAAAAAACCAATCCATGCGTTCTGCCCAAGCGATCGCCAGGAGCGCTTTGAGTAAACCGGGAATCAAATCTTGTAACTCATTATCCACAGGGGTATCATCAGAGTCTGGTAGTTCATCAGATGAGGGGAAACAAGCTAATGGATCGTAATTTAGCATGATGGGTTTACTGTTTTTCGGTGATTAGTACATCTTTATTTTATAAATGAATTTTGATAGCAATTTAAATGAGAGAATCTGGATCTACACCAAGCGATAGACTCTTTAGTAATTCGTAATTTGTATATGAAAAACTACGATTGGATTGTGGTTGGTGGTGGAATTGCGGGTGCTGCACTCGCCTATGAATTAGTAAAAACAGGTTTTGCTGTACTTTTGTTGGAGCAATACAGCACACCAGAGAATGCAACTCGCTATAGTTATGGTGGGCTTGCCTATTGGTCGGGTACTACAACATTAACTCGGCAATTGTGCGAAGATGCGATGTCTACGACTGGCTACGCCTACGGGCGTTACCATATCCTATCTCAAGAGTTAGAAGCTGATATCCAATTTCGGGAATTAGATTTATTACTAACTATTTCAGCCGCCAGTGACCCAGAAGCAACTGCTGCATCATATAATCATTGTGCCATTCCACCCCGTTTACTGAGTGTCCAAGAAGCTTGTGAGTTGGAACCACTGCTAAATCGAGAGGCGATATCTGGGGCTTTAACTGTCAAACACGGTCATATTCACCCACAAAAAACAGCACAAGCTTACATCCAAGCTTTTGAGCGGGCTGGGGGTGAAATGCAGATTAGCCAAGTATTGCAAATATTGCAAAACGGTGTAAAAACAACTACTGCAACTTTCCACAGTGCTAAGGTTGTCATTTGTGCGGGTGGACTGAGCCGCCAGCTTCTAAAATCTGCTGGTATTCCCATCAAGCTGTATTTTACCCACGCAGAAATAATTGAAACCCCACCTGTGGATGTACAGTTACGCACCTTAGTTATGCCAGCTAATGTGCAACGGTTTCAACTAGAAGCTGAATCTACTCAAGTTGATGAATTGTGGAATCAACTCGGTAATGAGCCAGTACCGCCAATTTTAGATGCGGGTGCGATTCAGATGCAAGATGGTAGCTTCCGTATCGGTCAAATTAGCCGCGTTCTCACAGATCCTCATGCCAAGGTAGACTCAGAGGCGAGTGAAAAGTGGCTGCGAAAAAGTGTTGGTGAAGTTTTGCCAGTTTTGGAGAATTTACCAGGAACTTGGCATCATTGCTTGGTGGCATTTAGTAGCAACACACTCCCTTTAATTGGTACTCTTCCCAGATTTGAGAGCGTTCATCTATTCTCTGGGTTTAGCAATCCTTTGGTGATTATACCACCCTTAGCGAAGCGCTTTGCTAACTTTGCTGCTGGCAAGGAAGATGAAATTATTACCCAGCTATCTCTTCACAGCTAATAGTAATTTCATAATATTAAGCTTAACAAAGATTAACATTACAAATTTATTTTTTTATTACAAAAACAAACATTTTGTATAATAAGTCACTTTTTACTAGTAAAATATCGCACTATTATCACACTTTAAAGTTTGATACTGTCAGCTTTTTATTAAGTTAGTTGATTCATCAAAAGGAAAATTCATAAAGATATGAGAAGACAATTTAACCGACGCAAGTTTTTAATCTACGGTTCTCTAACTTTTGGAAGCAGCTTTTTTTTGAAAGCTTGCGCGAATAATTCCCCAACTGCTACAGGAGTCCAGCAACACCTCCTACTGCTTCCCCAGCGGCTGCTACTGTTGGTGACACAATCAAAGTAGGTATCTTGCACTCTCTGAGTGGCACAATGGCTATTAGTGAAAAAAGCGTTGTCGATGCTGAAAAATTAGCAATCAAAGAAATTAACGCTGCTGGTGGTATTTTAGGTAAACAAATTGAAGCAATTACTGAAGATGGTGCTTCTAACTGGGATACTTTTAGGGAAAAGGCAACCAAGCTAATTGATCAAGATAAAGTCAGTGTAGTTTTTGGTTGTTGGACTTCTGCTAGCCGCAAGAATGTGAAACCAGTATTTGAGAGCAAAAACCATATGCTCTGGTATCCTGTGCAGTACGAAGGTCAAGAGTGTTCTAAAAATATTTTCTACACTGGCGCTGCGCCAAATCAACAAATCGAACCATCTGTTGATTGGCTGTTGAAAAATAAAGGCAAAGAATTTTTCTTAGTTGGCTCAGACTACGTTTTCCCCCGTACAGCTAACACAATTATTAAGGCTCAACTAGAAGCTTTAGGTGGTAAAACAGTTGGCGAAGATTATTTACCGCTGGGTAACGCAGAAGTTACACCGATTATCACTAAAATTAAGCAAGCTTTGCCTAATGGAGGTGTAATTTACAATACTCTGAATGGTGATAGCAACGTTGCTTTCTTCAAACAATTGAAAGGAGCTGGATTGACACCAGAAAGATATCCTTCCATGTCTGTCAGTATTGCCGAAGAAGAAGTTAAAGCAATTGGTGTAGAGTATCTCAAAGGTCACTACGCTGCTTGGAACTATTTCCAAACAGTAGACACACCTGCTAATAAGAAGTTCGTCGCAGCTTTTAAGAAAGAGTACGGTGAAAATCGGGTGACAAATGACCCAATGGAAGCAGCATACATTGCAGTTTATTTGTGGAAGCAAGCTGTAGAAAAAGCTGGTGCTACAGACATAGCTAAAGTAAGTGCTGCGGCGTATGGTCAAACTCTAGATGCACCTGAAGGTAAAGTGACAATGGATGCTAATCATCACATATCCAAAATTGTGCGAATTGGTCAAGTAAGGCTAGATGGTTTGTTTGATATTGTCTATGCTACTCCGACAGCAGTTGAGCCAGTTCCTTGGAATCAATTTGTCAAAGAAACTAAGGGATTTGCTTGTGATTGGACTGACCCTGCTAAGGGTGGTAAGTACAAGAAAGTCTAAATTTGTGAAATTCTCGTTTCCAGGTCTAAGAAGGAAATGCGCCAGATTGCGGTGCCACTTCTATAGGAGGCGGCAGCCCTCTCAATAGGCATTCCCAGTCTGAGACTGGGAACGAGGCTAAAGAGGCTAATAATGGCTAGCTAGAAGCTGATATGTAGGACAAAAAAGTGTTAGCAGGTTTTTTAGAAGCTGTATTTAATGGTATTAGTATTGGCGCTGTCTTATTAATTGCTGCGTTGGGACTGGCGATTATATTTGGATTGATGGGCGTCATCAATATGGCGCATGGTGAATTGATGATGTTTGGCGCTTACACAACATTTGTTGTCCAAAATGCCTGTAAGCAATTGGGCGGGGTGTGGTTTGAAGTTTACATATTTTTGGCTTTGATTATTGCTTTTATGTTCACGGCTGCTGTGGGATTAATTCTAGAAAGAGGCGTGATTCGTTATCTCTATGGACGCCCTTTAGAAACTCTACTAGCAACTTGGGGAGTAAGTTTGATTTTTCAGCAGTTTGTCCGCAGTGTGAATTGGGTATTGATAATTAGCATAGCTATATTTTCTCTGTTGTTTTTTGGAGGTTTATGGATTTTAAATTCCCGCACAAATTTAGGAAGAGTTCGTAACTGGGTTGTGGCGGTGATATTTTTATTATCCCTGGGGGTGACAATAACAACGGGCAATTTATTGAGTCAAACTTATCAGATGGGAGTGACTCAACCTTGGTTTGGCGCTCAAAATGTGGATGTAACTGCGCCTACCTGGTTACAAGTGGGGATATCTTTGGCTGGTGTGCAATTACCCTTTGCCAGGTTATTTATTATTGCTTTAACGATAATTTGTGTGGCGGGAATTTATTTGTTTTTACAACGTTCTAGCTGGGGTTTAAGGATTCGGGCTGTGACGCAAAATCGGAGTATGAGCGCTTGTTTAGGTATCCCAACTCAAAAAGTTGATGCGATTACTTTTGCACTGGGTTCTGGTTTAGCTGGTGTGGCTGGATGTGCGATTAGTTTGCTCGGTTCTGTAGGGCCAAATACGGGACAAAACTATATTATTGATACTTTTATGGTTGTTGTCGTTGGGGGTGTGGGCAATTTAGCAGGTACTATTGTGGCAGCTTTGGCTATTGGTACAGCTAATTTTTTAATTGGTTCTGGGACTTTGGCTGTGTTGTTGACTCCTGTGAAGCCTTTGGCTGATTTGTTTACTTTTTTTGCGACGACGAGTATGGCTAAGGTGATGGTATTTGCACTGATTATTGTGTTTTTACAGTGGAAGCCTGGAGGGATTTTTCCGCAAAAGGGACGTACTGTTGATGTTTAAACCGCAGAGGCGCAGTGAACCATGCAGGAGGGTTTCCCTCCACAGGCGACTGGTGAACCCGAAGGGAGGACGCAGAGAATGAGAAGGAAGGGAGGGGGATTATTAATTGAGGTGGGGGTAGTGGTTGCGATCGCACTCTTGCTGATAATTATTATGCCAGTGGTACTTTCGGAGTTTCGTCTGAATTTGTTGGGGCGATTTTTGTCGCTGGCGATTGTGGCTTTAGGTATTGATTTGATTTGGGGTTATACTGGTTTACTAAGTTTGGGACATGGTATTTTCTTCGGTTTGGGTGGATATGCGATCGCAATGTACCTGAAACTCCAAGTTCCCACTGGTGAGTTACCTGATTTCATGGGACTTTATGGCGTCACCGAACTTCCAGGGTTTTGGAAACCTTTTTATTCTTTTCCTTGGACAATAGCTTCTGTGGTACTAATTCCAGGGTTATTGGCGGGATTGTTGGGATATTTAGTATTTCGTAATCGCCTCAAGGGAGTTTATTTTTCTATCTTGACTCAAGCCGGAACTATTGTATTTTTCAACTTTTTTAACGGCCAACAACAACTTTTCAATGGTACGAATGGACTGATAGATTTTACAACTTTGTTTGGGACAACGGTCAGCGATGCGAAAACGCAATTTGTTTTCTACATCTTGACTGTAGTGTTTCTCGCAATTACCTACGGGATTTGTCGCTGGTTAACAAGTGGACGCTTTGGGAGATTGTTGATAGCTATTCGTGATGATGAAAGTCGGGTAAGATTTTCTAGCTACGACCCTACAGATTTTAAGGTGCTGGTGTTTGCAGTTTCAGGTGCGATCGCAGGCATCGCAGGAGCATTTTACACCATCCAGAGTGGTTCTGTCTCACCCAGAGCAATGGATATTGCCTTTTCGATTGAAATGGTGATTTGGGTGGCTGTAGGGGGACGCGCTACTTTAATTGGGGCGATTGTTGGAACTTTGTTAGTCAATTATGCCCGCACTTTTTTAAGTGAACAATTTGCTGAAATCTGGCTATTTTTCCAAGGCGCACTATTTTTGATAGTTGTCACAGTACTTCCTGACGGTATAGTGGGATGGTTACGTAGTCAGAATATTTCTCTTTTCAACCGTCGCCAACAAATTTCTACATATCCCACCTTGGAAGAAGACGCCGAAGTGCAACATGAACGCGAAAATATTGGAAACTGAAAACGTAACTGTTAGTTTTGACGGTTCTAAGGCGCTAAATCAGTTAAACTTTAGTATGGATGTGGGTGAGTTGCGGGTAGTAATTGGCCCCAATGGTGCAGGAAAAACAACATTTCTAGATGTGATTACGGGGAAAGTGCAACCAACCGTTGGGCGAGTTATCTTCAAAGGAAGAAACCTGCGTTCTTTACCTGAACATCAAATTGCGCGGTTAGGAATTGGGCGCAAGTTTCAAACACCCAGAATTTACCTTAACTTAACGCCCCGCGAAAATCTAGAAATTACTAGCAACCCCAATAAAAATGTATTTTCTACTTTGTTTGGGCGTTCTAATACTGCTGAAAAGAATAGTATTAAAGGATTATTAGAAACTATTGGTTTAACTCCTAAAGCAGACATCAGAGCAGGTTTACTTTCCCACGGAGAAAAGCAACGTTTAGAAATTGGTATGTTAGTAGCACAGTCACCTGACTTATTACTCGTTGATGAACCAGTTGCGGGTTTAACTGATGAAGAAACCTACAATATTGGCGAACTACTTTTAGCACTAGCGCAAAGTCATTCAATTTTAGTAATTGAACACGATATGGAATTTGTGCGTCAAATTGCCCGAAAAGTAACGGTATTACATGAAGGTTCGGTGCTGTGCGAAGGAAATTTTGAGGAAGTGCAAAATGACTCCCGTGTAATTGAAGTATATTTGGGACAACAGCAAGAATGAAAAGCTCAACCACACTTTTTATTTGCCTGGTAATTCTGGTCGCTTTGCGCTGTTAAACACCTGCTCTACTGTTAGCGCCCAATCAGCAATTACCACTTATTCCATGCAAGTTGCACCTGTAAATATCTTATCCTCATACTGTCCCTCCACCCACTGGCAAATCGTAATTTGTTGCATCTGTGGATCAACAATCCAATACTCCAATATTTCCCTAGCGGCATACTCCGTTCGCTTGTAGCGATAATCATGAACGCGGTTCGCCGTTCCCGGAGAAACAATTTCAATCACTAGCGCAGGCGGCGGCATATCACGGGTGAGGGTGGCACGAGGCGCATCAAGAAGGGCAGTATAAGATTCTTCTGTGTGAACCATTAAGTCAGGTAAACGACATCTCGCCCGTCGCCCCGCCACCTCAATTTCTGTATCCTTGTGAGCAACTAAATAAAAGGGGAAATGTTTTAGTAGTTCAACGAAAAAAAATCTTGCCAGATTGCTATTTTCCTGAACTACTATTAATAAACTATGTAGCACAAATGCCAGAGTTTTTGACTTTACGTGTTTTTCCTGATCCCAGAACTTTTTGAAAGTGACTATTATAGAGTGCGTAACATAATACCCTATGGGGTAGAGGTTTGGAGAGGGTTTTTGAGTATAGTTACAACTTTTAAAATAACCTTTAAGGGGTTCACATGACTTTACAAACTAGCTCTAACATTTGAGAATATCAACCTATGAAATCACCAGATATTAATCAACAAGACCAAGTACAAACACCAGAGATTAAATTCATTAAAAAGGAGATAGAACCTTTTATCAAGGAATATCAATTTCAAGTGAATTTTAATAGATGTTTAGGTATTGTATTTAGTATTACTTCTATTGGTCTAAGTCTTGGTGTAACACTTGCTGGTATCAATAATAATGCTCGTTTAGCTGCTGGTTTGGGAGCTGCCTCGGCTGCTATTCAGTGTGCATTTGGTATTTTCCCTCTTGAAAAGAGGGTATGGTTTTATCGAGCAAGTGTTGCTGAAGCTCAAAGAATTAAATCTTTCCTTGAATACAAAGCTGATTATAGAATTGACAAAATTGTTGACGATTTTGAGGCTTTAAGAACTACAACCTTGACACAAGAACCATTAAATTCAATTCCTGACTCTTTCTCTCCAAATACGGCAACAGATAAACAGCTTAACAATTCCAGTGCAACGAACCAGGGCAGTCACATCATGTCAATAAAATAATTTCATTCTCAATAAATTAAAAAATAATCTCATTAACCCCTATTTATTCAGAAAGATTTAGGCGTAGGCGTAGCCCGTCGTAGACATCGCTTTGAGCCTGGAACGATGAATCAAATGATAAATCCTGATTCTTTCGTTGATTCTAAGCTTGGTTGTGGTCAAGCCTAATTTAGATGCGTTTGCCCTGTGCAACGGACTGACCCAATCTTCTTGTGGAGTTGCGAAGGTTACTGCCAGCCACTGACCGGGAGGGTTAATATATATGTGATTTTTTTACTACATTTTTTGCCATTCTTGCGGTTAAGCTGTTCCAGATTTAACTTGCATAATCTTTCGACTGTAACCTTTGACTGGCATGGTTCGCTCTCGAAAATTAGATGTGGTTCAGCTTATGAGTTGATGCACACCTTGGACATTGCATAGCGATGTCTACGACAGGCTAAAGCCTACGCTCAAATTCATGCTTTAATTATGCAACGCCTATGAATGATTCCATCTTATACAAAAGTACGAAAACTCTATCTTTCTCTCTACGCCTCTGGGCGAAATTTTCATATCTAGGTAATTTCTTATGCTACAAATTTCTAACCTTAACGTTTATTACGGTGAAAGCCATATTCTCCGCAATGTAGATTGTAAACGTACCATCTGGGCAAATGGTTTGCCTGATTGGACGCAATGGTGTCGGTAAATCTACATTACTCAAAACAATTATGGGTTTACTCAAACCCCGCAGCGGTACAATTAACTTAGCTGGAGAATTAATCAACTCCAAATCTCCCGACCAAAGGGCAAAGTTAGGAATTGGTTATGTTCCCCAAGGACGAGAAATTATCCCCCGTTTGACAGTCAAAGAAAATCTGCTGCTGGGGTTGGAAGCTAGACGCAAACCAGTAAAAAAAGCAGAAATTTCAGAAGAAGTTTTTAGCTTATTCCCGGTGTTGAAAACCATGCTTTCGCGGATGGGTGGTGATTTAAGTGGGGGACAGCAGCAACAATTAGCGATCGCCCGTGCTTTAATGGGGGAACCTCAATTACTCGTCTTAGATGAACCTACTGAAGGTATTCAACCCTCCATCATCTTAGAAATTGAAGCCGCAGTCCGTCGCATCGTCGAAACTACAGGCATTTCAGTTTTATTGGTAGAGCAACATTTGCACTTTGTACGTCAGGCGGATTACTATTATGCCATGCAAAAAGGTGGTATTGTCGCCTCCGGTTCCACAGCCGAACTCAGCCAAGATGTGATTCAACGCTTTTTAGCGGTTTAATTTTTGAGATTTCTATATCAATTGTGTCAGCAGCAATCAAGTCTGCTGCTTCTTGTAAAAGTTTATTTTGTTCCTTTTGAATTGCTTCCAAGCGATTAGAAATTTCTGCCAATCGCTGTTGTTTATTTAGTTGAAAATTTTCAGGTAGTAAAGCTGGCAGGTTATCAATTGTTTTAGTAGGAGTCATTCGTTGAATAGCAAAACTGCCAACTTTAACTAAGGATAAAAAGCTAACTTTAATAAAAGTCTGAATTAATTTTATCGGTACTTGGAGTATTGACCAACTAGCTGTTTCAATCAAGCGGACAATTGCTTTGATGATGCTCCAAAGTAGAGCGATCGCAAACAGCAAAATCACTATACTAATAATTGGGTGATTAGTCGCCCAACTTAGTATTTGAACTAACCTAAAAAATATCGGGTGTTGTGTCAGCCAATCACTTGCAGAAGATGCGATCGCATCTTTAACTACTCCCGATGTTGTACTCTTAAATTTATCAGCAGTTTGCCAACTTTGTTCTAAAGTTGTCGTCACTGTATCAATCGCTTTATCAGTCGTTGTAGTTGCTGTTGCCTTTAAAGACTCTCCAACTTGCTCTGCTGAGTTACTTAAAGAGTTAACATTTTCACTTACAAAATCTTTCACATTTTGCAAGTGTTGTAAAACTCCATTAGGTAAATGTATGTCTATTTGGGATGCCATATAACATTTCACCGAGGTTGAAATCTAACCTTTAACCCATCTTTGGGGCGATTGCTGGGAACTAACACTGTTTCTAAACTTTGATTGGGTAATATCTCCCAATGATAATTGCGTAGAAGATGAGCAGCAATAATCTTCATTTTCATTTTGGCAAAGGCTATACCAATACAGATGCGTGGCCCACCACCGAAACCAACTAAACTAAAAGGATACTTTTTGTGTTCTTGGCGCTGGGGACTAAAACGATCTGGATCAAAACGCTCTGGTTCAAGGTAGATTTCCTTTAGGCTATGAGTTATCACAATTGAATAAAGCAACTGCCAACCAGCAGGAACGTGATAACCTTTAAACTCAAAGTCTTTAATCACACCACGAAACCCACCTCCAACAGGTTGATGCAATCTTTCCACTTCCCATAGAACCTGCTCTAAATAGGGCATTTTCCCTAATTGTTCTAAATCCAAATCACCTTTACTTGCAAGTTGCAATTGTTCAACTCTTGCTCTTTCGAGTACTTCTGGATGACGGGCTAACTCTAGACACAACCAAGTCAGCATCGAAGTAGTCGTTTCATGTCCAGCGAAGAGTAACAGCACCGCTTGGGCAATGATTTCTTTTTCACTTAGGCTGTTACCATCTTCATCTTTAGCTTGTATTAACAAGCTGATGGTATCTTTAGTTGGGTTTTGCTGACGTTCTCTGACAACTTGAGTTAGATGCTCTAAAATCTGATTACGAGCGGCTATAGCTTTACCAAATGTAGTAAATGGTAAGGGTAACAGATTAATCGCAAACAGCCCATTTGTCAAGGTTGTAAACAACTGGCTGAGGCGCACACATTCAGCCCCAAGACGCGTACCCAACAACAATTGGCTAGCAATATCAAATGTCAGCTGTTTAAATTCTTGCAACCAAGTAAACTCCTGTTTTTTCTCCCACTTTTGGAGATAGCCGCGTGTGATATCTTCCATTGTGGAGACATAATTCACTAATGCTGGGCCATGCAACGCCGGCATCATCAAGCGGCGGTTTCTGCGGTGTTCCTCTCCATCTTGCAAAAAAAGTGATTCACCCAGTAATATCTTGAAATTAGCAGGCCATCCTTCCCGCCAAGAAAAATTATCCATATGGCTTGACAAAACGAACTCTAACGCCTCTGGCCCTGCCATTACTACAGTTGGTCTGCCAAGAAGATGAGTTTTGAAGATGGGCCCATACTGGCGATAGCGCTTTTTGCGAAAATCGCGGTCGAAAATAAAGGAGAGTGTTTCACCTAATACAGGTATACCAAAGCTTCCAGGAGGAATTTGATTACTTTTCATATGTTAACTTTATGTTGCTCCAACAACTCTGGGCAAGGCGCTGCCTTGTCTTTGCTTCTCTCTCTAACTCGAAGCACTAGTATAAAACCGCAACGCAAATCGCCAAAACCAAGTGGAAGCGAAAAACAACGCTACTGCTAATATTGCCGCACCTATCAACCAGCTAATTTCACTCCGACCCAGCAGCGCTTGGGCTGGTACAGTAGTTAAAAAAGCTACTGGCATCACAAAAGTGAAGAAAAAGCGGTAAACAGTGGGATATGCTGCAATTGGATATCGTCCAGCTTCCAACAAACCACGCAACACTTCAGTAACGTTGTATATTTTGACGAACCAGATACTCGTCGCTCCCAACAAAAACCACAGGCTGTACAAAATCACCAAGCTGAACAATAACGGCAGCACACCAAGTAGATAGTCGTCTATCCCTACACCGAGACGTTTACCTGCATAGCCAATAATAATACTACCAAAAATTAGATCCGGCAGTCCCCAAGGTGAAAGGGTATGGGTGGAAAGCCAAAACTGACTGCGGATAGGTTTTAATAATATGAAGTCCAAAGTGCCTTCCTCTACATGGCGGACAATACGATTCAAGTTTGACGCCAGAAAAGTAGCAGAAAATCCTTGTAGTAAGGTAAAAATTCCGAGAACTACTAAAGCTGCTTCCCATGACCAGCCACTAAAAGTGTAGCCAGTGCGGTAAAACAAGAATAGTCCAAAGAGGCTGCCAACAAGGTTTCCCAAGCTGCTGATGGTAGCTATGAAAAAGTTAATCCGATACTCCAACTCAGCTGCGATCGCAGCAGTCCAAAATAGTCTTAGTACTTTCAAATATCTTTGCATCTTGCACCTCTAACCCAAAACCTGCCATCTGTCATTACATTTCACAAAATTACACAAGAAATTTACGTAAATTTAATATTACTTTTTATTCAGGAAAATTGCTAAACGTTAAGATGTTGTGGATCTCTTGTTGAAAGGTAAGAAATTCTATGCATCTGGATTTACCACAACTGGTTAAATCAATTGGCTACTTTGGGGTATGGGCAATTGTCTTTGCTGAATCTGGCTTGTTAATTGGTTTTTTCCTGCCTGGAGACAGTTTATTGTTCACTGCTGGATTTGTCGCATCTCAGAATTTACTGAACATTTGGGTTCTGATTTTTGGTGCTTTTGTTTGTGCAGTCTTAGGTGACAATGTTGGCTATTTTACTGGGCATAAATTTGGCAGAAGACTATTTTCAAAGGAAGATTCATGGTTGTTTCATAAAAAACATCTTGTTAAAACCCAAAACTTTTATGAACAGCACGGTAAAAAAACGATTGTCTTAGCACGTTTCTTACCTATTGTACGGACTTTCGCGCCGATTGTGGCTGGGATTGGTGCGATGCATTATCGGATATTTATGTCTTACAACTTAATCGGTGGCTTTCTTTGGACATTCGGCATCACCATGTTGGGGTTTTTCTTAGGAAAATCTCTGCCACCTGAACAGGTAGATAAGTATTTGTTACCGATTATTGGATTGATTATAGTTATTTCTTTAGTGCCATCGATTATTCATGTAATACAAGAAAATAGAGCAAACAAAAGTTAAAATATTTTTCGTAGCTCCTTAAGTAGATGTTTTATTGTAGAGACTAAGTATATTTCTTTACTCAAAGCACAAAAATATAGAGTGGAGCATAGCAGTATTATCCATAGTAAGTGTTGAAGAATGCTTGTTTTTGATTCCTGTGTACTAAGTCGTCAGTTACATCTAAATCTAATACTATTTATCGCGGTGGCGATGTGTAGGATTTTAAAAATGTTTCTACCAGAAGGTCATGTATTGAAACTGCCCAAATGCTTATCCTATATAATATATTTTGGCAGTTTTTGATCCCGATTTTTTCTGAACTTGTGAGAAATCCGGGCTTTGTCTTAACCATCTGTAAACGATTGTTTACACCCTGTAGATGTTGGACAATTGCTTCAGTGATTCGCTCACTTAAGTTTGTCACTGGGGGTAGGGGCATCTGCCCACCCAGACCATCAATCACGATTCGTCTTGCCGCATTGTTGACTGATTCTCATGCCCATGAAAGTGCTGCTATGGTTTAGGGCAATTGATTGACTTGAAAGGCTAGTTAAATTTTAGAAAATTGTTTAGCCTAGTAATATACCACAAAACTTTTCTGCAAGAGGTCTAATGAATCATTCTTACAAGAAAAATGTTGTCATTATGGGAGGAGGTCCGGCGGGATTAGCCACAGCTTTAATGTTAGCGAAAATAGGTTGGAAAGATATTACAGTTATTGAAAAAAGACCATCAGCAGATTATTACGAACCAGATAAATCCTTTAGTTATCAAATTGATGGTCGAGGACAAAAATTAACTGATTTGTTAGAACTAACTGCCAAACTAGCAGATTTGAGTGTCGCTAATACCGAATTTTATTTTACTCTCATTCAAAAAGACGGCACACGCAAAACAACGAAACTACCCATTGCTGATTCTAAACGCAAGACTGCCTATTGGCTGCCAAGAGCATCTTTTGTGGAGTTACTTTACCAAGAAATTCATCAACATTGGCAAGATTCGATTCAAGTCTTATTTAATACTGAAGGTGTAGAAATTAAACAGCATGTATAGCATTTAGAAATTATTACCCAATCTCAAGATGAGGAAAAATTGAGCTTTATTCCTACTCTGATAGTAGGTTGTGATGGCTTAAACTCTATTGTGCGTGAAACTCTTCATCAAATGGAAGGTCAATCGCATTCCTTTGAAATGCAAAAATTTCCTTCTCCTAGTTCCGATTTAAAATACAAAATTCTCACTTTACCTCCTCAATTTCCTTTATCAGAATCAGAAGGAGATTTAGCACAAATTACAATGGCTTATGCCATTAGGTCTACTTTTAAAGGGCGTAAAAAAGCAATTTCTCTGGGGTTATTACCCTTTAAAAATCCTCATAAACCAAGAACCGCAAATATTATTACTTACCCAGATCATCAAATCTGGCAATTAGAAACTAAAGAAGAAGTTAAAGAATTTCTGAAACAAGCATTTCCTCAGCTTCCCTTAGAAAAAATTATTTCTCCTGAAGAAATAGCTAGATTTACATCTAGTCATGGGGGTAAATTTCCTATTCCTCAATATTGTTCAGGGTTGTATAAAATTTGGGGAAAACCTGAAGATAACCAAGGAACAGCGGTAATTTTATTGGGAGATGCAGTTCATTGTTTTCCTCCCGACATTGGACAAGGCGTTAATTCAGCCTTAGAAGATGTCTATCAAATTCATGAAATTTTGGCAGCAACTCAAGATAATCTCTCTCAAGCACTTCCTCGCTATGAAAGCTTACGTCAACCAGATATTAAAGCCTTAATCCGTTTAGCACAAATTAGTTATCCTTGGCAATATAATCAAGACCTTCTACAGAAGCGATTATGGAGTCTTAACTTCTTTGGGCGCTTACTTTTGAATCGTTTATTCCCTTTTTTATTTAATCCTCATTCCTTTTTATTGATTCAGAATCATGAACTATCTTACTCAGAAATTCTCGCTAAAAGTAATAGAACTACTCAAGTTTTAGCTATTTTAGGAGGATTGGCAATATTGACTTTAATGGTAAGTCTTATGACTTATACCAATTCTGTATGAAGATGCGCCAAACTATATGAGGAACGATATTTATTGGTTTTTGAATTGGTGCTGTGGATTGTTAGCTACGCTAGAAATCTGTCTCAATCACCACGGCTGTTTCGCTGGGAAGTAAAATCAAACTCTGACGTTAGCTAGGGATTAATCGCAGAATTAGCCATTTTTATCAAAGAAGTGCGATCGCCTGCTTTCACTCCAACAACATACTGTACACCCTTTTGCCGCCAAGTCAAGGTAGCATCTGAACAATTAGCACCACAAGTAAAATCCACAAAATAGCCAGTAATACCCTTAGCTAAGGATACAGGTTTACCAGTCAGGCGCGGTGTTTTGCTGGTTACAGCTTCAGCGGAAAGGACACCCAAACGACAAGCAGTTCCACCATTACAGTTGGGACTGAAACCGAGTAAAATATCGTACTTCTTTTGTGTAGCAGCTTCTATAATCGCGTAAATTGGATTTTCCCCATCTGACTCAGGAATAAACTTCGGCAATAAAATCTTAATTTGAGTCTTTTGTTTTAATTTGGGCAGAATAGATTTAAAAACTGGGTGTGGCTGGATTTTACCCTGCTGTGCTATTAGTTGGGACTGGTTGTTTATAGTCGCTATGGCTGACTTGTGAAAGCTGCTAACGCTGACTAATAAAAATACGGCACACACAGCACTGGTATTTCTGAAGCTTAAAATCATCTTTTAAAACCTATTTCATCTAAAGTACTTATTTGTAATACCCATTTTGAGTATCAAAATACGTATTAAAGAGCGGTTGGAGTCAGTTAGACTAAAGAAGAAATTGCTTAATAAGTTTTAATAATTCTGTTATGAGTACCGATTCACCTGTTAATTCTCCCGATAAGTCTGAATCCACATTAGGCAAGCGTTTGAGAAACTTTTTAATTGTAATGGTAGCGATCGCTCTTAGTGTTGCCCTCTTCTTGGGATTGCGAACTGAAACAACCTCGGTAACCCTAGCCAAATTAAGTGATACCTCCACACCGTTAGAAGTAGCCGTCAGTAACGGCAAACCATCTCTAGTAGAGTTTTATGCTGATTGGTGTACTGTCTGCCAAAAAATGGCACCAGATATCACCCAACTGGAAACAGAGTATGCTGACAAGATGAATTTTGTCATGCTGAATGTGGATAATACTAAATGGCTGCCGGAAATGCTGAAATATCGGGTGGATGGGATTCCCCATTTTGTATTTTTGAGCCAGCAAGGGGAAACCATCGCCCAAGCGATCGGTGATCAACCCCGCACGATTATGGCTAGCAACTTAGAAGCTTTGGTTACTGGTTCGTCTCTCCCCTATGCTCAAGCTAGCGGCAAAGTTTCCAAATTTTCAGCCCCAGTAGCACCAACAACTAGTCAAGATGACCCCCGCACTCATGGAAGCCAAGTGGTAAATTAGCACTAAGCGACTTATTCTTTGAATAACTATTTATAATAGTTCCCGTAAATAGTGAGAAAATCGTCACTTACTCTTGGTAATTTAATAGTGATAAGCTGTTCCACACTTAAATTGCATAATTATTGCGGGCAAGATGCCCACCCCACAAGACTTTCATTAAATTTAGATATGCAAACTAGATGTGGAACAGCTTAGTTGTACAAATTCCCCGCCTCACGCCCATACCCGACATAACCGGAAATTGATAGCCTTAATGCGCGTTTCAAAGTAGCCCAAAAATGTTCCGTATTTTTCCGGAGTGAAGAAGATGCTTAATGTAGCTAAGTTATAGCAAATAATATATCATTTGCTTGATTTATGTGTGTTATTTAAATTCAGTAGCCAAATAAGCATCAAAAAACCCTTGGCAATAGAGCAGCCAGACAGCCAGTAAGCTCATTCGTGAATTACGGCTTTTAACTGGGTTGACACAAGAAAAGTTTGCAGCAAAGTTGGATCTCACGTATCCCACGATGAATCGGTGGGAAAACGGACGTGCTATGCCTTCACCTTTAGCTATTTACCATGTTTGGCTTTACTAAACCGACTGCACAAACAGAGATTTAACATGTGCAATCGCCCATCGCAACACCTTCAGCTTTTTAGTGTTGAGCCATTTACCCCAATTCAAACCCATGTACCCCTTATTGAAAATAGTTCCCATTTTCAGCCTTGCGATCGCAACTTCCTTACCCTTTTCATTAGTACAAGCAGAAACCTCCAATCAAATCTGCCAAACTTTGTTGAACGGCGAGCATACTTATAATGTCAACTGGTATCCGGTAAAGCCATTGCCCGAAACTGTTGCTACAGATGCAGTGGCACTTCAACTCGATAAACTCCAAGCGATTGCAGTATCACCCAGTTCCTTAGATTTAGCCATACAGCAGGAGTTAGTAGAATGGTTGTTCGAGAAGCCAGATCCAGGACCGCCTGACACAGGTGCTCCGGCCCGAATGGATGGATTGCTCAAAGCACTACCCAACAGTCAGAAACCTCAACTCACTGCCATTTTCGACCAATTAGCAAATCGGATTGAAAAGTTGCCATCGTTGAATTTACGGACAGAAATGACTGGCAAACTAGCAGGCTATTACCAACAGTTACAGGACAATGACCGCGCGGCTCTATTTCTCAACCAGGCGATCGCCAAGGCATTAAAGTCTACCGATGTCCAAGCCCGCGCTGTTCAATTAACCAAGCTTCTTGATGCAGTTGTAGAGCTTGGACTGTCCAAAGCTATTGCCCCACAGTTGCCGCAAATTGAAACCGTTCTTTCCCGTAGCGTCCCAAGTTTATCTTTAGCCCGCGTTTATGCAAATACCAACCAATCCCAAAAAGCACTTCTACTTGCCGACCGTCTTGCCAAAGCTACCCCCGCAGGACAAATCGTCAATTCAGACCTGATTGCGCTGTATCTACAATTAAATCAGCTATCACGAGCCAACCTTTATTTTAAAAGAAGCTCTCCTGATGATGATGCTCCCTACGGACGTTTAGTTGCTGCTTACGATCGCGCTAAACAGACCCAACAGGCTGATAAACTCTTTAAGGATGGATTTAGTGTACCGCACAGGGGGATGACAAACGATCACTTTTTGTTCGCCTACTTAAAAGCTGGGGGCAATCCCGACCGCCTTTTCAGGGGGCTGCCGACACTTGAAGGAGTGGGACTCTTTGATTTGCGTAGCAGCTATTCGTTGCGAGCCGCAGGCGAATATCGCCGCCGCAACCAACCTGAAAAAGCCTCCAAAGTGATCGCCCAATTCGTGCAACTTGCGCCATCTAGAAATTTGCGTCTTGACGACGTTCTAATGGCAGCGATTACCGATGGCAATCTCCTAGAAGCCAAAACAGCTTTTGAGCAATTACTTGCCCAGAACGCATTTGCAAAAGTGGAACCACCTATTAGCTTTGCTGCTGAAATTAATGCCCTAGATGCGATCGCACCTTTTGTTCAACGCTTGTCAAAAGACCCTGAGCGCCGCATTGAGTTACTCCAATCTCTGGCGATCGCTTACGCTAAACAGAACCAACCCGACAAAGCCATCTCTATTGCAGAGCGAATTCCGCGTCAAAGCTCAGGGTATTCTTCTGCAATTGATACATTGGCACAGGTTGCCACAGTATTTGCAAAAAGTGGGCAAAAAACTCAAGCTCAGATGATATTTGCGAAAGCTTTAAGCTTGTCATCAAACATCAAAGAAATTGACACTCGTGCCCAAGCTTATGCAGCAATTGCTCGCGCTTATACTAATGTTGGAGAAACAGCCGCCGCAGAAACGACTCGTCAAACTGCTGTCAAATGGGCTTTATCGTCACCTAACGAGCCCAATGTGATCTCTATGCCGTCCTTAATCTCGCAACAGTTTTTGCTGGCCAATCAAGTCGAAGCAGCCTGGAAAACACTCCAGGACATTTCTCAGGATGCTTACAAAGACACAAACATTAGCAGTTTGGTCGTTACAGCGTTACAACTGGGTAATTTACCCATTGCCCAGCAAGCGGTTGATTTACAGTATAGCTACGGAGCGCCAGAATTATTTTTAGATCAAGCATCTCAACTTGCTGAAGCTTACCTCGACCGCGATCGCCCTGAAGAAGCAATAAAAATGCTCGAACGGGCTGCAAATGTTCTCAATAAGCAAAAGGAACCTAACGCCAGCCTTATCTTACCAATTGGGCGACTTGTGCGAGTTTATGCAAAAGCCGGACGCATCGATGTTGCCCGTGAGTTGATGAAAAAGTTTCTGAATCCGATTTCATCTAATTATGTTTCTTGGCGACAAGAACTTCAGCAATATGTGGATTGCCACCAGAAAGCTTTTTTAGAAAAACAAGTCGCTTAAATCCAGCAATGCCACGCATCTTCGAGATTTCTTTATTATTCAATTTCAACTCTCGTCTGATCCGATTGGAGTTTTCAAACTGAGTTTCCCCGCCCCCTTCATGCAATAGATTGCCGCTTGAGACGTTTATCAGCGTACATTAATTCGTCAGACCTGGCGATTAGTTGTTTTAGTGACATATTGCTCTCTGGTGAGTAACGCTCTATCCCGATACTCATCGAAAGTTCATAGCTACGGTTTTGCTGTTGATTAAAGTTGGCGATATTTGCTTGCAGACACGCTTGGATACTATCAGCGTCCTTAAAGTAGCTGGAGATGAAAACAATGAACTCATCTCCACCCAAGCGGGCAACAATATCCGAGTTCGGAAAACTTTGCTTGAGTAATTGAGCAGCATCAACAATCAAGGCATCTCCCATGTCGTGACCAAGGGTGTCGTTAATCTGTTTTAGCCCATCTAAATCAATGAAGATCACCCAGCACAAAACTTTCATGCGGTGAGCAATTTTTAACTGTTGTTCAGCCATCAGGAAGAAGCCACGTCGGTTATACAAACCTGTTAGTTCATCGGTCATCTCTGCTTGTTTGCGGTTGCGAACTTCTTGAATGAGTTCCATCTGAGCAATCACCTGTCGAGTTAGGCGGCGCAGTGCATCCAACTGCTGGTAACTTAGGTGACGAGGAATGGTATCAATCACACACAATGTTCCGATGGGAAAACCATTAGGTGTAACTAGTGGAGCACCAGCATAAAAACGAATTTTGGGATTACCTTTGACTAGGGGATTGTTATTAAAGCGATCGTCCTTGATGGCGTTGGGAACTACTAATATATCCTCTGGTTTAAGAATGGCATGGGAGCAAAAAGCCCACTCTCTCGGTGTTTCCCTAGCTTTTAGTCCAATCTTAGATTTAAACCATTGGCGATCGGCATCAACTAAGCTAATTAAAGCAATTGGAGTCTTACAAATGTAGGCAGCAAGAGCAGTTAGGTCATCAAATGCTTGTTCAGGTAGGGTATCCAAAATATTGTAGTCCGCCAATGCTTTGAGCCTTTCTGCTTCATTTTCAATTAGAGGAACAGCTGGCGTTTTCACAGATGAGTGTCTGAGCCTTAGCCAGGAAAGTCTAGTACGCTGGAAATTTTGCAACAATCGCAGGGTTACCTCTCCAGTATCATGGCTGCGTGATCTAAACATCTCTGCAACGAAAATTAACATTTGGTTGAATATACAGAAATATTTTATTACATGATGTTCTTCATGCCTTTGGTTTACTCTATTGTTCATGTCACCCTAGCCTTCACTGTGCAAATTCCCTAAGTATGTAGATGCTTACAAGGTCTTGTGCCCAAAGCCAGGTCGAAAACTATCAATATAAACTAAAAATTATCAAAACTTATCAATCTGTCAGAGTTCTTCGTCAAAACTTGACATTTTTGATACTGCTAGTTTGTATAGATGCACGGAAGTTGCGAGGGATAGCTTTCTTGGAACTTCTCCTTCCCGTGTGTTCTCTAGCAGAGGCTGCGCGTAGCTTGCTTCGATTTAGGAGTACGGAAGCGGTGAGTTAAGAGACATCAAGAAATAGACAAAACTAAACTAGTAACTCACGGCAAAAATAAAAATGCGCGATCGCTAACACTAGTTCCCTAAGTTGGAAAACCTATCTTTTCCTGACAAAGACGCTACACGTAGCAAGCTTTAAGAATAGGGTACAGGACTGGACTCACTTTTATCTCGCTAGCAACAATGATTTCGACGTTTCCTTTTGCAGCCTTAGCGTCTTCTTGCTTGTGATCGCCAGGCAGCACTTGGCATCTTGTGACCAGCGGAGATGATCGCTTAACTTTGCAGCACAGTCCTGGTCATCTCTGCGCGTCTACGCAGAGATGACCAGATATAGGGAAACTCAAAGACTGGAAAACTTTGACTTAAGTATTGTCAGTTGTTATCACAGAATCCCAAGGTGATCCCAACTGCTTCTCTGCCGGAAAGAACATCACGTACAAAGGGAATATTGTACTCCCCTGTTTCGGGGTGGTATAGGTGCATCTCAGCAATGTGAGCTTCACCTCTACATAAACTGTGTAATGCATCCAGAAACAACACTTTTTCTTAGCGGGCGATCGCGATAATATCATGTTCGGTAAAAGACTTATCATTAAGAGCACAGGGAGCAGGGGGAAAGAGGGTTTTAAGATTTTTGCATAGATGCCCGGAATAATAACTAATCAAGCAGACATGATAAGTAGGTGTGTGAAAATTTATAACTATGTCATTGCGAACGGAGCAAAGCGAAGTGAAGCAATCGCAAGGGTTTAGAGCATTTTACATTTTGTTACATAGTTCGGTTTATTTGAGCCAACCGACTTATAACACGCATTTTGTTGTCAAGTTGCCATTGGTATTTCAAAATTAATAGTGGGATTTTGATGTTAATCATGATTTGCCCTGATATAGAAAGTTATTATAACATCATGAAAACTGTTCACAAATTCACCGACATGTTAAAAATATTTACTAACAGAACTATAATTGCTGTTAGCACTCCATCTGACAAAGGTCTACTGTGAGTACTCAGCATAGATGAAATATTGCCTGAATAACACTCACCTACTAGCTGATAGATACACTGGAAATTATTCTAGGGAAACCATTACATCAGCAGTATGAATTATTAAATAAACTTCTATCTTCTGCTGCACGTAGCTTTGCTGCTAAATCTATTAACACGGTGGAATAATTTTCTCTCCCTGAAGCAATTTTTAGTAACATATCAAGCTCAAATTACTCTTTATACGACTCCAAAATACCACTGCGAATCATTAGTTGCGGCCAAAACAACACAAAAAATCCCATCCACATCACTACAGGAATAGAGACGAGAACTGTTAGCCAGATAGTTTTAAATAGTAACCAGCTACCAGCAATCAGTGTTACACCTGTGAGAACTATAGACCAGGGCTGACACCACCAAGGTTTGTAGTTCCAGGGACTTACGGGTTTTTGTTCAGACATTGCTTTTATTAAGTAAAACTTTGTTTCCAGCCTATTATGCAGCCTAATGATACATCTAAAATTGTCTAAATTTCTTCATATAAGTAGCATTGATAAATCAGTTTTACTGCCAATGTTTTCCTTACCTCACGCAAATCTGACCGAAAATCAATAAATTATTGAGACATCTCCGAAAATTAATTATGCGTTCACCCAAACCCTTGTAGAGACGCGAAATTTCGCGTCTCTACATTCTTTTCTGGAGATGTCTAATTATTTACGACAATTCGTCCTATTTTGAATGAAAAATTGATATTTAGACAGAGTTTTAAGCTTTTTGTCTGTATCAAGAGCTACAAAAGTTTAATAAAATTTGTACACGGCGTTATAATTATTGAAACAAGTTTTACCCAACGCATCAGCATTGGGTGTGGGACACTTATGGCATAGTAGTTGTTGGTTTAATAGATTTAATCAAATATCGGAATAAATCGTCTATTAACAGGTTTGCCGAGATGGGGCCCATACCACGCCAGTAAAAACCAACTTCATCTACTGAGGAGTGCTGCACGACTTTTAACTTAGACCATAATGGAGATGCCTTCAACTTTTGAAGTTCTGAATTGGGATTTTGATGACTCCTTATATCTTCGGTAACTAAAAATAGGATATCTCCATCAATTTCACCCAAGAGTTCCTCAGATATGGGAAGAAAAGCATAACGTCCTCCCAAGCGCATTTTGTTGCTTGTTTCAAAATGGAGTAATTGATTTGGCGGACGTTGAATACCAGCATCTTTAAATATCTCTCCCTCAAAAGAAGCCGCCTCAGGTAGGAAAACTCCATCAGTACGCAATTCAGCAACCGATATAACTGTAGGTAACAGACGCTGATTTATAGAAGCTTTCAACTGTGCTAAACGTGCATAATAATTAGTCATTAACTGCTGCGCTAACTGAGTTTTCCCCAAGGCATCAGCAGTAGAAGCTAAGAACCCCTTCCACGGTGAAACTGGATCAAAAGTAGCCAAAACTGTAGGTGCGATGTGGGATAACAGGCTGTAGATATCTTGATGGGAACTCAAGCCTAGAATTAAGTCTGGCTTGAGTCGCAAAAGTTTCTCTAGATTGGGAGACTCCAAACCCACATCCTCAATGCCTTTAAGTTTGCCCACCAATCGCTGCAAGTCAGAGACAGCATCCTTTGGGGCAGCGATGGGCGTGACTCCCAAAGCAAAAGTAGGTTCTAATAAAGCGTAAACCAAAACTACTACCCGTTGAGGATGGGCAGGAACTATCGTTTCACCCATAACATGTTTGACTACGCGGACATCGACTTGGGATGGTGATTTAGTCAAGGAATGACTATTGTTGTATGAAGGTTTCCACAAGCTGCAACCATACAAAAATAGCAGCAGCAACATTGCAATTAGGGATAGCCACCTCACCATAATTGTTACTTTTATAATTGCCACTTTAAAGTTGCCTCTACCCCGAAAGGTTCACCTCGAAAAACGCGATTAATATTGTAAGCACCTTCATAATAAAGAACATCAAACAAATTTTGGAAATTTAGTGCTGCTTGGAAGTGGTTGTGGCGGTAGTATAAAGCAGCATCGGTACGAACATAACTGGGTAAAGTGTATGTGTTAGTTAAATCACCTTCTCTGTCACCAAAATAGAACACACCCAAGCCGCCTCCCAACCCTTGCAATTTGCCTTTGGGGATAATATAGGTTGTCCATAAAGACGCGCTATTTTCTGGAGTATTAGCAAGTAAACTTCCGACTTTATAGGTGTTGTCACGAGTCACACGGCCATCAGTATAGTTGTAAGCGGCAATGATGTTCCATCCTGGGGCAAGTTCCCCGGTGAAAAATAGCTCAACACCTCTACTTCTCTGCTCACCAACTTGGATACTATAGGTGGGATCGTTTATATCTGTCGTTACAATGTTGCTTTGGGTGAGTTGGTACAAAGCCAGTGTTGCGGAAAGTTTATTATTGAGCAAGTCGGTTTTGACTCCAACTTCATACTGAGTACCGCGTGTAGGTTCAAAGGAATTGTTATTAACATCTGTACCCAAAGGTTGATCGAAAGAGCGACTGTAGCTGGCGTAGAGTGAAACAGGTGGAATCGGTTGATAGACAATGCCTAAGCGTGGGCTAAACGCTGAATTGGATTGCTCGCTAACACTTGTGGCGATGGTCTTTTGATCCACAAAGTCTCCACGTCCACCCAAGACCAACTTCAAGTTAGGTGCGATCGCTAATTGGTCTTGAAAATAAATTCCTAAGTCATCGATTCTTTCCTTATCTTTGCGAGTGTCCAAAAAATCTCCTGGTGTCTGTCCATAAACTGGATTGTAAATATCAAGCGACGGAAAAGTTCGGACTACAAAACTGTAGGGTGAAACTATCCGTTGATACCAATCAACGCCAACGAGTAATTGGTGTTCTAAAGAACCAGTGTTGAACTTACCCACTACATGAGTATCTTGAGAAAGGTTGCTGACGCTAGTCGGACCCCAAATCTGCTCAAAGCGATCGACAGTACGGTTATCTGCCTCTAAACTCGTTGGTGTAACGTTAGTAGTATAAGGTCGCTCTGCAAACGCATAGCTCAAGCTATTGTACAAAGACCACTGATCACTAAAATTATGCTCAAATTTGTAGCTAGCTCGTCCTTGTGTCACCTTCTCTCTGTCTTGCGTGGGATCTCCCACATAGGTGTTAGGAGAAATCTTGCCATTTGGATTTGGTAGTATTGTTCCAATCGCGGGTAAACCCAGAGGAGAGAGTTCCGCTTGTCGTGAATTGAGATACTCCCCGGATACAGTCAACTTTGTGTCACGACTCGGTTGCCAACTAATAACGGGTGCAAAAAAAGTCCGCTCTGCGTATACATGATTAATATAGCTGCCGGAATTTTCGTAATCAGCATTGAAGCGATACAACAGCTTTTTATCAGTCGTTAGAGGACCTGTGAAGTCTATAGAGGATTTATATAAGCTATAACTACCGACGTTACCCTGTATTGAGTAGTAAGGTGTACTTAAGGGCTGTTTAGTTACTAAATTATACACACCTCCCGGCGAACCATTCCCATAAAGCACCGAAGCAGGTCCACGTAGCACCTCTACACGTTCTATGTTGGCAAGGTCATTTTGAAATGGAGTACCAATAAAACTAGTGAAGTTATCTCTCAAGCCATCTCTGAGACTATTTGAAGCCTCAACATCGAAACCGCGAATAATCACACTCTCACCAAGGCGGCTTGGTTCCGAGTTCTGACCGATGCCAAGATTTCTCAGGACATCGCCAACGCGTTTGTCTGCTTGGTCGTCAATTACTGCCCTTGGGACAACTTGAACCGTTTGTGGAATATCCCGGTTTAGCGTATTTGTTCTTGTCCCTGTAGTGGCATCCGGTACGCGATAACCAGTATCTGGGGGAGCAATTACTTCTAATTCTATCGCCGGGTTTTCCCCTGGTGTCTGCTGTGTTGTTGCAGTACTCGTTACCCCAAACACCAAACCCTGAGTCTGATTATCAAATAATTCCACTACTGGCGCACCCGTTTTCCCCACAACTGTTAACCGCACCGTGTTAGTGTCCACATTGGTAACTGTAACTAGTGCTATGCCGGCAGATGGCTTTGATTGTTGGAAACTCTCACCACTTGTCAGTTGAAAGTGAGCATTTTTGACATCTGCTACGTATGAATTACCTTCTACTTTCCCAAAAACTGACAATTTCTCAGAACTGGGCGTAACTAAAATTATCTCTATTCCTTTGTCGGTAGTGTTTATCTTCACATCCGTCACCGACACGACAGGAATTGTAGCTTGACTAAGTTGGGAGACTTTGTTCTGATCTCTGGGTGTCCTCAGTAAATAAGTTGCACTGGTGAAAGCTGACTGCATATCACTCAAACTATAAATCTTTTGGGTTGGTTTAACTTGATTGGCTGCTGTCTGTCGGGGTAATAGTTGTCTGTCAGTTTTTGGTATCTCCTGACTCAAAACAGGAAGAGTGTACGCCACTATTGAGGCGGTAAATAAAAGACATCGCCGAAACAAGACAAATAATTTTTCCACAGCCACTATCACTCCTCACAATTCACTATTTACTTTGAAATCACCACACTACAAAATATGTCAAAGATATAGGCGATCGCATAAGCAATGAACCTTGGCTTTGAGCATTCATGTTTCTAAAACAATACCAACTGTTGGTAACTGTTACCAATATTTTTGGTGATCAAACTTTGACAAACAGTACTGCTGTTGAAATTAAGCAAATAAACGTAGAGAAGGAGTAATCATTAAGTGTAAGCTTACGGAGAATTACTATAAGTTATCTTTTTACCTTGTTTCAACCTTCAAGCATCTCCAATAATTGCGCCTCGCTTAACTGCGTAATTCCCAAGGAGAGCGCTTTTTCTAATTTAGAACCGGCATCTTCTCCTAACACCAAATAATCTGTTTTTTTACTCACGGAATCAGTCACTTTTCCACCAGCTTTTTGAATCAAAACCTTTGCTTCATCTCGCTTTAAGGTTGGCAATGTACCCGTAACTACAAAAGTTTTACCTGCGAACTTTTGATTACCATCACCAACTGTTTTTGTTGACTCTGTGGCAGTTAATTGCAATCCTTCTGCTTGCAAGCGTTCTATCAACGCTTGGTTAGCGTCAATCCGAAACCACTGGTACACAGATTGGGCAATTTCAGCACCGATACCGTAAATTCCTTCAATATCTGATTGCTTTGCTGTAGTTAACTGGTCTACAGTGAAATACTTCTGAGTCAACAATTGGGCATTCACACTGCCAACGTGACGGATGCCTAAACCATATAATACCCTTGACCAAGGTTGATTTTTTGATTGAGCGATCGCATCTATTAATTTCTCTGCTGACTTTTGCCCCAACCTTTCCAATGCACACAATTTGCTTTCTGTCAACTCATACAAATCAGCAACGGAATGCACCAAACCTTTATCAACGAGTTGATGCACGCATTTTTCGCCTAAACCTTTAATATCCAAGGCATCACGACTTACCCAATGTTCAATGGAACCTTTGAGAATCGCCGCACAACAAGCATTGACGCACCGAGTCACTGCCTCACCTGATTCTCGCACCACTGGTTGACCACAGACTGGGCAATGGGTGGGCATAACGAAAGGTTCAGTGTCAGAGGGACGGAGTTCTTTTAATACCCTTAGCACTTCTGGGATGATTTCCCCAGCTTTGCGGACAATGACAGTATCGCCAATGCGGATATCTAATTGAGCAATGCGATCGCTATTATGTAAAGTCGCGCGGGAAACTGTTGTTCCCGCCAGTTGCACAGGGCGCATTTCTGCTAACGGCGTTAATGCCCCCGTTCGTCCGACATTTACAGCAATATTTTCCACACGGGTAGGCGCTTCTTCGGCTGCGTACTTTAAGGCGATCGCCCAGCGAGGGAATTTCTGCGTAAACCCTAGCTGTTCTTGAAGTTTAAAAGAATTCAGTTTCACTACTACCCCATCAGTCATGTAGGGTAAATTCAGCCGTTCCGTATCCCAGTATTCATAATATTTTGCCACTTCTGCGATCGAAGCACACAGTTTATGATTGGGGTTGACTCGAAAACCCATCTGTTCTAACAACTCCAATGCTTCCCATTGGGTATTGGCAATACTGGTGTCATCTCTACCAGGAATGTGCAAGGTGTAGCTAAAGAAATCTAACCGCCGTTTAGCGACAATGCGGGAGTCTAGTTGCCTGAGTGTACCAGCTGCGGCATTACGGGGATTGGCAAATAATTGCTCACCTGCTTTTTGCCTTTCCTGATTGATTTGTTTAAATACTTCCAAGGGCAAAAATGCCTCGCCGCGTACTTCCACCCTTTCCAGAATTTCTAATCCTTCAAAATTCAAACGCAAGGGAATTGAGCGAATTGTCCGCACATTTTGAGTGATATCTTCACCCGTCACCCCATCACCCCTAGTTGTCCCCCTAACTAGAATGCCATTCTGGTAGGTAAGAGCCAAAGCAGAACCATCAATTTTGAGTTCAGTGACATATTCCACTGAATCTATTTTCGGTACTTGTCGCCGCCAGCGCTGATCCCACCCTTTCAACTCATCGATATTGAATGCATTCTCCAGACTGTACAACGGGATATTATGCCGCACCGAGGTAAATTGCGTTGCTGGCCTTTCACCCACGCGCTGAGTCGGACTATCGGGTGTCGTCAATTCTGGATATTGAATTTCCAGTTGTTGCAATTCTCGATATAGCTGGTCATAGACTGCATCCTCCATGATTGGAGCATCTAGGACGTAATAAGCATAGCTGGCTTGTTGCAATAACTGGCGCAACTCTTCTGTGCGCTTTACTTCAGGCTTAATCTGTGTCATTAGAATGATTACAAAATACCTAGCGAATAGAATAGCCTGCATCAGCAGGCTTTGTTTGGGTAGCCACGACTTGTAGTCGTTGGGACTTAGCGATCCCAGTCTTCGACTTCATATAAAAATCGAGTTTTGCCAATCAGTTTACGATTAGCAGAGGTACTTTGGACAAACACAACATACTTTTCTAGGTTACTCGGTTTAATCCTAATCGTTGCATCCATCGGTAGACCTAACATTTCTCGTGCCGCACCTCCTTCAAATAAATCACCCGTTCCCCGATCCATTAAGATAATTTCTTTTTGAGCCTGGATAGTTTCTGTTTTTGTGAATTCGTAGAAACCCCGCCCAACTTTAAAACTCAAACCATTTTCCAATACAAAGGCTTTAATTGAAATATCTTGTTCAACCTCTAAAATCTGGAAACGCCCTGGAGAAACTGCCCGTAAATCAGCCGATTCGTAATAGGATGTTGCTTCCCGGTTCATCATGGTGTTAAATATTTTATTTAACCCCCGGCTCATGCGTCCTTGGTCAATTACTTCTTGTTCATAAGCTTGTAGCTGTTCATTAGAAGATTGTTGGTAGCAAACTGCTAAAAACAAGTCACTAATATACGAAAACTGGTCTAAGTTGATATGAAAACCGCCAGACTTTTCTGCAAGTTCTTGATAAAAAGGAGTAGCATGAGAGCGATTGAGTGCTTGAACTCCGTAAACTGTAATTTCTGCCTCGGCTAATTTATCTAACTCTTTGCGCCAATTCAGTTTTTTAGGATTGTGTGCTGGAGGATGGGGAATATCATCGCCAATCAAAACCAATGATTTTGTTGCTGATTTTGACCAAGATAAAGATTGAGATTCATGTAATACCAATTCGTAACATTCTGGTGCATCTCCGCCACCAGTAGGTGCAACATTTTGCACAAAATCACAGATAGCATCAACATCACCGGATATATTAAATGTTTTGGTGACATAAGTTGAGCCTTCATCACAGTAGTCACCATGAGCAATAATCCCAATCCGAATCAAGGGAATTTCGTCTATCAGTCTGGTAACGGTATTTTTGATTTTTCGCCGTACCTGGGTAAGACAAGGATACATACTCCCAGTTGTATCAAAGCTGAAAGCAATTTCAATATTATTACTAGTCATGCACTCACCTAAATTAATATTTAATTTTTAACTTACAAAATTACAAATGGCACGCAATCATGGTTAAAAATTTTACAGGTAAACCTTCAATTATCATTGCTCACCGAGGTGCTAGCGGCTATCGTCCAGAACATACTTTGGCTGCTTATGAATTAGCGATGCCTGTACGCCTACGCACTGGGCGCTGACTATATTGAACCTGATTTAGTTTCCACCAAAGACAGTGTTTTAATTGCTCGTCACAAAAATGAGATTTCTGAAACCACCGACGTTGCTAGCCATGCAGAATTTGCTCACCGTCAAACCACCAAAATAATTAATAGCGAATCAAAAACTGGCTGGTTTACTGAAGACTTTACCCTGGCAGAACTGAAAACACTACGAGCCAAAGAGCGAATTCCCCAACTGCGTAGGCGTAGCCCAACCCAGGCATCGCAAAATACCGCCTATGATGGACTCTTAGAAATTCCCACGCTGCAAGAAATCATCGATTTAGCCAAGGGTAAAAGTGCCGAAATTAATCGGGCGATCGGCATTTACCCCGAAACTAAGCACCCAACTTATTTTAAATCTATTGGGTTAGCCCTAGAAGCACCCTTACTTGCAACTTTGACAGCTAACGGTTATCAGGGAGCTAATGCACCTGTTTTTATTCAGTCTTTTGAAGTCAGTAATTTACAAGATTTATCCACAAAGACTGATTTACCTTTGGTGCAATTGCTGAATAACAGTGGTAAACCTAATGATTTTGTAGTGAGTGGTAATGATAGCACCTATGCAGATTTAGCAACTGCATCAGGTTTAAGGGAGATTGCTAAATATGCACAGGCGGTTGGCGTTCATAAAAATTTATTGGTTCCTAGAGACAGCAATGGTAAATTGCGTAGACGCGGAGCGGCTTGTCGCCAGATATCGCTCACATCTTTAGTTACAGATGCTCATGTGGCTGGTTTGCTGGTTCATGTCTGGACTTTCCGCAATGAAGACTGCTTTTTGCCACTCGACTTTCAAGGAAATCCCCAAGGGGAATATGAACTATTTTTCAGCTTAGGTGTTAATGGCGTATTTAGCGATTACCCAGATACGGCAGGTTCCCACTCTACTGTTGAGTGGTAATTTGGTAGGGTAATAGAAAATTACGGAAAAGTAACATGGTTTTACTTAAGTGGAAATCCTGTATAACAGCAATAACCTTGACCGCAATCAGTCTTACTGCATCCAAGTCGGCATTGGCAGTATCTCTATACTCAGTTACTGACTTAGGCAGTCTTACAGGAGAAGCCTACAGTTACGCTACAGACATCAATGACTCAGGTGAGGTAGCGATTAATTCTTTAAAGGGTTCTTTTTTTTACAGCAATGGTTCGCTCAAAAAAATTAGTCCGTTACCTGGCGATAATCAACTTGCAGTGACTGGTATCAATAACTTGGGGCAAGTAGTTGGTAATTCAATCGGTAACACCGACAGTGATAATAACGCCTTTATTTACAGTAATGGAACAACCCAAAATATCGGTGTTAAAGGCATTCCATATGCTATCAATGACTCAGGTGAGGTGGTTGGCGGTACGACTGGTGGCGGTATATTCCCAAAACTTGCCTTTCCCTATGGGGCCGCTTTCAAATACAGTAATGGTACAACGACTATCATAAACAACAATGATTTACAAGAAAATTATGTTGCCTATAGCATAAATAATCTAAGTCAGGTAGCTGGCATTTTCGGTTCTACCGCTAGCCGAGCCTTTTTATATAACAACGGCATAATCACTAATCTCGGCATCCTTCCTCCGAGTGACAACTACAGTTCAGCACAGAACATTAATGACTTAGGACAAGTAGTTGGTAGTTCGGGACTCACTGGAGTAAATGATAGTCGTGCTTTTCTGTACAGTTCCAGCACGGGACTCGAAAACCTCGGTAGGTTACATCCTACAGATTTGTTCAGTGCTGCTTTGGGGATCAATAATTTGGGTCAAGTAGTCGGGTATTCTGGCTCTGACAATAACTCTTTTGGAGGACAGGACAATGGTTTGCGGGCTTTTCTTTATAGTGATAACACTCTGTACGACTTAAATGACCTGATTGCTCCTGGTTCAAACGCTGGCTTTACCTTGACAGCAGCATCTGCCATTAATATTAATGGACAAATTGTCGGTCGTGGTGCAGTTAATGGTGAATTACACGCCTTCCTCTTGACGCCAATTTCATCTGTCTCTGTAGCGGAACCAACTTCAGGCGTTCCTATTTTGTCGTTCGGTGCTGTTGTAATTTTATTTGTAGCGCTCAAGGGCAAACCTGACTCTAGCAGTGCAACTATAGAACAAAGAAGTTAATCCAATAATTTCAGATAAACAAACTGATTACTTGGGAATTTTGAATGAGTGACTTTTGACTTACCCGTTGGCGTAGCGTCTCCAAGAGTTGGGGCTGACTATTGACCAATGACTAATGACGCCTGTCGGTGAGCGGCGAAGAATCCCATACCTAGAAAAAATGGGCTTTCTCGCCGTCTGACGGTAAGTTGTTCTCGATTTTCACAAACTAGTCATGACCTGAGCTAATTCATTAGATAAATCAATTCCAGACTCATGGCATTTTTTAAATAAAACACCAGCTAAAAAATAATAATCGCCAGAATAAAATGCCATCTTATTTTCTCGGAGTTTTTCTATGTGTTTCTTTACCTTGGGATCAGAGCTATAGTAGCCGAACTGCAAAGGCAACACCATGAAATTTTGAACACAATATCCATTTTCTTTTGCTAGGTTCAGCGTACTTGTTGGATTAGAAAAACTAGAGATTAAAACCAACACATTTTCATAACCTAACGACAAAAGCTCGTTGGTAACTGTGGCTCCATCTATGCCGCCAAATAAGAGTGGCATATAAATATCATTATCTGGTGCGGGGAGATACGGTGGATTAGCTATAAGATACTCTGCATCGGGTTGAGAAGAATTAAACAAACATGAATTATGGATTATGTATTTAGTTGTGAGATTATATTCATCGATGGTTGAATTTGCGACTTTCCATGCAGAAGTATTTAATTCAAATCCCTGGATTACGCCATCAAAGTTGTTTTTCAATAAGGAATTAATTACAGGGCTACCATCTCCTGAGCCAAACTCCACAATAGATTCGTAGTTTTTGCAATTTCTGATCACAAAATTGTCTAAGCAGCTTGAGTAGAAATTAGATTCTTCAGGACAGATAAAAATGTCTTTCATTTGACTGCACTTCAATGTATAAGGTATAATCAATCTAATAGGAGGTTATTTATTACCTGAATTTAAAGGCAATAAATAATCCCAATCAAAAAAAAAGAATGTGACAGGTACAAACCTGGACTAGACTCAATCAGGCTTTCTTAATTTTGAATTTTGAATTGGTCTAACCATTCCTTTAGTAAAGAAGTCCTCACTAAAGAAATTGGGTTGTAAGTAGATTAGGAAATAGAATGATTTAGACATGTGAAATTAGAAACGCCAGAAAGAATCTGCCATTTTTAATTTCTAATTTCTTAGATTTAGATTTATTAGATGAGTAAGGCGGCTTGTTCTGCTGCACGTATCGATCGCATAACAGCACCAGCCGCGCGATCGCCCATTAGTTTCTCCTGGTCATATCCAAGCACCAGTTCCCATGCATTATCGGGATATCGTTCTGCCAAAGGCAAAGCCACATCATCCAACATCCAACGACCGTGGCGTTCATCTTCTCTGATGTGCAGTTCCCAATAACCCATCGCCGCTTCTGACAGTTCCAGTCGTTGCGCCGCCGCCAGATAGTTTTTGTAAGCCGCAGGGCCAGCCACCTCAAAATAAGTCAACGCGCCACTGTAACGGAGGAAATAGCGTTTGCGATCAGTGGTCAGAAAGTTATGATTATCGCAAGCTAGGACTTCCCAAGGTACTAAATCGAAGTATCCTTCTGGTTGAGTGTTCATCCCAAATTCAGCCAGCATTTGAGCAAAAAATGTAGAGTGCTTGCGGGATAAACGACCATTGCCGTATTCTTCTAGCAATACTCGCACCAGCGTACACTGCACTTCATTAGCAGCACCACCTAATACGTAGCAAAGACGACTACCTTCAACTAACCCATCAAAGGAGCCGATCGCTAGTAAATGACGATAGCCAGCTTCAGTCATTTCCTCACGAATATAGCGACTACTCTCCGACAAAGCCGGATTTAAATCGGCAGATGCACGCTCAATTAAAGCTTGTTTTACATCCAATTGTTGCAGTGCAGCCACATCGATTTGTGCCAGTTCCCACTTTTGCCAAGCAGCTTCAATTTGGTCACGACATGAGTACAAGTAAAGCGATCGCTCATTGGTATAGTGCCGCAAATCGTCGTACCAAAACAGCTTTAGCCGATTAATTCGATAAAGTATCCGCTGGAGAAAAAGGTGAGCCTGTTGATCAGAGCGATCGTTTTGATAAGCGGCGCCAATTGCCATAGAGAGCGTCTGTTCAAACTCACTGGCTCTTGCAGGTTCTACATCCAGTTGATTGTCCAAATCCTCCATTGCTAGAAGTTCTATAAATTGCTCCTCAGCACGGTTGTACTTGGTAATTGTTCTTTTTTCTGTTTGCGTGCTTTTTTTCGCAGCCCCAGCGTTAGGAAATATAACTAAATTGCTTTGCATGGAATCTTCGGTAGCTTTGCAAAAGTGAGAAATTACTTTCACCTCTAATACTTAGGTTTCCACACAAGTAGCTTTCTCTACCTCTTTCCCTGGTTATAAAGAAAGATTAAGTCTAGAAGAGGAATACAGGGCATTGGGCATTGGGCATTGGGCAATAGCGGATGAGTCTTTGATACTCGCGGACGAGTCTTTGATACTCGCGGACGAGTCTTTGAACTCCCCTGCTCCCCTGCTCCCCTGCTCCCCTGCTCCCCTGCTCCCCTGCTCCCCTGCTCCCCTGCTCCCCTGCTCCCCTGCTCCCCTGCTCCCCTGCTCCCATTCCCTACGGCGCTTCCGGCTGTTGCTCAATCGCCTTACTTGGCGGAATCTCCTCAAGAGGAATCAGTGCTTCGATCACCGACTTCACAATTGGCGCGGCGACAGTAGAACCATAGGCACTTTCTCCTTTTGGCTCATCCACGAGTGCAAACACTACATAGCGAGGAGATTCCACTGGCAAAATAGCCACGAAGCTGGTCATTCTAGCACCCTTGATGTAGCCGCCATTAGGACTAGCTTTTTGGGCTGTACCAGTTTTACCAGCAATGCGATATCCCGGAATTTGTGCCGCCTTCCCGCTACCTTCAGTAACAACAGTTTCCATCATTTGCAAAACCTTTTGGGTTGTTGCGGCTGAGAAAATTTGGCGTGGGATGGTGCGAGTGGGTGAATCATGCATCTGCCCTTTGCTATCAATCAGCCCTCGAACTACATGGGGTGTAACCAACTTACCGCCATTGGCTAAAGCGCCGTGCATTTGCACTAGCTGTAACGGTGTCATGGAAAAGCCTTGCCCAAAGGAAGTAGTAGCTGCCTCAATTGGCGAAGCGATAAATTCCTCTTGACTTTTCAGCCGACCGCCAACTTCAAAAGGTAAATCTGTATCAACTTTTTGTCCTAGTCCCAAGCGTTCTAGCCAGTTGTAGTAAATTGAAGGCTTTAAGCGTTGGATAATTTGCACCATGCCAATGTTGCTGGAATATTGCAAAATCTGAGCGATACTGATTCGCCCGTTAGCATTATTCATCGCATTTTTGATGGTGTAATTAGCTACTCGAATAGAACCGGAGTCATTAAACATATCATCTGGTTTGATGACGCTATTTTCCAGAGCGATCGCCACATTCAAAGGCTTAAAAGTCGATCCGGGTTCATAAAGATCCGCCACCGTCCAGTTTTTAAATAGCGAAATATTAGCTTTAGCATATTCATTAGGGTTATAGGTAGGTTGAGAAACGAGAGCGAGTAAGGAACCATCCAACGCATCCATGACAATTACCGCTCCACGTTTGGCGTCAAACTTTTCCATCTGTTGTTTGAGCGCAACCCGCGCAATTCGTTGCAGACGGCTATCGATAGTGAGTTGCAGTTGCAAATCATCAAAATGCAGAAAACCTTCGGGCGCATGATCCGGCATCAGCGCCCCATTACCCGACCGACTGAGCCGCACCGTTTGCACAGGACGTTCTAGAAACTTCTCTTGAGAGTATTCCACACCTGCTTGACCACGACGGTCAACATTCACATAGCCCACTACATCCGCAACCAAATCATCTGGCGGATAATATCGGGAGTATTTTTGAATCCACTCCAAGCCATTTAAGCGCAAAGAGATGACGCGATCGATCATTTCTTCCGGGAAGTCTGGGGCAAGTATAATTCCACTTCTTTTGCTTTGAAAAGTTTTTACCAATTCAGCAGGATCTTTTGCCAATATTGGGGCAAGTCGCTCTGCCATATCTTCATTAGACTTATCAAACAGCTTGGGATGAGCGTATAAAGTATATACAGGACGGTCAATCGCCAACAGATTACTATTGCGATCTACCACCGGGCGACGGGGCATAAAAGGTCGCAAATTCACCATTTGCTGGTTTCGCGCCTGCTCTGTTAATTTTGGCCCCTTGACAATTTGTAGGTTATACAAGTTGATACCCAACCCCAACCCTGATGCCATTAATACGCCCCATACTATGAATAGTCGGGACTTGGTGTTAGATGTTTGGTCTTGGATATTAGAGGCTAATTTTCCCAAAAACCCTCGTTTATAATCCTTTTGTCGCCTTGTGAATGCTGCATTCCGAAACTTTCTGAATTTTGTTTTGCTTGGTGACTTCTGCATTGGGTTGGTCCTTTGTCTTTTGTTATTTGCCACAAGTCTGAGTCCCAATGACAAATGACTAATGACTAATGACTCTTAAAGATTAGTATCCTAGTGGCGAGAGTGTTTGCTGTTGCATTTCAGAATTTGGCGTTGTCTTAGATGATGCTGGCTTAGGACTATGAGATGCTGGAGGTAAGAAAATCATCCCTTGAGGAGTCGGCGATACCAGCCCTGCTGTTGGTTGTTCTGCTTCCTCAGCCATTTTATTTGTCAGCGTCGCGTTGGTTGTCGTTAGCAGCCGCTCATGACGTTGGAGGTTTTGCAGTCTGCGATATGACTGACTCCAAAGCTCTTGGGAATATACTGTCCAGCCATACATAGCAAGTGTCGATGCTACTAACAAAAACGCCAAAACTGTCGAATAACGATGAAAGGTATACAAGCGCAGCAACCACAAAGATGCCGCTCCAGAATTAGACATTATCGGAAGGCGAAGAAAACCTTCCCCCGAAGTCTTCTGGTTCGCACTCGACTGCTGATTGAGATTTGGCACTTGTTGTCTACCCAACTCTTTCACCGATTTGGCTATAACTGCCTCATTTGTAGGAGAAACCGCTGGATTTTTCGATGAACGCTGTTGTCTTTGAGAGGATACTAGTGCGGCTTGGGTAGCTGGTGTAGAAGCGCTCCGTGCTGCTGACTCCATACGCGCAGAGCGTCGCCTCCCTAAAGAAAGGATAGAATCTCGCCGGAACCAATTACCTCTTGTAGAAACAGCAGATTTACGAGCAACTACCATAATTTTTTTTAGATGGGAAATATTGTACTTTAGATTGATTTTCTTGATTGTCTGTTTTTGCTTAGGTAAAAATCGCCTTCTGTGCAACAAGCACACATAACAGACTACACCCTTTTAACTGTTCTGATAGGTAGCTGTACCAATGTATGCATCCTCTAGATATTGCAATGTTTGCAATCAGCGATTAGCAACTGGACAGCTTGCCCTTTAGGTATCGCACCTAAAGTATGGCAACGCGGGGCAGCAAGATGCAATACTCCATGAAAAAAATCTAATTTTTTGCTATGATATCTCGGTTTGCTAGAAAACTTGGTAATTTCCGTTTTGCAACTGAGTTAAAAGAAACTAATCAGATGGCTGTATGATATGTAATCCCAAAAAAATACCCCAAAGGATTGTTTTTTGAGTATGTAATCTTGCAGCATTTAAAAAAAAGCAATAAATACGGTATCGTATTCAACAGGCGAAAAATTGTTCTAGCCACAATTGGTGAAAGAGGAGTTATGAAAACAAAAATCTTTGGTTTGGCTCTAATGTTAAGTCTGGCTGCAATTCTCGGAGCCTGTGAAGGTGGTGGTGGTGGTGGTACTACTACTACTACTCCCGCTGCAACAGGTGAACCAACTGATGCACCTACTACTCCTAGCCCTGCTGCTACTACACCATCTACTTCCACACCTAGTCCCAGTGTTAGTCCCAGTGCTAATTCCACTGCTAGTCCTAAATAAGGCATCCTAAGCTTTAGTCTAAATCCTGCTCAAAGTTCACGTAAAAACCTGCATCTTTCTGTTGGTGTATCAGAGCCTAAAGTTTGCTCAAATATCAGCTAAGTAGGGCAGCAAATAGAGGACACTGGTGATGAGGGTTACGTCCTCAACCAAGTGTCCGACTAAAATTCTCGTTTGACCGAACCTTGTTCCAAGTCCAAGGGAGTTTAGTTATGTAAATCTAAGCCATCTTGTGGGCAATGTACTTCCCTATGTTGGTATTTGAAATAGCTTAGACTCCTGAGTTTTGAGAGGGCAAAACAATTCATCGCGATCGCTGGCAATTGCTCTTGAGCATTCCCTGTAGTCTATTCCATATCAGGAGAGACCTGGTGATGTCCCTTGATATTGCCAGATTTTTATTGAGAAAATTTGTAATTTTGGGCATGGGGCATTGGGCATGGTAAAAACAGATTTTCATCCTGCGTTGTGAACGCGGTTCAGGAGATGGGGAGAGTTAAAGCGAGAAAGACGATACAATTAGTAGGCTTAATTGTGATTAGTGCAACGTTGGTTGGATTAAGTAGCTATTCGGGATCAGCAGTAATAGCATTACCGCCACCAGATGATACACCAGAAGAAATATTACGCACAAAGATTATTATAGAAGCGCGATCGCCTATTGATGGGAAATTCCTAACAGCTGCCGAATACGTCCAATTGCAAGCGCAGCTGCAAGAAGCCCCGCCACCAAAACTAGACCCCAAAATTCGAGAACAGATTTTCTTGCTTCGCCTACGTAAAACATTATTGCAGTTTTTCCCATTTTTAAATTTTTGATAAATTACTCAAGGGTCAAAAGTCAAGAGCTTTCCCCCATCCCCTGTTTGCCCCATGCCCCAAAAAGATTGATGACTTATTCTGAGGTACGATAACGGTGGCGACAAGATTACAAATAAATGTAAAGAATATATAAATATATATAGATGTTAAAAAAGTAGATTTTAGTCAATCACGTTATTTCATTTAGGTAGCCTCATGTCCATGACCACGATCGCCTCTGAACAGGTTAACCGTATCGTTTGGAATCAGCATAACGATCCCTTTGAAATACTAGGTTCTCATCCCATAGAACAAGATGGCAAAACTGTCTGGGCTGTGCGGGCCTACCTACCAAATGCAAGTGCAGCATGGGTTGTTCTTCCTGAAGAACGCAAGGAATACCCAATGCAAACAGTGCATCATCCCCATTTTTTTGAATGCACGATTGACACTCCAGAACTGGCAAACTACCAGTTACGCATTAAAGAAGGGGAAAATGAGCGTGTCACCTATGACCCTTACGCTTTCCGTTCTCCCAACTTGACAGACTTTGACTTGCATTTGTTTAGTGAAGGCAACCATCACCGGATTTACGAGAAACTGGGAGCGCACCCCACGGAAATAGGCGGCGTTAAGGGCGTTTATTTTGCTGTTTGGGCACCTAACGCCCGTAATGTTTCATTGCTGGGAGATTTCAACCTCTGGGATGGGCGCAAACACCAGATGCGTAAAGGCCCCACGGGAATTTGGGAATTATTTATTCCTGAAATCGGTGTGGGAGAGCATTACAAATATGAAATCAAAAATTTTGAAGGGCACATTTACGAAAAATCCGATCCCTACGGTTTCCAGCAGGAAGTCCGCCCGAAAACTGCATCCATTGTCACTGATTTAAATGCTTATAGTTGGGATGACGAAGACTGGATGGAAAAGCGGCGTCGCACTGACCCCCTTAAAGAGCCAGTTTCAGTCTACGAAGTGCATTTAGGCTCTTGGTTACACGGTTCGAGTGCCGAACCTGCTAAACTGCCAAATGGTGAAACCGAACCTGTAGTTGTCGTTTCTGGACTGAAGCCGGGCGCACGCTTCCTTACCTACCGGGAACTGGCAGACAAACTCATTCCCTATGCCAAAGATTTGGGATACACCCATATAGAATTGCTACCCATTGCGGAGCATCCCTTTGATGGTTCTTGGGGTTATCAAGTAACTGGGTATTATGCCCCCACCTCCCGTTTTGGCAGCCCCGAAGATTTCATGTATTTTATTGACAAATGTCACCAAAATGATATAGGGGTAATTGTAGATTGGGTTCCTGGTCACTTCCCCAAAGATGGACATGGTTTAGCTTTCTTTGATGGTAGCCACCTATACGAACACTCTGACCCCCGCAAAGGTGAACATAAAGGATGGGGTACTTTGGTGTTCAATTACGGTCGTCATGAAGTTTGTAATTTCCTAGCAGCAAATGCCCTCTTTTGGTTTGACAAGTACCACATTGACGGGGTTCGTGTCGATGCTGTTGCCTCGATGCTCTATAACGACTATTGCCGCGAACCAGGAGAATGGCTGCCCAACCAGTATGGCGGCAGAGAAAACCTAGAAGCAGCAGATTTTCTGCGTCAGGTAAATCACATGATCTTCAGCTATTTCCCCGGTGTTCTCTCAATTGCTGAAGAATCGACTTCCTGGCCAATGGTATCTTGGCCCACCTACACAGGCGGACTGGGCTTTAACTTGAAGTGGGATATGGGCTGGATGCACGATATGCTGGATTACTTCAGCATGGACCCTTGGTTCCGTCAGTTCCACCAAAACAATATCACCTTTAGTATGTGGTACAACCACAGCGAGAACTTCATGCTGGCCCTGTCTCACGATGAAGTGGTGCATGGCAAGAGCAATATCATCGGTAAAATGCCGGGAGATACATGGCAGAAGTTAGCAAATGTGCGTTGTTTATTTACCTATATGTTTGCTCACCCAGGCAAGAAAACCATGTTTATGAGCATGGAGTTTGGGCAGTGGAGTGAGTGGAATGATTGGACAGATTTGCAATGGTATTTATTGCAGGATGAAGCCCACCAACAGTTAAAAACGTTTTTCCAGGAATTGAACCATCTCTACCGTTCTGAACCAGTTTTGTACACCCAGGATTTTGCCCAAGCGGGGTTTGAGTGGATTGACTGTAGCGATAATCGCCATAGTGTAGTTTCCTTCATGCGTCGTGACAAGGATTCTGATGATTTTGCGATCGTGATTTGCAATTTTACACCGCAACCCTATTCTCACTACCGCATCGGTGTACCGCAAAAGGGATTTTATACTGAGTTGTTCAATAGTGATGCGCGTAAATATGGCGGCAGCAATATGGGCAACTTAGGTGGTAAGTGGACGGATGATTGGTCTTTGCACAGTCATCCCTATTCGCTGGATTTGTGTTTGCCACCTTTAGGTGTGCTGATTCTCAAGTTGGATAAGGAGAAGACTGCTGAGGTGATGGGATAACAATTTGGGGTGGGTATTGCCCACTCAGTTAAAAGGGCGATAATAAAACTACCCCTCCCTAACCCTCCCCTTTACAAGGGGAGGAAACCAGATTTATCATTTTCCCCCTTTACAAGGGGGGATTAAGGGGGGTAATTCGACTTGTCAAGAGGAGGGTTGGGGAAGGGTAACGCGAGTATCAAAGGTGGATGAATGGAGCTAAAAGACTCATTCACAAGTATTAATTTATCAAGAGCCGGAAGTTTTTGCAGTTCTGCCTTTATTAATAGCTTTAAAGCGATCGCTCAACAGTTCTGCTACAGTTTTTAAGCCTGGAGTCTTTTTCGCTGCTGTCTTGACGTAATCATAAACTGTCAAACTGCCGAGCATCGCTTCGCTACCGACAGCTAACAGGGTATCATCTACTTGTTCATTGAGCTGCTGAATTAAGATTAAAAGTTCGCTGAGTGTGGTAGCTAGTTGATAACCCTAGATAAATTCGTCAATATCAAAGCTGGCTGGGAAAATCTCAGGGTTAGACTGAGCAGCATTGACGCTATTGTTCACAAAGGCTAGGCTTTTATCGCCCATTTTGAATAACTTGCGGCGTTCTTGGGCAGTTAAAGCAATCAGAAAGGGCATCTTTTGTTCGATTATTTGTAGCGCTGCTTTAATTTCTTGGATATCTTCTGGCGAAAGAGTGCCTGCAATCTTTTGATTAGCCATCGTATAATTACCTGGGGATACTAGAGAGTCAGTAGCAAGATTTGCTAAGTATATGATTCCCAGAGTAAATGCAAGGGTACATCTTTTGATTAGAATTTTTAGTATAAAAGTATTATCAAAACATATCAACTTAAATTGATTACTTATCAGCCTGTGGCGGAGGATATTGTCGAATGGATAAACTAACACAATATGAAAAAATAATTCAACAACTTCTCCAAGAATATGCTGCAATTGCTAGTCAAGATCCCGAAATTGAAACTCAATTAATTTTTGACACAGAACATCACCACTATCAACTCGTGAATGTCGGTTGGAAAAATCAGCGCCGTGTTTATGGTTGTTTTTTACATATAGATATTAAAGATGGTAAAGTTTGGCTGCAACATAACGGTACAGAAAATGAAGTCGGAGAAGACTTAGCGAATTTAGGTATACCCAAGCAGGATATAGTCGTCGGCTTTCATTCACCGTTTAAACGACAATTTACAGATTATGCTGTTGGTTAAACCAACGAGCTAGAACTTTAGATTATTTGGGTAGATGTCAAGGGAGCGCTTTTTTAAAGTTATGCTACTTTTAACGACTTTTCTAGTGTTTTTGGCTCTGGTAGAGGTTGACCGTCAGCCAAAGATGATTCAATCAGCATTTCTAAAACTTCTTGAGCATTTTTGAAAGCTTCTTCGTAAGTATCTCCGTGAGTATGACAAAACTTTCCCCATTCTGGAAGACTCACAACAAAACACTCGTCTTCATCAGACCACTGAATAATTATTGTGTAGTGAGAATTCATTCTTGTTCTTCCTCTTGAGCCTTTTTAATTTCTTCTAACCGTTGAAGTGCATTATTAATATCTTTGTCTTAGTAAGCTTTAGCATCATTCCCGTCTTTACCTGATATAGTAACTCTCCCAGATAGCAGGAGATGATACCAATTAGTGTGGCTACCTTTCCCAGGACGGTATGTAAACCCTGCTTGTAGCAACAAGCTTTTGAGTTCTCTAATTTTCTTGGGCATATACTCAGCTTACATTTACTCTTCCCACTGCTTTAACTTCTCTTGAGCAAATTTCCGCACTTGCTCATCTGGGTCATTCTCTGCTTTGTCGCGTAACAGTGGTAAAGTCTGAGGATGCTGAGGAAATTGCTTAATAATTATCTCCAATGCAATGCGCCGAGGGTTGGTTTCATAGTCTTGCTCACGCTCAAAGGAGTCATTGACAGCGCAGTTGTAGTAAATTTCAAACAACTCAGGCTGATTTCTGAAGTATTTGGCTAATGCTTCGATGGCTACATATCGCACATCCCCATCATTATCATCTGTGGCGAGTTCTCTGAGAAACGAGCGCGTGTCCGGGTCATCTTTGAAATTGCTGGCTAATGCTTCGATGGCTACATATCGCACATCCTCATCATTCTCATCTGTGGCGTGTTCTCTGAGAAACGAGCAGGTGTCTGGGTCATCTTTGAAATTGCTGGCTAATGCTTCGATGGCTACATATCGCACATACCATTCATTATCAGCAGTGGCGCAGTCTTTGAGAACCGAGTGGGTGTCTGGGTCATCTTTGAAATTGCTGGCTAATGCTTGGATGGCTGCATATCGCACAGTTTTATCATCAGCAGTGGCGCGGTCTTTGAGAAACGAGTGGGTGTCTAGGTGATCTTTGAAATTGCTGGCTAATGCTTGGATGGCTACACGTCGCACAGTTTCATCATCATCAGCAGTGGCGCGGTCTTTGAGAAACGAGTGGGTGTCTAGGTGATCTTTGAAATTGCTGGCTAATGCTTCGATGGCTACACGTCGCACATTCCTAGATTCATCAGCAGTGGCGCAGTCTTTGAGAATCGAGTGGGTGTCTAGGTGATCTTTGAAATTGCTGGCTAATGCTTGGATGGCTGCATATCGCACAGTTTTATCATCAGCAGTGGCGCGGTCTTTGAGAAACGAGTGGGTATCTGGATGATCTTTGAAATTGCTGGCTAATGCTTCGATGGCTGCATATCGCACATTTTCATCATCATCAGCAGTGGCGCGGTCTTTGAGAAACGAGTGCGTGTCTGGGTGATCTTTGAAATTACTGGCTAATGCTTGGATGACTACACGTCGCACAGTTTCATCATCAGCAGTGGCGCGGTCTTTGAGAAACGAGTGGGTGTCTGGGTGATCTTTGGAATTGCTGGCTAATGCTTCGATGGCTACACGTCGCACATTCCTAGATTCATCAGCAGTGGCACGGTCTTTGAGAATCGAGTGGGTGTCTAGGTCATCTTTGAAATGGATGGCTAATGCTTCGATGGCTGCATATCGCACAGTTTCATCATCAGCAGTGGTGATTTCTTTGAGAATCGAGCGGGTGTCTGGGTAATCTTTGAAATTGCTGGCTAATGCTTGGATGGCTGCACCTCGCACATCCCATTCATTATTAGCAGTGGCGCAGTCTTTGACAAACGAACGGGTGTCTGGGTCATCTTTGAAATTACTGACTAATGCTTCGATGGCTGCATATCGCACATTTTCATCATCATCAGCACTGGCGCGGTCTTTGAGAAATGAGCGGGTGTCTGGATCATCTTTGAAATTGCTGACTAATGCTTCGATGGCTGCATATCGCACATTTTCATCATCATCAGCAGTGGCGCAGTTTTTGAGAAATGAGCGGGTGTCTGGGTCATCTTTGAAATTGCTGACTAATGCTTCAATGGCTGCATATCGCACATTTTCATCATCAGCACTAGCACGGTCTTTGAGCCAGTGTAAGGTATCGCTGTTATCTTTCCAAATCGTGGCGACTGTTGCAACTGCTTGAGTGCGAATTTCCTGAACTAGCTCAGTTTCTTCTTCATCATCATAGGATTCATAATAGTACCAGAGGTCATATTTAGTTAAGTCTTTGAGTTTGTCAAGCAATTTATTAGCCGTTGACACAATCACCGAGCGATTTCTCACTTCTGCAAGACACCCAGCCGCTAAAAACAAGTTGATAAACTTTTTCTCTTCGCCATCTTGCACCATTAAGTAATCAAGAATTTCACCAACAAACTTAACATCAATCATTCCCGCAATTAACAGCAACACCTCATGCCAAGTTTCATCTTGCCAGTGTTTGCCAAAAACTTCAGTGTTGAGATCCTCAATTGTAATACTGCGTTCCTTCTCAAACTGCCAGACAAACTCCCAAGCACAGAAATATTCTAAAAAAGTCCGATGCACAAAAGCATAGTAATCTGCACCCAAGAAACATAAAATAAAGTTGCGAGTTCGCAGTTGATTAATCATCACCCGCGCAAGTTCTCTAGCTTGACTGACTTCTAGACTTTTGAGATAGTCAGTCAAAATCTTCTCTAAATCACCTGCACTAATCAAATTGCCAGCCAAACCTTTATCGCCCGTTTGCATATGATAGGCAACCTGACGCAACATCGCTTGCTTATCTTTATAATCAATAGTTTTAGGATCTAACCTCTTATCTTCTTGCAAAGCACGTTCCACATCCCATTGATGCAGCAGTACCCGCGATGCTTGATAATAAAGTTCGGCTCTATCTCTTGGCAATTCCTGATTCCGATTCAGAATCGCCATCATCGTCAACAACAGAGGATTTCCTGCTAATTCTGCAATAGATTGTGAAGTGTCAATCCCTATTTGCAGCCGTTCCCGTTTTCTAACTTTATCCGCTGTATCGAGAAAAGTTAACTCATGCCAGCGGTAAATAAAATCCTGAATTTGTTCTGGTTCTAAATCTTGCAATATAAAGTGGTGAAACTCAGCATCTCTCAAACGTTGGGGTTTGTAGCCAATCACGCGAGAAGTGACAATAACCTGCACATCACGATATTCATTAGTGAAGCGATGAATATCAATAATTACATCTTCTCGTTGAGCAGGATCAAATACCTCATCCAAACCATCGAACATCACCAAAGCCTTACCACTCTTTAGCTGCTCGTGCAGTTGATGTTGGTTGAGGTGAGAAATCGCACCACTACATTTATGAAAAAATTCGAGAAAATTATCACACTCTTTATCCTCCCGCCGCCGCATATAAGTGCGTAACTCAATCAGCACAGGAATCGGTAGAGAAAAAGAATTATTCAGAGAACTCCTAGCCCAATTTAATGCCAAGTATTTTAATAAAGTAGATTTCCCGGAACCAGGGTCGCCCAGAATCACGATATATTTATAAGTCTGCTGCTCATTTACAATATCCACTACAGAACGTTTCGGTTGTTCTAAATAAACTCGTTTGTAGCGTTCTAATTCTTCTAACTCAACTTCAGCTTCCAGTTCGTTAGTTTCTCGCAATTTTCGGAGATGTTCTTTCGGCAGTTCGTGAATTCGGGGAATAACTTGGTGAATTTCGCGGACATTTTGTGCTATGAATATATCCCAGACTTTGAGTTTATCTCGATAATCATAAGTACTCGTATCTAAACTGTCTAAATTAAGATTGCTATAAGTTTCTTTAATAGCTTCTTGGTATCTTTCTAAATCAAAATCAGGAATAATCCCGGCTATCTCTGTTGTGTTATCTCGGATTTTGTCTAAATTTCGGGAATCCAGAATCTCTCGTAGTTCAGGAACTTCTAAAATAATCTCTTTAACCTTTTGCAGATATTTCCTGGCAATCCGTTTCCAGTTAAAATCATCCGGTAACGGGAATGAAGCATTAATATCATACCAAATTACTTCTAATTTCTTGGTGTCTATAGCTTGAGAGTCATCTTTAAAAGCAGTTCCAAAAATTTCTTTGACTTCTGGATACTTCAGAAATTTATTTAGCGGCTGCTCATACTTTTTGATTTCATCTTCAGCGAGTTCACTATCATCTAAATCCTGCTGCATCAGTTGCAAAAATTCTGTTACAGCCATGACAACAGCTTTCTCCAGGGGTTCTCGCTTAAAAGGCGCGGTTACAGTATTATTAAAGATATATTTGAAAAAATCTTTGGCGTAGTCCTTGACTAAATCCTTGACAAACTCTTCGCTGATAATAGTTTTGACAAGAAATCCAACCGTTTTTTGACCTATCCAGAGAGTGAACCACTCGACTATCATACTCACGCCTGTTAAGTGCTTGACTACGAGTATATACAGTCGCAAGAGAAATATTTCCAGATTTCTGAGTTTTTAACTTAAGAGCGATGCTGGTTGAAGATTTGTTAAAAATAACTAATATACTGTGCATTGATATTAGGAGTATTTTTATGGTTCTACAAGTTAACCCCATCCAAAAAGAACCAATTGTTACTTGGGAAGCACTCCCAGGCGACTTCATTTTACCTGACGATCCAGTGGAAAATATTCAACAACCTGCGATCGCTGCTGCGCTTACCGATGCTTTGGGAAGCACAGGACGCATCCAACCCCAGATGCTGATTGGCTCTAATTTTGGACTTGTAGCCACAGTCAACAAAAAAATTGTCGTTAAAGCACCAGACTGGTTTTATGTCCCTCAAGTCCAGTCTGTAGGAACAAATGTAGTTCGTCGCAGCTATACCCAAAATTTAGAAGGCGCTGCTGTGACTGTAGTGATGGAATTTCTCTCAGACACAGAAGGTGGAGAACTATCAGTCCGCTCAACTCCACCCTACGGTAAACTCTATTATTACGAAAAGATTCTCCAAGTTCCAACCTACGTAACCTACGATCCTTACGAACCAAGCATAGAACTACGCTGCTTGCAAAATGGACAATATACTTTGCAGCAAGCAGACGCTAATGGACGTTACTGGATTCCTGAGTTAGAGTTATTTCTCGGAATTTGGCAAGGTGAAAGATTATGCCAAACCATGAATTGGCTGCGGTGGTGGGATACAGAAGGAAATTTGCTGTTGTGGAGCAGCGAACAAGCCCAACAGGAAAGCCAACGTGCTGAACAAGAACGGCAGCGTGCTGATATATTAGCAGCTAAGTTGCGCGAGCTAGGTGTTGACCCTGATGCGTAGGCGTAGCCCGTCGTAGACATCGCATAACCTAAAGGGATGCTGGGAATAATAATTTTGGGACATCAGCACCAAAATTCCATGAAACAGCAAAAAAATCAGTTCAGCCATCTTACTGCGATCGAAAGAAGTTATCTGTCATTTCCTGCACAGCTTTTATTAAATCAAAACCTTCTACAAGGCAAAATACTAGACTTTGGTTGTGGCTTTGGTAATGATGTTAAAATATTGCGCCAAAAAGGTTGTGATATAACAGGCTATGACCCCTATTATTTTCCACAATATCCTGATAACAAATTTGATACCATAATTTGCTTTTATGTTTTAAATGTTTTATTTACTGAAGAACAAACTAATGTTCTTATGGAAATATCACACTTATTAAAACCAGGAGGCAAAGCTTATTATGCTGTAAGAAGGGATCTGAGAAAAGAAGGGTTTCGAGAACATTATGTCCATAAAAAACCTACTTATCAGTGTATTGTCAAACTTCCCTTTGCTTCACTTTGCTTAGATGAACATCGAGAATTATATGAGTATGTTCACTATAATCATCAGCGAAATTCATCTAATTATTGCATATTCTGTAATCCTCATAAAAGTCTAAAATTATTAACTGAATCAGCAACTGCTTATGCTATTTTTGATGGTTATCCTATAAGTAAAGGACATATCTTGATTATTCCTAAACGTCATGTTAGCAGTTATTTTGAACTACCATTGAAAGAGCAATCCGCTTGCTGGCTTATGGTGAACAAAGTACAAGAAATTCTCAAAACAGAATTTGAACCTGATGGTTTTAATATAGGAATGAATATCAATCGAGCCGCCGGTCAAAATATTATGCACGCCAGTATTCATATCATCCCTCGTTACAAAGGTGATACTGTTGGCGCTAAAAGTGGAATCAGGAACGTTATTCCTAAAAGGCAATAGTTTTTTACTGACAGCTTCCAGTAGCAAACCCGAATCTATAGCAAATACATAAATCTGAAAAACCTGATTTTTCAGTCTTGTTGAAAATATTGCAAAATATTCAGTTAACCGACATTATCTGGATCGATTCCCAGCGCTCTTAATTGTTCTGCTAATTGTTGCACCCGTTGTTCTGCAACTTCAGCGCGTTGTGTTTCTTGTTGAGCGCGTTGTGTTTCTTGTTGAGCGCGTTGTGTTTCTTGTTGAGCGCGTTGTGTTTCTTGTTGAGCGCGTTGTGTTTCTTGTTTTATTTGTTCTGCGGGCGTGAGATACCGTTGTCCTTGCTCATCATACCAATACATCCATTCCCGCGTTACACCGCAATAATTTCCCCTTTCGCAACCAATTCCTAAGCCAATTTCTGGTAGCCAAACGGGGTTTCGCTTTTGCAATTCATACCTACCATTAACTAACTTATGTACTTCCAGATGCGGTTTGCGGCGGCGACGAGAGGAATAAATCACGTAGTAAAGTACACCCAAAGCCGCATATTCATCTAATTTAGTAGTGTATTCCTTGCGATAATTTTGGGAAACTACTTCTAGCACGAAAATAGGTACAACATTTTCATCCCACAGCACATAACTGGGACGCAGTTCCTCATCATAAAACCGCTCTACCCCTAAACTCAAAAAGCCATCTGGCACAATGGGTGATTTATCGGGGTGATAATAAATACCCATATCTATGGCAAAGAGCCAGTCCATGCGTTCTGCCCAAAGTATCAGCAGAATCGCCTTCAGCAAGCCTGGTATCAATTCTTGCAGTTCATTATCCACAGGCGTTTCATCAGAGTCCGGTAGTTCCTCGGCTGAAGGCAAGTACCTTGGCAAGTTGTACTCTAACATGGCTGGTTTCCCCAAAACTCAAACGATATTTCACTCTATTTGGCTCACCAGAATTATAGCGATTTCTTTGCTAGCGATGTCTACAACGGGGTGTTTGCTGAGGCACATACATTAACTGCTCGTACTAAATGGCTCTAACTCTTGATAACCTTATATAGTAGAGCTATTTATCGCTCACTACGAACAAAGCTTTTATCTGAGCGATTATCTTGATGGAATGTTTTACTTTGACTAAGGGATACCACTTGTGGTATTGAGAAACAGCCAAGATTCGACAGATATAATAGTTACTAGCTCGTTTGGTGGTTGTGCAGAGCATTGCCTCAGCTAAAATTGCAGCCCAGTCAAGAATGCAGGCGTTTCTTCTCCACCAAGGAAGTTGCTTAAGCCGATAAAATTTTGGTAACTCTTAACTATTAATAAATATATAGGTGCTTAGTGCTATTCATGCTTTATATTTAGCGACAGGGTGGCGCAAACAGGCACTCATGTTCAAATACTTAGGAGGCAGTACCCACCGGGAGCAATTCACGCTCGATACCATCAGCACGTAGCGTAAGTCAAGGTTAAGTTGATATTAAAACGAATAATTTTTACTCAATTGCCACAGATAAAGACTAAACTAAAAAGTCTTGTGCAGCAAAACCTGTAGCTTTAAATGAAATAATCATGTCTAAGGTTCTTGTCTCAGATTCTATTGACCAAGCTGGAATTGACATTCTTTCGCAAGTTGCTACCGTTGATGTCAAACTAGGTCTAAAACCAGCCCAACTGCTCGAAATTATTAGTGAGTATGACGCGCTGATGATTCGCTCTAGTACACGCGTCACTCAAGAAATCATTGAAGCCGGCACCCAGCTAAAAATCATCGGTCGTGCTGGTGTGGGTGTGGATAATGTGGATGTTCCCGCTGCCACACGCCGGGGAATTGTGGTAGTCAATTCTCCAGAGGGAAATACAATTGCCGCCGCCGAACATGCGCTAGCGATGATTTTGGCTTTGTCTCGCCACATCCCTGATGCTAACGCTTCGGTGAAACGGGGTGCGTGGGATCGCAATAGCTTTGTCGGCGCGGAAGTCTACAAAAAAACTCTCGGCGTTGTCGGTTTGGGTAAAATTGGCTCCCATGTTGCGGCTGTAGCTAGGACAATGGGGATGAAACTCCTAGCTTATGACCCTTTTATCTCCACAGACCGAGCCGAACAAATTGGCTGTCAGTTAGTAGAGCTAGATTTACTCTTCCAGCAAGCAGACTATATCACCCTACACATCCCGAAAACCCCAGAAACCACCCACTTAATCAATGCCACAACCTTGGCAAAAATGAAACCCACAGCCCGGATTATCAACTGCGCTCGTGGTGGGATCATTGATGAAGTAGCTTTAGCAGCAGCTCTGAAAGCGGGTAAAATCGGGGGTGCAGCCTTGGATGTGTTTGAGTCAGAACCACTGGGTGAATCTGAGTTGCGATCGCTAGGCAAAGAAATCATCCTCACCCCTCATTTGGGAGCATCCACCGCGGAAGCTCAAGTAAATGTGGCTATTGATGTTGCCGAACAAATTCGGGATGTACTTCTAGGACTACCAGCACGTTCAGCAGTCAACATTCCTGGACTCGGCCCCGATGTGTTGGAAGAACTCAAACCCTACATGCAACTAGCAGAAACTCTAGGTAATCTGGTGGGACAACTAGCTGGCGGACGGGTGGAAGTACTCAATATTCGACTGCAAGGGGAACTCGCGACCAACAAAAGTCAGCCTTTGGTAGTAGCTGCCCTCAAAGGATTACTTTACCAAGCTTTGCGGGAACGGGTAAATTACGTAAATGCCAGCATAGAAGCTAAAGAACGCGGAATTCGGGTGATTGAAACCCGTGATGCTTCAATTAGAGACTATGCCGGCACACTGCATCTAGAAGCCACGGGTACTTTAGGTACTCATTCTGTCACAGGCGCTTTGTTGGGTGAGCGGGAAATCCATCTGACTGATGTTGACGGTTTCCCGATTAACGTCCCACCCAGCAAATATATGTTGTTTACCCTGCACCGCGATATGCCGGGGATTATCGGCAAACTTGGTTCCCTACTCGGCAGTTTTAATGTGAATATTGCCAGTATGCAAGTAGGTCGTAAAATCGTCCGTGGTGATGCGGTAATGGCTTTGAGTATAGATGACCCCTTACCTGAGGGCATTTTGGGCGAGATTATTAAAGTCCCTGGTATTCGGGATGCGTATACGGTAACACTTTAATTTTGGATTTCGGATTTTGCGGAAAGTCTGAGGGTCGGCTTCCGACGCTCACGGACTTGAAAAGGCTGCGCTACCCGCTCAGAACTTTCCAAGACGGATTTTGGATTGGTAATGGCTAATTGCTCATTGTTTTTCGCATTGATCATTAACCGTTACCAAGTCCCCAATCTAAAATCTAAAATCTAAAATCTAAAATTATATGGCAAACACCTGGTGGGAACTACAGATTTCATGTGAGCCAGACCTAGAAGATTCTATCTTTTGGCGACTGGAAGATTTTGGCTGTCGTGGTACAGCTAGTGAAAACAAAGGAAATTCATCTTTAGTAAGAGCTTACTTGTCGACAATTCAAACACAGCTACTAGATTTGGCAGCGCTGTCGCTGTGGCTGCGTCAAGATGCCCTCTGTGTAGGACTTTCATCTCCCTCACTGCAATGGCAGTTAATTGATGAGGAAGATTGGGCAACTAGCTGGAAACAATATTGGCATCCGCAAGAAATAGGCGATCGCTTCCTAATCAACCCCGCGTGGCTACCATTACCAGAAACAACGGAACGGTTAGTGATTCGTCTTGACCCTGGTGTAGCATTTGGTACGGGGAACCATGCTACCACTCAGCTATGTTTGGAATCCCTAGAAATGCGGCTGAGTAAACTTCCTCAGTCGTTTGTGGGTACTAGTAACAAACATGAACATCTGGTAATTGCGGATATTGGCTGTGGTTCTGGTATCCTTTCTATTGGGGCGCTGCTATTGGGAGCCGAGAAAGTCTATGCAGTAGATACTGACCCTTTGGCGGTGCAATCAACTATCAGTAATGGTGTCCTGAACGATATTAGTCCAGAACGTTTACTACCTGCACAGGGAAGTGTAGACGTTTTGACAAAACTAGTTTCTCAACCAGTGGACGGCATTGTATGCAATATTTTGGCTAATGTGATTATTGAATTGGTTCCCCAAATGAGTGCGATCGCTAAACCTGAGACTTGGGCTATCTTTAGTGGTATTTTACTGGAACAATCTAAAGCTGTTGCTGACGCCTTAGAAGAAAATGGTTGGATCGTTGCTACCCTGTGGAAACGCAAAGAATGGTGTTGCTTGAATGTCCGGCGTTCTTAACCTAGTGGATATTGTAAACAAATAAAAAAGTCATCCAATTTAAACGTCTGTAACCCTTTTATTTACCTTCAGATTTACGTTAATCTCAAAAAATAAAGTCGTACAATTTCGCAAACGTTTTCCCTGTAAGGATTTAGGAATATTTGCTCACAGATTCAGTGGCTATTACATCCAAGTGCAAAGTTCAGATTAACAACTTGAGTTTGCTGGGTGTGCGATCGCTATAAATTGTGTTTGTGATTCTAGACAGATACAGCTGTAAATAAATAATCCGGTTAAATAATTTTATAAACCCTTTACTCGTAAGGGTTTAAGCTAATTAAATTAGTGCAAGATTAACTTGAGAAGTTCTACTGCGGCAAAAAATCACCCGATCTCATTTAAGCTGTTCTACATTGAACTTGCATAATTAGGGCGCTCATGTTGCTCACCCCACAATAGTTATGTTTACGGTTATACAAATTAGATGTTTTTCAGCTTATTAAAAATCCATTTCTGGATGGTAGTGATAATTATTATCACCAGCAAAATTGCTGGTAAGTTATTTTTGCACGAGTCCTAAGCACACAACTAGACCTAATACGTAATCAGCCCTTCAACAGAGATAGGCGATCGCTACAAACACCCTTAAGCTAGAGGTGATTAATCAAGTGTCTTCCTAAGATGAAATAAGTTAGGAGATAAATGTCATGACCCAGGCTCAACTGCACCAAGTAAATCCACAGATGCAGCAGTTTATTCAAACTTGCCTAGATTGTCATAGCACCTGTTTGAACATTATTACCTATTACCTTCAGGACAACCAACTACCCTAACGTGAGATAAATTCTTTGGCATAGGAGTCGTCGATGACAAAGCAAAGCAGGCAGTAAGCGCTGCGGCAGCCGGACTGCGCTTGGGATTTGATGGATAAGCGCAACGAGCAAATGAAGTATGGAACCGCTGTGCAATGGCAAATGCAGAATTTTGATCGGCTCTAATAAGACATCATTCAAAATGTCTTTAAAGGGTTGAAACACTGATTCAGCACAGGCAACTCCATCTGTAGTTTGGAGTAGAAAAAGTAAAAGCATTTGAAAGGAGTAAAACATCATGGATAGTTCATTGACCCGCCCCTTAGCTGTCGTGACCGGTGCTTCCAGCGGCATCGGTTACGAACTTGCAAAACAATTTGCCCAAAACGGCTTTGATCTCTTAGTTACGTCTACTGGTTCAAGCATCAATGAGGCAGCTGTTGCCTTTAAGGAGTTGGGTGCTAAGGTCGAGACGGTGCAAACCGATCTCGCTACCTATGATGGAGTTGAGAAGCTTTACGACAAGATTAAGGCGATCGGGCAACCCGTGGATGCGATCGCTATCAACGCAGGTGTCGGTGTTGGCGGCGAGTTTATCAAGACCGATTTGCAGGAAGAACTCAATCTGATTGAGCTAAACATCGCCTCAACGGTTCATCTTGCCAAACGAGTCGTGAAAGACATGGTTGATCGCAAGAAGGGCAGAATTCTCTTTACCTCATCAATTGTCTCTCAGATGCCCAGTCCGTTTCAAGCAGTTTATGCAGCATCCAAGGCATTCGTTCACTCCTTCTCAGAAGCAATCCGCAACGAATTGAAGGACACTGGTGTTACCGTCACCGCACTCATGCCCGGAGCTACTGAAACCAACTTCTTCCACCGTGCAGAACTGGACGACACGAAAGTGGGTTCGGACAAAAAGGATGACCCAGCCCTTGTCGCCAAGCAGGAGTTTGAGGCTCTGATGGCAGGTAAGGATAGTGTACTTGCAGAATCGCTTAAGACGAAGATTCAGGGCACTGTCAGCCAATTTTTGCCTGATATGGTCACTGCTGAACTGAACCGCAAGCTCAATGAACCCGGATCGGACAATAAGTAAGCTGCTGTAATCGCTTTAAGCTCTTACGTCTTCTCAAGCTCACAGCATGACCATTGCTCGCTCACCTCAGTATCAACAAGAAAAGACAGTATCTCAATCAGACAATTGTTATGAATCAACGCATTAAGGTTGAAAAAACTGTAACGATCAACAAGCCAGCAGAGGAACTATACCGCTTTTGGCATAACTTTGAGAACTTGCCCCGTTTTACGAAGCATCTCAAAGACGTGAAGGTATATAACGACAAGCGATCTCACTGGATAACTAGCGGGCCGTTAGGCACAAGCGTTGAATGGGATGCAGACATCGTTGAAGACCGCGAAAACGAATTGATTAGTTGGACTTCAGTTGAAGGCGCAGATATTGCGAACTCTGGTTCTGTCCGCTTCAAGTCGGCACTCAACGATCGCGGCACTGAGGTCAAAGTCATCACGGAATACAATCCACCGGGTGGAGCGATTGGAGATGCAATTGCCAAACTCTTTGGCGAAGCACCCGAACAGCAGCTAGGAGATGATTTAGGCCGCTTCAAAATGCTGATGGAAACAGGCGAGATTGCGACAACTGAAAGTCAACCCAAAGGACACGACTAAGCCTAATAACAATTAAAAACTTATCAAAAGAGGAAAAGCAATGAGAGCAGTTTGCTGGCAAGGAACCAACAAGGTAGAAGTCGAAACCGTACCCGATCCCAAAATCATTAATCCGCGTGATGCGATCGTGAAAATCACCTCAACGGCGATCTGCGGCTCTGATTTGCATCTGTATGACGGCTTCAACCCCACAATGAAACCGGGGGACATCTTGGGGCATGAATTCATGGGAGAGATCGTTGAACTAGGCAGTGCTTTTAAAAATGGAAATATCCATAACAAAGGCAAAGCCCTTGCCATTGGCGATCGCGTCGTTGTCCCCTTTACCATTTCCTGCGGCTCGTGTTTCTTTTGCAATCGGGATTTATGGTCGCTGTGCGATAACTCCAACCCCAACGCTTGGATGGCGGAAAAAATGATGGGTCATTCTCCATCAGGTCTTTACGGTTACTCCCATTTGACGGGGGGCTATGCTGGAGGTCAAGCGGAATATGCCCGCGTTCCCTTTGCCGATGTCGGGTTATTCAAGATTCCCGATGGACTGGCAGATGAAAAAGTCCTATTTTTTACTGATATTTTCCCTACTGGTTATATGGCAGCAGAAAATTGTGACATCCAACCAGGAGATACAGTTGCGATTTGGGGTTGCGGTCCAGTTGGGCAGTTTGCGATTAGAAGTGCCTTCATGCTGGGTGCTGGGCGCGTCATTGCCATTGATCGCGTTCCCGAACGGCTCCAGATGGCAAAAGATGGGGGAGCAGAAGTTTTGAACTATGAAGAAACCGAGGTGGGTGAAGCCCTCAAAGAAATGACTGGGGGTCTGGGTCCCGATTCGGTTATGGATGCGGTGGGAATGGAAGCTCACGGCATGGGTTTGGAAGGCTTCTATGATAAGGCAAAGCAAGCAGTACGAATGGAAACCGATCGACCCAATGTATTGCGTCAAGCGATTGTTGCTTGTCGTAAAGGCGGTACGGTGTCGGTTCCCGGTGTTTACACGGGCTTTGTAGACAAGATGCCGATGGGTGCTTTCATGAACAAAGGTTTAACCATGAAAACAGGACAAACCCACGTGCATCGGTATTTGCAGACGCTACTCGATCACGTTCAAAACGGCGATATTGACCCCTCGTTCGTCATCACCCACAGTCTGCCGCTAGAGCAAGCCCCCCACGGCTACGAAATCTTCAAGCATAAACAGGACAACTGCATCAAGATCGTGCTCAAGCCGGGTCAGGCTGCTTGAAACTTAGGCTCTACATAACACTGTGATCAACGGTAGTACTTATTTGCCGTTGATCTGAGCAGTGTATTCAGAGGAATATGCCATGAGTGTCAAAATCAAAGTTTTTTCTGACTACGTTTGTCCTGTAAAAGTATAAAAAAGTTGTACAATTTTGCAGTTTGTAACCCCTATATTACCGTTGGCATTCACGCGATTTATAAAAATAAAGTTGTACAATTTTCCCAAAATTCGTCATATTGATAAATAAAAAAGTTGTACAATTCCTCAAAAGCTAGCCTTGTAAGGGTTTGGAACTATTTACTACAAGATTCAATGGTGATCGCTCCCCAGACAAAGCCAAATCAGTAATTTTGGTTGGTGATGTATGCGATCGCATCTTATATAATTTATTATAAAATCTAAAAACTGCTAGAATAACAAAGCTTTGGTAGTAAAAATATATGATGAGTAATTGAAATGACAGCAAATGTTAACGTAAAATACCAAGTTCTTAAGGTAGTGAAGAAATGCCACAGAATGTTACTTTTGAAGAAGTAATGGAGCGTCTTTATTTTCTATATAAAGTGAATCAAGGTTTACAACAAGTCGATGCTGGTAATATCGTGCCACATGAAGAAGCTAAAAAACAAATTAAGACATGGTACGAATAAACTGGACAAATCAGGCTTTAACTGATTTATAAGCAATAGGTGATTTTATTGCGCGAGATGCGCCAAGTTTTGCTCAGATATTTGTGAATAAAGTATTTTTATCTGTATAACGTCTAGAAAATTTTCCATATTCAGGACGTATAGTGCCGGAAATAAGTAAAGAGAATATTAGGGAAATTATCTTTGGTAGTTACCGGATTGTTTATTTAGTAAATAATAATGAAGTAAATATTTTAACTATTTTTCATTCATCTAGGCAGCTTAAACTTTCTGATTTATCTAGCGAACTTGATGATTAAATCTCCGCTAGATTACAAACTATTTTTTCGGTTTGGTATCTAACCTGAAAATGGTGATCGCCTATTTTAAGAAGTGCATTGTTTGACCTTTGTAAGCAATCGCCTCGGAAGTTCTACGAACGCATCTGCTTTGAAAAAGATTTGATCAGCATTTCTGGGAAACCCCTAGCTGCCTTCATCTGTTCTGGACATTCTCTACTGGATGCCACAATTGACTTGACTTTGGAACGACACCGGGATTTGTTGAAACAAGGCACTATCTTAGTGGATGAAAATGATTCCAGCGAAGAAACCCGCGCCTTAGTTTATCTAGAACATTCCATACAAGATGCACGGACAAATCTAAATGGCTCTAGGCGTAAGGCAGCAACGACGGCTGTGATGGAAGCAGAACGCAATTTAGGGTATGAACCAATAGATGTGAGTCATCAGAAGTGCGGCTATGATATTGAGTCGCGCATTCCAGAAACAGGACAGTTGCGATTTATTGAAGTGAAAGGGCGAATTACAGGTGCTAAAACTGTGACAGTGACGAAGAATGAAATTATTATTGCTCTAAACAAGCCAGATAATTTAATTTTGGCATTGGTGCAAGTGCCTTTAGCAGAAGATATGGAAAGTAATTGTTCTATTCACTATTTACGGCGTCCGTTCCATAAAGAACCAGATTTTGCTGTGACTAGTGTTAATTATGATTGGCTGGAGTTGTGGCAACAGGGAACTGAGCCGATTTAAAATAATTATTTACCGTATGAACTATTACACTCTTTATATTTTTTAATCATTCTTCATCCTCCAATACTATTCAATTTCATCTTCAGTGAGGGTAGATTTTATTGGTTATAATACTGGTAATCAGTAGGGCATAAGCAAAATGTCACCAAAAACTTTTGATATTGCTGACTTATCTGATAATTTAGCTGATTTATTGTCAGATATCCAAAATCATGTTGAAATTACCCTAATTCATCAGGGTGTCCCTTTGGCAAAAATTTTGCCTTTAGCTCAACCTGAGCCTACAGTTCCTAAAGCTGATTTAAATGATGCCTTCAAGCCAAGAGTTGCAGGTTTTTGGCAGGGACAAGTTAAGATTGTTGATGATTTTGATGAGACTTCAGAAGAAGTAGTTGCAGCATTTTATGGGGATGAATAGTGAGTTTTTTGTTAGATACTCATATTTTATTGTGGTTTTTAGAAAATGATTCTAAATTGTCAGATCAGGTACGAGAGGTAATTATTAATCCTGAAAATTTAATTTTCGTCAGTGCGATTAGTGCTTGGAAAATTTCAATTAAACAGTCTTTAGGAAAGTTAATTGCTCCTGGTAATTTGGAGGAGGCTTTGCGGTTCAGTCGGTTTGAGGTTTTGTCTATGACATTGGCACATGGAATAAAGGTTGCTGATTTGCCTCTACACCATAAAGATCCTTTTGATAGGATGTTAATTGCTCAAGCTTTGATAGAAGGTTTAACAATAATTACAGTAGACCAAAAGTTTAAATTTTATGATGTGCCATTATTATCTGATGATTTCGGTTAGCTCAAATATGCCAAAATTTCAGAACTCTAGCTTTCTCTAGAATAACTGCTACAGGTTTACTTCATTTGCTGATTGTTTTTTGGTGCGATGCCTGCGGCGGTTCGCAAAGCGACCATCGCAATTTTGTGAGAGTAATCGCTCTTAAGTCTGCCTACTTTATTGGATAGCTAGTTATCCAAGTAAAAAGGGATGCTTTTGGTGAGAGCAATTACAGGACAACGAACTTGTATACGGTCTATAAATCGATGTCGCCCCCGTTGTTCTACTAGCGCTTGGGCTTTGTTAGCTTCATCGTGGCGGAAGTAGTTGCTTTGTAGTCTTTCTTTGACAGCCTGAATGCCAATGCAGATTTCATCTTCATCATCTGAGGCGCAGTATTTTCCCAGAAGATATTCCAGTGCATAGGATGGTACATTTTCCCCACCCTTGATTTGATGTAGCAAGTCCTTACGTACTACCTTTCCTGGAAATGTTTGATTAACTTTTTGGTCTAGCGCATCTTGAAACATGAGTTCATTCTTAATCTAGTAAGCGATTTTCTAGTTCTAACTTTGCCCAAATTACGCCAGTTTGTGGGTCAATTGCTCGCATTTCAATTTTGGAGCATGAAATGTCGTCAGACTCCAGTAAGATAGGAACCGAAGTTTCTTGATTGGGCTGGAGTATGATTTCACCAGTTCGTTCGTCTCTAGCATCGCAGTCGGTTGCTTTACCTACCCGCTTGCTTTTACTGTTGAGCCATCGTAAGCTTCGATGCGGACTTGTATTGCTTCTGGTAGCAAATATTCATAGCAGACTCGCAGATTGATTACTTTATTGGCAAAGTAATCGTACTTATAATGCAGGAAAATATTCGCCTTACTCTGAGCTGTAATCTTACCTTGCGATCGCAAAATTACCAATGGCACGATCGCCTCCTGCAAGCTTATGCCTTCGTGGAAGTAACCTTCAACTTGTTGAAAAACTTTAAAGCCTTTGGCAACACAGAGGTCTTAGGCATCTCCTTGGATACCAACCTGCTCAGTTTTGAAGATAACTACACTTGAAGATTCGCCAGATATAAATTGCCCAAGCAAATTCCTGCGCTTAGTTTTCAACCACTCACCCCCTGGTTTGGGAATTACATCTCCTAATGGTATTTCGTCAATTAGGACGTGACCATGATCTGCACCAATGACAAAATGGGTGAACCCAATTGTAGATAATCGACGAATTATATTTACCATTTCACCGACTACATCCGAAAGATATTTTCGGGCTTTCATGTTGCCAATACTTTCAGCAATGCGGTCAGGGTCTTTGGTGCGGACAACTAATAAATTCACAGAGGCTAACTGCTTGCCCAAGGCATTTACTTTTTTGCTGAAAATATCTTCCGGTTCGATATCTTTGAAGCGATCGCCGTATTTTTCCTGTAGCAGTCGCATCCGGTGCTTGGACTCTTCCAGTTTCCTCTCACCTAAGACAGGAATTAGCTCTCCGCCTGATTCTACCAGTCTGAGCGTACGTTTACAAGGCAGGTCGAGGGCAAACTCGTTGAACAGCAGATACTGACCGAGTTGCTTTCTGATTTCTGCCCAGGATTTGGCTTTTGATAGAGGTTTAAAGCCAATCTCCGTTGCCAATAACTGCAAAAATTCTTTTAACAACCTTTAATGGAATCAATACGTTGTGATTTTTCATCTAAGCAGAGGACTAAGGCGATCGCTTCTGATGGTGAGTCAGTACCTAGCGCCTCTAACAGTAAAGGCGAACGGTGATGGAACTGTAAATTGTCTAACATCGATAGCGTTGGACTGCCTTGGGCAAATAGCCGAGTAATCTCTATAGCCCGTTCTGGTATTGCTTGTCTGGCAAGAGATTCTAACTGTTCTGCTTCTTTGTCGCCAAACGCCATACCAGCCCATGCGAAAACTTCAAACGGATCTTGCCGCTTCTCATCTTCTATTGTTCCATGCTGGCGGGGTACGTAAATGAGGAGATTCAACCCAGCTTTGGCTAAGTCATCAGACTCGTTCATCTGGCGGTAGATGGCTTCAGCTTGACGACGGGAGTTCAAAATAGACTCAACAGTAGATACGACTACACAAGAGTCAGCTTGGAAGGATTGAATAAAATCAGCAAAAGTGCGATCGCTATCGTACCAAACGACTATGCGGTGCTGTTCCAATATGCGGTGTAATTGTCGGCGAACAAAGTCTGAGACGCTCATTATACTGGCTCCTGTGTCGTCTTTTTACGGCTTTTGCCTTTGGTTGTTTTGGGTTGGGAATTTTCTGGGTTAGCTGGTTGGTAAACTTCTTCCAGTCCGTGGGCGATCGCAACTGTTGGATGGGCATCTCTTGCTAAATGTTTCAAGATTTGGAATTCTACATCCATTGCCCTACTTACCTTCCAGAGTTTTTTCTTTTAATCCTTTTATTCAGAATACTCGGAAAGTGACAGAAGAGGGCTAAATGTTACTCCTCTAATAACCATAAATTTGTTTTTAGCATCGCTTTAGTATAAAAATCGATTTATTCAAGGTTTAAGCCCAACTAAAAACCCAACATCAATCATTTTGAGATTGTATAGACATATAGCCCCTTGTGCCAGACATGACCTCAAAAAAAATTGCTGGATGTGCTAAAATTTAACTATCCAACAATAATATCAGGTAAGTCGCAGTATAATTATTGATTAAATAGTATAAATTATTCTACAGTGACACTTTTAGCAAGGTTACGAGGCTGATCGACATCCAAACCGCGAAGGGCGGCAATATGATAAGCCAATAATTGCAAGGGAACCACTGTCAGAATCGGAGAAAGTAATTCTTCTACATGAGAGACAGGAAGCAGATCGTTAAAAATTTCCCCAGCTTCGCCATCTTTAACTGGAGTCACGCCAATTAAGCGAGAATCTCTGGCTTTTGCTTCCTGGGCATTAGAAATAACTTTTTCGTAAACACTACCAGGTATTGCGATCGCAACTACTGGTACTTTCGCATCCAAAAGAGCGATCGGGCCATGTTTCATCTCTCCAGCCGGATACCCTTCGGCGTGAATGTAGCTAATTTCTTTTAATTTCAACGCCCCTTCCAAAGCAATGGGGAAGTTAATTCCTCTTCCCACAAAAATGAAATCTTGGGTTTCGGCGAATTCGTGGGCTAGCTGTTCAGTTAAACATTCTTGACTTTCCAAAGTTGCTTCAATTTCTTTGGGAATTTGCCGCAACCCGTTAATAATTTTCTCTAATGCATCTTTTGAAACTGTCTGACGACGAGCTGCTAAATCCAGTGCCAAAGCATAAAATCCCATCAGTTGGGCGGTAAAAGTTTTTGTCGCCGCTACCCCAATTTCAATTCCCGCTAGAGTACTAATAATATGCGGCACCATATGACCGAGGCTGCTTTCGGGGCGATTGGTAATGCCCAGTAGTCGCGCTTGATATTTGGGTTCTTTTCCCTGGCGACGTTCTTTTTCCATCGCTAAAGCTGCTAGGGTATCAGCAGTTTCACCTGATTGGGTAACGCCAATGATCAACGTGTTAGCCGTCACAGGTGATGGTGCATAGCGATACTCAGAAGCGTAATGTACCTGAGTTGAAATTCCTGCTAGTTGTTCGATTAAATATTTTCCGATTAATGCTGCGTGCCAACTGGTACCACAGGCGACAATCTGAATTTGTTCTAAATCCTTGTATAAATCCGCAGGTAAACCAAGATTGATTGGCGATTCTGTAGATTCGGCTGGATTAAAGTAAGCGTCTAAACTAGCTCTCACTACCCCTGGTTGCTCATGGATTTCTTTGAGCATGAAGTGTTTGAATCCCTGCTTTTCTACCATTGCAGGATTGAAGTTGAGTAGTCGGGGTTGTTTTTTCAACCTGTCGCCAGCAAAATTGTAAATCTCAACGCCCAAAGGTGTGAGTCGGGCTATTTCGCCATTTTCCAGAGGTAGCACTGCACGGGTGTAGGCAACGATCGCTGGCGTGTCAGACGCACAAAAGAACTCCCCTTGCCCAAAACCAATTACCAAAGGTGCTTGTTGGCGGACAACAATCAATTCATCGGGGTAGTCAGCAGAAATAACTGCGATCGCAAATGCCCCCTGCAAGTGGTTAACGGTTTGGCGAATTGCCTCTAGGAAGCGAGATGAGGGAGATGAAGGGGGAAGATTCTTCAAAAATTCGGCTATGAGATGGGGGATTACTTCTGTATCGGTTTCAGAACGAAATTCGTGTCCTTTTTGTTTGAGTTCCTCGCGCAACTCGCGGTAATTTTCGATAATCCCATTTTGCACCACCGCCACTCGCTTTGCCGTATCCATGTGGGGATGGGCGTTGTACTCTTCTGGTTTACCATGAGTTGCCCAGCGTGTGTGACCAATACCAATTTGGGCAGGGGTTTCTATTTGTTCGAGTTTAGAACGCAAGTTATGCAGTTTGCCCTTTGCCCGCACACAATTAACCTCACCTTCCCAAATAGTGGCGATTCCAGCAGAATCGTAGCCCCTGTACTCTAGTTTTTCCAGCCCAGCCAGTAAAATGTCTGTCGCCGCTTGAGTGCCTATATATCCAACGATTCCGCACATTGTTCACACCGCTTTTTTTCAGGATAATTTAATCCAGTATAGTCTTTAGCACAAACTCGACGTTTTGCAAAAAAAAAGGGAGTAAATTACTCCCTCTACCACTAGGTATTGCTAAAGGTGCTTTCTATTAAGAAACTTTAAAATTCTTGAGCACTGAGTTCTGAGTTCCGTTAGCGTAGCGGGGCGTAGCCCGTGCTGAGTGAAGAATCAAGAAATTGTTTTTTTGATTTACTTCTTTTGCCTCAGGACTCAGAACTCAGCGAGAACTCTGTAGCGTGCTTCCCGCAGGGTGCGGAGGCTTTCTTTGATGGTCTGTATCACTGCCGAGAGGCGCAAAGGCTTACGCCTCTTTCTTGTGTTCCAAGGAGATCAAGGCAACCGTTCTGGAAAGAACAGTTGGGCAGTAGACCCCCATCGCGATCAGAAGTTCGGTGACTCAGCACTGAGCTTTTTAGTAAGCTAGACCCATACTGCGAGTTGTTTCAGCGCCCAGGTAAACCCGGATGCTCAAAAAGTCGGTGGGGCAAGCGGTTTCGCAGCGCTTACAGCCTACGCAGTCTTCTGTACGGGGCGAAGAGGCAATTTGAGCAGCTTTGCAGCCATCCCAAGGAACCATCTCCAGTACATCAGTAGGGCAAGCACGGACGCATTGGGTACAGCCAATGCAGGTATCGTAGATTTTTACACTATGAGACATTGAAATAACCGCTCCTTCCGAGTGTTCTTCTCTGCGAAAGAATCATAATCAACGCATAGTTTACCGCAGTGGTTGATAGGCTGTAATCAAAAGGCTACATAACTTCAAACAATGTAATGAGCACCCTTGATAAGTTGTTTTTGCGAGATCGTCCCTATTGCCCGATTAATTAGCAAGATCATCGGAGCGTATTTACCCCATTGATATACCATAATAGGGTTTAATCGTAAATACCAATGAACCAAAACTTAATCTACAAGACTAGATGCAGAAGTTATCTATGGTATATATCGTTAAGCAATTTTGGATTTTAGATTGACCCCAACAATCAAGTCAGGGGCAAGTCAATTAATGCAAGCTATGTGGTTTAAAGAATTATTCCACATAGCTTGCTTCTCGCGGAGCCAGTATAAATTCGCTTGCTCTCAAACCTTTTTAAATAATGGAACGCAAGAATCTTCTTTTCCATTATCCAAAATTTAAAATCTAAAATTCGGTCAAATAGGCAATTTTTTCACCTCCTCCCTTTCCAGGGGGAAAAAGACCCGTCAACCGCGCCAAAGTTCCAGTTGATTAGTCCCTGATCATTAGCCATCGCTAATATACGTCCCTGTAAGTGTTCAAATGTTCCATCTTCACGCCACCGTTTTAACCATCAGTGGGATGAGCTTTTCGATGCCCATATATCCCCACCTGGTAGATCACACCATCGACAGCCAGTAATCAGCATGTACAACAGACTATTTAATACATTCCGGTATGGTGCATGAGGCATCCCTTTACCACGCTTTTCTGGCTCTTTGGGAAATATATCCTCAAACAATTTCCATTCCAGGTCACTCAATCCTTCAAAACGTCCAGCCATCCACCGATACATCCAATTCCAGCCGGAAGTAGATTAACACATTTTTGTATTAGTGGGATAGGTTCTAATGACTAATCAACTCCACTGCATCTCGTCCATCGGAATTTTGTAAATAAACTTTGACAATTTCTTCTTTGGCAGTAGGCAACTGCTTGCCAATAAAATCTGGGTGAATTGGTAATTCCCGATGACCCCTGTCTACTAACACAGCTAAACGAATCACCTCTGGTCTACCGTACTCGTTGACTGCGTTCAAAGCAGCGCGAATCGTCCGTCCTTTGAAAATAACATCATCCACAAGTACAACTGTTTTCCCCGTAAGGTCAAAAGGAATTTCGCTTTTTGTTGGAGTCCGCAATCCAATTTTGTCGAGGTCATCTCGATAAAATGTAATGTCCAAAGCGCCGACTGACACGGTTACATCTTCCAGTGTCTCAATCTGACGCGCCAACAATTCGGCTAATAACGCACCCCTGGTATAAATACCAAGAAGCACCAGTTGAGACAAATCACGCGTCCTTTCCACAATTTGAGAGGCAAGGCGAGTCAAGGTACGACGGATTTCTTCTGATGAGAGAATTTCAACTACTTTGGCAGACATAGCTATAAACCGATACCCCTGAATGATGAGTTAGGAGTGATGAGTTAAGAGTTAGAAGTTTTTATTCTTAACTCCTAACTCCTAACTCCTAACTTTATATTTATCATTACCTATTTGGGAGTATTAAGAATATAGCGATCGCTATCCCTAACCATAGTAAAAAACAATATCGAGTCAGTTGCAAAGCATTCTGAATAGAAGTTGCAGTAATGGGATAAATAGCATCTCCTAGCAGTGGTTTGTACTTAGCTACCCCGCGATACCAATTTGTACCCCCCATCTGCACACCCAAAAAAGCAGCATAGGCGCACTCACTCCAGCCAGAATTGGGACTAGGATCGTTAATTGCATCCCGACGACAAATTCGCCAAAGGTGCATCGGTTTACCCGATAACAACGCCAGAGTCAGGACTGTTAACCGACAAGGTAGCCAAGTCAAACAATCTTCCAACCGCGCACAGAACCATCCCAAATAAGTATAGGGTGCTTCCCGATAGCCCACCATTGAATCAAGGGTACTGCTGGCTTTGTATGCTAAAGCCAAGGGAGTTGGCCCCACAACTGGCACAAAGACACCAACAATTGCATAAAAAAGCGGAGCCATTACCCCATCGGTGGCATTTTCTGCAACCGTTTCTAAAACGGCTCGTGAAATTTCTGCTTGTGAGAGGTTTTGTGTATCTCGACCAACGTAATTACTTAAAATCTTACGAGCCTCACCTAAATCTCCTGCTGTTAAAGGTTGTAAAACAGCCACCGCTGCTGCTCGCAAACTTCTGCCAGCAAAACAACTAGCCAAAAGAATGCTATCTATTACAATTCCTAACAACGGATGAACCCATCGGGCACTTTGAATAATCAAAAAGCCAACAAGACCGCTACCAATTATTAGGATAATACCTAGTACAATTCCAGATAGGCGTTGTGTTAGAGAATTTTGACATAATTGCAGAGAAAATTTGGTCAGCCTAGAAATTACCCACCCCATAACTTGCACTGGATGAGGCCAATTCCAAGGATCGCCAATTAAGTAATCTAAAAGTGCAGCAATTATTAAGATATAGATGCTATTAGTCATAAATCACGAGTCAAGGGTCAACCAATTTTGGATTTTAGATTTTGGATTTTGGATTGACCGTGCCAATTTTAGATTTCAGATTTTAGATTTTAGATTTTTTTGGTTCCTGTCCTATCCAAGCGTGGGCGGAACAAATCCAAAATCCTCAAGTAGCCCAGTACCCGTACTTCCGTAGCAAGACGCTAACGCGAACGTCCCGCTACGCTAACGTGGTCAATCCAAAATCCAAAATCCAAAATCCAAAATCCAAAATCCAAAATCCAAAATCCAAAATTGATTGACTAAACCACAAAACTAGCTTCTTCCCCAAGGGAAGCTTGCCAGCTACGAGCATCGTAATAAAGGTCTGCCAGAGTAATACTGTACAAAGCTTCTTTGAGCTTTTGGTTGAGTCTCTGCCAGAGGCTAAATGTTACCCAATCTTCAGCTTGTGCAGGGGCTGGGGTGTGATGGGGTAAATGGCTAGTCTCGCCAACTGCTTCTAAAATTTGTCCTATAGATATTTGTGCAGGCTCTCTTGCCAATTGGTATCCACCGATGCTACCACGAATTGATTTCACTAAAGACGCACGACGCATTTCTATTAGTAGTTTTTCCAGGTAAGGAGCTGGAATATATTGGCGTTTGGCTATCGCTCTCACAGATACAGGGCCATATCTTGGCTGTAAACTCAAATCTAGCAACGCCTTCACACTGTAATGCCCTCTGGTAGTTAGTTTCATTTTGGCAAGCTTTGTTGTTTAGTCAATAGTCCAGAGTCCAAATATTAACCCTTGACCCTTAATCTTTGACTAGGGATCAGTTTTACTTATCATTTTGTGACTCAGTTATCATTGTCAGCAAGTTAACAACCTTTTGAGCGTTAGTTTAGAAAACTTAAAACTTGTCTAGTCTAGCAGTGAATTACAAACTATATATATAGTTATCAGCATTGGCAGCATTCTCTGAAATAGATTGTCTTGGCAATATTGTTAATCACATAACAATTGTGCCTATGAGTGTAATATACTTGGCTAGGTTGAGATAAAAACTAAAGGATTATGTTCCTATTAGCTCAACGTCAGCTAAAATAAAATCGATTCAAACACTTCAAACATTCGTTTTCGACCTAAGTTGATGCCTAAACAGAAAAAAATTGAACCCCTACTCGGTGATGAACTGCTCAAAAAAGTCAAAGAGCTAGAGAGCGAGAGCAAAGAAGACAAAGCCAAAAAGTGTGGCTACTATACCGTTACCAAAAACGGTATAGAGCGCGTTAATATGATGAAGTTCTTAAATGCCCTAATTGATGCCGAAGGCATTCAGTTGGACAGTACACCCAGTCCGAATGGGCGTGGTGGACGTAGTGCTAGCTATAGAATTAGTGTGCAATCGAATGGGAACTTACTTATAGGTTCAGCTTATACAAAACAGATGAATCTTAAACCAGGAGATGAGTTTCTGATCACTTTAGGCAAAAAGCACATTCGTCTGAGACAGGTAGATCCAGAAGATCAAGAAAATGATGAAGCCATAGAAGCCACGGCTTAATAATATAGTCAAGAGTCCAAAGTCAATAGATTTTAGACTTCGGCTACGCTCAGTCGAACGATTTTAGATTTTGGATTGACCCCACCCATAAACAGATGGGGCTTGAAGATTTTGAATTTTGGATTTGTGTCACCCACAAGAGGTGAAAGCGCGTAGCGGGACGTTAGTCCCGCATGAACCTAAAAGACGCAAGGGTAGCGCAGCCTCTTCGAGTCTGCGAGCGTCTGACTCGCTCTAAGTACACGTCACCGTAAAAGGGGTTCGGAAATATTCAGACTTAATGTTGGGTTTCACTATCGTCCGGGAAGCCACCCTTGGGATGTCTACGTTCTACCCAACCTACGAATGATTGAATTCCATACGCTTTTTGTGGTGTTCTGTACTAAGCGAACGCGAACAGCGTCTCTAAGAGTTGCCATGCCGTTGGCGAACGAGAGGCGTGTCGCAGACAAGCCTCTCGTTAGCGTCTCCAAAGGAAAAGAGAAGGCTTTACGCTGCGCTATCGGCTTTTCTTCAATAGACCTCTTGCATAAATCAAAAATAAAAACCCCAAACAGCCAAAGCTACGCTTTGTCTCCCCTAAGAGCAAGCTCTTAGGGGTTAGGAGGTGGGGTGTTAGGGCCTTTTGCAAGAGGTCTAATCTAAAATTGGCACTCAAGAGTTATCAATCAAAAGTCCAAGATTTTTTAACCCTTGACGATGTGAATTTTGGATTTTGGATTTTGGATTTTGGATTTTGGATTTTGGATTTTTTTTGGTTCATACCACACCCCTTGTAGGTGGAACAAATCTACTCATACGCTCGTACTCCTACGGGGATCTTGCTATGCGTAGTGTGTTGCAGACAAGACTCGCTAACATAAATCTAAAATCCCAAATCTCAAATTCAAAATTGATAGACCTTTGACTAATTATTAATAACTATATCTGTAGTGGGTAAGACTGGTAAATAGTGGCGAAGTGCCTTGCGCGTAACTGCTAAATTGCAGGTTAATGCAATTTGCTCTCTTTCTAGTAAACCTAAAATGCGATCGGGTTTGTCTCGTGCTACCACTGGTAATTGATGCAAACCTCGAAGAGTCATGCGGTCTAAAGCCTCAGATAATAGTTCATCCTGCCATGCGTAAAGGATTTCAGTAGTACAAATGTCTATGAGGGTTTGACTGGATAAATTATCTGGAATTTCAGTTAGCGAATTTGGGTAAGTTTGCCAAAGAGCAAGGGCACGGTTAATATCTTCCAGAGAAAGTATACCAACTAATTGCTCTGCTTCATCAATTACTAAAGCACTCCGGGCGCGATCGCGGATCATTTCCACCGCTGCATCTAACACCCCAAGAGTTGCACGTAGCTTTTTTGGACAGGGGTACATAGCATCTTCTACTAAAATTTGCTGCACAATTTCCGCTTTTTCATCTTTCAATTCCGAAAGACCAATCTGTTGTAGGTTAGAGTTAGAGTTAAAAGTTGGTTTAATCCTTTCTACTAGCCAAACACTCAAACCCACAGCTGCCATTAACGGTAAAACAATGCGGTAGTCGCGGGTTAATTCAAACAGCATTAAAATAGCTGTTAACGGCGCTCTGACACTAGCAGCCAGTACTGCTGCCATTCCCACCATTGCGTAAGCTGGGGGAGCCGCCATCTGATCGCAAATTGCCGGGAATACCACAGCTAAAATTTTGGCGTAAGCTGACCCAAAAGAAGCACCTAAAAACATTGCTGGTGCAAACAAACCGCCAATGAAACCACTACCCGCACTAATTGCAGTCATCAGTAGCTTCATCACCAACAGCACCACCAACAGGTAGAGTGGAAACTCCACATCCTGAAGCATCGCTTCTACAGTTTCATAACCGACGCCCAGAATTTGCGGGAAGTGCAAAGCAACTACGCCAATGATCACACCGCCAATAATTGGATGAATCGCCTCAGGAATTCGTCCCAAAATGTCAAAACCTGGAACCTTCCCAGCAAAGCAGGCTTTTGCTCCCCTAATTGATTCAGTATAAGCCAGAGAAACTAGGCTGGCCCCTAAACCCAAGCCAAGGTAAAGGGGTAGTTCCAAGGGACTGCGGACTTGGTAAACAGGTAAATCAAAAGCAGGTTGTGCCCCCAAACCAATTTGGGCAATTAATGCTGCTACCACCGCTGCTAGCAGCACCACACTTACAGCAGAAGTAGCGAAAGATGTAGCTCCCATCACCACCTCTAGGGCAAAAAATACTCCAGCGATGGGAGCATTAAATCCAGCAGCAAGTCCAGCCGCCGCGCCAGCACCCAACAGCAAACGTTGTCGCTCTTGAGATACATTGAGGATCACAGACAACAACATCCCAAAATTTGCGCCAATTTCTACACTCGGTCCCTCTGGCCCCAAAGAAGCACCGCTCCCCAAAGAAACAGATGCGGCTAACATCTTCGTAACTGGTCGTAGTGGTCGCTTAATCTCTGTTCCTTGAGAGGCGGCGATAAGAGATGAAAGTTCAGGGCCAAAGTCTTGAGTGCGCCAGCGCATCAAGCCAACGATTAAGCCGCCAAGGGTGGGAACGCAGGCTAAAGTCCAAGCACCCCAGACGCCGATTTGACCCATTAAATTTTCCAGCATCAGCTGGTGAATCAGCTGGATTAAATAGTGAAAGGTGACTACACCCATACCAGTACCACCACCAATGAGCACGGCTAAAAATAGCACAACGGTTTCTGGGGATGGTTGAAAACGATTAATTAGGTGAGCTAAACGAGCGGAAGGTGTAGGAAAGGCAGGTTGTTCCGTTACCTTCCTCAGCTGAGTGGGAGGCAAGAGAGTCATTAAGAGACGGGGTAAATGTAAGAAAAAATTTAAATTTTTGTCTGTTACTTCTCATTGTGAGCCATTATTTAGCAACCAGACAAGTAGACTTTATTTGCTTGATTTATAAAGCCTGAGCAAAAAATGTCATTGTGCAAAATTTTTGTGGAGAGAATGGTTAAATGGGAGACAATTATTATTTGAGGGTTAACGAGGGCTAGTGGGGTGCGAGTCAGCGCCAACACTATTCTTTCTAGAGAGAACAGAGTTTTTGTGGGCTGGGTGGACGCACCTGCAAACATTAACTAGGAGTCATCCTTGCCTAAATCTAGCTATACTCAGGTTACGACCATTGAGCCATCCTTGGTAGTAATACAATGTATGTATGATTTATGCCTAATGTTAGACCATACTTGGAAGTCTGCTAAGTATTGATCGGCATTCAATATATCTATTGTTATAGATAGAGCGAGTAAATGGACTAGGCGGACGAGGTAAATGAATATACACACCTTTGATAATCATTATGTTACTTGCCCAATTTGCCAAAGAAATGCTACGCCTAAACCAGTAAAAACGCGCATGGGCTTGTTTTGCTGTCCCTATTGCCAGGAACGGCTAGTAGTTTGTCAAAGCGGTCATTATGTCCGTGATCCGTTTACTTGGAGACAATTGATGATTTCTTCAGCGCTACGTCGTCAAAGCCGACCTTTAGCTAGGATTATCAGAGATTTTGTCTTGCTGAAGCGTCCTATGGTGGCCCTGGCTGTAGGAAGTGCGATTTTCTTTAGTGCGATCGCTTTGACTCAAGAAAGGACAAATTACGATCGCCAAATTTCTCCCACAACAGAGAAAGTTAATGAACTAGGAAACAAATCTCAGTAAATGGATTGCTTTGGTATAAATCAAATCTTACTTTGATTTTTGTAATATTATAAGTAAATACTTCTGTGAAACCGTGTCTTATTCGCCCCAAATAGGACACGGTTTTACATTATGTTTGCTTAAATATACGTACTGGTGCAACAACACAGAACGGCTACACTACAGCGAACTTACTATAAAAGGCGTATTTTATAATACACTAGAGTATATGCGATCGGCGTTATTACTGTTAGCTAGTCGCAAAGTTCTTTTTGAGTTATTTATTAGTGAACAGCGGCCATTAAAAGATTTAGAACAGGTGTTTTGTGAGATGAAAACGCGTCAGGTGATTAAAGTGGCGATGATTCCTTAATTTTTTGCGGGGTACAGTAGATGATCTGGATCTAGCCAAACAATGTAGAAAATCTCGTTAATAAAGAACCCATGAACCCTGCCATGTTCATTTGAGGAGATGGAAAACTGATATGGTATGTTAACTAATTGTTCTTCATTCGGCAAACCAAATGCCCTCTCGCTGGTATGTTCCCACTTGATGGCATGACATCTAAGGGTACTGCTACGATTCACTAACAACTCTTGAGCCGTTAGGCAAGATAGAGCTTTTAACCGATCAAGCAAGGTCAGCCAGTAAATTACTTCTTTTTCGCTACAAGAAAACTTGCTGTTACTGTCTTGATAATATTTAAACGAAAAGCTGATGCCTTGAGGTGGCTTCAGTCTTTGTTGGTTTAATACCTGATATGCCGTCTTTGGCAACCTCAGTCTTATTAATCCTTTTCTTCGGCACGAGATCCGTAGTACTCCTTCATCCACTGTTTCTGAATAACTTCGTTGGAAGGTGCATCAGGTGGTAGATTTCCTCTAGCCAAATTCCAGGGTGCCTCGGCATGAGTCATCTGCTCTAGTTCATAAGCATCGCAGGCAAAGTACTCTTGTGCAACCTCATCTAGAAACTCTTGAACCTCTTGAGGTAATTCCGGGTTAGCATCCTCTAAAATTGGTTGCCATCCAAAAAGCTTATACTTCTGGTACAACGCAGGTATTACAGGTCCATGTATCCAGGCTTGAAAATCCTCTTGGAATAAAGGAGTGTCATTGAGTGCAAGATGCCAAGCCTGAGCATAGTACACAAGCTTTTGCAGTTTTAGATTACTGATAAAAGAGCCTGTTTCATTTGCTAACCAGATAAAGTAATCTGCTAGGTTAAAACATGACAACACTACAACCACCCCCTTCAGCCTGCTAGATAATAGCTAGCCTTTATTCGCTTTCATACATCAGCTTACAGAGTTATCACAGCAAGAGCTATGAAGAATTTCCCTGCTTCATATAGTTTAATTGTACTACTTTAAGCTTCTAACCAGTGAATCGTAAAACTCTCAATAACTTTTGGTGGACTCGCCATATAGATAATCTTCTAAGTACGCTTCAAAAAAAACTTGAAGCAGCCTAACGTTTCTGTTAAAGGGTTACTTGCAAACCTTTGCAACCACATCAAGGGCTTCCGATAATGCCGCTTTTCAGTAATCATAATCCTCATCATCCATCCAATCTGGCTCAATCATCCCAAAATCGACATCAGGCACTGTAATCTCAATTTCAACATCTTCAACTTCAACTTCTGCTCCGACTTTATCCAAATCACCTATGAACGAAACTAATATATCCACATCCAAATTAGTTTGAATACTTGCAGTACTACTCCCCATTGAAACGTCATCTCCATCGATAGAATCATATACAGAAAAGGAAAAGCTGCACTCAACATTGACATCAACACTCAATTTAGATTCAACTACTAAGCTTTCATCATCAAACTTAACTGGTCTAAATATTAAATTAGGAGACTGAAGGAATTTAAATTCAAATTCATTAAAGGTTATTTCTGTGGATTCATGTTCATAAACGTAAGCGGAATCTGCCTCTGGAGAAATATCGAGAGCGCTTATTCTATATTCCAAAGCATTAGAAATAACTTCTTTTACATCTTCAAGTTCGCATTTTTCATATCTTTCTGATAAGTATCTACAGATATCGTCAGCATCTTGAAGTTGAAATAATCCCAAAGCCCCTGCAAAATCGTCGATAGCAAGAAGCCTTTCAGAACGTTTGCAGAAGTTTTTCCAATCATTATCAGATGTGACAACAATAATTTTAGTTCGATTTTTATTAGCCCATGTCTCCAATGACATTAAAGCAATAGCATCAGGGAATTCATTCTTCTTTTTCCCTGTCTCTGAGAATGGAGGTTTAGCTTGAAAGTATTTCTGTATCAAATCACCAATCATTACATAGTCTTGCGCTTCAACTATCTCTAGGGATGTAACTTCTACAAATTGACTAAATCGCTCAGACGCAATTTCCTGTGCTTTATGTTCGCCGAAAATTGTTTTTTTAATGACTTCGATCTTCTGATCTTCAACCCGCCAATGCTCCTTAGCTTGTTTTAAGGATTTTTCAATTTCCTTTTGTGCGTCCCTTGCTTTTTCTATTAAATGTGATAAAGTTTCCTCTTTGACCACTTCAGAAAGAATCAGTCTTGTAGAACTATCTCGAAATTGTTCTAATTGCTTAAGTAGTCCTGATTCTAGCCTCAAACCCTGAGCGTCAAAAATTGATGTATCTAAGGTAATAGCTCTAAACTGCCCCGATCTAACAATATTTTTAAGTTCATCTAGCTCCATATCTTTAACTCAGAACCATTTATTTAAAGGAGTATGACCTAATGCTCATAACGATTCCATTCTTGGCTTTTTCTATGATAGAGCGTTGATAAGTAAGATCCTTAATGTCTTAAGTTGGGTTGACGCTTGAAATAATCTTGCTGAAAAACGGGAAGACTATGGTTACTCCCTAATGGGGAAATTTCCATGAAAGTCCTGAACAGCAAAATGCTCAAAAAATCTCTGCTTAACTGTTTGATTTTGCCTTTTTCTCTAGCACCTTGGCTGTACGTAGGAACGCTTTTTGATTCCCAAGTTAATGCTTTACCAGGGCAAAGTACAGAGGAAGTAGGCACCTGGATTAAAGTACATCCCACACTCCGCCCCAGGAGTGGAGAGCAATTGTTTGTGCAAAAGACTGATACTGCTGCTCAACGGTTCACTTTTCAAGCGTCGGTATTGCCTCCCGTAGGGTAGAATTTTCCAAAGACCGTAGCAGAATTCGGAGTGAGCGCATTGCCATGTATGATGCCATTAACGGCATGACATTTGCGCGTCTCCAGGAATCTTTACGGGTGATTTATGGCTTGGAGATTTATCAAGACTACGATCGCGCTCAGGTAGTGTATGAGTATCCCAACCAAAAGGTAATTAACTCGGCGCGTTTTGCCCAAACTCCGATTCGGGAAGCTTTAAAGGGAGAACTACGAGTAGGCGATCGCTATGTATATTGGGTAGAAATCGCCCAACCCAAGACTGGCAAAGCTTTTACCGGTCAAATGACTATTTTTCTCAAAACTGACTTAGGCAAGTTAGAAAGGGAACTGCAAATTCGTTAATCGAGATAGATACACAAGAAGACGCTGCACATTGGCTCAGTCCCAAGCCTGGCTTATCAGGTCTAGCTCATACTTTCTAAAGCTTTTCCAACCCTACAGGAGCTAGGGTTTGCCATATACCCGAAAAGATACTTTCAGATGCTAAGGAAATTCGTAGCAAATCTTCCTTCAGTAGTGGCGGATAATCAACCCCGACTTTACGCCCTGCGGCAAATAGGTGTTGCGCTTTAATGCTTAACTGATAAAAGGTCAAAGCCAGTTCTCGATCTAGGCTCTTTGCATCTTTGAGGGCTTCAAACACCACTTTCAATGCCAACAAAATCTAGGTGATCTGACCGGGTATCGGTGGTTTCCCCTGTTTCATCCGCGTTAACAGCGCATCTGGGTTTTCCTCGGTTGTGATTGTCTGATCTATGAGGAGTTTCCAAGCTGTTTGGTAATTCATGTAGTCAGTTTAGCGTACATTTCGCTTCAGCAGGAATATTTAATTAAAAAGTCATCAAACTGGCTTCTGATTATTTATAGCAATCTCATTTGATTTATGAAAAGATAGGTGTGGGGAAAATGATCGGGAATTTGCGATGCTCTAGGTTAACCAGATAGACTGAATATCATATCTTTGAAAAATACGCACCGCTTGGAATCAAAAGCAAAATGATCTCACCAAATTTACTAGAAATTGAGCGCTCTGTCCGTGCCTTATCTGTGGAAGAACAACTTTGGCTGCTAGAAAGTATTGCTCGGCAAATCCGAGAAAGAGAGTACACAAAAGATAAATTAGCTGATGCAAAAAATCCTGAAGAACAACTGGAAGTGATGGTTAGTGAGCCAAACATTCCAACAGAAATTGCTGCTAGAAATGATGAGTTTGCGATTTCTGAAATCCTTTGACATGTAAAAGGAAAAATTATCAGTTTGCCAGATTGAAAAAGTCAAATATACAAGTTATCGGTGAGCGATCGCTTAGAATTGCTGACTGCGATCGCCCGTTCACAGCAACATGATCATCAAAAGTAGTCTCTAAATTGATCATCTGTGGAGTTTGACAGTAATAGCGATCGCATTCATCAGATTATTACCACTAAGTAGAACGAGGTAAAAAATCAAGCTATGTAAAGATAAGTAAATACGTATAGGGAGGAGGTGAAGAAATTGCCTATGGTGGCAAAGGTAAGGGTGTTCTCATTCATGCACTGACTGAAGGTAATGGAATGCCCTTAGCTAATTGCACTACCCCAGCCAATGGTAACGAGCGAGAACAGGTCATACCCCTGTTGGATAAAGTCAAACTTAAAACATTAAAACGGGGGAGACCACGTAAGCAAATTAAAGTGTTGGCTGCTGATAAAGGTTACAACTCAAGACAAAAGCGTGTTGACCTACGTAGACGAGGTATTCGTCCTCAAATTCCCAAACGAGTCTGGAAAACCAAGAAAAACAAGGGAAGACCTCTCAAAATCTCTGTTCCGAGATTCCAGCAGGAGCGCTGTTTTGCTTGGTATCAGCGCAAATATCGTCGTCTGGTTGTCAGATGGGAACGTCGAAAGGTTTATTTTGACGCATTCATTGACCTCGCTACCATACACATCTGGATTAACAAAATATTATTAGTGGGATAGGTTCATATACATATTTTACAGCAGCCAACTCTTAAAGCTTCTTGGCGCTAGAGAAATACTTTTAGGAATCACTGGCGTTCAACCAAGAGGATTGAAGTGGTAGTATGTTCAAGAATACCTGGCGTTAGATTACCAACAGAATTGTATAATGTCTCTTGCTCCTTGGCGAGGTGCGATCGCTCATGCACTCGATCGCAACCATAGCCTTGTTTATTCCCGTTACCTCCAACTAGCAACGGTACAGCCGAACGGTCGCCCCGCTAATCGTACCCTAGTCTTTCGCAACTTTCTGGAAGATACAAACCAGCTAAAATTTATTAGCGATACTCGTAGTGCTAAAGCCGACCAGATACAGCAACAACCTTGGGCAGAAGTTTGCTGGTACTTCCCCAATACACGAGAACAATTCCGCATCACTGGCTGTTTGACCCTGGTCAGCGGTAATGATTCTCACCAGGATTTACAGCCAGCCCGGATCAGCATGTGGCAAGAATTGAGCGATGCGGCGCGTTTACAGCTTGCTTGGCCTCATCCTGGTAAACCTAGAGTTTTGGAATTAGAAGCCTTTGAGCCACCAGCACCCGACCCCGTGCAACCATTGCCTAATTTTTGCCTACTGTTACTCGACCCAGTGCAGGTAGACCACTTAGAATTGCGGGGCGAACCACAAAATAGAAGATTTTATCGCCGCGATGAAAATCAAGAATGGTTTTGTGAAGAAATTAATCCTTAATTTTGTCCGGTAGGAGTCAATACGCTTGGGTTGAACGTAGACGCCGGAGGCGGTTTAAGGCAGGGTAGTGAAACCCAACAAACCACGAAAAATGTTGGGTTACCCTCCAAGAAGCCGCCCTCCGGGCGTCTACGTTTCTCAATCCAACCTACCCAGCGCTAGGAGTCATGAGTTGAAAGGTGCAAAGATAATTTTTATTCCTCACTCCTAACTCCTAACTTTCTTTAAATACCCGCACCATCTAGAAACTGCTGTATTGCCTTATCTCTAAGATTACATACAGGAGCATCTTGTGATAAATCAGCATGGTTAGAAGCTACACAACCTACCAATACAGGAGTTCTTCCACAAGAGTTGGTGCGCTGAAGAGTTTGTATTTGTTCTTCCAGCGCCTCAATCCGGTCTACTAAAGCACGAATCACTTCAGCTTCCGAATCTGGTAAGTTATTGTGTTCCAGAGGTGCAACCCGGACTCCTGAACGATATATAATCCGCCCAGGCACGCCGACTACAGTGCAGTCTGAAGGAACATCCCTTAGAACAACAGACCCAGCGCCAATACGGACATTATCGCCAACTTGGATATTGCCCAGCACCTTCGCTCCAGCTCCAACTACGACATTTTCACCCACAGTTGGATGGCGCTTGCCACATTCTTTACCAGTACCCCCAAGGGTGACACCTTGATAAATTAGTGTATAGTCTCCCACGATCGCAGTTTCACCAATTACTACACCCATTCCGTGGTCAATAAACACACTTTGCCCAATTGCTGCACCCGGGTGGATTTCAATTCCAGTCAAAAACCGAGCCAAGTGAGAAATCAGGCGGGGAATAAAGGGAAGACCAACAGTATACAGCCAGTGAGCCAGCCTATGGAATAGCAGGGCTTGCAAACCAGGGTAACAAAATAAAACTTCCAACCAGTTACGGGCAGCTGGGTCACGTTCAAATATGATACGAAAGTCAGCACGCAGAGTAGATAGCACGAGATAGCACCCTCGGAAAGCACAACAAGCTACTCTCCCATATTATCCTCTCAAGTGTTACACCTGAAAATTGCGAATAGGGCATGGGGCATTAGGCATTGGTTAGTTGTTCTCCCCCTGCTTCCCCTGCTCCCTACTTCACTGCTGCTCCACCGTCAGAGTATAATCGCGCTTCACCCCAGGATTAAATGTACCCACCCAAATCCGATAGGTGCCACTTTTCCAGTTGCGATCGCTAACGCTAGCATCTTTACTTTTGCCAGTGTCATCGCCGCAACGAATCGTCATTTTATCTGGGCCTTGGATGAGTAAAGTCGTGTCGTTGTTGTTGCTATCAACTTGTATTGTCAGTTGGGTAAAGTCCTTTTCCAAAACCATAATATGATCTGGAGTAGGATCGGCAAAGCCAATACAGGCTTTTTGATCGCGATCGCGGTTACTTATCGCAGACAATGAGTAAGAACCACCTGTAAACCCCTGCACTCTTCCTTGTGCTGGATCAAAGTTTGTTGATAAATTGAAAGTACCAAAATTTGCTGTCTCTGCTATTACAGGGGTAGCTGTGATGGCGCTAAATATAGCCAACAACCAGCCGACACTAAACTGAAGTCGGGGGCGACAGTATTTCATAATAGCCCTCCAACAGGCTGTTAAATTAGTAGTGATATATACATATTCTACTGAGAAAATTCCCGTGAAATTTCAGTTGGTTGTGCCACATTAAAATATGCACATCCACACAGATATATAGGACTAATATAGTAATCCGATTTGATTGCGTGAAAAAATCTAAGTATTATCTAGGGGAGCCAGTGCGTTGCGGTGAGTCCAGCGCTGTAGGCGACTGGCGTTAGCGCAGCCTCTTTTCTACGAGAGGCTATGCCAACGAGTCATCTCCCAAAGGGAGACGCCAAGGGCGAACGAGCGTCACCCGAAGGGAGATTCCCGACGCTCGTTGCGCGGCATCGTCTCCCCTTCTCCCATTCGTGAGAGGCTAGCGCCTGCCGTAGGATGCCCAAAGGGCTGTAGGGAGATGACTCGCTACCGCTTCTCTACGAGACGCGCAAGGGACGCTATCCGTTGTAGCAACTGGCGTTGCCTTAGGACGAAGTCTGTAACGCACCAAAGCCTTTGGACGGTGCCGTACTTTCATCTAACACACCCTACCTATATTTCAAAAATCAAATATGACCGAACAATTCGCAATTCGCAGTGACGCTCGTTCCTCGCTCTAAAATTATGAAAAAGTTTTGCACACAGTATGATTATTCATCGCACTGAAATTGCTGAAATATTGGCTGGAGGTAGCGAACACTCGCGCCAAGAACTTAGAAAAAAATACTGCCGATGCTTTTTTTAGCTCCCTTAATCACAGAATCAGCGATGGAATCTGGCTGTGGGCGATCATTTTGTCTGCCCAGTTTCTCAAATTGCCAGCAACGGTTTCGGAATATCTGTACATTGCGCTGCAGATCTATCTGATCATTGCTGTCAAGTTGCTTATACTCAAAGCAGTTGCTGCGATCGTTTCTTCGTCGCCCAGAAAAAGATACAGCCCTGTTCATCCTTAGTATCTTAACAAATCCCTGCGATCGCTATTTTTATCCTTGCCAGTCTAAAACTCTCGCTGAGTCAACTAGGATCAGGGGGAATTCTTAATTGGATTGATCGAGGACTCACGGCTTTCCTAATTATTGCTTTCACTTACGGCATAACTTTGTTGTTTACGGAAGCAACAGTCTACTACTTAAAAAACTACGCCCGGAAAACTGAATATGACATCGGAAATAAATTTTAAACATAGAAAAATTGTGTCCACTTATACAACAAGGTAGTAACAATTGTTATAGGCTTGAAAAGCCCTTAACTTTTATATTTTTGGCGAAACTTCACCGTCAAAAAAGCACCAGAGCGATAGGAAATTACCTGTGACCAAGTGCGATTGATAGTTATCAAACGTAAACCTGGTTAAGTTGAACATATTCCTGTCAGCAGCATAGGTGACTTCTTACGCCCTGGTTATTTATTTTGATTATTTTAGATTAACGGCTTCAGGCGATGTCGCGCTCATGGGGAAAACCACGCCAGTTCCTTCTCCTGTCGGAGACGCTGCGCGTAGCTTGCTTCTCCGTAGGAGTACAACGAAGGGAACCTCCCTTCGGGTGACGCTCGTTCGCCCTTGGCGTCTCCCTTTGGAAGATGACTCGTTGGCATAGCCTCTCGTAGAGAAGAGGCTGCGCTAACGCCAGTCGCCTACGGCGGGAAACCCGCCTACAGCGCTGGACTCACCACAACGGACTGGCTCCCCAAAACCGTACTGCATCCTCCTAACCGAAGCTTTCGCAGTCTCCGGCTTTGCTCTTAACTCCTAAATTATTCTTCAGTAACAGCTTATTTATTTTCCAGCAGTTGATTGACTTGCCGTCCTCGACGACCTGTTTTGATTCTATAGCGCTGGGTGAGGTTATCTTCGTAATTCATGTCTCTAACAGCGGCAAAGTTCACAAAAGCATCGCAATTTTTACTTTGAACGACTGTTGAAAAACTATTGTATTGCTATTTGCCTGTGTGCGGTTGCTGTTAGCAAAGAAAAAGCTTTATGAGGGAATTTTATGGTCATTCTCTTAATGGTTAAGTGTTAGTGTGTCTTTTGGGTTTTAACCCTTTTACTTACTCAATAGGTTGACCTTGATTCTTTTATCCACCCTGATGTCAAATTTTTTTGGAGCAATTTTGATCATCAAGATGTAGAACCTTAAAGGGGGATTTTAGCTTCAGTAGCTGACCCCCCTATCTCAAGTGGAATTAGCTATAGGATGCAGGAATTTACATTTGCGATCGCTATAGTTTTATAATCCAGATGAGCAATTCGCCATCAACCTAACCAATTAATTTCTGCCAGCTAGCAGGCCCGACAATCCCATCGGCATCTAAACCATTTTGCTTTTGAAAGTTCTTAATTGCAACCTCTGTCTGCGGCCCATAGACGCCATCATTTTCAACACCTAGACGGTATTGCAAGTATCTGATAACTGCATTACCAGCATGGTTTGGTCTGAGTATTCGTTTTGCCAAAATTAGATTTATGGCATTCCATGTAGCTGAGTCAGCAATTCCAGTCGGCTGAACCCCGACAATAGTCTGAAATTTTTCTACGGCAGATTTGGTGTTAGCTCCGGTGAAGCCATCTTCCACTAGCGCCTTACCATTTTTATCAGTTATTTTGAGTTGATTTAAGGCTTTTTGCAGTCTTTGAATAGTGGTATCTACATTGCCTTCTTCATCTGGTACAGGGTTAACAGGAACACTTGACACTTTACCAGTTAAGCCTTTGACGATCGCATTAGCCATTGCTTCCGGATTAAAAAGATTCATATCTTTTTGGGAATCCACAAAGCAACCTTCTACAAGAATCGAAGGCATATCTGTATTTTTCAGAACAAACAAGTGGGAACCACTCTTAATGCCGCGATTAAAAAATCCTAATTTGACGATTTCATCTAATACAGGTTTAGCGATTTTTCTACCTGTATCGCTAGTTGCAAATACTTCTGTGCCGTTAGCTTGTCCGTTAAAGCAGTTAAAATGAATCGAGACGTAAATATCTACTTTACTCCCATTCGCTGTAGAACATCTTTTTGAAAGCGATTCCCGAACTGTACTAGCACTACTTGGTCTACATACTACGACTTCATTCCCCAAAGCTCTCAACTTGGCTATAACTCTATTACCTACATCTAGAGTTAAATTATCCTCAAATTTTATCCCTTTGGCTCCTGTGTCTGGTGGACAATTGTGCCCGCTATCAATTCCGAATTTCATGATTTTATCCTCAACTTACTTATTTTTACACTAGTTCAAAACTCTTACAATTATAGTGACAAAGTTTTGTTAATAAATTTATTTAAGTACTTGTTGGCCATGACCGCCTTCTTTTAAGGATTACTACGCTGGTAGACAACATCAGTTTTTGTGCGAACCTTAACAGCAAATTTTATGTGATAAAATCCGCTGATTTAAAGGCGTATTTTCACCAAAAATACAACAATTATAATTTATCAAAATCGAGAATAACCAGTTAATTTTTGCAATAAATTGAAATGCAGCAATTGCCTCCATGATTCAGATAATAACGCTTTGTAAAAGTAGAAAGCCATGACAAATGTACCTAGTACAGCACGGCGTCAGTTTGCCTACCTTTAACGACTTGCTCAGAGCAACTTGTCTGCTTAATTGAGATGGTAGCTGGATTTACGCCCTACCTCAAGGAATTACTGACCGGAATCTGTCGATAGATATTTAACAATCAGCCTGAAAGCACGTTTAAAATTTAAGTAAAGAAATATTTCGTAGCTTACAGGCATGAAACGCATCGTCTTGGTTGCTGGGTTTGAATCGTTCAACGCTGACTTGTACAGGAAAGCAGCTTTTTTGGCTAACTCTCGCTGTCCTGAGTTGGATATTCGGGTATTTAGCGATCGCGATCTTACCAACAAACGCACCGAGGTAGAAGCAGCACTTCATGACGCTGATGTGTTTTTCGGTAGCCTGCTATTTGATTATGACCAGGTTGTGTGGTTGCGCGATCGCATTGCCCAAATTCCTATCCGCCTGGTGTTTGAGTCAGCCTTGGAATTGATGAGTTTAACCAAGCTGGGTGACTTTGCCATTGGCGACAAACCCAAAGGAATGCCCAAACCAGTTAAATTCATCCTCGACAAATTTAGCAACGGACGAGAAGAAGACAAACTCGCTGGTTACATCAGCTTCTTAAAAATTGGCCCCAAACTACTGAAATATGTGCCAGTGCAAAAAGTCCAAGACTTACGCAACTGGTTAATTATTTATGGTTACTGGAATGCTGGTGGCCCAGAAAACGTCGCTTCATTATTCTGGACACTGGCAGAAAAATACTTGGGTTTAAAAGTCGGCGACATTCCCGCGCTAGTCGAAACCCCCAATATCGGATTACTCCATCCCGACTATCAAGGGTTTTTTGAATCGCCCTGCGAGTTTCTGGAATGGTATCACAACTGTAGAGACGCGAAATTTCGCGTCTCTACAAAATTCGTTGTAGGGATTTTACTCTACCGCAAACACGTCATCACCAAACAACCTTACATTCCGCAACTGATTCGCAGTTTTGAATCAGCCGGGTTAATTCCTTTACCTATTTTCATCAATGGCGTGGAAGGACATGTGGCGGTACGAGATTTGATGACAACCGACTATGAAATTCAGCAACGACAACTAGGTAATATAGAGACTGCCTCATTATCTAGTGAAGCAGTAAAAGTGGATGCGATCGTTTCGACGATTGGCTTTCCTCTGGTGGGTGGCCCGGCTGGTTCAATGGAAGCAGGCCGTCAGGTGGAAGTAGCGAAGCGCATCCTCACTGCCAAGAATGTACCTTATATTGTTGCTGCACCACTGCTAATTCAAGATATTCACTCGTGGACGCGCCAAGGTGTCGGCGGATTGCAAAGTGTGGTGTTGTACGCGTTACCAGAATTGGATGGGGCTATTGATACCGTTCCCCTTGGTGGTTTGGTGGGCGAAAATATTTATCTGGTTCCCGAACGCGTGCAGCGATTAATTGGTAGGGTAAAAAGTTGGGTGGCTTTGCGACAAAAACCTGCATCGGAACGCAAGATTGCAATTATTTTATATGGGTTTCCTCCTGGTTATGGTGCTGTCGGCACGGCTGCATTATTAAATGTCCCGCGTAGTTTGCTGAAGTTTCTCCATGCACTCAAAGAACAAGGTTACACCGTCGGAGATTTGCCTGATGATGGGGAAGAATTGATTCGCTCTTTGAAAGAGGCGGATGATGCTAATCCTCTTGTGGGGCAGTCGTCTCGCCTGCCCCTAGACAATGGCGGGCAAGATGCCCACCCCACAAGTACTGTCAACGTCCGCACTTTAGAAAAATGGTTGGGATATCTGCAAACCTCCCGCATCGAGAAACAATGGAAATCTCTCACGGAGACTGGTATTAAAACCTATGGCGATGAATTCCAGATTGGTGGTGTGCAATTAGGAAATGTGTGGATAGGTGTACAACCACCTTTGGGGATACAAGGTGACCCGATGCGCTTAATGTTTGAACGAGATTTAACACCCCATCCGCAATATGCTGCTTATTATAAATGGCTGCAAAATGAGTTTAAGGCTGATGCTTTAGTTCATTTTGGAATGCATGGGACGGTGGAATGGTTGCCTGGTTCTCCGCTGGGTAATACGGGTTATTCTTGGTCGGATATTTTGTTAGGAAATTTGCCTAATCTATATATATATGCGGCGAATAATCCGTCTGAGTCTATGTTGGCAAAACGTCGGGGTTATGGGGTGTTAATTTCTCATAATGTACCGCCTTATGGGCGTGCAGGTTTGTATAAGGAATTGGTGGCATTGCGGGATTTGATTTCGGAGTATCGCGAAGATCCACAAAAGAATTATGTTCTTAAGGAAGGGATTTGTAAAAAAATTGTGGACTCTGGGTTGGATGCTGATTGTCCGTTTGAGGATGCTAAAAGGTTGGGGATTGCGTTTACTCCAGAGAATATGCGGATGTTTAGTGTTCATGCTTTTAATGATTATTTGGTGGAGTTGTATGAATATTTGCAGGTTTTAGAAAATCGGTTGTTTTCTTCGGGGTTACATACTTTGGGGGAAGCACCGAATGAGGAGGAGTTGGGGTCGTATTTGGAGGCTTATTTTGGGCAAGATGAGGAAGAAAACGAACCGCAGAGGCGCAAAGAACGCAAAGAAGAAAGAGAAGAGGAGGGAAGAGTAATAAGGGATTTGTTGATGCAATCTACGGATGAGTTAACGAATTTGTTAAGGGGGTTGAATGGGGAGTATATTCCGCCTGCGCCTGGTGGTGATTTGTTGCGGGATGGGGCTGGTGTTTTGCCTACGGGGAGAAATATTCATGCTTTAGATCCTTATCGGATGCCTTCACCTGCTGCGTATGAACGGGGACGAGAAATTGCTCAAAAAATTATTGCCCAGCATTTGGATGAATATGGGAAATATCCGGAAACGATCGCGGTAATGTTATGGGGATTGGATGCGATTAAAACTAAGGGTGAATCTCTGGGGATTCTGTTGGAGTTGGTGGGGGCTGAACCTGTTAAGGAAGGAACTGGTAGAGTTGTTCGTTATGAATTAAAGCCGTTGGCGGAGGTTGGACATCCCCGCGTTGATGTGTTGGGTAATTTGTCTGGAATTTTCCGGGATAGTTTTGTAAATATCATCGAATTGTTGGATGATTTATTTCAACGGGCGGCTGATGCTGATGAACCGGATGATCAGAATTTTATCAGGAAACACGCTTTAGCTTTAAAAGCCCAAGGTGTGGAAAATGCATCGGCGAGATTGTTTTCTAATCCGGCGGGTGATTTTGGTTCTTTGGTGAACGATCGCGTGGTTGATGGTAACTGGGAATCTGGTGAGGAGTTAGGTAATACTTGGCAAAGTCGCAATGTTTTTAGCTACGGGAGAGAAGATAAAGGTCAAGCTAGACCGGAAGTGTTGAACACTTTGTTAAAAACAAGCGATCGCATTGTTCAAGAAATCGATTCGGTAGAATATGGTTTAACTGATATTCAAGAATATTACGCTAATACTGGCGGTTTGAAAAGGGCAGCAGAAAAACAACGCGGTAAGAAGGTTACAACCAGCTTTGTTGAAAGTTTCTCGAAAGATACTACACCCCGCAATTTAGATGATTTGCTGCGAATGGAATACCGCACTAAGTTGGTAAATCCCAAATGGGCACAAGCGATGGCGAATCAAGGTTCTGGTGGTGCGTTTGAAATTTCCCAACGGATGACGGCGTTGATTGGTTGGGGTGGTACTGCCGATTTTACCGATGATTGGGTTTATGACCAAGCCGCAGATACTTATGCGTTAGATGCAGAGATGGCGGATAAATTACGCAAGGCAAATCCTGAAGCTTTTCGGAATATTTTAGGGAGAATGTTGGAGGCGCATGGGCGCGGTTTCTGGGAAGCTGATGGTGAGAAGTTAGATAAATTGCGCCAGTTGTATGAGTTGACAGACGAGGAATTAGAGGGTGTTACAGTTTAGATTGGGTACGTTAGCATTTGATATCTAGTAACATTCAATAGCAAATTATATGGAAAATTCTTTCACTGCTGTATTTGAAAAGATAGATGATTGGTATATCGGCTACGTCCAGGAGTTACCCGGCGCTAATGTCCAAGAGAGAACGCTGGAAGAAGCGAGAATAAGTCTACGGGAAGCGATAGAGTTAATTCTAATATCAAATCGGGAACTTGCAGAGCAACAACTCTCCGGTAAAGATGTCGTCCGTGAACAGATTACTGTCAAATTATAGTGAAAAGACGTGAATTGATTCGCCATTTGGAAGAGAACGGCTGTTTGTTTCTTCGGGAGGGTGGAAGGCATACGATTTATTACAATCCATCAAACAACAGAACCTCGGCAGTTCCAAGACATACTGAGATTGTTGATATTCTAGCTATCAAGATTTGCAAAGATTTGGAGATTTCCCCACCCTAGTGTTGTAGGGTACGTAACACGTTTCACACTAAGGCATTTCCAACAAATAAATTATCTAATCTTGTGGGGGGGGGCTTACTTATAAATTTTCCCAACCACCTACTTAATTGTATCGATTGACAATGGGATTGTATCGACTAACAATGCGATTGTTTCGACTAACAATGGTATTGTATCGACTAACAATGGGATTGTATCGACTAACAATGCGATTGTTTCGACTAACAATGCGATCGCATCAACTAACAATGGCATTGTTTCGGCTAACAATACTATTGCATCGACTTGCAAAAATTAGCCCACGTTTCCTTAACTTTGTTCTATCTAAAAATCTCATTCACTGTTAGTTTTTTTGTTGTAATGGGCACATTAAACTTATCCCTTACAACAGTATGCATATATGCCTACCCAAGATAGAACACGCCGTTTGCCCTCTCAATCCATTGGTCAAGATATTACTTCATTACACGGTTTGCAAACCATCAGTACTTATGACACAAGCCGTGCTGATGCCTCTGTAGCAAAGTTACAGCAAGCTTATCAGACGATGTTGACGCAGCAACAAGCCGAAACAGAAAAACTAACTTTATACCGTGCTTCTACTGATGCAGCGCGATTAGCAGAATGGGAATTTCACAATGCTATATTAGCCATGAAAGAAGTAATCCGCGGACAATATGGGTCAGATAGTGACCAAGCCCAAGCGGTTGGACTAAAGAAAAAATCAGAACGCAAGCGTCCTTCCCGCAGAAAGCCAGTTGCAGTTGCAAGTTAATCAACAATAATAAAAAAGACGCAGCCAACCCGCCTACAGCGCTGGTTCATTGCGTCTTTTTTGGTAACAACAAGCTCTAGTAGGGGAGACACTGCACAAACCCCATAGCAAACTCCCCCCTGCCCCCTGCCTCCTTGCCTTTCCCCAGTTATCATTAGAAGTTAGTATGCATTACGGGTGCAAACCGGAATATAGAGTCACGAATTGCTTTAAGAAAACCTCTTTTAAACACGAAAACCCAGAAAATTCTTTAGAGATAAGGCTATGGCAACCGAACAGTTAACTAGAGACAGCGACAATCTAGATTTAAATCAGCTACTAAGAACGCTGAATGCTGTTAAACAGGGTGACTTCTCGGCTCGCATGCCCATAGACCATACTGGTGTGGCGGGGAAAATAGCTGATACGCTCAATGATATTATTAATCAAAATGAGCGGATGGCGGCAGAGTTACAACGGATTAGTAATGTTGTCGGCAAAGAAGGCAAAATTGCCGAACGCGCCTCTCTGGGAGATGTTCGTGGTTCCTGGTCAGATTGTGTTACTTTTGTCAATACTCTAATTACAGATTTAGTCCAACCAATAACTGAAACTACTCGTGTTATTCACTCAGTCGCCAATGGTGACTTATCACAAACGATCGCTACAGAAATTGACGGCAGACCGCTCCAAGGTGAGTTTCTCCAAACTGCTAATATTGTCAACACGATGGTGGATCGGCTCGGTTCTTTTGCATCGGAAGTAACGCGGGTTGCCCGTGAAGTGGGAACTGAAGGTAAATTAGGTGTTCAAGCCGAAGTGCAAGGTGTCGCTGGCACTTGGAAAGATTTGACTGATAGCGTTAACTTGATGGCGGGTAATCTCACTGGACAAGTTCGCAACATTGCCGAAGTTGCCACTGCGATCGCTAACGGTGACTTATCCAAAAAAATCACTGTGAATGTGAAAGGCGAAATTCTGGAACTCAAAAACACTGTCAACACGATGGTGGATCAGCTTAATTCTTTTGCATCGGAAGTGACGCGAGTTGCCCGTGAGGTGGGAACTGAAGGTAAGTTGGGCGTACAAGCCGAAGTGAAAGGAGTCGCAGGGACTTGGAAGGATCTCACCGAAAACGTTAATTTGATGGCAGGGAATTTGACTGCCCAAGTCCGTAACATTGCGGAAGTGACAACGGCGGTAGCGAATGGCGACCTTTCTAAGAAAATCACTGTCGATGTTAAAGGCGAAATTTTAGAGTTGAAAAACACCGTCAATATCATGGTGGATCAACTTAATTCCTTTGCATCAGAAGTAACAAGAGTTGCGCGTGAGGTGGGTGCAGAAGGCAAATTGGGCGGTAAAGCAGAAGTTCGCGGGGTAGCGGGTACTTGGAAAGACCTTACCGATAGTGTGAATTTCATGGCGGGAAGCTTGACGGCACAGGTGCGAAATATTGCGGAAGTGACAACGGCTGTAGCGAATGGTGATTTATCTAAGAAAATTACTGTCGATGTCAAAGGCGAGATACTGGAGTTGAAAAACACGATCAACACGATGGTGGTTCAGCTTAATTCCTTTGCATCGGAAGTGACAAGAGTTGCCCGTGAGGTGGGAACTGAAGGAAAATTGGGCGTGCAAGCGCAAGTCCAGGGAGTGGCGGGGACTTGGAAAGATTTAACTGACAACGTTAACTTAATGGCGGGTAATCTCACCGGACAGGTGCGAAATATTGCCGAAGTTGCCACTGCGCTCGCAAATGGTGATCTATCTAAAAAAATTACCGTCGATGTTAGAGGTGAAATTCTCGAATTGAAGAATACCATCAATATAATGGTGGATCAACTTAGTTCCTTTGCATCAGAAGTAACAAGAGTTGCCCGTGAAGTGGGTACAGAAGGCAAACTGGGTGTGCAAGCCGATGTTAAGGGCGTGGCTGGCACTTGGAAAGATTTAACTGATAGCGTAAACTTCATGGCGGGTAGTTTAACAGCACAGGTACGCAACATTGCGGAAGTGACTACAGCTGTAGCAACAGGCGACTTATCCAAGAAAATTACTGTTGATGTCAAAGGTGAAATTTTAGAACTCAAAAACACCATTAATACAATGGTGGATCAACTCAATTCCTTTGCATCAGAAGTAACAAGGGTTGCGCGTGAGGTAGGGAGTGAGGGTAAACTGGGCGTGCAAGCAGAAGTGCGCGGTGTAGCTGGCACTTGGAAAGACTTAACTGATAGTGTGAATTTCATGGCGGGAAGTTTAACGGCACAGGTGCGAAACATTGCCGAAGTGACTACCGCCGTTGCAACAGGCGACCTTTCTAAGAAAATTACTGTAGCTGTCAAAGGCGAAATTTTGGAGTTGAAAAACACTATTAATACAATGGTGGATCAACTTAGTTCCTTTGCATCAGAAGTAACAAGAGTTGCCCGTGAAGTGGGTACAGAAGGCAAACTGGGTGTACAAGCAGAAGTTAGAGGAGTGGCAGGTACTTGGAAAGACTTGACCGACAACGTAAATTTCATGGCGGGGAACCTCACCGACCAAGTGCGAAACATTGCCGAAGTTGCAACTGCGATCGCTAACGGTGACTTATCTAAGAAAATTACTGTAGCTGTCAAAGGCGAAATTCTCGAACTCAAAAATACCATCAATATAATGGTGGATCAACTCAACTCTTTTGCAAGTGAAGTCACAAGAGTTGCGCGTGAGGTGGGAAGTGAAGGTAAGTTGGGTGTGCAAGCAGATGTGCGCGGCGTGGCTGGCACTTGGAAAGATTTAACTGACAGTGTGAACTTTATGGCGGGAAGCTTAACGGCACAGGTACGAAACATTGCCGCCGTCACCACCGCCGTAGCTAATGGCGACTTATCTAAGAAAATCTCCGTTGATGTCAAAGGTGAAATTTTAGAGTTGAAGAACACCGTCAACACAATGGTGGATCAACTAAATTCCTTTGCAAGTGAAGTGACGCGGGTGGCGCGAGAGGTGGGAACTGAAGGGAAGCTGGGTGTACAAGCAGAAGTTAAAGGTGTCGCAGGCACTTGGAAGGACTTGACCGACAGTGTAAACTTCATGGCGGGAAGTTTGACGGCGCAAGTGCGAAACATTGCCGAAGTTACCACAGCTGTGGCAAACGGTGACCTCTCGAAGAAAATCACTGTCAATGTTAAAGGCGAAATTTTGGAACTCAAGAACACCATCAACACAATGGTGGATCAACTTAATTCTTTTGCATCGGAAGTGACAAGGGTTGCCCGTGAGGTGGGAACGGAAGGTAAATTGGGCGTGCAAGCTTACGTTAGAGGAGTTGCAGGCACTTGGAAAGATTTGACAGACAACGTTAACTCGATGGCGGAGAACCTCACCGGACAAGTTCGCAACATCGCGGAAGTTACAAAGGCGGTAGCTAATGGCGACCTTTCTAAGAAAATTACCGTCGATGCCAGAGGCGAAATTTTAGATTTGAAGAACACCACCAACACGATGGTTGATCAACTCAGTTCCTTTGCAAGTGAAGTAACGCGGGTGGCGCGGGAAGTGGGAACTGAAGGGAAGTTGGGCGGACAAGCGCAAGTCAAAGGTGTTGCAGGGACTTGGAAAGATTTGACGGATAACGTTAACTCAATGGCGGGGAACTTGACGGCACAAGTGCGTGGTATTGCCAGAGTTGTAACGGCGGTTGCTAACGGTGACTTGAAACGCAAACTGATGTTAGATGCCAAGGGAGAAATAGAAACTTTGGCAGAGACAATTAACGAAATGATTGATACCTTAGCGACGTTTGCCAATCAAGTAACCACAGTAGCGCGGGAAGTGGGAATCGAAGGGAAGTTGGGTGGACAAGCGAAAGTACCTGGGGCGGCTGGAACTTGGAAAGATTTGACAGATAATGTAAATGAACTCGCTGCTACACTTACAACTCAGTTGCGATCGCTGGCAGAAGTTGCTACAGCTGTAACTAAGGGCGATTTAACTCGTTCAATTGCCGTCGAGGCACTAGGGGAAGTTGCCATCCTCAAAGACAACATTAACCAGATGATTGCTAATTTGCGGGAGACAACGCAGAAAAACACCGAACAAGACTGGTTGAAAACTAATTTAGCCAAGTTTACCCGAATGCTCCAAGGGCAGCGAGACTTGGAAACTGTATCTAAACTAATTCTCTCAGAACTTGCACCTTTGGTAGGAGCGCAACATGGCGTATTCTTCCTGATGGAGTATGGGGAAAATACACCGTATTTGAAACTAATTAGTAGCTACGCTTACCGCGAACGCAGACATCTGGCTAACCGCTTCCACTTAGGTGAAGGTTTGGTGGGACAATGCGCTTTAGAAAAAGAGCGAATTCTGCTAACGGAAGTGCCAAGTGATTATGTCAGAATTTCCTCTGGTTTAGGAGAAGCAACTCCACTTAATGCGGTGGTGTTACCTGTACTTTTTGAAGGACAGGTGACAGCAGTCATAGAATTAGCATCCTTCCGTCGCTTTAGCGAAATTCATCTGACATTCTTCGACCAACTTACCGAAAGTATAGCGATCGTCCTGAACACGATCGCAGCATCCATGCGAACTGAAGAATTACTCAAGCAGTCGCAATCTTTAGCTGAAGAACTCCAAACCCAGCAAAGTGAACTCCGCCAAACCAACCAGCGCTTAGAACAACAAGCCCAATCTCTCAAAGCTTCTGAGGATTTACTCAAAGGACAGCAAGAGGAATTGCAACAAACCAATGCTGAGTTAGAAGAAAAGGCAGAGTTGTTAGCGACGCAGAAGAAAGAAGTCGAGCGCAAAAACCGGGAAATTGAACAAGCAAGACTCTCTTTAGAAGACAAAGCTGAACAACTCACCCTCTCCTCAAAATACAAATCAGAATTTCTCGCCAACATGTCCCATGAACTGCGGACACCATTGAACAGCTTGTTAATTTTGGCGAAGTTGTTGGCAGATAACATTGATCACAATCTCACCAACAAGCAAGTCGAATACAGCCAGACAATTTACTCAGCAGGTACTGATTTGTTGACGTTAATCAATGACATTCTGGATCTCGCTAAAATTGAATCTGGAACTATGTCAATTGACATAACCCAAATGCTGTTAGCAGAGTTGGGCGAACAGACTGAGCGCACCTTCAAAGAAATAGCTCAAAGCAAAAGACTTGGCTTTGCAATTGAATTTACTCCCGAATTGCCAATCAGCATCAATACAGATGTCAAACGCTTACAACAGGTGTTGAAAAATCTCCTCTCCAACGCTTTTAAATTTACAGAGCATGGGGAGGTACGCTTAAAGATTGCGGTGGCGAAGCAGGGATGGAGCAACGACCATAAAACTTTAAATAGCGCCCAGCTTGTGATTGCCTTCTCAGTCAGCGATACAGGCATTGGCATTGCCCCCGACAAGCAAAAAGTGATTTTTGAGGCATTTCAGCAAGCCGATGGCTCTACCAGTCGGAGATACGGCGGCACCGGATTGGGCTTATCAATTAGCCGCGAAATCGCCCATCTCTTTGGTGGCGAAATTAAATTAGTTAGTCAACTCGGTCAAGGTAGCACGTTTACGTTCTACTTACCACAATTGAGTCAACACTCAAGAGTCCATAGTCAAGAGTCTACATTAATATTTCCCACTCCCTACTCAACCCAGGCTAAACCAGAGCTATCCGCTAACAGCACTCAGCCCAAGCTAAACCAGAGCTATGCGCTAACAGCAGGTTTAAATGACGATCGCACTACTATTGGCATAGGCGATCGCGTGTTGTTAATCATCGAAGATGACATTAACTTTGCGCGTATCCTCATAGAAATGGCGCAACAGCAAGGATTCAAAGTAATCACTGCCCAAAACGGCGGTACAGGTTTGACACTAGCGCAACAATTCCTGCCTTCAGCCATTTTGCTAGATATTAGATTGCCAGAAATCGATGGTTGGACGGTATTGGATCGCCTGAAACATGACCAAAACACGCGTCACATTCCTGTACATATTATGAGCATTGAGGAAGGGAGACAACGCGGTTTGCAATTAGGAGCGATCGCATATCTGCAAAAGCCTTTAACCAGCGAGACAATATCCCAAGCGTTGACCAAAATTAAAGGTTTTGTTGAACGCCAGGTGAAAAATTTACTGGTAGTCGAAGATGACGACACTCAACGGCACAGTATTGTTGAGCTAATTGGCAACAGCGATGTTTCTACTACTGCTGTTAGCACAGGTGTAGAGGCGTTAGAAGCCATCCGCGCCCAGCATTTTGATTGTCTCGTTCTCGATTTAGGACTACCTGACATGACTGGGTTTGAACTGATCGAGCAGATAAAGCTTCTACCTAACGGCAAAACATTACCAATTATTGTCTACACAGGTAGAGAAATTAGCAAAGCTCAAGAAACAGAACTCAGGCGGATTGCCGAAACAATCATCATTAAAGATGTGCGATCGCCCGAACGTCTCCTCGATGAAACAGCATTGTTTTTACACCGAGTCCAAGCAAATTTACCTGCACCCAAGCGAGAAATACTCGAACAACTGCATTCACAAGACTACTTACTCACTGGCAAAAAAGCGCTAATTGTAGACGACGATGTGCGTAATATCTTCGCGCTTACCAGTATGTTGGAGTGTTATCAAATACAAGTTTTATATGCTGAAAACGGCAGGGAGGGAATTACCCTGTTAGAAACTACACCAGATATTGATGTCGTTTTGATGGACGTAATGATGCCAGAAATGGACGGTTACGAAACAACACGCGTAATTCGCCAGAACAGTCAATTTAAATCTTTGCCGATTATTGCACTCACCGCTAAAGCCATGCAAGGCGATCGCGAGAAGTGTATTGAAGCCGGTGCATCCGATTACATCACCAAACCTGTAGATACTGAACAACTACTTTCACTATTGCGTGTTTGGCTATACCATTAACCGCAGAGAACAGCGATATGAAACATCTTGAAGATAGAGTGGCATTGGTAACAGGTGCTACGCGGGGAATTGGTAGGGGAATTGCTATTGGCTTGGCTGAGGCTGGCGCAACTGTATACGTCACCGGCCGCAGCCTTAACAACTCTTCCAGTGATGCGGTTTTTGGGAGCCTTAGTGAAACCCAATCAGCCATAGAAGAAGTTGGTGGTGTATGCATTCCCGTGCAAGTAGACCACAGCGACGATCAACAGGTGCGTTTACTGTTTGAGCGCATCCAAGATGAGCAAGATGGACAACTCGACCTACTGGTTAACAATGCTTACTCAGGAGTTCAAGCAATAAAAGACGCTTATGGGCAACCCTTTTGGGATTGTGAACCAAGTATTTGGGATGCTAGCAACAACGTTGGTCTTCGTAGCCACTATGTTGCAAGTGTTTTTGCTGCCCGAATGATGACCAAGCGCAACTCTGGACTAATTTGCACCATTTCCTCGTGGGCTGGAATGTCTTATCTCTTTAATACAGCATACGGTGTTGGTAAAGCAGCTTGCGATCGCCTAGCAGCTGATATGGCTGTTGAACTTAAACCCCATAATGTCGCTTCTGTTTCAATTTGGCCAGGTATAGTTGGTACTGAGCTTTTTTCCCGTTTTGCTTCTGAAATGAATCAAACCAATGCTACTGACCAAAAAAGCTCATTCATCAGTGAGCGCTACAACTGGGAAACTCCTTTATTAACTGGACGGGTGATTGCTGCACTTGCTTGTCAGCCAAATCTCATGCGCCATACAGGACGGGTGCAGATTGTTGCCGAACTAGCCAAGCAATATGGAATTGTCGATGAAAATGGCGATCGGCCTGCATCGCTTCGCTCTCTGCGTTTTGTGTTGCCAGTTGCACTACCTATACTGAGAAAGTACTCATGGCTCATACCTGATATTAAAGTACCGTGGTCACTACTACTATTGAGTGCCGTTAGCTCACCTAAAATTTAATCGACATTGGGGATGGGGCATCCACCTTTGATATTCATGAACGAGTCTTTTAGCTCCGTTCATCCACCTTTAATACTCGTTCATCCACCTTTGATACTCGTGAACGAGTCTTTTAGCTCCGTTAATCCACCTTTAATACTCGTGAACGAGTCTTTTAGCTCCGTTCATCCACCTTTAATACTCGTGAACGAGTCTTTTAGCTCCGTTGATCCACCTTTAATACTCGTGAACGAGTCTTTTAGCTCCGTTGATCCACCTTCTCTCGTTCCCAGTCTCTGACTGGGAATGCCTAATGTGAGGCTCCGCCTCCCTAACTGCCGCAGAGCCACAATGATCAGCATTTCCAGCCAGAGGCTCTTAACGAGGTTTGCCTAATATGGGGGCTGTCGCCTCCCTAAAGCCATGCAAGGCGATCGCGATAAGTATATTCAAGCCGACGCATCCGACTACATTACCAAACCTGTAGATACTGAACAACTGCTTTCACTATTGCGTGTTTGGCTATAGCGTTAACCGAAGAGGCTCTTGAGAAAGGATCTGTCCCTTTCTTTCACAGCGTATTTCAGGTAAATAAACTACACAGGTAGGGGCACAACATGTTGTGCCCCTACGATTATCTGTACCTCATCTTGGCGTAGCCTAAGAAGAGAAGTTGGAATCTATTGGCAGTCAAAGAAGGTCGTGATTTTAGTCTATATAATCCGTTGGTATTTGCGAATCAACAGTGTTATCTGAAACTATTGGGCGGCTACCATCTATCTTTATAGTATCTTGAACCTGAAAATTACTCTTAGCAATCGGACGTTGACCATCTATTTCAAGAATTTCCTCAACCTCAAAATCACTAGGATCAATTGGACGTTCGCCGTCTTGGATTAGCATCTCATGCTCTTGAAAAGCGCTCTTACCAATGGGGCGTTGACCATCTATATCGATTGTTTTATCAGAATGATTTTCATCCTTGACAATTGGGCGCTCACCATCTATATTAATTGTTTCCTTAATTTCAATGCTACTTGGATCAACTGGACGCTGACCATCTATATTAATTGTTTTAGTTCTCTGTGTTAGTTCGTTAGATGATGAACGTATATCAGTTTCATTGCCTATTGTCTGCTGATCCAAATTATTTTTAGTAGTGTCAGTCTTGTTCGTATTATCCATATTTACCATTGTTTTTGTGGGATTATTTATATAATAATTTGTTTGTTAACAAGGATACTGAAATAGAATTAAAAAATCCTCTACCACAGCACATATAGCATCTCAGACTTGAGAGAGATTTATCACTACTGAGTGCCCTTAGTTCACCGAAAATTTAATGTGCATTGGGGAGCTAGTACCGCAAGGCGGAAGTCAAAAATCAAAAGTCAAAAGTCAAAAGTATTATGGAATAAGCTCTTTAGGGATTTAAAATGGTCTGCTTATTTACGCCGTGCTGTACTAACTCCTTCTCTAGGAGACGCCCGCCGTAGGATGCCCGTAGGGCTGTAGGGCGAACGTGGAGCGTCTCGTAGAGAAGAGGGTTTTCCCCCATGAGTGACTGGTGTGATTAAGCAGTTATTACTGGAGGTAGGAGTTAGAAAACTCGGTTCCTCTATCTTTGATACTCGTGAACGAGTCTTTAAACTGGATGAATCCACCTTTGATACTAGCTTTGTACTTCATGCAAAAGAAAACTGGACGTTGCATAGTTGCGGGATGATTTAGCAACTTCCAAAATTCCTCCCTGCCCCCTGCCGCCTTCAAAATAATCAAATTTTGTCGCACCTTCACCAAACAAGCGGTTTCAGAACATAAAACTTTGTATGCTGAATTAATAGGTCTTAATTAATAGTTCTTTTAAAACTGGTGCAAGAAGATTTTAGGCTAATTGTTGATTTAGTTTTAGTTCTAGGCGTTGCAGCCTGTGGCGGACTGTTGGCGGCACTTTTGCGACAACCCGTGCTGCTAGGTTATCTCATAGGCGGGATGATCGTTGGGCCAGCCGGACTGGGACTGATTAAAGAAGTTATTCAAGTAGAGACTCTGGCACAGTTCGGGGTTGCCTTTTTATTATTCGCCTTGGGTGTGGAATTTTCCTTTGCGGAACTCAAGAAGGTAAAAGCGATCGCTCTTGGCGGAGGTGGACTCCAGATTGCTTTGACGATTTTGATCACAGTTATGGTATGCGGGTTAACCGGAGCCTGGGGAGCCTTACCTGCTAAGGGGATGTTTTTGGGGTGTATTCTGTCCTTGTCTTCCACGGCGGTTGTCCTCAAGTGTTTGATGGAAGCCAACGAAACAGAAACGCCGCACGGGCAAGTTATGCTAGGGATTTTGGTAGTACAGGACTTGGCACTAGGACTGATGTTAGCAGTCTTACCAGCCCTTAACCAACCACCAGAAACTATTGGCATCACCGTGCTAACAGCACTACTGTTGATTGGTTTATTTGCTGCCGGGGCAGTAGCTGCGGGGATTTGGCTGATACCACCTTTGTTGCAACTGTTAGCCCGTACCGAAAGCCGAGAACTATTTTTATTAGGGGTTGTAGCTCTATGTTTGGGCATTGCTCTGTTGACAGAGCATTTGGGGCTGTCGATTGAAATGGGGGCATTTGTCGCAGGTTTGATGATTTCTGAGGTGGAGTACGCCGATCAAACCCTGACTTATGTCGAACCCTTGCGAGATATCTTTGCCAGTTTATTTTTTGCCGCCATTGGGATGTTAATCGACCCAGTGTTTTTGTGGAACAACCTAGAATTGATTTTGGTGTTAGTGGCAATAGTTTTCGTAGGGAAATTTTTGATTATCACCCCCCTAGTAAAGCTGTTTCGCTACCCTTTAAAAACAGCCATAATCGCCGGTTTGGGACTGGCGCAAATTGGAGAATTTTCCTTTGTTCTGGCTAGTGAAGGGCAGGCATTGGGGCTGGTGTCCCGACAAATATACTTATTAATTTTGGGAACCACCGCAGTTACTCTCATGCTTACTCCCTTTGTCCTGCGGCTAGTGCCATTTTTATTTAACTTTGCCGAATCAATGCCCTGGTTGAAACCGTATTTAGAAGAACAAGAGGCGCGGGATGTGTCGGAAGATTTGCCTTTCAAAAACCATGTGGTAGTCTGTGGCTATGGGCAAGTTGGCAAAAATTTAGTAAAGTTGTTGCTGCAACATGACCTGCCTGTGGTAGTAATCGACCAATCAGAAAGTAGAATTCAGCAGTTGCGTGAGATGGGTGTGTCTTACGTCTATGGCAATTGCGTGAGTTTACATGTTCTAGAAACTGCTGGTGTGAATCATGCCAAAGGAATGGCGATCGCCCTCCCAGACCCCATCAGTAGCCGTCTTTGCTTGAAACGCGCTTTGGAATTGCGCCCAGAATTAGATTTGGTTGTCCGTGCTACCCAGGATAAAAATATAGAGGTGCTGTATCAATTGGGAGCCAGAGAAGTTGTGCAACCAGAGTTTGAAGCCAGCTTAGAAATGGCAACTCATTTATTAACTGGCTTAGGCTTGTTGTCGCCAGCTGTTGTCCAACGCCAAATGCAGCAAATCCGCAACGATCATTATTTAGAATTGCGCCCAGAGCGTTCTGCTACTGAAGTTGCTCGTGATTTGCGCCAAGCAACCCGCGATTTAAATCAGCGCTGGTATCCTCTCCCATCTGCTTCGCCTTTAATTGGCATGAGCATAGAAGAAGTAGATATGCGCTACTTAACAGGAGCGAGTTTGATGGCAATTCGCCGCGCTAACGGGGATGAAATCGATTATCCCAATAATCAAACCAAATTGGAAGAAGGCGATCGCTTGCTGATTGTGGGAGCAGATGAAGAACTAGCGGCTTTGGCAGAGTTAGCTAAGGGACAAGCTGTTGTTCCCGGAGAAAATAGTGCTTGTCAGTGGATTACAGTGAATGCAGATGCGCCAACGCTAGGTAAAACCCTAAGAGATTTAGAAATCGGCAAGCAATTTGGAGTACAGGTACAGGCAATCCGGCGAGATGGCAAGTTTATCCGCTATCCTGATGGCGGCATGGACTTGCGAGTTAGCGATCAAGTATTGTTATGTGGAGGCTTGACAGGTCTGAGTCAACTAGAACAGTTATTTGCAGTCGGCACTAAAGTACCCCTTTTTATCTCAGTAGTAAAAGCTAGTGAGGCAGAAACTCTTTAAATGCTTCTCCCTATGAATAATTTATGGAAGTAATTTAATAAGAAATGAACTAATCCAATTAGCAAATATTGACATGAAGAATTGTCGAAAAATTTTATCGCATTTTACGCATTCTGCATAATTCGGCGCTTTTCTGCATAATCTGTTGGTTTTTCTGCATAGACTTTTGGACTTGCTTCAAAAGCTGTTGGTTTTTCTCCCTAATCTGCTGAGATTTCTGTATAGACAGCCTTAATTCCTCTCTAGTGAACAACCTATTTGAGAGGAACTGCTTTGCAAGAGTTGCAATCCGCTTTACTTCTAAATTTTCAGTTTGCTTTTGACAACTGGACACACGATTGCGTCCTGTTGCCTTTGCTTGATACAATAGTTTATCCGCCGCCACAATTATTTTTTGATAGTTAGAGTTAGATATAGGAATTACTGAAGCTAACCCAGCACTCAGGGTTACATAAGTACTAACTTGTGAATTTTCATGGGGAATTGCCAGTTTCCGTACAGCAAAGCAAATTTTTTCTGCAATGTGAGCAGCACCAAATATGTCTGTGTTAGACAAAATTACAGCAAATTCTTCCCCACCATAACGGGCAACTAAATCAGTAGGACGTTGAACAACATCTTTCATGACTTTAGCAATTTTACTAAGACAGCGATCGCCTATAGGATGACCATAGGTATCGTTGTAGGATTTGAAGAAATCTACATCAAAAAGGATGAGGGAGAGCGGCTGTTGTGAGCGTGTCATGCGCCGCCATTCAATATCAAGATACTCTTCAAATCGTCGGCGGTTAGCTACTTGAGTTAAGGAATCGATAGTAGCTATAATACTTAATTGCTGCAATTCTTCATTAGCAGCTTCTAGTTTTTGCTGAAGTTGGCGACGCTCTAGTTCTTGGCTGGCTACCAAAAACTGATAGTCCAAAATGCTTAAACTTTTCCCCTGTACCCAGTCTAAGACATCTTGCAATGCCTGCTCCCACAGTAAACATGACTCATCTTGATAGCCGGATGCTAGACAAGCACTAAATCTTTGGCAAGAAAAATCAAGATTACCTAACTGCACAATCATTTTAATCTATACAAAAATTTAATTATATTAGATGTTTATTTGATTGGTGCCTGTTTTATTACTTTTGGAATATAAAAATATAAAATGCAAAAGCAAGCGATCACTATTTTGTGCTAACTTCGGCTAAAAAACTATCACTAGTTTGGGTTTATAATGTTAAGTATTTTTTATAGTGGTAATAAGAAGGATTTTTACCACTACAAAGTTTTCCCGATCCGGGTTGAAATCAGCGTCATCGAACAGCCCGGCGTAGACATCGCTTTGAACAAATGGATGGATACGACACATCCTGCTTAACATCGCTTGATCAAATCAGGAGCGAAAAATCTGATTTAACGACAAAGGACAAATGTCTAACTCTTGGGTTTAATATAAGCGATCGCTTGTTTCCAAACAGTGGTTTGCTGACTGTTTTCATCAGCAATACATATACACTGTGGGTCTTGCCATAAAACCCTTCCTGTGACTAAATCACCAGTCAGTAGCTTAAACTCTACTGGTATCGTTTGTTTAATCAGGTTTTGGACTTGTCTAATACTAGGCAAAGTGGTGTCAAATTCGGTAAGCATTTTTAGTAAAGATGAACCTACGAGGCAAAATAAAGAGTAACTGATCTTTGATAATTCATCCTTGAGGAAATGGCAATCGAATTTACTAAGTATCATGGTCTAGGCAACGACTTTATTCTGATTGACAATCGCTCGTCATCTTTGCCTGTACTGACGCCAGAGCAAGCCATCAAGTTGTGCGATCGCCACTTTGGCATCGGTGCTGATGGTGTAATTTTTGCCCTACCGCCAGAAAACGGCACGGACTACACCATGCGGATTTTTAATTCCGATGGTTCAGAACCAGAAATGTGTGGCAATGGCATTCGCTGTTTAGCTGGCTTTTTAGCAGACTTAGAAGGCGAATCCCGGAATCAAGACTCATATCGCATTCATACTTTGGGTGGTGTAATGACTCCCCAACTCTTATCTGATGGTCTAGTGAAGGTGGATATGGGTTTACCCAGGTTACTCGCTGTTGAAATTCCCACCACCCTTGCACCCGCCCAAGAAAAAGTAATTTCTCAGCCGTTGGAGGTGGCGGGGCAAACTTGGGATGTCACTTGTGTAAGTATGGGAAATCCTCACTGCATTACCTTTGTGGAAGATGTAGCAGCAATTGAGCTAGAAAGCATCGGTCCGAAATTTGAGCATCACCCAGCTTTTCCGCAACGCATAAATACCGAATTTATGCAAGTGGTACGCCGTGACTATTTGAAAATGCGGGTGTGGGAACGGGGGGCTGGGATTACATTAGCTTGTGGTACTGGTGCTTGTGCTTCCTTGGTAGCTGGAGTGTTAACAGGAAAATGCGATCGCACCGCAACTGTAGAATTACCTGGTGGACCCTTGCAAATTGAATGGTCAGAAATCGACCAAAGAGTTTACATGACAGGCCCGGCTGAACGAGTATTCACTGGGAAACTGTAACCGACTTCCCATTGGCATAACTCAAGTAATAGTGCCATAGAAATCAGCGATCGCCCAAATCTGGCGAGCGCTGATTAAGAAATTAATCACATAGACCACTAGATTCTTTCTTCCAAGTAGCGAGAAATTGCACTGTCAAGGGATGGCATTAATTCACCTCGGCTGCTACCAAGAACGCTATAAGTTGGGCGCAGAGCAGTTAAACCAAGTTGTTTTGTGGGTAGTGCAATCAGATTGCTGACACTGACTCCAGCTCGCTTGGCCGCTAACCGTGCTAAATCGGCCCAGGCGATCGCACTCTTGTTCGCCAAATGCCACAGCCCACACTCGCCGTCAATTAATAAATCCAGGCTAGCATGAACCAAATCAGGCACATAGGTAGGTGAAACAATTCCATCCTCTGCGGCGACGAAAGTATTCCCAGCACTAAGCTGACGCAGGGCGATCGTGATAAAGTTGTAATCATCCCACGGGCCAAAAAATGCACTGGTGCGAATCACTAGCGATGCTGGATCAGCTTGCAATACTAGCTTTTCCGCCAAAACTTTGCTGCACCCATATACATTTAGGGGGGCAACGGTATCAGTTTCGACATAAGGATTAGACACAGCACCGTCAAATACCAAATCTGAGGAGAAAGTCAATAACCGTATACGATGTTGAGCGCAAGCAGCAGCTAAAATTGCTGGGCCTTCGGCATTCACTTGCAGACAAACATGGGGTTCACGTTCAGCATCGTCCACCCGCACGTATCCGGCAGCATTCACAACCGCCCACGGCTTCAACTTGGTAAGCGCCGCATTCACAGAAGCAGGATCGGTAATATCCATCTCTTGATGCGTCAGCAGGTGATATGAAATCCCGCGCGCTTGGCACAACCGAGCAAAAGCCTTTCCTAGAGTTCCTCTCGCACCGAGGATCGCCAGGGAAGCTGATGGGGATGTTGCTTGAGTTTTCCTTGCTCTCCCTATTTCCGCATTGCAACTTAGCGCCGGGTATAACAGGCGCTCTTGGCGATGCCACCATCCTGGGGTATCAAGTAGCGGGTGATCTGGTTGATGCCCAGTTGCTAGAACTTGTACCATTTTAGCGATCGCTGTCGGTCGAGGATGTGGAGAACGCAAATCAAATGCACCTGGCTCGTAGTAGCCGTGAGCTTTTGTGACTAAACTATTCCAATCGTAGCTGCCAAGGAGTGCCCAAGCAGTTACAGCACGGATATCCACACCCTGAGATTGTAATTCCTGCGCCGCATTCCACACTTCATAAAACCAACGTAGCTGCTCTTCACGGGTGCAGCTAATATGAACTTCAGTGACAGCAAGGGGCAGGTGATAGCGTTCCCATGCCTCAAGTAGCAATGTGCGCGGGCCTGCCAAACCCTCGGCACAAACTCGCACCGCCTCTACATCTGCATACTTATGTTGCCCATTACCGCCATGAGTCCAAGCTGGATAGTTTTCTGTGTGCTCATCCAAAAAGCGTTCACTAGTTAAGTAATGGTTAATGCCGATGATGTCAGGTGGACAAGGATTTTGTAAAAATTCCTCAAGTTCAGCCTCACTGACACCACAGTGGCGCAAGTAACCCCACATGGGATGAGTTTGAGTGATTCGACCACATAATAAATCAAAGCTCAACCAGCGACGTTCGTTTTCAAATTTTGTTTGATAAGCCAGCTTTGGTGTACTGTAAATCTTACCCAAATCCTCGGTTTGCAGCAGTTGGGCATTGGGGTTGACTTCCCGGATTACCTGCATTGCCAGTGCTACTCCACGGCATTGTCCCAACAAAGCACGAGCGAAAGTTAAATTATCCTGGCCGTGAGGATACCAATGGCCATACATCCCACTAAATCGCGCTGTTGTCAGTGGCTCATTTATAGGTGTGTAATGTGTTATCCAAGGATAGCGATCGGCAACTGCACGGGCAAACACCGCTAGTTTTTCTGGAAATTCCGAGTCTACCAAGCTGGTGTTACGCGGCCCGCTGCCATGATGCACTAATCCTACAATCGGACGGATGCCGAGTTCGCGCAAGCGCCCCAGTCTTTCATCCGCCCACCACCAATCAGCATTTTCTAATCCATTAGGTGCTATCCTCTCCCATAGCACAGGGTAGCGGATAGCTTTTATCCCTAGTTCCGCAAATAAATCTAAGTCATCCAGGCGCATTGCATGACCGTTGGATTCCAACTGGTCAAAATACTCGTTACCCACGCGATTAACTGTACACTCTACACCAGCCCACACTTCCAGGGGGAGTTGTAAATTATTCTCTCTCAAGACGCTATTAACCGCATCTTTATTTGAGTTAAAGACAAAAGTCATAATTTACACAACTAAAGCTGAATTCTTTCTTCACTAAAAAATTGTCGGCTGGGCAGTACCTGCCCATGATCAATGTCAACAAACTCAAGCCTTAAGCGCTATTTGTTTGTATGTTGCCAAAGCCTGCGCTACACAATGATCCATGTTGAGATACTTGTATGTAGCTAGCCGTCCCACAAAATGTATCCCTGGCTTTACCTCAGCCAGCGCTTTGTATTGTTTGTAAATTTCCTGATTTTCAGGACGTGGCACGGGATAATAAGGGTCGCCCTCTGCTTTGGGAAACTCGTAAACAATACTAGTTTTGGAGTGTTCCTGTCCAGTCAGATACTTAAATTCGGTGACACGGGTATAGAGTTGTTCGTTGGGATAGTTAATCACTGGCGCTGACTGAAACACAGGGGTGTGATGCGTTTCGTGTTTAAAATCTAGTGAGCGATAGGGTAGTTTACCGTAGCGATAATCAAAAAATTCATCAACAGGGCCAGTGTAAACGATTTCGCGGCAAGGTATTCCTTTCTGGATTTCACGGTAATCAGTGTTGAGCATTAGCTTGATATTCGGATGATTTAGCATATTCTCGAACATCCGGGTAAAGCCGTGCAGTGGCATTGCTTGGTAACTATCCGTGAAATATCGACTGTCGCGGTTAGTACGGGTGGGAATTCGGGCAATTACTGTTTTGTCAAGTTCCGATGGATCGAGTCCCCATTGTTTACGGGTGTAATTTCGGAAGAACTTTTCGTAAAGTACCTGACCGACTTTACTGATGACTACATCTTCAGAGGTTCGGATGTCTTCTCTCGGTTCTGCAACCGACTGAAAAAACTCTTCCGCCTGAAATGAATTGAGGTTCATTCCATAGAGTTTGTTGATGGTGTCAAGGTTAATGGGGATGGGAACGAGTTGCCCATCTACGCTGGCTAGAACATGATGCTCGTAAGCACGCCAGGGAGTAAACTGTGAGAGGTATTCAAAAACTTCGCGTGAGTTGGTATGAAAGATATGGGGGCCGTATTTATGTACGAGAATACCGTGGTTATTGTAATGGTCGTAAGCATTACCACCGATGTGGTTGCGCTTATCCACAACCAATACTTTTTTACTAGAGTTTCTCGCCAAACGTTCAGCTAGAACGCTACCAGAGAACCCCGCACCGACAACTAAGTAATCAAATAAAAACTCTCTGGTAATGATGCTTGGTGCTTCTGGGATATTTGTTGAGATATGAGATTTGCCATTTGTACCATTAACTGTGGCATCTTGTGTGCTAGCGAAGCTCTTAAAGAGCGGCTGCGCCAACGCAGACTCTATCAACTGCATCATTGATCCCCAAGTCCGATCCCAAGAAATTTGCTCTAAAAAGGCATCTACCCGATTCAACCATCCTGATACTGGGGTATCTTCTTGCATTGCTTGTTCTGCGGCGGTGACGAACTCTTCAGGAGTGTCTGCAATTCGTACTAACTTCAAATCTCCATAGGGGCGTACTACGTCTTGAATTGAGGTAGATACTACTGGTTTACCTGCGGCAAGATACTCTGGAGTCTTAGTTGGACTAATAAAGCGTGTTGATTCGTTTCGCGCAAACGGCAACATTGCTAAATTCCAACCCGCTAGATATGCAGGTAACTCTTTATAGTCTTTACTACCGAGGTAATGAATATTTTCATGCTGTGGCAAAATTGCTGGGTCAATTTTCACAACTGGCCCAATTATTATTAAATGCCAATCAGGGCGAGTCTCGGCAATTCCAGCCAGGAGTTCAATATCCATCCGCTCGTCAATCACACCAAAGAATCCAAGACGGGGATGAGGAATATTTGCTTGGTCGGCTGGTTCTTCTTCAAAGGTTCTTCCTTGTCCAAAGTGGGCTACATCTACACTACTAGGAAATGCATAAATGTTTGGGTGCTGATTCACCTTGCTTTCGTAAAGGCTTTGTCCCCCTGTAAACACTAAGTCTGCACGACGAAACAGTTCTGCTTCGTAGTTTTTTAAAGTCGGTGATGCTCCCTTAAAGGCAGACAATTCATCCATGCAATCATATATAACTGCTTGGGGTTGTAAATGACATGTCCAAGCGATCGCCATTGGAGTGTAATACCAACAAATGTACTTGTTGATGTTATGCTCTATAAACAAACCATTAATCAACACTTGTAAATCTGCGTTTATTGCTTCCTCGCTCAGACCTTCTGGTAAGTGTGGTACAACAACAACAACTCCACTATCATCTTGGCTGACATTCAATCGCCCCAATGTTTCCTGCCTAAAAATTGGCTCCTCGATAAAGAACACCCGCTTTCCTTGAGCGCAGCGGCTTAGAAGATGTTGTGGTCTTTGATAAACGAAATTCCAACGCAAATGAGATAGGCAAACTAAATCAGGTGTATCTGTAAATTTTTTTGTTCGGGAAGTTTTATTGAGTGAGGATAAATTCAGTGATGATGTCTTTAATGATTGGAATTTGGCTGGTTCCGATAGCTTTGCTTCACTCAGCTTTGGCGACACAATATGACTTACGTCGTTACTAGCACCGTTATTTTCTACTTGCATATTGCTTGACATAAATAATAATTAACTCAACTTTGCGAATATTGGAATAACAAGTTTGATTCCTCTTATAAAGTATTTTTAATATTTGCTTTTTTTGCCCGGTTATTCATCTATCTAAATAAATGATAATCGACTCCTTTTTTATTCTTAGGTATGAATTTTTTCTCAATTAACAGATGCCAGTCTCTGCCAAATTTTACTAAAGCCATAACCTTGTGTATGCCGAAAGGCTGATATTGAAATTCAGCGTTGTGAGCAGCGCTTGAAACGGGCATTTTCCATTAAACACATTATGGTTAATTTGTATAGTGCGTAAGTCCTAATTTCATTACTAAACCTAACAATTGAAAAAAATTGGTTTCCGATTATTACCGCATGGGTAGAAACACAATTTACCTCGAAAAAAATCATTTATGTAGTAATTCGTACAAGTTGGGGAGCCACTGTTTTGGACGGCTCTGCCGACTTTAAGCATGTGGCGTCTTGTCTAAATCTATTCATGGTTAGCGTCTCGCAGAGAAGACGCACCACAACGCACAGAGAAGAAAGAAATGCTTAACTAAACTGTATTGCATTAAGTGCAAGTTTAGGGAGAATTGGCATTATTCAAGTAGTAGTGCCATAAAAGTCTTGCAGCAACTGCTCGCCACGGTCGCCAGTGCTGTGTCATTGCTTCTAGTTTAACTGGTGTTGGACGCGTCGCCAATCCTTTGAGTTTTTGTAGAGCGATCGCGATCGCTAAATCGCCTTTAGGAAAGACATCAGGACGTTGCAGCGCCATTAGCAAGTAAATATCAACTGTCCAGTCTCCTATCCCTTTGAGACACTTTAGCTCAGTTCTGATCGCAGTTTCATCCATTTTTTCCAGCTTGTTTAGGTCAAGCTGACCACTTGTGATTGCATCTGCCAACCCACGACAGTATAGAATCTTTTGCCGACTGAATCCAATCCCTCTCAATTGAGCATCATCCAATGTCAGAAAATTTTCTGGCGTCAGCGGTACAACAACCCCACATAGTCGGTTAAATACAGCTCTTGCAGCCGCTACGGAAACTTGCTGTTCCAGAATTATGCACAACAAGGTTGCGAAACCTGCTTCTCTTTGCCACATAGGTGGAGGCCCCAGTCTTTCTAAAATCCCAGCCAAATCGCTGTCAAGATTGGCAAGCACCATTAAACCACGGGTCAAACTTTCTTCAGTCAGCGATTCTAGTTCAGGTATTTGAGTCATCTTTGATCAATTTCGATTCTTGTATAAGCAGTTTTTGTTTGCGCTCAATCCCCCAGTGATAACCACCAAGACTGCCATCACTCCGTAGCACCCGGTGACACGGTACAATCAGCGCTATCGGATTAGCTCCACAAGCATTTCCCACCGCGCGGACTGCGTGCGGCTTGGCAAGATCACGGGCGATATCGGCATAGGTGCGGGTTTCGCCATAGGGAATTTTTTGTAATGCTTGCCAAACCTGTTTTTGAAATGCTGTGCCACGGACATCAAGTGGTAAATCAAGATGTGTTTCATCTCCCGCAATAAAGTCGAGGATTGCCTGTATCCATTCCTTGTGTGTCTGGTGATCACGCACGATGTCGGCTTGGTTAAATTCCTGGTTCAAAATGTGTTCAAGTTTATCTGCTTCATCACCTAGTTTAACGGCGCAGATACCCTTCTCTGTTGTTGCCACAAGCAAATATCCTAGTGGACATGGAGCGATCGCATAGACAATGCTGATTGTCTTTCCAGCTTGTTGGTAAGTCTTTGGTGTCATTCCCAGTTGGTTAGGTGCTTTCTCATACAGTTGACTACTTGAACCATACCCCGTGTCGTAAACTGCATGAGCAATTTCCTCGCCTTCTTGGAGACGCTGCTTCAATCGTTGGCTACGCAGCGCATCTGCATATTGAAAAGGGGATACGCCAATTATTTGCTTGAATACCTTTTGCAGATAACTGGGACTCATTCCCACCTGAGAGGATAATTCCGAGAGGGTTGGGATGCGATCGACTTGTGCTTCAATGTATCGACATGCTGTTAAGACTTTCGCTTTGGCCGGATTTGAAACTGTTTGAGATTGTGGCTGACACCGCTTACAAGGTCGAAAACCTGCACTTTCAGCTTCTTTTGCTGAGTCGAAGAAACAAACTTGATTGCGATTCGGTCTGCGGCTAGGGCAAATAGGTCGGCAATAAACGCCTGTAGAGCGAACACCGTAGAAAAGCTTGCCGTCAATTGTGGCATCTCGATTGAGAACTGCTTCCCAAAGAGTTTCTGACAAAACTGATGTCTGTTGTAGTTGCATTTATACCTCCTTGGATGTATAGCAAAGTATCCACTCTGAAATGCATCTTGTATCTTGGTAACTCTGTTTATTCTTTAGATAAAACTAGAATAAATGTATTGATAAACTACTTTCTATCTGATTATTGCGATCAAATCTGAAAAAGTGTTGTTGATCACTCTTTACAACTAACTTTTTTGTTACCTGATTCGCCCTCTGGCAAATGGTTCACCCGATTGGGGGAATGCGATCGCCTCATCAGGAACTACTCTGAAAGAAGGTACTGTTTTGATTCTGTTAGCGATTATGCCCATAGAATCAAAACTGTTAAATTGGTTATTCTGACTTTTAATTGTATATCAATAGTTTATCTATCAAAGGGTCAAAGAGTGGATGAAACCGTTGTAAAATCGCTGTATACACCAAATTGTCAGCAAGATGCTATAAACCTGCTATCAAAAATTCCTGTCAATTTACCAGGAATAATTTTCCAAGTTCTGCAAAAGCAGGATAGTTCTATTTCTGTCCTTTATGTCAGTTCTGGTTGTGAATATTTGTATGAATTAGAACCAGAAGCTGTAAAGGCAGACTTTCAGGTGCTATACAGACTGATTCATCCACAGGATATAAAAGCTTTTAGAGAATCTATTGCTGTTTGTAGTACCACTATTACACCTTGGCATTGGGAAGGTCGCATCATCACGCCTAGTGGTATTAAGTGGATTCAAGGTACTTCGCAACCCGAACTACAAGAAGCAGGCGATTTTCTTTGGAATGGTTTGGTCATGGATATTACAGACCGAAAACTAGTCGAAGAAAAATTGCAAGAGAGTGAGGCGCGGTATAAAGCAATTTTGGATGCTATCCCCGATTTGATGTTTCGCATTAGCCGCGATGGCGAGTATCTAGATTTGAAAAGTGAGGGAGCAAATATCACTCTTACCAGAGAAGAAATAGTTGGGAAACATGTACAGGAGTTATTGCCTAGTGATGTTGCAACGATTAGCCTGGAAGCGATCGCTAAAACTTTAGATTCTGGAACTTTGCAAACTTGCGAATATCAACTACCAACGCCTTTGGGAGTAAGAGATTATGAGGCGCGGTTGGTAGTGAGTGGTCAAGATGAGATCCTAGCAATTGTGCGAGATATCACAGAACGCAAACAAGCAGAAGTCGCCTTACAAAATCTTGCCCAAAAATTTGCTAAAGCTTTTAGTTGCAGTCCGGATTCAATTACTATTAGTACGCTGCAAGAAGGACGCTTTATTGAAGTTAACGACAGTTTTGTGAAACTCTCAGGTTATGAAAGAGATCAGGTGATTGGTAAAACTTCTTTTGAATTAAATGTTTGGGTACACGAGCGCGATCGCCTAAATTTGTTACAGGAGTTGCAAGCCAAAGGAGTTGTTCGCAACTTGGAATTTGAATTTCGGCCAAAGTCTGGCGAGATAATTACAGCACTGCTTTCAGCCGAAGTCATTGATTTGGATGGTAACAAGAGCATCCTAGCAGTGCATCACGACATTACAGAACGCAAGCAGGTGGAAGCGCAATTACGCCTTTGTGCCCAACGCGATCGCTTGTTGGCAGAAACCCTAGTCCGAATTCGATCTTCGCTCAACTTAGAGCAAATTCTTCAAACCACCGTAACGGAAGTCAGGCATTTTCTGCAAGCAGATCGAGTTTTCATTGGTTTAAATAATGCCAATTTAGGAGTCAAAACTCTTGCCGAATCAGTAGATCCCAAGTATCCATCAGTCTTAGGTTGGTCTACTAATGATGAAGCTTATCTACAAGAATTAAGAAATTTATTAAAAGATAATCTTGTGCGTGTCATTGAAGACATAACGCAAATAACAGTATCTCCCAAAGTAAAAGCACACTATCGAAAATTCAAAACGAAGGCGACTTTGGCTGTACCAATTATGCTAAACAACGAATTATTTGGGGCGTTAATTGCCAATCAATGCTCAGGTTCGCGTCATTGGCAGCCAATAGAAATTGATTTGTTACAGCAGATGTCAGAACAGGTAGCGATCGCCATTCAGCAAAGCCAGATATGCCAAAAACTAGCAGAACTTAACACTAATTTAGAACACCAAGTAGAAGAACGGACAGCACAGTTGCAGCAGAAAATGCAAGAAGTTGAAAAATTGCATCGTGTAAAAGATGTTGTTTTGCATACGGTTGCCCACGATTTACGAACTTCGGTGATGGGTAACTTGATGGTGTTAAAGAATTTGTTAAATCAGGAAGTGGGGAGTGGGGAGTGGGACAAGGGGACAAGGGGACAAGGGGGAGAAGGGGGACAACGAAGAATTATTGAAGAAGTCTCTCCTTTGTCTCCTCCCAATGCCCAATCCCCAATGCCCCATGCCCCATGCCCAATGCCCAATGCCCAATCCCCAATTCCAGTATCTCGCTCAATAATCGAGCGGATGATTCAAGGCAACGATCACCAATTGACGATGATCAACTCATTGCTAGAAATTAATTCTTGTGAACAACAGGGTATTAACATCAAGCCTGAACTTGTGCAATTTAGCACCTTACTGGGAGGAATGTTCGCCCAGTTTGAATCCATCCTGACACAAAATCAAGCGACTCTGAAGAATTTGGTTCCCGCCGATTTACCATTAGTAATGGCAGATGCGACTCGGTTGCAAAAAGTTTTGGCAAATTTGGTAACACATAGCTTGCAAAATAATCCACCAGGATTAAATTTTCTTCTGAGTGCCACCGTTGAGGCAGGAATGATTCGTACTCAGATTCAAGATAACGGTGTGGGAATGAGTAAACTAGAGTGCGATCGCCTCTTCGATCTGCATGTCCGTGATCCCCAAGACTGTTGTTCCACAAGCATTGGCTTAAAAATGTATCTTTGTCGGAAAGTTATTAAGGCACATGGCGGCGAAATCGGTGTTATTAGTAACCGCAAGCGCGGGTTAACTTTCTGGTTTACATTACCTTTGACAACTTCATCCACAACAAATCGCCCATAAATCACCAAAAAATGCGAGGGTGTTATTTATGGCAATGTTGAGTAAGGGAAACACCCTCAAAGTATGGGCAAAGTTGCTCGGATGCTAATGGCTACTCCATTTACAACAGTGCAAAGCTGGTGGAGAAAAATCTTTTCTGTACCAACAAGAGATGAAACCACTACTTTTTACAGAACTTGGCGTAACGGTTTTTTGTGGCAGAGATTACGTTTATGGTTATGGCTGGCGCTGATCTGTCTGTTGTCTTTTACTTTGCGAGACATTTACGGCTTGTTTTTCCCTTTTCAAGAGTTGGAGAAGCTGCCAGAAGTACTTAGAACTCAACGCCTTGTAATCAATATTGCAATGCTCCTGAGTATACTAATCTGCTTTGCTTTACATAAAACTAAATTAGGTCGTCATCGTCCAGATTTATTATTTTTGGGGTCTTCTTGGTCAATTAGTTTAGCATCGCAGTTGTTTGCAACTCTTAGAGGTTTCGCACTACCCGATACCATCGGCTGGTCACTGCTGTTCTTGAGCCAAGCTGTGTTGATGCCTGTCTGCTGGATTATTCACTTGCTGACTCAAGTGAGTGTGCTGGTTTACTATTTTGGTGTGAATACGGCACTTGGGCTAAAAACACTAATCCCCGAACACCCAGAAATATATAATGTAACGTTCATTTTATACATTTTTTGGTTTTGTATTATATGTGATATCGGTGTTTATCTGTACGATCGCCTGCAACGTTCTGAGTTTTACGCCCGTCAAGAACTGGAATCTGCTTACCAAAAACTCAAGGTTGCAGAAGCTAAATATCGCAGCATTTTTGAAAACGCTGTTGAAGGGATTTTTCAAAGCAGTCCTGATGGACGTTATATTACAGCAAATCCTGCTTTAGCACGCATTTATGGCTACTCTTTAGCGGAGGAGGTGACAGCAAATTTCACTGATATAGAACATCAACTGTATATTGATCCGAACCGCCGGGCAGAATTTGTGCGCCTGATGGAAAAGTATGGCAGTGTTTCTGAGTTTGAGTCCCAAATTTATCGCCAAGACGGGAGTATTGTCTGGATTTCGGAAAAAGCCTACGCAGTGCTTGACGAACACGGAAAACTCCTTTACTACGAAGGTTTGATTGAAGACATTACCCAGCGCAAACAAACTGAAGAAGAACTACGAGTATTTTTCCATGCAGTTTCCCACGACTTACGCAACCCAGTGCTGGGTACTTTAATGGTGCTGAAAAATTTGCTTGCACGTCCAGAGGAAAATATTTCGATTTCCCGCTCAATTTTAGAGCGGATGATTCAAAGTAGCGATCGCCAACTTAATTTGATTAATTCGTTGATGGAAGCTCATCTGGGCGAAGTACAAGGTGTCGTTTTGCAACGTAAAGCCGTACGATTACTGACAGTTATCGAAGCTGCGATCGGAGATTTAGAGCCATTGTTAGAGCAAAATCAAGCCAAGCTGACGAATCTGGTGTCCGCAGATTTGCCATTAGTGAATGCTGATCCCACGCAACTATGGCGAGTTTTTTCTAACTTAATTGTTAATGCCCTGAAACATAATCCCCCTGAGTTGCTTTTGACAATCAACGCTACCCGTAAGGATGACAAAATTTATTGTACTGTTAGTGACAATGGCGTGGGAATTAGTCAACAACAAAGCGATCGGCTTTTTGACCTTTATTTTCGGGGTGCAAGTATCCGCAATTCTGTAAGTTTGGGATTGGGCTTGTATTTGTGTAAGCAAATCATCAATGCTCACGGCGGCGAAATTGGTGTAAACAGTGAATTGGATGCAGGGACAACATTTTGGTTTACCTTACCAATTAGTAGCCCATCTACAGGATGAAGTTACTAATTAAACTTTTTTGTTACAAAATATTTTTTTAACGAACCAGGAAGACAAGAAGCAAGTAAACGAAGAAAACAAGTAATTTCTGAGTATTTCACCTTTGTAAGTAGCTAAAGAAATTAATTACATAGCTATTACCAAAATCTCTGAGGATTTTTCAACAGATGCGACAAAAGTTTGCCAATCTTTATAAGCATCTATATCTAGCGATTAGGTTTCCATAAGTCTTCTCGAATTTGCTATTATTCAGGAAAAAAACAATGGATAGAACAACAAAATCTGGGTAAAAGTGGCGATGTTATTTGATCATCGCCTAACAAAGTAGCAACTAAAACCAATTGGGCTTTTTCTCGCCGATAAACTTCGACTTTTTGAGTGAAGCGATCAACAATCCAATACTCACACACACCTTGAACTGAATAAAGTTTCAGTTTTGCTTCTTTGTCTCGAAATTCATTTTGTTTACCAGGGGATAAAACCTCTACTACTAACTCTGGTGCGCCTGTCAAATGTCCCGCTTCATCTTCAATTTGCGCTAGTCGTTCTCGACTTACTCCAAACTACATCCGGTATAACGTTATCTGCTTGCGAAAAAATCACCCCTGGAGCCACAATATTAGTTAAATTAGAACCAAAATCAAAAGCGTAAGTTCAGGCGAAACTCTGTATGCTGACATTTAACCAACTTAAACTACCTAACCCTGATGTCGCAGTCACTTTCACTCTGGCGCTGACAGCAGAAGAACGTACCCGCAGTCGTCATCGCTTTCAAACGGAAGATGCTAAAGTTGTGTTTTTGCATTTACCCAGAGGAACTGTCTTACACGATGGCGATATTCTGCAAGAAGAAACCCATAGCAGTTTAATCAGAATTATTGCCAAACCAGAACTCGTGCTGACTGCCTTTGGCCAAACACCACTTTTATTACTAAGGGCGGCATACCATCTGGGAAATCGCCATGTACCTGTAGAAATTACTCCGACTTATTTACGCTTGTCTTCAGATTCTGTTTTACACACGATGTTGGAACAACTGGGATTAGAAGTTAAAGAGGAAATTTTACCGTTTCAGCCAGAATTGGGAGCTTATGGACAACACCATCATGCTCACTGATAGCCATCTTTTGAGTATTTTGCAGCTGGCTAGCCCCGCTTTGCCTGTGGGAGCATATAGTTATTCTGAAGGCTTGGAAATACTGGTGGAAAATGGTATGATCGCTAACGACACAGATCTCAAAGATTGGTTAAAAGCGGAGTTGCTCTATGGGGCAATTCGGTTAGAGGCGGCGGTGATGGTACGATCTGAGCAAGCTGCAAAAATAGCTGATGTTGAGTCACTATGCCGTTGGAATCTGTGGTTATCCGCTGCTAGGGAAACAGAAGAGTTACGCGCCTCTAGTTGGCAGATGGGGCGATCGCTCATGCAATTACTTGCTAAACTAGAACCGCAGATTATACCTATTGCCAATGCTGTAGGTAATCCTTGCAATTATGCGATCGCTTTTGGCATTGCCATTGCTCATTGGCAAATCAGTATCAAAGCCGCATTACTCGGATATCTGCATAGTTGGGCAACTAATTTGATTACTGCTGGCGTGAAACTAATCCCCCTTGGACAAACAGCAGGACAGCAGTTATTGCTAGATTTGCAACCATTATTTAGCGTTGCGGCGTTAGAAATTCTAGCGTTAGAGGATGATCAACTCGTCTGTTGTAGTTGGGGTTTATCGCTGGCGAGTATGCAGCATGAAACGCAGTATACAAGGTTGTTTAGAAGTTAGTCATTAGACATCTCCGAAAAAGAATGTAGAGACGCGAAATTTCGCGTCTCTACAAGGGTTCTGGATAACGCATATTTAATTTCTGGAGATGTCTATTGGTCATTGGTCATTGGACATTGGGCATGAGGGCAAAGAAAACAGGATAATAATTAATGACTAATGACTAATGACTTATAACTAATGACTTATGAATGCATTTCGAGTGGGAGTTGCTGGCCCTGTGGGTTCAGGGAAGACGGCTTTGGTAGATGCTTTGTGCAAGGGATTGCGTCAGCAGTATCAGATTGCGGTGGTGACGAATGATATTTATACTCAGGAGGATGCTCAGTTTTTAGTGCGTTCTCAAGCGTTGGCAAGCGATCGCATTTTGGGTGTAGAAACTGGTGGTTGTCCTCACACTGCTATCCGCGAAGATGCTTCGATGAATTTGGCGGCAATTGAACAGTTAGAGGAACGTTTTATCGATTTAAATTTGGTATTTTTGGAAAGTGGCGGCGATAATTTGGCTGCTACTTTTAGTCCAGAATTGGTGGATTTAACGATTTATGTCATTGATGTTGCAGCTGGCGATAAAATTCCCCGCAAGGGTGGCCCCGGCATTACTAAGTCTGATTTGTTGGTGATTAACAAAACTGATCTTGCACCCTATGTCGGTGCAGATTTAAGTGTGATGGAACGAGATGCTAAAAAAATGCGCGGCGATAAACCTTTTATTTTTACTAATTTGAAAACTCACTCAGGACTTGCAGATGTAATTAACTTTGTTTGCACAAATATCTGTTAAAAAGAAAATGTTCAGGAATCAGAATTGAACAAAAATGCTTCGCTTCTCTACCAGACGCTTTGCGAATCCTATCGAGCGTCGGCACCACCCGAAGGGTCTTGGCGTCTCCCCCGTTCCTTGCGCGTCCCGTTGGCATAGCCCAAGGTAGAGAAGGGAAGGAGAAGTTCACAGCGAAGGAAACCTCTACTCTGACTTTTCAGCAAGTGATGCAGGTAGTGCGTTGCATATTTTCCCCCGTTGTAGCAACTGCCCTCAAGTGGCGTGGGTTGGGGGGAGCGACTATTTGATACCTTTCAAACATCCTTTAAGCACTGTCACAATAAAGCTAACATCTATCCACAGAAATACATCCTGAAAATCTCTGAATCTTGTAGCAAACTTTCAATTCCCAACTCCTTTACCTTACCCTTTCCAAGCATTATTTTGGCTTTTGATTTCGGGTGCTTATCCAACTGTAATGCTTTTAATGCAGGACTAGACTCTGCCCGATTTTTATTCTATTTCTAATTGTTCTTCTTTATGATTCCAAAACATCTGTCTTCAGTAGGGTAGAACTCCAAATGTAAATTTGATAACGTTGTTCATGACACTGAAAAATCGGAATTGGAGTTAATAATGACATCTACGCAAACTAACGATCCAACTATTCGTGAACATGTTCAAGCTTGGCAAAACCTAAGTGTGGATCAACAGCTTGCTTTGTTTTGGTTTATCTATAAAGAAATGGGTGGCTCAATTACGCCAGCCGCCCCTGGTGCCAGTACTGTTTCCCCAGAAATAGCTGAAGGTTTATTTAATCAAGTTAAGGAATTATCTCACGAACAACAATTACAAGTTCAGCGTGATTTGATTAATAAAGTCGATAGCGAAATTTCTCGTGAATATGGCTCTTTGGGTGATACCACTAAGCTACTGTTTTGGTATCGATTATCTCAAGGTATGGATGATGGTACTATCATTCCTATACCTTCTGACTATGAACTTCCCTCAGAAGCTAAACCGTTGTTTGGCAAAATTCAAGGATTAAAGTTTGAGCAACAGATTACTCTTTTCCGTGATTATGTTTCGCCAATGGGTGCCGAAGCAAAAGCAGGTGCTGGAATTTAACACTTTTGAACTGAAATTTTCAACTTTTTCGGCTGCTTGAAGCTACTTATTTAGTCTCTGGATGACATGCTGCTATACGAAGTTTATTTGGTTGTAGTAGAAGGATTCAGGAATCAGAATTTCTTTACTCTCCAGCAAGTTTTCCCAACTAGGTGATTGGTGTTAGCATAACGTTAGCAACTCTTGCCTGCGATAGGCAGCGTCGCCCTCAAGAGAAGGGTAAGGGTGTTATACTCATTTATACCCTTTCTCTTAAAACTTGCTATATCCGCCAGTCGCTTAATATCAAGCTAAATTTTGATGACTGGCGTGTTTATTTTTTCTTGATAAAAGCGATAGTCTCATTGGCTTAAGGCAGGATTAGAATTTTCACTCAAGAGTTTTTAGTTAATTAAGTAGTTAATTACTTTCAAGTGTTTATAACTTTTACGATCATCAATTTTTTCAAATAAAGCGGATAAAAATTTACGAGTTTGGATATAGATGATCGCCTGACGGTTATAGCGTTATTGTATACTGAAATTGCTGATGAAATTCCAGCGATCGCTCTCAATAATGTGCCAAATCAAAAGACTGCGAATTTGGTTGCAAAAATTCAAAACCTGCTACAGGCAGAACAGATATTTGCTCATGAAAGGCTATAGGAAGGTTTTGAAGTTCTGAGTTTAAGGGGTATGTGCTCCAATACGCTTGGGTTAAGGAAATTTATCTGTTAAGGCAGGTAGGGGGAGAGAAAAAAGCTTAACCCAAGCAGTATTAGTATGCGTTCTATTAATCAACTACGCTTGAACTATAAAGTCTGAACCTATCAAAGTTGGCGCACCACTCAGAGTCGCAAATAGACCGCCGCTGCCAAAACCAGCCGCGCTACCATTTTGGTTGTAGAATAACTGTCCACTCACAGCGTCATACACAATTTTCGCCGTGCTGGTCGCTGCTGAAGAAGTAATTTTAAAATCACTGGCATTACTAAAACCCGTTCCCGCAGCAGAAATAATAGCACTAAAGGTAGTCTTATCCAGGATAATTTTGTCACCTTGGGAGTGTTTGAAATCAGCGATCGCATCCTGACCAACAGCAGCACTGGCAAAGACAGCATTAGTATTGTACAAAAATCTGTCAGCATCTACACCACCAACAAGGGTATCATTGCCAGCACCACCAATCAGAGTATCATTACCAGCACCGCCTCGCAGCAGGTCGTTGCCACCCTTGCTGTCGATTTTGTCATTACCCCCCTGACCATTAACCACATCGGCAGAGTTATCTAAACCCGTAATGTTGTTGTCGAGGTCATTGAGGAAGGTGACTGTGTTGTTGATACCCAAGCTAGTTTCAGTCGAGTTGGCATCAAAGACATTAAAGTTGTCGGTGATGCTGGTTTGCCCATCAAACAGGATATTGCCAATCGCTGGTCTTGTTCCAGAAGCTTTCAGATTATCCAAGTTTTCTAACTGAAAGTTTTGCAGAGTGACTTTGGTATTAGCCACATTTTCAAACGTGACTTCCAAGTTTTTGCCATTTTGAGTCAATAGCAAATTTCGGGCAGTTAAGCCCGAACCTGTAAATTCCAAAGTGTCTACTTTAGCAATCACAGCCGCCGATGGATTTATGCCTTTACCTACGCCACCAAAATCCGTGATGATGTCATTACCATCGTCTCGGCGAATTACAAACTTATCTTTACCGCCATTGCCTGTGAGAGTATCGTTACCAGCTAACCCATCGATAATATTGTTGTTAGCTGTACCGACAAGAGTATCTGCACCAGGAGTTCCCGTCAGGTTAAGAGTGCCGACCCCGATATTTGGCCCCCCAAACAACACATAGCTTTGCCCAGCGCCGGGAATGCCGTTGGGTGAGGCAAAAGATGCGCCTATAATCAGGTCGTCAACGCCATCATTGTTGATGTCACCCGCATAACTAACTGAAAGACCTATCGCGCCACCCCCAGGAATGGTGAAGCCATTAGTGCCATTCAAGTCAGAGAGGTTGAGGCTGCCACTATTGCCCACATTCCTCCCCCCAAACACCACATAGGTTTGCCCACTATCAGGTGCGCCTATAATCAGGTCGTCAATACCATCAGCGTTGACGTCCCCCGCATTGCTGATTGAGGAGCTTGAGAAGCTATTCTCAGTAATACCGTTAATAGCAAAGCCATTAGTGCCATTCAAGTCAGAGAGGTTGAGGGCGCCGCCACTGCCGACATTTGTCCCCCCAAACACCACATAGGTTTGCCCAGCTTGAAAGACACCGTTGGCGGGGGCACGATCTGCGCCAATAATCAGATCATCAATACCATCATTGTTAATGTCTCCCCCATTACTGACTGACCAGCCTGATTCGTTACCCGCAGCAATGCCGTTAATGGCAAAGCCATTAGTGCCATTTAAGGAAGAGACATTGAGGATGCCGCCACTGCCGACATTTGTCCCTCCAAATACCACATAGCTTTGTCCAGCATTCTCCTTGCCGTTGGGGGAGGCACGATATGCCCCAATAATCAGGTCGTCAACACCATCGCTATTAATATCCCCCGCATTGCTGACCGACCAGCTGTCAAAGTCACCAATGCTGGTGATGGTGAAGCCATTACTGCCATCCAGGGATGAGGGTTTGAGAGTGCCGCCACTGCCCACATTCGTCTTCCCAAACACCACATAGCTTTTTCCATATCCCCCAATAATTAAGTCGTCAACACCATCGTTGTTAATGTCCCCCGCATTGCTGACCGACCAGCCTATGGTGTCAGTTTGACCAATACCGGTAATTGTGAAGCCATTAGTGCCATTCAAGTTAGAAAGGTTGAGGCTGCCGCTACTGCCAACATTCGTTCCCCCAAACACCACATAGCTTTCCCCATTTTGACCGATGCTATTACGAGAGGCAAAAGGTGCCCCAATAATCAAGTCGTCAACGCCATCGTTGTTGATGTCCCCCCCATAGCTGACCGACCTGCCTGAGTAGTCATTTCCAGCAATGCCGTTAATGGCAAAGCCATTAGTGCCATTCAAGTCAGAGAGGTTGAAGATGCCGCTACTGCCGACATTTGCCCCTCCAAATACCACATAGCTTCGCCCAGCACGATCATTACCACTGGGGGATGCATAAGGTGCCTCTATAATCAAGTCGTCAATGCCATCGTTGTTGATGTCCCCTGCATTGCTGACCCTGTAGCCTGAGTCGCCATCAAAGCCGTTAATTAAAAAGCCGTTGCTGCCATTCAAGTCAGAGAGATTAAATGATGAATTAGCCATGATTTTTTCCTATCTTCAGGGAGTAAGGTTCAAAGGTCTAAACTTGAAATTCCGTGTTCCAAACAGAAAGTATTGTTATAAAGTAGTGCCAAGTAGAATTGGTGTGTCACCGATAGCGAGTCTTCTCCTAAGGGGAGACGCCAAAGGCGATAGCGCAGCGTTAGCGAGTCATCGAGCGTCACGAGCCTCACAGACCGCCGCAGCGAAAAGTTGAGCCAGTGCGCCCTTGCGGTTTTCCGACTTCTCCCTTGCGCGTCTTTGACTTGAGTTGCAATTGGCATTTCTTGCGGCGGCTAACGCCGATGCCTGCGGCAACGCCAAAGGCGAACTGAACTTTTCAAGACAGGCATCTGTTAGCGCAGCCTCTTTGACTGTGCGTAGCGTCACTTTTCAAGACAGACATCGCTGTTTCTAAAACATAGCTCAAGCATAAATCAGCAAAACAAGGCGCTTTTATATAGAATTTCTGAATCCGGAAAATTGCGATGTCTACGACGGGCTGTGACGCTCGTGACGCTCGATGACTCGCTAACGCTGCGCTAGCGCCAAGGGAGAGGACTCGCTAACGCTTCTCTACGAGACGCTGCGCGAACGCTATCGGTGACGCTAACTATTTACTAGCTATATTTCTGGTTGTTAGTTTATATCGCTTTTCCAACTGTCACAATCAGCTTTTTGATAACTTTATGAAAAAATTACACATTATTTATACAAAAAATATTTTTGAATAGCGCATATATACGCAAAAAGTGAGCTTTTTTATGGAATTGGTTCATCAAGGGAACAGCGATGTCTGTCTTGAAAAGTCACGCTTCTGCGTCGAAGAGGCTGCGCCAACGGCGTCACCCGCCGCCCCGACTTTTCGCTATGATCGGCTATGAGGCTCGTGACGCTCGATGACTCGCTCTTAGGGGCACAACACATTGTTTGTGCGCCTGCCACAGTAACAACAATTAACCTTTTTTAATCACTGTTTGATAGCGACCTAGAGCGATTAAGGGAAAGTATTGTTGATACATATGATACTTGAGATAAAAATGGCTAGGGAAGCCAGTACCTGTAAAGTCCGCCTCATACCAAGTACCATCGGGCTGTTGAGTTGCCACTAGGTAGCCAATTCCCTGCTCAATGGCCTTAAGAGCTAATTTACCAGTTGCTTCACCTGCTGCCAAGAGACCAATTAAAGCCCAAGCAGTTTGAGATGCAGTACTATTTCCTTTTCCTTTGAGACTGGGATCATCGTAGCTGCGGCAAGTCTCACCCCAACCACCATCTGGGTTTTGACATTCAACTAACCAAGTTGCTCCTCGTTCTATACTGAGTTTATGCCTTTGAGGGTCAATCAACGCCAAGGCTGACAAAACGCCACTTGTCCCGTAGATATAATTTACACCCCAGCGACCGAACCAACAGCCTTCGGTTTCTTGTTCGCGCAGAAGATAAGTAAGCGATCGCTCTAAATTATAACTATCAATTGACAAATCACAAGCACCAAGCATTTCTACCACCCTAGCCGTGACATCTGCGGTGTTTGGATCAATCATGGCTTTCAAGTCACCATAGGGGATGGAATTGAGCCAATCTTGGTCGTTGTCCAAATCAAAAGCAGCCCAGCCGCCTGGTTTACACTGCATAGATGCAATCCAATTTAAGGCCCGAGTGATCGCAGCCTGCTTGATTTTTTCATTAGGAAGTTTTGCAACATGTAGTGCCATCACCACCACAGCCGAGTCGTCTACATCTGGATAAAAGTTATTGTCAAACTCAAATGCCCAAGCCCCTGGTTTTCCCTGGCGATTTTTGACAGCCCAATCTCCGTAATCTAAAATTTGTTTTTGCAATAACCATTCTCCAGCCTTTACCACAGCCGGATGATCTGCTGCAAAACCAGATTCTACCAAAGCACGCATCGCCCAAGCTGTATCCCAGACGGGTGAAACACAAGGCTGAACTCGGTAGCTATCCTCTGTTTCAATCGCAAAGTTATCAATTGCTTGCAAACCTCGTTCCACAATCGGGTCGTTTGGGTGATAATCCAAACACCGCAAAGCTAACATTGAATTCAGCATCGCCGGAATAATGCCGCCCCAGTCGCCTGTAGCTTCTTGACGCTCTAAAATCCACTTTTCGGCAGCTTTGATGCCTTCTTGGCGGAAGGGTACTAAATTAAGACTTTCTGCCAACTTGAATCCCTGATCAAGGGTGAGGAATAAATCTGTCCAATCGCCACTTTGGGGTAATTCCCACCGGACTTGATCAACACCTTCAACGTATAGCTGATCTAGGTTGATAGTTGGGTTGGTGATCAAAACAGGTTTGCGATCGCATACAATCAGCAGCGGCACAGTGCTGGAACGTGCCCAGCTAGACATCTCGTAGATATTCACGGGGAAAGCTTTTGGCAACAGCATCACCCAAGCTGGTAGCGAGGGAATACCGCGCCAGTTGTAGCAGCCAATCAAGGCTAAGTGCAACTTGGTAAAAATCCGAGTTTTGCTGATCCCACCCCGTTGGAGAATAAAGGCTTGCGCCCGAACCATCGCCGGATCGGTTGCTGGTACACCTAGCAGTCTTAACGCCATGTAGGCTTCAACCGAGGTGCTAAGTTCTCCGCCATCACCATAAAAAAGTTCCCAACCCCCATGCTGGCGTTGCTCTTGACGCAAATATGCTTCAACTTTGTCTAAGGGTCTTGTTTGGTCTGTTCCCCAAATTTTATGCAGGAGGACGACTTCAGCAGTGATGGTGACATTAGATTCTAACTCTCCCCACCAGTAACCAGGGGGATTTTGAATCGAAAGCAGATATTTTTGGCTGGCTGCGATCGCCATTGTGACTTGATTGACTTTTACCCTGTCTTGTGTTCGCATCAAATACTATTTAACCTCAACACTCAACACTAGTTATGAACACGGCACTACAGGAAAAAATTTTTTCCTCTATTCAGTAGACATAGTATTCTGTCTGAGTTACTGAGAATTTGCAATAGGTCATGGGTGTAATTGTATTAGGATTGATGCTCTTATCCTTGACAATTTGGTTGGGATTAGTGTGTTTTTGGGGACAATTTTGGCGGACAGACCAGCAATTAGAGATTGGAGAAACTCAGCTAAAATCGTTACCTGTGGTTTGTGCGGTGGTTCCAGCCCGTAACGAAGCTGAATTACTACCAACCAGTTTGCGATCGCTCCTACTCCAAGACTATCCTGGTTCTTTAAACGTATTTTTGGTAGACGATCGCAGTACAGATGGTACAGCAAATTTTGCCGAAGGGGTTGCACACGCTCTAAGTAAACCTGAGCAATTGCATATTATCTCAGGCGAATCACTGCCTCCCGGTTGGTCAGGCAAACTTTGGGCAGTTGAGCAAGGTATAAACAGTGCGAGTTTATTTGCACCTGACTATTTTTTGCTGACCGATGCAGATATCGAACATGATCCTGGTAATCTCCGCCGACTGGTTGCAAAAGCTGTCCAAGAAGATTTAGACCTGGTTTCGGTAATGGTGCGACTTAGGTGTGAAAGCTTTTGGGAAAAACTTTTGATTCCAGCTTTCGTCTTTTTCTTCCAAAAACTCTATCCCTTCCGCTGGGTCAATAATCCAAACAATCCCACAGCCGCCGCTGCTGGAGGATCTATTCTGATCGCCCGTGAAGCTTTAGAGCGAATCGGGGGTATTCAAGTCATTCGCCAAGCTTTAATTGACGATTGCGCCCTTGCTAACGCTGTTAAGCAGATTGGAAGACAAAGTAATTCTTCTTTCTCCCCTGCCCCCCCTGCCTCCCCCGGCCGTATCTGGCTAGGATTGAGTACATTGACTCATAGTTTGCGTCCTTATAACTCGCTGGCGACGATTTGGGATATGGTTGCCCGTAGTGCCTATGCCCAACTGAATTATTCTCCATTACTACTAGTGGGAACTTTGCTGGGAATGATCTTGATTTATCTAGTTCCACCTCTGTGTGTAATTCTGGGTGTAGTTTGGGGCAATTGGGCGATCGCACTTACAGGTTTATTAGGATGGCTGTTAATGACCTTGGCTTACTACCCGACGATCCGCTTTTATAAATGTTCTCCCTGGTTAGCGTTGAGCTTACCTGCGATCGCTTTTCTCTATACCCTGATGACTCTAGACTCAGCACTACGTCACTGGCAAGGGCGCGGCGGCGCTTGGAAAGGAAGAGTGTACACCAACCCAAATAATTTATAGTTGGGATATGGGGGCTTATAAAGGCGATCGCAATATCAAAGGCAGCAGCGATGAGTAACAAAACTTTGACAAATAGCATTTATTGTATAATCAAGCAAATAAGCGTCAATATCTATACAATACTGTTTATTTGCTGCATTAGATAATTTGACATGAAATATCGTCTATTGTATTTGCTTTTTTTTGGCTCTAGCTTACCATTATTATTTGCTCAACCTACATTTGCACAAGTCACCCAAATTACTGGAATTAAATATAGATTAACTGAGAAAGGTTTGGAAATTATTTTAGTTACTCCTAGTCCCAAAAATCTACTGAGTTTTCCCACAATACAAGCTAAGACACGTATATTTAATATTCCCAAAGCTCAATTGTCTTTACCTTGTGGCAAATTTTTTCGTCGAGAAAACCCAGTCCAAGGAGTTCAATCTATTAGTGTAACTTCTGATAATACTAACCAAGTTAGTGTTGTGGTGCAGGGTGAAAAGAGCTTACCAAAAGTTATAATATCTATAAGTCCAGCAAAAATTGATTGCATCAAATGCAGTTTTCAATATACAGAAGAATTAAGAGAAAAAGGTATTGAAGGGATAGCCGAGGTGGTTTTAGATATTGATGAACAAGGTCATGTCACTCAAGTGAGCTTGGGTCGTTCAAGCGGTAATACTGAAATTGATAATGCTGTGTTGACGCAAGTAAGAAAAATGAAGTTTATAGATAATGCCTGTGGACAAAAAAATATTTCCCTCAGAGCTAATTTTATAATACGGGGGTCACTACTTCATCAACGAGCAATTGAAGAATATAGAATGAGAAAACGACAAGAATCTCTTCGGCAACGGTTGAGAAAAGAAGGAGAATAGATGCAGAAAATAAATCTTTCAACCAAGGTGCTTCAAGGAGCGATCGCCCTATGTCATTTTGGTAGAGAAGAATTCCCGATAGATGCTCGCTTAAGTCCAAGCGCTCGGTATTTCCCTCTGTTACAGTAATATCGGGAGGTGCGCTTGGAGTGTAAAGTTTAGGCTTATTGCCCTGCACAGTAATGTAGAAATTATTTCCATCCTCAGAGAAGAAAAGTGTGCGCTGATTTACTGGTGTCATCTGACTCAATCCAGCGAACCTATTACCTGACATCTGGGTTAAGTCAACCTTTGCCTCCGTGATTGCTGCTGTTGTGGTTTTGGCAGATGAGGCAGAAGATACTGCTTGCGTATCAATTCTAGCTATTGTTCGTTTCGGATTTTTTGGTCGTCCACGCTTACGTTTATCTTTAGGTTTTACTTCTGGGGTTGGTAACAGGATACTTTTTTCTACATCACTCTTTATCACCTGTTCTATCTGAATCGGAAATGAGTGCCTTTGTTCGACACTTACTAACGATAATGTAAAAAAAGATAATCCTGATATAGGACTCCTGTTTGATTTCTGAATAAGACTGGGAAATAATACGGAAATGCGTCCAAGTCTAATAAGCAACAATGATCAGTCTGCATTTCCCAACTGGGACACTTCCAGCAGGAGTATCCCGACAACAGTCAGCAGAGAAAATAGCACTTCATGCGATCGCACTTACTACAAGATTTTATAGCCCTGCGTCCAGATGTGCGTGAAGTAAGGAAAGCGTTGGCAGTAAAGTTTTCTTAAACAAGTAGCGATTGCCCCATGCCTCTAAATTCTTGAGGCTGTTTGTTTAGTACTCGCGGGTTCAACAGGCAATGGTTGAGCCGCTTTCAACACCGCATCCAGCAACCCTGGAAACAGCACCTCTAAATCTTCACGCCGCAGGATGTTAATGTGCTGTGTCCCTTCTTTACGTGTAAAGACTATCCCCGACTCCCGCAAAATCTTAAAATGATTAGACATAGTAGACTTGGCGATCGCAAAATCAAATCTGGCACAGCAATGTTCCCCCTCAGTGGCCAGCAGCCGCACAATCTCTAGCCGCACTGGATCGCCCAATGCATACAGCACTCCCGGTAAAGTAATATTTTTTCGATCTGGATGATAAAGAAATCTCATAGTTGCATTATCTCATCAGGTGGCATATATTTTTATTATTCGATATTATCGAACTATAGAATTAATTAGGAAGGCAATTTATGTCATCCATTACAAATGTCACAGAAGCCACATTCAAGCAAGAAGTTTTGGAAAGTGAAATTCCGGTCTTAGTGGACTTTTGGGCACCGTGGTGCGGCCCTTGCCGGATGGTGGGCCCAGTCGTCGATGAAGTTGCTGCTGAATACGAAGGACAGGTGAAATTTGTGAAGCTGAACACAGATCAAAATCCTACTGTCGCCAGCCACTATGGAATTCGCAGCATTCCGACGCTGATGGTTTTTAAGGCAGGTCGGCAGGTCGATACTGTAGTAGGGGCAGTCCCAAAAACCACCTTGAATAAGACCTTAGCACAGCATCTTTAATCTAGGTACTATTGTGAGACGCATTTAGTTTGCAGTCTACTCTAGCCAAGGGAGCCAGGAGTCAAAGAAGAGAGCAGGGGAAGTAGTGGGAGAAGAGGATCTGTTCTTGAGCAAACCCCATAGATAAATGTAGGGCTGCTGAAACAAGGACACTTTGTTGGGACGCGCAGCGCGTTCCAACAAATTCCATCCATTAAATGTAGGGCTGCTGCAACCACCTACGGAGGGCATTCTCCCCCTGCACAAGACCGACCCTCCTTTCCCGTCAGAATACATATAACTCCTAACTCCTGACTCCTAACTCCTGAATTCTGAATTCTGTTTCAACTAACGGGGAAAGAACGAAATGGACTTGAAATTGCATGGTAAATCCGCGCTGGTGAGTGGCTCAACCGCAGGTATTGGTTTGGCGATCGCCCTTGGGCTGGCTCAGGAGGGTGCATCAGTGATTGTCAATGGTCGGTCTGAAGAACGAGTAGCTCAAGCGATCGACAAAATTAAGCAAAGTACACCTGACGCGAAAGTTTCTGGTGTTATTGCTGACGCAGGCACTGCATCAGGGGTAGAGAAACTCATTCAAGAGGTTCCTCACGTTGATATCCTCATTAACAATGTAGGGATTTATAAGCCAAAAACGTTCTTCGATATTACTGATGAAGACTGGTTAAAGATATTTGAGGTTAACGTCCTCAGCGGAGTCCGTTTGAGTCGGCAATATCTGCAAAAGCAGCTAGAGCAAAATTGGGGGCGGATAATTTTTATCTCTAGCGAATCTGCTATTCAGATCCCAGTGGAAATGATTCACTATGGGACAACTAAGACAGCCCAGCTTGCCATTGCACGAGGTCTGGCAGAAATCACTGTCGGAACTGGAGTTACGGTAAACTCCGTCCTACCAGGGCCAACCCGCTCAGAAGGAGTTGAAGAGTTCATCACCAACCTGGCACAGGAACGCGGTATTAGTCCCGCTGAAGTTGAAGCTGAGTTTTTTCAAAATGTGCGTCCAACTTCCCTAATTAAACGCTTTGCAACTAATGAAGAAGTAGCAGCGATCGTAGTTTACCTTTCTAGTCCTGTAGCTTCAGCAACTAATGGTGCAGCTTTGCGGGTAGATGGTGGCGTTATTCGGTCGATTGTTTAGTATTTGAACCACATTTGTCGTAGGAGTACAGTCAACTTAACATTAAAAAGGCGGTTTCTAACCGCACGCCAGTTGCTCCCTACAGCCCTTTGGGCATCCTACGGCAAGCGCTAGCCTCTCACGAATGGGAGAAGGGGAGACGCGCAAGGGACAAGTCGGGCATTACCCGCCCAACGCACTGGCTCGTCTACACAAACAAAACCCACCTCCGTGGGTTAAAAAACTTTGAATTGGAGCAAAGCCGACATGACTAGTGATATCAACTTATTCTCTCCTTACCAATTAGGGAATCTGGAATTACCTAACCGGATAGTAATGGCACCCTTAACTCGAAACAGGGCAGGTGAGGGAAACGTACCATACCAACTGAATGCTACCTACTACGCCCAACGTGCTTCCGCCGGACTGATTATTAGTGAAGCAACACAGGTAACTCCTGAAGGACAGGGCTATCCCGCTACACCAGGAATTCATTCACCAGAACAGGTGGCGGGATGGAAGTTAGTCACCGATACTGTGCATCAGCAGGGAGGGAGAATTTTTCTGCAACTATGGCACGTAGGTAGGATTTCCCACCCAGACTTACAACCGAATGGAGCTTTACCTGTGGCACCTTCTGCCATTGCTCCAAAAGGTGAAGCCTCAACTTATCAGGGGCCAAAACCCTTTGTTACTCCCCGTGCTTTAGAAACTTCGGAAATACCGCAAATAGTAGAACAGTATCGTCAAGGAGCGGCAAATGCCCTAGTAGCGGGGTTTGATGGGGTGGAAATTCACGCAGCCAATGGTTATTTAATAGATCAGTTTCTCCGCGATCGCACAAATCAACGTACAGATAAATATGGGGGTTCGATTGAGAATCGCGCCCGATTCCTGTTAGAGGTGACAAAAGCGGTAACTAGTGTGTGGGATTCTAACCGTGTAGGAGTACGTTTATCTCCCAGTGGGGCTTATAACGATATGCATGACTCGAATCCTCTGGAGACATTTGGTTATGCGGCTCAAGCGTTGAACCAGTTTAATTTGGCATATCTGCATATTTTTGAGGCAATAGAGGCAGATATCAGACATGGCGCGATAATTGTACCCACCAGTCATCTACGCGATCGCTTTACAGGTACACTCATCGTTAATGGTGGTTATACCCGTGAAAAAGGCGATGCTGTACTGGCAAACAAAGCAGCAGATTTAGTTGCCTTTGGCACATTATTTATATCAAATCCGGATTTACCCCGGCGCTTGGCTTTGAATGCACCACTAAATGAAGCAAATCAAGCAAGCTTTTATGGTGGCGATGAACACGGATATACAGATTATCCATTTTGGTCAGCTGCTAATGAGCAGGTGGTCAATGCCTAATTCTTCTCATCTGAATAATTAAAACCCACTTTCCGCGCTCGAAAGTATCAAATCAAACTGATGAGTTTGAGATTTTTTCAAGATACAACAAAATGGTTGTGTAAATTGGTTGTCAACTATGAAAGATACTTTAGAACAAACGGAAATCAAAGAACGCGTTAACGATTGGCTAGCTGCGTTTAGTGCAGGCAATAAACCATTTGATTTTTCTGTCCTAGACAATCTCTACTGGCAAGATGAACAATTCCTCGCCTTCGATACCCTCTCACCGCAGACCACTCGAATTCAAGGATGGCAATCGTATGAGGAGATATGGAAGCCCTTCATGGCAGCACTAGCACAGTGGCAAGTTAAATCAGTTGGGGATATTCAGATATTTACAGGTGATAACATTACCGTCTCGGCTCTGATTTTTGAAAGTACAGCAGCCACCATAGCGAATGAGGCGGTTAAAATTACGGCTCATGCGACGCTTGTATGGGAGAAGCGAGAGGGACAATGGCGCATTATCCACGAGCACATCTCTAACCCGGTTAACATTGCCAATTAGAGAGGAACACATTACATTGCCCTGCTCTTTAACGTTCTTAATCACTCTCAGCAGAGTAAAATCTGAAACTCTTTCATAACTTAACCATCAGGAGAATCTCATGAATTCCATCACTCAAACCCAACCTTTAGATGTACCCAGTGCGATCACTCAACGCCGTTCCATCAAAACTTTTAAAACAGACCCTATCACCCCAGAACTACTCAAGCAACTGGTAGAGTTAACCGTAGCTGCACCCAGCAGCTATAACATCCAGGACTGGCAAATTATTCTTGTGCAAGATGAGGCGCAAAAGGCAGCACTCTCAGCCGCATCGTGGAATCAACAGCAAATTGTCCAAGCACCTGTAACCTTCGTCTTTGCCGCCGATCCGAACGCAGGCGAACAAAACTTGGCCCCAATTCTAGAGCGGGGACTCGAAACTGGGGCATGGAATGAAGGCACGGTAAACTACTTTAAAACCGCCGTCCCCCAATTTCAAGCAACGCTAGGCGACAAGCGACGCGAATATGCCATCAAAGATGCGATCATTGCCGCTACCCATTTGGTGTTAGCAGCAGAAAGTCTGGGATTATCCACTTGTTTTATGAACGGTTGGATTGAGGATCAGGTAAAAAAAGTGATTGGGGCTGAGGATAATCCAGATTTAGCGATCGCTGTTTTAGTTCCTGTTGGCTATGCAGCCGAACCACGCTTAAATCCAGGTCGTTTGCCATTCTCCTCCAACGTCTCTGTAGACAGAATCGGTAACCCTTATGCAGGGTAGCTTTGCCTAAATTGGGAATGGGGGATTGGGCATTGGAGATGAGTCTTTGATACTCGCCGATGAGTCTTTGATACTCGTGAACGAGTCTTTGATACTCGCCGATGAGTCTTTGATACTCGTGAACGAGTCTTTGATACTCGCCGATGAGTCTTTGATACTCGCCGATGAGTCTTTGATACTCGTGAATGAGTCTTTGATACTCGTGAATGAGTCTTTGAACTCCATTGCCGTGACTTCCCCTGTTCCCCCTGCCCCCCTGCCCCCTACCCCCCACCCCCCACCCCCCTCATGTCCTTAGCCTCCTTCCTAGCGCGTCGTTCCTTCCACTATGGCTGGCTCGTCGCGGGTTTAACATTCCTAGCCTTATTGGTGGCAGCCGGAATTCGCTCTACTCCCGGAGTCTTCATAGTGCCTCTCGAACAGGAGTTCGGCTGGAGTAGAGCTACTATATCTTTGGCAATATCGATTAACTTAGTACTCTACGGATTAATTGGCCCTTTTGCCGCCACACTCATGGAGCGAATCGGCATTCGCCGGATGATGGTATTCTCACTTGCTGTCATTGCTCTCGGTGTCGGTTTAACCACTGTGATGTCAGCATCTTGGCAGCTAGTCTTGCTGTGGGGTGTAGTTGTCGGTTGTGGTAGCGGAGTTATCGCCCTGGTTTTGGGTGCTATTGTTGTCAATCGCTGGTTTTTTGAGAAGCGGGGTCTAGTTCTCGGCATTCTAACCGCTAGTACAGCAACGGGGCAACTGGTGTTTCTGCCCATGCTGGCCTCAGTAACCGATCGCTTTGGGTGGCGAATTGCCGCTCTCGGTCTGACTGGTGCAGCACTTCTAATTATTCCAGCGATCGCAGTCTTTATGCGCGATCGCCCGGCGGATGTCGGTTTGCGGGCCTTTGGCGACAACAGCGAAACGGTGGAAGTCTCACAGCCGAGAGTGAATTCCATTACCTCCACCCTCAATGCCCTGTGGCTGGGAATGCGTAAGCGCGACTTCTGGCTGTTATTTGGTAGCTTTTTTATCTGTGGTGCTAGCACAAATGGGTTAATTGGAACTCATCTGATTCCCGCTTGTATTGACCACGGTATACCTGAAGTCAAGGCTGCTGGTCTTTTGGCAATCATGGGACTATTCGATTTTTTTGGAACTACTATGTCCGGTTGGCTATCTGATCGATGGAACAATCGTTATTTATTGTGCTGGTACTACGGACTGCGGGGTTTGTCTTTGATTTTCTTACCCTTCAGCTTCGACTTTTCCTTCTATGGACTTTCCATTTTCGCCGTCTTCTATGGACTTGATTGGATTGCGACTGTACCACCTACAGTACGTCTTGTTGCCAATGTCTTCGGTAAAGAAAACGTCGGCGTGATGTTCGGTTGGATTGTCGCAGGACATCAGCTCGGTGCAGCCACAGCAGCATTCGGAGCCGGAGTGTTAAGAACCTGGACAGGTAGTTATTTACAAGCGTTTATTTTATCAGGCGTTCTCTGTTTGATTGCCGCAGTTTGTGTACTGCAAATTGGTCAAAGTCCTACTAAGGGCAATTCACACTTATCTTCAGTCACGCTCAATCCTTAGTATTTAAGATGAATGTCTTAATCGTTTATGCCCACCCAAATCCCAATAGTTTTAATCACGCCATCCTTGACTCTGTGGTAACTGGACTCAAAGAAGCTGATCATACTCCCAAAATTAAGGATCTTTATACTTTATCTTTAAAAATTACCCTTGATGCCGAAGATTTAGAGCAAATTGTCAACGGAAAAACGCCAGATGATATCTTAAAAGAACAACAAGATATTCTCTGGGCTGAGGGACTTATTTTCATTTACCCAATTTGGTGGTATGACCGTCCAGCTATTCTCAAAGGCTGGATTGATCGGGTATTTTTACAAGGCTTTGCCTTTGATACAGATGCCGATGGTATCAAAGGTTTACTCATCCACAAAAAAGCCATCATCTTTCAGACCACTGGCGGCACAGAAGCAATGTTTACACACATCGGCACTGATAAAGATGTATTTCGACACACCATGATGGAAGGTACTTTACAGTTCTGTGGCATTCAAAACATTATCTACAAGCCCTTTTATGGTGTGCCACACATTTCGCAAGCAGACCGAGAACAAATGCTGTCAGAGACTTATGAACTGGGTAAAAATTTCTAACTAGGAGAATTAAATTTATGGCAACAACAGCTTTAATTGTCGGTGCAGGTAGTGGACTGAGCGCTTCTTTAGCTCGCCTATTTGCCAAAGAAGGATTCACTGTAGCTTTAGCGGCTCGCCAAATTGAAAAACTCACTCAATTAAGTAGTGAAATTGGCGCAGTTAGTTTTGCCGCTGATGTCTCAAAGCCAAACGAAGTAGAACAGTTATTTATTGATGTTGAAAATAAACTCGGTTCCCCGAATATTGTCGTTTACAATCCCAGTTTCCGGGTGCGGGGGCCTCTTGTTGATCTAGACCCTGGTGAGGTGGCAAAAACCTTAGATGTAACTGCCTATGGTGGCTTTCTTGTGGCCCAAGCTGCTACCAAAAGGTTTTTGCAGCTTGGCGGCGGTGCTATATTTTTTACTGGAGCCTCAGCGAGTATTAAGGGTTATCCTCTGTCTGCTCCCTTTGCAATGGGTAAATTTGCACTGCGCGGTTTGGCTCAGAGTATTGCTAGAGAATTAGCACCAAAGAATATCCATGTGGCGCATTTCGTGATTGATGGTGGAATCCGTTCAGCAGACCGCCAAGATCCAGCAGATAAACCAGATAGTACCCTTGACCCAGATGCGATCGCTCAAACTTATCTCAGTATTCTCCGCCAACCCCGCAGTGCTTGGACATGGGAAGTAGAACTACGTCCGTGGATAGAGAACTTCTAGCCTAGACAACTGTTAAAAAGATAGTTTTGCAGGTATGAGAATTAATTTTGGTGCAACTACTACTGATTATGCAAAACACCGTGCTGATTTTCCCAGCTCATTATTTAACAAACTGTCTGAATATGGTATAGGTTTACCAGGGCAGAATATTGTTGACCTTGGCACAGGAACAGGAACACTGGCGCGAGGCTTTGCGGATAGAGGTGCTTATGTGATTGGCATAGACCGATCAATCTCACTTTTAGAACAAGCTAGGCATTTAAGCGAATCTGCCCAATTGAAAGTAGATTATCGAGTCGCAACTGCCGAAAATACAGAGTTACCAGACGCAAGTGCGGATGTGGTAACTGCTGGACAGTGTTGGCATTGGTTTGACCGTCCGCGTGTCGTCCAGGAAATTACTCGCATATTGAGAAGAAATGGCTCGATTGCGATCGCTCATTTTGATTGGATACCCTTAAAAGGTAATGTAGTTGAAGCAACAGAACAACTGATTAAGGCTCATAATCCAGCGTGGACACTGGACGGCGGTAATGGATTGTATCCCCAGTGGTTACAAGACATTGGAGAAAGAGAATTTCGAGAAATCCGCACATTTTCTTACGATGCATTTGTGTCTTATACACACGAAGATTGGCGGGGGCGAATTCGTGCTAGTGCTGGTGTGAGAGACAGCTTAACACCAGCAAAAATAGAAGTATTTGACCAGGAATTGGCAATATTACTCGAAGCAAAATATCCCACACCAATTCTTCCGGTTCACCATAGAGTTTGGGCTGCGATCGCAAAATCACCACAATCTTATATTAATTCGTAATTAACAGGCGTCAGATAGAGCCTGGACTAGTTGATGGTCGCTCATCCGAATAGCAGAAGTGTCTGTAAGGCACTATTAACCTACAAAACAATCGCACAAGGTCAGGAGAAATAACCATGATTGAACTTTACTATTGGACAACCCCAAACGGTCATAAAATCACAATTTTCTTGGAAGAAGTCCGATTACCCTACACGATAATTCCTGTGAATATTGGGGATGGGGAGCAATTTAAGCCCGAATTTCTGAAGATTTCTCCTAACAATCGCATCCCCGCGATCGTTGACCACGAATCAGTAGATGGAGGTGTGCCGATTTCGATATTTGAGTCTGGCGCAATCTTGCTATATTTGGCAGAAAAAACCGGTAAATTAATTCCTCAAGATTTATATGGTCGCACTCAAGTTTTAGAATGGTTGTTTTGGCAAATGGCAGGGCTGGGGCCAATGGCGGGACAAAATCATCACTTTAGCGGCTATGCTCCCGAAAAGATTGAATATGCCATTAACCGCTACGTGAATGAGACGGGACGCTTATATGCAGTGCTGAATAAGCAACTAGCAGATAGAGAATTTGTCGCTGGCGATTATTCCATCGCCGATATTGCTGCTTATCCCTGGATTGTGCCCCATGAGCGCCAAAGCCAAAACCTAGAGGATTTTCCTCATATCAAGCGCTGGTTTGAGACAATTAAAGCCCGTCCGGCAACAATTCGCGCCTATGAGAAAGCAGAAGCATTGAAAACTCAAACGCTTGATCCAGATAAGTCACGAGAGTTATTATTTAACCAGTCGGCGAAGACTATTCAAGCTTGAGCCTTTTGAATTGTCTTGTAACTGTGGCCTGTACTAAGTTAGCTCTAACCCCAGATCATCGGTTGCAACTATGAGCAACGATTTCTCACTATCTTCCTTTCCTCAATTAGAAACAGAAAGGCTCCTTCTTCGTGAGACAACGTTGCAGGATGTTGAGGCGATTTTTGCTATACTCTGTGATCCAGGCGTGACTCAGTTTCATGATCTTGATACTTTTACTTCTATTAAAGAAGCGATGTCTACGACGGGCTACGCCTACGCACTCATTGAACGTAGAGCCAAGCGGTTTGAGCGAGGAGATGGAATTCGCTGGAGAATTGCCCGTAAGCAAGACAACGTTTTGATTGGTTCTTGTGGGTTTACGTGGAACCCACAAGAACACGCTGCTGAGGTCGGTTATGAGCTTGCCAGTACTTTTTGGAGACAAGGCATCATGACTGAGGCAGTGCATACCATCTTGCAATTTGGGTTTAAGAAAATGGGTTTGCGTTTCGTTGTTGCCCAAATCATGTTGGACAACATAGCTTCTAAAAAGTTGCTAGGAAAGTTAGGTTTTCACAGTCAGGGTGTATTGAAACAGTATGGCTTCTTCAAAGGGCAGTTTCACGATCTGGAGCAATTTGTGCTTCACAAAAAAAATGAGTGCTTAGGTTAGCAACGGATACAGGCTGATCTTGAGTTTAGTTTTTCAAAGCGGGGTTGCTGACTTGCGCCTGTAATTTTCCTTCTACTTGAAACGGTGGTTGATAATAGTTGTTAGGTTGATATTCTGGCGTCACTTTCCAATCATATCGTTGCAGCAACGTTGCCAAAAAAATCTTCATTTCCATCTTGGCAAACTCCATTCCAATACATATATGTTCGCCACCACCAAAACCAATTAAAGCAAAGGAGTCTTTTTTATCTTCTTCGCGGGGAGGGGCAAAGCGTTCTGGATCAAAACTTTCTGGGTTAGTATAAATCTCACTCATCCGATGCGTTAATCCTTGAGCAATAATCACCACCCAACCAGGAGGAATGCGGTAACCTGCGTATTCAATTTCTTTTACAGCTCCCCGAAACAGTACTACACCTGCGGGGTTGTAAAGTCGTTCTATTTCTTTTAAAAAATAAGTCATTTGATTAAGTTGCTTGAGGTGTCCCAAGTTCAAAGGTTCATCTCCTACAACTTCTGCCAGTTCTTGGCGGAGTTTGTCGCGCCATTGCGGATGCGCTGCCAATTCAACCATTGCCCACGTTAAGGATGTAGCAGTAGTGAAATGCGCTGCATTTAATAAGTGTATCAGTTCGTCTATGATCTGCGACTGAGCTAAAGCATTTCCCTCTTCATCTACTGCTGCCAAAAACAATCCTAATACCTCACAAGACTCCTGTAAGTTGCCTTGAAGTTTGCGTTCGCTGATAATCTTTTGTAAGAAAGCTTTCATCTGACGACGAGCATTTTGGGAACGACCATATTTTGTGAACGGTATATCAAACCGTAATAGTGCCAATGCTCCCTGTGTCAAAGTATTATACAAATGTTCGACTTGCTCAACTTCGCTTTGTAGTTGAACACCTAATAATAGCTGAATTCCAATTCGCAATGCTAACTGATTAAATTCATTCTTGATGGAAATTGGATTGCCTTCCACCCAGTTTTCTAGACACTTGTTAACTTCAGTTTGCATGATATCAAAATAGTTAGCAATGGCTTTCCCATGAAACGCTGGAGCCATTAAGTGACGAGTGCGGCGATGTTCTTCGCCATCCTGAAGCATCATTGGCCGCCCGAAAATATGCTCCATAGCAATTTTCCATCCTAAGTAGGAAGATACATGATCCGCTTTTTCTTGCAAAATTAGTCGATTTGCTTGTGTTCCTACCAAAACTGCATATTTCTTTCCTAAAATGCTGGTTTTAAAAACCGGCCCGTAGCGTTGGTAGTTCTTCGTCAGCCCCCATCCTTGGGTACCAAATAATCGGAGAGTTTCACCTAAAATGGGTAGCCCAAAGCTACCGGGCATTTCCTCGGCTGGTTTTAGTTGTGTCATTTTTTGGATTGTAAGCTCAAAGTGTGGTGATAATTATTGAGTCTAGCTTTAACAAGATCATGCCGTCTCACGCAATCTTCCGAAAACTAGCGTTAGCTTCCGAAAAATTCAGTGTAGCTTCTTAAATGCTTGAGGAGTGATGCCGATATATTTGCGAAAAACCTTGGCGAAATGACTTTGACTTTGAAATCCTACTAGTTGAGAGACTTGTATAACTGATAATTCTCGCTTTGCAAGTAAATACTTTGCTCTTTCAACTCGGCATTTAGTAACATATTGGTGAGGTGCTATTCCCATTGATTGCTTAAACAAGCTAGCAAAATAATGCGGACTTATCTGTGCGATCGCCGCAATTTCTGCAAGGGATAAGTTTTGTTCTAAGTTATCGTTGATATAAACGATCGCTTCTTTTAATTTATGTTTTGGTAATCCACCTGTATATTCTCGAAGAATGAATTTTTGCGTTGAGTAACGTTTCAATAAATGTATCGCCAGCAGATTTGCTGCTGACTCTATATACAGGTTACTATCAAATCCACTAGTTTCTATTTCTTGCTTAAGTGTCAGTCCAATTTGTTGAATCAGTGGATCGTGGGTTTGCAGTTGTTGGACAATTTCAACGGCATCAGCATTTACTGACTCGTAGGCAACACGAGAAATCATCGTTGGTTCAAGACCGACGTGAATAAACCCTAATTCCTGTTCAAATTGTACTGCTGGAGAAATTTGGTGAGCAGGAAAAATACCCACATCAGTTGTTGCATAGGATTTACTTTGCCATTGTCCGTTAATTTTTAATTTTGCCTCAAACTCTCTACTGTAAATAGTAATAATGTGCTGAAAAGGCGATGTCTCAGGAAGTTGATAGTTCGACTGGCGATGATAGGCAAAATAAAAACCACTCCCAGCGGTAATTGGGCTGACGATAATTAAAGGTTTGGGAAGGAATTGTTTTAGCTTGTCTGGTTGGGCGGCATTAATTCTAAAAGGCTGCTCTATTTGCATGACAACTCGCACGCTTTTTTCTAAATATAAATTATCGAATAATCGGAAGCACACAAGGGAGGGAAAGAAGAGTTAGTCTTCACTAACTCTCTTACTACCCTAGTACAGCACGGTGTAAATAAACCAACCATTCAAAATGGCGCAAAAGCGCGGAATATAATTCTTTTAACTTCCGCCTTACGGTACTAGCCCTTCCCCTTCTGCAAAAAGTCTATTCTATAAGTGCGAAAACTCAAACTACAGGAGAACATAGCAGTGGGCAGGTTAGCAAAGGATATAGCAGGCAAAACACCTGTCTCATTAGGACTATTGGGCGCTGCTGCCTTCATGGTGGTTGCTGATGCACGGGTGATTGACCCCCTGCTGCACATCATTGCTGAGGAGTTTAAAGTCGGTGTTGGTAGTGCTGCGGTGATTATCTCGGCATACACGATTCCCTACGGGCTATTTCAGTTAGTTTATGGGCCACTAAGCGATCGCATCGGCAAACTTAAGGTAATTACAGTAGCATTGGTAGCATTTGCTGTGGGTAGTGCTGTTTGTGCCTTTGTGTCAAATATTGTCATACTTACCCTGCTGCGGTTTCTCACCGGGATGGCTGCTGCTGGGGTCATCCCCGTTACCCTAGCTTATATTGGCGATAACTTCCCTTATGAAGAACGCCAAGCTGCGATCGGCAAGTATTTAAGTGCGCTGGTGCTAGGTCAAATCCTTGGTGGTAGTTTAGGCGGCATCTTTGGAGAATATATCGGCTGGCGTGACATCTTTCTCCTATTTGGGATCGTCTCCCTTGGGATTGCTGGACTTTTATGGCGGGGGACGCGCCACCTTAGCGATGGGCAACGTCCCCAAGGTCGGATAGGTAGAATAACATTTCGCCCTTATTATCAACTATTGACCCAACCGATCGCCCGGACTGTAATTATCGGGGTGTTTGTGGAAGGCTTTTGCGTCTTTGGGGCATTTGCTTACATCGGCGCATTTCTGCGCGATCGCTATAGTCTAAGTTATCTAGTGATCGGGTTTATGCTCAGTGGTTTTGGATTGGGTGGACTGATTTACAGTCGCTCAGTTAAATGGTTAGTTAGGCGACTGGGTGAAATTGGTTTAATCGGCGTGGGAGGAGGCTTGATGTCTATCAGCTTTTTGGCGATCGCATTGTTCCAGAACTGGATGCTGTTTATCCCCTTGAGTATTTTAATCGGATTGGGCTTTTATATGATGCACAGCACCCTCCAGACCCAAGCCACTGAGCTAACACCTGAAGCACGAGGTACTGCTGTTTCGCTGTTCGTTTTCAACCTGTTTGTCGGCCAGGGAATCGGCGCAGCGGTATTCGGTAGGATTGTGGATAACTTCGGCTACATTTATTGTTTTATTGTGGTTGGTGTAGCGATCGCTCTGCTCTCTATTTGGCTAGTCAAGCAGAAGCAAAACAGCGATGAAAGCTAAGTACAGCATTTGATTAATTCGTAGCGAATTCAAGAAAGGTAATACCCTGCAATGCCAATGCGTCGGCTGACAATGCCAATGCGTCGGCTGACAATGCCAATGCGTCGGCTGACAATGCCAATGCGTTGGCTGACAATGCTAATGCGTCGGCTTACAATGCTAATGCGTCGGTTGACAATGCTAATGCCTTCTCCTGCATTAATTGTTTGACCTTTACCAATCCTGTTAGAATGCATCGATGTCAAAAAAGCAACATCTCTTAAACAAAAAACCCGGTTGGTCTTTGGATGAGCGAGATCCAAAGTTCATAGAATTTTTGATGCCCCTATGGGGCTTTTTGTATCACTACTATTTCCGAGTTCAAACTAGTGGCTGGGATAATATTCAACCCCAAGAAAAAGTCCTATTTGTCGGTTCGCATAATGGGGGACTGGCGGTACCCGATATGACGATGGTAATGTACGACTGGTTTCTACGATTTGGTGTCGAGCAACCCGTCTATGGTTTGATGTATCCCAAGGCTTGGCAGATTAGCTCACCACTAGCACAACTGGTCGTCAAGGCTGGAGCAATCATCGCTCATCCAAAAATGGCTTACGCTGCCTTTAACTCTGGAGCTAGTGTGCTAGTTTATCCAGGTGGAGCCGAAGATATCTTCCGACCGCATTATTTACGTGACAAAATCTATTTTGCGGGGCGGCAAGGATTTATCAAGTTAGCATTGCGGGAAAATGTGCCGATTGTGCCTGTGATTTCGTGGGGTGCTCACGATACGTTGATTGTGCTAGCTGACTGCTACAAAATTGTGCAGCAACTCCATGAATGGGGAATGCCTTGGCTGTTTGGGATTGATCCAAAAGTTTTTCCGATCTATCTTGGACTGCCTTGGGGATTAGCAATTGGCCCGTTGCCAAACATTCCATTACCTGTGACCATGTACACGCGGGTTTGTCCGCCAATTGTATTTGAACGTTACGGCCCTGAAGCAGCAAGCGATCGCCACTATGTCAATCAATGTTATGAATTAGTTGTTAGTCAGATGCAGCAAGAGTTAGATCACTTAGTGGAGCTAACTGCTAAGTCCTAAAGCTATTGAATAGAATTGGCACGTACAACTTCTAACCAGTTTGATTCCAGATTCTTTAACTCATAACTCCTAACTCATAACTGTTTTGCTAGCCGCCACTGACTGGCGGAATTAACACAACTTCATCGCCATCTTGTAGTACAGTATCTGGTTCGACAAATATCAGATTAATCCCAAAGCGGGTGATGTCACGCCATTGGGAGAGTTCGGGGTGTTCAGCTATGAGGCGATCGCATACTGCTTTGACTGGCATACTATTGGGGAATTCCAGCACCAGTTCCGAAACCCTAAAGGCTTCTTGATAAGCAGCGAACAGTTTGACGGTAACGGTGATCGCAGATTTAGACATACAACATGCTTTGGCAGTACTAGCAAGTAGTATAATACTTGACAAGCACCCTGAACTCTTGGCGTTGTATATTACTAAATACATGTGTATAAAAATGGGGATGTTCAGTACAAATTATTGTACTGGCAAAGTTGTATTATTAGTAGACGATAATGTTTCTTAATCCAACATTTCTGGGTCAATTCCTAAAGCGTTGAGTTGTTCAGCAGAGAGCGATCGCAATTTCTCTACAATTCTCTCTCGCTTTTGTTGTTCAATCACAGCCCGTTCCTCACCCGTTAGCAGTAAATTTCCTTGTGCATCCCACCAGCGTAACCAAGGTAACTCTGCATTTTGATAAAATCCCTGCCAGATTCCCAACTCTACCCCCATAGGAGCAATTGGGTAATGTCCACGTTCATTGGGTTTCATCACTTGATAAGTATTATCGACTAGGTGGTAAACTTCCACCTGCGCTTTTGCTACTTCATAAATTCCATAATAAGGCACTCGAATTGCCTGCTCATAAACCCAAAATTTACCAACATTTCCACCTTCCCCTTGAGATGGCGGTGTGTTATCTCGTTCTTCTGAACCGTCTCCAGAGACAAATTCCAGCACAATCAAGGGCGCGACATACTCCTTCCACAGGACGTATGAACGCCGCATTTTACCGTTAAGGGTCGGTGGTACATTGGGTACATAAAACCAGTCTGGCGCCTCAGCGCCCTTCTCAGGAGGATCTGTCAATCGCCAGTAGATGCCAGAATCTTGTCCAATACAATATTGACTATCAGGATGAAGTTCCTCTAGGACAAGTGTAATCGAGTCAGTGAGTAAAATACTTTGGGGATGCTCTTGCCAGTTTTTCACGAACGTACCATCTGAGTCTGGTAACTGGGTGTGGTCAGGTAAAGTTAATGCCGATTGGGAAGTCATAGGCTTTAACCAAAGGTTTGTCTAATTCTTATTGTAGATTGCTATTTTTGAATAGAAGCGCTACTAGGTTAGGTGGCATTTATATAACAAAAGTCAATCTTTCTATATTAAAAAAGCTATTACAATGATTGCGAATATTTTCTATATCCTCCCATCATTCCGATTAAGTAAGTCAGCACGATAAAACTCATGTATGTTTAGTTTTGTAAAAACTATGGAATGGCCAATTTCTTGGCTATTTGCTGATTTTACATTTCGTCACATAGCTTGTTTTTTAACGCCTACTTACTTAGACTTAACTTTAGCTTAGAGGATGTTTTAAAAGGGTCTTTGCTCTCATCGTTAGACAGCGAAGCATCTCAGGACATGGCTAAAACCTTAATTTTTCGTCGCACTTAACCCCGTGCAGAAGAGCAAAATTATACCTTTCGGGACTTTTAAAACATCCTCTTATGTCACCTTAGTAGTAGCAAAGGAGATTAGTGACTTTGATTAAAACTTATTCATCCTGTAAACGAGCGCTGGGAATTGTTACAGTGGCATTAATCTTTATCATGCCAACAATTAGTAGTAGTGCTGAAGACAGTGAGTGGAGATCGGATAATCAGTGGAGGTTGGGTGGTCAGAACCTAAACAATACTCGCTATCAAGCAGGTGAGAGATACCTCAGCCCAAAGAATGTAACAAACTTGTCTTCCAAATGGGTTTTCAGTGCAGGAGGTGAACTCTCAGCTACACCAGCAGTTGTAGATAAAACTGTATATATGCCTGACTGGGGCGGTAATTTTTTTAAGATTGATGCACAGACGGGTACAGAGATTTGGGCAAATAGCATTGCCAGCTATATTAATGATCCAAGTATCCCAAAAGCTGTCTCGCGCACAAGTCCAGCACTTAAAGGGAATAAAGTGATTATTGGTAGCCAGGAAGGTGCTTTCCTGATAGCAGTTAACAAAGATACTGGGAAGCTAATCTGGAAAACAAAACTTGACAAACACCCGTATGCTATTATTACTCAGTCACCGACCATTTATGGCAATCGTGTGTATGTTGGAGTTTCCTCTTCTGAGGAAACAGCGGCTAACGATCCGAAATACCCATGCTGCACATTCAGTGGAAGCATGACGGCGGTAGATTTGAATACTGGAAAGCTTCTGTGGAAAACTTACATCGTACCGGAAAATTATGGGAAATCGAATGGCTATTCAGGTGGAGCAGTATGGGGTAGCACACCAGCAATCGATCCAAAGCGAAATTCGGTATATATTGCAACAGGCAATAACTATAATGTGCCTCAAACGGTAAGAGATTGTATTAAAAAACTTTCTTCGCAGAAAGCTCCTGATGAGTCACAATGCCTCGATACCAATAATTATATTGACGCGATCATGGCACTTGATCTCGATAGTGGCACGATTAAGTGGGCAAATAAACTAGAGGGATACGATACCTGGACTGTTGCCTGCTACTATGGCGTTATTTCCAATTGCCCTGACCCCAAAGGACCAGATTATGATTTCGCTCAGGCACCCATGCTTTTCACTGTTAAAGATGCTGGAAAATCGCGCGATCTACTGGGTGCTGGTCAGAAGAGTGGTGTCTTTTGGGCGCTTGACCGGGATACTGGAAAAGTTGTCTGGAGCCGAATTGTTGGTCCTGGTGGTCCTCTTGGTGGAATAATGTGGGGATCGGCTACGGATGGTCAACAAATTTATGTCGCGATTTCAAACTACGGATTTGAGCAGTACACATTAGAGCCATCAGGTAAGACTATTAAGGGTGGGTCATGGAGTGCGCTTGATGCAGCGACGGGCAAAATTCTCTGGCAGACAGCAGATCCAGGAGGTGAAAGGGATATGGCTCCAATGACAGTAGCGAATGGAGTGGTGTATGGTGGCTCGATGGCATCTGGAGCCGATAAAAATAACATGTATGCATTAGATGCAAAGACTGGTAAGATTCTGTGGAATTTTAACAGTGGGGGATCAGTAATTGCAGGTGCAGCAGTGGTTGATGGTACAGTGTACTGGGGTTCTGGCTACAGCCGCATCCCAGGCGGGTTTAAGTCTAATAATAAGTTTTACGCATTCACAGTCTCGAACCATCGGTGATTAGCACGGGCAGAAAAAAGGATAGCCATCAATATCTTCTCCAACACATAGTAATATTAACTATAAATTGTCTTGAGGAAGATACTGATGGCTATGCCTCAATTTAATCACAATCAATTACAATAGGGTTCAGTTAAAGCCAAAAACCTTAACCTACGTAGGTTGGGGAGCCACTGCGCCCTTGCGGTTTACCGGCTTGTACTCCTACTGAGAAGCTATGCGTAGCGTCTTCCTTAGGAGAAGCAAGTGGCGTTTGAGGGACGTAGCAAGATCCCGAAGGGTAACCCAACATTTTCGGGACTTTGTTGGGTTTAACTACGTACCGCTACTAGACAAGCAAGCTACAACCCAATCTACAATTATCCTTAACCCAAGTGTATTGCAATCAATTAATAGCGCAATTCCAGGATTTTAGACAAAAACTTTACAACTGTTTTGAATCATGTAGCAATGCCTGTATGGATTTGTTGGATGCGTTCGCAGGTAATATAGGAACCGATTCACTAAGCATCCTTAAAGATAATTGCCAGCAACTATTCTGACTCTTATCTACTGAATAATATGATTTTCATGAAACACTAGGCTCATCACCAGCTTTGATCTCTCGCAAGATTCGTTCAACTTGATTAACTTTTTCACCTCTCTTCTGTGCTTTAAAAATATTTAAAGCTTTTTCTAAAGAAGATAGTGCCTCGTCTTTTTTGTTTGTTTGCCACAATGCCAGTGCAAAATTAGTCAGCCCCTCGCCATAATTAGGATTAATTTCTAGAGCTTTTTTATATTCAGTAATGGCTTCTTCCCAGCGACTTTCGCTAGCATAAACAATACCGATCGCATTATAAGCAAGAGCGTATTTTGGCTGGATGCGAATGGCTTCTCGATAAGAGCTAATTGCTTCTTCTGATTTCTTTTGCCGAAAAAGCACATTTCCCAGTTGAAAACGTCCAAAGGCATCGTCTGGGAATTTTTTAATTAACTTGCGTAAATTTTCTTCTGCACCTGTTAAGTCTCCCTGATTAAATGAAGCATTGGCTTGTTGCATCATCTGCGATCGCTCTGATGATCCTGTGTCTGGAGCTTGAGACTGTGCTAGTTTTTGTGGTTGTCTCTGTGCATACTGTTCAGGCGAATGCAAAGAAACTTTTGCCTGAACCGCTAACACTAAGGGTGATAGACCAATTACAGTGATCATACTTAGCGTCATGCCACTAAAAGATTGAATAAATGCTGATTTAAGTTTGTGCTTCAACTTCATCGCTCTGAGTGCCTCAATAATGTTCTAATCTTTATAATAATATTGAGGTGCGTTAATACGTAATGCATCACAACACAGACGGGGCGCATATATGTACGCCCCTACTAGGCTGATTTGAAATTATTTACGTACCTTCCCGTAATTTATCCAACACGCTTCTATCTTCCAATGTTGAAGTATCCCCAGATACCTCTTCACCCGCAGCTAGATTCCGCAGCAATCGGCGCATAATCTTACCCGATCGCGTTTTTGGCAAAGCATCCGTAAAGCGAATTTCTCCCGGACGGGCGATCGCACCAATTTCTTTGACAACGTGCTGTTTGAGTTCTTTACTCAGTTCCTCACTTCCCTGATAAGTGCCTTCTAGAGTCACAAAAGCAACTACTTCTTCACCCTTAAGTTCATCTGGTTTACCCACTACCGCCGCTTCTGCCACTGCTGGGTGAGAAACTAAAGCTGATTCTACTTCCATTGTACCGAGGCGATGTCCTGATACATTCAGTACGTCATCCACACGACCCATTACCCAGAAGTAGCCGTCTTCATCAATTCTTGCCCCATCACCAGCAAAGTAAGTATAGTTACCATCTTTGGGCGGGATGTGTTCCCAATAGGTGCGGCGGAAGCGTTCTGGATCGCCGTAGACTGTCCGCATCATTCCTGGCCAAGGATGTCGCACCGCTAGATAACCGCCTTCCTTATTGGGTACGGTATTTCCTTCTAAATCCACGATATCTGCAATAATTCCTGGGAAGGGAAGAGTTGCTGAACCCGGTTTGGTAGGAATTGCTCCTGGTAGCGGTGTAATCATGATACCGCCAGTTTCCGTTTGCCACCAGGTATCAACAATTGGACAACGTTCGCCACCAATCACTTTGTGATACCACATCCAAGCTTCTGGGTTAATCGGTTCGCCGACGGTTCCCAGCAAACGCAACGAAGACAGGTTTCGCGCATTAGGATGTTGTTCTCCCATCTTAATAAATGCCCGAATTGCTGTAGGTGCCGTATAAAAAACATTAACGCCGTATTTTTCAATCACATCCCATGTACAACCTGGATTAGAAGCACGGGGCGCACCTTCATACATCAGGCTCGTTGCACCGTTGGAAAGGGGGCCGTAGACAATATAGCTATGTCCCGTAATCCAACCTACGTCGGCGGTACACCAGTATACATCTGTGTCTTGCAGGTCGAATATCCACTTGGTGGTCATGTGGGTATACAAATTATAACCAGCAGTTGTATGCACTACACCCTTCGGTTTGCCGGTGCTGCCAGAAGTGTAGAGGACAAACAGCATATCTTCGCTGTCCATTGGTTCGGCGGGACAATCTGCTGATACTCCTTTTTGCAAATCATGCCACCAATGATCGCGTCCGCCCAACTGCATATAAGTTTCCTGTCCGGTGCGCTTGACAACTAGGACACTTTCTACATTGGGAACAGCACCATCAGCTAAGGCTTTGTCCACCTGTTCCTTGAGAGGGACGATCGCATCTTTGCGCCAACCACCATCAGCCGTGATTACCAGTTTAGCTTTAACATCAATTAAGCGATCGCGTAAAGCTTCGGCACTAAAACCACCAAATACCACACTATGGGGTGCGCCAATTCTGGCACAAGCTAACATGGCGATCGCAGCTTCGGGAATCATCGGCATATAAATACCAACGCGATCGCCTTTTTGTACACCAAGTTGCTTCAACACATTCGCGAACTGGCAAACTTCCCGGTGCAGTTGGGCATAGGTGAGGGTACGGGAATCACCTGGTTCTCCTTCCCAAATCAATGCTGCTTTATTTTTGCGCCAAGTAGTGAGATGTCTGTCAAGGCAGTTGTAAGAAATATTAATTTTACCGCCAACGAACCATTTAGCAAAAGGCGGTTGCCAGTCTAATACTGTATCCCATTTTTGGAACCATTCTAATTCTGTTGTAGCCAAATCTGCCCAGAATTGCTGCGGATCTGCTTTGGCTTTGTCGTAAATCTGCTGGTAATCTTCCAGACTTTTGATATGGGCATTTTGTGAAAATTCCGAGGGAGGATGGAAAAGGCGGTTCTCTTGTAGGATTGATTCTATAGTTGGTTGAGACATGGTTATAAGGGCGATCGCTATTGTTACTAAAAACTATTCTTAGCCCAGTTGTGCTATACCGTGCTTAGATTTTCGTTAAGCTAGGTGAAAATTGCCGAGTTATTTAGCTTACATTCATTTTCACCTCCCAAAACCAAACCATCAAGAAATACAAGTGTGATTTGGCAAAGTATAGATTACTAGGCATGAAGCCTGTTTTACTCAGGTCAAACGCATCTAAAGTATAATAATCGTTTAATAGCAAGGGAAAGACCTTCCATTGCAACGTCTCTACTAACAATGTTGCAAAATGTAAGTAGTCTTCGCAAACAACGCCTGAAACTATGACACTCACTGTCGAAGCTAGCAGCCTATCTCTCAACGATGTTCATCGCTTTCTCAAATTAGAAGAACTTTCAACTGCTTCATTCACAGAGTTCTTAAATTTAGAACCGTTAACAGAGTTTGAACAACAGGATTTATTGCGAATTAGAAACGACTTCCGCCGTTATCTCAGGTTGAGTAAAATTTCTGAAGGGTTAGTAAAATTTTTAACACTTGCACCATTAATGCGGTTAGCAGGATTTTACGATGTGCCGATTCGATTGACAATGGAAGATAGCATTCCGATCGCAGTCGATGATGAAGACAGAAGAATTACCGGACGGATGGATATTTTAGCAATTAACAGTCCTAAAAGTGATATTGCGCCGCCTTTTTGGGTTGTAGTGATTGAAACGAAAAACAGTGCCATAGATGTAGGAGAAGGTTTACCTCAATTACTGACTTATGCTTTTAAAAGTTTAAATCAACAAACATCTGTTTGGGGACTGGTAACTAACGGACTGCGTTATCAATTTGTTTATTTAACACATGACCAGCAGCCAACTTATCAGTTAATGCCATTATTAAATCTGAATGAATCTCCAGATGTGATTGAGTTATTACAAGTTCTCAAAGCCATCTGTAAGTTACCGAATTTTCAGTAAAATGAACGTAAATCGTGGGGCGATCGCTGATGTCTGAACCTGCTACCCTAGAATTCATCTCTGATAATATTTCAGAGGACGAAGTTATTTTTCCTCCTGGCGATATACTGAGTGACTAACCACCTTTGGAAAGTGACCTGCACCGTGACTACGATTTACTGATTCGCATACTTAAATTATGGTAGCGATCGCCGCAAAATTTCTACGCTTCTGGCAATTTGACGATTTACTATAGTCCTAACTAGAAAAAATCCGAAAGTTTTCGCGGCCCAGACTTTTTTGTAGTTTTGGGAACCGAAAAAAAAAGACCGTAAGAGTTGAGTAGTTTGGCAAGAAGACGGCAAATATTCAAATCTGATTGTGGAAATTTTGTCAAGTTCAACAGCAACAGTTGATAAAGGCTTCAAAAAACAAGTTTATCAGGATACCTTCCGTACACCAGATTATTTCTGGTTTGACTCTGTAACAATGGAGCTTCAGGGATTTCATCTAGTTGATGGTAAGTATCAAGAAATTCAACTAACCACTGATGGACGTTTGTGGAGTCAGCAGTTAGAACTTTATTTGGGAGTTTATGAAGGTAAATTAAGATTCTTCACTACTGAAAATAAATTAAGACTATCATCTGAAGAACTAGCTGAACAAGAACGTTTACGTGCCCAACAAGCAGAAGAATGCGTCCAACAAGCAGAGGAAGAAATTACTTGACTGCGGGAGGTTTTACGTACACAGGGCATAGGCACTGAGAATATTTGATGGTATGAGGAAATCAACCAAAGACATTTCAAGTTAAAATTTAGTTACAAGTGTGTAAAAAAAGCATTATCTTCTGAAAGTAGGGCATCGTTTGCAAGCTAAAGAGATTAAGGAGAAGCTAAAATCCCTTATCGAGCAAGCCTCCTCGATAGATCATAATTTAGCGAGAAGATTAGATGAAATTAATCGTTGGGTAAAGGATATTAAGCCAGGTTCCCTGACTGCAAAACCTTTTGTCCTTGCCTTTCTCCTAGAGGTAATTACGGATTCGACAATTTGGCTGATAATCAAATCATTACCTTCAGAAGAACAAAAAGCAAAGTTTGAGCAAATGACGCCGATTGAGAGATATTGGTATGGTTATCTCTTTCCCAGATGGTTCAATGCAAGTGACTCCAAGTTTTATATTTGGAAACAAAAATTGATGACAGGCGAATTTAATCAGGTTGATCATGATATCATTAAGTCAATAGCCCAAGATATTGTTCAGCGAGAAGGTAGTTTTTGGCAGCGTTATATTGCCGACCTTTCTATGGCAACAGATTTAATTGTTAGTCGTAACAATCAACCACTGTGTATTCAAGTTACCAGTGTTAGTGAAGAACTTAATCAACAAAAGTATCAAGCTTGGCAAAATACACTGCGCTCGTGGGAAATAGAGAGAGGACTGTTCTTAAGTTACAATCCCAAGAATGCTAATTTTGTCAAGCAGTTAGTCAACGTGGCATTGTATAACAGTGATTATCTTTCTGGTGGCAAGTATTTAAAATTTTCGTGAACTTTCTGGAATTTGATACTCAAGATTTGTGTTATAGCATACATACTTACCTGCTAATTACAGCTTTTATGGCAAATAAAAGAGAAACTCACAGCTGCAACAATCAAGTAGATAGATTTGCTGAAGCTTTAGCAACAGCGCGACAAATGCAGCAAAGCTGGCTAACTTACGGGGTTGATTTTATCAATTTTTACGTTGAAGATGTGGATGGAGACTGGCTAGAAACGTGGGGACATGACGAAATATTAAGTAATTCTCGATTAGATGCTATTAAAGAATTTTTGGTAAGTAATGATAGTGTAGCTGTCAAGGTAAGACAGCATTTGGGAGAGCGATCGCTGTTTGATTTCGCAGTAAACTTAGAAGAATCTTGGAGAATTTCTGAAACCAATGACAGGTTATCTGCGGTGAAAAATCTGTTAGCTGGTGAAGGCCATAGTTTTGACACAGATGATATTAGGTTAGTGGATTTAGCAAATACCCTGGTGGTAAAGTTGGCAGAGATTTTGTGAGATTTAGAATTCTATTGTCGTAAATTGCTTCTAAAGGCTATTTACATTTGTTCTTGACTTTCAAGCATTCATAAGAAAGTTTGAGCATTTTTTGCAAACGTTAAATTTTTTTTGATCAATGTTGAAGCAATTGTTACTCACGTTAAAGCATTTATAAGAAACGTTTATAGCGGTTCTCAATTGCATGTGAATACAGACCTAACAAGAACAACCCCTTCCCTGCAAGGGAAGGGGGGTAAGATTCAAAGCCTTTCTGCTTTTAGGAGAGAGGTTACAAGAGAGGTCAGACTGTAATGCATCCAAACGATAACCGCTATAAGCATTTGTTGCAAACGTTAAATTTTTAGCTATTCAATCTAGAACGTAAGGTTGTGAGATCAAATCCTAATTTTTCAAACTCTGCTTTTTTACTTTCAATGAGTTTGATTAACTCTGGTGGTACGTCTCCATCTTCGTTTTTGAGTATATAGCCGTAATTAAAATTGGTCAGCATATTTGTCACAGCCAAAATGATACTGGCTACCTGATGACCTGGTAATACACTCTCATCATCTTCGTCACCCATTGAGCCATTGGTTAACAAATCGCCGTACTTCAATTCCCCAAACTCAGGATTATGTTCATTGTGAATCCAGCTATGCCAAAAAGTGCATTGATAAATTACATACTTACAAACCTGTTTAAGATTTGCTATATCTTGCTCAGTTGATTGTGGTGATATAGTAATCGGTCTAATGGCTTTTAATTCACCATTAACTTCTTGACGTGGATTTGATGAGTGTTCAATTTCGTTTAAATCATACCATTCATCGCCATCATCTACTTGTTCCATACTCAGAGGAACATAGGGAACGCTGTTTTGTACTAAATCGTTGGAAAAATTGAGTATTTCTGTCCAATTATTAGCAATCTCTTCTTGATTTGCAGCAAAAAATGACTCTACATAGGTAGTGAGAATATTCCAGTATAAATTGCCGAGTTTGGCAAATGTATGACCTTCATACAGAGGTTTTCTAGGTTGCCAATCTGTCCAATCATATGTTCCGATATTTGTTGTTATCCATTGCAACATATCTGGTTTAATACGCATGGGTTCGAGTTTGGCAAAAAATCCTTCTTCGGCATCCATGAGGATTTTACGCCCAAATTTGTTAATATGAACTACTTCTTTGAGATGGGGATATAAAAAACCACGTAGCGGATTCTTTCTAATGTTTCTTAAGAAAGCGATCGCATACTGTTCCATGTTAAAGTGACACTGGCTTAAATGCCCTTTAATTTCACCTAAAACACCCAGATGAGTAGCGCGAACAACTCGTTTAGCTTGCAACCATTTATTACCATCAGCAGGGGTGTAAGTCTGTAGTGCTTTTAAGGGTGGATTTGGTTGCTTACAATTATCTTCACGGAATTGCAGCGTGATTTCAATAGGTAGTAATTTTCCGTTTTTTAACTCAAATATGACTTTGTAATTAGGCAAATCTATTTTGCCTGTTAGGGTAAATTTATCGCCATTAAAAGCAGTGTTATATAGTGAAGGATTATTTTTATTCTTCTTAAAAATAACCGGATTGAAACCATTGAGCATCCTTTCACCAAAAAACTCATCACTTCTGGTATAGCCTTTGTGGCTCTTTTCTAAAATTAGCGTTAAAGTTTCCGGAAATGATTTCTGGATTTCATCGTAGGATGACTGATTAGGATCACGGCGATTTTTTTGGATGAGCCTATCCATTATCTGGCTATACTTGGCTACAGATTGCATTGTCCTGGCTAAAGCTTCAGGTACAAAATCATGGCGAATGGAATCTGGTAGGCTGTAAGAAAATGTATATTGCGGATCGTACTCATAATATAAAATTTGCAAAACCCCAAAATCATAGTCATCTCTAACATTATCAGGCCCGATTTTAACTTCAATTAAGTTCCTAAGTTCACTTTTTTTACCATGAATAAAGACATTTTGTGGCGGGTCAAAAATTCTTAATTCTAAATCTGGTGCATCACCAAAACCTCCTGCTTTCGGGTCATACATAATTTCAAAATTTCCTATTTTATCTGTTTCTCCACAGGCTAAATAATCTTTTAACCCAAATGGATCTCTATCCCATAACTCTAAGCTTAAATTGGGAATAGGAATCAGCGAGTCACGATGTACTATTTTACCAAACGCTCGCCGTGATTTAGCAAATACATTACCTTTTAACTCTTGTTTAATTTTTAAGATAGAGGATAAAGGTAAATCAGACAGAACTTTGTAAAGTAAACGTTCTTTTTCTGTCTTGGTATATTCTTTTAATGATACTTCGCCTGCAATGATTCTTTGGATTAAGTTACTCATTTGTGTTATCACTCCTGTTATATTGAATTGCTGTTTTTTTTGCGTCTTTTCGAGCTGCTTCTACATCAGCTAAGTCATCAGCACCTAATATTTGTTCAAAAGTTGTGCGATTCCAGCCAACCAAATGCATTTTTGTATCTTCTTGAAAAAATATATACATTCTGTTAGCTGGAACATTGAATTTTGCTAGGAGAAGATCGCTGATAATTTCTGTTAGCTTGGTGGTAATCTCTACAGGCATTCTCCCGTTCATTACTTGAACAACAGCCGCAGGCTTTTCATAATCACCACCAAAAGCTACATTCACTTTGGTGTTGACAACTACTAAAATCATGGACTGAGGATAGCCTTTGATGATATGAAGTTGTTCAGTAATTTCAGTGATGACATAATGAATAACTTCTGAGCTGAAGTCATGATTAGTTTCAATTCTGATAAAAGGCATTTTAGTTCGATAATGTATGAGCAGTAATATAGAGCTTGATAGCCTATTTTTATGGCTAATCAACCCTGTTGAGCATCACAGACAGATTGCTTTGTTATTATGAAAATCGAAAATTTACCATAATCAAGATGGTGAGTTCTATCGCCCATAATTTACATGATTTTATCCATGCAAAAGCTACACTTAACACTAAGTAGTGGGGGATGAAAAAAATCAATGATTTTTATTGCTTATTTACACGATTCTTCGGCAATTTTCGTGTTGATTTCCACTCTTCCCTGAATCTTTGAAATATGGCTGGTACTAAATTACACCTATATATGATTACTTATATACAACTAATCATGTATAGGTATAATTGAAGGTGAGATCGCAATTGGATGTAACTGTTGTTTTTTTTGAGAACACATAATTTTTACTTATCTTGCCGATTGGTAGATGTGTGAACTTATCTTGCAATGTACTAACATTAACGAGAATTCGATTACTAAAGTTTGCAATAAAGCAATCAAATCTAGAGGAGGACGAAAGAACTAGGTTTCTAAATCTTTCATGAACGCTCATAATTATGAATTCAGCTTGGCTTGTAACAATTACGCCTTATGTAACAAAACTTCATATACTGACGATATTTCCCCTTTAAGTTTTTAAAAAACGTTTACAATGGGACGCTGTGTATGCAGCAATTCTCATTATGAGAATTGTTATCAAAACTTTCCGAGTAAAACTAACTGATGGAACCTGATATCTGTTGAGAATACGGCTGAATAGTAGACTTGTCCGGGAATCCTAAATGCTTATGAGGAAAGGTTTTGACGGATTAGATAGAAACTGCGATCGCAGCCTCATTCCCAGAAAATAATCTTGTAGTCAATTGGGTAAACAGCCAAATCATCGCTCCCTGCACTGAGATGCTTCGCTGCGCTCAATATGAGAGCAAAAAACCCTTTTAAAACATCCTCTAAGACCGATGTCTACGACGGGCAGGGCTGTTTCATTTCCTAAAGAGCCTTAAAAATCAAGTGTTCTAACGATTAAAAATTGATTATTTTGTTACCAACGTGCCGATAAAATGAACAATCTTACTGTTGTTTAAGTGCTTAAAAGTTCATCTCCTCGTCACCCTCACTTACAATTTTTCTCGCAAACCATCTTGACAAATCCTGTTTGAGATGGAATGAAACAGCCCTGCTACGACGGGCTACGCCTACGCTTTCAAGCAACTCACCGTATCGACTGAAATGTTGATTAATAGGTTCTTTTCTTGTGTACAAGTGTTTTGATGGAATGCTGATGTGGCAGGGCTTTTAAAAAACTTTGTGATCTACTAATTAAACATGGAAAAATATTGTATTCTAAATTATAGAAACTCCTAGGGAATCAGCAAGAATTGTGGGTAAGTTAGTTGTTTTAAAGCTGGAGGATAGTAATCCTGAGCAAGGGTTTCCAGTTACATTGCAGATTGGCGAAGATGACGCTCTCCCTTGGGTACAAATTATAGGTAAGCTACCTCCAGCCCCAGAGGTTCTTCAACACTACATCTACTGGCAATCAACATATCGTAGCTTAGGACTAAGTTCTCGGCTGACAGCTGAAGCCTTTCAAGTCACCAATGTTTCTATTCAAGAGAAATGCTACAATACCGCAAAGGAGTTGCTTGACCACTTGAATGCTTGGCTTAAATCTGAATCGTTTCGCTCTATTAGAGAGAAATTGTTAGAAAGATTAATGCCATCGGACGAAATTCGAGTAATTATTCAAGCCAAAGACATCCGACTTCAGCGATTGCCTTGGCACCTGTGGGATTGGTTTGATCATTATCCCAAGGCTGAAATTGCTTTAAGTACGTCTAGTTATGAATTTGTTGAACAGCCATTACCTCATAGAGATCATGTGAGAATCTTAGCGGTTTTGGGTAATAGTGCTGGTATTGATACCCAGGCAGATCGAGTCTTACTAGAGCATTTACCTGAGGCTGAAGTTACCTTTCTAGCAGAACCCCAACGCCGAGAGTTGAACGAAAAGCTTTGGGAGCAAGATTGGGATATTCTCTTTTTCGCTGGGCATAGCTCAGGTAAAGCAAATGGTGAATCTGGTCAGCTTTACATTAATCAAACTGATAGCTTAACAATTAATGAGCTAAAGTATGCCCTGAGAAAAAGTGTTGAACGCGGTTTGAAGCTAGTAATTTTCAACTCCTGTGATGGTTTGGGATTAGCCAGAGAGCTAGCTGATTTGCACATACCGCAAGTCATTGTGATGCGTGAGCCTGTGCCAGACCAGGTTGCACAGGAGTTTTTGAAGTATTTCTTAGAGTTGTTTTCTCATGGTAAGCCCTTCTATGTAGCAGTGCGGGAAGCACGGGAAAAACTGCAAGGTCTAGAAGATCGATTTCCTTGTGCTACTTGGTTACCAACAATTTGCCAGAATTCAGCCCAATTACCACCGACCTGGCAAGATTTGCGCGGTAGGATTGTTTCCAACTCCCACCTAGTTTACGAACCTAGGTTACATCCAATAACTCCCCTAACTCGGCAGAATTACTGCAACCACCAAGATTGGGGAGAGGCGGTTGATATTTCCGATTTTTCCGGGCGTACAGAAGAATTAACCATCTTGAAGCAATGGATTGTAAGAGACCGCTGCCGATTGGTGGTACTACTAGGCATGGGTGGGATTGGCAAAACTGCTCTGAGTGTATGCTGTGCCGAGCAGATTCAAGGAGACTTTGAGTACGTCATTTGGCGCTCATTGCGTAATAGCCCACCGATTACAGAAATCCTGGCAGATGTTATCAATTTCTTGTCTAACCAGCAGGAAACAAATTTATCAGAAAGCGTAGACGGTAGAATATCGCAATTGATTGAGTGTTTACGTTCCTCACGCTGTCTACTGGTGTTAGACAATGTAGAGGCTATTCTGCGTAGTGGCAAGCACACTGGACACTATCATGAAGGATACGAAGGATATGGGGAACTAATCAAACGATTAGGGGAAGTATCTCATCAGAGCTGCTTAATGTTAACTAGTCGGGAGAAACCTAAAGAAATTACCTTATTAGAGGGAAAGCAAGTTCGCTCCTTACAACTACATGGCTTGAACCAGATAGAGGGAAAAAATATTTTTAACAATCTGGGTAACTTTTCGGCAACAGATGATGAATGGCAAGTTGTCATTGAACACTATGCTGGTAATCCCCTAGCCTTAAAGATAGTAGCTGCACTTACTCGAGATTTGTTAGATAATAATATTTCTATTTTAATAAAAGATTATCTAAATTCAGGACAGTTTACTTTTAATGATATTCACGATCTTTTGGAGCGACAGTTCAATCGCTTGACAGATTTAGAGAAAGAGATAATGTACTGGCTAGCAATTAATCGTGAGCCAGTTTTACTATCTGAATTACGAGCAGATATTGTATCCCCCTTATCACAAAGAGGATTGATAGACACTCTAAACTCTTTAATACAGCGTTCCTTGATTCAGAAAAGTGCAGCATTTTTTACCCAACAACCAGTTGTCATGGAGTACATGACTGAGAAATTAATTGAGAACGTTACTCAAGAAATTGAGACTAGAGAAATTATACTCCTTAACAGCCATGCTCTGCTCAAAGCTCAGGCAAAAGACTATATTAGGGATACTCAGATTCGCCTCGTACTCAATCCAATTACGAAATTGTTACTCAATACTCTAGGCAAAATAAATCTGAAATGCCAGCTAATTCAAATTATTTCAATGCTGCAAGAGAAATCTCCGTTACAACCAGGATATGTAGGGGGAAATGTTCTCAATCTACTTTGTCAACTGAAGATTGATTTAAGCGGTTATGATTTTTCTTATTTAACAGTTTGGCAAGCATACTTACAAGGTGTGAATTTGCACCATGTAAATTTTGCCCACTCAGATCTAGCTAAATCAATTTTTACTGAAACCTTGCACGCTACTATGTCAGTAGCATTTAGCTTTGATGGGAAACTTTTAGCTACAAGTGATGTTGATGGTAAAATTTGCTTGTGGCAAGTTTCAAATGGTAAAAAACTACTCAGTTGTAAAGGGCACACCAGTTGGGTCTGGTCAGTTTCCTTCAGCCCTAATGGTCAAACACTTGCTAGTGGCAGCTTTGATCATACAGTGAGGTTGTGGGATGTCAGTAGTGGTCAATGCCTCAAAACTTTGCATGGGCATGCTGATTGGGTATATTCAGTTGTCTTCAGCCCTAATGGTCAAACCCTTGCCAGTACCAGTGTAGACCAAACGATAAGGTTGTGGGATGTCAGTACTGGTGAATGCCTCAAAACTTTGCATGGGCATAGTAGTCGGGTCAGTTCAGCTAGTTTCAGCCTTGATGGTCAAATTTTAGCTAGTGGCAGTGAAGATAAGACGATTAAGCTATGGGATGTCAGTACTGGTCAATGCCTCAAAACTTTGTACGATCATACCAATCGGGTACGAGCAGTTGTCTTCAACCCTAACGGTGACATTCTTCTGAGTGGCAGTAATGACCAAACAGTAAAGCTCTGGGATATCAGCACTGGTCAATGCCTCAAAACTTTGCACGAACATAGTGATGAGGTATTGTCAGTTGCTTTCAATCCAAATGGCAGAACTATTGCCAGTAGCAGTCAAGATAGGACAATTAAACTTTGGGATGTCAGTACTGGTCAATGTCTCAAAACTTTGCAAGGGCACATGAGTCAAGTCTGGTCAGTTGCCTTCAGCCCTAATGGTCAAACGCTTGCTAGTGGCAGTCATGATCAAACGGTAAAGTTATGGGATGTTAGCACTGGACAATGCCTCAAAACTTTGCAAGGGTATACCAACTGGGTTTGGTCAGTGGCCTGCAGCCCTGATGGACAGACCTTGGCTAGTGGCAGTGGAGATAAGATGATCAAGCTTTGGGATATCACCACTAGTCAATGCCTCAAAACTTTGCAGGGACATACAAATTTTGTATCATCAGTCGCTTTCAGCCCTCAAGGTAAGACCTTGGCTAGTGGGAGTCCTGACCAAACGGTGAGGTTATGGGATGTCAACACTGGTCTATGCCTCAAAACTTTACAGGGGCATACTCATTGGATATATTCAGTCGCTTTCAGTATCGATGGTCGTATGCTTGCCAGTGGCAGTCATGATCGAACAGTAAAATTGTGGGATATCAGCACTGGTCAATGCCTCAGAACTTTGCAAGGGCACACTAGTTGGGTCTGTTCAGTCGCTTTTAGCACCGATAGTCATATGCTTGCCAGTGGCAGTCATGATCGAACAGTAAAATTGTGGGATGTCAACACTGGTCAATGCCTCAAAACTTTACAAGGGCATATTAGTCGCGTCTGGTCTGTTGCCTTCAGCTCTAATGGCCAAACTCTTGCTAGTGGCGGCCATGATCAAACAGTGAAGTTGTGGGATGTCAGCACTGGTCAATGCCTCAAAACTTTACAAGGGCACACTAGTTGGGTATATTCAGTCGCTTTCAGTACCGATAGTCGTATGCTTGCCAGTGGCAGTCATGATGGGACAATTAAACTTTGGGATATTAACACGGGTATGTGCCTCAAAACTTTGCACGGATACACCAGTTCCGTTTGGTCAGTTGCCTGCAGCCCTGATGCTCAAACTATTGCCAGTGGCAGCCAAGATGAGACGATTAAGCTTTGGAATGTTAACACAGGTATGTGCCTCAAAACGTTGAGAGCCGCTAGACCGTACGAGGGCATGAATATCACAGGTGTTTTAGGCATTACTGAGGCTCAAAAAGCCTCCTTAAAGGAGCTAGGGGCTGTGGAGTTGATTGATTGACCATGATACATGTAGCTTGCTTAATGTTTGCTAACTGATATTATGGACTTCCAAAGAATAAAATATACACATAATTAAATTTTTGAGTAATTTGAAAAAGGCTAAAAATGCAAAGCTTTTAGACAAACTTCGCCCCTGGTTAAAAGAGCATTTAGGAACCGATGATCTAAGCAGAATTAAGCAACAATTCCAACAGGATAGCGATTTTATACTTATAAAGTATCCATCTGTCTTAGCCCGCCCAATACCTCGAAGTTCCCTGCGTTTTGTGACAAACTTGTGTACTGCCATTGGCCTTTTAGGAACGTTTTATGGTATACAACAGGGACTCCAAGGAATCAATTTATCTACAAAAGATACCAACGAACTGATAACTGCCAGTAAAGAGCTACTGATGGGAATGAAAACAGCTTTCTCCACTTCTATGATGGGGCTTGGTTCTGGTAGTGTATTCACCTTAGTTTTTATTTGTATGTGATTAGAGATTAGAAGTTAGCTATAAATAGGGATTCAAGTTCTGAGTTATTGATATTGCCTGCAAGAATCACTTCCTCAAATGAGGTGTACTTCCCGCTTGCAACCTAACTTTGAATGAACTGCTCAAGCTCGGTAGTTAAGGAAATATTCATAAACTATAAATATTACCATATTTTTGTTCTCATATTCTAATTCTAGATGTGAAATGACAGCAGTCTATTGTCATCACATTGAGTAAGATGTTAAAACTTTTAGTGTATTGAATAATACCAAAAACACCCTAATGGCACGGCGATCGCATACATTCAACCTTCTTCAGAATGCACCACAACCACGTTAAGCTGGATTAAAGTAGCAATTTATTGCGCTTTTTAATATGCAAATCTCTGTTCCTGTCAAATTTTAATTTTTTCTGTTTGAGAAACCCGGAATGCTAGACCGAATTTTTGATTACCTCGATTTTCATTTCAGCGTTGAAGCCCCGATAGTTCTGCTCATCCTGGTGCTTTTAGAGGCGCTGTTATCTGCCGACAATGCGATCGCCTTGGCTGCGATCGCTCGGGGGCTGGAAGACAAAGAACTTGAGCGTAAGGCCCTCAACTTTGGTTTAGTCGTTGCTTATGTGCTGCGAATCACCCTGATTCTCACTGCTACTTGGGTGCAACAATTCTGGCAATTTGAATTATTGGGCGCTGCTTACCTGCTGTGGTTAGTATTCCAACACTTTAGCTCTCAAGAAAGTGAAGATGATCATCATCACGGCCCGCGTTTTAACTCGTTATTGCAAGCGATACCCGTGATTGCATTTACAGATTTGGCATTTTCTTTAGATAGTGTGACAACTGCGATCGCAGTTTCTCAAGAAAAATGGCTGGTGCTGACGGGTGCAACAATTGGTATTATTACGCTGCGATTCATGGCGGGATTGTTTATCCGTTGGCTAGACGAATATGAAAACTTAGAAGACGCAGGCTATGTAACTGTGGCCTTGGTGGGCTTGCGCTTGTTGTTGAAAGTGGTGAACGATAGTTTAGTTCCACCAGAATGGTTAATGATTGCTGCCATCTTCCTAATTTTAGGCTGGGGATTTTCCAAGCGTGTTAGCACTGAATTGCCTCAACCAGTAGAACCAGAAAAGAGCGAAGTCTCCAAGTAAGAGACGCGATTAATCGCGTCTGTACAAGAGTTAGGAGTAAAGACGCGATTAATCGCGTCTGTTATTAGTTATGAATTTTTAACTCCTAACTCTCCATCACTCGTGCAACCAAGGTGTTAAGTGTGGTTGCCAATTGACTAATTCTTCATCTTTAAACCATAGGGCTATTTCCCGTTGCGCGGTTTCTTGAGCATCAGAACCGTGGATTAAGTTGCGACCAATATTCAGGCCAAAATCGCCCCGAATCGTTCCCGGCTCTGCTGTTAAGGGGTTCGTCGCACCAATAATCTTTCTGGCAGATGCAACCACGCCATCACCTTCCCATGCCATCGCCACCACAGGGCTAGAAGTGATAAATTCGACTAAACCAGCAAAAAAAGGACGTTCCCGGTGAATATCATAGTGTTGTTCAGCCAGTTCCCGACTGACTTTCAGAAACTTCAAACCAACTAGGGTAAAACCTTTAGTTTCAAAGCGACGGATAATTTCACCGACTAATCCCCGCTGTACTCCATCAGGCTTAATTGCTAAGAATGTGCGTTCCATTGCTATCTCCCAAAGCTCAATAAAATTTTTATCTAGTCAATTGTCCTTTGTCTTTTGTACAAGGGTTTTGCACTCCTGACTCCTGACTCCTGACCAATCAGAGTTTATCTTAGAATTTATCTTTGGGTGCATATCCGTTCCAAGATGAATGCGCTAAATTGTTAACTCGTGGGTAGAAAAACTGAGGTTAGGAAAAAATGGGTGTTGAGTCAACTGCTACATCTGATGAGGTAGTACAAGTACCGTCCAATGGACAGAAATCTGAAGTGAAAAATCATAAACAGAAAAAGCTGTTACCACCTAGTACTACTACAGGAGATTTACCTCGCTCCTGGAAAATTGAGGATAGCGAAGCCTTATACCGGATTGAAGGTTGGGGACAACCTTATTTTTCCATTAACGCTGCTGGACACGTTACTGTTGCACCCAAGGGCGATCACGGGGGTTCTCTAGACTTGTTTGAATTGGTCAACGCCATGAAACAGCGCAACTTGGGACTTCCCATGTTGATTCGCTTTTCTGATATTTTGGAAGACCGGATTGAGCGGTTGAACGCTTGTTTTGCCAAAGCGATCGCCCGCTACAACTACCCTGGTGTATACCGGGGCGTGTTTCCCGTCAAATGCAATCAAGAGCGGCATTTGATTGAGGATTTAGTGAAATTTGGCAAACCCCATCAATTTGGTTTAGAAGCCGGTTCCAAGCCAGAATTAATGATTGCTCTGGCTATCTTGGATACACCAGGAGCATTGTTAGTTTGCAACGGCTACAAAGACCGAGAATACATCGAAACGGCAATGTTAGCCCAAAGACTAGGTCAAACACCAATCATCGTCTTAGAACAGATTGAAGAGGTTGATTTGGTGATTGATGCCAATCGCCAGTTAGGTATTAAGCCGATTTTGGGAGTTCGTGCTAAACTCAGTACCCAAGGGATGGGACGTTGGGGAGCCTCTAGTGGCGATCGCGCTAAATTTGGTTTGACAATGCCTGAGGTCATTGAGGCTGTTGACAAGTTACGGGAAGCTAACCTGCTCGATTCTTTGCAGTTGATGCACTTCCACATCGGCTCACAAATCTCTGCCATTAATGTGATTAAAGATGCCATCCAAGAAGCCAGCCGCATTTATGTGGAATTGGCGATGCTGGGGGCAGATATGAAATACCTTGATGTAGGTGGCGGCTTGGGCGTAGATTATGATGGCTCCCAAACCAACTTCTATGCATCGAAAAATTACAACATGCAGAACTATGCCAACGACATCGTGGCAGAGTTAAAAGATACCTGTGCTGAACGGCAGATTACCGTACCAACACTGATTAGCGAAAGTGGACGAGCGATCGCTTCCCATCAGTCGCTGCTGATTTTTGATGTTCTCAGTACTAGTGATGTCCCCCTCGACGCCCCAGAACCTCCGCAAGAGGGAGAATCCCCAATTATTAATTATCTTTGGGAAAGCTTCCAATCCATCAACCAAGAGAATTACCAAGAGTTGTACCACGACGCTGCACAATTCAAAGAAGAAGCCATCAGCCGCTTCAACTTAGGAATTTTACGCCTCAGAGAACGAGCCAAGGCCGAACGCCTCTACTGGGCTTGTTGTCAGAAAATTCTAAACATCACTAGACAGCAAGAATACGTACCCGATGAACTAGAAGACTTAGAGAAAATCATGGCTTCCATCTACTACGTGAATATGTCAGTGTTTCAATCAGCACCAGATTGCTGGGCGATCGATCAGCTATTCCCAATTATGCCAATCCACCGCTTAGATGAAGAACCAACGCGGCGGGGAATTTTGGCAGACCTCACCTGCGACAGTGATGGTAAAATCGACCGTTTTATTGACCTGCGCGATGTCAAGTCGGTTTTAGAGTTGCACACCTACAAGCCTGGCGAACCCTATTATTTGGGGATGTTCTTGAATGGAGCTTACCAGGAAATCATGGGCAATTTGCACAACCTATTTGGCGACACCAACGCCGTTCACATTCAATTAACGCCCAAAGGCTACCAGATTGAACACGTTGTCAAAGGTGACACCATGAGCGAAGTGGTGAGCTACGTTCAGTATGACTCCGAAGATATGGTAGAAAACATTCGCCAGCGTTGCGAGAAAGCATTAGAAGAAAAGCGCATCACCCTAGCAGAATCTCAGCGACTGCTGCAAACCTACGAGCAGAGTCTCAGAAGATATACGTACTTAAATAGTTAGGAGTTAGCAGTGAAGAGTTAGGAATAAAGTTAAGAGTTAGAAGTGAAGAGTGAAACACAAAATAATAACTCCTAACTTCTAACTCCTAACTTTAATTTGAGTTTGTCCCCAGCAATTCCTCTATTGCTTGTTGTTCAACAGGGGTATGTGATGGCGGTGTCTGACGGGCATCGGTAATCAGCCAGTCTAAAGCAGCGGCTTGAACATCGATCGCAGCGCCAGTTTTATCTACGCAATAACGTCCAAATACCAGCTTATCGACTAACCGGACTCCAGGTCCCAGGCGCGACCATTCAAAAATCACGCTGTTTTCCACTGTTGCGCCACTACATATCCAACAATTGGGGCCAATCATCGCTGGACCGACAATTTTAGCTCCGTCTTCTATTCTGGTCATGCCACCAATGTAAACTGGGCCTGTGATATCTACTTTGTCCCAATTTACGGCGACATTTAAGCCAGTGTAAATACCAGGGGCGACTTCATGACCAGGGATTTGCACATTTTTGATTTCACCCAGCAATACACCGCGAATCGCCCGCCAATAGTCTGGTACTTTACCAATATCTACCCATTCAAAGTCCATAGGAATGGCGTAGAAGGGAGCTTTGATTTCTACCAATTTGGGAAACAATTGGCTACCAATGTCATATTCGACGCCAGAGGGAATATAGTTAAAAACCTCTGGCTCAAAGATGTAAATACCTGTGTTGATGTTGGTGCTGAGGGCTTCTTCAGTTGAGGGTTTTTCCTGGAAAGCTTTCACACGACCGTCTTCGTCAGTCACAACCACACCGTAGCTAGAAACTTCTTCCTTGGGGACAGATTTGGTAATAATAGTAGCGATCGCCCCTTTAGCTCTATGCCATTTAACTGCCGCAGTTAAATCCAAGTCAATCAAAGCATCACCGCACAAAACCACAAAGGTATCATCAAAAAAGGGTGAAAAGTCTTGGATGCGGCGCATCCCTCCCGCTGAACCGATTGCTTCTCCCTCCAGTTTCCCGTCGTCATCAATTTTCCCTTCAAAAGAATAGGCAATCTGCACCCCAAATCGCTGACCATCACGAAAATAGTTTTCTATTTCTTCAGCCAAATGACTAACATTGACCATAATCTGGTCAAATCCATGTTGGCGTAACAGTTCCAGCAAGAACTCCATCACTGGCTTTTGCAGGATGGGAATCATTGGTTTGGGAATTGTATAGGTAATCGGACGCACGCGAGTACCCTTGCCAGCCGCGAGAATCATCGCTTTCATAAAAATTTATTCCTCAACCACAAGCCAGTTTACTTTCATCGAGTGATACTTAATCATCAGTTTTTATTTATGCTCTAAGTTATCCCTCAAGACAGGGATAACAGGAATTTAGTGGTTATTGCAACCATAGGTATACTTAGATGACAAGCTATCGCTTATATTTTCAATTTACTCGGATTTTGGAGTTGAAGCACAAATCTGTAAATTATCTGTAGGGCTAAGTAAGTCGGCACAATAAAACCAAACTGTGTGAAGAAAAGTAAACAAGGCTCAAACTCTTTTTAACCCTGCTAAGAGCCCCCTGCCCCCTGCCTTATCCCAACAATAATTATTTACGCCTACCTACTTACTTTTGGCTTTCTTAGTTCATTGGGTGCTCAAAGGGTTTGCAGGAGTTAGCTGAATCTTTAAGTAAGCGAATTTTAATCTCATGGTAAAACTCCTCTTGAAATAGCTCTACTTTCGATTGAGCTGAGAGTAGTAGTAGCGCCCAGAAAACGCTAACTAGGTGACTGTGTTTAGACTCATGTCCAGAGCGATTTTGGTTGAGAAGCTTTGTCTGAGTCCACAACTCTACAAGTTGTTCTAAATTCAACCAATTTTGTTCTAGACTCAGATCTGTTGCCGACAAATTCAACACCTGCTCCAGTTCCCCAGCGACTTCTGTCAGATTTTCCTGGTGAGCTAACTCCAGCGCCTCCCGCATACTTTGGACGCTAGGTTGACGCCTGGGACGGATAGGTTTGCTGACTTTTTCTACCAGTTTCAGTTGGTTAGCCATGATCTGCAATTGCTCGATTAACTCTTGCAGGGTCACTCGCCGCTTTGGTGGCGGCATTGCCGCTGGACGACGCCGCAATTGCCGTTCTAATGGTAGACGATGACCCTGATGTGATACACCGTCTTCACCTGACAATAGCGTATCATCTTCTACACAATCATCAACATCTCCTACTGTTGACAATTGCATCAATGTATTTGCTTTGAACAATACCAGCATTGATGCTGACAAAAATGCCTGTCCAGATTGAGACAAGTCCGCTTCATAACCTCTTGTTATTGCCTCCGGTGCCATCAGTTCTAAGTAACGGTCAATCACTTCAATCACTTGAACATCCCAAGGGTCAATTTCTCCTTGTTCAGCTTGGTAAATCAGGAGTGTGATTGTTTCTAATAGCTCAGAAGCTTCCATCAACGGGTTCTAAGTTAATTAATGAGAATCAAAAGACCGTAAATTCAACAGTAAACTCATTGACTATTGGCAAAGCGTGTACTTTATGAATTTCCTTACGCTTCTTTTATTCAGGAATCGCCTGCTGGCAGTATCCCCTGAAATTTACAATCAATCACCATTGTGAATTGTGAGATCAGAATGTGCAACTTTTGCATTGGGCATTGGCCAAACAGGGCATTGAGCATTGAGCATTGAGCATCGGGCATGGGGAGTTAGAACTTGAAAGTTCAGCCTCAATGGCTCAAAGTTGAGCTTCTGAGGGTGAACATTGAGCTTCTAAGGGTGAACGTTGAGCTTCTGAGGGTGAACGTTGAGCTTCTGAGGGTGAACGTTGAGCTTCTAAGGGTAAACGTTGAGCTTCTGAGGGTGAACGTTGAGCTTCTGAGGGTGAACGTTCAAGTTTTAACTTCCCCTGCCCCCTGCCCCTCTGCCCCCCTGCCGTCTTAATCGGGGGGCGAGTCATGGGCAATAGTGACAGTTGATACAAAGTTACTCGGCTTGCCACTCTTAATCGCATCGAAAGTGCCTTTAATAGTACCAGCAATGGGAACAGCAACAAGTGTCCCCAACAATCCAGCAATCTCAAATCCCATCAAAATAGCCACAAAAATCCAGATAGGATTCAGTCCAATAAAGTTGCCGAGTAACCTGGGAGCTAACAGGTTATCTTTAATCTGCTGCATGATAATCGCCGCTATGGCAACTTGAACTGCCAACCACCAATTTTGTAGTAATACTAAAATCGTCACCAGACCAATGCCTAGAGACGCCCCGATAAAGGGAATGAGTTCTGAGATACCAATTAATATGGCAAACAACAGGGCAAAAGGCACCTTGAGCACTAAGAAAATTGGCGTCAGGGTTAGCATCATGAACAGTCCTAGCAACAACTGGCTGAGGAAGAAGTTCTGGAAATTTAGGCGCAAGGATGTGGTGAGGGGATCTCCAATATTAGAGGGCAAAAGATTGACCAAACCATACCAGACGCGATCGCCATATAAAAGCATATAAAATGCAAGCACAATGACTAACACTAAGTCAAGTAATCCTGAGAGCAGTGTTCCAGCAAATCCTACTGCACCAGAAGCTAGCTGTTGCACCACATTTTGAATGTTGGCATTGATTTGACTGCTCACAACTCTCAAATCAATTGGCAAACGTCGTTGTTTTGCCAGCAACTCAAACTGCTCTAAGTTTGCTTGACTGGTACGCGCCCAATCAGGGATGTTATTTAACAGTTGGATTGTTTGGTCAATAATCAACGGCACTAGGGTGACACCTAGAATTCCAACCAAGGTTAAAGTTGCAAGTAAAACTATGCTCACCGCCTGAGTGCGCGTGATTCGAGCACGTTCAAAGAACTTAACTGGGTAATTTAGTAGAAAAGCCAGAATTGCCGCAATGATCAAGATGGTAATGGGATGCTGAAAATAGCGAAAAAGCACAGACAGCAGCCAGACATTGAGAGCGATAACCGGGCCGCTAAGCCCATAAATTAACAGGCGTTTAAGGGAGGTCGAACGGCGCATCTTATGCAACCTATTTTAGATATTCCTTGAGAGAATTTGTAAAATTCTTGATGGCGCTGATCATCATAGATATTTTTAACAAACACATGTATAAGCGTATCTGATAGCAGGCAAGTAAATCAAAATGGACAAAACCGTAGCCGACCTTCGCAAAGACTACACCTTGGAAGGTTTAAGCGAACTCGAAGTAGACCTCAATCCTTTTATCCAATTTAAAAAATGGTTCGATCAAGCACTAGCAGCGCAACTTCCTGAACCCAATGCCATGACCATTGCTACCGCCACACCAGACGGTAAGCCCTCAGCCAGAATGGTGTTACTCAAGGATTTTGATGAACGGGGCTTTGTCTTATTCACCAACTACAACAGTCATAAAGGACAAGAACTGGCAGAAAATCCCCAGGCGGCTTTAGTCTTCTGGTGGGCAGAACTGGAACGTCAAGTCCGGATTAGTGGGTATGTGGAGAAAGTTTCAGAAACTGAGTCTGACCACTATTTTCACAGTCGCCCTGCCAACAGTCGCCTGGGTGCGTGGGTATCTAATCAAAGCGAGGTGATAGAAAACCGAGAAGTTCTGGAGCAACGTTTGCAGGAGTTTAAGAGCAAATATGAAAATCAGGAGATTCCTCGACCGCCTCATTGGGGAGGCTTACGAGTGATCCCCACAGAAATTGAGTTTTGGCAAGGACGCCCTAGTCGTCTGCACGATCGCTTACTCTATAGCTGTTTAGATAATGGCACTTGGAAAATTGAGCGGTTGTCACCGTGATGAGGAGGCAGGGGGAAAAATCAATTCAAAATTCAAAATTCAAAATTAAAGAATTTTTGTTTCCTCTTTCCCAATGCCCAATACCCAATTACCAATGCCCCGCATCACATTACCACTGGGCGATCGCATCTTGAATTGCTGCCCGTGCTTTTGATAGAGATTGGATACGGGCATCATCACCATTACTCAAGCTATTAGCGTTAATAAATTGAATGTCGGTAATTCCAATAAACCCGAAAATCGCCCGCAGGTATGGTTCTTGGAAGTTATAGGCAGCAGCAGGGGATGTTGCACTATAGTCACCGCCGCTAGCCGTAATGATAACTGCCTTTTTACCCTCAACTAATCCTCTAAAACCTTGAGCTTCTAAAGCAACAGTCCGGTTAATACGAACGATTTGGTCGATGTAAGCCTTGAAAGTGGAAGGTATATTAAAGTTATACATTGGCACTCCAAAGACGTAGCGATCGGCTGCCAAAAGCTCATCAACCAGTTCGTCAGAAATCCTGATTGCCTCAGTTAACTCTGGGGTATGGGTTTCTGGTGGTGAAAATGCAGCTGCAATCCAAGGTTCATCAACGTGAGGAACCGGGTGATGCCCTAAATCTCGATAAGCGATCGCATCTTCAGGATGCGCTGCTCTCCAACCACTGACGAATTCTTTGGATAGTTCTCTTGAGTGCGATCGTTCACCACGGGGGCTGGAATCAATATGTAGAATGTTTACCACCAAATATCTCCTGATTAACTAGGATTTACTGCTTTGACTTTTTTTGAGTCTAAATTTTAAAGCATTACATTTTATACTAAAAGTAACTAGTTACTAAAGTAAAGTAGTTACCATAAAGTAACTGTTGGTAAATTTTGGCGAACTTATCGATGTCTGTCTCTAAAAATCCTGATGCTTGCCCTGTCAATATTCTGATGTCCTTACTATCAGGGCCTTGGACAATGTATATACTGTGGGTGTTGTGTAATAATGGGCCTACTCGCTTTGGTGCATTGAAGCATTTAGTCGAGGGCATCTCCACCAAAGTTTTGACAGAAAGACTGAGAATGCTTGAGGCAGCTGAAATTATTTATCGCCACTATGAACCAACTGTGCCACCCCAAGTAACTTACGGTCTGACAGAACGTGGTCAGGAACTCATTGAAATCCTTCATCAACTCAATGCACTTGCTGAACGCTGGTATGGCAACGAGCAACGGTAAGTTAGTACAGATTTGTGTAAAATCGTGACGAAATAAGGTTTGAAATAGACCACACAAAAGTAGGGTAGGCGCAATGCTAGCCCTCAGGGCTATTTGCTGAGGGATTGCTCACCGTAAAACAACATATAGTGTTGCGATCGCCAAATTCAATATAAGCAGTTGAATGTTGTCTGTTTCTGATCCCAAAACTACACTTAAAAATGATTTGCTACCAAACTACACTTGATAACATCACAGTGTCGATGTTAAATGGTTTCTTCGTTGGTTGGTGCAGTCCTCATACTTGCGAAAGACACTGTTGAGTCTTTACAAAAAGCTGAGGAAGTGTAAAAAAGCCGATGCATTCTCCATCGGCTTTGCTAACAATATTGAACAGATGAATAGTCTACTGTTCCTGGATAGCTGCTGCTTTGGGATGGAACTGAATTCTGGGATCTGGCATGAAATTGTATCTCAAGTACAATCCTCCCCAGACAAACAGGATAATTAACAGCGCCCCAATACCAAGGGGACTGGGAAGCCAGAAAACAGTTTCTATGTGGTTTAACTCACCAGGTTGAAGTTTCCACACCAGTTGATTGCCATTCTTTTTTGGCTCAATGGCAGTTTCAGTTAGTTGAATGTTTTTAGCTCCCCAAGGAGTCTTCAAGCTAAATTCTAAGTCGAGAATTGAACCTGCATTAGCCAAGACGTTACCTTTGTTGGCAATTAGAGACAGCGATCGCAAATCCAAATCATAAATTAACCGATTTCGGACTAAAAGTAAAAAATTGTTCTCCTCCAAGAGGACGTTTGATTCAATTTTCGGCAATTCTGAATCAGATTTGCTCTGCACAGACTCAGAGGGTTGATTCGTACGGGAGTTAAAAAATTCGTTGAACTTCTCTTGCAATTCCCTACCACTACTAAAAGGAATTGTGACAATAATTTCTTCAGTGGAAACTCGCTGTGCTTTACCCTCAAGTTTACGGGCGCGGCGCTCTATGCTATTTATCCATTCGTACACAGAATCCCCACTAAAACTGGTTAGCCGTTCTCCCAACTTAATATGCTGTACTAGTTCGCCACTATTTGAGTTGTCAAAGTTAAGCCCCACATCGTACTTAACACAGCCAGACAGTAGCAGGGATGTTAACAGCACTAGCCACAGAATAGGATTTCGGATGGCAAAAACGCGGTTGATTCGATTTTGACCATTCAGTGGTGAGAGAAATTTCATCTTTGCCAACACAAAATTAAATGGTCTGATTAACCACAAGAAAATCTTTCCGAAAATTGAAGAATTCATAACTATAAATCTCCCCAAAAGTCAAAGTTTTTAACCAATCTTGACTTATTCGTATTGTTTGAGATTCCTGGAACAGGTAAGTCGAGGTAAGTCGAGGTAAGCCGAAAGGAGCCGAAGTCCAAAATCCAAAATTGGTATCAGCCAGGGGTTCCTGAAAAATTCAACCAAACCAAGTACGAGATGGTTAAACCAATGGCAATTAGCGCCACCCAGATAAAGCGATTATCTCTGGTATTGACCTGACTGAGGTCAACAAATTCTGGCTCCGTAGGTTTAGGCTTCTGCTGCACAGAAGATTTAGTAGGTTTAGCAGCTATAGAAATTTTGAGTTCATTATCAGGTAGTGTCCCCAAATCAGGGATTTGGGTCATCCATTCGCTGGGTCTTTTCAGCTTTGGTGCTTTTAAAATGTAAAGCATCTGTCGCGCTTGTTTGCTGGTTTCAAAATGGGGATGGCGTTTGAGTCTTTCGCAAAGAGCGATCGCATCATCCGTGCGTCCAGACGCTTCATAAGCTGTCACTAGATGAATTTCTACTTCGCCTCCAAGGCGAGAATTACGAGCTAACAGGGCGCTGGCCTTTTCTAAATTTTCTACGGCTTGGCGGTATTGCCCATTTTCAAACGCAATTTTCCCACTCTGGTAGCGGGTTTTAGCAATTTCTAAACTTTCTGCACTCACGTCTTCTACACAAATCAGCACTGTTTTAATTTTGCCAATGCCAGCAATCTTTTTGAAATTTTTTCAAAAGCTGGCAATCTGAAGTGGATAAACTTCTAAAATTTTAACTAAGTAGCTGCGACTATTTTCTGATTAAAAATTCCGGTATCAAATGCAGGTGAGCAAAATATGTTGAAAATCAAGCATTCGCAACTGAATTGGCTCTTAGCAGGCATGACTTTAGCAGTTATGGGTGTAAGCATTGCTCCAGCTTCTGCCCAGCGTGTGAGAGTGATTAACGGTGGTTATGGAGTCAGGCAATCGCCTGCTGTTGGTTCCTTTATTTATGGTAGTCCGATTCCCACACCTATGCCTGTAGACCCAGCAACGGGACTAATGCCACAACGCAATAATTTCCCCGATTCTTACTATCCCCAGGTAAGGCAGCCCGATTCTTACTATCCTCAGTTAAGGCAGCCCGGTTCTTACTATCCCCAGGTAAGGCAGCCCGGTTCTTACTATCCCCAGGTAAGGCAGCCCGATTCTTACTTTCCCCAGGTAAGGCAGCCCGATTCTTACTTTCCCCAGGTAAGGCAGCCCGATTCTTACTTTCCCCAGGTAAGGCAGCCCGATTCTTACTTTCCCC
>NZ_JBALCZ010000061.1:0-181658 GCF_036917615.1 Nostoc sp.
CATCGACAATAACATAACTGCTCTCGGTTTAGCCTATAACCTGAGTAAAGCGAGACTTAATTCTCTTTAGATTTTCTTTACGAATCAGCTCTTATCGTACCAAGTGGCCGCTATTGATGAAGATTGTCTGCGCGGTGATTCTTGATGGATTATTAAAACTTTCACCAGAGGGTTTCCAGAATCGTTTTATCCGAGAATCCCAGAAATCAGAACCAATTCCCTGGATTGACTGGATTGAAGAAGAAATTTTGGATTGGATGACAGATTACTATAACGAAATTGTTGATTACTACCAAAGTACTGTCAGGCAACAGAAGCCTCTCCTACTTTACCTGACATAACTTTTGTAATACCTTAGGACTTACGCAATAACCCTCTGAAAGTCTTATTCCTTTGTGTCCTTCTCTACGAGACGCTACGCGAATGCGTTCTTTGCGGTTCGTTTTTTCATGATTTTGCGTAAGTCCTAATGCCTTAGTAATCAATTGCTACGACTGAAAAATACAGCAGCGACAATAATTAAACCTAAAAGTACCAAGGGAACCCAGAGATTAGGGATATCTGACAAACTCATAATTAATTCAAGAAAGTAGGACTAAAAGATTTAGCTGCTCGTTACAGCAGTTTTCATGTATTTGAACCACATCTTTCGTAGGGGCACAGCATTGCTATGCCCGTAGAGCGTGGTCTATTTACCTGAAAATAGCTGTAATAACTGTAATAATGCACAAGTTGTCGTTACTTAGCTAACTTTTGTTGTCATGACACAACAAGTTGTCGTTACTAAGTTAACTTTTGTTGTCATGACACAACAAGTTGTCGTTACTAAGTTAACTTTTGTTGTCATGACACAACAAGTTGTAATTACCACACTAACTTCTGTCGTTAGGACAAAAACTTAAATCGTTAAGCCAATACCTCCTTTAGCAAATTCTTCAACAGTTTTCTGTGAAAATTCATGAGTAGCGATCGCTTGCAACATTGCCAATGGTAAAGTCAAATGATCCGCCCCGGCTTGCAATGAGGCGGCTGCTTCTTCGGGAGATTTGATACTAGCTGCCAAGATTTCAGTATCACTGCCTTTGAGGACGCTAGCCATATCCCGGATTAAGGCAATACCGTCACCTAACAACCGCGTAGCACGATTTACATAAGCTATGGCAATTTTAGCTCCCGCTTCCCGCGCGACTGCTGCTTGTGCTGCACTGTAAATTGCTGTCACCGAACAGGTAATTTCTGAGGATAGACTCGCCACCACTTCAAAACCTATAGGTGTTGCGGGAATCTTCAAAATTGTTTGTGAACCAATAATCTCGAAAGCTTTTCTACCTTCAGCTAGCATAAGAGCTTTATCAGGTGCCACAAGTTGATAGTATAACGGGCCATTCGTCAAGGCAAGCAAATTTTTGAGCGTGGTTTCTGGTGGGATATCGCTTTGAGCCAACAGCGTCGGATTTGTTGTAATGCCTTTCACCCATCCCCAAAGCTTAACAACTTCAGCTTCAGATGCGATCGCTGAGTCTAAATAAATTGCCATAATTCGTCCGCTTAATAGTCTTGTTATAACTCTGCATTCATATCAGCCTTTGCCACTGGAAGAATAATAACTCGGTACTTCATTCCTCATCCAGCGATTTGATTATCTCCTGAAATACCTCATGAGCAGGCTCCCCTTTTCCTGCTTTCATCTCTTCGAGTGCCATCTTAACCGCCTCAATAGTCTCAAGCCTTTCAACAAGCTCTAGGAGTTTCTGGTACGACTCTACATCCTGCACAACAAGTTCGGCTTTACCGTTAACAGTCAGTACTATCGGCTGTCCAGTCTCCCGTAGCTGCTCCATAAATTCTGTGGTGTTCCGCTTCAAGTTTGAGAGAGAATTAATACCCTTACTGATATTCAACATGAAACCTCCTATGCACAAAATTTAGTAAAGTTCACTAAATTTGAGGCAAATTTAGTTTACGCTTAATACGAGTGTAATACAAGGGTTTTTAGCGTTAACAGCAACAACAAATATTGCATATTGTGTATTAATAACAACTGAACACAGATATTTTGACATCCTCTTTCAAGAGATAATTTTTGTTATACAGCAGCCTACACGGAGAACTGAATATGACATCTCCAGAAACGGTTACATGGCTACAAGAGCGCACGAGTTTAGGAATTCTCTCGCCTGAAGTGTTAAATGCGATCGCTCAAGTAATTGAAGAACAAGTTGTGCCACCCGAAACTGACTTAGTTAGCGAAGGCACTCCTCCAGAAGCCCTTTATATTCTTGTAGAAGGTCAACTCGAAAGCAATAGCACCAATGAAAGCAATCCAGCCTTAGCTTGTGGATTCCTCCCCGGAGCAGTAATTCACCTCCAAGAATTGCTGTTGGATGAATTAACTTCATTCACAATTACTACGGTAACTGAATGTCACTTGTGGGTTGTACCTGCTGATAAATTTCGGGAATTAGTCAGTCAATACCCCGAAATTGCTCTGGCTTTTTCCCGCCAATTGGTTCAAGAGTTAGCTCAGGTGACATCTGCACTTGGCTATGAACAAGAACGTTCCCTCGCCTTGCGACCATATTTGGTCACCAAAGCGCAACGCGGAATTATCGGTACAAGTCGCTATGCGGTGCGGCTGCGGGAGCAAATTCGAGAAGCGGCTGCTGACCGCAAATCAGTGGATATTTTTGGAGAACCAGGGTTAGAAAAAGACAATATAGCAGCCCTAATCCACTTTGGTTCTCCAAAACGGCGAGAACCAATTATAAAAGTAAATTGTGGTATTCTCCAAACTAATGGTGCAGATTTATTCGGTCGCGCTGGCGGTAAAGCAGGACTGTTGGAATGGTTGGGGGAAGGAACTCTAGTTCTCAACAACATTCAAGAATTGCCCGAAGAATTATTACCTCCGGTAACGCACTTACTCAAAACTGGCACATATACCCCCGTGGCTCGTTCTGGAGAACCAGCATCTGAACCTCGCCCCAGTAAAGTCAGAATTCTGATTGTTTCAGAAAAAACTCAGCCGACAATTGAACGTTCTGTTGGTCACATTATTAAAGTACCGCCGCTACGAGTGCGGAAAACCGATGTTCAGGCACAGGTTGAATATTATACTAGTCTTTACATTCGGGCTAGAGGCGTTGCGAAACCGCACATTACCCCAGAAGCTTTGCGTCGCCTCCAGTCCTATGATTTTCCTGGGAACCTCAAGGAATTGAAAAATCTGGTTGAAAGAGCGATCGTGCAAGCGGAGGGTGCCAATGAATTAACAGAAGAAATTTTCTGGCCAGCGGAAATTAAGAAAAAACGATTTCGGGTGAATCTGTTAAATGCCTATCCTCGTTTGCGGCGGTTTTTACGTAGTCCGTGGTGGCCCGATCGCATTAACTATGGTTTTACTGCAACGGCTTTTGCAATTGGTGTTGCAGTCTTATTTATTGGGCCACAAACCCGCGATCGCAATTTCGTATTAAATCTATTTTGGGCTTGGTGGTGGCCTTTCTTCCTATTTCTCTTTCCCTTTTTGGGACGTATCTGGTGTTCTGTTTGTCCCTTCATGATTTACGGGGAAATTACCCAAAAACTCTCTTTGTGGCTGTGGCCTCGAAAACTCAAGCGCTGGCCGAGACAGGAAGCTGAAAAATGGGGCGGATGGTTCATGTTTGGTTTGTTCACCCTAATTTTCTTATGGGAAGAACTCTGGCATTTAGAAAATACTGCCTATCTAAGCGCTTGTTTGCTGCTGTTAATTACCGCTGGGGCGATGATTTTCTCTGCTCTTTTTGAGCGGCGGTTTTGGTGTCGGTATCTCTGCCCCATCGGTGGGATGAATGGTTTGTTTGCCAAACTCTCAATGACGGAACTCCGGGCACAGCAAGGTATTTGTTCTGCCAGCTGTACCACGTATCAGTGTTATAAAGGTGGACCGCAAAAGGGCGAAGGGTTGGAAACGAATGGATGTCCTTTATACTCGCACCCAGCCCAGTTAGAAGATAACAGAGATTGCGTCCTGTGCATGACTTGCCTGAAAGCCTGTCCCCATCGTTCCGTTGAGTTCAACTTGCGTCCCCCTGGTATTGAACTGTGGACAACTCATGTACCCCGCACCTATGAGGTGGCATTATTGTTTTTGCTGTTGGGTGGGATATATCTGCATCGCTTGCCAGAATTGCAATCTTGGCTAGGGTTACAACTGGATTTAACTCAGTTTTGGCAGCACTTTGGATTATCGCTGCTAGTGTTAATTATCCCAGCGATTTTTACCTTTGCTGTATATGGCTTACTGAAACTATTGAACTTTAACCGGAAACCAAAATCATTTGTAGAGCTTGCCTATGGCTACCTACCATTAGTTTTAGGAGGAAATTTGGCTCACTATCTGCGTTTGGGCTTAGGCGAAGGCGGGCGGATTTTACCCGTTACCTTTGCTACTCTTGGTTTGAGTGGTGAACAATTGCCAATATTGGTTGCTCACCCGGCTGTGATTGCCTTTTTGCAAGGTGCAACGATAATTTTATCAGTGTTGATGACTATGTTATTAACGCAAAAGATTGCCAAGCAACCAGTGCGATCGCTCCTTTGGCAACACCTAGCAGCGATTGGGTTGGGAGTTAGTATGTGGGCGATTATTGTGTTTTAACGAATTACTCAAAAGCTGATCTCGTTTCCAAGTAGAACCTGGAAATGCAATCTCATTGCAGCTCTGCCGCTTTTGTGGGAGGCAGAGCCTGATTTAGGCATTCCTACTCATAAACTAGGAACGAGCAAAGTCCGTTAAAACGGACTATAACCTTTTCTCAGTCGTCTAAAAACGACTTTCGCTATTAGACTGGTGAATTCATTCTCAGGCGGGCTTTTCGGAGAATGAAATAGTCCTGTTGAGCTTCAGATATATTCCACTAGGCGGTTTTTAATCGCCTGGGCTAGGTGCAAAATGTGAGTTAAAAACATTCTTCCCTACGAACGTGATAGAAAATACTCATATGATTTTTCGCTCATAGTGTAAGGATTACAGATAATGCAAGTTCTAAAAAGATCCATCAAACCACAAACCTATATATCGTTCCTCCACATTTACCAAACTACTTGGGGGACTGCTGGTGATATTTGTTTAATCCGTGAATCTGTCGCTAATGAAAGTACAGCGAAGTTTGTCGGGCACAAAATCGAGCTAGTAGTGCCAAAAGGGTTGGAGCGCGATCGCATCGCCAACTGTGCGATCATCAAAGTTGCAGGTAATGTCGGCGACGGACATCCTAAAGAGCATCCGTTGGAATGGGAGGCTTATGAAGGTGTAAATACAGAAATAGCTGAAGCGGCTCTCAAACCTTGGGGCTTCAAGTTAATTGAACTATAATGTGGCGATTTGATCAGCTCAACTCGCTGGCGCCTAGCTGATTACGTTAGCGCAGTGTTAGCGAGTATTTATTCGCGCAGCGTCTCGTAGAGAGGCTGATTACGAATTGGCTTCAACCATGCCTAAGCATCTACACCAAATTACAAAGCGATCGCTCTTATCTGCCTACTTGATTGGACGCTTAAGTATCCAAAAAAGGCGATCGCGCAATCTAAAAAAACCGTTCTAATTCTTCTACTAGCGCCTGGCTGTCTTTCCATAGGCAATACTTGCATCACGATAGATTTTCGCAATGAATGGAGCAGGATGTTTCCGAACAAATTCTTGCATCGGCACAATTGCTTTGAGAAAAATTGCGGCCATATCTGCCCCTGATAAACTTTGGGAAACAAATATAAACATCTTGACCTGAGCGCGTGTAACGGCAATCCTTTCTAATAAATTGTTGCTAATCTTGCCATCTTTGGTCAAAACAACCCAGCCCATTTTGCCGACCTGTGGCAACCAGTCTACATCTTAAGCGCCTTTGTCAAAGTGTTGTCATGGATTTTTATAGTGACACCTGCGGCCCGAAGCGTTTCTACAATGCGTCTGTTACCTAGACATCTATCTATAAAAAAAGTAATGGACTGGGGTTGAATCATGCAACAGCAGGTAGTTCACACCGGATAGCTTCTTCGATCTTGAAGCGTTCGCTGTCATAATCATAAGCGAGATCGTCAATTGAATCACCTGCTTTATAACGTTCTGCTAACACGCGGGTGGTAATTCCTGTCCCAGCAATAACAAGGCGACCAAAGGCGATTCGGGAATCAATGACGACAACACGAGGGCTATCTTCCTCGTGAGAGCGAGTAAAGGGATACAGTTTAATTGCAAGCCCAGTGTCGTCGGGTTCAATTCGCTCAAGATGAGCATTAAAAGCGTCTTTCATCTGCGTTTGCACGCTTCTCGATGCATTAATGAGAGAGCCATAGCGCTCAATGAACAGGTCAACACCATCGGTAAGAAAACTTTCACCAGCAAGCGGGTGGGATGTTTGAAACTGATCCTCAAGGAAATCAAGAGCGGTTCGTACATTGCCTAGATCAATTTTGTGATTTCTGCGAATTGCTCTTAAAACATGAACTTCAATTAGGTTGGTGAATGAGAGGAGTTTTGGCTTGAGATCGCGAATTGGGATAAGGGGTTTGAAAAAGTTAGAACCTTTTGAAATCGGGTAGTGTCGCCCAACTGTCCAAGAACGAATTGTGCCTGCTGGAATGCGTAAATAACGAGCGGCATCGCTAATGGAGTAGGCGGGAATGTCTCTAGGATCGGTTCCTCCGTAAAGCTCGGTCATTTGCGTGCCTGCCAGGGATGCTTAATTTTATTATCTTCGATATCGATACATATTAAAACAAGCAAAGTCTTAGCTTTATGAAAAATTCTTCTTCTTAGTGAAGCGATCGCTTTGTCTCGAAGGCTCGGCTTGATTGGATAGCTAGCTATCCAATTATAAAACAAGCGATCGCACTTTGATTATTGCTTTGACATCTAGGCTGAGGGTAAATTCTTGATTTAATTAAACGTGAATTCGACGAACCTCTCCCAGTCTTGAACTTTAGTTCAAGTCTGTCCCTCTCCGACTCGGAGAGGGACAGGTTTTGCATAGTAAAACCTTCTTAGAGGTCTTTTGATTCGTGTGACTCGTCGAACTCACGTTGATTTAATTACAATGAGTCTTTTAGCTCCGTCAACTAGTCTTTGAACTCCGTTAATGAGTCTTTGAACTGCATTAATGAGCCTTTGATACTCGTGAATGAGTCTTTGAACTCCATTAATGAGTCTTTAATACTCGTGAATGAGTCTTTGAACTCCATTAATGAGCCTTTGATATTAAATACGTTACGATCGCACCTTTACCAAAACCTACCAGCTAGCCTCAGTGCCCTACTAGACAAAACGCACACCAATTGTGATTAGTGTGCGTCTGTGGTTAGATTTTAGAAATGATCGAGGTTAGATTTTAGAAATTATCAAACTTAGCGATCGCATCCTTCATCTTATCCACCACCTCATCGACAGAGATAACTCCCAATTCCCCAGAGGCGCGGGTACGGATACTCAAGGTGTTGGTTTCCACTTCCTTAGCTCCTACCACTGCCATCACAGGTATTTTTTCTTTCTCTGCATTCCGAATCTGTTTACCTAAGCGATCGCCACTGGTATCAACTTCTGCACGGATGCCCAAGGCTCTCATTTTCGCCACCACATCTTTAGCAAAGTCTAGCTGTGCGTCACCCACTGGTAGTAATCTCGCTTGCACTGGCGCTAACCACAAAGGAAAATCGCCTGCATATTCTTCAATTAAGATCCCAATTAGCCGTTCCAGTGAACCAAAAGGCGCACGGTGAATCATCACTGGGCGTTTGCGAACACCATCTTCAGCAACGTATTCCAAATCAAAGCGTTCTGGCAAATTGTAATCTACCTGCACAGTTCCTAATTGCCACTCCCGATCTAGGGCATCACTAAAGATAAAGTCGAGTTTGGGCCCATAAAAAGCCGCTTCTCCAATCCCTTCAAAGTGTTCCATCCCCAAAGTTTCAACTGCACGACGAATTGCACCTTCAGCTTTGTCCCAAACTTCATCAGAACCGATGTACTTATCACTAGCAGGATCGCGGAAACTGAGTCTAGCTTTAAAGTTCTTCAGTTGCAGCTTATTGAACACCGACAAAATCAAATCCACCACACTGAGGAATTCGCTATCTAGCTGTTCTGGGGTAACGAACAGGTGAGAATCATCTACAGTAAAACCGCGCACCCGCGTTAAACCGCCCAGTTCCCCTGATTGTTCATAGCGGTAAACAGTACCAAATTCCGCCAGTCGCATCGGTAATTCCCGATAAGAGCGTAACTCACTCTTATATATTTGGATGTGGAAGGGGCAGTTCATCGGCTTCATAACGAAGCCCTGTTCCAGTGCAGCAGCTTCCTGATCATCTGCCATTAAAGGAAACATATCTTCTTTATATTTCTGCCAATGTCCAGAGGTTTTAAATAAATCTACTCTAGCAATGTGAGGTGTTACTACAGATAAGTAACCCCGTTTTAGCTGTTCCTGCTTGAGGAAGTCTTCTAAAGTACTCCGTAACAAAGTACCTTTGGGTGTCCACAAAGGTAAACCCGGCCCCACTAGATCAGAAAATATAAATAATCCCAGTTCCTTACCCAGTTTTCGGTGATCTCGCCGCAGCGCTTCTTCTTTGCGTCGCTTATATTCAGCGAGTTGTTCTGGGCTTTCCCAAGCGGTGGCGTAGATGCGTTGTAGTTGGGCTTTGGTTTCATCCCCACGCCAATAAGCGCCAGCAACGCTTTCTAGTTCAATTGCTTTGGGGTTTAATTCACTGGTATTTTCCAGATGAGGCCCCGCACACAAATCCCACCATTCATTCCCCACGTGGTAAATCGTGATTGGTTCCTCTTTGATATCTCCCAGGATTTCTAGCTTGTAAGGTTCTTTAATTTCCTGAATCCGGCGTTCGGCTTCTTCGCGGCTGACTTCTTCCCGACTAACTGCCAGTTTACGATTAATAATCTTCGCCATCTCTTTCTTGATGACTTTGAGATCGTTTTCGCTAAATGGTTCTGGATTGTCGAAGTCGTAGTAAAAACCGTTTTCAATCCAAGGGCCGATTGTAACTTGCGCCTTGGGAAACAGCTTTTGTACTGCCATTGCCATAACATGGGAAGCAGTGTGGCGAATCTTTTTTAAGTTCTCCGATTCGCTGGTACGCGGTAAATAAATTTTTTCAACTTGTTCTGAGGGTTCTGACTGATTCGATGATTTTAGCGACATTGGCTGCTGAACCATTGGCGAAGTGATTACAAAAGGTGATTTATCTGAATCTGTAGGCTTATTCAACTATAACGACTTTGATTTTTGCCAGTCCGGCTTTATCTTCCAACTACTGAATTAATTTTTAATCGGGGATAAAGATAAATTTTTGATTGCTTCCCTGAGTGTCAAATTCAGAATTCCACGCGATCGCTAAATTATCTTATGGATTGCAACTCGGTGTCAGCTATTCCTATAGATGCCTCTCCAAAGGAACTGTACAAACCTGATAGCAAGACTATATAATAAATAATGTATTCTTTGTTACATATTTTCTATTTATTTGAATTATGAGAAAAATGTTAAGAAACATAAATAACGTTAATATTAGTAAGCAAGTTGAAAATATAGTTCTTATTTATGTCAAACTCAAATGTACCAGGGCCTGAGTTGCTGAAAACGGTTTTAGAACCCCTGCTAGAAGATTTTCAGCATTGGTTTACGCGATCGCGCCATTTACTCGAAACCGAGCAACTATCATTTATGAGTCACCAAGAGCAATCTGACTTGCTCTTGCGGGTTAAGCAAGCGCAGGATGAACTAAATACGGCGAAGATGCTGTTTAATGCTACTGATAAACAAGTCGGGATTGATATGGCAACGTTAATGCCTTGGCATCAATTAGTAACGGAATGCTGGAATGTCGCAATGCGCTATCGTCAAGGGCGTGAAGTATAAGCAGCAGACGCGAGCATCTGCTAAATTTCAGTAGACTACTTAACGATGTCTAATCACAAGCCCCTTTGCGTCTAACGCAAGATCGTAGATCAGTCGTTAAAGAGATAGTAGAAAATTCTTAACAATTTCTTAACATTCTTGGGATTAACAAAAGAATGTATCCTATGCTACCGTAAGTGGAATAACGGTTGACAAATAGCTTCATATAAATGTAATCGCACAAAAAGTGCGTCAAATGCTTGTCTTAACTGTGAGTCACAGTGCCGGCGAAGCAAAGCGTTACAAAATAAAGTTTTAAAAATTGCTGCTCTGGAGGAAAATCCAATGTTACACCTGCTTTACATTTTGGCTTTTACAATCCTTGCATTTATAGCTGTTGGCAACTTAATTCGCAACCTGATCATGTTCAGTTTTGATCGGGAGCGAACTTACCCGACGAATTCCTCGCCAATGAATAATCAAGGCAACTATGGTTATTATTCATCAAAAAAACAGTTTGCACCCCATCCAGAGTTATTAGATAGCGCGGGCAACTTAATTAAAGAGCCACTTTTGGTAATGCGTTCGATTAACGTTGAAGATGCGCGTCAACATCTCGATGCACTTTACGAAGCATCCCCAGGACATAAAAGTGAAAATTCAGAAGAAGCGTAATAGTTAGGAATTAGAAGTTAGGAATTTGGGTGTAAATTATTGTTGTTTTTACATCCTTAACTCTTCTGTTAGCAAAAATTTCTTACCATGCTAGAATTTGAGGCGATCGTGTCGGTAGGCTGGTAAGTTAACATAGAATCTTCTGTACGTCGTCTACATTGAGCGTGAAAACGACGTGATTCGGATCATCTCGGCTCGGAAAGCGACGCGCAAGGAATGTGAATACTATGAAAGCTGAAGTCTTCAGAAAGCGACTCGATAAAAGTCGTCCAATGACGACAATCACAATTCGCATTCCTGAAGATGTGATTGAGGATTTGAAGCGAGTAGGAGCATTGTTAGGGTTTTCTGGTTACCAGCCATTAGTTCGTGCTTACATCGGACAAGGACTCCGAGCTGATCTTGAGCGACTTGAGGGTGATACTGTTTCTACATTGATTGCGAGCCTGAAACGGCATAGTGTAAGTGATGAGATAATTCGTGAAGCACTCAGCGAAGCTACTGGGCGATGCAGCAACAGTTAGTAATAGCAATATTCCTGTGTCTATGAGTAGCGGGAGTTATCTGCTTGTGTTCAAGGTTACTAGCATAGAATAACCTGTGATCTATTATTTAGAAGTGCATTGACCAGATTTGAGTTCATAGTAGATGGACCACCAGTATCACAACAGGCTCGTAATCGCGGTAAGGGTAATCGGCTTCAAGATTGGAAAAAAACAGTTGCGACAAGAGGCTGAAAAATACTGGTCTTCGGAACAAAAAACAGATCCTGGGTTGGTTATGCTCCAAATAACCTATTTCTATGATTCTGTTCAAATAGATATAGACAATATAGTGAAGCCTATTCAAGATGCAATTATTGGATTAGCCTACGTCGATGATCAGCAAGTAAGCGACCTCCTAGTTAGAAAGAGGAATTTATCAGGTAACTTTAAAGTAGAAAACATGACCTCGACATTGACGGAAGGCTTTGCCCGTGGTAATGAGTTCTTACATATTGTCGTAATTGATGCTCCTGATCAGGAGGTACTTACTTGATGGCAACTTCAACCGTAAACTTAGAAAGAGAGCGATTACTTAAACTAGCAGAGGAGTATCGTGAAAAAGGTTACGAAGTTTTTTTTCATCCAAATCTAGAAGACTTGCCTGACTTCCTTAAAACCTATCGCCCCGACATGATAGTACGTTGGGGAGAAGAAAATGTAGTTATTGAAGTCAAGTCACGCTCCTCACTTAACTCTTCTTCTAATCAATACTTAGGTAATTTAGCTCAAGCGGTAGAAAAACATCCTGGTTGGAGATTTGAATTAGTAATGACCAACCCAGAGGATATAATGTATTCTCTGAAAGCAGAGGGTTCTCTTCAAGAACATGAAATAGAATCACAGTTGCAAGTAGCAAGGCAACTTACAACGCAACATCCAGAATCAGCTATCTTATATTCTTGGTCTTTGGTAGAAGCAACTTTGAGACTTATTGCCCAAAAGGAAGAGCTAAATTTACAAAGATTTGATCCACTCTACTTAGTGAAGCAATTAGCAATTGAAGGTGTAATTTCAAAATCTGAGTATCAGTTACTAATGAATGCACTTCTATTACGTAATCCTATTGCTCATGGCTTCAAAACTACAGAACTTACGCAAAATTCTGTATATGAATTGATCGAGCTTACAGAGCAGCTCTTGAGAACTCTACATATGGGCGATGAAGCAGATTAACACTACGTTGGTTGGAGTGGATGGTAGGACAGACATGCTGCTGAATTTCAGGTGATGCTGAGTGCGATGTCTACGACGGGCTACGCCTACGCACTCAGCATAAAATAGGGAGTGGTGAATTCCCTACTCCCTACTCCCTTTTTATGCTTCGATAACTACCCGGAGATTGCCCCGTTTTTTAGCAACGCGACAAGCAGTCGTAGTACCAGAACGCTCGAATTCCAAATCGAGGATAGTGGGGCCGACTCGCAAATTATGAAATGATAGGCGATTAATCGATTCTGGCAAAGCGGGGTCGATTATTCGCAAGCAGTTATTTTGAGCATCAGGCACCAAGTTGACCATCATTTGCAGTAGTTGGAAGATACTACCAGTAGCCCACGCTTGGGGAGTACAGGCAACTGGATACTGCACAGGGGCATTATCACCGTTCCGTTCGTAGCCGCAGAAAAGTTCTGGAGGACGTTGGTAGGGCTGCTGATTAGTCATGTCAAATAAACCTTGGAAAAGTTCCAGGGCTTGATCGATCAGACCGAGCGATCGCAATCCCATTGCAATCAGAGCGTTATCATGGGGCCAAACTGAACCAATGTGATAGCCCATTGGATTGTAAGCGGGTGACAAATTACTCAGGGTACGAATCCCCCAACCATTAAACATATCTGGTGCCCGCAACCGTTCTGCTACACTATAGGCTTTTTCGTGTGTGAACAGGCCCAAATGCAGACAATGACCAGGATTTGAGGTAATACTGTCAACTGGCTTACCATCTCCATCCAAAGCCAAAGCGCAGAAACCCTGGTCTTCCACCCAAAAATCTCGATTAAAACGAACCTTAAGACTTCTAGCTTCTTCTTGCCAACGATCTGCTAAATCAAGCCGCTTCTTCATCCTAGCTATTTCTGCTAGGCGCATTTTTGCAGCATAGACGTAAGCTTGCACCTCACACAGGGCAATTGGGCCATTGGCTAATTCTCCCTTGTGGTCTACGATACAGTCGCCAGAGTCTTTCCAACCTTGGTTAACAAGACCGCGTTTGGATTTACGGAAGTAACTCAGGTAACTGGTTTGCTTGGTATTGCGATCGATCCACTCCATTGCTGCTAGAGCATTCGGCCAAAGTTGCTCTAGGAGTTCTTGATCGTGAGTCCAAGCATAATGTTCGGCATAGAGCATCAGCCACAGCGGAGTGGCATCAACTGTACCGTAATAAGGTGTGTGGGGAATTTCTTGACAACGAGCCATTTCTCCCAAACGTAACTCGTGCAAAATCTTACCCGGTTCTTCTTCGCGCCATTCGTCGTCGATTTTACCTTGGTATGTTGCAAGTAGTATTAGGGTTTCCTTGGCGATTTGCGGGTTTAACATCAGGGTTTGAGAAGCTGCAATCAGCGAATCTCGCCCAAATAGTGTTGAAAACCACGGTACTCCGGCGGAAACAGTCTTATGCTTACCAAAGGACTGGCGCAACAAATACATATCTTGTTCAGCCCGCTCAATCACTCGATTGAAGGTATTCTTATCTGAGCTAATGCGTGTAATTTGCTGTAACCAGTTTTGCTCCTCCATCAACTCAGCAGCTTTCGCTTGTCCTAAAGTGAATGCGGCGCTGACGGTTGAACTGGACTGGTTGTTTTTCAACATATTTACTCGGTAGCCCAGCTTTTGAGTTTCGTGAGAAGCCAACTCTAGCTGCCAAACCGCAGTGTAACCCTTGAAATAGTCTGGTTGCCGATGCTGGAATACAATACGGGATTCCATCACGGAGCTATCCAAACCTTGATAGGCGAGTGTCAAGGATTCTTCCCTAAAGGCGGATGGCTCTTTGGGTACAGGTGAAACGCCATCGACCAGAGAAAATGTTCCTTCCTCAGCCGTCAGTTCCGCTAGGCGTAAAAGCCGACCTCGTTTTTCTCTGTCATAGCCCCGGACTTCAAATAAATCAAGAAAATCTGCATCAAAGCTGATGCTTAGTTCAAAACTGACGGTTGTTGTGCTGTAGTTAGATACCTCTATTTCTTCAAATAGTGCCCCATTCAACACTATTTCGCGGCGAATTCCGACAGTCTCGGCTTTCAGGCGTTCGTCGATTCTGGGGTTGGTACACAAAACTGAGAGTGAAAACCCTTTTTGGGCAGTACTGCTGAGGAGTACAGGCGATCGCCCTTCAATTTGCAACTCCAAGCGACTGAGAAATCTCGTATCACAACAAAACAGTCCCATGCTGGGATTGCCATCGTTGAGGGAACAGCCAGAAATGTTCCCGATAGTATCTGTCACGAAAAATAAATCATCATCTTTAACCGTCAGTGTCGGTTGTGGTCTTTGACTCACAACACAAGGCCACTCCGGGATAGGTAATTGTTCGGCAGGAATAAAAGTTTTTCCATCCAGAAAAATTTTTTCCGGGGTTATTAGCGTATCCGGTGTCATTAGTCAAAGTTCCGTGTACAGGTCTATATTTTTGTGGTCTTGCGAGTAGAGGTCGTTGACCCTCACAAATTCTGGAAAAAAGATGCTCTCTAAAACTCGTTTGAGCCATTCGAGCCAAAATAATCCTTACATACTGCTGACAAAATAGCAGCGTTCAAATCCATATAAGCAAACCTTGATAAAGATAAATTTATATTTTATAAGTCTAAAGTCAAGACTGAAAACCGAGGATTTTGAGATAATTCATTAGTCATTGAACATTGTCAACAGACAAGACATCTAGTATACTCAGCAAAATGTGAAATTCACACTTTTTCTTGGGTATAGAGAGCATTTGTTTCCTACTATTATACGATTTTGTCTTAAATATCTTTGGTATTTGATTAGACAAATTTATGATAATTAATTAATTGATTAAATTTAGTCACTAATTAGGGATTAAATTATGTGAATGTAGCAGTGATGATTTTTGGGTAAGAAAATTTCTTTAGTGACCAGAAATCAAGGTCGGCATAGTAGGCAATGTCTGTCTTGAAAAGTGGCGCTATGCACAGTCGTTGGCGCAGCCTCTCGTAGAGAAAAGGCTGCGCTATCGCCTTTGGCGTCTCCCCTTCTCCGATTCGTGAGAGACTAACGCCTGCCTTAGGATGCCCAAAGGGCTGTAGGGAAAAGACTCGGCTTAAGTTATCTACCAAACGCTTTGCGTAGCTTGCTTGTATTGTAGGGGTACGCTATCGGCGTCGCCTGGACTATCAATCAACGATCAGTAGTTATTAATAAACACAACAGTTAAAACCATACAATAATTAGTCTTTTCGTACTTAGTGCTGAAAGATTTTACCTGTGCAAGCATATGGCAAAGTTAATTGAGAATGTATATTGGGCGTAGTAGGCTGTGAATCAACAAATCAAGTTGTACGCACTCTCCTATTTGGTAACAAAGTGTTGCGCCTGCTTTGGCGAAAAGTGCTTTTTAGCGTTCTTTACATATTGCAACTGTCTATTTAACTTGAGAGTCTCTTGGAATTTGTACAATGCAGCTGTGACGTGGATCTTATCGAGGTTGAGCGTTTAACAATAATTCATGAGCATTTCGACTTCTGTGCTGAGTGATCTGCTAAAGTCCCTACCCTACTTGCGGCCCCAGCTATATTTTAAGGCTTCACTAACGGCTCTCTCCCACGCGATGGAAGATCAAGTTTTGGCTGCGACTTTAGCCCAACCCCTTGTAATTGCTAGTTTCCAGCGAGAGCGATTTTACCGCCAAGAAGCTCATCGCTACCAGCGACTTGCCTTGCGAAGTAATCAAATATACGTATTATCTGCTCCAGAAACGGATTTCACTAACAGTTCGGAACACTACGAAAAGGTCGCTTTTGACCGAGAGGATGGCTTAAGTCAAGAGTGGCATTTGGTAGTGATTGCTGACAATTATGCGACTTGTCTGGTTTGCCGGGAAAGCCTTGGTTCTATTGCTAAAAATAAGCAACTACCAGAACTAAGCCCTAGTCTGGATATAGACACAGCACGAAGATTTGAGGGAATTTGGACATCGGAAAGGGGAGTTAGCCTGAAAGCAGCCGAATTGCTGTTAGACAGGATTTTGGTTTACAGACCAGAACTGGCAAGTAAAATTGAGGAGGCCCGTCAGAGGTTTAGCATCGGGGAGCCGAGAAACTACTCTGGAGCAGAACAAATCAACGAATATGCTTGTGACATCGATACAGATCCCTTTGTGCAACGGTTACTAACTTATTTGCAAGCTAGCCAGTACAAATTGCACAAAGCCTACCGTTCAATCGCTGCCCAAGCACGTAAAGAACGATTAGTCAACTCGATTAGCACTGCCATTCGGCGATCGCTCGATCCTCACGAAGTTCTCCAGGTGGCGGCACAAGAATTAGGACAACACCTAGAAGCTTGTCGCTGTTTAATTTACCGCGCTCAAGCCTCAGATAGCCAAGCGATAATTGAACACGAGTTTTTGACTCCTGGTGTTTTATCTGTTTGTGGGCAAACCTGGGAGTTAGAGAAAAATTCCCTATTTCGGGACATAGTGGAACAAGGGGAAGGGGTTTGTGTAAGCGATACGCTGACTGACCCTCGCGTTACCAATTCGCCAGGACTCTCGATGATCGCCAAAAAGTTTGCCATTCGTTCTTGGCTGATGGAACCAGTGTTCTATCAGGGGCGATTATTGGGCATTGTGGAGTTACACTATTGCCGGATGCCACCGCACGAGTGCCAACCTGGGGAATTGGATTTGATAGAAGCGATCGCTACCCAAGTGGGAGCGGCTCTCATCCAAGCGGAAGCTTACGCCAACCTAGAAGAACTTAACCAGCAGCTAGAAGCCCTAGACCGCACCCGCAGCAACCTCATAGCCATCACCGGACACGAACTGCGTACCCCCCTATCTACAATTCAAGTGTGCCTGGAAAGTCTGGCTAGTGAGCCGGATATGCCCTTGGAATTGCAGCAGGTCATGCTTAACACTGCTCTTTCCGACTCGGAACGGATGCGAAAACTGGTACAAGATTTCCTCACACTTTCCAACTTGGAAAGCGGTCGGGTGGAATGGCATCCAGAATCCCTGACTTTACAAGAATGTGTGGATTTAGCACTCAGCCGAAATCGGACGCGTTCCTCAACGGAAAAGCCGCCCCAAATCAAAACTAAAATTGCCCAAAACCTACCTTTAGTCAGAGCTGACGGCGATTGGCTAGTAGAGGTACTGGCAAAACTTATGGACAATGCTTGTAAATTTACGCCACCCCAAGGAGAAATCACTATTAAAGCGATTCACAACAGCCGCCAAATGGTCGAGGTGACTGTGGCTGACACTGGACGTGGCATTGAACCGAATCGTTTAGAAGTAGTTTTTGACCGCTTCTATCAAGAAGAGGGAGCGCTGCGCCGCACCACTGGCGGGACTGGACTTGGTTTAGCAATTTGCCGTCAAATTGTTAATGGCTGGGGTGGGCAAATTTGGGCAGAGTCAACTGGCAAAGACCAGGGTAGTCAATTTCACTTCACCATCCCGATTGTTCAGAGTAGCCAAGACGAAAAGCGGACAAAAGTCAAGAGTAAATAGGTATTGGGCATGGGGCATTAGTTTTTGACAAATGACTAATGACAAATGACTAATGACTAAAAACTGTTACAGTCTATGACGCGATCGCAATATGATCCTGGTTGCGGTGTTAGGATTCCCTAAAAACGTTGAGAGAACACTTTATGGCAGAAACACTCTCTGGACAAACCCCGCTATTCGGTGGCAGCACCGGTGGCTTGCTCAGAAAAGCAGAAGTAGAAGAAAAGTACGCTATCACTTGGACTAGCCCGAAAGAGCAAGTATTTGAATTGCCTACAGGTGGTGCTGCTACTATGCGGAAAGGTGAAAACCTGCTGTATATAGCTCGGAAAGAATATGGCATCGCTTTGGGCGGTCAGAAACTCCGGAAACTCAAAATTACAGATTACAAAATTTACCGGATTTTACCCAATGGAGAAACTACTTTAATTCACCCCGCTGATGGTGTCTTCCCCGAAAAGGTGACTGAAGGTCGTGAAAAAGTGCGTTATGTCCCACGCCGGATTGGGGAAAACCCCAGTCCAGCAGAACTCAAGTTCAGTTCTAAAGCTACCCACGACGTATAGAGACTAGGGACTGGGGACTGGGAACTGGGGACTGGGAACTGGGAACTGGGTATTAAGAAATCCTTCTGATACTCAATCCCTAATCCCCAATCCCTAATCCCCAATCCCTAATCCCCAACCCCTAATCCCTAAGCAATTTATGGTATTCCCCGATTTCTCTGAATTTTCTCAGCTAGCTCTACAAGGTAACTTCGTCCCGGTATATCAAGAATGGGTAGCAGACTTAGATACGCCCGTATCTGCTTGGTATAAAGTCTGTGCAGGTCAGCCCTATAGCTTTTTGTTGGAATCGATAGAAGGCGGGGAAAAGCTGGGACGCTATAGTTTAGTAGGCTGTGATCCGCTTTGGGTTTTGGAAGCAAGGGGCGATCGCACGACCCAGTTAAACCGTGATGGTTCGCAGGTAGTTTTTGCAGGCGACCCTTTTATAGCTTTAGCCGAATGTTTATCACCTTTTCACCCAGTCAAGCTACCACAGCTACCGCCAGGAATTGGCGGTTTGTTTGGGTTTTGGGGCTATGAATTGATTCGCTGGATTGAGCCGCGTGTGCCAATTTATCCACCAGATGAGCGAAATATCCCTGATGGGTTGTGGATGCAGGTAGACCACCTATTGATTTTTGACCAGGTGAAGCGGAAAATTTGGGCGATCGCTTATGCTGATTTACGTGATCCTAATGTAGATTTTCAAGCAGCCTATCAACAAGCGGGCGATTGCGTCACCCAAATGCTCGAAAAGCTATCTCTACCCCTATCACCGCAAAAAACCAGATTGGAATGGAATCCGCCTGAAAGTCGCGTATCTAAAGAAGCAGAGGAATACACCAGCAACTTTACCCGCCCTGATTTTTGTGCCAGCGTCCAGAAAGCAAAAGCTCATATCAAAGCAGGGGATATTTTTCAAGTAGTTATTTCCCAGCGACTATCAACAGCATACACAGGCGATCCCTTTGCCCTTTACCGTTCTCTACGTCAGATTAATCCTTCGCCTTACATGGCTTACTTTAACTTCCAAGATTGGCAAATTATCGGTTCCAGTCCTGAAGTGATGGTGAAAGCGGAAACAGATCCAGATGGTGGAGTGATAGCAACGGTACGGCCGATTGCAGGGACACGTCCACGGGGTAAAACCACTCAGGAAGATGCAGCCTTCGCCCAGGATTTACTCCAAGATCCCAAAGAAATTGCCGAACATGTGATGCTTGTGGATTTAGGACGAAATGATTTGGGGCGTGTTTGTCAAAGTGGTAGCGTCAAAGTTGATGAATTAATGGTAGTTGAGCGCTACTCCCATGTGATGCACATTGTCAGCAATGTTGTGGGTAAATTAGCACTTGGTAAAACAGCATGGGATTTACTGAAAGCTTGCTTCCCAGCAGGTACGGTAAGCGGCGCACCTAAGATTAAGGCGATGGAAATTATCCACGAGTTAGAGTCTAGTCGTCGGGGTGTTTATTCCGGTGTGTATGGATATTACGATTTTGAAGGACAATTAAATACTGCGATCGCAATTCGCACAATGGTAGTGCATGATCAGACAGTGAGCGTACAAGCTGGCGCAGGTTTGGTGGCTGATTCTGAGCCAGAGAAAGAATACGAAGAGACGCTGAATAAAGCTAGAGCTCTATTAGAGGCGATTCGTTGTTTGCGTTGAACTAGAGACTAGAATTAATTGCACATTGATTTTTGTTGGTTAATTGTAAAACCGGGCTTGATGCAAGTACAATAACAGTTCGATTTGCTGTAGGAGAATCCAGACCAGACTTTAAAAGTTGATATACCAATATACTTCTATTTTGAACCACATAAGTTCTACTTTGAACTGCAAGATGTTTGGAAACTATAGCGCTTCTCATTTGGATGCAATACGCTCTGACCTCTCTCCAAACCTCTCTCCTAAAAGGAGAGAGGCTTTGAATCTTACTCCCCTTCCCTACAAGGGAAGGGGCTGGGGGTTAGGTCTGTATTCTATGCAATTGAGAACCGCTATATTTGTGCTACTTCTAAGCCCACGTATTCACAATACCGTGACAAATTGGGAAGGTTTATAAATTCAATTAACATCAAACTTTTTCCAAAGCTAAACAGAGTTTTTTAGACAAGAGTGAAAAGTTAAAAGAAGTCCTGGTATCTAAATCCAAGACCTCCATTGAAGTTACTACACACTAGAAGTGAACAAACTTGCTGATCACAATTGGCTGAAGTAAATCGCCCAAATAATTCCACTTACTCCAATGGCAATTAAAAGGTTAGTGAAAAACCTGCCGAATTCAATTTCTTGTCCCAGTCCCTTGTCGTCTTGACCGCCACTGAAAAACAATGACCACGCTTGATTTGCATTGATGGTCTCAAAGTTGTTGAAATCAGGTCTAAAAATGACTGCTCCAATCAAATCTTTTCTGGGATAATCAAAATCAGTTTTCATAAGTTTGCCCTTAAATTGTTTTATTTTTCGTAAATCTCAAAGTGTCTTCTCTAAAGGCTGGTTAGCCATCCAACCAAACCGTGTCCAGTGAGAACTTCCAAACCTATGAGTGAGACAAAACCAATCATTGCCAAACGACCATTGAGTTTTTCGGCATATTGGGTGAAGCCTGTCTGTGGAGTTTCATCAACATAAACCTTGGGTTCAATCGCAAATCTGTTAAGTTGACCGCGTTCGTTAATGGTAAAGCCTCTATTTGTCATCTTTTACTCCCTATTTTTGCTATCTGTAAATGAATATTAACTATTGTAAATTTTTTTTGCACTTACTTGACAGGGCAAAAAAAGTAGTAACAACCGTACTAAGCAAGTAGGGTATTTTGGATTTGTGGGAGAAGTAGGCGATGTGTACTACGGGCTACGCCTACGGAATAGGTTCCATTAAAGATTGTTTATGGAAATTTGATACATCTAGAGACGTGCCGCAGCTACGCCCGTCGTAGACATCACTCTGGGAAGTCTATACACACAAAGGCATCAATTGTGTTTAATCTGACTTCAGTAAAACTTATCATCTGCATAAGCATAAATTATCAATTTAGAACCGAGAAAGTATTGCTTCTTTGTAACAAAGTTGTTATGTTTCTTTACATAATGATACAAAGTAACGTAAATGCGTTAAACCACTGTTGATCAAGGTTTTTTAAATAACTATGCAGTTGAGTCTGCGATGTGCTTTGCCGAGTATTCAAACTCAACGGCAACAGAATCGCTATGCCTTTGGTAGAGCCATGTTTACGGACAGGCTACGCCTTTGCAAAGATTGTTTGTCTTCTCATTACTGCTGAGTGCCTTTGTTAACAGATAAACGTATTTACCTTCCGTCTTTGCACATTTGATTTTTCAGATTCGATAGAACTGTAATTTTCTTTTTGGAATTTCTGCTATGTCTTTTACCATCCAGTCGGCTCAAAGTATTTTTCCCGGCACCCTAGTTGCTGACGTTGTTCCAACTGTTATCGAATCATTCTCTAAGCTCAATGCTGAAGACCAACTAGCATTACTCTGGTTTGCCTATACCGAGATGGGTAGAAGTATTACAGTTGCCGCTCCAGGGGCAGCAAACATGATCCTCGCACAGGGCTTAATGGAACAAATTAAGCAGATGCCTTTTGAGGCTCAAACGCAAGTCATGTACGATTTGGCTAACCGTGCTGACACTCCCCTGTGCCGTTCCTATGCATCCTTCACGGTGAACATCAAGTTGGGCTTCTGGTATCAGTTAGGAGAATGGATGGCTCAGGGAATCGTTGCCCCTATCCCAGAAGGTTACAAGCTTTCTCCTAAAGCTACCGACGTGTTGCAAGCAATCCGCAATGCTGATTCAGGTCAACAAATCACGATCCTACGCAATACCGTAATTAGCATGGGATTCGACCCGAACGCTCCTGGTAGTTACAAAAAAGTTTCAGAGCCTGTGGCTCCTCCGACTGCACAAGCATTTCGGACTAAGGTAACCATTGAGGGCATCAACAATGCGACGGTGCTGGGCTATATCAACAACATGAATGCCAATGACTTTGACGCATCTGTTGCTTTGTTTACCTCTGAAGGTGCCTTGCAACCTCCCTTTGAAAGACCGATTGTTGGTCAAGAGGCAATCCGCGCTTATATGCGTGAAGAATGCCAGAGTCTGAAGATGATACCAGAGCGCGGCGTATCTGAGCCACTGGAAGATGGCTACACGCAGGTTAAAGTTACAGGCAAAGTCCAAACCCCTTGGTTCGGTGCCAGTGTGGGGATGAATATTGCATGGCGGTTTTTGCTAGATCCCCAAGGCAAAATTTTCTTTGTAGCGATTGACTTGCTTGCTTCTCCTAAAGAACTGCTCAATCTAGTACGTAAATAGAGTCCTAGATTAGTCGCTGCTTAAGCGTGGATGAGTGAAGGAGCGTCACCGAATAGCCCGTCGTAGACATCGCCACCTCACCACGCTTAAGCAAAAGAAACTGATCACGATAACCACTTCATTGACACCTTTGTCGTGCGATGGTTGTTGAAAGCAACCGATTCCATCGGCTACCTTTGCATCGGGGTAAAAATGCGTTCACGCACATTTTTTCTGATGGGGTTTATTCATTTGCTGGGAATCCTAGTTTTACCGTACTGCGGTGTCATGCAGTTTCTTTCAACGGGGCTAATTATCACTGTTAGTTTACTGTTACTAGCGGAATTACAGTGAAATATGCAATCTTCAAGTGATTACAACCAATTAACACCACAACAAAAGCAGTTTAACCAAGCACAGTGCCAATCACGTCAAATGAGCATCTAAAGTTATAAAGAAGAATTAAAATCTTACTTTAGACAGGCTTGTGTAACCAATATAGCTCTCTCTGTTGACTAGGTAGTATTCTATCCTAGAGGGAGGGTTTTTCACCCAGATGTTAACTATAATAGTTAATGAAAACAAACAACACTGTATGGGTGTTATGCCGCTGTGACCCATTATCAGACATCGAAGGAGAGCGACCGCAGATGTTTGAACAGTGTAAATAAAATAAATCAAAGGGCTTGATGGTGTGGAGTTTTTGTCGCTTCCTCCACTTTATTATCACCAAGGGAAGGTTAAATTCTTTATCAGAGCGGTCTGAGGTGGTAAACGTCTTGTGTTTTTTAGGTTATAACTTAATTTTCACACTCCAATCTCCTTAGTTCAAAATGAATTAAGGAGATTTAACTATCACCGCTAGTGCAACTATCTGTTAGTTGGGGTTTGTGTGTCAAAATATTCACGCCAACGACTAATTTTACCATCTCTAAAATCTACGACAATTACGTCATCAGCTTTATTACGACGGCCTGTCGCCTTTTCCGTATCTTCGTAGTACCATTCTACTGCTGCCTGATTTGCTCCAACAATAATCCGCTGGATGTCTATTTTGACATCTGAATACTGTTGTTTAAAATGGTTAACTTCTTCTCGAATTCTTTCTTGCCCCCGCCAGGATTGATTAGGCACGATTAGTTCCCCATCATCCGTAAATAATTGTGCAAGAGTATCGACATCTTGAGCAACCCATGCATCTTTAGCTTTTTCTATCAATATCTGGATATCTTGTTGGTTCATAGACTTACTAGCAAATAAAGGTGTGCTAAAAGTTAAGCTAACAAATATAGTTCCTAAGACTAGCCATCGAGATAACCAAAGCATCGAGATTTTTCTATCCTCAAAAGTATCAAGCTATAGAGCAGTTGTAACATTTAACCAGAAGTTGTTTGCATTGCGATCGCTCTTGCAAAAAATCATGTTTTAATTGGATGCAGAATCTCTGTAGCGTTGATGTTAATTCTACAGCCAAAATTGGCGATCGCCTTCCACTGTACCTGGAGCAATTCCTTGTAACCGCCGATAAGCTATTTTGTCAGAACCGTATAATGGGACGGGTAAGCGAGGTTCTTTCAACGCCCCGTGATGTAGCAATGTCAGTTTAAGTGTAGCTTCTATTAAACTTTCAATTGATACTTGCTGTTCATGTTCAGGATCGGGAATAACCTTTAAACGCAGAGGATAAGGTAAACCCATTTTCTCAGACTTTACTTCAGTCGTGACTAAAATTACTTCATACGGAGATAAGCGAAGAGCTAACCCTTTAGTTGGTGCTGTCACTACAGACTGCTGAAATTTATATAGTCGTGGAATCTGAGATTTTACACACTCCACCAAAATAAACTTTGAACCAATAACTTTTGCTCTTTCTCTTAAATTTTTTATTTCATCACCACAAAAATGTCCATCACGGTAAATTAGTACAGTTTTTTGTTTTAATTCAGCAGATGGTAGAAACCTTTCTAGTGTTCGTTTATCAATTGTTTCACCTTCGGTTAAAGCATCTTCTAATCGGTAACGAATAAACTCCCCTCGCTTATCATAGAGACGCACACTTGCACAGACATTTCTACTTCCAAATCCTTTCTTTTTAGAAACTCTGGAAACATCAAAGCCGATGAAATAATCAGCAATTTCTAAAGGTTCAGCTAAAATAAAGGGTAAGTTTCCTAATTTTGCTAGAATTCCTGGAATTACCTGATGAAGTATATTCCCATAATTGCTGGGATTTTTTAATGTCTCTTCATAAATTACTTGACTAGCAATTTCACGCCGGAGTAAGCGTGAAGAAATAAATGAATAAAAGCTACCATCATCACTATTATCAGCATGGCGATCGCTCTGAGGTAAAAATGTCAAAACAATATCAGTAGGAATCGCCATTAATTCATTAATAGCTTGCTCAACTTTTTCTCTATCATCAGAGACGCTTGAACTACTTACTGATACACCTAATCGATGAACAATTATGCTTTCAAACCCATAGCGTTTTAGACGTTGCTGAACTTCCCTAATAAAAGGATCTGCCTTCAAATCACAAAGTTTCAAAGCTGTAATGCGAATCGGTGTTGCTTTATCTTCATATTGAGATTGACGACGATAAACGCCTCCTTGTGATAGTCCTTTAAGGACATCTCCTCTCCTACTTATAAAATTGTGACCAGATTTATCTTTTCCAAATAGAAGTTGAGTATCTTCAAGCTTAAATTTTAGTGGCAAGAATAATTCAGAGCAATTACCGCTCTTTCTACTATTAATACAGGTTTCCGATAACACAAATCCATAAATACTTAGAGCTAGTGCAGCTTCTTTTTTGTATGAAGCCAAACTATTTTGCCGCTCTTGATAAGGAATCTTAGCTTCTTTGAGTAAATCCCCATAGTTTACATCAAATCGTTTGGCAGTGTCCTCTGTGATACAAGGAAAAAGAGCAGCCATTGCATAAGGATACCGTTTTTTATTCTTACCAAATTGCACAAGTACAACAGGTTGATCTCTAGGTGCTCCACGAATAGCGATTTCACTGGTTGATGCAGGCTTATAGTTGAGTAATTCTTCTTCACGCTGACCAATAGTTCCTTCAATATCTACAATAGTAGCTGAACTATTCTTTTCAATATCTCGAACATTTAAACCAATTAATAAATCTCTTGGATTTTGTCTATAAGGATGATTCTCGTAAAAATCAGACAGTTTTCCTTTAAATACAAAGGAACTGCGAACGGTTATAGCAATAGCTGGGTGTGAAATATTTTTAATTTCAATTACTTCTTCCCAAAATTTTGCTTCTCGTCTAACCTCAACGTTGTTAAATGGAGTAGTAAAATATGAAAATGGTCGTCTAATTTTTAATATTCTTATAGCCAGTTGAGAAAGGATATCAGCAGATATCTGTGGTTGGCTTACCCATTGGATTGAATAATAGCGATCGCCAGTATCTTTTTTCAATTCCTCTTGAATTCCTGTTAAAGCTTTTCGCCATTCATCTAAACTTCGCATTGGTTGATCAGGTTTAGCTAAAACCCAGAAATTACCATTTGCAAAAAAGACCATAATATCATCAAATTGCTGACTAAACCGCCAACTTAAGCGATTTCCTATTTCAGTATCTAATCTGGGAGTCAGTCGAAAGCAGATTAAGTTAGGTTGAGGAATATTTAGTAAAAATATCTCTGCCAAAAATATTGGGGATATATTAGTTTTTAAGGGAGATTGAAGCACACCAGCAGTCATGTAGAAACCTCTGATATAGTAAATTCACAAATTGAGTTAAACGAACAGTAGCGACAACTTATACCCGGATTTTGGGGAAATATTTGACTGAAATCAGCAGAATTTTTACGGTAGCGTCTCAAATCTTCTTGATATCGTTGAGCTATTAAAGCGAGTTCTATCTGAAAAGCCTTAAGAATGTTAGATGTTGCGCTAATAGGTTCTGACCAGTTACCATTTTCTAAGTTATAAAAAGACGCTACTGCTTTTTGCTGGGGGTATCGGTAACTAGCAGCTAGTAAATAAATATACCCTTGTCGCCGATCAAAATCAGAGTGGCCAGTTTTGAAATCTAAAATGTGCAAAGTATCATCTTCTTCGGCAAAAATGCAGTCAATCGCAGCAAAGAAGTTAAAAGATTGATTACCCTGCTTAATCAGAATTGGTTCTGGAAAACCCTCATCACCTCGGCTAAGTTGAATAATTTTCTTCTCAGCAAGAATTGGATTTTGCTGGTAGTTTGTCAGTATCTGAAGTACTCGCTGCTGAACCAAATCTGACTCTTTCCACAATTCCAGAATCTCTATCATTTGTTCTACAGCGTCTTCTTGATGTAACATCGGGAAGTTTTCATGAAACTCATAAACCCCCTTTTGTGCTAGTAATCCAATTCGCACAGGAGTGCTATCACTTGCCAAGATTGCTGCAACCGCAGGTTCTCGCGATCGCGCTTTTGTAAAACCTCGTTTCATGTCACAGTGTAAGTGTTCTTTTCCTATGGGTGGAGAGTACTGCAACCATAAGTTGTAGCTGGCAAATGGTAGCCAATTTTGGCTCATTGATGTCAAACCCCAGAATTTAGCAGAGAAAAAAGTTTTACTTAGTTAGGATTTCGTAGATTGCCGTATATACACCAATCTCGGTTGCCATTTCCAAGGTATGCAAGCCTTCTAGCATCTGTTCCGCAGCTTTTATGAGTTGTGGATTGCGGCTTGATTTTTGAATTTCTTCAAGCAGAACTGGTAAAGGTCTACCAACAGAAAAGGACAATTGTTCAAAAGTTACAGGTTGTTCTTTCATTAAATTGAGTACTCATATTTTAGGTAGGTATAATTTAAAGCTCAAAAAAATGGAAATTGGCGATCGCACGGGTTATGCGATGAGTTATACTGAAATTATTGCACACAATGACCATGTTGACCAATTTAATCAAGTTTGTCAAGATAGCTCAGGAAATTTTGGGAACACTAAAGTGAGTAGAACTTTTGGCCATATTATTCGTACAAGCCGCAAGGAAAAGGAACTCAGTCAGCGTGAGATGGCTAAATTGATAGGTGTGGATTACACCTACCTATCCAAACTAGAGAATGATCATGCTGGGTATCCTCCTAGTGAGGATGTCATTCATAAATTAGCCCTTCACCTAAATTTGAATGAAGAAGAGTTAAGACACCTTGCTGGTCGAATTACGCCTGATGACACAAAAGTTTTTGAGGATTTGGTCAAAAAGTATAAGCAAATGCCTGCTTTATTACGCCGAATGAGGGATGAGCCTGACTTCGCTCACAAATTACTCAGGGAAACAACAAAATCAGAAGGTGAGGAGAAGTAGAGTTAACGGTGAACAAACAGCATTCCTTCATTTCCCAAGATGAATCAGAGTTAAAAGTTATTAAGCCGTATCGCTTCATTCCCAAACATGACATTGAGCGTCGAGCGACAGACGTTCTCATGTATGTGCAAGCAAAGCGCCGACTTCCTCTCAAATGGCCAATTGATGCTGGTTATATGGCGGAAGCTCTAGGATTGGATATGGATTGTGGGGAAATACCTGCTGATGAGTATGGAGCGATCGCAGCTATGATTTTACCCACCGAACGTAAGATTATAATGAATGAAAATCATCGTGATCTACCTCAAGGATTTGAAGAGTCATCAATAGCTCACGAAATTGGACACTGGATACTTCATATAGATCAAAATAAGGTTTCTAGATTTTTAGAACTCCAAGAAATGGGTATTGAAAAAACTGTAGAACCATTTTTATGCCGCAGTGTTAGTACTCAGCAAGGCATTGAATGGCAAGCTCAGTATTTTGCAAGTTGCTTTCTCATGCCACTTTTTAAACTAGAAGAAGTGCAAAGAGGACGTAATTTAACTATTTGGAAACATCTTTATGCAATGAAAGATGAGCTTGGTGTCACAATTTCTAATTTAAAAAACCGCCTACAAGACCTTGGCTGGATTTCTATTCCCAAGGGTTCTAAGCAAATCTATCCTGGTAAAACTGCACCGAATGGGCAGACAAATTTATTTAATAGGTAAAGTGCGATCGCCATTATCTCATCAAGCGATCGCACCTTACACACCACTAAACTAGAAGTAAGATGCTCACAATAGCTTATGAACGCCACGACAACCACTTCACCTTCTACACTCAAATTGAAAATAGACTTAACTGATGAGCAATTTTTCCAGATGTGTCAGCAAAACCGCGATTATCGATTTGAGCGTACAGCATCAGGGGAATTATTAATTATGCCACCTACAGGTAGTGATACTGGCAACCGTAACTTTGATATGGTTGTTGAGTTAGGAATCTGGAATAAACAGACTAAATTAGGCAAAGGTTTTGATTCTTCAACTGGCTTCACCCTACCCAATGGTGCAGAACGTTCTCCCGATGCTTCTTGGGTGAAAATTGAGCGGTGGAATGCTTTAACCCCAGAACAACAAGAAAAATTTGCCCCAATTTGTCCTGATTTTGTAGTAGAGTTACGTTCTCGTACTGATTCCTTGAAAGAATTGCAGGAGAAAATGCAGGAGTATATCGAAAATGGCGCTCAATTAGGCTGGTTAATTGATCGGAAAAACAAGCGAGTAGAAATCTATCGTCCAGGTAAAGATGTAGAGATATTAGACAATCCTGGTAGTTTATCAGGGGAAAATATCCTACCTGGATTTGTGTTGGATTTACAGCAGATTATGTAGCTTTATCGGTTAGGATACACATGGCGCATTTCAAAGCGACTTTGTTCCCAAAGTGGTAGCAAAGCCTGTTTAGCAGCATTTAATTTAGCTTGCGTAAAAGAGATTTTCCCATTTTCTATAATCCAAATAAATGTCCGAGTTATCAAATCTGCGTTGAAACTATTCTCATATTGACAATTATTTATTCTTGTTACTTGCTGATCTAAGCAATTTATAGCATATTTAAAAGTAAAGTTTTTCCAATCTGTGGAATTGCTAGGATTTTCTTCTTGCGTATTTTTCCACTCAACCCTATGCAAATTTCCGATAATATAGTCTATACCTGTTATGGACGAATCAGTATTACGCACCAAATTTGTATAGGCTTGGTAATATGGTTTCAACAGAGAAGCAGCAATATTTTCCACATATATATGTAGCCAAGATTGGATGTCGCGAAGATAAGGTGCTAAATCTCTAATATTATCAATTTCTTTAATAAGCGCCCGATCCATTGTGTAATTTGTTATTTTGGCTAGCAATTCAGCTTCAGCTAATTGAGCCTTTGCTAAGTAATAATTAATAACTTTTGGAATATATTTCTCTAATAACCACTGTTTGGTATATCTAGCTGTCCAAATTCCCTGGACTCCAATATCTTGCTGCCATAAGGTAAATTTACCTGTCTCAATAGATTGTAAATTAACGTCATTTAGCTGATAAATTATATTAATTTGATTATTAGGCAATAAATCAAAACTTCTATCAATTTTCGCTAAGATAAATGTATGATCGCGAATTCCTCGACTGACTCTAATTGATATATCTTTTCTATAGAATAGATGCCATTCTGACTTGCCTTTAGTATAATCAAATTCATTAGCAAACTGCTGCATTAACTCCCATAATTCTTGTCTTACAGAAAAAAGGATAAAACCTCGACTTTCTGAAAACTTTACGAATTCAAAATTCCATGTTTCTAAAGCATTTTCAAATTCAATGATTAAATTTTTATATTCTTGGCAAACTCCATCAATACACAAACACAAGTCTACTGCTTCTAACTCTGATAAAATTAGAGTTGTATGACCTAAATATACCTCGAAAGTATTTTTATCTAACTGTTTAAAAAACCGACGACATCCCCAATCTGCCTGGGTGTGCAATCCAGTCATTAATTGACCTAAAATATCTTGATGATTTAAGTAAATTTTTAGACCTCTTAAAATGATGCTGCTGAATTCTATTTCACAATTACCCTCTCCAAAAGCTTTGGGTAAATTACATGCGATCGCTACTTTTGGTTTCACAATAACTAAGTGGTAGCCTTCTCTGGTAGTGGAAGGCTCAAAATCACATTTTTCTAAAACATCCTGTAAATCTGGATAGCGTCTGATAAATCTTTCTGTTAAGTTATATTTAGTATATGTTAAAATACTTGCTGTATTTTTATCGATTTTTTTAACTGAATCAAAATTTAGCTGATTATAAAATTTTGAGGCAATATCATAATTTCTAAGCGCATCTATATTTGTATCAAATATTGACTCTTCTTTATGATAACGTAGCTGTTGGAAAACCTTGATTTGATATCCGTTAGTAACAATAAAAAATAGTGTTTTAAAATGATTACTATAAAACTTGGCTTGCTCAATAGCGTCATTTAATTTAGTTTGATGCGGTTTTATTGCTTCAATAAAAATAAGTGAAGTATCTGTATTTTGTTGCTTAATATCATCTGTTGTATAATAAATCTGAGCAATTTCTGGATTTATCCCGTACTTTCCTGATTTAGATATTTTTAAAGGGTATTCACTATGACATTTATCTGGATAACAGAGATAGTGAAACATTGGGAAAATAAACTTTTCTTTGACATCATCTTCATTTCGTAAAATCCGATGGTCAAAACCTTGTATCCATGTGATGAATTGTTTAATTGACTCTGGAATAGTCATCAGATAATCTACCTGCTAGTATAAATTTGCTATGCCTTATTTTGTTTGTATAATTAGCAATTTATCAAGTCAGATTGGATAGTATAGTGATTGTGAATACTATAATGAAACCATTCGTCTTGAACTTGACCTGGAAGCATCTCACTTTTGTAAAAATATGCCCAGCCCTGGCGAATAGAATTTGTACGCCAGTTGCTTTAAGTTGGCAAAGCCGGACGCCAGTCACCAGATCAGGGAAACCCCAGGCGGGGTTGTGTTGTACGTAACCGAAATTTAATTGTGCGCGATCGCCTAATTAGATAACCCTATAATTAATAATCCACGACTTGGGTTATTAGTACTAACAGTAACTGAATTATTTATATTTTTAGTGAGATATTTTTGCAATATACATAAGCAATCTGTAAGTAAGTTTAAGGTTAAATTAAGGGCGTTACAAAATCGAAAGGTGATTCAGTAACGCCCTTAACTTAATTTATTAATCCTCGACAATCAAATGTCTAGCTACACACTTATGGTTGAAATTAGCTCAGTAAAGAACGTAGGAAATTAGCTGGGGCTTTCACTACTGAACAAACTATTAATTAAGCAAAGGTAAAAATTGGCGAATTAACCCAATTGTGACTGCTGGCAATTCCAATTGCGGTGTTAACCCCACATCTTCCAACTGTTGAAAAAATCGGATCGCTTGGGGATTAATTTCCGCAAGGCGGCGACCAATTGAGGGGCCTGTAAATTCTGACCTTTGTCCCCAAATAATGGCGGTAGGAGTGGTCAACTGTTGAATGAAAAGGGATAAATCAAAGCATAAATCGCCACGGACAAAGGACAGTGCTGCATACTCAGCATTAGGCTGTTGAGCGGATTGTAAATAAGCATCTACAATTTCTTGGTACACTCGATTAGACTGAGCAAATTGCCGTTGCTCTAAGAAGCTGCGAATACCCCCACTGGTGGCTATTCCAGTGCTGTAAAGTAAACGGTCAACAAGGGGAACGCTGACTAACTGGGCAAAAAAACTATTGGAGTAGTCTTCGCCAAAGTCGGAAAGTCCTGAGGGGGTAGTGAGAATTAAAGACTTGAATAAATCCGGATGAGCTGCTGCTACTCGAATTGTAAATCCTGCGGTTAAAGAAGAAGCGATCGCTGTTACTGGCCCAGTACAAGTCTGCTCGAAAAACTCCCGAATCGTGGTCAAATAATCCTCAATCTGATAACTCCGTGCCGGATGCTCAGACCTACCCCAACCGATTAAATCTGGCGCAATCACCCGATATTCGGCGGCAAAAGCCGGATAAACTTTCGACCACTCATAAGCAGAAGATCCACCACCAAAGCCGTGCAGAAACACTAAAGTTTCCCGATCATCTTTGGTAGTTAGATTGTCCAGCCAAGGTGACCCAGCGGCAGTATAATATACCATTCTACCTAGCGAGGTATTTATGGAGCGTTGTTCAAATCCTGGTGGTTGAAACATAAGTATTTTTTGTTGATTGTAGTGATTAGTTGGCATAAGTGAAAGGAGAAACCTGCAACGCAGGGATACGAGGACACGGGGACACGGAAACAGTATTTGATAATTTCTTTGCGTCTTCTTCCCTCTTTGCGTCTTCCCTTCCTCGTGTCTTTTTTGGTCACCCTGGATGCTTACGTGTTTAGTTCAAACTCCCCACTCATTGTTATTATCAGCGAACTAATCACTCTAAGACTTCTTGCCACCGTCAGATTAAGTAAATATAAAATTACTGGATCACTTGTAAAGATTTGGTGAATTTTTTCACAATAAAAAGTAACTTAACGTTGTAATTACTGTTTTATAAGGGTTTCTTACGGTAGCGAGTATCACTAAAGCGTGAATAAAACAAAAGTTTTCGTGGTAGTCTATCAAGAAACTAATAAATAATTTTGAGCGTCAAGAATAGTTGAAAGGCTTATTTTAATAAACTATTAATTCTACTTATATACGTAGAAATAATAGTTTTTGATGTATAACTAATCTGATTATTCTCTAAGTAATCGTAAGGCGGGATGTCATGGTAAAGCAGGCTACTCTTCAATCAAATAAACTGCCAACGATTGAAGACGCTAAATTTGCGCTTGACAACTTTAATATACAAAACGAAATTACAGCTTCAGTTTGGCAAGGTCAGGTTGAGTCAGCTATTAACCCTGCCAGAGTGACTGTACCTACTTGTATTTGTTTAGACTTAGAAAACTTGAAGTGTTTTGAAGCAGTAGAGCGCCAGTATGAACGCTGGGGAGTTATTTTCCACAATTGTCTAGCAATACAACCATCAAATCCAGCATTTCCAACCTATTCAGGGCTAACAGTTTTAATGGGAGCGCCTAAAAGCGGATTTTTAGAAGCTACTTTCTTGCATCCGGTTAACTCGGTTAGCGCCTTTGTCACTAGTTCGCAACGGCTAGTGCTTTCCGCCTATGATCGCGATCAGCAATTGCTCAGTCAAACTGCACTACCAAGCGCTAATCTTGCTAATTCAGACTCGGCAATTTCTCCCAATACCTTATTATCTATAACTGTGAATAACATTTACAGCGTTACCTTTTGTGCTTTTGATGGTCAATTCACCCTTGATAACTTTCGTTTTTGTCTTTAACCTAAAACGTTAAAAACTCAGTGACCAAATTAATCTTACTTGCCCAGTCAGGGTATTCTTTTAGAGTATATTGATCATCAAATTACACTCCCAGGTACTGGCAAAGTATGAAGTATAAATTAATTCAATATGATTAATTTTTTAGCCTACCCGACTGCAAGGGCTTTGCCAAACGTCAAACGGGTTCTCCTTTAGAGTATAGGAACGACTGTACCGAATAGCCTAGTACCGCATTCGCCAAATTCAAAATTCAAAATTTAAAAAGCCTTTATGCCCTTGCTCTGAGCCATTTAAAATGGTATCTTGATTTCCGCCGTCCTGTACTATTCTACTATCCGTGCATGAAAACCGGGCATCTTGTGGTTTGGGCCTTCACCCTTTCTTCATCCCTAGTAAAACTTATACAATAGGTAATTTCGTAATCAAGTAGGTAAACACTGTGGCACAGGCTTCGTCTTCTTGGCAGCAATTGATCAATCAGATCCCCAACTGGAACTGGTCGCTGACAAAATTCAAGACAAAGGGAGCTACAAAGCAGCAAACATTTAAGCGCTTCTCTGGACCTGGGGGCTTTCTTGGGTTCCTGACAATCGTTGTTGCTATGTTGTTGTGGAACTGGAAACTGCTATTGGCTCTCTTAATCGGCGTTGGGATAATGGTATTGGTTTACTCAATGCAGGAGTGGGACTGGCAATTGCACTGGTCTAAGATACGTAAGTTCTTAAACAGTTCAAATCGTCGGTTAGCCTTAGCAGTCGTCAGTGGTGGTCTTGCTACTGTCAGCACTTACATGGCAGCTGCAATTTGGGTTGACTCTCACAGTCCCTGGATTGCCGCTGGTGCTATTGTGCAAGGTGTTGGAACGCTGTTAACTTTAATTTTATTGGTATGGCAAATTGTCAACTTCCATGAAAATCGAGAAGAAGATCACCTCGATCAGTTGTTGGTCAATTTAACAGAAAAAGATCCATTGAAGCGGTTGATTGCCCTACGTCAACTAACTAAATTCATCAGCCGTAAGCGAGTTGATTCTACAGTGCAGCAAGATGTTGTCGAATGCTTGCAACTTTTACTCAGTCGAGAGGAGGAAGTTGTGATCCGAGAGGCAGCTTTTAAGAGTTTACAAGCCTGCGATCGCCTACAAGTCGTAGCAGCCAAAACAGCAGCAACTTTGGCACCCTTATCTGCAAAAGTCAAACACCACCTTTATTAATTATTTGTCCTTTGTGTTTTGCAAATAACCAATAACCAATAACCAATGACCAATCACCAATCACTAATCACCAACGACCAATCACCAATGACTAATGACTAATGACCAATGACTAATGACTAATAGACATCTCCAGAAAAGAATGTAGAGACGCGAAATTTCGCGTCTCTACAAGGGTTTGAGTGAACGCATAATTAATTTTCGGAAATATCTAATGACCAATGACCAATGACCAATGACCAATGACCAATGACCAATGACCAATGACTAATGACTATTTTCGAGACAGCCGTCCATTGCGAACTTGCACTACCGAATGATTGCACCGCCTTACCAATTGTTCATCGTGGGTGGTAACAATTACTGTAGCCCCAAAGGAATTTAACTTCTGGAGAATCTGGATCACTTGCCAAGAATTATCTAAATCGAGATTTCCAGTCGGCTCATCCGCTAACAGCAGCGGTGGTGTGCCAACGATCGCACGAGCAATACTCACCCGCTGTTGCTCTCCCCCAGACAGTTGATCTGGAAAGCAGTCAGCTTTTGTCAGTAAACCTACCAGCTTCAAGGTTGGTTCTAGGCGTCGTTGAATTTCTTTACGGGTATACCCTTGAGCTTGCAGCACAAAAGTCACATTTTCCGCTACTGTTCGTCGGGTAATCAGTTTGTAGTCTTGAAATACAATGCCAATCCGTCGCCGCAATAATGACAAGCGATCGCCCCGTAAATCGGCTACATTACATTCATCAACAATTACTTCTCCCTGTGTGGGCAACTCCTGGCCATACAGCAGTTTCAAAAGTGTTGATTTACCAGAACCGCTTGGCCCGGTGATAAACAGAAATTCTCCCTTTTTTACCTCAAGGTTCGCATTCAACAAGGCGTGAGTGCCATTAGCATAGGTCTTGGTTACAGATTGCAATTGCACCTTTGCAGTAGTATTACTACCGTGCTGTTGAGTTTCACTGTCCTCTCTATGAACGGATTTGTCTGTCTTAACTTGAGTTGTTAATACTGGCATTGTTAAATTTTCCTCATACCCACAATCAAATAGCTTGCGGGCTTAGATTTGATATTCTCCCCAAAATAAGGATTCCCAGGTTTCGCCTGGGAATTTAAAACTCAACAAAGAAAATTTAAAATTTTTAGAAGACTTCAGTACTAACTAAGTAAAAACACTTAGCACTCTTGACTATAGCCCTTCTCGGTTGAGTCCAATACAGACCTAACAAGAATAGCCCCAACGCTACAAGGGTTGGGGGGTAAGATTCAAAGCCTCTCTCCTTATAAAAGAGAGGTTTGGAGAGAAGTCAAAGTGTATTGCATACAAACGAGAAACGTTATAATTGCACCCCTTGCTGTCAAACGATAAACAAACGCTTTGCCAGCAAACGCTGGCAAAGCCAACATCCGCCGCCAACGCCAAGGTTCTTGATAAAGCCGATACAACCATTCCAAATTATTATTTCCTAACCAGGCAGGAGCACGAGTTTTAGTTCCCGACCAAATATCAAAACTGCCACCAACGCCAATCCAAATTGCTTGAGGACACAAATGGCGGTTTTCGGCAATCCATAACTCTTGACGTGGCACTCCCAAACCGACAAAAATCACTTGTGGCCGCAATTGAGCTAAAGTTTGTCGCAATCGTGCTTCTTCTTCTGGGGAATGGTAGCCTGAGTGAGTGCCTGCTATACTCAAATCTGGAATTTGCTGCTGCCAAAACTCTGCCGCAATTGAGGCTACTCCAGGCGCTCCTCCATAGAAAAATACCTTTGCCCCTGTCTTCTGTTGCCCAAGTTCTTGCAAAAGTTTTTCTGCTAATTCAATCCCCGGAAAACGCTGCACTTTTTGCCATAACAGCCACCGCAAATACAAAACAACCCCGGCTCCATCTGGAATCACTAGTTCAGCATTTTTAATCACCTGAGCTAAGAATTGATTTCGCTCTGCCTGCATAGTCATTTCTGCATTGAGCGTTACTACATGAGTTCCTCTGCCTGCGTGCAGGCATTCTAACAACCAGCCTGGATAGTTAGCCATCACATGAACTGGTATTCCCAACACTGAAAATGCTTGATTACCACTAGACATAGCCTATTCTTGATTAAGCCTCACACCAGATTTTACTTAAATGTTAAGTTTATCAAATTTTTTTATATTAGAACTTAGGCAGGAGAGATTTCCCATTGCCCTGCAACAAGAGAAAGCATAATTAAACTAATTAGTCTTGGGCGCTTGTATTTGAGCTAAACTAATCCAAATTTTATTGTTGTTAAAGTGTAATATTCACTTAAGTAGGTGGGTGGGAAAATTTATAAGTATGTCATTGCGAGTGAAACGGAGTGCAACGTACTCCTACGGAGAAGCAAGCTACGCCTTGGTCTCGTAGAGAAGCAATCACAAGGACTTTGACGGTTTTACATTTTGTTACATAGTTAGGTTAATTTGTGCCTACCTACTTAGGATAAAACGCTCAATTCACAACTCTGGTTCCGGGAACAGAAGCCCCCACTATACTGCTTGCAATTAGTGTGGGAGTATGTCACGAAACTCGACTTTACGGTTAAGGTAGTGTAACGGGCTGAAGTTGGCTATGAGTAAAATTCGTATCGCTCTGATTGAAGATCATGACCTAACTCGTGTAGGTATTCGGACAGCATTACTGCAAAAGGATGAAATTGAAGTTGTAGGTGAAGCTGCCAATGCTGCTGAGGGGCTAAAAATGTTAAAAACGGTACAACCAGATATTGCCATTGTAGATATTGGTTTACCAGATAAGGATGGTATTGAACTGACACGGGAGGTAAAATCTATTGCTAATGGGCAGCAGCTAGTCACAAAGGTGTTAATTTTGACGCTGCGGGATAACAAAGAAGCTGTGTTGGCAGCTTTTGCAGCTGGTGCAGACTCTTACTGTATGAAAGATATCAAATTCGATAATTTGCTGGAAGCAGTGCGAGTAACTTACAATGGCAACGCCTGGATCGATCCGGCGATCGCTCGGATTGTATTACAACAAGCGCAACAAAATCCCCAAAAGTTGGAATCGGCTTTTGTAGATACCAAGACTATTGCCCCTAACTCTGATTCTTTTGAAAATCTGGAAGGAATTCAACCTTACACCCTGACAGAAAGGGAATTAGAAGTGTTACAGTTGATTGTCGAAGGTTGTAGTAATGCAGTAATTGCAGAAAGACTTTACATCACTGTTGGCACTGTTAAAACTCACGTTCGCAATATTTTAAATAAGCTATGTGCCGATGACCGTACCCAAGCAGCAGTCCGCGCCTTGCGTTCTGGGTTGGTTGGATAAAGTTAATTTTGGTATGGAGCAATTGAGGATGATTAAGGGAAACTCACAACTTTGAGAAAGTTTTATTTTCAAAGTGAATGGCTTCTCTGATTTTTTGTTAATTATCAGGTGGGATAAACATCACGCTATCTCGCCATTCAAATATGTGAAAACTAAAGTCAAATATGGCTGATATCGGGATGGACAAACTCAAGCTCATGGTGGTAGACGATGAGCCAGATAACTTAGATTTACTCTACCGCACTTTTAGGCGAGATTATCAAGTATATAAAGCCAATCATGCCTTTGGTGCTCTAGAAATCTTGGATCAATTTGGCGAGATGGCGGTGATTATTTCTGACCAAAGAATGCCAGAAATGAATGGCACCGAATTTTTTAGTCGCACCGTCGAGCGCTTTCCAGACACGATTCGGATTTTGTTAACTGGTTTTACTGATGTCGAAGATTTGGTAGATGCGATTAACTCTGGTCAGGTATTCAAGTACATTACCAAACCCTGGAATCCGGATCGGCTTAGAGGGTTAGTTGAGCAAGCCAGTGATACATATCGCCTAGTTAAGAAGCGCACGCAAGAGTTGAGTCGATCCCTACGGCGAGAATCTTTGTTTAATGCGGTAACAACAGCAATTCGGGAATCTTTAGACTACGACAGTATGCTGCAAAAGATTGTAGCAACTATTGGACAAAGATTTGAAGCTACCAGTTGCTTGCTCAGACCAGTAGAGGGCGATCGCCTCACACAAGACGAGTTCTTATACCGCGATCCTCAATCCCGTGTATTAGATTTCTTCTTCGATTCCAGTGTTTTAATTGAAAAAGTGCTGGAAACACGTCATTATCAACTTGCTCAAGAAATATACGACGGCAACCCTTGTCACCATCTGGTTGTACCACTTAGTTACCAGCAGCATTTGTTGGCTGTACTAGCCCTCCACCAATGGGGAAGCGATCGCCCCTGGCAAGACGAAGACATCCAACTGATTGCAGGTGTTGCCGAACAAGCAGCCTTAGCCCTCTCTCAAGCAAAACTCTACCAGCGTCTCCAAGAAAAGCAACAGCAGATTTATAATGAGTTGGAGGTAGCTCGCCAAATTCAATACAACTTGCTACGCCAAAGTTTACCTGACATCAAAGGTGTGAAGGTACAAGCCTGCTGTTACCCGGCGCGAGAAGTAGGAGGCGATTTTTTTGAAGTTTTTGTTCATCCCAAAGGCGATTTGTGGTTGGCAGTGGGTGATGTCTCTGGCAAGGGCGTCCCAGCTGCTTTATTTATGGCTAGTATTATTTCAGTTTTACGCCGGGAATTATCTCAAGAAGCACCAGCCGAGCCGAATGTGGTCATGCAAAACCTCAACCACGCTCTCAGTGAAGATTTAATTAGCAACAATTATTTCATCACCCTTGTGTTAGCCTGTTATACCCCTACCACTAAGGAACTCGTCTACACTAATGCCGGTCATATCTATCCACTGTTATGGTCACGCCAAGGCGCTTTAGCCGACAATCCCAATTACCTGAAAGTCCGCAGCGTTCCTTTGGGGATCTTGCCTAAGTGGCAGGCACAATCTGGTCGTTTGGTTCTCGCTGCTGGAGACACATTGTTACTTGCCAGCGATGGAATTACAGAAGCAATGATCTCAAATGATTTGAATTTAGCAGTAAAAAGCGAGACTGGCGTTGAGCCAGTTAACCGTTCTATGCTGAATCAAGATGGTCTTTGGCAACTCTTACAACAAGAGCAACAACCGCTTTCTCTTAACCATTTACTAGCTCGCATCCAAGCCGATAACCAAGTTCAAGAAGATGATCAAACTATACTTTCACTGGAGATTTTGTAAGTCATGAAAAGTGAGCTTCATGTACCAAGTGACTTGAATTTTCTGAATATTGTCGAAAACTGGTTGCTGGGATGTTTGAAAATCCAGTTAGGAGAATCTGTGGATTGGTCGCGGCAATCAAGTCGTTTGAGACTGGCTTTGGTAGAAGCCTACTCAAATGCAGTCCGTCATGCTCACAAGGACAAACCAAATTTACCGATTTTACTACGTTTGGAAGTGAAAAACCGGGATCTTGCCCTGGAAGTTTGGGACTACGGCGAAGGTTTTGATATGTCTACCTATTACGCTCCAAACCCGATGGAAAAACAAGAAGGTGGTTATGGTTGGCTTATTATGAATCGTCTCATGGATAAAGTAGATTACCAGTTGCAGATTAATGGTGCCAACTGTCTCAAGTTAGAAGCTACTTTACCCGAATTAGTCCAATAGACAAAAGCTACTATTTTTCAAGTCATGTGATTTATACGAATTTTCGATGCTGAGATTTTGTTTTGGGTATGATCAAATATAGCCTAAACCATTTATAGTTATTTGCTACTTTTCACTACGTAAAGAAAGTAAATCTTGGGGGGAAGCTAAAAGTTTGATTCTAGTATAGAGAATTTGCCGTTGTTGGTTGAGGATAAATAGCCACAAGACATTGACACTACACCACGAAGTTTGTGCTTTGCCTGTTACCTGGACTTGGCTCGTAGCATTTTCTAAAGTCTCGGCTATTCCTGTGTTGGGGTAAACTTTAATGTTTTGGCCTTCTTGTTTTAAGTAGGCTGCGATCGCATCTGTCCCCACAATATCAGATTCAAATGGTGGACGCATCACACCATCTACCGCAAATAAAGCAGCAGTTGCCTCAAATTCTCCTGCATTTAAGGTTTCAAAATAACGCAGTATACTTGTTTCTGTAATTCCCTCAATCTGGAATTCTTCTTTCAACTGCGCTGGGGATATAAATTCAGCAGAGGTCATAAAATTACTTGTATCAGGCTAGCTAAATATTAATTTCAATACAAAAATAGCTAAAAAGAAAGCTGCTATTGAGATAGATTGCTACATATTGGTAAATCTTCCTCACGATGGAAGTTTTATAGCAGAATTTAGCAAGAGGCAGTTATAACCCTGCTTAAAAAGCAGGGAATTAAGCTCACCCAGGATTGGGCAGGCAGCGCATTGGCTTAAAAATAAAATTTATCCGTAAGATAGGCAACAAATCTTAATCAAAGGTATTGAATACGTAATGTATAATCATCATGCCTTTAGTTAGGCAAAATCCAGATAAAAAAATGAATCAGTATTCCGTAACAAGCAGCAGTGTAGTGAAAGAAAAAGCCAGGGAGTTGGGCTTTCACAAAGTTGGAATTGCTGCTGTAGATAGGGTAGATGCCACAGAAGCGCAGAGGTTGCAAGCATGGATTGAACTGGGTTATCACGCCGATATGGAATGGATGGCTAATCCAAAGCGTCAAGATATCAGCTTAGTGATGCCAGAAGCGCGATCGCTAGTGTGTGTGGCGCTAAATTACTATACACCACATCAACGTCCCGAAGGCGAGGAATACGCCAAAATTTCTCGTTATGGTTGGGGAAGGGATTATCATAAGGTGATGCATAAAAAACTCAAGCAGCTATCTACATGGCTAGAATCACTTGATGAAGGCGTACGAGCTCGTTATTATGCAGACACTGGGCCGATGCCAGATAAAGTGTTGGCTCAAAAAGCTGGTATTGGTTGGATTGCCAAAAATGGTAATGTGATTACACGGGAATATGGCTCTTGGGTATTTTTGGGAGAAGTGTTGACAAATTTGGAATTAGAGAGCGATCGCCCGCATACAGAACACTGCGGTAGCTGTACTCGTTGTCTTCAAGCTTGTCCTACGGGTGCAATTACTCAGCCTTTTGTCGTGGATGCTAATCGCTGCATTGCTTATCATACAATTGAAAATCGGGCAGAGGAATTGCCAGAAACAGTCACACCTCATTTGCAAGGCTGGGTTGCTGGTTGCGATATTTGCCAAGATGTTTGTCCTTGGAATCAACGTTTTGCCAGCACAACTGATATTGCAGAGCTTCAGCCATATCCTGGGAATATTGCTCCCCATCTGCTAGAATTAGCCCAAATCTCAGATCAGGAGTGGGATAAACGATTTCCAGCATCTGCCTTGCGGCGGATTAAGCCAGAAATGTTACGACGCAACGCCCTAGCTAATCTTGACGCATTCAGGCGGAAGAATGACCCCGAAAGTAATTATTTTTGATTTTGATGGCACAATTGCTGATACAGTAGATGCCCTTGTAAGTATTGCTAATCGTCTAGCTGTAGATTTTGGTTATAGACAAATAAGCCCAGAGCAATTAGCCCTCCTCAAAAACTTCACATCTAGGGAAATTATTAAGTACTCCGGAGTTTCTCTATTTAAGATCCCTTTTCTAGTTAAAAAAGTTAAAGGAGAATTAAAAAACAAAATCCCAGAATTAAAGCCAATTCCGGGGATCAAAGAAGCATTAATGAAACTCCAAAATCAAGGATATAAACTGGGCATTATCACTTCTAATTCTAAAGATAATGTAACTCAATTCCTGACAATTAATGATTTAAATCACCTATTTGATTTCATCTACTCAGGAATTACAATTTTTGGCAAAACAACGATAATCAATAATGTATTGAGGCAAAATCAACTCCAACCTCAAGAAGTCGTTTATGTTGGAGATGAAACCAGAGATATAGAAGCATCAAGAAAAGCAAATATCCAAGTGATTGCAGTGACTTGGGGCTTTAACTCAGCGGAAGCACTAGCCAAGCAAAATCCAGATTATTTAATTCACCGACCTAGCGAACTTCTAGAAGTCATGAATGGTCGCTAATTAATCAATATAACGGTTCTCAATTGCATGGAATACAGACTTAACAAGAACAGCCCCAACCCTTGTAGCGTTGGGGAGTAAGCCTCAAAGCCTTTCTCCTTTTAGCAAAGAGGTCAGACTGTAATGCATCCAAACGAGAACCGCTATAGTAAAAAGTCGATAGTGAAAATCTTAACAATTGACAATTAACTAAAACAGTAGGGTGGGCAATGTCTACCAATGCCGAAAACTTCAGTTTTAATATTTGTGACATTGCCTAGCCTACAAAATATCAGGAAAACTTAATTTTTCCGTTCACCCTTTTCCAAAGCTCGTTTTACTAAATCATCACTAACATTAGTTACACCTTCAGTCGGAGAATTCCCAACTTCCTTTGCTAACTCTAGAAAATCATCAGGATTACCAGTTGACTGCGCTTGAGTTTTTGTCTCTTGTGGCTGAGAGGTTTTCTGGTTAGATGCAGTGGCTGCTTCGGCTGCTGCTGCACCTTTACCTGTGCGGTCAACTTCACTCACGCTGAATTGTTGTGCAGCTGCATAATCAGCATCAAAATTGACCGTTGGCGCTTTTTCCTGACCACTAGCTATGCTATCGGCAGCTAATTGTGCATCCTGGGTGGAAGCTTCATTTAAATTGGGCTTCACTTCTTCATCAGGCATAATTAAAACCTTTAGGTAAATTTTTTATTGCTGGGGCGATTATAGCAAAGTAATGTGCTAATTTATTGCTTCCTAGGGGAGACTTTTACCTCTATTAAAGGGTAGATTAAATCTGCAATTTTCAACTAATTTAACTCTTTCTATAGGTAGTAGAATCGGATGCTCAAACTTTGGTAAGCCTTAGTTTGTCCTGTAAAATTTCCTTGGAAACAAATTTATGACTGCAAGTTACGATAAAAATATTTCTCAAGCCCAGAGCAATGAAACTCAAAAATTGGTGGACTCGTTTAACGCCTTAGACACCGATGCAAAATTAGCCTGGTTCTATTTGGTTTATAAAAAAATGGGTGACTCTGTGACTCCAGCCGCTCCAACTGCTGCTGAACCAGAACTATCACCAATTTTATCAGAAGACTATTTTAAATTGTCAGATGAAGAGCAACTGGCAATTATGCGGGATATAGTAAACCGTAAGGATACAGAGTATTCCCGTGCTTATGGGGCGATAAAAGAAAACAATCAATTGTTAGTTTGGTATGCTTGGGCGGTAGCTATGGGAGATACGGTAGTTGATTTGCCAAGCAGCTACCAGCCAACTAAAGAAATTAATGGTTTGCTTTCGGAAATTGAAGGATTAGAATTTGAAGAGCAAATGTCGGTGTTCCGGACAATATCTGGTGAATTGGGTTACACCGATGTTAAGCCGATCGCAACGCAAGCAGAAACTGGCAAAACGTCAAGTCTGTAATCAGATCAAAACCGCATTTATCAGCCCTAACGACTAGAAGTCGCGGCTACACAAACTCTCGTTTGCCTACTCCTTCCCTACGGGACGCTATGCGTAGCAAGCTTTAAGAGAAGGGGTACGGAGAACCTGCATAGGGGGACTTTAATAAGTTATGACACAGCAAGATGATTTAATTCGGCTGGGGTGAGGTTGGAATGTATAACTTGACCATCACGGAACCAAACGATGCGCTGGGTTTGACGAGCAACTTCTGGTTCATGAGTAACCATGACAACAGTAATCCCACTAGCATTGAGTTCGCCAAAGATGTCTAAGACTTCTTGGGTTGTGCGCGAATCAAGTGCACCTGTGGGTTCATCGGCTAAGAGTACTACGGGATGATTGACGATCGCTCGGGCGATCGCTACTCGTTGTTGTTGTCCACCAGATAGCTGGGTTGGTTTGTTGTTGAGGCGATTTGCTAAACCGACTCTTGTCAGTGCAACTGTTGCGCGATCGCTTCTTTCTTTTGGGTTGACATTAGCATACACCATCGGCAACATGACATTTTCTAATGCTGTTAGTTGGGGCAATAGATGGAATTGTTGAAATACAAACCCCAGCTTTTTATTACGGATGTGTGCTAATGAGCGATCGTCCATTTGGGCTACATCGAGGTTATCTAAGTAATAATGTCCGTCTGTGGGACGGTCTAGACAACCGATAATATTCATGGCTGTGGATTTACCAGAACCTGAGGGCCCCATGATTGCACAATATTCGCCTTGTTCCACAATTAGGTTGACATCATTCAACGCTCGTACTTCTGTTTCGCCACTACCATAAATCTTGTAAATGTTTTCTAGTCGAATTATTGCTGGTTTCGGTACAGAATTATGAACCAGGGAATCGGTAATTGAAATAGTGTTTGTCATAAACAGATAGGTAATCTTGGAGTTGTCACTATAGTAACCACCATCGCCAGACAAATTGTCGGGTTATCCTGGCGATCGCCGTGCTGTTGGTAACGAACTTCATGATGTCATTAACGTAGAATGCGAGGAAGCACGTTACTTTGGAAATAACCAGAAGACAAACTATTTTAGCCTTCTGTAAGATTTGAGTTCTAGTTTAAAGACGGAACAATGACACAAGCCAACTTATCCCAAACTTTAGCCGTCAATATTCCACCCACACTCACCCACGAGCAATTTGTTCAGTTAGCATTGGCTAACCGAGATTTACAATTAGAACGAACTGCTACCGGACAGTTGATTGTTATACCACCAACTGGCAGCGATACAGGCAAGCGAAACTTTGACATCGCTGGACAACTCTGGTTATGGAACCGTCAAACAAAATTAGGTGTAGCTTTTGACTCATCTACTGATTTTTATCTACCTAATGGGAGCGATCGCTCTCCTGGTGCTGCTTGGATACGTCAAGAAAGATGGGATGCTCTTAGTTATAGAACAGCAAGAAAGTTTTGCTCCAATTTGTCCTGATTTCGTACTGGAATTACGTTCTAAAAATGACTCCATAGAAAAGTTATGCGCCAAGATGAGGGAATATATAGAAAATGGCGCTTGTTTAGGTTGGTTAATTGAGCGGAAGAATCAAAAGGTGGAAATTTATCGCCAAAGTCGGGATGTAGAAGTTCTAAATAAACCTGTAAATTTGTCAGGGGAAGATATTTTACCTGGGTTTATGTTGGATTTAACCGAAGTGTGGAGTTGACATTTTACCATTTTAGTGGTAAGGAAAAATATAAAAATCGTCTAGAAAACGGAGTTTGGCAGCTCAAACAAAAGTTGCAATCTGCTCAAGTGCATAGCAAAGATTTGTTTAGTTACTCTGTGGCGATCGCTGTTAAACAGGTTTTTGTTGACGCAGTTGGTACTAAAGTTGGCAATAAAAATATTTGATTAATTATGGGACTATCTTCTAATATTTTAATAAGTGAAGATAATTGATATTAAATGTTATTGGATAACTAGCTTTGTTAGTGGTGTTTGAAAGCTGGGGTATTTATCCTGCATAATTTATTTTTTTGAGTATTACTTAGGAGTCAAAATTATAATTTGGACTTTTACTTAAATATAGTTTATTCATCCTACTGATTGAAGTGCGGAATGTGGGTTTGGCTACTTTCATTCTTTTTTTAATTGTTCTAAATAAACGGCAACCTGCATGATAATTCTGTTAGAACTTTGTTAAGAATAGTTACAACTTCTTAACACAAGGAAATTTTTATTATGGTAGTCTCTCTTGAGAAGAATGCACCGCATGAGGTAGTTATCGTTGGGGGTGGTTTTGGTGGACTGTATGCAGCAAAGGGTCTGAATGCAGCGAATGTAAATGTTACTCTCATTGATAAACGTAACTTTCATCTATTTCAGCCGCTTTTATATCAAGTTGCCACAGGTACGCTATCACCTTCTGATATTTCCGCACCATTGCGATCTGTATTTAAGAAAAGCAAGAATACAAAAGTGTTGTTGGGAGAAGTAAATGATATTGATCCAAAAGCGCAACAAGTTTTTTTGGGTGATGAAGTAGTACCTTATGATACATTAATTGTCGCCACAGGTGCTAACCATTCCTATTTTGGTAAGGATAACTGGGAAAAAGTTGCTCCTGGTTTGAAAAGTGTGGAAGATGCGATAGAAATGCGTTGCCGGATATTTAGCGCATTTGAAGCAGCAGAAAAAGAAACTAATCCAGAAATTCGCCGTGCTTTCTTGACTTTTGTGATTGTGGGGGGTGGCCCGACTGGTGTAGAATTAGCAGGTGCGATCGCGGAATTAGCACACAAAACTCTCAAAGAAGATTTCCGCAGCATCAACACTTCAGAAACAAAAATTTTACTATTACAAGGGGGCCCTCGCATCCTCCCACACATTGCGCCAGAGTTATCGAAATCAGGAGCAGTAGCTTTGCAAAAGTTGGGTGTCGAACTCCACACTCACACCAGGGTAACAAATATTGAAGATGATATCGTTACTTTCAAGCAAGGCAATGAATTTACAGAAATTACCTCAAAAACTATATTGTGGGCAGCAGGTGTCCAAGGTTCCCCAATGGGGAAAGTCTTAGCAGAAAGTACAGGTGTAGAGTGCGATTACTCTGGGCGTGTAATTGTAGAACCTGACTTGTCTATCGAGGGTTATGACAACATTTTCGTAATTGGAGATTTAGCTAACTTCTCCCACCAAGATAGTAAAGTCTTACCTGGTGTTGCACCCGTAGCTAAACAACAAGGAGAGTATGTAGGTAAACTAATTCGACGACGGCTTCAAGGTAAGACTTTGCCACAATTTAATTACAACGATGTGGGTAGTTTGGCGATGATTGGGCAAAATTTAGCTGTTGTAGATTTAGGCTTAATCAAACTCACAGGTTTCATTGCTTGGGCATTTTGGCTATTAGTTCACATCTACTTCTTAATCGAGTTTGACACTAAATTACTAGTAGTATTTCAGTGGGCGTGGAATTATATCACTCGTAATCGTCGCTCTAGATTGATTACAGGTCGAGAAAGGATTGTAGAACCAAAAACTGTTAACCATAGGGTGCAACAGCCTTCTGGGACACCTTTGTAACTTCAGGTACCCACAGCATTAGTCAACGATGGTACAAGGGGCTATTAGAGTAATGAGTGCCGTGTGGTAGCAAATCTTGGGCGAAGATTAGCTGTTCTAGGAAAAAGTTCATCCCAATGTACCTACTGGATTGAGTTCAAGAGATGGAGTCAGAGAAAACGGCAGTTAAGAAGATATTGCAGGTGTTGAGAGTTAAGCTTCATAACTCTCTCCCCTTGCTGGTAGTAATTGCGCTCGTTAGAACTTAGTGTCAATAAATCTGAGACTAACTCGTAGGAATCTTCCATAAAAATAAATTCAAGAGCCAATTCCTAATAACTTCCCTTCAAAAGGTTTACCTTTCAACATTCTATTCCAGTAGATATAGGGGAAGCCATATTTTTTTAGCAACCACATACTGTACCGTTCTCTAGTTGGATCAATTGGAAATGTGGGGGAAAGGTTGTTTTCATAACTAAATTCAGCAAGCACTACCTTGCCATACCCTGTAGTTATTGGACAGCAACTATAGCCGTTGTATTTTTGAGTGAGGTTTTTTGAGTTAATTAAAGCCAGTAAGTTATGAACAACAACTGGCGCTTGTTTTCTCACAGCAGCCGCTGTTTTCGATGTTGGGAGATTCGCAGCATCACCTAAGCTAAACACGTTGGGGTAAACATTGTGCTGTAGGGTGTGTTTGTTTACATTAACAAAGCCAAGACTTGCTCCATCTGGTGCAGCTAATTTACTCTGTTTTATAAAGTCAGGTGCGCTCATTGGTGGTGTGACATGAAGCAAGTCGTATTGGATAGTTACTTCTTCGACACCCGAATCTGTTAAAACATCAAAAATTGCTGTTTTGGTATCAGCTTTAATTTCTTTGAGATTCTGTTTGTATCTCACGTCTATCTGTTTACGCTCTACTACAGAAAGCAATGTTTTTGCGAATTCTTTGACGCCGAAAATAACTCCCATAGCTGTGCAAAACATGATTTTTGACTGAGGGCGTATCCCTTGTTTTCTGAAGGCATCATCAGCCAAATAGGTAATTTTCAGTGGTGCCCCTCCACATTTAACTGGAGTATTAGGGTAAGTGAAAATAGCATTACCATCTTTGAAGTTTTTGATAACTTCCCAAGTGTAAGGGGCGTATTCATAAGCATAATTACTACAAACGCCATTTTGCCCAATTGTTTCTTTTAGCCCTTTAATTAAATGCCAATCAATTTGAATACCTGGAGCTAAAATCAGATATTCATAGCAAATACGCTTTCCTTGCTGAGTAATAACTGTATTGTTGTCTGGGTCTAACTGAGCTACATAATCTTTGAGCCAAGTAGCACGATCAGGAATATAGTCTTTTTCATCCCTTACAGTATCAAGAGCTTTGTAAACGCCACCGCCAACTAGAGTCCAAGCTGGTTGGTAGTAGTGTTTGTCTCCTGGTTCAATAATCACAATATCAAGCTGCTTATTTTTTTTCAGCAGTTGGGCGGCGACTGTGATACCTGCGGCTCCACCCCCGACAATTACGATTTGATACTGCATACTCTTTGCGTCACTTAGAATGGCTGATTCGCGATCTAATGGCTTAACTAACGCAGACGACATAATGCTTTTGTCTCCTTTAAAAGTCACAAACAAAATATTAAGCTAAAGGTTTAACAAGGGGAAGCTAGATTCCCGCAACATTGGTTAGCGAAAATATCTTTCATCATCTTTTGAGGCTCTTGGGGTCAGCAATTAGATAAGTGTAAATAGAGAATTCACAGTCGAACAACTGTCAAAAAATATCTGTAGCTATCCTAATGTGCTAATCGTTGCTATCGACTCCAAACAAATTCTCTTGTCTGTAAGTAATCAAGAGCTTCATCCTAGTGCAAAAACAACTGCTCCTATTGACTCCAAACAAATTCTGTTGCAATAAAGATCATGGTACGGTTAAGTTCAACTGCTTTCTTCAGCAGAAGCCAAACGCATTAAGAATATTTAGGTGTAATGGGTTACAAAATCCCCAAGGAGTTATGAATAATTTGAGAGATGATATTTATTCATGTTTACTTCTGCTCTTATATCCTATCATATCAGCCATGCTTGATATGTTAAAAGCTTAATGAATCTAATACAGATACAGATTTCGATGATGAATCACCAATAAAAATCTTTTTAGCTAACTACACTTTTATGCATAAACAAGTAAATGTAGTTGTCGATATTAATTATCAGTATATATATTCAATTATTAAACAGGACTTACGCAAAATCATGAAAAAACGAACCGCAAAGGACGCATTCGCGTAGCGTCTCGTAGAGAAGGACACAAAGGAATAAGGTTTCAGAGAGTTATTGCGTAAGTCCTATTAAAGTTAAATTTTCTATCAGGATTTATGTTACAAAATGAAGTGCAGAATGTGGGGGCAAGCATAATGCTTCAATACTGTAAGCCCAGCATCCTAAGTATTGTGACTTCTTTGGTGCAATAGCCCTCTTTTATTACTCTCGCTAGATAAAAATCCGAAACCCTCCAACCTCCGATTATTTTTATTTGACCAGAGTAATAGAAGAGCGATAGTGGCGATCGCCAAAAATGTGGCAATTAAAAGCAAGCTACGGGTAGCTTCAGGCTTCAGCCTAGGGAGAAATAAAGTGTAACCTCACTTGTAGTAGGTCTGCTAGCGAAGTTTTACCTAACAATGTGGCTAAGGTCACCCTTTCAGGTGAAGACATACAGACATGTAATACCTATTATGAAGGAAGATTAAGCAACTATGAAGCTAATTATGCATCTAATTTTTAGTTAACTAATTAAAGATTTAATCTAAAAATTTTAACAAATCCGCATTCCTGCACTTGCCCTTTAATTACAGGCTACTCCCATAAAGCAAGATTTATAGGCTTCTAGATATGGCTACGCAGATAGAAATTCCTGTTATTGGCAAAGTTAAGTATCCATTACGCTGGCTGATGGGGCTGATAGCAGGGGGTGTTTTGGTTGTTGGTATTACAACCTACACCCTGGTAAATCAAGGGACAAAAGAAGACATTGCTCAATTAACTGTGCCAGTGGCAGCGAAAAACGTCACCTTGCGGATTACAGCTAGTGGCAAAGTCGTGCCAGTTCAGAGCGTAAATATTAGTCCGAAGAACCCTGGAGTGCTGTCGCAATTATATGTACAACAAGGCGATCGCATTCAACAAGGGCAAATTCTCGCTCGCATGGATAGTGCCAGCATTGAGGCTCAAAGTAGCCAGTACCGGGCTAACTTAGCCCAAAGTCAAGCACAACTAGCCGAAGCCGTTGCTGGTAGTCGTCCTCAAGAAATCGCTCAAGCAAAGGCGCGGTTAGCACAAGCTCAAGCCCAGCTAGCCGCAGCTCGATCTGGTAATCGTCCCCAAGAAATTGCTCAATCTCAATCCCAAGTGGATGCAGCTCAAGCAAAGGCGAATTACACCAGTGGACAGGTAAAGCGTTATCAATACCTATACGAACAGGGAGCAGAAAATAAACAATTACTCGATCAAGCCATTAGCGAAGACAAAAGTGCTAGAGCCAATTTAGAAGAAGCGAAAAAAGGATTTTCGTTAGTCCAAAGTGGCACTCGGACTGAGGAAATCGACCAACGCCAAGCAGCTGTTACTGAAGCACGGGCAGCATTGGTACTGTTGGAAGATGGCACCCGTCCTGAAGAAGTTGTCCAGCGTCAAGCAGCTGTTGCAGCTGCTGAGGCTCAATTGAAGGGTGTGCAAGTGCAGTTGGAAGATACAATTATTCGCGCTCCTCTTTCGGGAATTGTGACGCAAAAATATGCTGAACCAGGCGCGTTTGTCACACCCACAACTTCTGCTTCTACTAGTGCATCGGCAACTTCCAGTTCAATTGTCGCTGTAGCACGCGGTTTAGAAATATTAGCTCAAGTTCCCGAAGCCGATCTTGGTAGAATTAAACAGGGACAGCAGGTAGAAATTGTCGCTGATGCTTATCCCGATCAAGTTTTTAAAGCTCATGTGCGCCTGATTGCTCCAGAAGCAGTGATAGAACAAGGTGTAACATCCTTCCAGGTGCGGGTTGCTCTTGATACTGGCACAGATAAACTGCGTTCTGGCTTAAATGTGGATCTGACTTTTTTGGGCGATCGCGTCAATGATGCTTTGGTGTTACCAACGGTGTCAATCGTCACCGAAAAGGGTAAAACTGGCGTACTCATACCAGATGCAAAGAATAAACCTCAGTTTCGCGAAGTTACAGTTGGGGCGCAAATCCAAGACCAAACTCAGATTTTAGGGGGAGTTAAAGAAGGCGATCGCGTGTTTGTAAACCCACCCAAAGACTACAAAATCGAAAAGGCCAAGGAGCAACAGAATAAATAATACCAAATTACCGAAGAAGAATTCAAAAGTCAGGAGTCAGACTTGAGAATTGAATTCTGACAGAAATTGTGGATGAATCGTGGTTCTTTTGCAAGCGACTTCAATCGTAGATGAGAATAAAAGTATTCCTTGCTTGAAACCCCTGACTTGACTGCTTAGGATATTCTGACGAATGACTCCTTTTCATGAAATAATTTCAATATTTTTTACACTAGTTAATATACAGGGTTTTTCAGGTAAATGAATTACACAGGTAGGGGCACAGCACTGCTGTGCCCTTAAGATAATCTGTACTTCACGCCTGTTGCAATCTGCTGTAGTTTGAGTTATCGTCATCGACTTAACTTAGTTGGGAAAATAAAGGGTCAAAGGATAGAATTATCCTTTGACCCTTTATTTTCTTCTTCTTTAACTGCTAAAGTCTATTAGTGGTTAGCGATCGTAAAGCCTTCATAATCAACGACTCCACTCAAAGCATTTGGTAAATTGACTCTACCAAGTAAGGTGGCCGTTGCAAAACCGTCACCTAAACCTAGACCTGCTGCGTTGAGATCGTCTTGGTAGCCTGTGATCCCATAAACAAAGCCAGTTTCCAGCAAAGCGAATAGTTGTTGATAAGATCCAGTAACGTTGGTAAATGCTAGTCCCGAATCTGCGTCGACATTAAGAGGTTGACCTGCAGAATTTCTGATCACAATTGGCGCAGATAGCTGACCAGTGAGCAAATCGACCTTGTAAAGCTGGTCGCCATCTCCATCAGCAGTGCTGAAATCGCTAGCAAGAGCACGAGTCCGACCAGGATTAAGATTATCGATAGCTAATCCGTCGGCAAATTTTCCAAGATTAGTAGGTTGAGTTCCTTGTCTTTCTGTAACAGTAGGTGTGCTATCTACAAGGCTAACAACTCCAGGAGTAGCTGTAGTAATTTTGTAAAGAGAGCTTCCTACTGAACCATTCTTGCTATCATCATTCCCGGAAATATTGTACAGAACAATTGGTTGACCACTTACTGAATAGTCGCGTCCAAAGTCAGCACCTGAATCAAACCCAAAACGACGTAGGTCAGATGATGTAAGCGTTGGCAACACACTAGTTCCAGCAAAAGGCTGATCGACATTATCTACCCGAATAACAGTTGGAGGAGTTGATGGGGTACCACCAGCACGTGGTTCGTTAACGGCGCTTACCCTTCCAGTAATAGGGTTAGTTCCCAAGCCTTCTAAATCTGCGTTAGTAACAGTACCTGCAATATTGACTGTACCTACTCGCGTAGGAGTAATTAGCGAAGTTGGCGCAGTAGGGATAAGAAAGCGGTAAACATCAAGTTGCTTTCCATTACTAGCGTTTCCATCACGATCTTCTCCAATGGTATAGCCGTAGAGTGCCATAAAAAATTGCTCCTTTGGGGTAAACTTCTGTAGTATTCCAAATATGCAAATTACCCTCTAAATGGAAGTCTAGATAGCAGTTCCTACAACCAGAAAAACCTCGCAAGGCACTGCTTCAGCTACACAAAGGAAGCCTTGAAATTTCTTTACGTAATCGAACTTCATTCTGTATAGCCGTGAATTCTATTCACCAGGCATGTTTGCAAATCTGGAGTGCTACTAAACTTTCGATTGCTAACAGACTAAGAGAATTTACAGCATTTCATAAATCAGTGACAAATTTAGCACCTTAGTGACGAGTCTTATATGGACTCGATAAGGCTATAATTTATGAAATTCTGTAAGTTGACTCAAAACTGTTGCATCTGGTAATTGGTCAACAAACACTCTTAACTCTAGTGAACGTTTATAGGCGCTGGAAAATTACTGAGATAGCGATCCCATATAATCTGTGAGAATTACTTTTAAGCGAACTGTCAAGACGCTAAAAAAAGAAAGAAGTTCACAAATAATTTCGGATTGCTATGGTAATTTTAGACTTCTATAATTCGCCTTCCAAAAGTCAAACTTTAAGATTAAAAGCGACCTTTGAAATAATCACTACATTTCGTAACCTGAAAGTAATATATTTAACTATTGTTAAAAACAAATTTTCTCTTGATTAAGAGTTAAAAATTTTTGGTTAAGGTTGAGTTACTATTCTCACTAACCTTGAAGTATAGTGTCCTTTCCGTAATACATTAAAATAGAACTAATTATATTGTAATTACGAATTACGAATTAGGGATTAGTATGAACCTCTTAGAAAGCCTTAATATGGCAGGTAAAACCCTGCTGTCAAATAAGCTGCGTAGCGCCCTTACCATGCTGGGTATAGTTATTGGCAACGCCTCAGTAATTGCCATGATTGGCATTGGTGAAGGTGGGCAAAAATACGTGAATAAACAGCTGGAGTCATTAGGGCCAAATGTGCTGTTTATACTGCCAGGTAATCGAGAAACTCAGCGTATCTCCTTTGAAGTGCCAAAAACTCTGGTGTTACAAGATGCCGAAGCGATCGCCTCTCAAGTACCAACTGTAGTAGGAGTTGCGCCTGAGTTAAATACAAGACAGGTAATTACATACCGCAACAGAAACACCGATGTCAACATTATTGGCACAACTCCCAGCTTCCTATCGGTGCGCGATTTTGAAACTGCTAAAGGCAGGTTTTTCTCTGAGGTAGACATCAAGCGAAGTAACCAAGTCGTTGTGCTAGGTGGAGACTTGGCAGAAAAACTATTTGGTAATAGTAACGCTATAGGTCAGCAATTGCGAGTTGGAAATACGAGCTTTCAAGTGATTGGGACGTTAATAGCCAAAGGTTCCAGCGTGGGAGCAGATTATGATAATGCTGCCTTAATACCAATCACAACCTCCGCAAACCGACTTGTGGGAAAGAATTCTCCTTATGGTATCGCCTTAGATTATCTCGTCGCTGCCGCTCGTGATTCAGAAAGCGTGGATGCAGCAGAGTTTCAAATTACTAATTTGTTGCGTTTACGACACAAAATTAATGGTGAAGATGATTTTACTCTTCGCTCTCAAAAGGATGCTTTGCAAACTGTCGGTCAAATTACTGGTGCATTGACAATTATGCTAGCAGCGATCGCAAGTATATCGCTGTTTGTCGGCGGCATTGGCATCATGAATATTATGCTTGTTTCCGTCACCGAACGCACCCAAGAAATCGGATTGAGAAAAGCGATCGGCGCAACTGAACAAGATATTTTGCTACAGTTCATCATTGAGGCAGTAATAGTTTCAGCCGCTGGCGGTTTAGTTGGGACTGCGGTTGGCGTCAGTGGCATTCTATTAGTGGGAGCCTTGACTCCCTTAGAAGCGGCACTTTCTCCAACAGCGATTATTATGGCAGTTGGTGTCTCTGGTGGTATTGGTTTATTCTTTGGTGTTGTTCCTGCACGTCGCGCTGCTCAACTCGACCCGATTGTGGCGTTAAGAAGTGCTTAGTGATCGGGATGGCGAAACTTAATCTTGCTGATCAGGTTGAGTTAGGGAGATATTTTCTAAGTAATTCACTAAATCACTTGCGGAAGCCATAACACATTTTACCTGACTTTTCACTCTTATTTGGAAAATCTCACTTCCATTCCTCTCTCCTGCTGTTGAGAGGCTTTGAATTCTCCCTATTCCCTGGTAGGGAAGGGGGCTAGGGGGTTAGGTTTCGCGTCGGTTTTCCACCGTGAAAAGTCAGCATATTTTACACCATCTTCAATTATTTGTGCCTACCTATTTATTAGCCCTGCAATTGATTGCAAGGCTAATATAGTAGAGGTTTTAGTTATTTCACTTTTTCAAAACCACATGAAAGGAATTTAAATACCCAGTAATGGTTTTAGCTAATGTCTTCTGCTGTTTTTTTGTAGTTATTGCCATTACTTGATACAATCTTCCTTCGGCAACATACATTCTACTTTTAGTGATTTTTCCTCCAGAATTGATGTACTCAATTTCTTTGCCAGGATGATTATTGGAACTACGAATGTTTCGTTGACTAATTAAATTACTTTTCGTAGTCTTTAAAGCCATATCCCGTGCATTATTAAGTACAGCTTTGGGGTTAGCCATTTGACCATAACTGTAAGGAAAATCATTGTAAGCAACTACATATGCTACTTCCTGTTTTGGTGGTTGAGCGACAAATATTTCTAAGTTAATTTCCCCCATGTAAGTTTTTTGGGATTGGGTATTTCTGTTGGGGCTTCCCGGCATCAAAATAGAAAAGCGCCCATCTGGAGCGGTGAATAACTTCCATTGTGGCTGTGTGGGTTGATAAACGGTTGGTTTGACAACAGCCGCCCCAGGTTTAGGTTGACGCGCTTCCACCAGAACACATCCACCGCAGACAAAGGTGGCGGCGATTAATCGCAACAGACTTTTAACTGTCATATTTTTTGCCTTTCGAGATGCTGATATCACTGATGATGCTAGTTGTTATAACCCAGCAGCACGTAAAGCAGCACCAATTAGTCCCACTTGGGGGTTGAGGATAATATACACGGGTATCTCTTCAAGGAGACGGCGCATCCTGCCTTTTTGGGTGAAATTTAATAAGAAACTGTTGTCTTCGATTAAGGGCAGGATTTTGGGCGCAATCCCACCAGCGATGTATAAGCCACCGTAAGGTAGGAGTTTAAGGGCGAGATTGCCTGCTTCTGCACCATAAGCCTCTATAAATAATTGCAAAGTTTGTTCACAGAGGCGATCGCGTTTTTCTAGTGCAGCTGTACCAATGACAGCACCAGCATCGATTTTCTCTTCCTGTCCGGCTTGTTGTTCCCAAGTTCTGACGATTTGGGCGATGTCTGGTGATTCGTGGGCAATTTTGCGATCGCGCAAAAATTGGTAAATTGAGACAATTCCCATTCCAGAAACTACGCGTTCTACAGAAATGCGCTGGATATCATGTTTATTCAGGAGGTATTTTAACAATTGAAACTCCATCTCGTTTCGGGGAGCAAAATCAGTGTGTCCACCTTCTGAGGAAAAGACTTGATAGTTGTTTCCCTGCTTAATTAAAAATCCTTGCCCTAACCCGGTACCAGCACCAATAATCGCAATGGGGGCTTCGGGTTGAGATTTGCCAACCTGCAATGTCAGCAAGTCTTGTTTTTGTAAACCTAAAATGCCATAGCCAACGGCGGCGAAGTCGTTAATCAAAGAAATTTGCGGGATACCCAATTCTTGTTCTAGACGTTCGGTATCCAAAAACCAGGCTAAATTGGTCAGCTTGGCAGTATTTTTGACAATGGGGCCTGCGATCGCAAAACAAGCCTTTTGTGGTATTGGTGTGTTAGCTTTGACCAAAAACTTCTGCACTATCGGTACTAAATCGGGAAAATCGCCACTGTGGAAACTTTCCTGATAAATAGGATCTGAACTTGGTGAGTCTGATGTTTCAACCAATCGCAGAATAGTTTTTGTCCCGCCGATGTCTCCTGCTAGTAACAAAGTCATAGAACTTATTCGTGAATTAATTACTTTTTTGTAGGATATACCCAACCTCGCAGAAGCCATGAACGCAAATCCCGATCAGAGATTTAAGCAAATCGAATAACTTCTTCTATGTGGGTTAAATGGGAAGTATCTCCCTTTAGTTCTAATAACCATTCTGGATCTTCGCGTACCACTTTTACCAAGGAACATAAAGAAGCTTTAACTTCTGTTATGGCAATTTCCCCCACTAGCCCCATTGCTCCCCCCAACACTGATGCACCATGTGCTATTAGCAGGATATTGTCTGGGAGGAATTCAGTAGCTAAACATCTAGCAGTTTGTCCAGAACGTTCTCGCACTTTTTCGCGAGTTTCAGGATAATTGGCGGCGATGCGCGAAGTATAGCCAAGGTCTATTCTGGGGAATAACTCTGCTAATGCTGGAGTTGAGAGTCTTTCGGGTTCTTCTGTCATCCAAACTGGATTTAGCCATTCACTCAAGCCTGTTTCCAATTTGATCGGTAAGTTAAGCACTTCTGCAACTGCGTTTGCCGTTTGTACGGTTCGCAGGAAAGGAGAAGCGAAAATATGCCCAATATTTTCTCCTTTAAATCGTTTAGCTAACTGCTGTGCCTGCACCATACCATCATCAGACAAAGGTGGATCGTAGCGTCGTTCGGCGGTGAGAAACCAATCAGGGTTTACGAAATCGAGGCGGTTGGCGTGTCTTGCGATCCAGACTATTTGACTCATGGGTTTAATTATTCCGGTGAATAGACTTCGCCGCTAAACAAATATATAGATATCTGCAAGGAGGGCTGCAAATATTAATATATGACATTATTTGTAATAATTTGTAATAATATAAAGGATTTAGAAAACTTATCAGTAGAAATTAGTTATAGCAGTTTTCGTTTGGATGCAACATATGGTAGGGTTACACTATTGCTCATGCGTATCAACTTAGAGCCAGGGCGAATATAATTCACGGCTATACAAACGTTCGCCCTACAGCCCTGCGGGCATCCTACGGCAGGCGTTCCTGTTGGCGCAGCCTCTCGTAGAGAAGGGTAGGCTGCCTACGCGGACTAGGGAAACAAGTGGATTTTGCCCCTTGTTTGAAACCCACGGAGGTGGATAAAGTTTTGTATAGACGCGGTTTATAACCGCCCTTTTAACGTTAATTTGACTGCTTTAAATTCGCGCAGACAAAATCTTCTAAATCAGCTTTAGTTGGAAATTCCCAACAATCACCAGACATAAAAATTAAATATTACATTGAATTGATACGCAAGATTTGGTTGCTATTTTTCTGAAATTCGTAAGGTACCTGCTTGATTTCCACTGAATAATGCCGTTGTTGTAATTCACTCATAATTGGCTTCAGGTGAGGTGATGGTTCACCGGATATTTTTAATAGTGGAAAAATACGTACCTCTTTGGCAACTCGGCACATCTCCAAAACTGATGCCAGATGAAATTCTTCTGAAAGCTGATCGGAATAAGTAAATAACAAATGGGAACATAAAGCTAAGTCAAACTGATGAGTTTCAAAAGGCAAGACAGGTAATTCATCTATTAGATAACGGTTTTCATTGATTCCCAAAGGTAAATCTGCCAAAAATTTACGCATTGCCGCCATGCGAATTTCACCCATCTGTTCAGGGGATTGGATATTCTGCCAAACATAATATTCTTGGATGTCTTTAACACTATCTATAACTATTTGATAAGTATCCTGAATGCGGTTCTCAATTTCATTTGCAGTGAATTGATAAATCGGATCGCAACAAATAACTTTGTATCCTTGAGCAGTCATTTCTGCATTGAAACTAGCAGGGCCACCAGCACAATCGAGTATAGTTAACCTTAGTTCTTCAGGAGTTAAGTCAAACATCTTAACGTATTCCTCCATCGAACGTCCCCAAGGAATGATATTTTTAAGTTTAAAACTCATTAATGTATTATCCTATAACTTAAGCCATCCAAATAGTTGCCCAACAGTCAACTGAAAATCGCTAACTAAATCGGGAACTGGTAGTATTTCTTGTTCTTCTTGTAAAAGTTCTGGTTGCTGCTTTAGTGGATAAACTAAAATAGAACGATCATCTGGATCAACTAGCCAACCCAAGCGACTACCATGCTTTAGACAATGCAAGATATTTCCGGTTACTTTAGTCTGGCTTTGATCTGGCGAAAGAATCTCAATTGTCCAGTCTGGATGTGTTTTGAAGACATTCGCCACATCTCCACGCTCATCTAAGGGAATCCGTTCCCAAGCAAACACTGCTACATCTGGCACAATTGAACGTCCGTCAAAAGTACACCGCAATTCTGGAAATGCAAGGGCAATTCTTTGAGGCTTAGCTACAGAATTGATATTACTGACTAGTTCACCCTGAAGAATACTATGTTTTCCCTGTGGCATTGGCTTTTGAATAATTTGACCATTGATGTATTCTGAGCTAGGTTTTGTTTCTGGTAGTTTCAAAAATTCTTCTAAAGTTAGGGGTTTAATTGGTGATCTTACCATACGCTTGTACCTTCCTAGTTTCCATTTAATTAATTACCCTAAATAAGCTTTTTTAACTCGCTCATCACTAATTAATTCTGATGCTGCGCCTGTTAAGGTTATAGAACCAGCTTCTAAAACATATCCTCTATCGGCAATTTGTAGCGCCAGATTAGCGTTTTGTTCAACTAACAGAATAGTAACGCCTGTAGCCCGGAGATTTTCAATAATGGAGAAGATTTCTCGGACGATCGCAGGTGCTAAACCTAAGCTAGGCTCATCTAAAAGCAATAGTTGTGGTTTACTCATTACAGCCCGAGCGATCGCTAACATTTGTTGTTCACCACCGCTGAGGGTTCCTGCTAGTTGATCACGTCTTTGTGACAATCGTGGAAATAGCTCAAATTGACGCTGAATATCTGCTTTTATCTCGGCTTGATTGGAGCGAATATAAGCACCTAAAAGTAAATTATCAAAGACTGTTTGTCGCGCTAATACTCTGCGTCCTTCAGGACAATGGGCGATACCAAGTTGTACAACTTCATGAGCTTGACGGCGGGTAATATTATGTCCATTATAGATAATCACGCCACTCTGAGGATTAACTATTTTAGATATAGCGCGAAGTGTAGTAGTTTTTCCAGCACCATTGGCACCAATTAGAGTTACCACCTCACCTTTTTGAATAATTAAATTAATCTTTTTCAGAGCTTGGATGCCGCCATAATTAACATCAAGTTCTTGAACTTCTAAAATTGTATAGTTTGGTCTACTATCAGATTTCATCGGCGGTTTACATTCAGAAATGTTTATTCAATACCTAACATACATCAATCATACATTTCTTAAAACAATGCATAAGCGTAACCCATCGTAGACATTGCTTCAACTTAAAAACCAACGCCAGAATACTGCAATCTTTATGATGTACCATTATTTACTGATCAAGATATCAAGCGTCCTGTGGCAAAAGCAGCAGATATTGGTAGCAAGCGACTAATTAATTTAGCTCCGGATGCATGGGTACAGTGGGTAACACAGCTTCCTGAAGTCGTGGCAAAAGAAATTCTCGGCTCTGAGCTTCAGTGGATTAGCCGCGAAACAGATGTTTTGGTGAAGGCATACAGCACTACCAACGGGGATTTTCTGGTACTTAACGAGTTACAGTTGCGTTACACAGCCCATATGCCTCTACGCTTTGGCGAAATTCCCCAAAAGGTAGAAGCAAGGCTTGAGGGCCAGAGTGTGGAGCAATTAGAAACTTTAATGGATAGCGCGTTAGCGGAGCTTACCGGAGGTATCGCTGTGAGTTCTTTAGAAGAATTTATGAGTATTTTGTCTGCATCGGTTCGCACATAGCTAGGCAACGTGAATGTATTCTCCAAGTCTCCTTGTCTGTCGCCTACAAAACTGACTCCACCCCTTCCAACCTCCAGTTTGAATTTCATAAGTTGTTCATAAACTGGCACTGTTTCGGGCAACATTACTCGGTTCATTCCCTTTGTACTGTGATCTGGTATCTTCAGTGATTTCCGGATCAATATAGGCATAATTGGCAATGATTTTCCATCCCGGCAAGATTTCACCAGCAACATCTAGTTCAATGCCTCGACTGCGTTGTTCACCAACCTGAAGGCTAAATCCCGGATTAGCTGGATCGTCTACAACAATGTTTTGCTTGGTAATTTGGTAAGCTTGGTGGCTGGGTGTTCAATCTCGCTCAGTCGCTTAATTGTTGTAATTACTGTTGGTGAATTGTGTTTCACTTCTGTCCGTACAGATTGTGCCATGAACAAAGGCAGAAAAATCATCACCAACCACAGCCAAGTATTAGACAACGATCGCTGAATTTTCATGAATTTTTTCCTCACACTCCAGTAACCAAAACCCTCTTTATTGAGAAGATTTATGAATCAATACAATTTTTAGCTTAGTAACCTTTTGAAGGGACTAAGGAAGATCAAAACTCCCACGAAATCGTGCCCTGCACTGTGAACGGCTCACCAGGATAAACACGCAAAAGGTCACGAGCAGACTCAAAATAATCCACACCAAACAGATTTCTGAAATTAAGCTGTGCGCCAAGCTGTCCTTGTTTATAGAAAATAGCAGCATCAGTACGGAAATAGCTCGGCAACTGAAAGCTATTCTCTAAATCTGCTTGCCGTTCGCCCACATAGAATAATCCCAAACCAAAGCCGAGTCCTTTGAGACTACCAGATTGAATTTCATACTTCGTCCACAAATTGAAACTATTTTTTGGGACATTGTTGAGATAATTACCTGATGTGTAAGTATTGTCTTTGGTGATTATGGCATCCGTGTAAGCATAACCTGCAATCACATTCAAACCGGGTAATATTTCACCCCCAATGTTGAATTCGATACCCCGACTGCGCTGCTCACCTGTTTGAATCGAAAAATCTTGATTATTTGGATCTTCAGTCAAAACATTGGAGCGAGTCAGATTATAGAAAGCAAGTGTTGTAGAAATTCTCTCATTCAAATCTGCCTTCACCCCGACTTCATACTGGGTGCTACGTTCAGGTTCAAAGGTGCTGCCATCAAAGCTAGTTCCAATCGCTGGGGTAAACGAGCGACTGTAGCTGGCATAGAGTGAAATTGGTGGTAGGGGTTGGTAGACAATACCGAAACGAGGACTAAACGCATCTCCTGACTGGCTACTTTCGGTGTTTGCTACCAAATCTCCATCTGTCTGTTTAAAGGCATCAAACCGGACACCCAACAGCAACTTCAGATTCTCACTTAGGGATATTCGATCTTGGATATAAATACCAAGTGCATCTGTAAAGGCAGAAAACTGATCACCAACCACAGCCAAATATTAGACAACGATCGCTGAATTTTCATGAATTTTTTCCTCACACTCCAGTAACAGAAAACCTCTTTGTTGAGAAGATTTATGAATAAACTCGAAATGTAGATTACAGGAATTCGATGGTCGTGTCTACCCCAATACAGAACTAATCATCGTCAAACAGACTTTTCTGGCAATAAACACTGACCAGAATAATTCGTAATTCGTAATTAAGAAGTCCCTAATCATCGTTAAACAGACTTTTTTCCCAACAAACACTGACTCGGAGAGATACCAAACTTACGTTTAAAAGCAACACTAAAGTGTGTGGGATTGGAGTAACCAGTCATAATTGCTACTTCTAGCACTGTGCGATTTCCTTCTCTGAGCCAGCATTTTGCTCGCTCCATGCGTTTATCTGTCAAGTAACCAAATACGGTAGTACTAAAGAGTCGCTGAAAACCACGTTGGAGGGTGCGTAGGCGTAGCCCGCCGCAGGCATCGCTAACCCCCACAAGTTGTGCTAATTCTAATAATGATGGTGGATTTTCTAGGCGGGAGAGTAAAATTTCTCTTGCTTGGTATATCCGCTCGACAGTTCCGGCTCTAAATCTCGGTTGTGGTTGCAGTCCACCTCGATCAGTAATTATCGGAGTTAACTGCAACCTGATCAGTTCCAGCACTCTCACCTGCAAATACATCCGCTTGGTGATTCCTTGATAAGGACAGTTAATAATTTGCTCTGCCACAGAGTTGACAGCAGTAGTCTTTTTGGGGTGTAGCATTGTCTGCCAATCATCACCTTTCGCCAGTAAGCTGAACTGGGAAGGAATTTCGCCGCCCTCTGTCGGGAAAAAGGTTGCCAATAGCGAAGGTGGCATGTGAATATCAACGCACACACTCCGTTGGAATTTTGGAGTCTTGAAAGTCCATGAGCGTTGAACGCCAGCACCAGAGATCAGTGTATCGTCTGTGTTAACTCCTAAAAGCTCGACACAAAATTGCAGAGGATGATTATATTCAAGAACTTCCTCCAATACATCATCGTGATATTCAGAGTCACTAATTGAAAGCCAGAGATGGGGATACACCTCAATATCTCGCACATATCCTTTGCCCAGTTGCTTGGGTACTTGATAAAGAAATTCATAAGGCTCTGGGTTTTGTAGGCTGTTCAGTTTAGCTTCTGCCCACAGTTCTCGCTCCTCTTTGTGCGTCAGGGTAATTGTTATGCTTAGTGATAATGATAAAAGTTATTATTAATTATAGGTTAGTATGACGTTAGCAAAGCTTACGGTCGGTATCGCTTATAGCAGTTTTCAGTTACCACACAAGCCACGCGTAGGCGTAGCCATCACCCAAATTTTTTCGTAACTTATTCTTAATAGACATCTCCAGAAAAGAATGTAGAGACGCGAAATTTCGCGTCTTTACAAGGGTTTGAGTGAACGCATAATTAATTTTCGCAGATGTTTAATAACTGGCGCTCGCACAACCCCATCACTAGCTGTTACCAACATTGCGGACGAATAAAGCAGCTAAAAGCTTACTTCATAAATATTCTTTAGATGTAATACCACACTTCAAGTTACGATAAATCTCACTTCTTGAGAGCATCTACACCTCGATGGCAAAACCTGCTGATGTCAGCACCAAAAAATTAATCAGTCTTGCACCCGACAACTGGGTAAGATGGGTAACGCAGATTCCTAATCTCGTTGCCGGAGAAATTCTCACCAGTGAATTCCAGTGGATTAGCCGAGAAAGTGATGTATTAATCCATGTCACAAGTCCCCAACACGGAGAATTTCTGCTTCTCAACGAATTGCAATTACGCTATCAATCCAAAATGCCACGTCGGATGCGTGCATACGCTGCACTTGCGGAAGAAAAATATAATTTAGCAACATACCCCGTTCTCATTAACATTCTTAAAACTGGTAACAAAGAAATACCTACAAGCTTTACATCAAATATTGCTGGATTACGGGCAATACAAGATTATCGGGTAATTACTGGAGTTTAGGACACCAGGAAAACCTCGTCTACGTAAAAACCGTTTCCCTACAGTTAAAAAGACAGCAACTCCACCTCGGAAAGAAGCATCTGTAGCTGTTTAATATCAAAGATTGTTCATACTTTTGCTAAGTCTCTGATTCACTCAGCCCTGCTGGGTCTTTTTGCATGGCTTAGTCTAAACTCCAGTAATTAACCTGTGGGAAGTCGATGTCAACATTGCTTTTGAACAACCTTTACCATCATTACTGCCGTTTGTACCTATTCTTAAAGGTGGTGAAAATGAATCTACTATTAGAAAAGCATTGCAAATTCTCCGTGCTGATGAACAACTAAACCAACTGGAAACAGTCTTAGCTTTTTTTGCTACGTTTGTTTTAGAGAATGCCCTAATTCAAGAAATCATGAGGTGGGATATGACTGTATTACGTGAGTCACCTTGGTATCAGGAAATTTTACGCGAAGGAGAAGCACGCGGAGAAGCACGCGGGGAAGCACGCGGGGAACTGCGAGGAATACTTTCTAGTATTGAAATTAATTTAGAGTTGAAATTCGGTGATAACGGGTTACAGTTAATGCCACAAATCAACCAAATTAATGATTTAGAGCGTTTGAAGACAATTTTACGGAATGTTGTAACTGCAAATAATATTGAGGAATTACAACAGGTTTTGTAATTTGAGACAGATAGTCATTCATTGCCTAAATAAGCTTCAATTACAGCCGGATTACTTCTGACTACAGATGGTTCACCCAAAGCAATTAATTGACCGAAATCTAATACAGCAATGCGATCGCACAAACCCATCACTAAGGGTACATGATGTTCTATCAGGATGATCGTCAAATTGAAGCGATCGCGAAGGCTACGAATAAATGCACTGAGTTGCTGCTTTTCGTTGGGGTTCATCCCCGCCGCCGGTTCGTCAAGAAGTAAGATTTGCGGTTTTAATGCTAAAGCGCGGGCAATTTCCAGCCGACGTTGATCACCATAAGCAAAGTTTTTGGCTTTTTCGTCAGCGCGATCGCTCAATCCCACCAAATCCAATAAATCTAAAGCTTTTTGCTTAGTTTTAAGTTCTTCATTAGGCGCTGGTGGTAATCCCAAAACTCCTGTGATCATATTACTTTTAGTGTGTAAATGTCGGCCAATTATCACATTTTCTAATGCCGATAATTCCCCAAACAAGCGGATATTTTGGAAGGTACGAGCTATTCCTAAAGTAGCAATTTGATGAGGACGCAGTTGGGCAATTTCTCCACCTTGATAAATTAATTTACCGCTAGAAGGTGGAATGAAAGCGGTAATCAAATTGAATAGTGTTGTTTTGCCAGCACCATTAGGGCCAATCAGTCCAAAAATCTCATGTTTATTTACACTAAAAGATACATTATTTACCGCCACTAGACCACCAAAGCGGCGAGTCAATGCTCTTGCTTCTAAGACAATACTGTTATTAGCTGCTGGAATACTATGTGACATTTTTACATATTATTTTGAATAATTCACTTTTAGATTTTGCGTCTTTGAAAAATATCTGGAGTAATTAGTCCTTGGGGGAAAAAGATTGTACCTGTTACTATTAGTAAGCCAAAAATAATTAATCTCCCATCTCGCAAAAATTGTGCTAACCAATTAGGTAAACCACCAGTATCAGCTAGGCTTCGCAGAATCTCTGGTAAGGCTGTAAATACAATACCTCCGACTACCGCTCCTAAGAAAGTTCTCGAACCACCAATCAAAACAAAAGTTAAATATATAATACTGGCATCAAAAGTACCTTGACGAGCATTCCAAGTATTAAGGAAGTGGGCGCTAATTGCACCTACAACCCCTGCAAGTATAGCCCCTAGTGTAAACGCCAAAACTTTGTAATAAGTGGGATTAATTCCCATTGCACCCGCAGCTAATTCATCTTCGCGGATAGCTATAAAAGCCCTGCCGACGCGGATGCGTTCTAAACGGTAAAGCAGTACCATACTAATTAATAGTAAGGGCAGAGCAATCCATAAATATTCAAGTTGTGTTTGGAAAGGTTGAGGTATGCCAAAAATCCCGACAGCACCACCTGTAATATCTAAATTGAGAGAGATCACGCGCAGAACTTCCACAAAAGCAATAGTAGCGATCGCTAAATAAATTCCTCGTAATCTCAACGCTGGAATTCCCACTACTACACCCAATAAACCAGAAATTACACCAGCAATTAACATCTCCAATAACAACAATGGAATGGGATATAAACTACTACTAGATGTCAAAACTTTTGTGGAGAGAATTGCTGCAATATATCCACCTAAAGCATAAAATCCCGGACTAGCTAAAGATAATTGTCCTGTCATTAGCGGTAAGTAAAGCGATAACCCTAGTAGCGCCCCCAATACCATAGAGACAATTAGAGAACCGTAAGTAGCGAAAAAATCAGCCATTTTTTAAGTTATAAGTTATGAGTTATGAGTTATGAGTTATGAGTTGGGATTTAAGAGGATTTAAACTCACAATTCCTAACTATTAACTCCTAACTTCCTCTTACTACACTTTCTGAATAAACCGCCGTCCCAGTAAACCTTGGGGTCTAACTAATAGCATGATAAACAAAATTCCAAAGGCTACTGCGTCTTTATATCCAGAGTATTCGGCGGGTACAAACGCCTCTACTAGTCCAATTAACAAACCTCCCAACACTGCACCGGGAATACTACCCAAACCACCTAAGACAATTACCGCTAAACCCCGCAACCCAAAAGCAATGCCGAAATATGGCCCTGCAATACTAACACTAGAGGCGACTAAAGTTCCTGCTAATCCTGCTAAAAAACTGCTGATGAAGAATGTTAAGATGATAAAGCGATCGCTATTAATTCCTAACAAACTAGCTGTAGTTGGATCTTCTGCGATCGCCTGCATTGCCTTGCCATATTTAGTTCGATTGATAAAATAGGTAAGAATTGCCACAATCACAACTGATACAGTAAAAATTACCACCTGAACACTGCGAATAGGAATTGGGTTTTCTGGACTACCAAAGTTAATAGCCGGTGGCAAATTACCGTAAGTATTTGCAGGATATGTATAACTTTCTGCGCCTACTAAATACTGGATTGAATTCACAATTACCACTGCTACCCCCAAGCTAGAAACAACAGTTAGTAAGGGGTCAGATCCTTGACGCCGCAAGGGTTGAAAAGCAACGCGTTCCATCACTATCCCTACTAATCCCGCCAAGGTGCTTCCTAATATTAAGGATATAGCAAATGGTAATTTTATCGGCAGGGCTGCATTAGCCAACAAGCCGTTAAACCCAAAGTTACCACCCATGAGTGCATAAGTGAAATATGCACCCAAGGTAAAAATCGCGCCATGAGCTAAATTAATGATGCCCAAAATCGAATAAACCAAGGTATATCCTAAGGCAAAAATTGCATAGACGCTGCCGATGGATAACCCATTTAATAATTGCTGCAAAAACAAATTTATATTCATGTAGCAACTATTTTATAAATGTGAATTTACCCTGGCTTCCGTCTTTTGCCATCTTGATTTGGGCTACATAGAAATCTTTTTGAACAACTTCACCTATGGGAGTAAAACCAATTTCACCCAATGGTGTATTGTATTGTCCGACAAGTATCTGTTTGTTTAATTCTGTCCGCAATTCTGGTAGCTGTAATTTGTTGACTTTGCTCTTTTTATCTAAAGCTTGGAGTGCTTCCACATAAACCTGCACCGCTGTAAAAGCTTGGGCGCTAAATTGGGGTGGCTCTTTTTTGTATTCCTCAGTATAGGCTTTGCGAAATGCCGCGTTAATTTCACCTGGATGTTCTGGACTGTAGGCTTGAGCAATCAACACGCCATCACAAAGTGCCTTACAAACTGGCAATAAATTCGATGTATTTAGACCATTTCCACCGACAATTAAGCCTTTATAACCCAGTTCCCGCAATTGTCGGACTAAATTACCACCATCAGCAGCCAAACCAGAAATAATCACCAAATCTGGTTTGAGATTAATCGCATTCGTAGCTTGGCTTTGAAAATCTGTATCACTGGTTTGGAACTTTTGTACTGTTACCAATTCCAGCCCTTGATCCTTAACTGTTTGTTGAAAAATCTCCGTTTCTGACTTGCTAAATGCATCATTTTGAGCATATAAAACTGCGACTTTTTTGATTTGGGGGTTCTGCTTAAGTGCAGCTTTCACCGAATTAGGCGCGACGATGGAAACTGGTGCCGAAACACGAGCAACGTAATCACCAATTTCGGGAATGTTTTTAGCAGTATTGGATGGGCCAATAATTGGTACTTTTGCACGTTCGGCAATCGGATCAGCACTAAAAGCTTGCTGTGACAAAGTTGGGCCCACAATCCCAATAACTTTATCTTTGTTAATTAAAGTTTGAAAAGCGTTAATTGTCCCTGCTTCATCACCGCTAGTATCTTGAAACACCAATTTAATTGGAGTCCCGTTGACACCACCTTTACTATTGAAATACTTCTCGGCAAGTTTGGCTCCAGCGACTTGCTCTTGACCTAGTAATGCTACATTGCTAGTTTGGGCAACGGCAATACCGATGGGAATAGCACCTGACAATGTACCCGTTGTCGCTGCGGTATCAGTTGCAGTGTTATTTGTAGTACTATTTGGACTATTATTTGCAGAAGTCACAGTCTTAGTGCCACTACTACAGCCTGTCAGTAGCAAAGCGCAAGTTGATAATAATGCTGTTGTCTGAGCGATCGCGTTGTTCATCGTTAAATAATCATGTAGTTATTAGATATTTTGCAAAAGCTAATAGTAAATTTCATAATCTGCAAACAAAATTATGCAGATTTATACTTTTGCACGAATTCTATTAAATCATTCTTATTTGACCATGCAAAGGCAAATTTTCAAAGTGTTTGTCAATACAAATTATAATTAGCCGTGATTTTACCATCCCAGGTAAAACAAACTTTTACCTAAATTTTACCTAAAATTTCCTTTGGTAGAGTTTAATTCAACCAGTGTTCATGCAACGGCTGATAATAGCAGTTCGTGGAGTGGGCCTCAGGTCGGTCAGAGAGTAGAACAGGAAGGTCTGCTATTCGAGGATGCAACTGGGCAGGCAAAACTAGTGAGTTCAGAAGCATTGGCGAATTTATTTAAACTTTTCTCTAATCGAACCGAGTGTGTTGTGCTAAATGCCTGTTATTCGCAGTTTCAAGCTGAAGCGATAGCTGAACATAGCTTAAAATGGATCAAGTCGAGTTTAGCGTTAGTTTCTCAACGACTCCCCATTCACAAAAGTTGAGCAGTATACCACTAATAATTACACAAGTATAAACAAGGAAATTTTAGATGCCTCTAATTCAACATATAGTTTTGTTAAAATTTCAACCACAAACCCCTGCTGAAAAGATTGCAGATATATTTAGACATCTCCAAGAAATCACGAAATTGATTCCTGGTATCACCTACTTTACAGGTGGTAGATATTCCAGCAACGAAGGCTTGAATCAGGGTTATACGCACGGATTTTTAATGACTTTTGAGAGCGCTGCTGCCCGCGATGCCTATTTACCCCATCCTATTCATGAAAAAGTCAAAGTTGAAATATTATCGTGTATTGATGATGTCATCGCATTTGATCTTGAAGGCTGAACTACTCACACTTAATGCGAAGCAGTGAGCTTCTGATGGGGGAGTTGGGGAGGCTGTTCTTTAGCAGGGAAAGTTGGGGACTTGAAGAGGGTGATTATTTTTTAATATATAGAAAGACCCATTGAAGAAGGCAGTTATTGCTGAAGGTTCTATTTAGAAGGGGATTCAAACCCCTCCGTCAGGGGAGCCACAAAACAATAAAATTTAAATCTATCTTACTAATAAGATTTTCTGAATCCAGATTTAGTCAGGTAAAACTTATTAAGTCCTTTTTTCACTACCAGCTAATCCCTTAGGTTCGTAGTGACGACAACCATTACATGGGCCGTCAGGATTGACAGCACAGCGGATGTAGCCAGATCGGGCATTAAATTTGCAGCTGATGTCGCCAATCAGGTAACCCACACCTTCTAAATAATAGCGATCGCTCTCAACAGGTCTGACGTTTTGCCGTGCCTGCATCGGTGGAAAATTCATGGCTGCTTGTCTGAGTCGTAGGCGCGATCGCAAATGAGTTTTGCGGATCACCCACAGGGAAATCAGGGACGGTAAAAAACCAACGGCAATCACTAAAAGTGTCTTTAACACCTTCTTTTTACCTCTTTTGTGCGCTGATTGATTGTCCCTGATGTTGCACTCTGGTTTTACGGGAGTGCAAATATTAGGGCAGCTTTACCTAATTGCCACCAACTGTGGTTGCAATTAGCAATGGCAGTGTAGTATCTAACAATTATTGAGGAAGAAGTTCCTTCTGCCACTTCAATCAGCATAACTGTTACAACCTTAGGGGTGAGTTGCCGTTAAATGTTGATAATTTTAAGATTTGTTGACTAATACCTTTTTGAACAAACATTTTATGTGAGCCTCAGCCCCACTCTTGTTTTTTCTATGTCGCTGCGATGCTAATCTTTTTTTGGTTTGCTGACGAAGTTGCTGTGCTAGCAGTGCTGCTTCCCTTTCGGCTCGGAATAAATCAACTCTTCGCGTCGTCAGAATAAATGATTCGTCTGGCTTTCGTTTCACCCAAGGGACGCTAACTGCCAAATACTGACAAATATTTTTGCATTTTAGAACTGAGTAACGTTTTTGAGTATTCAGTGTGTTAGCGATCGCTTTCAACTCCAATATCGCTACCTCCAACTCCTCTGACATCTGATTAATGCGTTCGACTTGTGCTATAAAACGCTCTCGTTCACTGATGATTTTTTTCTCTTGGGGTTGCAGTGGGACTATAGCAGTAGTTACAGATGTCGGCTGCAACAGCGAAACTTTCAGCAAAATGGGCTTTCTGTCCGTGTCTGGGATTTTTTTCATACTACCTCAAGTAAGGCTTGCTGACTTGTAAGGCATTTTAGCAGCAAAATAGTATAAATGTACTAAATGAATCCCTTGAATATCAGCGATGTCTATGACGATCTTCTCTACGAGACGCTACGCGTAGCTTGCTGTACGCTTACCCAAGGGACTGACAAGAGGACTTTTCAAACATCCTCTTAGAGTGCTAGAGCGTTAATCACGATAAACAACCGCAAAATTGTTTTTGGTTAGTGACAACCCAGCCGATAGTTGTGCAAATTGTACCTGAGTAAAGGCATTCGCACTGCCATCTTGGTCGAAGAATAATGCACCTGTAATGTTGTTGTAAATAAATCGTTGAGTGCTAGTGGTTGCAGATGCTCCGAGGGTAAACTGACTTGTCTTAAGTGAACCGATTGATAACCCGCCACCAAAACCAGCAGCCGTTACTTGAATGAGTTCATTAGTCACGTTGAAGTCATACAGTCTATCAATGCCTTGATTGAAACTATTAAAAGCAAAGGTATCAGTACCAGATCCTCCATAGAGGGTATCGTTGCCACCATCGCCCCCGGTGAGCGTATCGTTGCCATTGCTTCCCACAATCAAGTCATCGTATTCTGTACCTAAGATATCTAATCGTTCGATATTTTTGTAGCTAACCTGATTCGTGCCCCTGGTAATTGAGCCAATGTTAGTAGTAGCATTAAATGTCGAAGTGATTCCCTCGGTAGGATAATAGTCGCCAAAATAGAAGCGAGAGGACAATAAGTCGTCACCTGTTCCCCCATCGATCGTATCATTGCCAGTAGTGCTCCCATTTATCGTATCGTTGCCATCGCCCCCAGAGAGCAGATTATTGCCTGTTGACAAGTAAACATCCAAGCGATCGTCACCAGCGCCACCATTGAGGATATTATTGCCAGAAGTGGGTGTGTCGTATCTGTTATCGGTGCCAGAGGCCGAAAGAGTATCATTGCAATCGCCACCATTGAGTAGGTTATCGCCTGATGAATAGCTAGCACTCAAAAAATCGTCACCAGCACCACCATTGAGGGTATTATTGCCTAAGGAGGGATCTTTGGGGTTGTCCGGGTTGGGGTCGTAGAACGCCGTGTTGCCAGAGGCCGAAAGAGTATCATTGCCATCGCCACCATTAAGTAGGTTATCGCCTGTTGAAGCTATAGCACTCAAGTCATCGTTACCAACGCCTCCAGAGAGTAAGTTATTGCCTGTTGAATAGTCAACATTGAGAAAATCATCACCAGCGTCACCAACGAGGGTGTTATTCCCCGCACCACCAACGAGAATATCACTCCCCGCACCACCCCTCAAAAGGTCGTTGCCACTTAAGCCGTTGATTTTGTCATTACCCCCCTGACCATTCACAACATCATCTGAGTTGTCTAAACCTGTAATGTTATTGTCAAGGTCATTCAGGAAAGTCACCGTGTTCTTGATGCCCAGGCTGGTTTCAGTGGAGTTGGCATCCAGGACATTAAAGCTGTCGGTGATGCTAGTTTGCCCATCAAACAGGATATTACCAACAGCTGGTTTTGCTCCAGAAGCTTTCAGACTCTCCAAGTTTTCTAATTTGAAGTTTTGGAGGATTACTTTGGGAATCAGCTCCGTTTCAAAGGTGATTTCCAGATTCTTACCATTCTGGGTCAGCAGCAGATTTCGAGCAGTCAATCCATTTCCTTGGAATTTGATACTATCCACTTCTAGCTTCAGTGAAATAGTATCAATTGTTGGAGCGATCGCTCGCTATAATTGCATTGATGAATCGGATGCAAGTTGCTATTTCAGACACCTCGCAATCCGACCATTTTCTATTTTCTCTGCTTAGAGTGATAGAGCGTTAATCACGGTTAAACAACCGCAAAATTGTTTTTGGTTAGTGACAACCCAGCCGATAATTGTGCAAATTGTACCTGAGTAAAGGCACTTGCACTGCCATCTTTATCAAAGAACAATGCACCTGTAATGTTGTTGTAAATAAATCGCTGAGTGCTGGTGATTGCAGATGCTCCGAGGGTAAACTGACTTGTCTGAAGTGAACCGATTGATAACCCGCCACCAAAACCAGCAGCCGTTACTTGAATGAGGTCATTAGTCGCCTTGAAGTCATCAAGTCTATCAATGCCTTGATTGAAACTATTGAAAGCAAAGGTATCAGTACCAGATCCTCCAATTAGGCTATCATTACCCTTGCCGCCTATGAAAATATCATTGCCACCCCTACCGTCGAGAGTATCATCCCCATTGCTGCCCACAATCAAGTCATCGTATTTTGTACCTGAGATATTTAATCGTTCGATATTTTTGTAGCTAATCCGATTCGTGCCATTCGTAATTGAGCCAATGTTAGTAGTAGCATTGAATGTCGAAGTGATTCCCTTGGTAGAATTATTATAGTTCTCGAACGACAATAAATCGTCACCTGTTCCCCCGTCTATCGTATCATTTCCACTCCTGCCCGGATCGAGCGTATCGTTGCCATTGCTCCCCACAATCAAGTCATCGTATTTTGTACCTGAGATATTTAATCGTTCGATATTTTTGTAGCTAACCCGATTCGTGCCATTCGTAATTAAGCCAATGTTAGTAGTAGCATTGAATGTCGAAGTGATTCCCTTGGTAGAATTATTATAGTTCTCGAACGACAATAAATCGTCACCTGTTCCCCCATCAATCGTATCATTGCCACCAAAGGCCCCGGAGAGCGTATCGTTGCCATTGCTCCCCACAATCAAGTCATCGAAATTTGTACCTCTGATATCTAATCGTTCGATATTCTTGTAGATAACCCGATTCGTGCCTGCCGTAATTGTTCCAGTATTAGTGGTAGCATTGAATGTCGAAGTGATTCCCTTGGTATAATAATTGCCATAATCATAATAGCCATAATTGATGGACAATAAATCGTCACCTTTACCTCCATCGATCATATCATTGCCAAGGCTCCCATCTATCATATCGTTGCCATTGGTCCCCACAATGTTGTCATTGTATTCTGTACCTGTGATATATAATCGTTCGATATTTTTGTAGCTAACCCGATTCGTGCCATCCGTAATTGAGCCAATGTTAGTAGTAGCATTGAATGTCGTTGTGATACCCTTAGGATAAGAATAGTAGGACAATAAATCGTCACCTGTTCCGCCATCTATCGTATCATTGCCAGTAGTGCTCGCATTTATCGTATCGTTGCCATCGCCTCCAGAGAGCAGATTATTGCCTGTTGACAAGTAAACATCCAAGCGATCATCACCAGCGCCACCGTTGAGGGTATTATTGCCAGAAGTGGATGCGTCGTATCTACCGTTGGTGCCAGAGGCCGAAAGAGTATCATTGCCATCGCCACCATTGAGTAGGTTATTGCCTGATGAATAGCCAACATACAAGCTATCGTCACCAGCACCACCATTGAGGGTGTTATTGCCTAAGGAGGGATCGTCAGGGGCTTCCGGGTCTGTGTCGTTGAACGACGAGTTGCCAGAGGTCGAAAGATAATCATTGCCATCGCCACCATTAAGTAGGTTATTGCCTTTTGAAGCTGTAGCACTCAAGCGATCGTCACCAACGCCTCCAGAGAGTAAGTTATTGCCTGTTGAATAGTCAACATTGAGACCATCATCACCAGCGTCACCTACGAGGGTGTTATTCCCCGCACCACCAACGAGATCATCATTACCAGCACCACCAACGAGGGTATCATTCCCCGCACCACCCCGCAGCAAGTCGTTGCCACTTAAGCCGTCGATTTTGTCATTACCCCCTTGACCATTCACCACATCATCTGAGTTGTTTAAACCTGTAATATTATTGTCAAGGTCATTCAGGAAAGTCACCGTGTTCTTGATGCTGATGCTCGTTTCAGTCGAGTTGGCATCCAGGACATTAAAGCTGTCGGTAATGCTAGTTTGCCCATCAAACAGGATATTACCAACAGCTGGTTTTGCTCCAGAGGCTTTCAGATTCTCCAAATTTTCTAATTTGAAGTTTTGGAGGATAACTTTGGCATCAACGTATTCAAAGGTGATTTCCAGATTCTTACCATTCTGGGTGAGCAGCAGATTTCGGGCAGTTAAGTTATAGCCTTGGAATTTGATTGTATCCACTTCGGCAATCACTGCTGCTGTCGGGTTTATTCCTTTACCTACCCCACCGAAATCAGTGATAGTATCAGTGCCCTCGCTGAAGCTGTAGTTGTAGTTGTAAACAAATTTATCCTTGCCACCGCCACCAGTCAGGGTGTCGTTGCCCTGATTAGCTGTGATAGTATCGTTACCTGCAAGACCCTTAATCGTATCCGCGCTGTTAGTACCCAGTAGCGTATCGTTACCATTAGTTCCAATGATATTTGCCATAATTTTTTCCTACCTGAATTGATTTTTGGAGTAAATTTAGTTCTCAAGTTGCTGTTAGTGCTGTTTTCGGGCACAAAAATTCGCCGAATCTTGACATTGCCCGTGGGTGTTTAGCTTGAAAATAGGAAATATCTAAATAACCCGATAATAACTAAATACCGAATATTTACTTAAATGTCTATATTTAAAGAAATATCTTTGTATAATCTTCATATTATTTGCTGATAAATGTATATATTAAGAGTCTATCCAAAAACCAAAACAGGTTTAAAAGAAATCCAAGCACAAGCGAGATGTCACATCGCTAAGTAGTTATCTACCTTTTTCTTTTTGCTAGCCTAGACTGTTCAATATCAACGGAGTACGGAGAACCTGTACTACTCCTTTTGTTGCCATGCCACTACCGGATCTCAGAATGATTCCTAAAGGTCTTGAAGTGAACCAAGGCTTATGTAAAACTTGAGATCCTTCGCTTGTTGCCTACTTTTAAGGAATTGATCAATGGCGCGTCTAGCCCTGCTGAGTGTATCTAACAAAACTGGTTTAATTGACCTAGCCCGTAGCTTGGTTGAAGAATTTGACTTTGATATAATCAGCAGTGGGGGAACAGCCCAAGTCCTCAAAGATGCGGGACTCCCAGTTACCAAAGTTGCAGATTACACAGGTTCTCCAGAAATTTTAGGTGGCCGAGTCAAAACGCTGCATCCCCGAATTCATGGCGGGATTTTGGCCCGGCGAGATGTTCCCCAAGATATTGCAGATTTAGAAAATAACCAAATTCGCCCGATTGATTTAGTGGTGGTAAATTTATATCCTTTTGAGGAAACTATTGCTAAACCAGGGGTGACATTGGCTGAAGCTGTTGAACAGATTGATATCGGTGGGCCAGCAATGCTACGAGCATCATCGAAAAACTTTGCCCATCTGACTGTATTATGTGATCCGGCACAATATGACGAGTATTTGCAGGAATTGCGGCAAAATCACGGCGAAGCATCCCTAGAGTTTCGGCAAAAGTCTGCGTTAAAAGGATTTTTGCACACTGCTAGTTATGATCAAGCGATAGCGCAAGCGCTGACTTGTCAGTTCGCATCTTACCTCGCAGGAACACAACAGTACACCCTTAGCGGCACACAATTGCAATCTCTGCGTTACGGCGAAAACCCTCATCAACCCGCCACCTGGTATCAAACTGGTACTACCCCAACAGGATGGACAGCCGCTATAAAACTGCAAGGCAAAGAACTTAGTTACAATAACTTAGTTGATTTAGAAGCTGCACGCCGAATTATTGCTGAATTCACCGATACTCCAGCTGCAACGATTATCAAACATACAAATCCCTGTGGTACAGCGCTGGGAAGCACTATTTCAGAAGCGTACCAAAAAGCTTTCAATGCTGATTCTACTTCTGCCTTTGGTGGGATTGTCGCACTCAACCGTCCAATTGATGCGGCAACAGCCAGCGAGTTGATTAAAACATTTTTAGAATGTGTGGTTGCACCAAGTTGTGATGCAGAAGCTCAAGAAATCCTCGCCAAGAAATCTAACGTGCGGGTTTTGACTCTAGCTGATTTGAGCAGTGGTTCTAAGGATACAGTGAAAGCGATCGCAGGTGGTTTCCTTGTCCAAGCTAGCGATGACATCATTGCTGATACTAGTCAATGGCAAGTAGTCACCGAACGTCAACCCAGCGCCAGCGAATTAGCCGAATTGCTATTTGCTTGGAAAGTTTGCAAACATGTGAAATCCAATGCGATTGTTGTCAGTGGCGATCGCACTACACTAGGAGTAGGTGCTGGTCAAATGAACCGCGTCGGCTCAGTTAAAATTGCCCTAGAACAAGCTGGAGAAAAAGCCAAAGCTGCAATTCTCGCCAGCGATGGATTCTTCCCCTTTGATGATTCAGTCAGAACAGCCGCAGCAGCAGGAATTACAGCCATTGTCCAACCAGGGGGAAGTTTGCGCGATCAAGATTCAATCAAAGCTGCAAACGAACTGGGTTTAGTGATGGTCTTAACTGGTGTACGTCACTTTTTACACTAATTTCTTGACCGTAAGGTGTGCAGTTTTCAAAGTGTCACTCAATATACTTGCCTTTTGATAGAAGCGGTGATATTATAAAGTCGTGTGTGAGGAGCAAGTTAAAAATAAGAAGCGCCTGGGGTGGAAACACGGCAACACTCCCAAGCGCTTTTTAATTTGTCAAGAATTGGATTGCTTATGCAATTTTAGAAGTCTCACTCAATATACTTGCCATTTGATAGAAGTAGTGATAATCTTTATTTGTGTGTGAGGAGCAAGTTAAAAATAAGAAGCGCCTGGGGTGGAAACACGGCAACACTCCCAGGCGTTTTTTAATTTGCATATAGAAATATAAAAATTGCATTGCTTGTCATAGCGTTTCCAACGTATTTGTTGCAGAAATTTAGTGAAATGGTATCAGAAATTAAATTGGCGGTGCAGTTCTGAAAGTGTCACTCACTATACTCACCTTTTGATAGAAGCAGTGATAGTATTTATTTGTGTGAGGAGCAAGTTAGAAATAAAAAGCGTTTGGGGTGGAAACACGGCAACACTCCCAGGCGCTTTTTAATTGGTATGCAGAAAAAAGTTCTTGCAGATTCGCTGGAATGATTGAGATAATTACCTAGTACCGCAAGGCGGAAGTCAAAAGTCACTCATTCAAAAGCCAGCCCCTTTGGGGAAGTCAAAGGTCAAAGGTTCTTAAACAGATGCTTGAGTTTCTACGTCAAGCAGTAGACCGCAACTATGGCGTAGCCTGCGAAGTTTGTTTACCATACGGCTGATTTTAGTCGATTCTTAGGGCTTTTTATAAGCGAATCTTATCATTTATCTAAGCCTATTAGCACTTCTACATTTTCAAAAAAACGGTATCGTAGACTACTATTTTTTAGCGTAGGCGTAGCCCGCCGTAGGCATCACAAAACTTTTCGGTCTACTGAAAGTCCGATGTCGGTGGGTTAAACAATGACAAATGAGATGGCTGACATAAAAGCTGAGTAGAATCTAACAATATATTTGTCAGAATCACCACTTGCTGTAGGAATAAAACAAATCCTCGGTCTTTTCTTTTTGGATAATCCCAGGATATATCGATCCAGCAAAGGGTTTTCATGTTCCATTGAAAAGCCTCCACCGCCTATTGCAATGATTTGTTTAGGAACTGAATTTGTGCTCATTTTTAAATTATGTTCTATTTCTATCCGATCAAATGACCTGAGAACCAACCTCTGAAATCAGTTTCGCCAAAATTTCCTCCCACTCAAGCGGCGAGAGGGGTTTCACCTCTATCTGCATATCAAAACAATAACTAGCTGCGGTAATTAAAGCTGCAATAATATTTTCCACACTCAGACTTTGAGGCAGTTGTACATTCCTAAAAGATTCTGCACCAAATACTTGATCGAACAGTTCAGCATCCGGTTGCAAACGGATAGAACCATGTTGCAAAATTACCCCACCACGTCGCAGTTGAGCGCTACCAATAAGTTTGGCACCATCTGGCAAAACTAAATCTGCATTGGTAGCAGTGCCAAAACAGTTAGGGTTATGGATGTAACCTCGCCCAGCCGTACCGTAATCTAATTCTACGCCAAGCGATCGCCACCCTTGAATCAAAAACTCACAAATTTTTTCGTATACCTGGAGGCGACTACCCACCAGTCCAGATGTGACTACAGCGTAAGTTAAATCACCTTGGTGTAGCACTGCTCGTCCACCGCTAGGACGCCGCACTAAATCCAGTTTTTGCCCTTGCCAAGTTAAATTTTGCCAATATTCAGGGTATTGGCGTTGATGATAGCCGAGAGAAATAGCAGGTGGCGACCAGGTATAAAAGCGCAGGGTTGGCGGATGTCCAGACTGGTGCTGTTCTAGTAACCAGCGGTCAATCGCCATCTGCACATTGCCAGCCGCCTCTAGCAAAGGAATTAGTCGCCACACTTTAGAATTCAAGAGTTAGGAGTTATGAGTTGGGAGTTGGGAGTTAGGAGTTAGGAGTTAGGAGTTAGGAGTTTTGAATTAAAAAGTTTATATAACTGACGATTCAGCACTCATAACTCCTAACTGAAGCGAAGCGATTAGTCAAGTCGCACCAAATTCAGATTGTAAAGTTTCATCGTTGTTATCAGCGATCGTTGCCACAATGGTAATAAGTCGAGATACTTCGCCAGGAGATAACTCTGCTAAGGTGCGTGTTGAGATCACAACCACTCGGTTTTCAATAATACCAAAACGCGCTTCAAAAGTGCTGGAGCAGTTCAACTCCAAAAGATACCGCATCAACTTAGGTTCATCTTTAGCAGGTAAATTTAGCACCGTAGACCAAACCGTTATGGTGTCTTCATCGCTTGTCCCGTTGAGTTGGACAAAGACTTCCACACTTCCGTACTTAAACTTCCAGAGATAACCACTCTCTGGAGTGCGGCTAACCATTGCACTGTCGTCTTGTTCCAAAGAATCAATGACATTTTCAATTACCTCCAGATGGTTGATGCTTGTCGTCTCGGCGATTAGCTCATTAATGGATTCGTTACTAGTTACGGTTTCTTGGGAGCTTGTCATACAGATTTTCTTCTCAACATACTCGCTGTTTTATCTACACATACTTTATAACTTGTGGACGTAGTTAGTTTGAGCTTCCTTTTGCGGCTAGTTTCTAAATGCTCAAAGTGTGGGACTGCGATCGCGATCGTGAACTTCCGATCAAAAAGCTTATTTACAGAGTATTTCAGGTAACTTCAGATAGCGCGGCAAATTGAACATATTTTAGGCATAGTCACTGAACTCATGCGCTTTTTGGTGTCATGCTTACAACATTGCCAACCAACGTAACCGTTTCACCAGCGACTACAATCCCATCTCCATCATGACAACCGTATAGCACTCGTTGCTGGTGGTTGGCATATGCCTGCATACGGGCATAATCCTCTGATGTATCCTGCACATGAGGCACAAACGCAAAGTCTACTAAACCTAATTCCTGGTAGGTAGCAAGCGGTGCATAGGGCGCATCACCACACAGCCGCGCCGAGGATACCTCCGGTGTGATCATAATTGCCCCAGCCGAAATGCCAATTAACACGCCTTGATGGAGAGCATAGTGCTGGAGGCGTTCCATCAAACCGTGTTGCTGGAGCCAGTATAAGAAGTAATAGGTATTACCGCCAGATAAATGAATCGCATCACAGGCGAACAACGGTTCAAGAAGGTTAGCTTTGTATGCCACATCGAGTTCAACGTAGAGCGCGAGTTCGAGATCATACTGTTGATAGTACTGTTGTTTTACCGTAAAGTACTGACGTTTTGGATCGCTTGACGAGGAAATATAGCCAATGCGTGCGGCAGTCGTGCCTAATAGTTGAAGCAGATACCAATCCACCTGCTGATTTGCTGCGATAATTTGATCGCTGTAAAGCACCAACTGTCGCATAAGGCGATCGCTGAAACGATAATTTAATTATAGGTTTGCTCAACAGCACCATACCCGCTCATTTTGCTTACACCCGTTTTACCCAAATACTTGTATAGCCTGACAAAGAATTTTTTCACCTTGGAACTGGTACTTGATTAATTACCGATGCAATTACCGCATCCATTTGTAAACCATCCAGCATCGCCTCTGGTTTCAAAATGAGGCGATGACGTAGCAGCGGTGATGCAACTGCTTTAACATCATCTGGCGTCACAAAATCTCTTTTAGCTAACCACGCTAGGGCTTGAGATGTCTGCAACCAAGCACCGGCGGCGCGAGGCGATGCACCCAAAGTTAAATCAGGATATTGACGCGATGTTCTAACTAAGGCCAATAAATAATCAACGATCGCTTCTGATACTTTAACTTCTTTGACTGCAAGTCGTGCTTGCAAAATCTCGGCTACTGTTGCTATTGGTTTCAAACGGCTAATATCCAAACGCCGTGCTGCAAAACCCGCCTGACGATTAAGTAACATTTGCTTTTCGGCAGCTTGATCGGGGTAATCTACTACTAGCTTAAATAAAAATCTGTCCAACTGCGCCTCTGGTAAGGGATAAGTCCCCTCAAATTCCAAGGGATTTTGGGTTGCAATCACCCAAAATAAATCTGGTAAAGGCAAACTTTCACCATCCAGTGTTACCTGCATCTCTTCCATCGCTTCCAGCAGCGCCGCTTGTGTCTTGGGAGGAGTACGGTTGATTTCGTCTGCTAGCAGCACTTCGGTAAATATTGGCCCTTTTTTGAAAGTGAAATTGCGGCTATTCAAGTCAAAAATATTTGTACCAGTAATATCTGAAGGTAAAACATCTGGTGTTAGTTGAATCCGGCGAAATTCCCCTTGGATTAACTGCGCTAACACTTTTACTAGGAGGGTTTTACCAGTTCCCGGTACTCCTTCCAAAATTACGTGTCCACCCGCTAGCAGTGCTACTAAAAGTTGCTGTATTAGACTAGATTGTCCGACAATTACTTGATTAAGACCTTGACCAAGGCGAATTAAGATAGGATGGGTTTCGCTCATATTTTTTATTGATAAATAACTAATGCAGAAATATTATGCATAATTCCAAAAATTAATTATGAATTATGAATTCCCCTAATAGTTCGCCATTTCCCCAACCAGCTTAACAGCTCTCGTTCACTGATGAGTTCTTTGCGAGATTGTAGCTTTAAAACTGCATCTAGTTCTGCTGGACTTGCACCTGTTTTTTCTATCCAGAAATTGATCAAGGCTTGACGTTCTAAAAGTACTTGCCCTAATCCCAAAGCTTTTTGGAGTTGTAGTTGTTCTTGTTTCCCCACCATCTCTACAACAAAGTCGGTGGTATCAGCTTTCTGCAAGACTCCGGCTAAAGCTTGGATGTATGCCTCGCTGTTATCTAGAACTGGTGTATCTAAAGTTACTGGCTTCCCAAAGCGGCGATTCTGCGCCCAAATTAGTATCAATAGTAGGATACCTACTTGCACTAATATTGGAAATAAAGGAGTTTTAGCAAAAAAACTAGATAAATCTCCTTCGCTTTCTTTCTTTCTGACATCGGCATCTTTATAGCCGTGGATGTATTCATCGACAAATACTGTGTTACCTTTTTCCGTAACCAAATTGGCTAGATACTTGAAATTACTTAAATAATCTTGGTAAGCGTTGGCGGCTAAATAAGGAGTGGTAGAAAAAATCACTTTTCCCTTTTTGTAATTTTCTTCCCAGACAACAGCACCAAAGCGATCGCCTAAATCAACTTGCTTGGAATTAGCCTTCTTATATCGTCTACGTGTATCAATTTTGATATCACCTTGGGGAGATTTCTGCATGGTGCTAAACTGTGCTTCTGTAACCCGCGCCCCCGCACTTAAAATAACTAAAGTATTCCCTTTTTCTACCCATTCCCGCTCTTGACTATTCAGTATCGTTTCCCTTGGATGACCGCTTACCTGTAGGAAGGTAACTGGGCTGTTCTCCGGCTGAATATCAGTAAAAGGCTTTTGCCAGCGCTTGATAGAAATTCCCTGCTGTTGCATAAAAGCATACCAAGCACCATAGCCATCGGAGGCGCGATTATAAGTAGAGCCAGTGTTAAGTTTAGTATTATTGGGAGCCGCAAACAAACTAAGTAAAACGATCGCTGCTAGTGCGATCGCTCCCATCCAAGCAAGGCGATTTGAACGTTTCATTTTCGACTTTCACTATAATCACTTTGTTTCAGGATCATTAGTGTTAATACTTACTTATTTTTCAGGTAAAGTCAAAAATATAATTATTTTTATCTCAGTTTCCCAGCACTACGCGCTCTCTATATGTGACTGCGCCTTATGACATCTTACGGTGGTATTCCCAAGAAAGCTTTCAGAGCAGTTTTATACCTATTCTTCAATCGCTTGGAGACTAAACCACCTTGCTGAATCTGTGTAATAACAGCCATCGAACAAGTCCCTTTCGGAATAGGGCTACCAATAGTAATCAAAAGAGCTAGTTGAGTAGTATCCATCTCACGAGCAAACTGATAAGCTATCACCGACTCATGGATTATAAAGCTTGGTATACCTGAACCTGGTAGGAGAACACAGGAAGTTTCAGAATTCGGTCTGCGGCTAGTGACATTGACGAACAGATAGTTGCTTCCAGAAGTTTGTGCAATTGCGATGTAGAGGTGTTCACTGTTAGGAGGCGTATCCAGCAAAAATGCATCTCCCAAATTAATGGTGATGCTAGCCATTCAAAACCCCATCTAAATATGCTTCTCGAATGGCTTCTTGCTGAATTTCCCTGATTTCCTCGTCACTCTTGCCCACATTTTTGAGAATATCCTCTACCGAAATCGGAATGGCAGAACCATAAGGGTTTTTCCACTCTGCAAGATCATGAGTCCACTCAGCAACATCAAAAGGGTCAAGATGCCCAAAAGTTTTATAAACCTGCTGAATGATTTCCTCTTCCTCTTCACAAAGGTCTTCGTCTCCTGGATCACGTAACAAGGAAACATGATTTTCATTACGAGGAGAAATGAATTTAGACCAGAGAGGTAAGGCATCATCAACGGGCTTCCCCTTGATTAGGTCATAAACGCCGCTCAGAACAGGTCCGCGATCCATCGACACATAATTATCGCCAGTAATCGGTTGTTCCATGCGTTTCAATGCAAGACGGTCAGCTATGTAAAGCATTTTAAGTAAGCCTAAATACTTCATAGGCTTACCATGCAGCTTTAAGAGTACCGCTGCGGCTTCAACAGCTTTCTCAGGATGAAACCGAAACTGGATTAGCATAAGCATTCTGAAGCGACTGCTTCACACTAGTACAATTCTATTGTAAACCCTGGCGATCGCTGACACATTACCCTGACTTTTCACGGGATCTGGAAAACCTCTCTCTAAATCTCTCTCCTATAAGGAGAGAGACTTTGAATTTTCCCCTTTCCTGCATTGGGAAGGGGGTTAGGTTTTTCGTGGCCTTTTCCACATAACCTGAATTGTAAGACACATTACCAAGGGCAGAGGAAATTATCATTCTCGGTGACAGAAAAGGTTAAACTCGTTGTCGTTTCCATCCTGAACATGGGAACGATAACGAGAATAAAAAACCTTTTTGCAGGCAGCTTTAACGAGATATTATGGCTATTTAACCGCAGATAATATCACTCAAATTGCACAAGCGATCGCCCCGATACAATAATGAAACCGACAGAATCAAGCCTCAGAAGCGGCTGACGAATTCCCTCTAAAATGGCTGCATTTAAAGCAGTTTCTATCTTCAATTCTTCAGCTAATGCCTGATCCGAACTTTGCTGGTTCAGGCGTAGGCGTAATTGTTCTACTCTATTGGCTAATTTGTTTTCGGCAACACTAGCACAACTTTGACATAAGTCAATAAAATCGGGACGATTGGAGAGTAATTCTGAAGAAGTGTTACGCACTTGATAGCAAAATTTTTGCCATTTACTAGGGTCAACAAAATCGTCAATAATTCCTAAGCGCTCTTTTGCCAGATTGTAATCTCGTCCTTGATTATTGTTTTTATCTTTATATGGACGTTGCAGAATACTTAAGAGAGCTTTATCCTCAACAACACGTATTGGCTGCTTGCGACCATCAACATAGATAGTTTCTATAATTGGTGGAAATAGAGCATCGACACGTCGCTGCAAGTTTTTGAATTGAGAATTATCTAGTTTGTTATCGATTAAAACTTGTTTGGCAATTTTTAAATTTGCTTCGACTACATAATTGCATTGGAAACCGAACCACTCCTTCCCTTCTTTCGCATCCCAAGATGCATCAGTGCGCCACATCGCAAAGGCTTCACCTCGGTCATCCCAATTTATATAGTTCAAGAGGGCTTCGACAAATCCTTCCCCAATCCGAAAGAGTTTAATACCAGAATTCTGATTTGCTACCCGGCGATTATAAGTACCAAATTGGTCTAGAGAACTCTCAGCAAAACGGTTTTTTAACTCATTTATGGGAACCAATGTCCGCGTTGTCGGTTGATAACGTCGGATTTCTGATGAATCTGGGTTATTGAGTGCCCTGAATCCCAGTGCGTCACAAATCCAGCCTTCAATTGCTCGCTTAATTTCTAGATGACAAGCATCGTAATTATCTAAATCTTGAAAATATTGGGTGGCAATTTCGTCGTTAGCGTCAATTTCATTTAGAGCATTCTGTTCGCTAACTTTTGCGATTTCAGCTTCAATTTGCGCTTGAATCGGCGAAATCATTTCTAACAGTCCAGCAGCACCTGATTGAAACAAAACTGTTTCTAATTCTGCAAGTTTCTCATCCACATAAAATTGTAGACTAGCAATTGATTGTTGGAAAATACCAAACCCATCTTTCAATACTTGATACCAAGCATTGTGAGGGCTATCTTCTAAATATGGGCCAATCAAGGCACAGGATTGGACGCCAATTTTGCTACCAATGCGGTCAAGTCTGCCAATTCTCTGTTCTAATTGATTAGGCGACCAAGGAAGGTCAAAATGAATTAACCAATCGGCAAACTGGAGGTTACGCCCTTCTTCTCCAGAGCGATCGCATACTAGAATAAAGCAGTTTGGGTTATTCTTGAACCTATTTAAGCCTTCCTCAACCTTGTCTGGTGATTCCCCAAATTGATGGCTGGCTACTGTCTGGACACCAAAGGTATCAGACAAATACCGGACAATTTCTGCACAAGTTTGCACAAAACTCGTAAATACAATAAATTTGGGCAGAATATCGCCAGTAATCGGTCTTTGAATTCTCTGCTGTATCCTGGTGATGAATTCCTTTTGATTCTTGCGAACGTTTGCGGGAATTTTGAAGTACGTACCTAACTGATTCAGCAGCACTGTTTTCAAATTTTCCGTCCGTTCTCCGTCTTCTTGAGGTTGACGAATAATTTTTAGTAAGGATTGCAGAATCTCTTCTTCCCCTGAGAATTTGGGGGTTGTAGTTAATAGGCGAACATCATCTTCTTTAAACTCCTGGATGAGTTTAGAATGGGGCTTCCCAGTTAAACGCGCGGTAATTACCTGTTCTAAAATGCCTAACCAAGTACCAGAAGCGAGGAATAACAGCAGAAAAATTCGCTGATATTGCTTTTCATCGGGAGCAACACTACGCCATTGATTGATCAGTTCGTGGATATCAGGCGATCGCTCGTCTAAATCATACTCTTGTTTCGGCGTAAAATTGCGGTCAAATATCACATCTTCCACCGCAGCACGACGGTTGCGAAGCATTCGCCGATGTAGTCGATAGGTATCGCTGACGTGGATGCGAATCGCTTGGACGATTTGCTCTTGCTGAGGAGAATTTGCTTTTAAATTTTCTAAATCATCCGCCAGCTTCAGTAAATACTTATCCTCAGCAAAGAGGTTTCGCAATTGTTGCAAGTTGCTTTTGAGAACAAGAGGTTCCGCACCTTCATTAAAAGAAAGTAGAACTTTACCAATTTGCTGACGGCTTTCAACTTTGGCACGAAAACCTGCTAAATCATCAAGTTTATAGGTTGTTGGGTCGAGCAAGTGCAACATCGCCAGAAAATCCTGCTCATGATTGAGAACAGGAGTGGCAGATAATAAAAGTAAGCGATCGCTTTTATGAGCAATATTTTTACAAGTCTCAAAACGCTGGCGCACTGCCGCATCCTTAGAGGTTGCCATCGCTGCGATGTGATGGGCTTCATCTAAAATTAAGCAGCCTATCTTCGCTTTCAGGTTGATTTTATGAATATCTTCAACCGCCAGCACCGCTACCCGTTTGGGAAAATGGGAAATGTAAAACTTGTTTTCTAACTCAGTTTGCCATTGTTTGAGCAAATATTGCGGAACTATGACCACCGCAGCTTTTTTCGGTTCATCAAGGAGGAATTGACGCAGAATCGCACCCGCTTCAATGGTTTTTCCTAGTCCCACCTCGTCTGCTAGCAAATAGCGTTGAATTGGGTCTTCCAGTACCCGCCGCACAACTTCAACTTGGTGAGGATAAAGATTAATATTTGCCGAAATCAGTCCCGTCATCCCCCGACTGACAGCGCGTTGCTGAATCAAGGATTTCACGAAAGCCAATCTTTTGTCGTGGAAGTAGGGCGTTTCGTGACCCTTCATTGCTAGAGTTTCGATGGGGTCAGTGTTGGGTAAATTGCAACGAACGTAAATTTCTTCTTCACAAGCAATTGCAGTTTTCTTATCTGGTAAATCAATTTGATACATTTCTGTGTCATCATCCCAGATAAAAATTCTGCCAACTATCCATTTATCCTGGGTTTGGGACTTGATATAGCATCGAGCTTGGGGTTCAAGCCTGACTTCAGAGAGCGAATTTAAAGGTAAAGTTTTTTGGAGACGTTGCCCTATTGAGCAGAAATACTCAACATTTGCATTGGCATCAGATATTTCCGTAACTTTTCCTATACCCAAAAAGTTATTCTGGGACTGTACTAATAAACCAAGCTTAATCATAGATCCAGTCCCCTGAACGCACTAAAAGAACCTTCCAGACTAGTTTTTAACCTATATCTGGCAGTTTTGTCGATCAACATTATAGATAATAAACTGGTATTACAGTTTTTGTCATAACAATGTCTACGATGGTCACTGAGCGGCTGGTGAGCGCAGTCGAACCATGTCGTACCACTTTCCTACGGAACGCTCCGCGAACGTGGAAGCAAGCTACGCGCAGCGTCTCGTAGAGAAGTGCGGGCTACGCCTACGCTCCACCAGAGCCAATTAGTAAAATCAGCAATTTTCAGGTAAATAGACGACGCCCTACGGGCACAGCAATACTCTCAGACATAGCTTTGTGCTGGGTACATGACGCTCGGCATTATAAAAAGTTACGACCGAATTTACCAACTATTTACATTAATTTAAAATTTTTTGAATAGCAGTAGATTTTCCTCGCTAAAATTCATCAATTTGTTGAGATTGGAAAAAGCTGCCATTTTGAAATCAGGGCAATTTCTGATAAGGATGAAAGTTGTTGCTGTAAATTTTTGAGTAAACCTAAAGTTTTTTCATAGGTTGTAGTTTCTTCCTGTTGGGCAAAGTATTCAACCGCCTTTTTTAAGTCTGCGATCGCCGATTGTTCGTGATCAAGTTGATGGTAGGCTATACCCCGATTAAGATAAGCCTGAGCATTGGTTGGGTTCAGTTTGAGTGATTCAGTAAAATCCCGAATGGCACAAAAGTTATCGCCACTTCTACCACAAGCACAACCCCGATTATAGTAAGCTCTGTAGTCATTGTGATTGAGTCGAATTGCTTGTGAGAAGTCGAGCATAGCTGCTTTTATGTCTGACAACTCAAAATGAGCTAGTCCTCTGTCATTGTAAACATCCGCTCTTAGTAGACTAGATGATTGGGGAATATTAATGAGTACTAGATTGTAATCTGATATGGCTTGTTGGTGATTACCCAACATACCACGGGCTACCCCTCGGTTGTAGTAGGCTCTGAAATCATGAGGTTTGAGTGCGATAACTTGATTATCGTCAGCGTAGGCGTAGCCCGCCGTAGGCATCGCTGCTTGATAGTCCCCTTGTCTGTAGTATGCTAGTCCTCGGTTGAGATGTGCTTCCACATTGTTGGGTGTAAACTTTAGAGCTTGATTGCAATCGGCGATCGCATTCTGATAATCTCCTAATTGCAGATAAGCAAGACAACGATTGCTATAAGCTGAAGAAAAATCATTTTTGAGCTTAATTGCCTCAGTAAAATCTTGAATAGCTTCAGGGTAACTGCCGTGCTGTATTTTTTCAATCCCTAGCTTGAATAAGTCACCTTCTGCAATTTGGGTGTCCGATGTAGATAATGAATATGCTGGTGAAGCGAGAAAAAAGCACGCAAGTGCAACGGCAATACCAAAATTGAGCATGAATCGGTAAAAGCGACTCATAATAATATCTCACTTTCCTAGCAGAACAAAAGTAGTAGATAAGGCACATACCCTACCTACTATTTGGTAATTTGAGACAGCCTTATTCTCGTATTCTGGCTTTATTTCCAGTCCTTGTCTGCTTGTCCCAGCACATATGCTGCTACATTTTCAATTTGCTCTGATTTTAAACGACTTTTGAAAGCAGGCATAGCGTTTTTACCATTTGTAACTTGGGCGATAATCGCTTCTGCTGAGTACATCCCAAACTTTTCTAAAGCACCTTTCTTCAAAGTTTTGTTAGCTTGAACCAAGTTTTTCCCACTTGCATGACAAGAAGCACAATTGGCACTAAAGACTTTGGCTCCACTGGCTGCATCTGCTGCTAAAGCTGGACTATTGAAGATAAAAGTTAAAATCGCTACACCCAGCAACAGTACTGAAATAATCTTTTTCATCCCATGTTCCCTCTACAAAAAGTTTATTCGACAGAATACCCCCAATAATTTTCGTTTTTCATAGCTTGCTTCGTCAAATGACAGGCTGTCAAACTTCTTAACCTAGCTCTTAAGTTTGACAAAGTGTCGTTTGACAACGGTAAATTTTCGTATTGATAATATAACTTGCTTTCACTATTGCAGCACTTCTACTAAGTAAGTCAGCACAATAAAACCAAATTCTGCTAAAACCCTCTTCCCTCCTGACTTGAAAGAGCAGGGGGAGCAGAGGGAGAAAAATTTTCATATGTTCTGGTGTAAGCAGTTCACGCAGACCTGCTTAATGTTGGGATTTTTTTGTGTGAGTACAATTTTCATCTGGTGTAGGAGGATACTTTGAAATTGAAACAATTTTCATACCCAGGCTTTGCAGGTGTATGTTGTTTAGTGTTGGCTCAACCAGGTTTTGCCGGAGAACAGCAAAGAGAAACAGAAATTAGTACTAAAAAACAAGATACTTGGTCGCAGGTTGAGAAGAAACTGACAAGCACTAAGAATGAAGCACAAAAAACTCAGACATCAATTTCAAATATTTCCCAACTGAGCGAAATTCAGTTGCCAAAAACGAGTGCAACTGATTTGCTGACACAGGAAAATACAACTCCTCAAGTGATTAAAGTAACTAGAATTAAACTGCAAAAAACGCAAAGCGGTTTGGAAATTGTTTTAGAAACTCTCCAGGGAGAATTGTCACAACCGACAACTAGAGTGGATGGTAATACTTTGATTGCAGACATCGAGAATGTGGTATTGGCGTTACCTGATGGTAAAAATTTTCAATCGCAAACACCCATTCAAGGAATTGCTTCTGTAACAGTTACACAGCTAGATGACAACAAAGTACAAGTGCTTTTGACTGGGGTAGAAAATGCACCGATCGCACGGGTGAGGAGTAGCGATCGCCGTTTAATTTTTAGCTTAGATTCTGCTCCCCAAGCAGATATTGAACTAATTGTTACCGCGCAAAAACGACCGGAAGACGCACAGGATGTACCCATTAGTGTTACGGTAATACCCCGTCAGGAAATAGAAGATGCTCAAATAAATTCTTTTGTTGGTATTGCCAATCAAACGCCCAACTTTAACTTTTCCTCCACATCTTCCGGCGGTACTGAGTTTAATACTTACAGTTTGCGGGGTTTGAACAATCAAAATTTCCTTACCGTTCAGGATAGCGTAGCCTTTTACATCGATGATGTTCCAATTGACTATAACGGCTTTCTAGACCTGGCTTTACTCGATCTAGAGCGAGTAGAAGTGCTAAGAGGCCCTCAAAGTACGCTATACGGTCGAAATAGTTCTGGTGGGGTCGTCAATATCATTTCTAGGCAAGCAACTCCAGAACCAGAAACACGAATTAGTGCAAGTTACGGTAGATATAACAGCCGCGAATTCCAATTCTCTCTCAACGATGCTTTGGTTGACGATAAACTATCACTGAGAATTGCGGGAGCTTACAGAGGACAGGATGGATTTATTAAGAACCTAGCCACAGGTAATGAAATAGGCGAGCGATCGCGCCTAGCAGCACGAGCGCAACTTTTGTGGACACCTACACCGGATTGGACAGTATCTTTTAATAGTTATAACAGCTTTACAGATGACGGTAATCCAACTTATAACAAGCTAAATCCTTCTGACCCATTCGAGGTTAATTTACAAACCGAAGGATATAGTAAGCTAGATACAAATACTCAAGCTCTCAAAGTCGGTTACAACGGTGAGGGTTTCCGAGCCACATCCATCACTGCACGTCGTTTTACCCGTCAAGAAAACGTTGTTCCGGGAAGCACAGGAGCGATACAAATTATTGATGGTATTGGCTCCACATTATGGACACAGGAATTACGTTTCCAATCTCCGGAAACTGCGGAGCGTTTTCAATGGTTATTAGGTAGTTACTACGAATCTCGCGACTTTAATGTTGGTGATGCTCAAACCGACTTTCCTGGATTTGGACGATTTAGACGTACTGGAGACGATTATCGTCAAACCTATGCCGTATTTGGACAAGTAGATTATAAGCTCATAGAGTCATTAACCGTATTTGCTGGTTTGCGTTACGAATCTAGTGATGCATCTTCAGATAGTACTTATGAGTCAGTAAACGCTGACGGAACTCTAACTCCACTGCGTCCGGCATTTAACAATGAAAAAGTCAGCAACAATGCATTGATTCCCCGCTTCGGTTTGAAATATCAATTAAATCCTAATTTAATGGGATACGTGACTATTGCCGAAGGTTACAGACCGGGTGGATTGAACTACCGCGCCAATAGTGAAGCAGAACTTCGATTTGGAGAAGAAAAAACCTGGAGTTATGAAGTGGGTTTGAAATCTTCTTGGTTGAATAATCGTTTAATTGCCAACCTATCAGTCTTTCACAACGATGTAAATAACTATCAAGTTTTGCAATATGATGAGAGTGGATTTTTTGGCAGAGTTAACAATGTTGACCTCAAAGCCACTGGAGTAGAATTTGAACTGAAAGCAAAACCAGCTAAAGGATTTGATTTAACTGCATCAGTTGGTTATGTAGATAGTGAATACAAAAACTACTTTAATTCCGATACAGGTGTAGACTTAAGCAACAATCAAGTTCCTCTAGCACCACAAATTACCTATAATTTAACGGCTCAATATCGCAGTCCGGGAGGCTTATTTGCTCGTGCAGAATTGCGTGGTTATGGCATTACTTATTTTGATGATCAAAACCAAATTAAGCAAGATCCATACGCCTTAGTAAATGCCCGCATTGGTTACGAAGCCGAGAAGTATGGCATTTACCTGTATGCAAATAACTTGTTTGATACTCGCTACATCACCTCTGGATACTTATTCCCAGTACCGGATGGAACCGCAGGATTTGGCGATCCCGTGACGTATGGCGTGCAAATTAAAGCTAATTTCTAATTTAATTGTTGTGGCGATGGTAAAGATTATCTTGATTATCGCTATTTTTGATTTGTTATCCTCTGCACATTGCTATGCTTGCTAAATTAATCCTGCTCGCCGCACTTTATACTACTCAATTCATTCCGACAACCTTTTTTATCCAAACCGTACCTATTTTTTTGCGACAACAAAATATGTCGCTGGATGCTATCGGGTTGTTAAGTTTTCTCATTCTACCCTCAGCGTTAAAATTTCTGTGGTCGCCTTTTATTGACCGCTACCGTTTGCCAAAGTTAGGACATTATCGCGGTTGGATTATCTGTTTTCAAGTTTTGTTAGCACTTGTAACATTTGGATGTGGATTTATTGATATTAAAGAAAATTTCAATATCTTAGTTTTTTGTATATTTCTCGCTTTTTTATTCTCCTCCAGCCAAGACATTGCAACTGATGCATTAGCAGTAAATTTACTCGAACCGCAAGAAAGAGGATTAGGAAACGCTATTCAAGCCGGGGGAAATGTTTTTGGTGCTATTATTGGTGGAGGTGGAGCGCTGATTCTACTAGATAGAATCGGCTGGCGGTATAGCTTGATCATCATGTCAGTTGTAATTTTACTGACTTTAATTCCAGTACTCTTACATCAAGAACAAGTTAGTAATAAATCTCAGAAATCGAGCTTTTTTAAATCTTATTTTCAACCTTTTATCAACTTTCTCTCGCGTCCCAAAGCATTACCGTGGCTTTTGGTAGTATTGCTATATATGGGAGGCGAAATGATGTCAGGTACAATGCTTCGTCCACTTTTTGTTGATAGAGGCTTATCGCTCTCAGATATTGGCTTAATGTTGGGTATTGTAAGTTATAGTGCCCGTATTGTTAGTGCTTTGATTGCAGGAGTCTTGATTACCCGCTTGGGAAGATTACGTTCTTTAACTATATTTGGTTTTGCCGCAAGCATGATGACACTTTTGTATATTATACCTGCAATTGGTATCGCTAGTTTACCTGTGCTGTATGCTGTGAGTATAACAGTCAATGCAGCCCAAAGTATGGCATATACTGCGTTACTAAGTGCCATGATCGATAAATGCGAACCAGCAACAGCCGCTACTGATTATACACTTCAGGTGTCAGTAGTATACATTGGCGGAATTGCTGCTTCAGTTCTTAGCGGTGCGATCGCCAGCGCTACGGGATATACGTTTATGTTTATCATTAGTGCAGCATTAAGTTTATTGAGCGTATTACTAATAACCAACTTGCAGGCATAGAAGCGACATATTCACATCGGATTGGGTAAAAGCCTTGACCTTGCCTTGATAACGCCACGATACAATTAAGGTGATGTAGTTTTATTTATTATGAAGAAAATCAGAGACAACACAATTAAGTTAAATCAATTTTTAAAGTTGATGGGTATAGTGCCAACTGGAGGGCAAGCCAAGCTGATGATTCAAGGTGGCGATGTCCAAGTAAACGGTATGCTGGAAACTCGACGAGGACGGCGACTAGTAGCGGGTGATAAAGTGACAATACAAGGACAGACTTTAGAGGTAAATTTGAACAACAATGAAGACCAAGACGTAGTAATAGATTTTACCGAGCAAATCGAGTAAAGGATTTTTCTTTGAAATTTAAAAGTTCCTCTTTTGCCTTGTGAGTAATGCTGCAAATTTCCAACAAAGTTATTATCCCACAGAGTGATATTGAAATTAGTGCGATTCGTTCGCAAGGAGCGGGAGGCCAAAATGTGAATAAGGTTTCCACTGCGATTCACTTGCGCTTCGATATTGCGGCTTCATCATTACCAGATTATTATAAACAACAGCTTTTAAAGCTGAATGATCGACGCATCACTCAAGAAGGAGTTGTCGTAATCAAAGCGCAGGAACACCGAAGCCAAGAAAACAACCGGGAGTCAGCGTTGAGACGACTTCAAGAACTCATTCAAAGTGCAGTTGTAGTGACGAGAAAACGCAAACCCACTAAACCGACTCGCAGTTCTCAAAAAAAGCGCCTTGACTACAAAAGTAAGCGCGGACAGGTTAAGTCTAATAGAGGGCAGGTGACAGATGGTTGATTTATCAATTAAACTTGGGCACTCAATTCGATTGCAAAATCTTACTAGAGAACTAAGACTAATTCCTTCTAGGGACTCTGGTCAAGTTCATGACTTAGTTGGTTAGCTTGAGAATAGCAACTATTAAAAGTGAAAAAAGATGAATAAGACATTACTAACGATTTTGATGCTTGCGCTCTTACTCTTATTTATTGTCTCTCCGTTTGCTGCCCTTGCTAGTTTAATGCTAGTAGTGTTTGTTTCGGCCTTTTTCTCTTTAGTAGGAAACTTGTTCCAAGCAATAATTGGTGGTGACACCAACCCAAAAGGATCTTAAACCAATTCGCAATTACGTTTGGTGACGGGGATTTATATCAAGTTCGATTAAACACTTATAATATCTGTAGGTTGGGGAGCCACTGCGCCCTTGCGGTTTCCCGACTTGTACTCCTACGGAGAAGCAAGCTACGCGCAGCGTCTCCCAAAGGGAGAAGCAAGTGGCCCTTGAAGACCGAAACCCAACATTTACTTCTTGTTACAGCTATTTTCAGGTAAATAGACCACGCGGTAAGGGCACAGCATATTGCTCAATTGGATGTTCTTGGTGTGCCGGATACGCAGCATGACTCAAATCACTCCCTCTGAAGTCAATATCAATCAACTCAGCACCTTCCAAATTGGCTCCAAAGTTAGCTCCCCTGAAATCACAACCGATGAAACTACTTCTATTAAAATCAACCCTACTCAAATTAGCATCCCTGAAATTAACGTTGCTGAAATAAGCTCCGGAAATATTGAGAGGGTGCATCCAGGTACTATGCAAGTCGATTCCCGCCAAATCGGCATCATGCATAATAATGCCTTGGAAGCTATCCTGCCACTCTCCATAGAAGCGCTGACGCAATTTTTGAGTATCAATAATTTGTTTGATGGAGTCAGTTCTCGTCGTGCCATCAGGCATGACGGTGGAAACAAAAACAGTACGTTCGTCAACTTTAATGTCAGTCAAATCGGCATCCCTCAAGTTACAACCAATCAATTTGGTACTTCTCAAAGTAGCACCAGTCAAGTCAGCACCAGTCAATTCAGCACCGATGAATTCGGCTCCTCGGAGATTGGTGTGACTCAAGTCGGAATTAATAAAACAAGTACACAAACGGCTCCTTTCCAAATTAGTACCACTAAAATTTGCATTAACGAGGTAAGTACCACCGAAAGAAGCACCTTCCAAATTGGCAGCGCTAAAGTTGATATCCATCAAACAGGGATAGCTAAACCAGATATTTCTCAAATCAGCACCAGCAAAGTTTCTTTCCCCAGCCAGATAACGCCTCATAATCTCTTCTTGCAAAGCGTTCAGTCTGAGAATTTCTTCAAATTCGTCCATAACACTAAACCCACATTCATTAATACCCCTAACTCTACTGCACCCACTCTCTGGCAAACCCTCTTCGACCCCACCAACCCATTCGACCTAACCCTCCAAATCGCCGACCTCCCCACAGGACAACTAGCCGAAGCCCAAATCACCAACTACGACCCCCAAGGCCGCCCCAACGGAGGCACAATCCTCATCGACGACGACGCTAACGGTATCGGCTGGTTCATCGACCCCACCCCCCTAGTCGGCACATCCATCGGACTCACCCAAACCGACTCCCTCCTCAACCTCCAACAATCCGGCAATGCATACTTCAGTAATAACGTCAAGATAGCAGGTGCAAACACCTCCGGCGATTTTATAGCCCTGAACACACCGCGCACCGTCAAAATTGATATCAGCAACATTGCTCCTGGAACCCTTGCCACCTTATACTTTGACCTACTAGGCTTCGGTGCAAAAGATGGCAAAGTGATTATCGATAACGTCATGCTACTTGACAAAAACCTGATTAGTCCAACAGCGATCGCAGACACAGCCACCACCGACCAAGCAAAACCAGTGTGCATTCTACTTTTATCTATGCTCATCAAGATTTAGATGCGTTTGCCCTGTCGTTTATATAAACTTACGGCTGGATTTGTCGCTCTGGTACTAAGTGATACTGATGGATAAGATGTTTTGGCTGCTGCTAACAAATGTGTGAGTAACTGCGTTCCTATGCCCTTATTTCTATGTTGAGGAAGAATTACTATTGCTAGTTCAGGAGTGCGATCGTCAACATAGCCATATCCTTTATTTTCACCTGTCAATAGACGCAGCCATGCGGCTCCTACTGGCTGATTACTACTTTCCAGAATAGCAACGAAGCCGCTATCATCTTTATGTCCCCAATTTTTCACATATTTTGCTAAATCAGGATTATTCATTGCATCCTGCACTGTCAAATTACCTTCTTCTACCATATGGGCTGCTTTGTAAAGCATTTGCCAAAGAAAAGGCTCATCTTCCTGTGTAAGTGGACGAATAGAATAATCCATAACTCATGCCCCAAAGTCCGCTTTTGTGAAATTTAGGGTAATTTACTTAGTGGTGTCGGTAAACCGTCAATGCTGACGAGATTTTTCTGCTGTTGATATTCTCTAACTCCCTCTTCACCTTTTTTACTAGCCCAGTTTACTAGAGTCTGGCGCTGACCTCGATATTCATAGAGTGGTACGCCAAAACCACAGGAAGTCTGTACTTGTTCAATGTCAGCGACGATAATTTGACGAGTTCCAGGTATCGGCACAAACATAGAGTACAGCGAGTTCCAGTCTGGAGAACTCGGTAAAATCGTGTTTCCTTGACCGTAAAGACGCAGGATACAGGCGGCTTCCTCAAAGGCACAAAACATGAAGGTTATCCGCCCATTTTCTTGCAAATGGGCTGATGTTTCGTTAGCACTGCCTGTGAGGTCTAAGTAAGCAACTCGGTAGGGAGAAAGGATGCGAAAGCATTCTAAACCTTTAGGAGACAGGTTAATATGACCCGTAGGACTCAAAGGTGCAGAGCCAACAAAGAAAAGGTGTTGGGCAGTAATAAAGTCTTGCAGTTCGTCAGTGATACTGTCAAAAAATTTAGACATAGACTGTCTGATTTATATTTGCAAATTTGGCCCATGTTCTCAGCCTATGTCTTAGCTAAATATCTAGCAAGGCCTAATTGCTGATGTCTGATAACAAGCAGCTCATCATAAGGGAGTCGGGAGTGGGGAGTTAGGAGTGGGAAGTATTAAGAACTGTTACTGTCTCATATACCGACTAGCCATCTGAATGGCATCAGCAATATCGACATCACCATCACCGTCAGCATCCAAGAAGGAATTCAGTACAGGATTCCCGCCAGCTTGGGGATTTTGAGTATTGGCACCTGATTGCAAAAACTTCAGCACCAAAGGTACTGCTAAAGGCAGCAATTGTTGAACTATACCAGCATCCAATCCAGTGCGCTGGGCAGCAACTTCAGCTACCTGCTGTTGTATCTGAGGAGAAAACAGCGAATCGACGGCTTGGGAGTTAGGTGAAGTCCCAGCATATTGATTTACTAAAGTTTGTGCGGCTTCATTACCATCTGTGGCTTGCTTGTCTTGTAAAGCAGAACGTACTTGACCACCGACAATTGACAAGACTGATTGGATGGTAGAAGGGTCTGCACCAGTGCGATCGCTCAACTGTTGTACAGTGTTAATAATACCTCCAAGTTGCCCTAAGCTGCCCTGTTGATTGGGATTAGCAACGGCACCAAGAATTTGATCGAAAAGTCCCATAAGTTTGTTTCTCTCTTTGTTCTCAAAAAGCTTGCCAAAATTGACTTGAAGTCTTTTATGTAGACAGACTTTCGTAAGTCTACTAAAAAATTAAAACACGCGAACTTGATAATGAACGAATAAAATTTCAAAAGCTACTAGCTTAAGGATGAGAAATCGGTAGAGCCAACGCAAACTCTGTACCTCGATTTAACTCAGATTGGCAAGTAATTTTACCCTGATGTTTTTCTACCACAATCTGATAAGCGTGGTATTACAAGGCGATCGCTTTTATAATTAGTTGCTGGGCGCGATCGCTCCTACTCACTTTTCTAATTATGATCGACTCAAAGGCTCAACTCCACCCTCAAAGGCTGAAGTTTCACCCACATTTGTATACTTGGCTCTCATAGACGCAAAAATGGAGTAAGCGTTGCTGGTTTATCAAAAGCTGCTTCTTACTACTCTGGTAAAAAATACTGAAACTATTAAGATTAGAAGCATCTGCCTACTGAATACCCACTAATCTTTTCCAACCATGCCTCTGTCACGCATAATAACGCTGATTGTTGGTCTGATCGTCATTTTGGGGCTAGCCCTATGGCTAATTGATTCCCTATCGCGCCTCTATTGGCAATTGTCCTATTCGCCGTTGCTAGGCAATTTGCTGCTGTTGCTGCTGATTATCCTCATCGGAGCGTTGGTTGCCGCTTTTGTCTATTATGTATTGGTGATTCAGTCTGGGGAAAAGCGATCGCGCCGCCAAGTAAAGCGAGTGACTGCGGCGCAAATTCCTGCTGCTAAATCTGACGCTGCTTCTACAACTCTACAAGCTGTGCGGCAACAGGTAGGGCAAATTCAAGATGAAGTAGCACGCCAAGCTTTATTAAGTAAATCGCGAGAGATTGAAGCCAACTTAGCACGGGGTGAAATTCAAGTAGTGGTATTTGGTACCGGGAGTGCTGGCAAAACTTCCCTAGTTAATGCGATTATGGGACGCATGGTCGGTCAAGTGGATGCACCAATGGGTACAACCCAGGTTGGGGAAACTTATTGTCTGCGGTTGAAGGGATTAGAACGCAAGATTTTAATTACGGATACGCCAGGGATTTTAGAAGCAGGGGTGGCGGGAACGGAACGGGAACAAATGGCGCGAGAACTGGCAACAGAAGCAGATTTACTGTTGTTTGTGGTGGATAATGATTTACGGCGCTCAGAATATGAGCCGCTGCGGGGGTTGGCAGAAATTGGTAAGCGATCGCTTTTGGTGCTAAACAAAACTGATTTATATACAGATGAAGATAAAGAAGCCATCCTCGCGAGATTGCGTCAACGGGTACGGGGATTTATTGCTACTAATGATGTGGTGGCGATCGCTGCTAATCCCCAATCTGCACAACTAGAAACTGGCGAAACCTTCCAGCCAGAACCGGATATTGTTCCTTTGCTGCGGCGGACGGCTGCTGTTTTACGGGCTGAGGGCGAAGATTTGGTAGCAGATAACATTCTCCTGCAATCTCTGCGATTGGGAGACGAAGCGCGAAAACTCATCGATGGCCAGCGTCGCCGTCAAGCTGACAAAATCGTGGAACGGTTTCAGTGGATTGGTGCTGGTGTAGTATCAGTCACGCCTATACCAGTTGTAGATTTACTAGCGACAGCCGCTGTTAATGCTCAAATGGTTGTAGAAATTGGCAGAGTGTACGGCTGTGAATTGAATATGGAACGGGGACGAGAGTTAGCCCTTTCTTTAGCAAAAACGCTCGCCAGTTTAGGCATTGTCAAGGGAGCGATTCAATTATTATCTACAGCTTTGCAGCTTAATGTTGCCACCTTTATTATTGGTAGGGCTATTCAAGGCGTGACAGCAGCTTATTTAACACGAATTGCTGGTAAAAGTTTTATTGAATATTTTCGTCATGACCAAGATTGGGGTGATGGTGGAATGACGGAAGTTGTCCAGCGACAGTTTCAAATTAATCGCAGAGATGAATTTATCAAGGCTTTTATTCAAGAAGCGATCGCGCGGGTGGTGAAGCCGTTGACAGATAAAAGTGAGGCGATGGAAGAAGAGGATAGCAGAGAATAACCGCGTTAACTATAAACTTTTAGGAAGGCGGATTAAATAAAATGCAAAACTTCATCCTGTATCTAGCTTCGTTCTCTTTTATAAGGCAATATAGTTCAGTTAAGCTTTTTTCTGGCGTTGCTGAATTCAGATATGAAAATCATTTTGTGTGATTTCAAAACTTTTGTAGAAACGTTGCAATTGCTAGTCTCTACACCAAGATTAATTGTTATTTAATTCTTGTTCTTTAGAGACGCTTTTCGCTTGCGCTTTAGCCACCAGCTTCCAATACCAGCAACCACTATGCCGCCAAGGAGGCTAGGTTCTGGAACACGGGTTGAATCGGTATCCACCACAAGTTTAGCAAACCCTTGATCGCCACTCTCAGAAAAAAGATATTCCTCACTAAGATCCCCTAGAAGCGCACCTCCAATTGAGAAAAAATTACCACTTCTGGCATTAATATCTGCAATGGCATTGGAGTTGAGAGCAAAATTCAAGATTTCCTTTGGATCGCCAGAAGTAGTAACGTTAAAAGTTCCATAGTTTTTACCACTGCCCAAATCATTATAAATAGTGTTATTGGGGCTATTATTTTTCTGACTCAACACATCAGCAGGTGTTGAAACATCAAAAAAACCTAGAGTCTCTGTTGGATTTCCTGAACCTACAAATCGTTGAATTTGCAAGGTTGCTGAAGTGACTCCTACTACATTGCCAAGATCGAATTTAAAAAAGTTACGTAAATCTATTCCGCGTATATTTCCAGTTACGTAGTTGGTATTATCGTTAGAATTAGGGCCATTCCACCCATCTTCAGCAGCCCACCAACCTTGATCTGATGCAGTCTGAGTAAAAGTTGCTGCTTGGGCTGTATTAAGCGTTCCTAATCCGAACCCAACAATAGCAGACGCAATTGCTAATTTATAAAACCTTTTCATTGGATATCTCTTTAAGTCAGAACCTGTTTAGCTGAAACTCACAAATCTATTCTTTATACAATTACTACTTGGTAAAAAACGTCGTTGCTATAGTACTTTATTAAGTTTGATTTGATAGTATGGTTTGTTGATGTTTTAGCGCTTTAGCGCTAAAACATCAACAAACCATACTCCTGAATTTTTCGTTTACGGACTAGTAATGAAAAATTAAGTACTAGGATAGCATTCTATGACATTATTAGCTTTGTATTAGATGTAACAGTAGTTACGACCATATAATAGTTAAAAAAGTTGTGATTTTGCAATGATAAATACATAAAAATTATACAAACTTTACATAATCTTTATGATTTCGTCATGACCAAGATTGGGGTGATGGTGGAATGACAGAAGTTGTCCAGCAACAGTTTCAAATTAATCGCACAGATGAATTTATTAAGGCTTTTATTCAAGAAGCGATCGCGCGAGTGGTTAAGCGGCTGACAGCAGCTTATTTAACGCGAATTGCTGGTAAAAGTTTTATTGAATATTTTCGTCATGACTAAGATTGGGGTGATGGTAGGATGACGGAAGTTGTCCAGCGACAATTTCAAATTAATCGCAGAGATGAATTTATCAAGGCTTTTATTCAAGAAGCGATCGCGCGAGTAGTGAAGCCCTTAGAAGATAAATCTGAAGTAGTTGAACACGATGAAGAAACCCTGAGTTAAATTGATGCAAAGAAGTTAGCGCTCAAATCTGAATGGCAGGCTTGTAAAGCGTAAACCCTTAATAGTGCCTGAAATAAATACCAACTTTACAAGTAATATATCATCAAAGTGTATAGACAAGTACAATACTTCCTACCAACTAGGTGATAAATTCTACGACTGATAAAGAGGTAAAAAGCGATGAACTTAACACCCAACGAGTTAGAACGCTATCACCGCCAAATGATGCTTCCCAATTTTGGAGAGGCAGCACAAAAGCGCTTGAAGTCCGCAACGGTTTTAGTTACAGGTGTGGGGGGATTAGGCGGTACATCAGCGCTTTATTTGGCAGTAGCGGGTGTTGGGCGGCTAATCCTAGTTCGGGGTGGTAACTTGCGGCTAGATGATTTAAATCGTCAGGTTCTGATGACAAATGATTGGATAGGTAAGCCAAGAGTATTCAAAGCTAGAGAAACTCTGCAAGCTATTAATCCTGATATTCAGGTGGAAGCAGTTGATGATTACGTTACAAAGGAGAATGTAGACTTTTTAGTGCAATCTGCTGATATAGCTGTTGATTGCGCCCACAATTTCACAGAGCGGAACTTGCTTAATGAAGCTTGCGTGCGCTGGCAAAAACCAATGGTGGAAGCTGCAATGGACGGAATGGAAGCTTACCTGACGACGATTATTCCTGGTGTAACTCCTTGTCTATCATGCTTGTTCCCAGAAAAGCCGGATTGGAATCGGCGTGGGTTCGCGGTTATCGGTGCTGTTTCTGGAACACTAGCTTGTCTTAGTGCATTAGAGGTAATAAAGCTGATAACTAAGTTTAGTCAACCCCTATTGTCACAACTGCTGACAATCGATTTGATGCGAATGGAATTTGCCAAACGACATTCTTATCATGATCCTTCATGTCTGGTGTGTGGTGACCATCCTTACTGGAAAAATTCGCAAATAACATCTTTATAAAGATTTAGTTATATATGCTATTAAGCGGGAACTAAAATTAAATCAAAGCAAGTTTCCCAAATGCTTGCTAATAGCGGATTTAAGCGATTTCTTTACAACTATGGTTTAGAACTTCTTAAAGCTAGTTGGGATTTTGAAGATATAAAAACAACAGACACTAAAAGATATAAAGCAGTAATTACTTTCGGTATTTATGAGATTGTCGTCCTAAAGGTAAACACAAAGGTGTTCCCACTACTGGATCTGGGACAATTCGACAAGCTAATCCAAACACCTCTTGCACCATTTCTTCTGTCATTACATCTGTCGGATTTCCATAAGCCATAACAGCCCCATCGCGTAAAGCTACTAGTTGATCAGCATAACGACACGCCTGATTCAGATCATGCAACACCATGACAATTGTCCGCCCCTCAAGTTGATTCAAATCCCCCAGTAATTCCAGCACCTCCACTTGATGAGCTAAATCTAAGAAAGTAGTCGGCTCATCCAATAATAAAATTTGTGTATCTTGTGCTAAAGTCATGGCTATCCAAGCACGTTGCTTCTGTCCACCAGAGAGGGTATCTACGGCTCTATTAGCTAATTCATTAAGGTCTGTAGTTGTTAATGCTTTGCGGACTAGACGTTCATCTTCAGCAGTCCAAGATTGAAACCAGTTATCTTGATATGGATAACGACCTTGTGCTACCAAATCTCGCACAGTCAATCCTTCTGGTGCAGATGGCCCTTGAGGAAGAATACCGAGTTGCTGTGCAACTACAGTTGTTGACTGTCGAAAGATATCAGCGCCATTGAGATATACAGTACCAATATGGGGTTTGAGTAATCTAGCCAAACCCCGCAGTAGAGTAGATTTACCGCAGCCATTGGGGCCAACTAGAGCAGTAATTTGTCCTGTGGGAATCAACAGGTTAAGACCGGATATGATCGGTTTGCCGTCGTAAGCGAGGCCCAGATGTTGGGTTTCAAGGACTGTGTTTTCCATAGAGCTTTCTGATTGCAAAGATAATTGGTCTGAAAGTAGCCGCAAAGCTGCTGCTGCTGGCAGATGGCTTTCGAGTTTAACTGTGGAATTATTACATACCAAAATCCCTCAAGTTAGCGATCGCCCTTCAGGATAGATATATAAATCATATTGTGATGATATTACCAATAATATTGGCTATTTAGTCCTGCACTTGGTAAAGATACTCTGACAAAAGACTTAAGTCAACTTAACAGTATTTTCCCAGATTATTTTAATTAAAAACGGCTTCAATACTCAATTTGAGTAGCCCAATGATCAGTCGCCCTCGTCAGTTCAGCAGGATTTAAAATCCTCTTTTTAAGATTTGTATCAAAAATATATTTGATATTTTACTCACTAAGTTGGTATTATTCAGACTATGTTAACTGACGTACCTGATGTAACAACCCCAATTCGAGGAACACGAATCTTAGGGTTAGATTGTCATAGGGTTTTGGATAAAGGGTAATAGGTCTTCCACTTACCCTTTATAGCTTAATTGAGCGTGTGGTGAGCAATTAAATTAGAGGTGACATCGCCAGATATCTATCGAGTAGCGAATGCAAGTACGGCAACAAAGACGGATACATCGTTGCGAGATATTACTTAATCAATTCAAATCATTCCTCGTCAGCGTCTAGTTAAGCAATTTTTATGATTTAAACACACAGATTATCATAGCTTTTTATACATATTTTGTAATTTTAATTAATTACACATCTTTGATTCTGATTTTTTAAACACTTCCTAATAAGTTAATATTACGATGACACTAATACTCTCGCAAGCTGATTACTTAAAACTCTTGTACCAATCAGAGATCATCAAACATAATAACAGTTCTGATGATTTTGACATGATCAGAAAATATCAATTTGGTGAAGGATATTGGCGACATATTCAGCTACGAGATAGTATATCTTTAGACATTGACAACTATCAGCAACACGAATCAGTAGTTTTAAAACTTCCTGACCGTAAGCATCCGTTAGAATTCCGATTCCTTACTTTAGTAGATAGCCAATCTGAAAATCTTGAGTTTAAGACTGGAGAATACTTTTTGAGTGGCAGTGGTATGGCATCTGAGTGCGTTGTATTAGAGCCATCAGGGCAGAAGATAGTAGAAGTAGCTTTTCATGTACATCCAGATGCGTTTCGCTACTTTGTCGGAAATCTCTCTGGCGAACTTACTCCAGAATTACAACATCTTATCAGACGCTGGGATCTATTAACATATGAGCGCTGTGGAACCCAAACTCCACTGATGCAGGTAGCCGTACAACAAATTCTTCAATGTCCCTACCAAGGTGTAACTAAGCGAGTGTATCTTGAAAGCAAAGTTTGGGAATTAGTAGCATTAACCATAGAACAAGAAATACAAATTCACCAAGGTTCACCAGAGATTTATGCACTTAGATCGTCAGAGGTTGACCGCGTTTATCATGCTAAGGAAATTTTATTAAAAAATCATGAGAACCCACCCTCTCTTATACAACTAGCACGACAAGTAGGTTTAAATGATCGCAAACTTAAACAAGGTTTTCGAGAGGTGTTTGGGACTACAGTATTCGGCTATTTACATCAGTATCGGATGGAGCTAGCTCATAAACTGCTAATCCAAGGAAACATGAATATCACAGAAGTGGCTCTGAAAGTAGGCTATGTTAGTTTACCCTCATTTAGCAATGCTTTTCGTAAGAAGTTTGGGATCAGTCCTAAGTCTTGTCGTACATAAAAGTCCGTTTTGAATAAAAAAAGTCCGGCTTGAATAAGACACTAACACTCTGGGTATTGTATTGTTTTGAAATCATCGGGTTGGTATAAACAGCTTTTTTTACCAACTTGCTTATTTAAGAGTATTGGGGATTAGGAATTAGGTAATCAAATCAGAAAAATGTAGGAAGTGACTCAATTCTTGCCAAATTTCAAAAGATTTACTAGAACCCAATACCCAGTTCTGATTGAACCAATTCTAGTGTAGTGTGCTGGTCTGTATGTATAAAATGCGTGTAAAACTGCTTTATGCTGTTATTGGCTGGTCAATACCAGTTCTTTGCCTGACTGTAAATAATTCGGCTAATGCTGAACAACTATTATCTGAGAAATCTAACGCAAGTTCAGGTGAAGTCAAGAGTGAAATTCACTCATTGAGTGAGATACAAGTTTATAAAACCAGTGCAACATATTTGTTGAGGACACCTAGAAATCAGAACTTTGTTTCCCAATTAAGTCAGGCGACATCAGATGTAGTGTCAGTCACAGATGTAAAGGTGAACAATACAGATAAAGGGATAGAGTTGATTTTAATCACGCCTAATTCGGAAAAATTACAAGTTAGAGGGAAGACAGAGGGTAATTCTTACGTTGCAGATATCCCCAATGCTAGGTTGCAACTTGTAAGTGGAGAGAGTTTTCGACAATCAAAGCCAGCAGCAGGAATTACTGAAGTGACGGTGATAAATGGTGATGCTAATACCCTGCGAGTGACGGTAGTGGGAGAAGCGGGTGCGCCAGATGTGCAATTGTTTGATAGTCAAGCTGAGGGTTTGGTGTTTGGGGTAACAAGTACTACATCTACTGTACAGCAGCCAAACCCTGAGCAAAAACCGCCAACAGGGGAAAAGCAACCACCCATAGAACTAGAGGTGACTGCGCCACCAGATACAAATTATCGGGTTCCAGATGCCACTACTGCAACGAAAACAGATACACCATTGCGTGATATTCCCGCTTCGGTTCAGGTGATTCCTCAGCAAGTTATCGAAGACCAACAACCGCGTAACTTAATTGGGATACTTAGAAATGCTGGCGTTGTCCAAAATAATTTTTCATCTCGAATTGAAGACACTTTTTTGATTCGAGGTTTTACAGCCAGAAACGTTTATAGAAACGGTGTCAAAGACCGCTTTGCAGATGTTGCTGCTTTTTCAAGTTCGCTGACAAATATAGATAGAGTAGAAGTTGTTAGAGGACCAAACTCTGTAATTTATGGTCAAGTCAATCCAGGTGGGATCATTAATGTAGTTACTAAAAAGCCTTTGAGTCAACCTTACTATGCCTTAGAGGTAAGGCGTGGTGCTTATGAACTTTTTGAACCTTCACTTGACCTTTCTGGCCCTGTGACAAAAGATGGCAGTCTGTCGTATCGTTTAAACACTTCTTACAGAACCGCAGAAGACTTTACTGATTTTTACAATGAAAAGCGTTTTTTCGTTTCGCCTGTTGTTAATTGGCGCATAGGGAAAAATACAAATCTAACTTTTGATTCAGAATATGAAGACATACAACAGTCGCTAGGTACTGGTGATGATCAGATTGCTAGTGCAACTATACTTCCTAACCCAAATGGCAAAATCCCTATTAACCGTTATTTAGGGGAACCGACTGATTTCTTTAACCGCCAGCTTAATAGATATAATTACAATCTAGAACATCGCTTTAACGATAACTGGTCTATTAGCAATTCATTTCAAGCTGCATTTTTAACCATTGATTTACGTGAAACAGATGTTTCCAGTCTGCTGGAAGCAGACAACCGCACTATCGGAAGAACACAGATTACTTATTCAAAGCCAACAGAGTATGAAGCTTACACAATAGATACTCATGTTGTTGGTGATTTTAACATTGGTATTATTAAACACAAAGTATTGCTGGGGTTTGACCTATTCAGACAAACCCGAAGCACTGGTATAACTAGAACAGCTGCGGCCCCTCTTGATGTTTTTAACCCAGTGTATGGTCAACCACTAGGTGATACTCTTGGAAGAGTTGATATATACACCAGAGATGATGCTTTAGGCTTTTATCTTCAAGACCAAGTGACACTTGCCAATAACCTCAAACTGCTTGTGGGTGGACGTTATGACTTGGTAGAGAATGAGTTTGCTAATCGGATTGCATCAACGGCGAGTGTCCAGTCTGATTCTGCCTTTAGTCCAAGGGTAGGCATAGTTTATCAACCCATAGCGCCTGTCTCACTTTACGCCAGCTATAGCCGCTCTTTTGAGCAGGTAACGGGTGCAGGTCGAGATGACAGCCTTTTTAAACCACAGCTGGGTACTCAGTATGAAGTGGGCGTTAAGACTGATTTATTCGATAACAAACTCTCAGCAACACTTGCTTTATATGATTTGACATTAACTAACATTTTGACTTCCGATCCTACCGATTCCGATTATAGTGTGCAAACAGGAGAACAAAGAAGTCGGGGAGTAGAACTGAGTGTCACCGGAGAGATTCTTCCCGGTTGGAATGTGATTGGCTTCTACGGTTATACAGACGCACGCATTACCAAAGACAATGATATTCCAGTCGGGAATCGAGTCGAAGGAGTACCAGCTCATGTCGCTAGTTTATGGACAACTTACACCTTTGGTACTGGCTCTCTCAAAGGTTTTGGAGGTGGAATTGGCTTTAACTACGTTGGAGATAATAAGCCAGATAGTTTGAATACATTTACAATCCCAAGCTACTTTCTCACCAATGCAGCTCTGTACTATCGTCAGAATAAGTTTAGCATTGGACTCAATTTGAATAACATATTTAATGTTCGATATTATGAAGCAAGCTTTGACTATCTCCAGAGAATTATTCCTGGTCGTCCGTATACAGCAGAGTTGTCAGTGAAGTGGGAATTTTAATGAGAACAACTCATTGGTTAGCCAAGTGTTTTGTCCTATGCCTGCCCCTTTTAGGATTGCTTACTGTGGTAGTGTGGCTAAACGGTTGTTTCTTTTTTAATTACCCAAAAGTTAGCCATTCTAATAGTGTTTCTTCTTTAAGTCAGGTTCGAGTCGTTCAGCACTTTATGGGTAAGACAATAGTTCCTGCTCATCCTCAACGAGTTGTTGTGCTTAGTGGTCGTTGTTTAGAAAATGCTTTGGCATTGGGGATCAAACCTATAGCTGCCTCAAAGTTATTTGTCTCACAATTGCAGCGATTAGTAGGCCCGCTATCAGGTATTGAAGATGTAGATTGGCTCTCTCCTAGTATCGAAAAAGTCTTGTTTCTTAAACCAGACCTAATTCTTGGTATGCATTTTCATCAAGATATTTATCCACTGTTATCACACATTGCGCCCACTGTTTTGGCTCCTCCTGGAGCCACTGGAGCTTGGAAAGAATCTTTTGCTTTCACAGCCCGTGTTCTGGGTAAAACTAAAATAGCCCAACAGGTAATGGATAATTATTATGCACGTTTAAAACAGTTTAAAGCAAAAATGGGCGATCGCCTGAACACAACTGTAGTCTCGGTTGCCGAATTGCGTACTGATGCACTTTGGCTGTGGGCGAAGGCAAGTTTTCCAGGAGTTATTCTTGAAGATGCGGGTGTTGCACGTCCTTACTCTCAAACTTTGGATAGTCAAGCAACCCTAAGTCTAGGGGGTGGCCCTGCTGCCTATGCTTTATCAAACGAACTTTTGAGTGAGTTAGATGGGGATATTTTATTTCTAGTATCAGAAGACGTACAGGGCACAAGCGATTTACACCCAATACTTGAGCAACTGAAAGCAGAACCGTTGTGGTCAAAGTTGAAAGTTGTCCAACAGGAAAAAGTTCATGAGGTGGGGTTTTACTGGGTTCAGTTTGGCCCCCTTGCAGCCAATCGGATGATAGACGATTTGGAGCGATATTTAGTTAAACAACAATAAACTATTTGAAAGTTTTTTAAGAGGGATCATGTTGAACTTGAGTGCAATTAGTAATGCAACTATGCAGTCAATTCCTTATAAATGGATTGTGTTTGAAAACTTGCTTGACACTTCAGTACAATCTGAACTAGCAAATAGTTTTTCTACTACAAACTATAAAGAATATTATGCTAGAGACTTTGAGCCAGATGGATACCCGGAATATACATATAATGACTACAGGTTTTTTGCACGCTGCATTCTGGATGAAAGCAAGTACAAAGGTCTACAAGATATCAAGGATCTGAGTCTTAGTTGGCAAAAATTGATTGAACAACTTCTCACTCCTGATTATCGAGAGGCGATGGAGCATCTTACTAATTTGGATTTGAAAAACCATTCACTAACAATTTATTTAACACGACATGATTTAGGATTTTGGAACCGTCCTCATACAGATATCCCACGTAAACATGTAACTCAACTTTTCTATTTCAATGAAGGATGGAACCCAGAGTGGGGAGGGTATTTTCAAGTCCTTAAAGATAATCAGACTACTTCTGTAATTCAAGAAGTTCCACCCTTGCCGCAATATTCAGTTGCTATTGTCCGTTGCGATCGCTCTTGGCACATGGTGTCTCCTATTTCTCTTAATGCAACTCAACACCGTTTGCATCTACAGACTTGTTTTTGGCTACCAGAATCTTAGGTTTTTGTTTAGTAAACTCTGGCGTTCCTGATTGCGGTGTGAATTAACAAAACAGAGGAATAGAACGATGCTTCAAGTAATCAAGTAATAATCGAATAAAATGTGTAGTGGCAGATGGTGATTACTTACACATTGGAAACTCCTCCTATTGCTATACTCGCTAGCAATTTGCTCCATTGACAGGTTACTTTACTAACGAGTTCTTTAGCAACTGCATTAAAACTCCTCAGCTTAAAAATTTCGCGCTATTAGCAGATACTGAAGAGTCATTTATTTTTTGGAGTCCTCGACAATTTTTACCAAAATAGTTGGATAATCGTAGCGATCGCTCTATAAGCGGATCGCCACAACTTATTGACTCATTTGGGGCTATTCTGTAGCAATTATGACATCTGACGCTTTAATCACAGCGATCGCTTGTTTTCCCTCTTGAAGTTGGAGATGTTCTACCGACTCTTTGGTAATAATTGCAGTTATTTCCACGCCAGCCACAATTTCTAATATGATCTCAGAATTAACTGCTCCTGGGTGAATTTTCTTAATAGTTCCTTTTAAGGAATTACGAGCGCTAACTTCCATATTTTGATTCTCCTTAGTTAGAAGATAATTTACTTGATAATACTAACAAATCTCAGATTGTTGGATTATCCTCATTTAGTGGGATGCTATCTTCTGCCTTACAGAAGAACTTAGATATCAGACTGGGATTAGAATATGGCGAAAAAGTCGATAGTGGAATAGTCAAAGCTTGGCAGAGCATTCATTAAAAACTGTTTTTGGTGATACACTACTGCAAAGTAATGCTTTCTAACAATGACATAGGGCGATCGCTCTTTAAAGTGGTAAACTATAGCCAAAAAAAACCAAATAAAATAGACGATATTTCATGTCTAATTACCTAATCAAGCAAATAAGCAGTAATGATAGCTCTTGCCGCTTATTCGCTTGATTATATAATAAATTCTGTTTGTCAAAGTTTTATTAACAAAAAGCTTGGTTCCTTCTTAAATAGTTGGTATTATTTTGCCACTATCAACAGTAAGTTGCCCAAATTCAGAGCTTAAAAATTTTGAGGCAAGTATTGCACAAGCTTTGTAGAGTATGTCTTAATTACGTAGCTGGCTTCTCGCGTCTTGATGAGTATTACGAATTGGTATAACTTGTGTGGGGTCAAGAAAATAGTGATAATTAATCTTAATAACCCCTAACTTGATTAATTATTACCCTCTACTATGACCATTACCCCCACACCAGAATGGGATGAATGGTGGGCAGAAGCTGCCAAAAATAGCCAGCAAAACTCATCAGAACCATTTGAACGCCGAGTCAGCGTCTACGCTTTGTATCAGTTCAATTCTTGCGATCGCCCTACAGCCCTTTGGGCATCCAACGGCAGGCGATGGCAAAGCCATCGCTTTGGTGTTTAATAAAAGCAAATTTGCTAAGTTCCTATATTAAATTCAGACAGTCGTTGATTAAATTCAGACAGTCGTTGATTGAATTCGGGCAGTCGTTGATTGAATTCGGGCAGTCGTTGATTGAATTCGGGCAGTCGTTGATTGAATTTGGGCAGTCGTTGATTGAATTCGGGCAACTACCAAGAACGTTTTTGGCATGTGGGGCGATCGCACAGAAGTGAGCGAGCATCTACAAAGGGCTTACACACTCTCCATCGAATATATCAACTTCTTGACGGTGGCGATCGCTACTAAATTTAATTCCGAACCGCTTCTAAAGTGAGCGAAATGCGATTAACTTTTGGACAAGCTATGAAATTCAACGCGGTTCCTGGAAAGGCTTTGGCGCTGGCGTGGGCTTGTTCTTTACAGGAGAGCGGGAAGGCGATTTAAGCAATACCTTTCAACTCCCCAGCTATTTTCGGACGGATGCGGCAATTTTTTACAAGCGCGATCGCTTTCGCGCCGCTCTTAATTTTAGAAATCTGTTCGATATCGATTATTTTGAAGCTTCCGATGGTCCAACAGGCATTTTTTACGGTGAGCCGTTGACGGTGCAAGCAACGATTTCGTGGCAGTTTTGATCATAACTTGTTGGCTTACGGGTGAGATGTCACCAGGGTAGAAGGCTTACTATAATTGCGCTTACCCTCTCATATACTCAAGGCGTAGGCGCAGCCGGCACAACTCTACCAGACGCTCTTGCTAGCTTGCTTCCACGTTCGCGGAGCGTCCCGTAGGGAAGTGGTACGACAAAGCTACTTCGATTCCTTTACCTCGGCTTCTCTACGAGACGCGCAAGGGACGCTCGGCACAAGTCGGCAACTCTACCAGACGCGCAAGGAACGCTCAAGGCAATACTTCGGCTGCGCCCTTCTCTACGAGAGGCTACTTCGGCTATGCTCAGCACAAGTGCGCCAACGACGCCGCTCAGGACAAGCTCAGTACAAGTCCGCTCAGTACAAATCGCAGGCATCGCTATCAAGCAAAAATTAACAATTGCGATGTCTCTTGACTCGCCGCTTGAGCGTCTACGCTCAATAGAACTATCACAGAAGCTTTTGTCAAAAAAAGTGAGTGATAAGCTATATCAAAGCTATCCGCAGCAAGAGTTTCGGGAATTAACAGCAAATGACTTTTGTTAGTTGTGCCACAGCCTGATTACTAAGGATCAGGATATTACTAAATTAAAAATGCATTACTGTGCCATCGTCATTTTGACTGCAATATCGCACGGTTTACCAAAGTACGGTGAACTTGTGACTAAAATATCTACACCAGTGCTAGCATAATCCTTTATATTTTCAGAGGTAATACCACCAGCCGCTGCTAGTTTTAAGTTCGGATACTGCTGCTTCAACTTCAAAACCAGAGGCTTAAGGTCTGGTAGGGGAATTTTATCAAACTGAATTAAGTCTACACCTGCTTGAGCAACCATCCAGGCATCTGTTGGTGTATCTACTTCAACGCAAATACGTTGTTCCTGAAACTGTTGTCGTAGTTCATTCATGCACTCAATTAGCCCAGCTATACCTCCCAGGAATATCAGGTGTTGGTTAAATATCAGAACTGTTTCGGATAATCCTAAGCGATGAAAAAAGCCCCCGCCAGCTAAAATTGCTTTGATGGAAAGCGCTCTAGTACCTGGAAAACATTTACGAGTAGTCACAATAGAAACAGACTGATTCACTGTTTTGGCAGTATCTACTAATACTCTGGTACGCGAAGCAATGCCAGAAGTATATTCCATCAAATTTAAAGCAACTCTCCAGCCACTGTGCAAAGCTTGAGCAGTGCCACTAGCTTGAAGAATTATTTGCTTTTCCTGGCAGACTGTACCACTTTCCACTTGATAATGAACTTCAGCACCACAATATTTTAATACTCTGGCTGCTTCTTCAGTAGCGCAAATGGTCATCGGATGACGGGTAGAAAACTCAATTTTACCGGGTTGCTTGCCAATGCCAAGTCCGTAGGTTGTCAAATCTAGGTAGGGAACATCTTCCTGAATTAACCTAGCGATCGCCTCATCTGAAAAGAAAACACTCATTTTACTTTTGTGATCAGCTTACAGATATATAAGCTCAACCAAGATTTACACTAAACCTAATCTCATTCAGTTGCAGGATTTGTAATAATCACTACTATTATCCCAAATAGTTGGTAAAAAAATAATTTTATAATCTCCTGTGTCCTTTAGTAGCTATTCAATTACTTGCTCAATTACTGAAATAGTCTATATTTAACACAAACAAATATTATGTGAAATTTTCAGGTAATTAGTACAGCAAAAATGCAGAATATTCCTTAAGGAAGAATATCTTGCTCAGAATAGCAATGTTTAGCTTATCCTTCTAGCAGCCTAAAATGTACCTGGGTTCAGCAACGCCCAATTTATTTTTCGTCTACTCATCGTCGCCGTCTTTGATACATTAAATAGATAAAATAAGGCGCTCCCAAAGCAGCAGTCAGCAAACCACAGGGTAATTCTGTCGGAGAAAATAAAGTCCTACCCAAAAAATCTGCTGTTGCTACCAATAATCCCCCGATTAAGGCGGCGACTGGTAGTAAATTTTTATGTATTGACCCAACAAGTCTACGTGCCAAATGAGGAGCCATTAATCCAACGAAGCCAATTGTCCCGGCGATCGCCACACTTGACCCAGCTAGTGCTACACTCACTAACAATAATTTGCTCCTTTGCCATGTAACCCGGCTACCGAGTCCTTTAGCTACAGCATCACCCAGTTGCAGAGTATCAAGTTCCCGCGCCAGCAGTAAAGCTAAGGGAACAAAGACGACTATCCAAGGTAGCAGTTGCCAGACTTGCTCCCAACTTTTACCAGCAACACTACCCGCCAGCCACACCAGCGCTCTAGTGACATCGTTGATTTGACCAAAAGTTAGCATCAAAGTAGTGAAAGCTCCGATAATTGCTGCGAGTGCTACTCCTACCAAGACTAAACGCAGAGGTGATTTTTCTCCTGTACCAGCTAGCAAGTAGATGAGACAGGCAACAACAAAAGCACCACCAAAGGCAGCTAGGGGCAAATAGAAACTGGGTACAGTTGGGAATAATACAATCAAAGTCACCGCTGCTAAGGCTGCACCTGCATTTACTCCAACGATGCCAGGGTCAGCTAAGGGATTACGTGTCAATCCTTGTAAAATTGAACCAGCAACTGCCAAGCCGACTCCTACCAACCAGGAGATTAACACTCTAGGTAAACGCAAGGTAACAACAACAAAGGGAGATTCTGGATCTATTGTTGGTAAACCAAGAACAGCTGTCCCTATATCTGCTGGCGGCACAGGATAATCTCCCAAACTAAGACTGATCCCCAAGACAGCGAGGGTGAGTAATAGCAGCAGCAACAATACTCTAGTTACAGGCTGGTTGCCGAGTATTGAATTTGGAATTTTAAATTGGGAATTTGGAATTGTTGTCATCCTCTCTTCACCCGCCAACGCACTAGATACAACAAAAACGGCGCTCCTAACATTGCTGTCATCACACCAACAGGCAATTCTTGGGGTCTAATTAACCAACGGGCTGCTAAATCTGACCATACTACTAAATCTGCACCAAATACAGCTGCACAAGGCAATACCCAACGATAATCAACACCGATTACTCCCCGTGCCAGATGGGGAACCACCAGACCAACAAAGCCTATAGGCCCTGCTAATGCTACAGCACTCCCGGCTAATATGACAACGCTCGATGCTGTTACCAACTTGATCCAACCTGTTTGCTGACCTAAGCCTGTGGCTACCGATTCTCCTAAGCTGAGGACATTGATCTGTCTACTCAAGGCAAAAGCTGTTAATAACCCTACTATCATCCAGGGCAGGACAGTCAGAAATAAATTGAAATCTCGTCCGGCTAAAGAACCTGCTAGCCAGAAGCGGACTTCTTCAAAAGTGCGCGAACTCAAAATCAGTACACCTGTGGTAATTGAAGATAGCAAGGCAGTTAGAACTGCACCAGCAACAGTCAAGTTCAGTGGTGTTGCACCCCCTTGTCCCAGAGAACCGAGGGAATAAACTGCGATCGCTGCTAACAATGCTCCTAGAAATGCTACAAGAGTAATCAGGGCGGGTGTTGATGTACCCAAACCAAAGACCATTACTACCACTGCTAAGGCTGCGCCTGCGTTGATCCCTAAGATACCAGGCGCAGCTAAGGGATTTTGAGTCAGTCCTTGCATTAACGCCCCGGCTACAGCCAAACTAGCACCGACCATACTTGCAATCAGTGTACGCGGTAGGCGCATCGAGCGGATAATTATGTGTTCAGTGGAGTCATCAAAGTTGGTAAAGGCAGTAAGTATTTTGGCAATGGAAATGTCAGCAGCACCGTAGGCAATGCTGGCAAATATGCCCAGTAAAAGTAATAAAATTGCTATAGCTACGCTCAGGATACGAGTATAGTATTTTTGTGGATTGGTAGTGGTTGCGTTCATGAGTAATCAGGAATTGGCGGAGTCCGACTTTTCTAGTTTTTCTGCAACATTATCTGCAACATTAAAAGACTGAAAAAAGATAAAAGGTTGTTACGGTATGGCACTCAGCACATAGCAAGAATATCACACGTGTTGCAAATTTACTTGCAAAAGGGAAAATTTTTTGATATAGTGCCCGCTAGGAAGCTAGATCCAGCCACTGATTCCGAGTACAAAATTCAGTGCGGGACTTACCGCGAGATAGTTAACACTAGATTGCCAAAACACAACATGAAGCTTAAGTAATGCAAATATGCAACAATGGCACTTACCTACAGAGCATTTTTACTGAGTAGACATTTCCAGAAAACAATGTAGAGACGCGAAATTTCGCGTCTCTACAAGGGTTTGAGTCAACGCATAATTAATTTTCCCAGATGTCTAGTGTTAGTTTGCTGTTTTGGTGAAGCAAAGACGATTGACCGATCACCGAATTTTAGATTTTAAATTTTGGATAATGGAAAAGAAGATTCTTGCGTTCCATTATTTAAAAAGGTTTGAGAGCAAGCGAATTTAAACGCGAGAATAATTCTTTAATCCAAAATCCTTGCATTAATTGACTTGCCCACTTCGGCTAGCGAGCCTGCATCGTCTGACTTGATTGCTATGCTTCAATTTTTTAATCTAAAATCTAAAATCCAAAATTGCTTGACCATCAAGCCCAAACTAGCACTAAGACAACTAGCCAAAAAGTGACCAATAATTCAGATTTCCATTGACCACAAATACAAAATGATTAGTGGGGGTTGCTACTGCATTCCCTGGTGATTCCAGCAAAAACTTGCAAGGATTGGCTGGCATCAGCTTTGTTGTGCCCTTCGTTGAAAATTTGATGGTTGTAGATGAACATAGGAATAATCGAGCCTTACAGTAACGGGTTTTTAGAAGTTGTACCAGAGAGCGATTATTGGCAGATTGCAGCTATACATATCAATGGCCAAGCCTACTGCCCTACCCCTCGGCTTTATCGTTCAGAACAAGTGGCATTAGCAAAAGCTGTACAAATTTATGATTGGATAGCTGAAAACGAAGACCAAATCATTAATAGGGCTTGCTACTGTTCTCAATTAAAACTTATTCTATGGCAGCAATCGAAAGTTTCTTAGTTGATTTGGGCGCATGCCTTGGGTACATTTATTCATCACAGTCACTACAAAACGCTCACTTCAGCCTACGCAGCAGTTTTGCAGTGGATTGAAGCCAACGACTATCAGATTGTCGATTCAAACCGAGAGTCCTACATCGAGTCTGGGCAGGAGCAAGATCATGAGTTATATGTTACAAAATTACAGTTTTCGGTGACCAAGCTGTAGAAATCTTGGTACACTGTGGGGAACAAATATGCATCGCAAAGCCCTCAAAACATAAAATAGCGATCGCATCTCTACCAATACTTCCCTACCGCTTCTCCCCCCACACCGTGCACCCTACTTTTGGTCAATTAAATCAGCGAATGTGCGATCGCTCTGGTAAAGAATGCATACTGAAATAAATTGTAGATTTTAAATTCTACGTAATTCTTCCATGATAAATATGGCTGGATTTATACTGAGGATGCAGAAGATTCAATTAATTTTTTCAATTTCAGATACGCCTCTTCTGGTGTAAGAGGGGGTGAAGTATTTTGATCAGGGATATAGAATACCCAGCTGTCAGGAAAGTGATGAACAACAAATGAAGGAATTAGTCCCAACTTCATTGCTTTTCTTGCCAAATCTTCTGTTTTTTCTGCTAGGCTGATTTCGTCATGAAACGAGTGGTGGCTCATATAAATAACTATTTAGTTGAGTGTTTTGATTAGAATCAGATGCCTTGGAAGTGTTAAAGTTTATTTCTAGCTATTATTGAAATCACGTAAAGTTTAGTGATCCCTTTGAGTCACTTAGAACGAGCATCTCTACTTGTCCACTCGGATAATACCATGTGCTGTAACCTGATGCCAAAGCGTACAGAGCAGAAGGCAATGTATAGCAATTCACGGAGCGTTCGTCCCGCCGTGGGCGTACTCAAACGGATAGAGGAACTGCCCATGCGTCAGATACTGGCTAAAACTTAAAGGGAGCAAAGGGGCAGTAAACAACAGTGCAAGGCAACCTAAATGCTTGATCCAGTGGCTGTGATTAGTAGATCAAAGCCGTTTTGGGCAAACTGTTTGACAAGTTCGTTTTATTACTTAAGTGACCTCAAACGATCGCCTAAAAGAGTAACTAGCAACTTTGATTAATATTTTAACTTCCGGCGATCGCCTGTTTGGGTCAAAGCTAGCTTATGCCAAAAAAGATAACGGGAAAAGTCAGACTTAGTTTTAGGTGCAGCAGCGATAGTTTGCCGTTGAGGCGAGGGTTGAAAAGAGCGGGAAGTGAACAGTGCCCAAAGGGGCGATCGCTTGCATCTTGTAGGGCTTGTTCCCGAATCCGAATGCTGTGCCACCCTTCCCACATCTCACCATTGGTTATTTCTGAGAGTGTGCTGACGCGGTAGGGTAAAATTTGTATCATCTGGGTGAGCGACCAGATTTGTAAATGTAGGTCAATCTGACGGTAATTTTGTATATGAGTATAAAATGTATGCAAGTATGTCATAAAAAAGCCCTCCCTTGTGTGGTGGAAAGGCATGAGTAGAAACGGGGGAAATTTGGCTATTGGAAGTTCTCTTGATTCAGAGTCGATACAATCTCACTTATTAATCCATTTGTGATTACAGCATAGACTGTAGGGTTTTCCAGATTTGTTTTTGGTGCTAGATACTTAGTCCTCTCTGTGACTAATCCTAAGAAACAGTACTTTGTTCCTTCTAATAAACTCAGAGCGTGTTCAGGTGTTTTCCCAATTAGGGTATTTTTGTTGAAGCATTCTTGACTCATATGATTTTCTGCTCAAGGATATAACCTTAGTTTTCCCGTTACAAGTTAGAAAACTTCCATGAGTCTCAAAATTGGGATTGATAAGTTAGAAAAACTTGGATTTTCAGATGTTTGGCAGAAGAAACAGTCCAAGTTGACCCTCTTGTTGGCTTGCTCAAGCGATAGGTGCAGTTTTCGGCACGATTGGTACACCTACCCAAAACCCGTGGAAAGTCTCCTGGCCTACTGGAGAACCACGTCTGCGTATAATTTGTTATTAAGTAGTTAAAAAAGATACTCCTAAACGGAAAAAATAACCAGAAAACTCAGCTTGACTATATCGATTTTGGAATTTGAGACGTTTAGCTTGTCAGCGATCGCGCTGCTGGGTCATTTTGCCCTGCATTAGTCTAAACTCCAGGTACTAGAAAACACATAGTAAATCTGCAATGGCGTATTCGCCCGCCAACTCTTGGAGACGCTCCGCGTAGCTTGCTTGTCTTGTAGGGGTACGGCATCGCTCCCCTGTTTTCCTCTTTGAATGAGTGCGTAGGCATCGCACTGCTACCAATTAAATTACTTTACAAGAAAGCTGTCTTAACACGGCTGGTAAAATGAATGTGAAGTACCCACACAATATTGATTTTTAAATCTTTCAACCTACTTGTATCAAGACATACCTCTAATAATAGATGACTTGCTGATCAATAAAGGGATAATGGTGAAAGACTTGATTTTATTTGACCAATTACTGACTAGGAGATTATTCTATGAAAACTAGAAAGCTAGGGAAACTTGGGTTAGAAGTTTCAACTATCGGACTTGATTGCATGGGAATGTCTGAGTTCTATAGTGGTCGTGATGAAATTGAGGCGATCGCCACAATTCATCGAGCATTGTAACTTGGAGTTAATTTTCTTGACAGACTAATAGAGAAAACCAACTCGATAAATTAAAATAACCATGAGCTGCCCTTTTAAGATTAAAATCGCAGAGAGCGAAGAAGAACTTAAAAACGTCTACAAACAGCCAATTTAGGAAACCAGAAAGAAAAGCTTATTATGCTGTGGTGGATCAAAAGCGGGCAGGTTAAGGAGCAGCAAGAAATCGGAAAATGCTTGGCAAAAGATACTTCAACGGTCCGGTCACGAGATGGTTGCAGAAGTACAGAAATGATGGGATATCAGGCTTATTAGAAATCAAAAAAGCACCAGGAGCAAAACGGAAAATCGATGATGCTGCGATGCCTACGGCGGTAAACTACGCAGCATTTGAGGAGGAGTTAAAAACAGAAAAAGGCTTTAGTAGCTATGGTGCAATAGTTGAGTGGTTAAAAGAAGAACATGGACAAGATATAGAGTATGCAACAGTTTATGCCTGGGTTCGATATCGATTAGGAGCAAAGCTAAAAGTGCCTCGTCCTCAAAGCCACAAACTTTCTGGAAAAATGGCTTTGGCAGTTCCTCAAGAAACCACTCAAAAATCAACTTTTCTCTTCTTTACAAACTTTACGCGATTGCATCCAATAAATATTCGACCAACTTACACTTGAAGAGGTAATATCTATCTCTTATTATAACTTTATTCTAGAAGCTCTTTTCTATGCAGCTTCACATTAAATTGGTATAAGAAAAATTGTTAGTTGAGAGCTTGAGCGATGTCTACGACGGGCTATGCCTACGCATGGGTATATTTTACCGTCCTGTTTCACCTCGTCTTTTCTGCATCGTCTGCTACTCCATTGCGAAAGCGCACTTAATAGCCGTGTTCTGGCTCCCAGTCACACTCAGCTATCAACTTAAAAGTAGGAATATGCAGGTCATACTCAACGTGGGGCGGCACATAGATATATGAGAAAGTCACCTCATCCCAAACCTGAATGGGATTAGCCAGCTGCGGCATTTCCTCATCCCCTATCATCTCACGATATACATTATAATTTTGCAGCACCAGAGGCGCAGTGATGCTTAACACATCGCTTGGCAAGGCTAGAGCTTGCCGAATAGCTTCACGCCCTTAGCGATGAGAGTTCCCCTATCTGCCCCTGTTCAAAATCCACGCAAATTGGTACGTTAATTTCTGACTTGGCGGATCTGATGTCGCAACTCCAAAGTTAAACTTCAACCTGCACTACCACATTCCTTAATAAGATTCAGGGCTTCTTATTGACAATACGCATCTCCTCTGAATGTAAATTAATTATTGTTTTCTACTTAATGTTTTTGGTACGCACAATGCCAAAGTTATTGTTCTTGCTGCCATAAATAAAGACATTGATAGCCATAGTAAATGACTATTATGGAAATACCTTGCTGTAATTGCTGATGGAAGAAAACCGATTAGAGTGGCTGTAAGCATAGCTTGACGAAGTGTATGACCTTGAGTCAACCCTAGAAAATAACCGTCTAGCGCATAAGCGACTGAGCCAAAACCTAAAACTGGTAACAGCCAAGGAATATAAGAGCGTAAATTATTGATAATTTCAGTATGATTGGTCAGCAATCTTAACAGTGATTCTGGGGCAAAAATAAATGCAATAGCAAACATTAATCCTATAACCAAGCTACTGACTATAGAAGTTTGCAACAGTTGTTTTAAAGAAGCAATATTTCCACTACCTTGAAAAATTCCAGCCAAGCTCTCAGTAGCGAATGCCAAGCCATCAATGAAATATGCTGCCAAGCTCACCACTTGCAACAGCAGGGTATTTGCCGCCAGAATTTCAGTTCCTAACATGGAACTGAGGTTGCTAAACATCGCCATTGTCGAAATTAAAGCGAAAGTCCGAATAATAATTTCTCCATTCAGCATTAAAGCTGATTTTAAAGCAAACAGGTCAAATAATTCCCCAATTAAAGCTTGTATTTGCTTAAATGAAATTGTTTGACAATATAGCAAAGTACCTACCATTAGCATGAGATACTGACTAATGGCTGTCGCTAACCCAGCTCCTCTACTTGACCATCCCAACTGAACAATAAATAGATCATCAAGTAGTACATTTGTACAATTGCTAATAGCTGAAAGCAACAACACTTTACTACTTTGTGCTTGTCCAAGAAACCAACCAATCAAGACAAAGTTAATCAATGTTGCTGGGGCACCCCATATTAAAGCATTATAGAAATCAACTCCAGAACTTTTAACTTCTGGTGTAGCACTTAGAATCGCAAACCCTAATATTTGTAAAGGTTGTTGAAATATCAGGATGGCGAGTCCTAATATCAGTGCTAAAATCCCATGTTGTAAACCAATTAGTACTGCTGATTGGTTATCTTTACGCCCTATAGCCTGTGCAACCATTCCAGTTGTACCCATGCGTAAGAAACCGAATGTCCAATAAATATAATTGAATAAAATTGTTGCTAGTGCCACTCCTGCTAAATGACGAATCTCCGTTAAATGCCCTAAAAACATTACATCTATTAGTCCTGCTAACGGAACCATTAGATTTGAAAGGACATTTACAGATGCAAGTTTTAGAAAATGGCGGATGAATACTGAACGTTGAACAAAGATAGACAAAATTACTAAATCCCTTGACCCCTGCTAGAAATTGTAATTTAGAAATAACATCGTTCCTTTACATCGTAGTATAGTCACAGTCAGTAAGCTAATCGTCATTCATTTTTCCAGACTGATTCGCCTTTAGTAAGGGCTACCCTACGGGTTCTGCGAAGCAGTACAGCCCTGGTGTTATGCAACTTAAATACTCATTAGCCTATATTAAAAACTCAGCAGTAAATGGGGTTAGGAAAACGGATAGGACGTATAATTATAGGAGTTTATAGTCATCCCTTCACTTCTACTAAATCCACATCTGCAAGCCAGATAATTCTACTTTGAGCCAATTCCATTTCTGACAAGGTTGGGGAACGCCACTCTACTGCATAAAGCCAATTGTTTTTTAGGCTGAAAGTCCCTTGAATAATACGACGTATTGGTTTTTCACCAAAATTAACTTCAACCACATCCCCCAACTCAAAAACTGGTGTCGTAACTGTGGCTTTTTCCACTAACTTTGTTCCTAAAAATTATTCTTGAGAGCTGATTATATATAATAATTACATTCTCTTTTGCTCTCAAGTCTTCTATCTTCAGGCACTCCCTGATGGCGAAACTGAAGCCGGATTTTATAATTCCCTCATTAGGAGCATTTCTCAATGGGCTACGAATCGTAGTCATTGATGGCACCACACCAATATCGCGATACACGATAGATTTGCTGCGAGCAGAAAATTATAGCGTTCGTCCGAAATTGTGCTGTTTTCTATTTGCCACTAGCCGTTCTTCATACAGTTTCAGCCGTTGATGATTTTGATCGTTCATCTCATATAAGGAGGGATCTTGCTGATATGTGTAGGAATCGCAGTGGTCAACAGCAGTGCTACGATCAGTATCAGGTGAGAGTGCCCTATCCGGAGCAGGCAGGGCATTTTCATATCCTTCATACCCGACCCCATAAGAGGTAGGAACATAGGGAGGGGCAGGAGGGTCAGTTCCATATCCGGCGTATCCAACCCCGGAAGAGGTGGGAGTATCGGTACGGGCAGGAGGGTCAGTTCCATATCCGGCATATCCAACCCCAGAAGAGGTGGGAGTATCGGTAAGGGCGGGAGGATCAGTTCCATACCCGGCGTATCCAACTCCAGAAGAGTCAAAGACACTAAATGAAGATGAAGGACGATAGACTTGTCTGACCCGATGTTCATAATCAAAATCAACAGTCATACTATCCGTAAATTCAGGTAGCGCTTCTACCTGGGCTTTAGTGAGGTTGACTGCATAGACGCGGTGGGTATCATAGTCTACCTGGGAGCATCCGATTGGCAGCAAAACTTTTTTGCCAAAAATCCAGATGCCTGTGTTTATCACCAGATAACGAATGTGGCCATCATCATCAACCAAAAGGTCGTCAGCAGAGCCAACTTTTTCGTCTTTGGAGTAAAGGTCAAACCCCCTCAGATACTCCTGAGAATTCTGTTGATGATAATTGGCATCAAAATCTTCGATTTTATGAAGAGACATAATGTCTTTTGTCCTCCGTTCTTTATGGCTTCGATTCATAGACTGAGGTGGAACCAATCATCTGGAAAGATTTAAGGGATCATTATCCAAAATCCACTCCAGCCCAATGATCGCAGCAAGCTGCTAATTTGCTGCCTCTCTGAAGGATGAGATTTTGATTCTAGATAGCTAGACATAAAGCATTACTCTCTAAATCTTTGCTTTGACAATACCGAAGCATCAATCCCCAGTTAGGTGAAATCCGGCGCATTTGAAATGCGATTCTCTTGCAGATAGGCATAAACGATTTGAGCAATTCCGGCAAAGATAAATATCCAGCCAAAGATTAAGGTTGAAGCAATGGTGGCAAAGAAGGGAAAGGCGAATCGCAATGATGCCCAACACGATCATCAGTAAACCACAAACTTTTAAAAACCAACGTAAAAATAAGGGTTTCAGCCATCGGAAATTAGGAGTATTCACCATTGGTTTTAAAGGCATCTTAGAGCGATGTCTACGACGGGCTATTCGGTGTCGCTTAAAGGTAGCTAGGGGTATCGTCTCTTATGCTCAACAAAACGCTTCCTCTAAAGTTACTATGAAAGGCTTTGCTTATGCTGAGAGTCGGTTTGTTAGCTGATGATGTAGGCTTTGACAAAATCTCTAAAAAAGGCGATGCCTACGGCGGTAAACTACGCACTCTGATCGCTTCCCTCACTCTCCTTATAGGCATAACCGTGCCAGAAAAGGAAAATTGTACGCTAAGAAAAATTCGGAGCTACGACTGAGCAGAGTGGTTGCGCGGTATTGGCTCTGAAAATGCTCTCTAAAACTGGCTTTCAGGTAGAAACTAAGAAACGTCCTCATCAAGTTTCTTAAATCAAATTTGATTAGTGACAATGAGGATTACGAACATCTCAAATTAATTTTTACGTTTTTCAAATCAAGCTGTTCAATTTGCATTTCATGACAGCTTGCTAATCAATCTAGACATATCTAACAAAATACAATTCGATTTCGTCCCTCTTGTTTTGCTCTATAAAGTGCTTGATCACCAGCCTTCATCAAAATTTCAGGAGATGATTCCCAAGTGGGAACTGTAGTCACTACCCCTATACTTAGGGTGACATATTGACTAATTTTAGACTTGGGGTGAGCAATTTCTAAGTTTCTAATTTTATTTTGTATTTCTGTGGCAACGATAATTACGCGTTCGGAATCGCTATATGGCAGAATAACAACAAATTTATCACCTCCATAATAAGCTGCTAAATCTTGACTTTCTAGTTCTAATTGAGTTGCGAAGAGTGCACCAATTCTTTGTAAGCATTTACTTCCTTCAAGATGATCATAGTGATCATTAAAAAATTTAAAAAAATCGACATCGCACCAAATTAAGGACAATGGAGCTTGCGCTTGTACCAGATTAATCCACTGCTTATTCAAATAATCATCAAAACGGCGGTAATTAGCTAAACCAGTTAAGCCATCGATATTAGCAAGGTGATGCAAAGCCTGGTTTGCTGCCTCTAATTGTTTGTATACTTGCGCTTGCTGTAGCAGTCCGCGCAAGCGACGGCGTAATACAGGCAAGTGAATAGGCTTAGTCACATAATCAGTCGCCCCTGCGTCAAAAGCACGGTTTACGGATTCCTCATCATCCAAGCATGTGATCATCAATATAGGAGTGCGCTCCCATATCTGGGAGATGACCGTATTATTAACGATTGAGCCAGTATCAAAGGTTGCAAGGGCTGAGATTAAATTATTTTTGGCAATCTGGCGCAAGCGCTCACAGCAGGTAAAGCCATCCATCACAGGCATTACAGCATCTAGCAAAACTATATCCGGTTTGATAGTCTCGTAAGCATCTAAACATTGCTTACCATCATTGACCTCGACCACTCGATAACCTTCTTGTTCCATAGCTTTACGCAATAACACTCGGATGGTCTTGTCATGATCAGCTAATAGAATTAGTGGCGGTTGCTTGGAAACAGAAAATGGGCTTATACCTGACATGAGTTGGGCTTTCCATAGCGCATATTAGAGATATTAGTTAAATAAAATGTAGGGATCAGTATTTTTTTAATAATAGCAGCCCTGAAAAATTTTGGACTTTGGATAAAAAAGATGGTTTTCGTAAATTACGACTTTGTTAGCGAAATTTTCTAGGCATAATTTTATACACGATTATTCGCCAATCGAGAAATACTGTTTCCAAAATTATTAGCTTCTGTCTACCACTGTCAGATCCGAACCAAGTTCATCGCTGCTGCCCGTTACAAACGCTAGGAGAAGTGCAATGGTGTACCCGGCTACCGTGGGCGATGCCTACGGCGGTAAACTACGCTCCAGTTGGCACAGTTCATATTTCCTCTAAGAAACTGGTAAGCAGCAAGCGGAGCTTTCCGTAGGCAAGCTAGAAGGAGCGATCGCTCGCCTTACTCTCCTGACCCAGCTTGCAGTACTGGTGCATTGGTAATGGGTGCGTAGTTTTCCGCCGTAGGCATTGCCCTACTATCCTCGCTTGTATAAAGGCGATCGCATTCTGGATCGCCTTTGACTCTAAGAAAAATTACTACTTATTACCTGTTCCAAGAAATTAGGCAATGAAGATTTTAATGAATGATCTACCGCAATCTCCTTGTTTTTCACCTTGTGCAAGATAATTTGGGTTGTTGCACAAGCCTCATCAAATGAGCAATCAAGCTGTTGTTCAATGAGAGAAACTAACTTGGTTGTCTCATCTAAAAGTTCAATACTGTACTTCATAAATACCTCTTTTATATGAAAGCGATCGCTATCATAACCGCGTAGTTTACCGCACAACGACCGGCTCAGTGACCACCGTAGGCATCGCTTCCCAATCTGGTAAGAAAGTTTTTCCCTTCCATAAACTAGCCCTCATCCCCTGGCGTATACTCTAGCCCCTCCTCACCAGAGACTATTTTTTGAGCAGTGTTATTGAGGATTTCTGCCCACATTTCATCAAAGGTAATACCCCGCTTTTTGGCCAAGTATTCAACCCTCTGTTTTATCAACTTGTCCCGCTCCTGAAGCTTGGCACATAAAAGAGACTGTGCCTGGACAACTTTAGTGCGACCATTTATCGATGCATCCACATGGAGTAAATCGTTGTAGTACTCGCCAAGCGCTGGAATAGCTAACCTTTCATCCTTTCTGGGCATTTCATCCTTTCTGGGGTTTAAACCTAAAATTATTGCCATAGGAACAAGCCTTGTTCTATCTGGGACTACTTTGCCAACGCGCCCAGTTAGGGCTTTGCGATCGCGATTGATATCCGCAGAATAAAGGATATTCAAAAATGCGTGATTGATAAGTATGGGCTGTGGTGGTTTACGAATGGTAGACCACCAAATGTTTTTTAGAGCGATGCCGGCGGTAAACTACACACATACCAAGCGACACCGATAGCGAGTCTTCTCCTGTGGTCGCCGCTGTTCGCGTTCGAGCGTTACAGATGCTTAATTGCGATCGCTCTACTTATACTCTAAAAATACAAAAATTAACTTTGTTCTGACAAAAGCTTCTTACCTTTAACAATATAAGGTGCTATTTCTTTGCGGATAATCTCACTCATGGTAATGCTATTAGCAATGCACCAAGCTTCAAAAGCAACCTTATCATCTGGTTATATTACAATTTGTATATAGTCTTTTTTGCGGTCTAATTTTTTCTCGGTATCACTTAAATTTTTAATTATTTTATTCATAATATCATGATATTTATCATGATATTGTTATCAGTATGAGGATAAATAAAAAACTACATCCTTGTCAGGAGGTGAAATAATGACCGTTCCAAAAGTTCCAGCTTCTTGGTTATTACGTCGAGCTTGGTTTCTAGCTTCTCCTCTAGCTGCAAAACCGATTTACTGCTAGGCGCAACATCGATATCAATATTGCTATCAAACTTAGATATTAATTCTTCTAAGCCTTGCAGCAAGGCAATTCTGTGTCCCTCTCTGTGCACCTGGGATAATTGGCGTACTGCTGGAATTAAGGCACTGGGCACGCGAATCATTTCGCTTGGTGGGGTCTTGTGATCAGTCATTTGATATCAATTTTGATAGCAATGAACTGATTGTAAAGTGAAAAGCGATGTCTACGACGGGCTATTCGCCGTCGCTCATTTTCAAGCGTTCACGTAGTGTCCGCACCAGAGGAAACTTGAGCAAGAGGGCGTAGTTTACCGCCGCAGGCATTGCCTCATGTGTTGTACTTTAAAAGCTTTTATGAGTCAGCAACAAAAGCTCATAGTTGATTAACCTTTGAAATGCGATAGATTTGCTGTTTACCATTCTCAGACAGGATAATTAATACCAATTGGTAATTCGTAATTCAGAAATTCAGATTTAATCTGTAGGCGCGATCAAGATGAACTTGGCATTAGTAACTACAAATGCAGTGGGAGCAAACTTATGCTTACTCAATCAGAATCTCAAGGAAGAAAAGAGCCTTTTTGGCATAAAATTGTCCGACTTCTAAGATGGGAAAAGCCCACTGGACGGTTAATTCTAATAATTCCAGCCCTTTGGGGTATTGTTTTACCAGCAAAGGGAATGCCATCAATACCACTTGTTAACCTGATCATTTTTTTTGCTTTAGCTAGCAGTGCTACAACTTGCGTGATCAACGACTTGTGTGATCACGCAAGTTGTGTGATCGAGATATTGATGCACAAGTGGAAAGAACGCGTGAGCGTCCCTTAGCTTCTGGTACGCTTTCTGTCTCTGTCGGGATCACGGTTGCTGTGATCTCTGTGGGCTGTGGGATTCGACACCATTTACGCTATGTCTGACCGCAAGGATGACCAACGGATTGACGTTAAGTCCAGCGCTCTGTTTTTTGGTAAGTATGCTCCTGTTGCTGTTATGATTTGCTATGCAACTGCTGTCTTACTATTGGGTTTGCTAGGCTTTTATATGCAATTGCAACTGAGTTTCTGGATTAGCTTGATAATTGCAACTATTGCTTGGATTTGGCAGTTTATACGGCTGTTTGACTCACAACTTCCAAATACTGCCTACAATCAAATGTTCACTCAAAATGTCTGGATTAGCTCTGTATTGCTTTTTGGGATGATTTTCGGGTTTTTAAAATTATAAATTTTCCTCTCTTCTCTTCTTAGGCTGTGCCCTAAGCGTTCGCGCAGCGTGTCGCAGACAAGCTATGCCGCAGGCTTTACGAGACGCTACTCGCGTTCGCTTGAATTTTAAGAGGGGCGATCGCCTGATTGTGATGGATTTTCTCGCTGTCATCAGCATTTACAAGCGACCTAACAGTGTGTGGAGAAGAGAGGAAACATCAGCGAAATATCAGCGTCATAAGTAATTGATTATACATTATATAATAGAGCTATTATTTTTACATTATTTGTTAGGAACTGAAAAAAGTTGTATGAAACTAGTTAAAAAAATTTTAGCAATATGTTTTTTATTATTTGGCATTCCATTTTCTGCTGTGATGATTCGAGAAATTATCAATCCCAAAACTCCTGCTCAAGAAAAAGAAAATGATGTAGCTGCTTTAACTATTTTGACTATTCCATCAACCATTGTAGGAGGCTGGTTGAGTTGGTCTTTAGTGCAGCAGAATCGAAAGGAAAAAGCATTACTTCTGGAATCAGAACAAAAGCGGATTCAGTTAGTTTTCTTAGAATTAATTGAGCAAAATGCTGGCAGAATAACGGTATTGCAAATGGCGAAAAATGCTGAAATATCAACCCAGTTAGCTAAACAATATTTAGATGAGAAAGCCAAGGAACTTAATGCTGATTTTGAAGTAAATGAAGAGGGAAATGTTTTGTATCATTTCTCTTTATAAGACTAGCGAACGCACTCTGGTATTTTTGGCATAATACCAGTTTATCCGCTTCACCCAAGCGATCGCTTAGATTGGGTACTCTGTATCATCGCGCGGGAGCAGCGTTTCCTCGCTTGATTTTTAAAAGGGCGAGGAGAGCGGTGGTCATTGAGCCGGTCGTTGTGCGGTAAACTACGCCTTATTACTAACTATCTTTCGCTACATGGTGGCCACCCCAGTAGGCTAGGAATGGGGAGATGTAGCGAAAGCCGTAGCGCAGGGTGTCCGAGTAACTATTGACTATGAACTGCTGGCTATGGACTAATGACTAATGACGGCAGGACTAATTACCAATGACTAACCAAACCATTCATGTTGTAGCTCCTGAATGTGGCAATACCTAATAAAGTAGAAGAACTCAAAGCAATATTATTGGGACTGATTGAACCAACAAGACTTGAAGCAGGTGTCATTAAATATGAACTTTTACAAAATCAATCACAGCCAACAGATTTTACTTTTGTACAAGAGTGGGAAGGAGCGGCAGCACTGGATACTCATTTAGCGTCAGTCCGTCTGCAAGTACCAATAGCCAAGCTAGAAGGATTAATAGCTGCGCCACCAGATGTCCGACATTATTCTATTTTGGCTGCGATCGCCTAGTATCCAAGGAGTGGAATCTTGAAATGGTTGCAGACAGTGCGTTGGTTCTTTAATTCTTCTCGCCAGGGCAATAGGGCGATGCCTCCGGTGGTCACTGACTTGTACTGAGCGCAGTCGTTGGCGCAGCTCGCAGAGAAGTAGCTTGTCGTACCACTTCCCTACGGGACGCTCCGCGAACGTGGATCTTGCTAGCAAGAGCGTCTCCAAGAGTTGTGCGGAATGTGGGATGTAGGTTGGGTAGAGCGCAAGCGTTACCCAACGGTCACTACCGCCAGAGGTGCTACTGATGTTGTTCGTTCCCTTGGGCGATCGCTGCTGACAAGGCATCAATTCCAGCTTGGGCTACAATTACATCTTGTTCTCCCGTACCAGAACCAATACCGATTGCTCCCACCACTTGACCATCTAAGATAATCGGCAATCCACCCGGCAAATTCGTCATCTGCCCTGCTGTGGTGATTCCCAACTTGAGCGCTAACTCTTCTGGCATTCCGCCCGTGGCGACACGAGAGGAAATCGCCGTCACTGCTTTTTGAGTCGCCGAAATTTGGCTCAAGACCTTAGCTCCATCCATGCGAACAAAGACTAACAAATTACCGCCGCGATCAACCACGACAATGCATTGGGGCACTCCGATTTCTTCAGCTTTGGTCATGGCGCCATGCAGTACCACTAAAGCGCCTGCACTGGATAGCTCAACAGTTTGATGGAGATACTTCATAGTGGGAATTGGTAGTTAGAGAACCAAATGAAAGTTATTTAAAAAACTTTGAAGAAGGCAGAAGGCTTTTATGTTTCGTACCCTGCGGGAAGCTACGCAACAGATGGGGATTCTAACCGCACCTGAACCAGAGCCACCCTTACGGGTTCGCCAGTTCCCTACGGCGGGAGACCCGCCTACAGGACTGGACTCACCAAATTTTCTTGTTTTGTGGGGGTCTTAAACCCTTGCCTCCCTTCGGTCGCCCAGAGGGTTTGGGCATTTCCGTGAAAGGATAAAAGACAAGCTAAATTCGGTATTGAAACAAGATTTAATCAAAGCTTTTAAATATTGACGTTATAAAATTTTACAACCTGTATCTTTTTGCGTGTATCTCGGCGAACAATCTTAAAGGTTATTTCAATGCAGTAGTTTTCAGGGATCTGTTATGACAACGGTTTTGCTAGCATTAGGTTTGATTGCATGGGTAGGAAGTATACTCTGCTATATCCTCAAAGATTTGGATATAGGTGCGGGACGCAAAATGATCGGGGTGCTAGTCTTAAACGTCTTTCTGCCCGCTCTAGTCTTTCGGGTCATCTATACATCTGAGATGGGTTCAGAATTTTACCAAATCCCCTTGACTATTTTGCTGAGTACAGTTGCTTGCTTGAGGGTTGCCATCCTAGTATTTCGGGCATTCAAACTACAGCCGCAAGAAAAGGGCGCTCTAATTTTAGCGAGTGCGTTTGGCAACGTCACATATTTGGGATTGCCCGTATTGCAGGGCTTATTCCCAACCTTAGCTGTGCAAGTTGCTAAGGTTGCGATCCTATGTGAAGTCACCATAACGCCTTTAAATCTCAGTTTGGGAATGACACTAGGAGCGCGCTTTAAGGGGGTAATGCGCGATCAAGAACCGAAGGAAACGGAAGTTGACCATGCCATCGGAGCCTTTCCACTTCTAACGCCACTCCAAACCTGTATCAAGCTCGTGCGGCAAACCGTCCAGTAAATGGTAAAATTGCCGGCCCTTTGGGCGGTGGCAATCGCCCTAGTATGGAAATTGAGTGGGTTGCCAGTGCCAGCATTTTTGCTCCAAGCCACCCAAATCCTGGGAAACACAGTAACGGGATTAATGATGTTGTCTCTGGGTATGGGCTTGCGCTATCGCCGCATCTATCAACCGTTGCCTCTTTTGATAGCCGGTGGGATCAAGTTGCTGATTTCCCCGTTAGTGGTTTTTGGGATAGCCACCTTGATTGGAATTCAATCACCCTATTTGGAGGCGATCGTATTAGAAGGCGCAATGCCAACCCAATTACTCACATTTATAATTGCTGATCGCATTGGACTCAATTCTGAACGACTAGCCCTGTGCATTTTGATCAACACTGCTGCGTCGTTTTTGACGATTCCTCTGATGAAAACACTCCTATTTGGCGGTAGGGCTATTTCATTCTAAATAACGTGAGTTCGACTGATTTTAAAGGTTGAAATTCTTGTCAGTCAAGGATTATCGAAACCAAGCTTCAAATCTACTCTCAATAATCTCAAATATTTTCAGTAACTACTGAATTACTAGTTATCAAAATATATGTTGGGTAAGGATTTCGGAGTTTAAACTTAATCGAACTCACGTTAATTTATGCTTATTAATTTCCAAGAGAACTGGGGCAAAGGGAGCGATGCCTACGGCGGTAAACTACGCACCAAAGCCAACCTTTCCTCGCTTGATTTTCTTTGGTTAGCTATGATACTTGCTTGATGGGGGTGCGATGGCGTATGTACAGTGACTAATTAGATGTCGTTGTAACAAAGCTACAAGCAGACACTTTATTAGTACATATCTACTAATAAAAGTAGTTTGAACTCAAATACCAACTTATGACCCATTGTTGGGAAAACGGAAAAAAGTGAACCTGCTGTTTCCAGGCGCAAGTCTCCTCTTCAACGCAGGTATGGGGATGCGCGATGGCACGGAGTGCCCACCAAGGGCTATCGCCTGACTATTCATTCACTACTCATTGATGAAAAGCTGTAATCTCCATCTGGTAAGGATTTCCGCTTTTATTCGTGCCATTCAGCGTTGAGAGTTTACTATGACGAACTTAATATAAATCTTTCTGAGGAGGGACGGACTTACTTAAACCTTACGAGAATATGGAAAAAGTGAGTTTGCTTGTCATAACCGATAAAACCTGTAGTCTGGAGTTAATAATAATGACCGATGTGACAAATATAGCGACTAAGCTTGCTGATCTAAAGCTTTTTCAGAATGTTCTGTTGGAAACTGAGCAAAAGTTAATAGCACAGACGGACGACAATACGATTTGCGAGCGGCTCGAAGGAATGATTAAGAGCGATCGCGAAAATCTCGGCATCATTGAAGCAGCTATTTCTAGATACGGCAACGCAGCAGAACCTCGCGACATTACTCAACAACATGCCCAGAAGGTAGGCCAAATGATGAGCGGCTCCGAGCTAACTCTGTATGACAAGTACTTACAGCTTGAGTTGCTAAAGCATCAACAGACAATGACCGGGCTGGTTCTACACAAGGTTTCCCAGTCCTTGAATGATGACCTTCAAGATTTGATGGAACCGCTCAACCGAGTTAATTTTGAAAATCGCGCTCACCAAGAGATTCTTAAAGGTGTTCTTTACTTCGTCGGAACGCGAGAGATAGCCGGTAAAGAACCTGACATGGGTCTGTGGGCTAGCATTGAACAGGGAATTGCAGCCCTTAAGGGTGCTGTAAGCAGCGCGGTAAGCTAGCAATGAGTGGCAGAGGGCGCGTCATTCATGGGAGCGTAATAGATTCATATGATTTATGCTACATTGAAGCATACTTTTCAAGAGTGAATCATCTCTAACTCAAAACAATTATCCCAATTAAGGGGATCTCAAATTTGCCGACTGAAACCTTTATAATTACGTTTCATAGTGAGCATCATTGTAACAGTAGTTACAGTGGTGCTTACTGATCAAGATAGAACTTAAATCCCAACAAATAACCGAATGTTGGTAAAACGAGAAAAATCTGGCAGCCCTGGCGGTAACCCTAACCTTTGTTGCGTCGAGTTTCGTCATTTTTCTGCCCTGGATACCTTAGCCGATCCCCAATCACCGAAAGTTGGTAAAACGGAAAAAACTGAGCCTGCTGTATCCAGACGCAAGTCGCCAAATCAGCGCAGATATAAGGGTGTGCAAGCGCGGGAATATCTCTTGTCATGTTTGGTTAAAACAGAGAAGTAAAAAGCTGAAATCTATATATAATAAACTTTTTCCAGTCTCTATTTCCGTTGCATACAGGATTGGAGGCTCAATGCCCTTGAGACACATGAGAGACAGGAGCTAGGAGCATCTCCCCTCGCTTTCAACTACACTTAGCTTTTTGATAACAAGCATTTTTTCCGACGACAGATAATCTGTCACTGTACAGGGTATCCGCCCGCTCTTAGAGCGATCGTTTGTCTCCTGCCACTGTCTTTTATAGTACTTATGCACCAGTAAAGCTGCTTAGAGAAACCTTATAGTCCCCACCGATTAAGTGCAGGGATTTTGCTTTGTTGATAAGGGTGATGGGGTGAGGTTGCACTCCATACCTTTAGCAGCAACACACGCGCGTGATTTATTTTATATGCAGAATTCTTACCTGTGGTGACCAATTTTTCTAAGTACGCTCTTTCTTCAGATGTTAGAGAATACTATGCCACCGAAAAAGGAGTAACTTCTAGTCAGCTTGCTTTAGCATGGCTATTCGCTCAAGGAGAAGATATTGTGCCAATTCCTGGTACAAAACGCCGTACTTACTTAAACGAGAATATTGCAGCTACCGAAATTACCCTGACTGAACAAGAGTTGAATCGACTTGAAGCAGTTGCACCAAAAAATGTGGCAGCAGGTGAGCGCTACCTGACATGAGTAGTGTTAACCGTTGATCCATCTGAGTGCTGGAGTATTTTTTCCGATTCTGCTTTTGATGAGCGTAGGCATCACTTGAATAGAGAGCGATGGGCTACGCCCCGCAAGAGCGATCGCTCACGCCAAATTTACTATCGAACAGTTGATTTCAAGTCAAAAAATTTATGGATATAAACTTAACTAGGGAGCAAGCAGAGCGATAAATGCTTGCCTACGCCCTTTTAGATTTTCCTCTCTACCAGAGGCTGAAGGCGAACGCTTGAATTGCTGCCGTTAGAAGCGATCGCAATCAGAGCGAGTTGAGGTGCGATCGCACCCACCATTTATTTTGGGCTTTATTGATCAGATGTCTTTGCCCTGAACTGGGGGTAGAGTATGACGCTCAAAGAAATTCCAAATCGTCTGAGTTGAGTCCAAACCCAGGTTCTTATTGAACTTGTTAATATTTTTATCACTAGAAGTACCACCGTACCAAAGATGTCCCCCATTAACTACAGCCAATTGTAAAACCTCAGAACCAGCGTTACAACCGGAGTAGGAATAGGTTTTAACTTTATCGCTACTGCTCCCATTGTCAGGGGCAAATGCTACATCCTTTGCAGTATACGTCGGACATTGGTTGTGAACGCGCCAAAAATTTACTACTTTCGGAATGGAAATGAGCGCTCCTTTTTGATTTTTTTCGTCGCCCTGATAATGTACAGATTGGTCGTTTGTGCCGTTAATCATCAATATTGATACAGGAAGATGCGGTTGGCATGTTTGTTCAAGTCGCATTGGCAGAGAACCAGCAACAGAAGCAAAAGCTGCTATCTGATCAGATAGTTGGCAAGTCAAAGCCTGAGTTAATATTCCACCTTTAGAAAAGCCAGTAGCGTAGATTCTACGCTTATCGATATTTCTAACTTCCTGTAGGTGATTAATTAAATTCTTCACAAAAGAGATATCATCAATCTTCCTTTTGCCGTTCTTTCTCAAGCTCCATTTATGGTCAATCCCATCAGGATAAACTACAATAAATCCTTTTTGTTCTGCTAATTCATTAAATTGAGAGACATTACTAATTGAGCGTCCGCTACCATCGTCTCCATGAAATACTAAAACTAATGGCATAGGACGACTAGGAGAATAAGACTTTGGTGTGTAAATATAATAAGTACGCACAGCACCTTGCTCAGTTAATTCGCCATTACTAGCACCAAAAACAACTTGGGATTGCCGAGCAGTTATTTGCTGTGCTTGAATTGATTCGCAAGCTGTTAGTAAACTAATTAAGGTAAAATAAGTAAATACTCGCCTCAAGAACTGAAAACTTAGATTAACATTCACGATAAATAAAATTTGGTAAAAGTATGAGGATTTTGTCTTTCATGCTGTTATAAATAACAAAGTACATCTTTTCAGTTACTGTTTAACTCTTACAAATGGCTGAATAATCGCCCAATTACAACTATTAAAACTCTAACTACAGATATAATTTATAGCAATCCGAATTGAATCGGAAGAAAATACGGAGATTAAAAGTACGTATTTATAAGCTTTTCAGCCTTTCGCTCTCTCACAAATGATTTATGACTATTATAGTATTTATGTACTTATGGGCAAAAATAAAACTACCATCACCAAATCAGCCCTCATGCTTGTGGTATAAGTTTTTTAATTTTGCTTGTTCGCATGATTGCGTTTAAGAGAATCCACAAGACTCGCTCTTTGCTTCGCCTTCGCCACCGCTTCTCCACAAGACGCTGGGCGGTAAGCGAAGGCGAGTGCGAGTGCGAGTGCGTGCCTTGAGCGTCTTTGGGGACTACCAAAAAAATAAATGACCCAAAAATGATTAAATAAAGCTGTATGAGCTACATAAGAATGATAATCATGGGGAAAGGGGAGGAAGCAGTACCCAAGGGTACTGCTTCCTCCTAAATCAACTCTTCATATTAATTCCGGTTAATCACTTATGATTACCGCATCTGTGCAAAAATCGGAAAAGCCTCTTTTCCCGAGTAAGAACTACGGTCTAAATGATCAGTCTTTAGCCGGACTTGATATTAGTCGCCAAAAGTAAGCAATTAGCCCTGCCTACTTTGGCTTTCGACCAGTTATAATACTCGAGTAACCAGAGGTTGGTTTAACTTCAATATCAACAAACCCAATCTCTGCCAACATAGTAGATAACTCCAGACCTGAATATTCTTGTCCGCCAGCACACCAAATCTGCATAATCACGTTAAACGCCGATGTAGCTAATGGCCCTGTCCGATGATCATTAAATAGCGGCTGGTGAATAATTATGCGTCCATTAGGCTCCAAACTATCAAAGCTTTTTTTTGTCAGAAAACGATTTTTCTCAAGGTCGTAATTGTGGTAGATAAGCGAGTAAAAGTGCAAATCAGCAGAGGGGAAAGGATCATTCCACATATCGCAAACTTCAGTGCTGATTTGTTCTAGCAGTCCATACTCGGCAATATACTCTTGAGCGATTTTGCAGACTGATGCTAACTCTAAAATCGTTGCTTTCAAGTTAGACCACTTGAGGGTTGCACCGATGCTGTGAGCACCAGAACCTCCGGCAATATCCAGCATATATTTATTGATAGAGAGGTCTAGAATTTCAGGCCATGCCAAGGCAGAAGAAATACTACCAGCATGCATGGCTTTTGTAAAAGTGCGGGTAACTTGCTCTTTATCTTCTTGTTCGTAAACTTTGTAGATAGAATTACCTTCATCAGCAATAGGAGCATCTGTCAAAATAGCTTTCTTAATTCCCGCGTAGGAAAAGGAATCAGGGTTAGCAATTAGGGAGTCCAATATCCCGCAAAAAGAAGTAGGGCTAGTTTCAAGTAAATACTCATAAGCAACAGTCGTAAGCGAGTAATACCCATCTTTTAGTTGGGTAAAATCCATAGATGCACATGCAGATAAGAGCGTCCCTGCTGCTCGTAGCTCAAGGTTGAGATTCTGGGAAATTTCTTGTAAAGTGCGTGGTGTTTCTGCTAAGAGTGGAAACAGTTTTAGTTCATGAGCAACTAGTAAAATTGGGTAACAGAAAAGAGCAAGATAAGCATCCCAAACCTTTTTACCATCTGTTTTTGGCTTGTTAAGTTTGTTAATTGGAGTTTTACTTGTTGCTTTGGTCATTGTTGTTCTCCTAGTAATTGCAAAAATCGGTATTAGCAGTTATATCAACTTTGTAACCTTTCATCTCTAAAAACATTTGAAGCTAACAGCAGTCTTTAGGAGAATCATCGCAGATAATGATGTGTTTTCTTAGGGACTACCAGAAAAATAAATGACCAAAAAAAATCAATGCAGTCTCTCAAAGATAATGATAATCATTGAGTGGTGCAGGGAAGTGGTTCTCTTTAAGAACCACTTCCCTGATGTAATTATTTGGAGGATTGCTTCTAGGCGTCTTTCTCTCGTAAAGGTTTTGGGCATCTTCATAGAGGATAAGCAAAGAATTGGTTTGGTGGTTTATGCGGCGATCGCATCATCAGGTATAAAAATTCTGGTTATTTATTTCTAAAGCATTCCGGAAATAGAAGGGAATGTCAGAAAAACTAAATAAAAGGACTTACTGAGTAACCAGGTCATGACCCACCACATAATCGGTAAATTACTACAAGGGCGTTACCAAATTGTCCAAAGCCTGGGTGCAGGGGTGTTTGGACAAACATACATTGCTGTAGACGTAGATTATCCGGAGAATCCCAAATGCGTTGTTAAGCAGATTAAAGTTAGCAGTTTTGAATCCGGCTACTTGGATATGCTGAGGTTACTGTTTCTAACTGAAACCCAAACCCTCAAGCTTCTGGGAAGCCATCACCAAATTCCAGAATTCATCGCCTGCTTTGAAGAAAACAAGCAATTTTATTTAGTGCAAGAGTGTATTGAAGGACACGCGCTGACTGCGGAATTACCTATTGATGAACAGTGGGGGTGTCTGTGGAGTGAAAGCGAAGTTGTAGAATTTCTGATAGATGTCTTAAGTATTTTAGAATTTGTTCACTCTCAAGGCGTTATCCATTGCGATATTAAACCGGAAAACTTGATCAGACGTAATAGCGATCGCAAGTTAGTTCTGATTGACTTTGGCTCAATCCAGTCTATCGATTTTGGCATAGGTGCGGAATTGCCCATTTTTAGAATTCCTGCGACTTCATTGGGGTACATACCGCCAGAGCAATTTATTGAACAAACACAGCCCAACAGTGATATTTATGCTTTAGGTATGATTGCCATCCAGGCTTTAACTGGGTTAGAGCCACTACAATTAAAGGCTGATCCTTATAGTGATGAAATTATTTGGCGTTCTCAAAACACACCAGTTAACGATTATCTAGCTGCTGTTCTCAGCCAAATGATCCGCTACGATTACCAAAAGCGCTTCCAGTCTGCGGATGAGGTACTGCGGGTACTCAAACAAATAATCTGGGAAACTGAGCCACCACAAATATTAGAAGCAGATTCTCAATTTCCTCTAGAAGGGGCGATTGAAGATGATAATTCTCAAAATCCGGCATCTGGGCAATTATCCCCCTTATTTACAGGAATCAAAGTCGGACTGGCGGCTAATTCTTTGTTAATGGGATTTGGTGTATATTCTTTAATTAATGCTGCACCTGCATACTCAGAAACAGAAACCTTATATAAAGCAACACAAGAATATCAAGCCGGAGATTTGCAAGAGGCGATCGCACTCGTTAAATCAATTCCCTCCCACAGCAATGTTTATCCAGAAGCGCAAGCGACAATCGAAGAATGGCAAGAGCAATGGCAAGTAGCTGCACAGCAATACCAAATAGCTCAAACAGCTTTGAATGAAGGCCAATGGTCAAATGTTATCAATGCTGCTGCTAAAGTTCCAAATATTTTATATTGGCAATCTAAAACAGATAAACTAGTTCGGCAAGCATCCGTCAATATTGAAGCACAGACGCAAGATTTATTAGCAAAAGCTTACGAAAGAGGCGCTGAAAAAGATTTTTCTGCTGCATTACAATATCTGCGTCAAATTCCTAAAGAAAGTTCTGCTGGTGCTTTAGTTCAAGACAAGTTGGCTGAGTACAATCGAAAGCGGCAGATCAGAGCAGCCTACTTTTTACAGAACGCTTACAAAAAAGCATCTATTGGTGATTTTGAGCGGGCTGTAAAATTTCTCCGAAATATTCCCCAAGATACTCTAGTTTATGCTCAAGCTCAAGTCAAATTGAATGAGTATACTCAAAAACAACGCGTGCTGGCTGACAATCAAAAGGTAGCTTCTGGAAAAACAACAAATTCATTCGTTTCTAAAAACTCAGCTACTAGGATTGAATATCTTCAGGGAGGAAATTACCTACAAGAAGTGAATATCCGGTAGTTATAGCAATTTTCAGATGAATGGACTTGTTACATACAGCAATTTTTAGATACGTAGAATATACATTATTGTAGGGGCACAATATATTAGACATCTGATGAAAATTAATTATGCGTTCACCCAAACCCTTGTAGAGACGCGAAATTTCGCGTCTCTACATTCTTTTCTGGAGATGTCTAGTACTAAGGTGTCGTCTGCGATGGATTGGTAGAATTAGGAACTGGGATAATTGGCACGATTACAGGTTTTGATTTTTCGCCTTGCAGTTGAATTTGGGCTTGGTTGCGGGCGTCTATTGCTTGTTGGTAATTAGGCTTATATTTTATTGCTTGGTCGTAAGAAGCGATCGCACTTTCATAGCGTTTCAAATTTAATAGGGCATTGCCTCTGCTATACCAACTTTCGGAATGGTCTGGTTTGTAACGAACTGCCTTATTATAAGATGCGATCGCATCTTCGTATTTTTGCAAAATGTATTGTGAATTTCCTAAATTATACCATAGTTGATAGTCGTTTGCTTTAATTCTTGCTGCTTTATTATAATATTTTATCGCTTCTTCATAGCGTTGGGTTTGATGTAGCGACCAGCCTAAATTATACCATGCTTGATAGCTTCTCGGATTATATTTAATTACCTGATTAAAAGATTCAATTGCGTCTGGATAACGTTGTAAATTCAGCAGTGTATTACCTCTTGATAACCAAGCTTGATAATAATTTGGCTGATATTGCACTGCTTTATCATAAGCTGTAAACGCATCTCGGTAACGTTGCAAATTTACTAAGGCATTTCCCCAGTTATACCAAGCTTGCTGGTAATCTGGTTTTAAATCAACGACTTTTTGATAGGCTGTGATCGCATCTTCATATCGTTTAGAATTCTGCAAAGCTAATCCTTTTTTGTACCAAGCTTCGTAATTATCTGGTTTGAGTTCAATCGCTTTTTCATAAGATTTAATTGCTTGGTCATATTGATTTAAATTACTGAAAGCTTCCCCTTTAGCGTTCCACACTTCGGAATTATCATTATTTAATTGTAAAGCTTTGTCGAAAGAGGCGATCGCTTCTTGATATCGCTGTAAATTTTCTAATACAAAACCCCGTCCAATCCAAGCTTCTAAATAATCTGGCTGAATTTGAATTGCTTTGTCATATGCCGCTAATGCTTCTTTGGATTTTTTTAATTTATCCAGCGTTTTGCCTTGACCATTCCAGCCTTGAGCATAATCTGGTCTAATATTAACTGCTTTTTCATATACTGCTAGTGCATCTTGATAGCGTTGCAAATCAAAAAGGGTATTTCCTTGTTTGGATAATTCTATGGCGTTATTTGAATTAATGTGATTCAAAATAAATATTGATCCAACTCCGCTAACACTAATTAAAAATATCGTTAATAAAATCTTACCTAATATACTTTTTTTAGGTTGAGATTTGTTTATATTCTTTGGTGGAGAAATAGGAGTTAACGCGATTGTCTGAGCGGGTGGTTGTATTAACTCTTTTAGTGCTTGTAATGCTACTGTTGCCGAAGGATAGCGTTGTCGAAAGTCGTAGCAGACCATTTTATCTAAGAATTGAGCAAATTCAGGCGTTACCGTGGCTTGATTATGCCAGATAATTTCATTAGTATCGGCATCTTTTACTATTTCCTCTGGTAATAATCCGGTGAGAGCTTGAATAGCAATTATTCCCGCAGCATAGATATCACTGCTTAATTTTGGCGTACCATGAGCTTGTTCTCCAGGAATATATCCAGGGGTACCTATAGCAACGGTAGCTTGCGTTTGACCTTGGGGAGTAATCACTTGAGTAGTAATTTGTTTAACTGCACCAAAATCAATTAAAATTAATTTGCAATCCGGGTGGCGTCTAAGAATATTTCGGGGATTAACATCACGGTGAATTACATTCTGTTGATGGACAAATTCTAAGATTGTCAAAAGTTCTTGTAAAAGTGAAATGACTTGCTCTTGACTCAGGGTTTTACCTGGGATTAATTCTTGACTCAGGTCATGACCTTCGATCAATTCTTGTACGAGATAGAATTCGGTATTCTCCTCAAAGTAAGCTAAAAGTTGGGGAATGCGATCGTGAGTTCCTAATTTATATAGAACTTGTGCTTCTGTATCAAATAAACGCCTAGCTGTCTCCAAAGTTACCGGATCACTTGCCTGGAGCTTAAGTTTCTTAACAACACATGGAGGTGAACCGGGTAATTGGGTATCACAAGCCACAAAAGTTTCACCAAAACCCCCACCTCCCAAGTTACTAATAATTTGGTATCTTCCTACAAGTGTGTTTCCCAGCATCTCGTTTGCCTAGTTAAGTGCGATGCGATCTGATTTCAATCTTGCCACACGTTAAGGGCGATAGGGGAGGCAGGGGGAGAATGACCAATACTTCGGCTTCGCTCAGTACAAGTGACTAATGACTAATGACCAATGACCAATGACCAATGACCAATGACCAATGACTAATGACAAATCCATATGATTCCTATTAGTGATAATATTCGTTGTCGGACTAAACCAATTATTAATTATTGGCTGATTGGGATTAATCTTGCCGTATTTTTATGGGAACTTCAACTAGAATTTAATGGGGAATTGGGCTATTTTGTCAATAGTTGGGGGTTGATTCCGGCGCAGATTAGTGGGGCAATTACAAATGCACTCTTCTTCAACAACAATGCTGCTTGGATAATTGTAATTTGGCGAACATTTTCATTACTTTTGGGAATATTCATACATGGCAGCTTTAGTCAGATATTGGGAAATTTGCTATTTTTGTGGGTTTTTGGTAAGACTGTAGAAAATATTCTGGGACATAGACGCTATCTAGGATTTTATCTGGCTGCTGGTGCGATCGCTTCTTTAGTCCAAATTCTGGCTGAACCGAGTTTGACAGTACCATTGATTGGGGGCAATGGCGCGATCGCAGCTGTTTTAGGAGCATATGTGATGAAATTTCCGAAAGCGAAAATTGACACAATTTTGCCGCTAATAATCTTGTATATCCCCATCCAACTCCCAGCCTTTTTCTATATATTTTGGTGGTTTATACAACAATTATTTTATGGTATAGGCAGTTTAAATATTCCTCCTGTTGGTGTAAATCAATCGGGTGTTGTCTTCTGGGGGCAGGTTGTAGGGTTATTAACTGGTATGGTCTTCATGCGTCTGAAGAAATGATTGATTTGCCTCTAGATGCAAAGCATCTTGCCGTCAAACATCGCTTTTAATCTCAGAGGATGTCTTGTGGCTAAAACTCCTATGTGCCTTTTGATGGATTGCATTTTTCAGCTAAAAAATTCATACTCATATAACTACTGGATGCCTACTCTTCAAATCGGTATTGTTTAGTTGTGAGTTGTGTTTAAGATGGCAGGTATTGATAAAATTAACTTTCAACTCACTGATGAATTAGTAGTTATGCGGCAGCGTGTAGCTGAGTTAGAGCAATCAGAAATATTTTATCAACAAGAGCATGCAGCGCTTAAGCAGCAAGTAATAGAATTAGAGAAACAACTGGCAGTAGCACGACAAAATCCCCAGATTCAAGTTGTCGAGTTAGACATTGAATGGCATCTTCAACAAGGGACATCTACAGCCTCGATGCCAACAGATGTGGCAGTGACTTTAGAGCAACTTCAACAAGAAATTGTACAACGACAGCAGGTAGAAGTCTCCCTCAGAGAGAGTGAAGAACGGCTCAGGCTAGCTCTAGATGCTTCCCCGATGGGCTTGTGGGATTGTAATATTGTGACCAATCAAGTCATCTGGTCTGAAAATCATGAAGTGCTTTTTGGTCTACTTCCAGGGAGTTTTGACGGCACTTATGAGGCGTTTTTGAAGTGCGTTTATCGTGAAGACAGGCAATCTGTAATGCAAGTTATCGCCCAGGCTTTAAGACAAAAGACTGACTATAACCATGAATTTCGTATAGTTCGATTAGACCAAAGTGTACATTGGATTTCTGCCAAGGGAAAATTTATCTATGACGATCAGGGACAAGCGGTGCGAATGATTGGAATTTGTATGGAAACTACTGTGTGCAAGCAGGCAGAAGAAAGCAGTCGCAAACTAACAACCCAACTGCAAGAACAGGCAAATATTTTAAATGCTATCCTCACCGCATCAGTAGATCATATTTACATCTTTAATCGCAGAGGTTGCTATCAGTATGTCAGTCGTGATGGAGCAACTCTACTAGGCTTAAAACCCCAGGATATGATCGGCAAGACTTTGCAAGAAGTAGATTTACCCGCAGACTTTGTAGAGCAGGTAGATAATCAACGACAAGCTGTGATGAAAACTGGGCAGCCAATTAAGGATGAGTGTAAATATATTACCGCCGATGGGGTGCGTTATTATGAATACATCCTCACAGCATTACGGAATTCTAATCAAACTATTGAAGGCGTAATTAGTGTTTATCACGATATTACGGAACACAAACGGGCAGAAAAATCATTACGTGAAAGTGAAGCACGATTTCGGCGTTTGTTTGAATCTAACCTAATCGGGGTCGCTTTTTGGAACGTGGATGGCTTTATTCTTAATGCCAATGATGCCTTCCTTCAACTAGCTGGCTACACTCGTGATCAGTTTGCCACCTTAGGTAGAATTAATTGGAGAGAACTTACTCCTGGCGAGTATAAGGATTTAGACGATCGCGCCTTCTTGGAGGTGCAAACCACTGGAGTTTCCAAAATTTATAAGAAAGAGTTTGTCCACCGCAACGGGAAGCGAGTCCCAATTGTTTTGGGGATGGCCTTGCTGAATGACTGCCAGGATAATGGTCTTGCTTTTGTACTAAATATTACTGATGTTTCCGACGAGCTCCGCTTACGCAAATTAGCTGAGAAAGAATGCGATCGCCTCCTCGAACGAGAAGGGAAAGCACGCCAACAAGCAGAAATTGCCAACAAAATCAAAGATGAATTTCTGGGGGTTCTCTCCCATGAACTGCGAACCCCACTCAACTCCATCCTGGGATGGTCGAAAATGCTGCGGACTCGCAAGTTTGATGAAAAAACCACTAACCACGCCTTGGAAACCGTTGAACGCAACGCCAAGTTACAAACCCAGCTAATTGAAGATTTGTTAGATGTGTCTCACATCCTCCAAGGAAAATTAAACTTGAATATCTGTCCAGTCAGTTTGGTAATGGTGGTTGAAGCAGCACTAGAGACAGTACAACTAGCAGCACAAGCCAAGTCAATTCAAATTCAGACGATATTTGACCGCACTTTGGGACAAGTGATGGGCGACCCAAATCGGCTTCAGCAAGTTGTGTGGAATCTACTTTCCAATGCGGTAAAATTTACACCAACAGGAGGACGGGTAGAAATTCGATTAGTGGAAGTTGGTAAGCAAGCTCAAATTCAGGTCAGCGATACAGGTAAGGGAATTCCGCCAGACTTTTTGCCTTATGTGTTTGATTACTTTCGCCAAGTTGATAGTACAACTACCCGGACATTTGGTGGATTAGGTTTAGGATTAGCGATCGTGCGTAAAGTTGTAGAAATGCATGGGGGAAATGTTCAAGCGGAAACTCCTAGAGAAACATCGGGTGCAACCTTCACTGTTGAACTACCGCTTTTGGTCATAAGTGAACAGGTGAGACATGAAGAGAATGAGTCTATAGATTCTGATCCGGAATCCTCGCTGCTTTCAAACACTCAAATTTTGGTGGTAGACGATGAACCCGATATCCGCGACTTAATTACCTTTATTTTGCAAGACTACGGTGCAGAAGTAACCGCCGTATCATCAGCACAGGAGGCATTACAAGCGCTGTCTGAGTCGATACCAGATGTTTTAATTAGCGATATTGGAATGCCAAAGACAGACGGTTATATGCTGATGCGGGAAGTGAGGGCGCGATCGCCCAAACTTGGAGGATTGGTACCAGCGATCGCTCTGACGGCTTATGCAGGGGAAATGAATCAGCAGCAAGCACTAGCAGCAGGATTTCAAATACATATTTCTAAACCAGTAGATCCAGATGTATTGGTGAAGGCGATCGTCGATTTGATTGAGTCAAGGTGATATAGATAAGCGTCCGAGAGGCTTTCCATAACTTTGGTGTTGTGCCATCTCTACTGCTTTCCTGCTAGACTCTCGATAGTCCCTATGCTTTCAGGAATTATGGTATCTGTTGAGCAAATCATGAAGGAAGCCTTAGCTTTGCCCAGTGCAGCGAGAGCATTGTTGGCAGAAAAGCTGGTTGAAAGTCTTGAATTTGATCTAGACGAAACACTTCAAATGCTGTGGACAGATGAAGCCAAAAAGCGTAGAGATGAAGTCCGAAGCGGTACAGTTTCACCCATTTCTGGAGAGGAAGCGTTAGCTAGGGTGAGACAACTTTTAGAGTAATGAAATACGTTTTTCACCCAACGGCATTAAGCGAATACGGCGAAGCAGTCAAGTTTTACGCAGAGCGTCGGGTTGAATTAGCACAGGCATTTATTAATGCGGTTGAGGATGCTATTTTCCGAATCATTTAGTCACCGAGTCGTTAGGCTGTTGTTGACGAAGACATTCGTTGATGTCTAACGCGCAAATTTCCCTATGGAATTTTATACACCATTGAGGAAGATTACGTTTTGATTTTGGCGGTGATGCACTGTAGCCGCGAACCGGGATACTGGAAAGAGCGTGTTAAAGAGAAACCATCAGACGGATAAAATAAACTTGAAATAAGTAAATTTCTAAATTAGTGAAGCTTGCTACGCAAACTAATTAGCAGGCGATCGCTCCTATTTTACCAAGAACCAAAAATGTCAGCCGATACAATCGCATTGCAGGTCGATGTAATAATTTTCCCCTGCACCTTCTTCTACGGCGACGATTCGTCTAGGAGTGTGAGCCACCGCTACCTCCAGAACGCGATCGCCCAGGTTTATAACACTATTAACAATACTGGTTATAGCGGTTCTCGATTGGGTGAGGTACAGTTTTGACCTCTCTCCTAAAAGGAAAGAGGCTTTGAATTCTTCCCCCTTCCCGCGTCGGGAAGGGGGTTAGGGGGTTAGGTCTATCTGCGTACTTCATCCAATTTAAAATCGCTATATCCTTTTGAGAATCGCTATAAGATGAGTAAAAGGGTCTTCTATGTCAACAATTTCAATCTTAAACACCATGAAGTGTCCTAAATTAAAAACAGCTATCTACCGTTTGCATAGAAATGACTGAGCAACGTGATGCTGACTCACCGTCAACTGATTCTCAAAAATTGAGTGAATCGACCGATGGAGCAATAACCAAGTCGGTCGAGAATTCCTGGACAAACCGTATTGCTGGTGTCTGGAACAACGCAACAACACGCTTAACCCAACTTTTACCCGTAGAACAACTGGCACAGACAGTTGTTGAATGGTTTAGTGTCAGCGAAACTCAGGTTGCAGAGATTTTAGAGAAAGTCCGAGCCGAACTGCCAACCACAGAAGCTTTGGTGATTGGTAAACCCCAAGCCGGAAAAAGTTCAATTGTCCGGGGATTGACGGGCGTATCTGCCGAGATTGTCGGTCAGGGATTTCGTCCCCACACGCAACACACCCAGCGCTATGCCTATCCTTCCAATGATCTGCCGTTACTGATTTTTACTGATACGGTGGGACTAGGCGATGTTAAACAAGATACTCAGGTAATTATTCAGGAGTTAGTTGGCGATTTACAACAGGAGACTCGTTCCGCCAGAATCCTGCTTCTGACAGTTAAAATCAATGATTTTGCAACTGACACACTGCGACAAATTGCTCAACAGTTGCGCCAGCAGTATCCAAATATTCCCTGTCTGCTGGTAGTTACCTGCTTGCATGAGGTTTATCCTGCCAATATCGTCGATCATCCTGCCTATCCGCCAGACTATCAGGAAGTCAACCGCGCATTTGCCGCAATGCAGCAAGCCTTCGCAAAAATAACTGACCGCTCTGTACTAATTGACTTTACTTTAGAAGAAGATGGCTACACTCCAGTATTTTACGGCTTAGAAGCACTGCGAGATTCCTTGGCAGAACTACTCCCAGATGCCGAAGCCCAGTCCATTTATCAGCTATTGGATCGAGAAGAAACTGGTAAGCAACTTGGCAACCTTTATCGGGATGCTGCCCGCCGTTATATTTTGCCATTTGCGATTATGTCTGCCACCGTCGCCGCTGTACCTTTGCCATTTGCCACAATGCCCGTACTAACTGCCTTGCAAGGATCAATGGTGGGTCTGTTGGGTAAATTATATGGGCAGACACTTACGCCATCTCAGGCGGGAGGAGTTGTGAGTGCGATCGCAGGTGGTTTTTTAGCACAGGCAATTGCCCGGGAGTTAATTAAATTTATACCAGGTTTTGGTAGTGCGATCGCAGCCTCTTGGGCAGCCGCCTATACTTGGGCATTAGGGGAAGCAGCCTGCGTTTACTTTGGTGATTTAATGGGAGGTAAGAAACCCGACCCCCAAAAAATTCAGTTGGTGATGCAAGAAGCGTTTCAGGCAGCACAAGAACGGTTTAAGGGAATTAAACGTTAAGACTCAAGAATCCATTTCTCAAAGCAAACACTCACTGGATTTCCCACATAGCGTCCATAGGCTGCTATACGTTAATAACCCGCAGATTCATATAACCGAATTGCCGTAGGTTGATAAATGCCTGTGCGTCACCGATAGCGTACTCCTACGGGGAAGCAAGCGCAGCGTCTCGTAGAGACGCTGCGCTTGCTTCCCCCTACAGCCCTTTAGGCATCCTACGGCAGGCGCTAGCCTCTCCCTTTGGGAGAAGGGGAGACGCCAAAAGTGATAGCGCAGCGTTACCGAGTCAGACGCTCCTACGTCGCTAACGCTTCGCTATCGAGCGTCACAAGCGTCACAGCCCGCACTTCGACCCTTCTCTACCTTGGGCTGCGCCTTAAGCGAAGCTATGCCGCAGGCTTTACGGCAGGCTCAGGGCATCGCAAGCTCAGTGACTCCCGCAGCCATTGCAGCGTCTTAGGCAACCACCTAATCCCTAGTTATGGCAGCATTGGAAGTTTAAAATAGGTGATGTATATGCTGTAAATCAAGTCATCTTGGTAGTAACATTTTTATACTGTTCTTTTATCAACCGCATCATTGGTTTTTCAATTTTAAATGTAATTATAGCCGCTAATAATATAGATATTGTTAAAGCAATACATATACTAATATTAGGATTAATTCCAAACTTGTATAATTTGTTTATTATGACATAACCAACATTTTGATGAATCAAATACAAACTATAAGATATAGTTCCCATAAACAACAGAGGTTTTTGAATAATAAAACTCATTTTGTTATCTATTATCAGATGCAATAATCCAGTAAAACAAATGATTAACAAAGTTTCAGTCCAATAATGTTGAAGTTGATAAATGAATATACAAGCAGTAATAATACAATATTCTTTGAGCGATAATCCTTTTTTGTATTGTTTATAAAACATCATACCTATGATAAATAAGTTAGCAAATATTATTGAATTACTCTTTATAAAAAATAAAAGTCCAATTCTGTATTCAATAAATATGTTAGCTTGCTTCTCTAATATAATAGTTAATGCCATTAGTATGAGCCAGATTATTGAAATCTGATTAATATACTTTAATAGTCTGGTTTGATAGAGAATAAACATAATAATATAGAAACATAATTCAAGTCCCAGAGTCCAGTAAACTCCATCAACATTACTAACATTGAAAAATACTTGAAACATCGAGAGATTGATTATGGCAACATCCCAACTAATTGTATAGTTAGGTAATCCAGTTATATTAACAATAGCGTAAGTCAAAATCAGACAAGTCCAATAAGCTGGATAAAGCCGTGAAAAACGCCCAATGATAAATTCAGAGCCACTTGTAATTTTCTCTAGGCTCATAAAAATTACAAAGCCACTAATTATAAAGAATAGTTCAACACCATAATACCCTTGAGGGAAATAGATTAATACATCATTTGAATGGCCAAACTTCTGACTGTAGCGAGTTGTGTAATGAAATAAGACAACACTTATAGCTGCAACTCCTCTAAGAACATCAATTTCTAAAAGTCTCTTCTTTGTATTCATTAAAAAAGCCAGGTAGTATACTTTTTTAAGCAGAAATGTGAAATGTTAGATGGAGAGCCAAAATTTTACATGACGAGTTCCAAGTAGAGCATCTCGCCTGTGGGGTGCAATGACTGTGGGAATCATAACTAACTATGTGGACATCATATTACGCATTGACAATAAATACTAAATATAGAAAAGTTTAAAACTACATCTTTCGTAGACGCACAACATTGCCGTGCCCATAGGGCATGGTCTATTTACTATCAAAGGATAATTAAGAAAAACCTGAAATAACCTATTTTCGCTAATGCACATCACGATGAATTTGTACAATGCGTAAGTCTGACAAAAATTCTTCTACACTTTCTCCTTTGCTGCTGGCACTATGCCAAACTTACTTAAACCGGCATCGATTTCTCTAAGTACTTTAAAATCTTCCTGTGGTAAAGGATAGTTGCTACTGCTGAACAAACCCCTACTGACAGCAGGCTGCTTTTCAAGAAAACAGAAAGCTTGGCGAAACTGATGCGGCTCGGCTTTAATCGGTGAATCAAAGTGGCAGGGAATAATCCACTCAAAGTCCCAACTAGCAACTTTATCAGCCCAGTCGATGGTTTCTTTGGGTGCGCGGTTGAGAATCAGCTTCTGTAAAATTGGTGCGACAAACAAACGCCCATCACCTCGCAGGGCATCAAACGATCGCTGCCAATCTGACTGCCATTTAAAGGGATACAATCCAAAATAAGCTTTCTTTGAGCGTTCTGGGGCTTTCAAGGCATCTTGCAATACCTGACTCCATTGGCGTATATCTAGTGTGCTTGGTTGAAAGTACAAAGCAAACAACGAGATGCGCTGCCAACCCTTATGGCGATTTACTTCAATGTCTGCAACAATATCAGAAGCATGATCCTTGGCATGGAATAGCAAGGGATATGGATCTAAAAGAACGATCGCAGGTGGATCTTCTGGGATAGAAAGCACAGAATCTGTTACTAAAAGAGTATGCGATCGCTTGTGGAAAAAAGCAACTTCTGCAAACCGACCAGGCCCAAGGTGGATGGGGCCCAGCATCGCATAATCAAACTCATCAGCAAAGGGTGTTTTACTACTATCTTCTGGGAGTACTTGAGTTCGTTTTGAGGGTAAGCCAAGCCAGCTAAGGGGGAGATTTAGCGGGAAACTCCACTGATGGGGAGCCACAAACACTTGTGCAGTCGGAAAGTATTTAGCGAAGGGGCCAACGAAGACTTTGTGTTCTATAGCAGAGATAGTTGGCAGGATGATGTACTTAATATTGCCATGTTCTGTCACCAACTCATTCACAAGCCGGATGCACTCTGGAGTTGGTGCAACAGGCGCGTAGACGAGAAGACCTCCAGCTTCGAGCTTAATTACAGTCATGCGAATCGGTACAACAACGTAGAAAATGCCTTGAATCTGGTCAAAATTCCAGATTGTGTCCTTGACGACTTCTTTACGAATTGTCTGCCGCCTACCATATGGGTAAAGTGGCACGACAGGCCATAATCCCCAAGAAAAATCCCTTGGATGAATCTGTTGTGTATTGACTATGCGTTGATCATCACCCACTCTGCAACCCCCTCCAAATTCCCGATGTTCAAATTGTTTTTATTTCTCTCCCTGAAGTTGGAGTTTAGCAAATTGTTGAGATAATAACCTAGCTTTTAACAAAACTGATAATATATGCCCTTTGGGTGTATATCTGTCCACCCCTTTAACTTGAAACCTATTTTAGCTATTGATTTAGGACAGAAATAATTAATTATTGAGAGAAGGCAGAAGAGGAAAGGCTAAAATCTAAGTAAGAGTGCGATCGCATTAATACCCAGATGACTAATTTGGTAAAACTTGAATGGAATAGATACGCATAATGGATAGCCTCCTTTTAGAACGCCCAAACCAAGCGAACATCGGCTACGAAAAGCCTTTGGACATTAATCTTGACTTTTTAGCAGGCTCCTACAAAAGCAAAACAGTGCTGGCGAACTTAGAAGTTAGTGATATAGATATAGTTGCTAACTTAGACAAAGTACTGGAAATTAAACCAGATTTGTACGAAGCCTGGTATAACCGGAGTATTGCGCTGGTGAATTTAGGCAGCTTAAAAGAGGCGCTCGCTAACTTGGACAAAGCTCTAGCAATTAAACCAGATTTATATGAAGCCTGGTTCAACCGGGGGATTATAGTGGGATGTTTGGAACAGTCGCAAGAGGCACTTGCCAGTTTCGACAAAGCCTTGGAGATTAGACCCAACAAATACGAAGCATGGTTTAACCGAGGGATTACGCTGTATGACTTAGGACGCCTAGAAGATGCTATTGCCAGTTTCAACAAAGCCATTCAATTTAAATATAACGATTACTGGAGTTGGTACAATTTGGGCATTGTACTTTATGACTTGGGGCACTTTGAAGAAGCAACCAATAGTTTTGACAAAATTATAAAATTTAACCCCATTATCTCCAAAGGCTGGTATTGTCGAGGTATTGCACTTGGGCAATTAAAACGCTTGCAAGAAGCAATCATTAGCTTTGATAAAGCCTTAGAATTAAAACCGGATTGGTACGAAGCTTGGAAGTATCGAGCGATCACACTGAGAAAGTTAGAACGCTTTCCCGAAGCAATTGCTAGTTTTAATAAAGCCCTTAAAATTAAGTCTGATGACTACGGGGATTGGAATAACCAAGGCTACATGTTATTGAAGCTGAGACACTTTGAAGAAGCTATTAGTAGCTTTGATAAAGCTTTGGAATTAAAACCGGATTATGCAGATGCTTTTTACAATAAGGCATGTTGTTATGCGTTGCAGGGAGATATTGAACTAGCAATTGATAATTTGCAAAAAGTTATAAATCTGAGTCATGACCAATACTTAATAATGGCAAAAAATGACTCAGATTTTGACATTATTAGAGAAAATGAGCAGTTTCATGCTTTGATTCAGACAGAAAATGATTGGGCAGATGAAGAAGAAATAGATGAACAAGAATGGCTGAAAGCAGCAGTGAGTAATCCAGTCTTTGATTTTTTAAAAGACCCTGAAGAAGATATTTACACCTTAGCCGATGGAAAGCCATTCAATGACTAAGGGTAAAATTGTCCTCGTACCTTTCCCATTCGATGATTTATCAGCTATTAAATTGCGTCCAGCCATTTGCTTGACTAATCCAGTGGGATCTTACAAACATGTTATCCTTGCTTTCATCACCAGTAAGATTCCATCTGATTTGATGGAAACGGACATTATATTGGATACCAATCATCCTGATTTTGCTGCCAGTGGATTAAATAAACCATCGACTATTAGGCTGGATCATTTGATGACAGTTAGTAAATCGGTGATTCAGCGTGAACTGGGTACATTGTCATCGGATACGCAAGATTTGATTGCTAAAATTCTGTGCAAGTTATTCACATAGCGGTTCTCTCTTTGATGCAACACGCCTTAGGGAATATTGCTGTACCCCTACCAATAGTACACCAATTTGTTCAAGTCTTTTAATCCGCCTATGGGACTTGCTCCTGTATTGCACGCAACTAAAAACAAAACAGCGATGACTCACTATATTTTAAAAGCTACCAAGGAAACCGTGCATCTAGGTGGTTTCTCCCATCTGCTAGAACCAGCACTTACTATTGATTCTGGTGATACAGTTGACGTAGAAACTTATACTGGTTACTACGTTTACGACAAAGCACCACCAGAGTTTGTCACACCAGAATTTCTCGACATCTGCCAAAATTTTCTACCAGAACGCAAAATTGCTGGGGGGCCGCATTTACTCACAGGGCCTATTTACGTGCGCGATGCCGAACCAGGGGATATTTTAGAAGTACAATTAGATGCGATCGCACCTAGTTTACCTGTCGGCTTCAATGCCATTCGTACAGGTTGGGGAGCTTTACCACATCAGTTTCCTCAACCTGCTTTGAGATTCATTCCTCTAGATTTAGCAAACAATATCGCTGAATTTCCGGCGGGTGCTGGCATAAAAATTCCCCTCAAACCGTTTTTTGGAATTCTTGGTGTCGCTACTCCAGAAACCTCTCGAACTTCCGTCCCACCAGGTTCTTACGGTGGTAATATCGACAACCGCGAACTGCAAGCTGGTTCTCGTTTATTTTTGCCGATTTTCGTACCAGGTGGATTATTTTCTATTGGTGATGGGCATTCTGCACAGGGAGACGGCGAAGTAAATGTCACCGCCATTGAAACTTCGATGAACGGTAGAATCACTCTCAAACTTCGGAAGGATTTACAACTAACAACACCAATTGCCGAAACTCCAACTCATATCATCACAATGGGCTTTGCTCAAACCTTAGATGAAGCCTTAGAACTGGCTTTAAAAAATATGATTGATTTTCTGGAACGCTTTGCAAATTTGTCGCCAGAAGATGCTTATGTATTGTGTAGTTTAGCTGTAAATTTTCATATCACTCAAGTTGTCAACAGTCCCCAAAAAGGTGTGCATGGAATGCTACCAAAATCAATATTGTCCAAGAATATTAATTTATAATTTGCCATCTAGAGACCATTTTTTATGTCTAATATCTTTATCCAACTGCTGTTAATCGGTTTAGTTTCTGGCGTTGCTGGCGGGATGTTTGGTATTGGTGGCGGCGCAATTATGATTCCGGCAATGGTGTTAGTAATTGGTTTGGATCAGAAGTTAGCTACAGGAACTTCTGTGGCTGCTCAAATTTTGCCAATTGGCATTTTAGCAGCCTTAGTTTACCACCACAACGGTAATCTTAATATCAAATATGCCCTGATTATTGCAGTTGGTTTAATTGTGGGTAACTTCTTCGGGGCATTGTTTGCAAATCAGCCGTTTATTAGCACCGAGTTAATGAAAAAGCTGTATGGTATCTTCGTGTTAATCATAGGTATTCGTTATTTACTATCAAGTTAAAGAGTTTAATTAAGCTTCAGCAATATCTTTGTTAAGCCATCGCCTAGCTTTTCAATATATTGCTGCTGTTTAGGATCTTTTAACGTGTCATCAGCATTAAAGGCTTCATAAGCTTTGGGTACGGCTACCTGATCAGGAAGTACCAAAACTTTCATGTTTCCCAAGATAGAGCGCAGGTGAACCAACCCCCGCAAACCACCAAGAGCGCCTGGGGAAGCGCTCATAATGCTAGCAACTTTACCTGCAAAAGCAGTCAAAGCCAAAGGCGCTTCATTTGGATATGGACGGGATGCCCAGTCAATGGCGTTCTTCAAAACTGCTGTGAGGGAACTGTTATATTCCGGCGAAGCAATCAGCAATCCTTGATGAGAAATCATCAAGTCCTTAAAAGTGCGGGCGTTAGCTGGTAGTCCTTCTTGAGCTTCCAAATTTTCATCATAAAGAGGTAGTTGCAAATCGCGGAGGTCTATATAAGTCACTTCTGCGCCTGCTGCCTTCGCGCCAGCCGCCGCGATTTTTACCAATTTTTTGTTGTAAGAATCAATCCGGGTGCTGCCAGCAAAGGCGAGGATTTTGGGTGTAGATGCCATAGTTCTAGGTTGAATGGGAAGGATTAACCTGTTCAGCTGCATTATCCTGTTTTCAGGCGATCGCTATTTGCTACCTTTAGATTTTCTTTACAAACTTTTTCTAAGTTAGATTTTACAGTAATCATAGTAAAGACTGAAAACCCTGCTTTTAGAGTTTAAATATGAACGCTCACAAGATAGAAGTCGTTTTAACTCAAGAGAAACTCTGATGCTGCGGGGTTTACCCTTTCATGCCGGCGATGCTGTGGAAGTGATTATTCTGGAAACTAAAACTCCACAGCACCAAGCAGCACCGAAACCCCAATTAAACCGCGTCCACCTTGAAAACTGTAGTTCTTTCCGTTTGAACAGAAAAAACCCTCATCCCCCACCCTTGTCCCAATATTGGGAGAAGGGGAGCCAAAAATAAGTCCCTCTCCCTACTTGGGCTTGGGTGTACACACAAGTATGACCCAATACGGTTCAGTTAAGCATTTTTTCCTTCTCTCTGTGTCCTCTGCGCCTCCGCGGTTCGTTAAAAAAATTGACTTTGACAAAAAGTTTTAACCTTAACTGAACCGTATTGAAGTATGACCAGCATAGATTTCAACTCTTCTAGTTGTTTCGTAGAGTGCGTTATGGAGACGCCAAAATAACAAATGGGTTCGCCGAAATAACAAATGAGTACGCCGAAATAACAAATAAGTACGCCGAAATAACAAATGAGTTCGCCAAAATAACAAATGGGTTCGCCAAAATAACAAATGAGTTCGCCAAAATAACAAATGAGTTCGCCAAAATAACAAATGGGTTCGCCGAAATAACAAATGGGTTCGCCGAAATAACAAATGGGTTCGCCGAAATAACAAATGCGTTGGCTAGCAAGAACCGCAGGCATCGCCATGATTGCAACAATTTAGCTTTGTCACGCCAACGTAACGCACCCTTCTCAAGACAGGAGACGCTCTTGCGTTCGGGTGACGCTCCTAACGTCGCTAATGCTACGCTAACAGCAGCGCTGTTTCACCGCAAATCTTTGGTGGATGAAGTTTTTCCGACTTGTGTGTACACCCTAGCCCTACTTGGGAGAGGGATTTAGGGTGAGGGCAAAAACTACAGTTCTCAACAACTTAGATACAACTGGAGTTTAGACTATATACTCTACTTATTGACATGATGCGGCCGCCCTGCCGTGCAAGCAAGACCGATTACGTAGTTTTGAATCGTTGTTTTAAAGTCAGGATCGCCTTCTGCTGGTTTTGCAGACAGCGCCAGTTTGACCGGATGGTTGTAGCGTCCCCGCCGAAACAGGTTACCGATATCTCGACGAAACAGTTCCGCAACCGGTACTTGTCCCGTCACAGTCTTCGGATCTCCATTTGTCAAAGTTGTAATTTCAAGGTCAGAAAAATCCTTAAAATTAACGTAATCTTTCCAAATGCTGGTCGCCGCCAGAGTATCCCAGAAGAATAATGTGTCGTACACATAAAATCCTGGAGTGGGTTGATTAGAAAGCTGAAGATTCTTCATGAACTGAGCCGGAGGTGTGGCACATCGGGGATTGCTTTGCAGGCGGTCAGCAAACCCAGTCAGCCTGGCCTCATCAGTTGCATTTAATGGAACAATGTATGCCGGGATGCCGGAATTTAAGATTTTATTGATAGCAACGGCATCAATCCAGAAGTTGGCCTCTGCATTATTGAGCGAGTTAAAAGCTTTCTTGTGCTGTCCGGTTTGAATGTTTTCAAAATTTGTACCGGGAAACGGCAGGTGATGCTCCCCAAAGATATGCGAGCCATCCTGAAAATAGATGTTCCCCAACGTCCAGGTTGGGTAAGGTTCGTTCAGACGATAATTTCCTTTTGCATCGAAATTATCGGCTTTGTTGGTATCCCACACACCACCGATAAATCGGGTTGAAATGACATTCTTTAACTGAGAAAGTTGCAGATATTGCGGACAACCGTACTTATTAGGTTTATTCTCAATTTTTTCGTAAGCTCTTGCCAGGTTCGTTGCTGGGCCAACGCTGAGAACTGTGAGCTGCTCGTGTTTTACGTAAGCTGCACACATCGAGTCGGCAAGAAAATCAGAAGCCTTTTTCTTACGGTCGATCAGGCTTAACTCTGGCAGATTATACTTGTTTAAAATATTTTGAGCTGTGGGAAGGACATATTTGAACGTTTCATCCCGAAATGGCCGATTAAACTCGTTCCAACAGACAACATCATTTTGAGAAAACTTAAACTCTTGGTGAAATAAACAAGGCTCAAACGCCTTTTTTCCACCGTAAGGAAGCTGAAAGCGAAAACTTGTAAACTTCGCGTTTGGCAGCGGTCTTCCATAGTCATCAGCTTGACTTGGAACAGAAATTACGGCAACGCTCTCGTCACAGCCAGAATAAATTTTTGCTTCATTATAGTGAGCGATGGCTAGGAGTTAGAGAGTTATCGTAATCCAAACGTAAATACTTGTCATTTGAAATGCCGTTTATAACCGAACTACCACTTTGAAGAAGTGTATTGGTGGAGTCGAAAATGGATAGCGATTGAGATTCCAAAAATTGAGTTGAAAATGGACTATACCCTGGACTAATTTCTGAGAAAGAAGCCGGAGCATTAGTTTTAGTTGTAAACGAACCTTCGGCTGAATATCCATTAGTAAAATTCGCGCTGAATGCGAAATCAGCAGCCTGAGCGGATGAAACTGCAAACACAAAGGGAATGGATGAACAAGTCACCATTGCAAGCAATACAGGAAATATTTGAAGTTTCATGAATAAACCTTGAATTATTGAATGAATAAACGCGATTTCGCAAAAATTCTCCCGAATACCTACTCTTTCGTTAAATCCAGGAGTCAGAATCTAGGGCTTTTGATCTCTGAATTTATCGTAGTATCGGTTATGAACCTTAACAAACTTAATTAGCAATCCTTAGATAAGTAGTGACGCAAGCTTCCTCTAATCGTTTGAAAAGTTAAAGTGACAGAACAAATGTGAAAAATTTGTAGGCTTAATACAAATATGTTCTTTTATCCTTACTATTGGCTTGGTAAGAACCACTAAAAAAAACTTACCATAATCACATAAATATTTTATATAAATTTTTGATAAAGAAGTCGAGCAATGTATTAATAAAAATTCCCAAAACCTTTATTTATTTTGTAATAACACAATACTTATATGTTAAAAACATGATTTTTGGGAATTAAAAAGTTTCAGTTACACAATAAAAGTGGCTAATTTCAATTCTAGGACTTACGCATCATACATATGTACTATACGGGATTTGGGCTTTTGAACCATATCTAACACCCAACACAGTCAATATGCGACCAAATCAGGGTTGTGTTCAGCGTCTGAAACGTTCATTTTGCATAATACATATTATGGTTAATTTGTACAGTGCGTAAGTCCTAAATTCTTATAAAGCATTTTTTCCAGGAACTGCTTGGCGCGATCGCACTGAGGATTTTGGAAAAACTCGTTAGGAGTAGCATCTTCTGCTAAACTCCCCTGATCGAGGAACATAATCCGATTGGCAACTTCTCTTGCAAAGCCCATTTCATGAGTAACGATCGCCATTGTCATTCCAGATAGCGCTAAAGCTTTCATTACTTCCAGCACATCTTTGACCATTTCTGGATCTAAGGCAGAGGTGGGTTCATCAAACAAAATCATCTCTGGTTCCATTGCCAATGCACGAGCGATCGCTACTCGCTGTTTCTGTCCCCCGGATAGTTTGGACGGATAGACAGACGCTTTTGGCTCTAAACCTACCTTAGCAAGCAATTCTAAGCCATGTTCTTCTGCTTTTTGCTTGTTTATTCCTTTCACCTTGATCGGTGCGTAGGTGACATTTTGCAGCACATTCATGTGAGGAAACAAATTAAAATGTTGAAATACCATCACCAAATGCTGGCGTACTTTAGCGATGTTTGCTTTAGGCTTGGTAATTTCTTGCTCGTGAAAGTAGATTCTTCCTCTGGTGGGTTGTTCTAGCAAGTTTATGCATCGTAAAAAGGTAGACTTACCTGAACCAGAAGGGCCTAATATAGCAACTACTTCCCCCTGGTAAAACTCAGTAGAAATATCTTTGAGTACGTCGAGTTTGCCAAAGGATTTAGATAAGAATTCCGTGCGAATTACTACATTACTCACTTTCCCGTAACCTCCTTTATAAAGCGGACGCACCCAAGGTCATACCCATTACCAAAACATAGTAGATTAATCCTGCAAATAGTAGCGGTTCAAAATAAATATACTTATTTGCACCAACAATTTGGGCGCTGCGTAATATTTCCACTACCCCAATTGTTGACACCAGCGCGGAATCTTTGAGCAGTCCGATAGTTTCATTTACCAATGCTGGAAGAATGTTCTTTAATGCTTGGGGCAAAATCACATCCCACATCATCAACCAATAGGGAACACCCATAGACATCGCCGCTTCACTTTGCCCTTTATCCACCGCCTGAATCCCACCCCTGATAGTTTCCGACATATAAGCACCAGAATTCAGGGTAAAAGTTAGCACCCCAGCCTGCAATGCTGAAATGTCATAGCCTGTAAGCTGGGGTGTTGCGTAGTAAACTAACGCCAACTGTAATAGCAAGGGTGTGCCTCGGAAAACAGAGGTGTAGGCATTAGCAACCCAGGTAAGCGGCTTGATGCCGAGAATTTTTAATAGAGACAGGATTGTTCCCCAGATTAACCCCAAGGATACAGATAATAGCGTAAACAACAAGGTTAAAGGGATTCCCCGCAGAATAAAGGGAATATCTGGAAGAATTCTGGTGAAGTCGAGATTTAATCCGCCTTTGGCAGGAGTTGAGGATGCAGGATTGGCGGTAGTATTCTGTGAAAACCACTTGGCTACAAGTTTATTTAATGTGCCATCGTCCTTCATTTGTTGAAGGACTTTGTTAAACGGTTGTACAAAAGAAGAACCTTTGGGAAAAGCGATCGCTGATCCACTTGCCTCCTCTGAGGGAATTATATTAAATTCTAAATCTGGGTTAGCTTGAGCGAATCCCTTGGCGACTGTATCCTCAACAATTGCTGCATCAATTCGCCCAGATTTGATTTCCTGAACTACTTCCGGCACTTTGTTGAGTTGCTTTAGCTGAATACCCGCAACTTTTTTCGCAATTTTCTGGGCATTCTGTTCTTGTATCGTTCCTAGTTGTACCCCAACCTTTTTTCCAGACAAATCTTGGGGCTGCTTTAGGTTGCTACCTTTAGGTGCGACAATCGTATCTTTAGCTTCGTAATAAATAATTGAAAAATCAATATTTTTCTGACGTTCTGGAGTTGGAGTCATTCCAGCCATAACAAAGTCAGCGCGATTTGCTTGGAGTGCAGGAATTAATCCATTAAAATCGGATTCCATTATTTGAAGTTTAAACCCTAGTTTTTCAGCAAGGGTCTTGGCAATATCTATATCAAAACCAACGATTTGGCGATCGCCTCCTTTCGTATCATAAAACTCATAAGGGGGATAATCTGGGGAAGTAATTATCGTCAGCGTGTCTTTGCCTAAAGATGAGGCAGCTTTTAGAGAATTACTATGTCCTGTAATGATGCTGATTCCTACTACTGCTACAACCAGTATCGTTAATGGCCATACTTTTTTTTTCTTCATGAACTTAAAAAATAACTTACAAAAATAGTAACTATAGTAATGAAAATTATTATATATAATGAGACACTTAAGATGGTATAAAATGTTTCTGTTTTTAGTCCTTCTGCTTTAATCCTAGAGCAAGATAAGCATTTGAGAGCTTACAATTAAATAATAAATACTTTTGTGTTTCTATTTCAATTAATAACTGCACTTCAATTTCACCCAAATAATTTTGAACGGATCGCGGCAGTCCCCAATCCTCAGGCAGAAGGTAAGAAAGCTTGTTTTATAAGCTTTTTAAACTTTTTCGACTGGATAGTTATTTACGCCCTTCTGTATTAGCAAATTCTTCATCCTCTCTAATAATTATAAATCTATGCCTTATAGTAAATTTACTCTTCAAAAAGCTGTAGAGGATTTCCAACTTACAATCGTTGAAGGAAGCCGCTTCCTGCCAGAAATTCCCTCGATTGCTCCTACTGCTTTGCTTCAGGATATTCTTAAAGAAACGATTCCCTGGGCGATCGCGGTGAGTAGCGAGAAAGCCCGTTCTGAGGGGATCATTAATCCTGTGTTACTGGAAGTCAAACGCCAACTCAAAGGACAGATTAGCGTTTTCTCTGGCGAGGAATTCAATGTAGAACCGGAGGCTGAACTGACTGGCTATGTTGACTTTCTCATTAGTCGTTCCCCAGAGCAGCTATTTATCAAAGCCCCCGCGGTTATCCTGGTGGAAGCTAAAAAGGAAGACTTGAAACCAGCACTAGGGCAATGCCTCGCCGAAATGGTTGCAGCTCAACGTTTTAACCAACAAAAGCAACAGCCGATCTCGACGATTTACGGAACGGTAAGTAGTGGCACGGTTTGGCGGTTTCTGAAGTTAGAAGAGCAATGTGTAACCATTGACCTTACAGATTACCCGCTCCCTCCGGTTGAGCAAATCTTGGGTTTTCTCGTTTGGATGGCGCAGGAGATCTGATGAGTAGGAAAACTGCATTATCCTGTTTTCAGCGATCGCTATTTGCTACCTTTAGATTTTCTTTAGAAACTTTCTCTAAGTTACATTTGGACTTAATTACAAAATTACGAGTCTGACGAATTAGGAATCAGCATTCTTTCTTTTTGGGAAGTAGCTAAAATCGCTACAGGAAGAAGCTTGGTTGAGATAAATTTTGGAGAGGATGCAGAGGGGAGGAAGGGTTTATACTTAGTATTAAATTATGTATTATAATAAAATACAAATATAATTAAAAGCCGGAATGTTACATATGACAGAGATTATCCCTGTAAAGCCTACAACAATTCAACTGCCATCACTCCCACAAACTATACTACCAGCTATCAATCAATTTACAGTGGCTTTGGGAATTCCAAGAGAAGTATTAGCAAGCGATGAAGATATTGAATATGCTTGGATAAATTTACCTAGAGAATTGCGTAGCATTCCTAGTAACCATTTACGCGGTGAGCTAATTACTAGAATGTGCTTAACGCTGGCATAAATAGCATCAATATAAGGTGTGGGAATTTGAGTGAGTTTTCCCAATTCTGCCACCGCGCCAACAATAGCGTCTATTTCCGTTGTGCGTCCGGCTTCAATATCTTGTAGCATCGAAGTTTTGTGGGCACCAACATTTTCTGCGCCATTAATTCGTTGTTCCAAAGTGATGCCAAACTTTATACCCAAATTTTCAGCGATCGCTTGAGTTTCGGTTATCATTTGCCGCGCTAGTTCACGGGTGAGGGGATAACGGCAAATATCCTCTAAAGTAGCACCAGTAAGGGCACTGATCGGATTAAACGCGACATTACCCCACAATTTGATCCAAATCTCCGTGCGAATCTGATTGCGGATTGGTGCTTTGAATCCTGCCTGTTTTAAAGTCTGTGCTAATAATTGGATGCGTTCTGTTTTAGTACCGTCGATTTCACCGAGAGTAAAGCGATCGCCTTCAATATGTTTAATCACACCTGGTTCAATTATCTCAGTTGCCGGGTAAACAACACAACCGATGGCGCGTTCAGCACCGATACTAGCTTCAATAATCCCATCTGGATCAACAGATTGAATGCGTGTACCTTCATACTCACCGCCATACTTGCGAAAGTACCACCAAGGAACGCCATTTTGGGCTGTTACCACAATTGTATGAGGATTGTAGAGTGTAGAGAGAGAGGGTGCGATCGCAGGCACACTGTGAGCCTTAACAGTTAAAATTACTACATCTTGTGCCCCCGCTGACTGGATATCGCTAGTTGCCATTGGAGTAGCAATTTGGCTGGAACCATCTGCCATGAGCAACTTCAGCCCATTTTTTTGAATTGCTTCCAAATGAGAACCACGAGCGATCAGCGTCACTGCTTCACCTGCCAGTGCCAGTTTTGCCCCTAAATATCCACCAATCGCACCCGCGCCAACAATACAGATTTTCATTTTGTTTAGGGATAGTTAGCAAATAATTAACTAGTTATTTACCCTCAAACAGCTACGCTTTGCATCGCTGACAGCAGGTGTTGATGAACAGATTTTGAGGCAGCTACTATCAATCCAGGCAAGCTATAGTTTTTACAAGTATGCAGTGGCGGTAAAGTCGAACCGTCCAGAGTAGTCACAATCCAGCCAGCCTCTTTGGCAATAAAAGCGAGTGCAGCACTATCAATAAATTTGCCCGATTTGATGACTGCTCCACTCAAGTCGCCACTGAGAATACCATTGAGATTGGGAATTTGAATCTCACTAGAGTAATCAGTCGCTATATCGATTACTTTATATCGATCTTTTAGTAAATGTGCGATCGAATTCATTCCCCATCCCAACAAAATAGAAGGTTTGGCAGATGTTATGTGTAATGGGGCACAGGCTTCTAAGTTCATCTCCAGCGTCCCTTTAAAAGCACCTTCGCCTCGAAAAGCGTAAAAATAAATGTTTTGGGCAGGGGAAATGGCGAGTACTGCTTCAAAGTCATCCGAATTTAGAATACTGAGAATAATTTGGTAATTAGAATGTCCATCCATGTAAAACTTCGTGCCATCGATCGGATCGAGTGTGACTAAGTAATCACCTTCCGAACCGAGTTCAATAGCACGAAAATACTTGGTGTTATTAGAACTCTCATATTCTTCACCATAAAAGCGAGTTTCTGGGAAAGTGCCCAGTAGTACTACTTCTATAAGATTTTGAATAGCCACATCTGCATCAGTAAGGGCGGCAGCAAAAAAGTTTTTTCCTTGTTCTTTGGCGGGAAGTGCAGCAATTTTTGGTTGAAGAAAATGGGCATAGGCTGCTGCTACTTTGAGATGGGGGAGTAAAGTCTCCAAAATCAGTCGAGTAGTTGGTGTTGTGGACATTGCAGCAAACTCCTTTTAGAAATAATCTACCGTTGGCAGGGCGATATAATTCTATATTTAGACAAAATTACGGTATCATTTGGATGCAATGATACCACCGCTGCTATATTACTCTAATCTGTATGTCTGAAAGAGCCTATAGGAATATCGCAATTTTTCTCAGAGGGTACGCACCTCATCTTCCTTCGGCTTGGCTGACAACGATTAACCCCTTCAAGAGAGTGAATGAAGGAGTAATTGTGAGTTTTTATTGATGGTTTTAAGAAACTTTTTCCAGCTTCTTCTGAATTAATTTGGATAGGTTGTTACGTTTGAGTGCTAAAGGTGCGCCGAGAGTTCCGAGGACGAGTAAGCTCAGAATAGACGTAGGTTCAGGGACGGTGATTATAGTTGCAGAAAAACTAATGGGTAACTCACTATCTTCCAATCCCAAATTTTCAAAATCTGGCATGATTGACGACGCAGAAAAAAACTCTAAATAACCTGGTGTCGGCAAAAAACTAGCGAAAAATGGATTAGAATAGTTTCCTCCCGAAGTGGAATACCCAAAACCGTTACCCGTTAACTGCTGAGTATTCAGACTAATTAAATTGTCAACATCAAAAGGTTCGTTTCCCGGTATTGAAGTCCCGGCGGCTTGCAGACCAGTAATTGTTTCACCATTTCGTGTACCACTAATTCCAGAAATCAGGTAAAAACCCAAATCGTTAGGGGTGTCATTAGTGGTGAAAGTACCACTCGCCGCTATGCCAGTACCAGAATAATTCCAGTTCCAACTTAAAGCAGAGGCGGCTGGCATTGTCCCGAAAACTAATCCAAATGTAGTGGCGAGGGTTATGGCAGTAGCAAGTGCTAGATTTTTCATGGAGGTCGTTAGTGCGATTGCTTTCAGCACGCCAAAGGCGATCGCGGTTCTTGTAGAGGGTTTCCGTGTATTATAGGAAAATTGGGGAAAGTAGTATTATTTAGGCAAAGATAATTCAAGAAGCATAAATTCAATCTGTTCATTACCAAGATGGAAGTGGTACAGCAGATGCTTCTATTGATGCGGCAGTCAGTCTTTTCCTTGTCTGATCGACGGCTTTTGCCGAATGCCATTAGTTGTGCAACTTGTCAAATACCCATGCCAAAGCACCATCAACATCAGTAACCTGCTCTCCTGGCGGTATGGCTGGACGATTTACCATAACAACCTTCACGCCCAGTTCTCGCGCGGCAAGAATCTTGGGCTTTGTTGCATCGCCACCGCTATTTTTACTCACTATTGTATCAATTTTGTGATCAATCAGGATTTGCCTTTCATTATTGAGGGTAAAGGGCCCGCGATCGCACAATATCATTCCCAGTTGCACTAAAGCATCATCGGTAGGAGGGTCAATCATCCGCATCAGAAACCAAATTTTCTCTAGGTGAGCAAAGGCGGCAAGTTCTTGCCTCCCAACTGTCAAAAATACCCGCTGTGCCTGGTTTTGCAAACATGTTGCGGCGGCTCCAACGCTGTCAACTTCAATCCAGCGATCGTCACTTGCTTTTTCCCAAGGCGGGCGGATTAACATCAGACGGGGTACTCCGACTTCGGTTGCAGCATCTGCGGCATTCAAGGAAATCTGAGTCGCAAAAGGATGGGTTGCATCAATTAATAAGTCGATTTGCATTACTCCCAAATAGGTAGCCAATCCAGCCACACCACCGAAGCCTCCAACCCGCAAATCACCTAACGGAACTGAAGGTTCACGGGTGCGACCGGCTAGAGACGTGATTGCTTCTAACCCTTGGATAGTCGCAATTTTGGCAGCTAGTTCTGCGGCATCTCCCGTCCCACCCAGAATCAAAACGCGGATCATTGAGATAAAGGTGGAATCTTTGCCAAAATCCCCTTTTTCAAGGCTTCCGGACGCTCTGACCAAGGCAGTAAACCATCTGCTTTGGCATAGTATTGACTAGCACATTCTAATACCGCAGATGCACTACCATCAACGGCTAAATCACCAAATAAATATGTTAATTTGCCTTTGGCAGCAAAGGCAACTACACAGGAACGATTACAAGCACTCATGCATTCAACTTCCTGAATTGGGAATTCATCTCGTAAGTCCCAATCTTGTGCAAGCTGCTGAAGTTGGTGTAGAAGCTTTTGACCGCCACTTTCACCTAAGCGTTTTCCATCTTGCCAAACGCTAGCACAAGTTTTGCAAACAAATAAAGTATGGTCAGCAACACTCAAGGGACTCGTTGGGGAAATATTTACAGTAGTAGTCATCTGTACCTCGCAGATATGTGGAACTGATAAATCTATTTCGGCGGGCATCCTGACTCACCAATTTGGGATTTTAGATTACTTAGTTCCTTAATCTCAAATTGGTTCACAGTTGCGGGACAGCGCCGGATTTGCACCGAACTTTCCCCGTTACCTCTGGTAGCTGCTCCCCACCAGAACCGAATAACCTTATCGATCATACACTAGGGTCATCTAAGAAAAGGATATTACCAATGCTAGAAACCCGGTTTTTCCCACAGGTGCAAGATGTCAAATTATAGAGTTAGCCTGATTTGGGTCTTTATCTTGCCCGATCAGAGGAGTATATGCTATTATTGATAATCGTGTGGTTAAGGACGTATAGCTCAGTTGGTTAGAGCGCTACGTTGACATCGTAGAGGTCACTGGTTCGAATCCAGTTACGTCCATTTTAGGAAGTTCTTAGCAGTAGTCGCTACTGTGACTTTACCCATAACTTTGCCGCAACGGTAAGCTTATGCTTCCAATAAAGGGCGGCAAGGTTATGCTTCCAATTTTCTAAGTGTAAAGAAAGAAGCCAACTTACTCTGCCCTTTTAAGTTTAATAGCTTTACACTCCAATTTCACGTCGTGTTTCATTTAAAACAGCACGAACCTGTTTGTAACGGAGATATCCAGGATGAGTCATTATTTCAGACACACGAGCTTCTGAGGGGTATTCTCCTTGATTATGCAACTTAAGTACAATCTGCTTAACTTCTCTGCAAGACTGCTGTATCTTTTCTGTGTGACATGCTTTACTATGACTACGGTATTTGGCAGAAATAGCACGGCATAAATCTGGAAAGTGGCTGAAAATTGTTCGCCTATTATAATAGGAACGCTGTTCTAATAGAGCTTCTTGAGCCTCTACCGATGCTAAAAATTCTGCTAATTTCTTAGCCGAAACTTTAGATTGTTGTGCATGATTTTGCTGGCGTTTGCGTAACTCGATACTAGCTAACTTCAGTTCTTTTTCTGAACGGCCTTGGAGTTCTGCATAATATTGAGAGATACACTCTACCCACTGTCCTCGAACAAAGGCGTAAGCGATACCAATATTAAACGGGTCATATCTTATCTGAACAGAGGTATTTTCAATTTGGGGATCGCGGAAACTATTAGACCAGTAGTAGATTGAGTTAATTTTTACGCCGCGTCCAACCTGAACTTTTGCTTTTACCTCTGAGGTTGTAGGTAGGGTAAGAATCTGAAAGTTTTCATCGTAAGGAATCATGCGGTGAACCCGACTGCCACCAATCGCCATACCCGCAGCAAACGCATCCCTCGGACTCTGGAAAAATGCTGGATGTTCGTCTGTATCGTAAACTTCGTAAGCCCAAGCACAAAGATATTCATAAAGTAAACCAAGTGTCCATACAGCTTGATTTTTAGGGTTAACTGACTTGGTGACTTGGCGGACATTACGAGTTATTTGTGTATTAGCAAGTAAGGTATGGACAAATTGAGTATTGGAAGTTCCAAATAGGCGTTCGCAAACCGAACCAAAACGAGCTTTGGCTGGGGGTCTTTGCTTTTTTGTACATTCAAAAGTAGCTAGTAGTGTTTCAAAATAAACGCTGTGAAACTCTGCACCGTTATCTACCACTACAATTTGGGGAAGCCTACCGTGACGCTTGACACAAATTCTTAGCACCATTAAGCAAGAACGATATGAGGGTGAATCAAACGTTAGGTAAACTGCCAGCAATCGCCGTGAGTAAGCATCTACGAGAAATGTTGCCCAAGGTCTGCCAAGATTGCGACCTGTACGAGAGCAAACTAGCTCTACATCTAACTCAGTATGATCTATATGCCCAATTTCAAAAGGGCGATCGCCATGTCTTGGGGTAGTTATAGCAAGCTCCCAATAGAAGGATTCATGCTGATAAGCGGCACGACGACCTTGGCGTTTTTTAGTCTGTTCGTAACCAGTCCGGCGTTGTACTTCTTTGGTAAATGCTTTATAGCTTGGAGCAATTACACCAGATTGTTCGCAAGCTCGAACTAAAGCCGCGTGAACCTCCCACATTCTTTTTTGTTTAAGAGTTTCATAGTCTTCTAAAATAAACCTCTCCATAATTGCTAAGGTGTCTTCAGGCAGCTTGCGCTGACGATTACCTTTGACACTGCGATGAGACAAAAGCCCAATGTAGCCGCAACCGTATTTTTGAATTGCAGTTAGATATTTAGCTTTCCAGTCACGAATGGTACGGGCTGGTATTGTTTCGTTTTCTGGGAGATGTCCGTTTAAGTAAGGTTCGATAATTTTGTAGCGTTCAAGGGCTTCTGCTTGGTCTTCAGGACTAGCTTGACCAAATCGCTGCCAAGATTCTGTGCTAATAGCTGTTTTTTCTGGTGTTTGGAGACTTGTGATTTTTCCTTGGCGAACCAGATTCTCAAATATAGCTTTTTTGAGTTCAATTAACTGATTATTTTCTGCGCCAAGTATAACCTCTGTTTCTCCAACATGAATGATATTTAAACCTTTGCCGTCCCAACTAACAGTCGTTCCAGTAACAATATTGACTACAGGAGAGATAGCCGGAAGATTTACACTTGGTTGCTCAACCATTAATCTATAAGCACTAGCAGTTTGTTCGTCACGGAAGATTAGACATCTTTCTGGTTCAGCAAGTGGTGAAGCATTTAAATCAATATAGATTTGCTCTTGAATAATTAAGATGTAGATATCGTCAGATTTAGCTCCTATTGACTGATTGAGTAATTCTGCTAAAGTTATTCCTGGTTGAAATGACACAATTGCAAGTAATGATTGATCGATCGCTTCTTCCACTACTAGAGATTCTGAGCGATAATAATCTTCTAAAAATTGCAGATTACGTTGCAGAACCCAATTGATTTCCCGATCTGAGCGAATGCGGTAATAAAGCCCAAACTGGTTAGCATAGAATTCTCCTGGCGGGCAATGCCATTGATTATCTTCTTCAGAGTAAAAGTAACGATTGGGGTTTTTCTCTGCTAGTTTTTTCAAATCCTGCTCAGTTTTACACTCTTCCCAACCAGCCGAATTGGTTCGGATGACAAATAAATCTGGGGTGTGTAAAACGCCTAATCTACGTCCGTTACTTGCTTGATAGTCAAGTTTAATTTGTGGTGGTTGATCGTAGAATTCTAGAACATCTTCATCGTGTTCTAACTGATAGATAATTGGCAGTTCAACCCGATGAGACTCAAATTGAATCGTGACTCCCATTTTGCGACTAGGGTAGCGTCCCGAAACATTCTTACTACCGCCACCAACGCGACGGGATGGCTCAGATGAGCGAACTTTCTCAATAATTTTTTGCCCTGCCTCGGATATTTGAAGGCGAGCAACCCATTGTTCAAATTGCTCTTTCATATACTCCTTACTAAGCACTTTGCACTTTATTTTATGAATCTATCAAAATAAGACCATAAAGTTAGGAACTTGCTTGCCTGATGCTATACTACTTAACTTTATAACACTTATATTGTGCAAAAATCCACTTATAGTAGATGGATTTAATGGCGATACTGGTTCAGTATTGTTTTGTGACGCAGAAACACTCCAGTATTGAGTACCGCTTTGGCAAAGCGATTAGGCGGCGAAGGCGAGAGCTAGATTTATCCCAAGAAGAACTGGCTGAAAAGTCAGGACTTCATCGCAACTACATCTCATGAATCGAAACCGGAGAGCGTAACCCTTCGTTAAAAAATATTGTTAAGTTAGCGGTAGCTTTGGAGATATCTGTCTCGGATCTCTTTGTTAATTACGGCATCGAGGTTAAGAGTGAATCGGAAACTAATCCCTGAAATTCGGCTTTTAAAACTAAAGTACCAGCGTTTAGGTTAATCCAAGAGGGATGACTATTTACTCAGAACATTGGAACCTAAAACCTTTAGAAATCCCGCAACGGAGTCGGTTATTCTCTCTTGAACCTGTGGCGGTGGGAACACCCTACGCAGAAAGTCTTAGTAGCTATCTCCATCGTTTAGCGCAAGCGCACTGTTTAACCTCTCAAAAGCTCGTTATGGGAGAAATTGCGCCACTTATCCTCATCTTTGAGGATAAATCTGAGCTATTGGCAAAAAATCTGAGTCACCTATTGGGAAATAGGGATGCTAAACCGGCTATCAACGGAATGCGAGAAATGACAGGGAAGTTAGTCACTGTCTTAGAAGAGTTAACAATGCGCCATGATTTACGCTTTTTGACCCTTTTAAGCTGGAAAGGAATGATTTATGACAAAGGGTTATTTCGGAACTACCGCGCTTGGTGTCCTTGTTGTTGGGAAGAGGGGAAGCAGGAGAACAAAACTATCTATGAACCATTATCATGGTCATTTAAAGATGTAGAATTTTGTTTGATTCACAAACAGCGATTAGTAGAAGAATGTCTTCATTGTGGTTCGCGTTTACCTGTGATGACTAGGCTTTCACCTGCGGGATTTTGCTCTCGTTGTTACGGGTGGTTAGGGCAGGAAATTAAAGGTGAAGAGGAAATAGAGAAATATCGAGTTAATATTCAAGGAATTAGCGAATTAATTGCACTTACTCCCGAATTAGGTTATAAACCCATCCCGATCGAGTTAACCCGAAAATTACAATTGATTTTGTTAGTGTTTGAACAAGCAATTGGAAAAGATTTGAAGTTATTGGGAGATTTAGGGGGAATTATGGAATCGTTGAGGATAGCCTCAACAAGAAATCAAAGTCAACCTTATCATTTGGTGAAGTTGATTATTCCTGTGTGTGAGAAAGCAAAGATTAGTGTATCCCAGTTGTTTGGGTCAGATTTTCAAGAATTGGACAAGATATTGTTCGGGAATTTTAGTCTGGAATTAAAGTTGTAGAAGTTTAGTATAAATAAAGATTGATATCAATTCCGGTTACATCAGTATTATTCCCTTTTTCACCTAACGTTTCAGGAGTATTTTGCTGCTAGGGAAATTTCGCTAGGGAAATTTCTTTGTGTTTGGCTTCAGGGAGTGCGATCGCTTTCCATTACTGAAAATATGGGATAGAATCATCCGACTGATACTAGAAAAAAGTACGTATCTTAAGAGCGTGCTTTTTATTGTCACGCGATGGCTGCCAAGATGAACGACGAGAAAGCATTAACTTTAGTAATTTTGTAAGCAACATGACACAGCATAACCCGTCAGATAACAGCCATGTCACAGAGTATTTAGATTATTACTGTAATTTACCTGATCCGCCTGGATTTGCCGTTTTACTTAAAGGAGAGTGGGGATCTGGTAAGACATGGTTCATCAAAAGGTACTGCGAAAGCTTAAAGGAGAAAAAGCGGAAATGCTTGTATGTCAGCCTTAATGGAGTGACTTCATTTTCTGAAATAGAAGAAGCTTTCTTGCAACAACAAATTCCTTTTCTAGCATCCAAGCCAGTGGCGATAGGAAGAAATATTATTACACAAGTTTTAAAGAATAGTTTAAAACTAGATGTAAATAATGATGCAACATTAAATCTTACAACTCCAAGTATAAAGCTTACTGAGCTTTTTACAAATCTTGAACAAAGTATTTTGATATTTGATGATTTAGAGCGATGTAGCATAAATCTCGTCAACATACTGGGATATATCAACAGTTTTGTAGAACACAAGGAATTAAAAGTAATTATTGTTGCCGACGAGGAAAGGCTAAAGAAAGACGATTTCAAAGTTTTCAAAGAAAAACTAATTGGTCAACCTCTTGCAATTTCCCTAGAATTTGACAAGGCACTCGAAAACTTTTTACAAGGGGTAAAAAATCAAGATGCTAGCAAGCTATTGTCTGACAATACTGAATTAATCCACGACTTATACCAGCAAGCACAATGCAAAAATCTAAGAACTTTAAAGCAAGTTGTTTTAAATTTTGAAAGAATTTTTAATGTACTACCAGAAAAAGCGAAGAATAAGCCGGAACTCCTTCAAGAAATTTTAAGGTTTCTTGTGCCTTTTTCAATTGAAATTAGAAGTGGGAAAATGCTACCTAAAGATATCGGCAGTTTGCTACAAGAATCTGCAAATATGAGGATGGAGATTAGACCTGGGTTCACTAATTCAGATACAGGGCAGAATGATAGTGAAGGAAAAACACTTCAGGAAGTAATTAGGAAATATCCTTCGTTAAGGTTGTACGATCCATTTCCTAGCATAAGATGGTGGTATACTTTTTTTGATAAAGGCATCTTGGATTTACAAGAACTAGATCAATCACTTGCTAGCAGTATATATTTTAAAGATGAAAATACACCTAAATGGATGAAGTTATGGTATTTTCATCATCTTAGTGATGACGAATTTATTATTTTGCTCAATGAAGTTGAAACACAATACTTAAACAGAGACACGGAATTTTCCGATCTCGGAATCCTAAAGCATGTAACAGGGCTTCTACTCTATTTTTCTGACGTCGGGCTATATTCAAAAACTAAAGAAGAAATTTTGACTAGTTCAAAGCTCTTTATTGATTGGCTGAAAAATAATAATCAATCAAAACTGGCATCTTATTCAGTTTCTATGGCTGACAGTATATCTGGGGCATACAAGGGGCTTAGTTTTCAAGGTGCAAAACTTCAAGAATTTCAAGATTTTTGTACATACCTTGAAAAAGTTCAAGAGTTAGCAAGGGTTGAGATTTTACCTAATCTTGGGAGAGATTTACTTGCTATCATGCAAAGCGATCAATGGAAATTCCACGACATAATCTCCTTAAATAACTCGCATGACTGGGGCGTGCCAGGACTAAGATATGCTGTAATACCTATATTGAAAAGCATAAAAATAACTGAATTTCTGGAAGGCTTACTACAACTCAAATTTGAACATAAGATGACTATTGGTTATGCACTAAAAGAACGATATAAGTTCGATGACAACAATGAAAAATTACTTGAGGAATTGGATTGGCTTAAATCTATTCGGGATTCATTACTGGATGAGGCTGCTCGGAGAAAGGGCAAGCCGAGTGGACATTCTCTACAAGTACTAATCGAGCTTGATCTGAATGAAGCGATTCAAAAGCTTGAAGCAACAACACATCGATTACAGCAATCGCAAAACGACACAGCGATAGACAACTAATTGTCAAAAGCAGGTGGTTTGTGAGGGGCGATTGGCGATCGCTTTACTTAGGATTGAGAACAGGAGGGAGATCGCTTTATTTGTTGCTACACACTAGGGGCGATCGCCTGCTTGGAGAACTGTGTTATTCTTCCTCCTCAAGCTCACCAAGAGCGTCATCAAATTTGTTGATGATGTCGAGTAATTTTGATACGACTCGCGCAAAGATTTTTTTACGCTCTAATAATTTCGGTTTTTCGTTGCAAGCACTCAACACGGTTTCCCTTAATGGTTCTTTCCCAGAGAATTTGTAGTCGGCAATCATTTGATTAACGACTTCGATCTTGAGGTTCTCCTCTATACAGAGTTGCTGAATCGCTTCAACACGTTCTTGAGTCCAGAAGTCTTGAAAGACGGTTTCGACTTTTTCTTCGGGTTCAAGGGTGGGTAGCCGCTCTTCGATAAATTTCTCAAGCAGATCCCGTTTAGTTCGTAATTGGGCTTCTTTCCCGATTAGCTCAAGGATAGACGCTTTCTGATTTTGGTAATCTTGCTGGGTAGCATCATCTTTGATGTCTCGCTGGAGGTTAGCCAGCAGCTTGAGAATATAGGTGACATTGATTTCGTCTCGCTGGATCAGTTCCAGTTCAAAATCGACTTCCTCAACCAAAGATTCCTTCTCTTCATCGGGTTTGGATCGCGTTCTATCATAGATGTCCAGATATTTGCTTTTGTAGTCCTCAAAGGTTTGTTCATCCAAATTCAAGTCGGAAAAACTAAATTCAGTAAATGATTTACTTACATTCTGTAAACGGATAAGATTACGAAAGGCTTTAACGAACTCAACTTGGTCGTCTTCACTAATCAGTTTATTGACATCGTTAGGGATAGTGGCGATCGCTCTCAGTTTTTGCACCCCGTCATTAAATTTTTCAGTGTAGTATTCGTAGGGTTCAATGAAAATTTCTTCGCTGGCGTTGGTGTCGGAAAAGAGGGCAACAGCTTGATCAGTATTTTCTTTGAGGTTACGGAAAGAAACGATATTCCCTTGGGATTTAAGTTCGCCCAAAATGCGATTAGTGCGGGAGTATGCTTGAATTAATCCGTGATACTTCAGATTTTTGTCAACGTAAAGTGTATTGAGCTTTTTGACATCAAAGCCCGTGAGAAACATATTGACGACTAACAGAATATCGGCGCGTTCCTGATCCTGAAAGTTTTCTCGATCGCGGTCTTTCATCCGCTTGGCGATGTCTTTATAGTAGGCATAGAAAGCCTGACTATCTTTGGCGGAATGTTGGGTTTGGTACATCTGGTTATACTCCGCGATAAATTGATTCAGTTTGTCGCGGCTATGGCTACGATTGCTCGGATCTGTGCTGATATTAAAATCGGGTTCTCCAATTAAGCCGTTTGCGTCTTGGTCTTCTTCGTTATAGCCAGGAGTAAAAATTGTGATCACTCGTAGGTCATGTAATCCCCGTTTTTGTTTGTTTTTGAACGTGTCGTAATAGGTAATTAGGGTGTCTACGCTGCTGGCGCAGAGCATCGCCGAGAATTTTCTTCCGTGGGTTTTACGGTTATGGTTGGCAATAATCCAATCGACAATTAGAGAAATTCGGTCGGAATTTTCAAAGAATTCTCGGTCTAATTTTGGCTCTGTGATCAGCGTGCCGTCTTTGCGTTTGCCCGAATCTTTGACAGTGCCCCAATACTCGACGGAAAACTTAAGCACGTTTTCATCAGCGATCGCATTAGTGATCACATATTTATGCAGACATTCCTGGAATAGGTCTTTGGTAGTGCGTTTACCGTGTTCGTTGCTAGCAGCGTTATCGGCAAAGATGGGAGTCCCGGTAAAGCCAAACATTTGGGCTTGGGTAAAGAATTTGACGATATTTTTATGGGTTTCGCCAAATTGGGAACGGTGACATTCATCAAAGATAAATACGATGCGTTTATCTTTCAAGCTCTCCATTGCGGTTTCATGGCGTTGGGATTTGATCGCTCGGTTGAGTTTTTGGATAGTGGTGACAATGAGGCTATTATCCCCAGCCATTTGTTCTACCAGTTGGCGGGTGTTGTCGGTGGTGTCTACGCAATTAGGACTAAAATAATTAAATTCTCTGCTGGTTTGGTAGTCGAGGTCAGCCCGATCGACGACAAACAGCACTTTATGCACCTTGGGTAATTGGGTGAGGATTTGGGCAGCTTTGAAGCTGGTGAGGGTTTTGCCTGATCCAGTAGTGTGCCAGATATAGCCGTTTTTATCAGTATCCTTGACTCGCTCAATGATGGCTTCTACAGCGTAATATTGATAGGGACGCAGCACCATCAGCACTTTGTCGGATTCGTGCAGGACGATGTATTTACAGATCATTTTGGAGACGTGGCATTTCTCCAGAAAGCTGTCGGCGAAGTCTTCCAGTTGGGTTATCAGCTTATTGTCTTGGTCTGCCCAGTAGAAAGTTTGTTTATATTCTTGTTTGCGGTTGTTGGCGTAGTAGCGGGTATTGAGACCGTTGGAGATGACGAAAATTTGGACGTATTGAAACAGTCCATTGTCTGCGCCGTAGGAATGGCGTTGGTAGCGGTTGATTTGGTTAAAGGCTTCTTTAAGTTCCAGCCCTCGGCGTTTGAGTTCGATTTGGACGAGGGGCAAGCCGTTGATTAGCAAGGTTACGTCGTAGCGATTTTTATAATTGCCTTGCTGGGTGATCTGGTTGGTGACTTGATATTGGTTTTGACACCAATGTTCGGTGTTGAGGAATTCTAGGTAAAAGGTAGTGCCGTCATCGCGGCTGAGTTCCATTTTGTCGCGGAGGCGTTTGGCGCGATCAAAAACGTTACCTTTGTCGAGGTGGTTGAGGATGCTTTTAAACTCTGTGTCGCTGAGTTTGATGTGGTTATGTTTTTCCAGTTGGGCTTTGAGGTTGGCATTGAGTTCTGCGGCACTGCTGATGTTGACCGGTTCGTAGCCTAATCCTGTTAGACGTTCAATCAGTTTTTGTTCAAGTTCGGCTTCGGTTTGGGTCATGGGAAATGGGTAGGATTATAAATGTTTAAGCCTTGGATGAAGCGAAAATCTTTAAGATTTAAGGTATAGAGGCTAATGTTATGGGTTAAGGCAGTGGCAGCAATCAGGACATCGGGAATTGTGAGTTTATGGCTTAGGGAATATTGCGCCATGAGTTGAATAAATTTCTCTGAAATGGGCTGATCGATAGAGATATTTTGGAGTAGGTCTAGGTGTTGCTGAATACGATTAAGTTCGTTTTTATTAATTGCGCCATAGTACAGTTCGGCTCTAGTGATTACACTAATGGCTAATTGATGAATGCCAATTTGACGTAATTCTTGAATGATGGCGGTATTATTTTTATAGAATTCAACGAGGATATTGGTATCACACAAAATCATTGATTCTCTTCACCCCATGCGTCTTTGCGGATGGTGTCTAGGGTAATGTTTTTCCCTTCCCAAATTCCGGCTAGGGCGAAAAAGTCTTGATCCTCTTGGGGAGGTGTTTGGGGTTGTTGATCTTGTTGTTGGCGATCGGCTTGAAATTCTAGAAATTCTACAAATTCGATCACTTTTTTTTGTTGTTCGGGGGGGAGTTGTTGGATTTTTTGGATTACGGTTTCGAGGGTTAGCATATTGGGCGTTAGGTAATGGGTAGTAGGTAATGCTTTGATTTTATTCCCCATTCCCTGGTTCAAGGGTTAAACCGCGATAGACTTGTTCAATGGGGAAATTCAGGTTAATGCTTTTGAGCTTGATCGCGTCGCCTGCTTTGTAGTTGATAATCAACCAGTCGCCTGCATCGTTTTTGTGATATAGATCGATTTCGATGCTGGTGGAACTGACTAGTAGGTAATCGATTAAGGCTGGGTTTTGGCGGTACATTCGGAATTTGCCGCCTCTGTCGTAGGCTTCGGTGCTGGTGGAGAGAACTTCAACGATTAAGCAGGGGTAGGTAATATATTGGGTTGTGGTTTTATCTCGATCGTCGCAAGTTACACTTGCATCTGGATAGATATAATTATTGGCTCCTACAATATTAACTTTCAGGTCTGAGTTACCTGTTATGCAACTACTAGCGTCTAAATGGGTATCAAACATAGTCGTAAATCGAATTGCAATGCGGCTATGATTAACGCTACCGCCACTCATGGCATAAACTTGACCGTTGATTAGTTCATGTTTTTCTAGTTGCTGTTCTTCCCAAGCAAAGTATTCTTCGGGGGTTAAGTTTGTGGGTTTGTCTTTAGCGGCGATCATTTTGGTTGGGTAATGGTTAATGGGTAATTGGTAATACTTTGATTTTATTCGCTGTTCCCTAACTTTTCGTTGGTAAAGAAATAACCTGTACTTCGCTGATTTTTGACAACTGCTTATCATTGGTAATTAACACTGCTGCACACTCCCAAGCACTGGCAAGAATAACAGCATCAGGCATTTTTAAGCTATATTTTCGCCTTAATTGAATTGCTTTTTCGGAAATATTCGTATCTAGAGATACTTCGATAAGAGTTTTTAGAGTTGAGCGAATTAAATTATCTTCCTGCGAAGATAAACCCTTAAAAGATAAAATCTCAATACTTGTGATGACAGAATAACCTATGTTACCATTGGGTATGGGTTGGGTTAATTCTTGATTGAACAATGAGATCAAAATATTAGTATCAATGAGATAATCCAGTTTCATCCCACTCACTCCGAATTTGCTCTTGCCAAGCTAAAGCATTAATCTCTTGAAAAGCTGTAATTTTCCCTGAGAGTTGGTTAATGGGATGCTCTGAAGCATAATCAGGATTAGATTGACTATGGAGTTTTTGACTCAGATATTGCAAAATCTCCTGTTGTTCTGTCCAAGATAATTGTTCAAGTAAACTAAATACTTGTTCTTTGGTAATTTGCAAGTTTAGCATTGCTTAAATCTCCATATTTTTTATCAGGTAATGGGTAATACTTTTATTTTATTCCCTGTTCTCTGTTCTCTGTTCCCTATTTCAAATAAACAGTTTTTGGAGTAAGCCTTTTTTGAATTTTTCGGTTTGGTCGATTTGGCGGGAGAGGGTTTCGATTTTGCGATCAATTGCGGTTAGGAAGTTGGCTATTTTTTCTTGTTCTCGAATTTCTGGAAGAAAAGTTTTCCATGAAGCTAAATTTTTATAGTAAAGTCTGGTTCTAGTACCTCCACGTTTTTGCATTACAGCAAATATTTTAAATTCATCACTGTAATTCAATTTTAAGAGTAGAAACTTTGAGTTAATATTTTTAGTGGTAAATACTGGATACTCTTTACTAACGGCTATATCCTCACCTGTATCGTTGATATTAAATTTAAATGTAAGATCATCACTCATGTGACGATAAACAAAAAACTTCTTGGGGACAACTCCGTATTCACCTTCATTTTTAAGTTCCCTATCTGAAAAATATTCTTTTTGCGGTTTTAGACCTTCGCGAGAAGAGCTGTAAATAGGTAAATGAGTATTAGCATTGACTCGTTTCTGATGTTCTATTAGAAAATCTCCTAACTTCCTCTCTTCCCAATCAGGAAACTCTGAGCCGATCGCACCCTTAAACCGAATCTCTTGAGAAAAGATTTTCTGCATTACGCCGTGTTTATAGGTCTGCAAGAGTTCCTGCTTGCCGCGGAGTTGGGTTAGACGGCGATCGACAGCACCCAAAAAACTAGCAATCTTTTCTTGTTCGGCGATCTTTGGAAGAGTAATTTCTAACTCAGCAAAATTCTGCTGTCCTAGTGTCTTATTTCTCCCTGCTCCCCCTGGAGATGCTAATTCAAGTAAGTATTTTCCACGTTATCTTAAAAACTGGAGTTTAGACTAAAAGCGATATGAGAGAACGCAAATCAAAAGGAATTAGAGGTTAAAAATATTATCTTGTCAGCCTTAAAGCAT
>NZ_JBALCZ010000062.1:0-57925 GCF_036917615.1 Nostoc sp.
TGGTCTCCGCAACAACTGACATCCGGAGACCGGGGTACCTCAGCCGCACCCGCCCTGGCATCTGATGGGGGCAGGTTGTACATGGTTTGGAAAGGCGTAGGGGATGACAGCGCAATCTACTATTCCTCTTTCGATGGTGGTTTCTGGTCTCCGCAACAACTGACATCCGGAGACCGGGGTACCTCAGCCGCACCCGCCCTGGCATCTGATGGGGGCAGGTTGTACATGGTTTGGAAAGGCGTAGGGGATGACAGCGCAATCTACTATTCCTCTTTCGATGGTAGTTCGTGGTCTCCGCAACAACTGACATCCGGAGACCGGGGTACCTCAGCCGCACCCGCCCTGGCATCTGATGGGGGCAGGTTGTACATGGTTTGGAAAGGCGTAGGGGATGACAGCGCAATCTACTATTCCTCTTTCGATGGTGGTTTCTGGTCTCCGCAACAACTGACATCCGGAGACCGGGGTACCTCAGCCGCACCCGCCCTGGCATCTGATGGGTACACGTTGTACATGGTTTGGAAAGGTGTAGGGGATGACAGCGGAATCTACTATTCCTTTTTTCGATAAATGATCTCTCCCGGTTTGCCCATTTTTTTTGAAGTTAGAGAAATTGGTAAATAACGTAGTCATAAGGGTTTGAGAAAAATCAAGTTTTTGGAGAGTAGCAAATGGTCAACCAATACCGAAGATTAATTTGCAACGCTTGCGATTGCAATCTGGGACAAACGCTATAACCCTAATTATTCCGTTCCGTTTTTTTTCTAACCACCTAAAAAATGAGCGAACCAGGAGTGATCTATATAAATATGGTATTAATGGTTTTTTGTTGCTTGGGCTATTTATAAATGGTGTTTTATAACACTAAATCGGCAGACTTCGATGAGATTTACTATTCCTTTAATATCAGATAAAACATTCTGCAATCTGATATTAATCTCTTATGCAAACCCTATATGCTCGATGAATTAGAAGCCATAATTCGCTGTGGGCTGGGGAGCAAATTCGCCTCTTACCTAGCTTTAGAGCTTTGTCAGGATTAGTAGTCCAACAGAAAAATATGAAGTTGAAAGAGAAGAACTTAAGTGTTTTTAGGTAGTTGCACAGTAAACAGACTACCTTTACCTAGTTCAGAGGTGACCTGGATAGTTCCTGCGTGCCCTTCTACAATCCGATGGGATAGATGTAGTCCTAAGCCACTACCTGAGCGTTTATGTTTACCTTGGCGAAATCGCTCGAAAATTGTTGCCTGATCATCTGGCGCAATCCCATATCCTGTATCTTGGATCTCAATTGTTACCGAATTTGGATTGGCCAGATTCGGTGATTTTTCAAAAATGCGGATTGTTATGCCTCCTGTATCTGTAAATTTGATCGCATTTGCGATCAAGTTATTTAGCACCCGCCGTAGTTCCAAGCGATCGCCCATAATAATACCAGCATTTTTTCCCTGTGAGTTTAATTCACGGGTGTCTATTTCCAGAGTCAAATCTTTTTCACTAGTTAGAGGACTTAGTTCGCTCACTACTTCTTGAGATATCTCACGTAAATCGCATTCTTCCCAATTCAACGTTTTTTTACCTGCCTCGAAGCGATAGACTTCTAGGAGGGTGTTCACCATTTCCATCAAATTTTTGTTACTGCGAATCATGACTGCGATCGCCTGTTTCATTTCCGGCGAAATTTTGCAGAATGTTTCCATCTCAAACAAATTCAACATGCGATCGGAGGCTACTAAGGGAGTTCGCAAATCATGAGTCAGACGGGAAACAAAATCTTCCCGTTGGCGGGCCATTTTTTGTTGTTCGTCCAGACTGTGCTTGAGGCGCAACAGCGATCGCACTCTTGCCAGTAGTTCATCAGTATCAAATGGTTTACGAATAAAATCGTCAGCACCAGCATCCAAACCTTCGACAACGCTGGATTGGTGAAAGGCAGTAATCAACAGAATTGGAATATAACTAATTGCTGGGTTCTTCCGAATCTGACGTGTGACTTCATAGCCATCTATTTCCGGCATCATCACATCTAACAGAATCAGATCGGGTGGAGATTGTTCAACTTGCCGCAAAGCCTTTATTCCATCTGAAGCCAAATCAATTTCATACCCTTCACTTTCTAAAATTGCTTGAACCAAAATGAGATTATCTGGAGTATCGTCAACTGCGAGGATACGAGAAATTTTATTATTTTCAACTACAAACATAATTTATCAACTTTTATTAGTTTTTTTGGAAGTAATTTATAGTTTAAATTTAGGATATTCTCTTGGAGCTTACCTAGCTTGAAAAGATGAATGATGCGGATTTTTTGCAGAGCAGAAAACCCCGTCGTCATCTAACTGTATAGCTGGAGTATCGGCTGCTACAGTCGATAATGTGATTTGACGCGGCAATTCAATTTTAAACATTGAACCGCTCCCCAATTTGCTATCAAGAAAGATTTTGCCGCCCATCATTCGTACCAGCGAATCTATAATTGCCAAACCCAGACCTGTACCTGGATATTTGCGAGTTATAGTTTGATCAACTTGCCAAAATGCTTCAAAAATACGTTTAAAATCTCTAGGTGCTATGCCAATACCTGTATCCCGAACAATAATTGCCACTCGATTTACAGGTAGTTCTTTAACCTCAACCCAAATTTCACCAGACTCGGTAAACTTAATAGCGTTCGAGAGCAGGTTAATTAAAATCTGTTTGAGCCGAGCTGGATCATTAAATACCAAAGTATTTTGCAAATCGGTTTGCATTAACAATGATAGATTTTTGGCGTCAGCTAGGGAACGCATTTCATTTACAGCCAAATTTATCACCTTTGATACATCAAATCGTTCCGCTTTTAAGTCTAATCGTCCTACCTCCAGCTTGGAAAAGTCGAGAACTTCATTCAGCAGCATCAGCAAATGCTTCCCATTATTAAAGATGCGCTCAACCATATCTGCTTGCTGGTGCGTTAGTTGACCAAACTTGGGACGCAACAGGATTTGCGAAAAACCAATAATCGCATTCATCGGCGTTCTGAGTTCGTGGGACATAGTTGCCAAAAAATGTGATTTTAGCTGTGATGCCTCCAATAACTTGAAGTTTTGCATTTGAATCTGTTGCTGTTGTCTCTCCAATTCTTGGTTCTTACGAATGAGATGTTCATGACTTTCTCGGAGTTGCTGGTTTGCCAAAGCTACCTGCATTTCAGCCCAATAAACTCGAATCGCAGTCCGCAAAACCTGTGCCAAGGTTTCTGGGGATATCCTAGACTTAGAAAGATATTCTGTAGCACCAGCTTTGATTAATTGGACAGCAATTTGTTCATCTCCTTCACCAGTTAGGACTACTAAAGGAACTTTAATTTCAGAAGAACGTAGCTGTTGAAGCAAGCTTAGTCCATCCTGGTCTAGTAAGCGATAGCCGAGGAAAACACAATCATAGGCAGTAGTGGTTAAGGCAGAAAACGCATCATTACCATTGCCTACTTCAGACAATTCCATCTGAACACCTGCTTCCGCTAGGGCACAACGGACTGCCATCCGGTCTCCTTGGTCATCATCTACAACCAAAATTTTCAGCGTCTTTTTCATCGGGTTTTATTTTCGCCACCAAACATAGGTTGATGTATAACATTTCTCTTTTAGGATTATGCAAGCAAAGAATATAAGATTTTCGGACATTTAAAATCTGTAACTTCATTGACTAAGGCATTTATCACAATATCCAATACTTGTTGAGCGTTGCCATCATTTCCATAAACTGAATCAGGTTAATAATATTAACTTTGTTGAATGCGTGCTTGACATTCATCAGATCAACTTCGTTATCCTCCACTAGTAGTATGTTAATCACTCTTTTGGGCTTTTCCTGAGGTCGAATTTAGTCTGTAGTATCCTCAATCTGGTTAATTACCCAGAGTATTGGAATTAAACTCTTAGCAAATGACCAATGGCTCTCAAAAAATTAGTAATTAACAAACCGAAAACTATTGATCTGAATACAGCAAACAGAACTGATATAAAGTAAAATAAAATACTTTACTTAACTTAAAACAATTGTAAATGAGTCAGCAAGCCACCGTCGTCACCCCTTGGTGAGAGTTGCATACCATTCTTGAGCAATTTTACCCATCAGATTGGTTAAACCAGGTAAATAAGAAAGTACTGCCTATACCTATTTGTGAATTTGAAGTAATCTACCTCCTGGAACTTCGACCATTTTCTAAACGATCGCCAAACTTGTGTTAGTATTTTTTTGGCGATCGCGGACTTCCACTATTTGGAAAGTTACCAACACTTCTGGTGAATTTTAGGAAGAATACCAAGTCCTTCCAAGCCTTTTGGCATTAATAAAGATTACTTGTCCACTTTGATTTTCTAAGGGTTTAACTTGTGAGCCGTGCGTCCACATGGTGGACGCACGGCTAATAACCCTTCGTAGTTGTGCTTGAATTCCTTTTGAAATTATCCACCATCGAGCCTGACTTTTTACGTTATGTAGAAAAACAAAAAAAAGACCTAAACCCTGAACAAGCTTTCCTAGAAGGGTTGGGCGAAAATTCAAAGCTTTATACAAGATAATAATAATTAACTAATGGAACATAACAACTCAAAACTGAATTCTAAGCAAGAGGAGCAATTTGCCTGTCGTCTCTATATTTCATACTTTTTGTGCAAATATCCATATATCTCCAGCTAGATTTGTCCTCTATCTAAATAGAAAAAATCCGATATTTATTATTTCTACCGATGGATGCAGGTTGGTTGAAATATCATCTATCTTTGGGGTGGGAAAATAAGAGATAGCGCTTACAAAAGATAATACTTTCAAAGATGCAAACAGCGTAAGAGTGAATGTAGCTATGAATGAAATTAGCATTATTTTAATTGAAGATCATGACTTAACGCGAATGGGGCTACGAGCGGCATTACAGTCTCACAGCGCATTGAAAGTAATTGGCGAAGCGTCAAATGCTACCCAAGGACTAAAACTATTAGAAACGGCAAAGCCAGATGTAGCTGTTGTAGACATCGGTTTGCCTGACATGGATGGCATTGAACTCACCCGTAAATTTAAACGCCACCAAGCTGAAACTGGGCAAACGACGACGAAGATTCTGATCCTGACAATGGATCATACAGAGGATGCTGTACTTGCAGCCTTCGCGGCGGGTGCTGATTCTTACTATATGAAGGAAACAAGCATCAGTAAATTGACGGAGGCTATACAAGCAACTTATGGCGGTAACTCTTGGATTGATCCGGCAATTGCCAACGTGGTATTGCGGAAGATGCGCCAAGGTATTCCTGGAGAGAGCCAAAATTCTGACAAGCCGAAGACTGTAAAAATTGAGGCGCTGGCGTCAGAATACGAGCAAGTTTTGGAAACATACCCTTTGACTCAACGAGAACTGGAAATCTTAGAGTTGATTGTAGCTGGGTGTAGCAATGGGCAAATTGCCGAGAAACTCTACATTACAGTTGGTACTGTGAAGACCCACGTTCGTAATATTCTAAATAAACTGTGTGCCGATGACCGTACCCAAGCTGCTGTGAGGGCCTTACGTTCTGGGTTGGTGGCGTGAGGGACGAGGGATGAGGGAGCAAGAATTTTAGATTTTAGATTTTAGATTTTAGATTGAAATTTAATCCAAAAGACGCTCTCTACGAGACGCTGTGCGTAGCTTGCTTCCCCGCAGGGGTACGCGGACTCGCTCTAAGCGTTGGCGCAGCCCAAGGTAGAGAAGCCATGCCGTTGGCGCAGCCCAAGGTAGAGAAGGCTTTACGCTGCGCTATCGTCAATCCAAAATCCAAAATTGAATTGCCCAATCCCCAATGCCCTTTCATCCCAATCGTTCCTGTAAACATTCAGTAATACGTAGTGCTGCACCTGGTTTACCCATGCGTCGCAGACCATTTTCGGCAATAATTTGCAAAATATCAGGATCTTTGAATAGGGACTGGACGATTTTGGCAACTTCTGTTGGCTGCTCGACTAAAATCAAAGATGAGCCTAAATGACGACTTTGAGCTTCAGCAAAAGTAGGGTTATATTGGGGCCCATTACCGGGAATCGCGATCGCAGGTTTCCCTAAACCGATAAACTGTTCTGTGGCTGTACCTGCCATTGCGATCGCTAAATCTCCCAAATGCAAGCAATCATTATAGGCTTGTTGTGTCAACAGAAGATATGCATTCCTTTGTTTAAATGTCAATACATTTAGCTCAGAAATTTGGATAGGACATGCTGATTCAGTGCGCCAGCCTTGGGATTGTACACTTTGGGATAAAATATTAGAGTCTAAACCAGGAGCGATCGCACCTAAAAACACCACTGTGCCAGAAGTGTAAAACACCGAATCTCGCTCTTGAAAACTTGCCATCAACGCAGATACGGCAATCATAATTGTCTCCCAGTTAGTATATGCCTCTGGCGGACGGGAGCCAGGAAGAAGAGTCACCATAAAAGGTCGAACTATCTCTTGCTGTTGACTATTCTTAGTATAAAATTGTTGGCGTGAAAACGTCGGTTGCAGACCATCCATCATCGGATTACCCAAATTAAAAGCTGGAATTGGCCATTGTTTTAATGTTTCTGTCGTCAGCGCATCTCTAGGAAACACCGCCTTACAATGGCGACGACTCATTAACCAACGTTCCCAAGGATGGTAAACTGAACCGGAGAAGTTTTCCCAACGCGCACCTTTGGATTTCCGTGGTAATAATCCAGCTTCATCCCGCACATAATATTCAGATTTTGCCGTACCCACAAAAGCATAATTGGTGCCACTGAAAGTTGCAAACAACAGCGGGACAATATCTCCCACTGCTAAAATCGCTCTTTTATTACCTAATTTTTTTTGAGAACTCACCCAACGGCGGATAGCTTTAATCTGGCTGAGGGTAAGTTGCAATAAACCACCGCGTACATCCCGCACTAATTGGCGTCCATCCATATAAATAAAGCCGCCAGAAGGCATAGTGCGGACTGAACCGATGAGGGGGATATCCAACTGTTGATAAGCACGTCCTTCACCCACCAGAGGTAAAGCAAATATCTCTGGTGGGTTTGATTGTCGTTGAAGTTCTTGCAAAATCCGAACTGCAATTACATCTTCCCCATGACCATTACTTAATACAAGTAACCGCAAAGGAGAAGTTGCAGCTTGCGAGTTAGAAGCTAGAGATAATCGAGATATATTACTCATAAGAAACAAAAGATCAAAATTAACTGTCTGTTGGGGTAAGAGGTATAAGAGGATGTTTTAAAAGGCGAATAGAATTCGCTACTAGACAAACGTACTCCTTCGGAGAAGCAAGCTACGCGTAGCGTCACGTAGGGAAGTCCACGGAGGTGGACTAAGAAAAAATCAAGGGTTTTTAACCTGCGATCGCGCAGCGTCCCGTAGGGAAGGCAGGTTTTGTCTGTGTAGCCGCGACTTCTAGTCGCCAGGGCTTTACAAACATCCTCCAAATAGGGAAATCCGCGAAGAAGCTGGAAGTTAGTATTATCCTTATTTCTTTACTTCCCTACAACTAACACCAATTTCGTATAGATAGTATTGTTTAAAATTCCTGGAACAGCCTTTTGTTAAAAAGAGGAAAATTCTAAAGTCATTTTCCCCGTCTCGCCTATAGCCAAACGCCTTAAAGCCAATTACAGCCAATATCTACCAGTGCAGTTATTTAATAGCAAACAACCACAAGTATTTGCTGTGAATGTCCAAGCTGGTACCGTCCTTGGTAATTTACCGCCTTACGAAAGCTTTAACTTGGGTGGTTACAACTCAGTGCGTGGTTATGATTCTGGAGATGTTAGCAGTGGGCGCAGTTATGTGTTAACTTCCGCAGAATATCGTTTTTCCGTCTTACCAATTGTTGGGGGTGTATTATTTGCCGACTTTGCCTCAGACTTAGGCTCAGGTGATACTGTATTAGGAGATCTAGCAGGTGTACGGGGCAACCCAGGTTATGGTTTTGGTTACGGGGCTGGAGTGCGCTTAAATTCACCACTAAGCTTAATTAGGGCGGATTTCTTACAAAAACCGAAAAAGAAGAGTCAAGTAGGTGAAAATTTCTCTAGCTTTAGGCAAAATTCCCGTTTTGGCACGATGACCCTTGGAAGTTGAAGTCGTCAGTTGACTACTGGATGCAGTGCGTTGCAGCAACATCCAACCGTGCATCAAATTCCGTTGCTAAATCGCCAACAACCTTGCTGTAAATAATAGCTAGACATTAAGTATAATCAAGGTTTAAATAGAAAGGGTTATTTCTTTTTAGGGAAGTGATAAATATGGAATCAATAGCACCCATTAGAAATAACATTTTTCTGCCAAATATTTAAAGGTACTATTATGGCACAGGATTTGACGGGTCTAGGAGAAGCTTCAAAAGCAATTGTAGAATTCTATAAAGAATCGGGAATAAAAGAATTAATAAAAACATTGTTTGGCCCAGCAGCTAAAGAAATCGGTTCTGGTTTAGGAGATATTGCAAAAAACTGGCGACAAGAGAATGCTTATAAAATTTTACAAAAAGTACAAAAACGGATAAAAGAAAAACATATTTCAGGAAGCAATGTTGACAAAAAGTTTCTTCTAAAATGGACAGAAGAAGCATCGCTTGAATCAAACGAAAGTATGCAAGAAAAATGGGCTAACTTATTAATATCAGCGTTGGCAGGAATTTCAATACATCCTAAATATGTAGAGACCCTAAGATTATTGGATGTTACAGATGCTAATGTGCTAGAAATTATACGCGATTATTGCAAAACTAATAATAGAGTAACAAATGATGGAGTAATAACAAAACTAAAACAAAAAGGAATAGATGTTTCAGACGAAATATTACGGGATAGTTTATTTAACTTAGTTACAAGAGATTTATGTGATGTAACTACCCTACAAGGTAAACCAACATACAATGAAATGAATGTTGAAAGTATTCGTATTAGCCATTTTGGGAATAAATTTTTAAATATAGTCAACGGCGAAAGCTGATATGAAAATTTAAAAATAACAGAGAAAGGAAACTAAATATTTATAAAAAAAGCAACAAAAATCACTAGTTAAAAGTTAAGGTCAACTAGAAACAAAAGTAAAAGTAGTGCATCTGCTAAATTCTATGTAATTTTAAAGATTACTGAATTGGTGTTTTTAAGTCAAGTCAGTGAATTGCTCTTTGGCATTGTAGCAACTAGCGTGTCAAGTCGTGTTTCCTCCCTGACATCACGGATATAGAAGACAGTTTTATCCTATTTCCTACTTCAGGATTCCTTTACTCCCGCGTTATCCTATGAAAAAGATAATACTGTTGTGATCATGGGGAGGTTTTTCCCGCTTAGGGAGTTCCAACAACTAAATTATCCCGTAAAATAGACAGGCGAAAACCCTGCCCTATATATATAAAATATGGGAAAAAATATGGGAAAATTTTTTGGAAATCCCTCAAGACTCAGAACTCGCTACTTAATCTGCTCACTCAGGACTCAGGACTCTTTATGTTAGCAGGCACAATTTTGCAGGATGGAAAATATACCCTAATTCAAGAAATAGGGCGGGGGGGCTTTGGCATTACCTTTAAAGCTACCCATCGCTACTTGGGTCAGGAGGTGGTGATGAAAACCATCAATGAACGGCTGCGACAACATCCTGATTTTGCAAAATTCGAGCGCCAATTTCAAGATGAAGCCAGACGATTAGCTACGTGTATCCACCCAAATATAGTCAGAGTCAGTGACTTTTTTGTGGAAGCTGGACTGCCTTACATGGTGATGGAATACATTCCTGGCGAAACCTTGGGAGACGCATTTGTATTACCAGGGATACCAATGCCAGAAGCCAGAGCAATTCATTATATCCGGCAAATTGGGGCAGCCTTACAGGTAGTACATAACAATGGTTTGCTACACCGGGATGTCAAACCAGATAATATTATCCAACGCCTTGGAACCCAGGAAGTAGTACTGATTGATTTTGGCATTGCCAGGGAATTTAATGGCGGTGTCAGGCAGACTCACACGGGTCTGGTTTCTGAGGGCTATTCTCCAATTGAGCAATATCTGACGCAAGCGCCGCGCACTCCCGCCACAGATGTTTATGGTTTAGCCGCAACCTTGTATGCACTGTTGACTGCCCAAGTTCCCATACCAGCATTATTGCGCGATCGCGAGCAAATGCCTGCCCCCCGCGAACTGCAACCACACTTGAGTGCTGCTGTCAATCAGGCGGTAATGCGCGGTATGGCGGTGGAGTCTCGTTTTCGGCCAGCGACAGTTGCTGAGTGGTTACAATTGCTACCTGAAGATGGGGTAAATGGGACACCGCAAGCCTTAGGCACTTACGCAGTGCCAACTGTCAATTTATCTGCCCAACAAGCAGCAACTTTAATTGGGAAAACTGCTCAAAATCGCATTCATAGATCATCTGCGTTGGCGCAGCCCGTCGCAGGCATCGCTAAGGAAAATGTACTGGCTAAAAAGCTGGGGTCATCTAAGGTATTTATTGGTATAGGTGTAGCCCTAGTTGCTGCTACAGCAGGTTTTGGTATTACGAGCATGTTACCCAAATCTCAGCCGCAGCCAACCGCAAAGCCGCTTTTTGAACAGCCAACTCCAGATCCGGCGGCGAAAGTACCTAGCTTCGATAGTACATCTTCACCTTCGGGTCAAGAGACTAACACCACCTCAAGAACCGAATCAGCACCTGTCTCTAATTCTAAGCAGCGCCGGCGCAATCGTCGTTCTTCCCAAGAAGAATCTTCCAGCAGCCCGACACGAGAATTACAACGCGGCGATTCCAAACAATCCACACCTTCACTTAGTGTTTCTCCCACACCCTCGCTAGTGGAGAAACTACGGGCGATCAGGTCATCTCGTAAAGCCTCCCCCGCACCATTGCGACAAAATAACTTACCCGCTTCTAGTCAAGATTCTACCTCCCCCCAACATGTGAATCCATCAAATTCTGTCGTCATACCAGCAGCGCCACCACTAGAATCCAAACAGTCAGATCCTTCTGGTGTAGTAGTACCAACACTGGAAAAGCAAAATTCCCCGACTAATAGTCAACCCCAAAATGATCAGCAATCCCAGGAAAATCTCCAAGATGACAATAATTAGTCAATTTTAGATTTTGAATTTGGGATTTTGGTGAGCAGATGCTGACAACGAGTTTCCCGACTTCTACTCCTATGTGAAGCAAAGCTGGGCGTAGCGTCTTTGAACAAGAGAAGGGACTGGCGATCGCGCAGGGTTATTTGCTATTTTATACAACAATTTCCCCCTTCTGATTAATCTTCACCGGATTCTTGGGAAAAGCTTGATTATTCAAATAACGCATAAGTCTTACAGTCTGAAAACGCTGATCAATATGAGGGATTCCCTGGCGATCCATCCGCACGGGGATAATTTTACTTGATACCAAATCTCCCACAGAGTTTAGTTTAATTTCTAAAATCATTGAGTCACCCGTCTCGGCATTTGTAGATAAAGTCCGATATCCCAAAAAGTTTCCTAAAGAATAGGCAATGATTTTTCCCTTATAAATTTCCATCGCTCTCGGAACATGAGGGCCATGTCCTAGTACTAAGTCTGCTCCCGCATCAATCATGTTTCGAGCAAACTTGATCGAATTACCTCGGTTTTCTCCATAAAAAAACTCTGTCTGATTCTTAACGTGTAGTGCCCCCGTTCCTTCGGCTCCAGCGTGCATCGATACTACTACAATCTTGGCATGATTTTTAGCTTTTACTACAAGGGCTTGGGCTGCTCCTAAATTCTCGATGGAATTGTACATTTCATAAGGAGAAAACCCGACCATTGCCACAGGGATATTGTTAGCTTTCAAATAGAGAATTTGATTTTTATGACCTAATGTTGCAATGCCCACAGCCTGAAGATTTTTCATTGTATCTTTGAACCCTACCGGGCCGAAGTCCATTGCATGGTTATTCGCCATATTAAATACATTAAAACCAGCCTCAGCAAATAGCTGGGCATATGCAGGTGGGGAGCGAAAGGCAAAGACTTGCCCTCGACTAATATTTTTGACAGTGTAAGGATAATTAGTTAAGCTACTTTCAAAGTTACCAAATAAAATATCAGCTCCTTGCAAATGAGTTCTCACTGACTTTGGTAATAATTGATCTCGAAATCGGGGTAATCTATAGTTAGGGAAATTCGTGCCGGGAATAATATCTCCAACGGCTTTAATAGTAATAGTGTCTGGAAAAGTTTGTTGTTCTGTTATTGATGGCGTAAGTTCAGGGATAGCTAATGGAAATTTCACAGGTTCGGTAGGTGTAGTAGCAGCGTTTAATCGCTGTGATTGCCCAAGCCGGATAACGACTCCTATACTAATACCCAGATATAAACAGACGCTGATAAAACTATATGAGAGCACTCTCCCCATGCTGTGATTTGCCATCGTTCACTCCTCGTACGATCGCATTAGTTTATCTCAAAAATCTGTGCTGGCAGTGTATATTTTAGTGTTTTGTGAGAAATATTTGACTCAGTAAATACTGAAGTATAATTCCGTTTCACACAATATCCGTTACATATACATAGTTAGGGGCGCAGCTGTGTGCCCTTACTTGCTAATAATCATACATGCCAATTATCAAGCCAAACATCATTGGTTTTTCTGGTTCTTCGGCAATCTTTTTCAACGGAGAGGGGGGGATTCGAACCCCCGTTGAGTTTCCCCAAAACGCATTTCGAGTGCGTCACCATCAACCACTCGGACACCTCTCCAGCTATTTATTCACAGTTATGAAGTATTTATTCTATACTCAAATGCCGTGAAGAAAGGAAAATTTTAGCGCATTTCTTATACTACTATAACATTATCGCTTTTTTTGGGTAACGGAATGCTCTGGCAACGTCCAAGCCCAAGACATTTCCGATCATCGTGGTTGGCGCAATTACTAGCGAGTCAATGACACCCAGAGATATTATTCTGCTGCTGTTGGCGCAGCGTCTCGTAGAGAAGGCTGATCCTCAGGTTGAGGTCAATTTCTTACACCAACTAAAAATTACTCCACGCGATTGCGACGAACAAGTTTGCAAACGTTGGGAAGAATTTCAACCAAGTCTAATACCTTAAAACTTACTTTATTCATCAATGCTTAAGTCAAAATCAATCAACATTCCCAAACCAACTCGCTATCAAAATGCGGCGATAGATTATTACATAGGACTCATAAATACCTCCTATCTCCATTACGGGTATTGGGAGCCACTACCTACTGCTGGTGAGGAATTGACCATAACTCGCATGCGTGCGGCGCAAGTTGCCTATGCAGCAAAGCTTTTTAGTTTCATTCCAGAGGGGACAAAAACTGTGCTTGACGTAGGCTGTGGTATTGGTGGTAACGCAGCATATTTGTGCGATCGCGGTTTGAGCGTTGAGGGATTAGCACCCGATGTACTCCAACAAGAAAAGTTTATCAAGAATACCAACTCTCAAATACCTTTCTACTTAACAAGATTTGAAGATTTTCACACCTCACGCTCCTACGACCTAGTTCTGTTCAGTGAAAGCAGCCAATATATTGCTGTTGACGATTTGGCTCAGGGTGCAGCTCGTTTATTAAGTAGTGGTGGCTATCTATTGATTGCGGATATGATGCGTTCTGATGCTGGATATCAAAAGGGCATTTTTTCTAATTGTCATGTCGCCAGCGAACTTCAGACAGCGTTGATCAAGTCTGGATTTAAGTTAATTAAGACTGAGGACATTTCCAGCCAAATTGCACCAACGATTGACTTGTGTCTTGAGAACTTCCGTACTTTTGGACTGACTACCATCAAATATATTGCTGATGTTGTAGCGATCGCAGTCCCACCGTTACACGCACTTGGTCGTTTAGCGTTCAAACGCTGGCTGGAAAAGCCGATTGTCGAAGGGTTAGCAGCACGCACCATTTTTGATAACCATCTCTGTTATCAAATCCAACTCTGGCAGTTATCAATTCATCAGGTTAATCAAGATCACCTCTGAAACAAATACCTAAGATTGACAATAAGCTTTTATCACCAACAATATATTAGCAGTTGGTTAGAGGATGTTTTAAAAGGGTCTTTTACTTTCATGATGATCACAGCGAAGCATCTCAGTACATGGCTGAAACCTTGTTTTTTCGTTGTAGAAGATTGTACCTTTTGGGACTTTTAAAACAACCTCTTATATAAAACTTCCCCAAAGTTGCCCATGATTTTACAAAGAAAGGACTTTGGCGTTTACTTCCTACTTAATTTTCAAGGTATCGACAAATACTCCATAGATGGGTAGTTTTTGGCAGGAATTAGCTCACAGTTTCTAACCCTAAGACTGACACATCTTCAAAGGTGCCGCAGCTACGCTCATCGTAAACATCGCTTCTCTAACTGCCAAGGTATTATCTAGTCGAACACCGTGCAGCATAAAGCTTGAGGTTTTGCATGAAAGTAGCAGTCTTCAGTACAAAAGCCTATGATCGGCGGTTTTTGTCAGATGCAAATTCTCTCACCCAACACGAGTTAGTGTTTTTTGAACCCCGTTTAAATCGGGATACTGCTATCCTCGCCGCCGGATTTGCGGCGGTTTGCGTATTTGTGCATGACCAGGTTGATGCCCCAACTTTAGAGCTTCTCGCCTCATGGGGAACTCGGCTGGTTGTCCTCCGCTGTGCAGGGTTTAACAATGTAGACTTACAAGCCGCAGCGGACTTAGGAATTACCGTTGTACGTGTTCCCGCCTATTCACCCTATGGGGTAGCAGAACATGCTGTAGGATTGATTTTGAGCCTGAATCGCAAAATTCATCGTGCCTATAATCGTGTCCGAGAAGGCAATTTTTCCATAGATGGACTGTTGGGATTTAACTTGCATGAGCGCACAGTGGGGATTGTCGGCACCGGCAAAATCGGTCTGATTTTAGGACAGATTATGAAAGGGTTTGGCTGTCACCTACTCGCCTATGACGTTTATCGCAATCCAGAATTGGAGGCGCTAGGTGGAAAGTATGTAGAACTACCTGAGCTATTTGCCAACTCTGATATTATCTCCCTGCATTGCCCTCTGACTCCGGAAACGCATCACTTGATTAACGCTGAGGCTATAGAACAGATTAAGTCAGGCGTGATGCTAATTAACACTAGTCGAGGAGCGCTGATTGATACCCAAGCAGTGATTGAGGGATTGAAGTCTGGTAAGATTGGCTATCTCGGTGTGGATGTCTACGAACAAGAATCGGAATTGTTCTTTGAGGATTTGTCTGGCGAAATTATTCAAGATGATATTTTCCAGCGTCTGACAACGTTCCCCAATGTACTTATTACCGGACATCAAGCCTTTTTTACAGCAGAAGCTCTCTATAATATAGCAGAAACAACTTTTGCTAATATTACCGATGTTGAACAGGGTGGTTCTTGTGCCAATGAAATTCGCGCTCAACCGTCAGCTTAGGTAATGCTTGGCGATCGCTAACCTAAATGACTAAATAACATTAATCTGCACATTCATGTACGCCTAAGAATAGATCACGCAAAGACTTGGGACTAAAATCACCAGTCGATCCTGATTATCAGGCAAATTTTCCATCTCCTCACTAATTAGCGCCTGAAAATCTTCGTCACAATGATTATGCAGATGAACCGCAGTAGCTAGGAGTCTGTCAAGAATTTCAGCTTGTTAGTCTAATCTTTTCTTGATGTTTAGTAATTCTTTGAGTTAAAGATTCAATCGCCTTTTGATAGTGCTTCGTCGCGTTTACTCCGAACGATAGGCAATGCGGAGACTTTGAACTAAAATCACCAGAGATGCGATCGCCATTAACCCGCCCCAAAACCAGTAAGGTAAAAGCAAGTACCGCTGCATTTGCGCTGTATCCGAGAGTCCAAGGGGGCCAGCAGAGCTACTAAATAAATAATCAAGTTGATGGTACGTACTTACACAAGCTTGTACACCCAGAAATTGAATAACAAACCCTTGTGCCCAGCGAGGAGCTTTCAGGGCGATACCCAAGATTATTAAACCCAGCAAGGGAATTGCCACCAATCCAAACCAGGAACGTACCCAAATTAATGTGGAAAATAGCAAAAAACTCCCTAATATTTTTAAACAGAGGGTTGCTGCTCTAAAACTGCGGGAAGCCAGAATCAAAGCTGCACCGGCAACAGGCGGGCCCATTGGGCCTGCTGCTGCGACCATTGCCGGGCCAATTGGCCCCAATGACGACTGGATGCCATAAGTTGCCACACCGGAACCATTGCTAAAAATCTGTAACTTCTGAAACTGCCCCCCAAATAGCAGTGCCATTAAGCCGTGACCCATTTCATGAAACCAAGTTGCCAGAATTGTAAACGGGTATAAGATATAATCACCTCCTGGTACTTGCCACAGTAAAGCAGTTGCGATCGCTGCTGCAACTAGCCACGTTAGCCCCATGCGTTCAACAACTGGCGGGGCTTCTTTGGTCAGCAAGGGTTTAAAATTTTTGTTTGGTTCCCTCATAGGTCACTCTATTTTTGATTTTAGATTTTCCCCACAGATGAATTTGGGGGCATTCTATTTTGAATTTTAGATTCTAGATTTTTTCTTCAATCCCTTCGGGTGACGCTCGTACCTCGCTAACGCTGCGCTAACAGCAGTCACTTATGGGGGAAACCCCCTTCTCTACGAGACGCCAAGGGCGAACGCGTAGCGTCTCGTAGAGAAGACCGCGCTGCTTCACCAAAATCCAAAATTTAAAATTGGTAGTGTATTTTCATCCATCCTAGTGCAATTATTAAGGTAGTGGAGTTGCTGGGCAATGCAACAATTCGCACCTAGAAGCGACGGCTGTAAACTATGGTGCGTTATCCGTAAATAATGCTTACTCCAACAACGTGGAATAACCTCAAAGATGTCGCCTCAAAGCAAAATATTAGTGTCAGTAAAATAATTGAGGAATGGGGAGGGCAAATTTATTCGCCCACGCCTTACCCCTGCATTAATGGAGGGGGTAAGGCGTGAAGATTTTGGTCACAATTGATGGAGAATCAGTTAAGCAAGTTGAAAGAGGAATGTCATCAAGTCTCCTTTACCCAAGCTGATGCGATCGCCTGGTCGCAAGCGGTGACGATTCCCCGGTGAGAGCGGCAAATTATTAATGTAGGTGCCATTAGAACTTCCCACATCCTCTACATAGTGAGCGTCTCCCTCGACGCGAATATCTGCATGAATCCGCGAGACAATTTCTGAATTGGGAAATCCGGAAACATCTATATCTGGGGGAATCCGGTCATTGAGCTTGCCAATATGAATCACAGAGAGATTTTGCGGCAATTCAATTAAGCGATCGCTTTGAATGTGGATTAACCGCGCTGTAACCTGCTGCAATTGCGTTCTAGCAGCAGTTGCAGTTGGTGCTGATGCTGGTGCTGCTGATGGAGGTACTTCGGCTTCAGAGGCTGGCGCTGGTTCCACAGGTGGTGGAGTCGGAATACTTTGTACAGAAACTACGGGTTGAGATGCAATGGTTGGCGGTGGTTCTGGGGAGCTGCTTTCTGTAACAGATACCTGTGGCGGAGCTCCTGAGGAAACAGCCACCTCTGTTGGTGGTAAAGATGAGCTGGGGGAATGAGAGCTAGTAGAACCGCTTATTCCCAAAGCATCTGGTTGTAAAAGTTCTAACAGTGGATCGGGTGCAACTAACGGCGGAGCTTCTACAGGAATATCGGGAGTAACTGTTGTAGCTACCGCAGTATGAACATGTAGAACTCCTGCGGAGTGAAGGTTATAGCCACACTGACCGCAGAATGCAGCATCTGCCTGCACAGTTGCCCCACAACTGGGACAGTTAGTAGTCGCGGGTAACGGTGTATAGCAAGCTTCACACTGGACAGCGCCGTCAGGGTTGGGATGATTGCAATTAGGGCAGACGATCATCGATATTTAGCCTTTGTTCAAGATCATCATAAATATAGGTAGGACTGGCAAGCAGAGGGCGGCCCTAGCTTTAGATTCTAGCAATTACTGCTGATAGAACGGTTAGAAGAATTCGTAATTGATAATTCGTAATTGCTTTACACATAAATACGCTTACTTAGAGCAAGGAATGTGTTTTTTTCTTTCCCATAAACAAGGTTAATTGCTTTAAAACCTTGATGAGTTAATTACGAATTACGAACTACGAATTACTAATTACTAATTACCTGTTCAATGTTGGAGTTCCAAACCTGCTGCCGCATCCAGTAGCCACCAAAGTTCTCCTTGGGGCTGAATTAAGCGGGATGGGTAAGTGAAGTCATCGGCTACAGGTGCAAAGACTTGCGCCAAAGCTGGTCGTTTATTAGCACCAGCAACCAGAAAAATCACGCTGCGAGCAGAGTTGATCAAGGGATATGTGAAACTTATCCTGGGGTTTTCGTTTTTGTTACCCACAGTAACCAGACGATCGCGTACTTTCAGAGCCTCTGTGTGGGGAAACAAAGATGCGGTATGTGCATCATCACCCATTCCTAGTAATACTACATCCAACGAGGGAAATTCGACCCCAGAAGAATTGAAAAATTCTTTGAGCTGTTGTTCATACTTAGCAGCAGCCAGTTCTGGATTGGCTTCTAAAGTTGGTACGGGGTGAATATTAGCCGCTGGGATATCAACACGATCTAGCCATGCACGACGCGTCATCAGTTCATTGCTATCAGGGTGATCTGGTGGTACGTAACGCTCATCCCCCCAGAATATATGAATTTTATCCCAAGGCAGTTTTTGATTAGCGATAGCTTCGTATAACGGTTTAGGTGTACTACCGCCAGATAAGGCGATGGTAAACCGCCCACGCTGCTCAATGGCAGTTTCTAACTTGGACAGAATTAATTCTAGCGCTCGTGCAACCAGTGCTGGCTGATCCGGTAGAACTTCAACAGTTTTGTTCATGGCTTCATCATATTGCTGGCTTCCAGCAATACAATACCGAACTTATTACAATCCCCCTTTTTAACTTTTGAAACATTTAACATCGTGGATTAAGTAGGCTGGAAAAATCTAGACGCTCATTATCACCTTCAACGGTGAATTGTCAGTAGTCAGTCGTACTAACTACTAACCACTCTGATGATTATTTTTATTTACACCCAGTTACTTGATACTTTGTTGATTAACGCCACAGAGGATACATTTATTAATTCTTATTAAAAATTAATAAAACTAATTAATCACAAACAACGTTTCCCAGTCAGCGATCGCTTCGCGTTGGGCAATTAACAATTGCTGAATTCCTTTTTCGGCGACATCTAGCAACTGATCCAACTGAGTCCGGCTAAAGCTGCCTTCTTCGGCTGTTCCCTGGACTTCAATGATTCCCAGATGTTGATTCATCACCACGTTAAAATCTACTGTTGCAGCCACATCTTCAATATAATTAAGATCCAAAAATGGCTCTCCCTCCAATAATCCCACAGAAACCGCTGCTACCTGTCCACATAGAGGCGATCGCTCCAACACACCCTGCTGCAACAATTTAGAAATCGCATGAGCTAACGCGACAAAAGAGCCTGTAATGGCTGTTGTCCGAGTTCCAGCGTCTGCTTGTAACACATCGGCATCCACAGTCAGCGTGCGTTCTCCCAGTGCCTCAAAATCCACTGCTGCACGTAAGCTCCGTCCAATTAGACGTTGAATTTCTTGCGTCCGTCCAGATAATTTCAATAATTCTCTTTCTTGCCGTTTTTGGGTAGCAGATGGTAGCATCCGGTACTCAGCAGTTAACCAGCCTTTACCAGTTCCTTCGAGAAACTTCGGAACTCCTTTAGTAACGCTAACGGTACAAAGTACTTGAGTATCACCGCATCTTGCGAGAACAGAACCAGGCGCAAAGCGCGTGAAACTGGGGTAAAAGCTGATCGAACGTAGTTCGTAAGGAATGCGACCGTCTGGACGCTGCCAAGCCATTGGAGTTGCCTCAAGTTTTACAATACTGCCTTAAGGTTACCTTAGTGTTGCAAATCATCATTTGAGAGGCATTGGGCATTGGGAAAGAAGAGGCAGAAGTTCTTTAATCTTTAATTTTGAATTTTGAATTTTGAATTTTGAATTGATTTGTCTCCCCTACTTCTTTTCTAAGGAACTGAAAGCAAAGTCAAAATATTTTGCTGCACCATCTCTGGTGACTGGTCGCCGTTGATGCTCAACAAGCAGCGACGACGGTCGTAATATTCTAGGATGGGAATGGTGCGCTCGTAAAATAATTCTACACGGCCTTGCACGATTTCCGGTTGGTCATCTGGTAGCGATCGCCCCAAGGATCGGCTAACCATGACAGCTTCTGGGACTTGCAGATAAATCGCCCAATCTAGCTTTTGCCCTAAATTATCCAATAAAAAATCTAATTCTTCAGCTTGGAAGGCAGTATGGGGATAGCCTTCTAACACCCAATTGCAGTTAATATCTGGTTGTCTGAGGCGAATTCGGATCAATTCAATGATCATTTCGTGTGGAACTAACTCCCCTTTTTCCATGTGGGACCGCACGTGGTAGCCTAGTTCACTCAGGCTAGGGTAAACCGAAACAGAAGTCCGGGGGTCAGCTTCCGACCATCGAAATTCCGGCAGGGGCTTGTCGCCAGATATTGCTTCCCGTAAAATCTCACCTGTAGAAATCAGAGGAATATCAAAATATCTGCAAAGCCTTTGTGCTTGAGTGCTTTTACCCGATCCTGAACCTCCCAGAAACACCAATCTCACAACAATTAACTCCTCATCCTGTCAAATTCACTACTTCCTAAGTCTGTTTTGCCCAAACAACCGGAAAATCTAAACATCTAGCGATTTTCAGCCGCTATGCCCAGCTTTGTTAAATAATTGGAACTTTAACTCATGTGCTTTCATTTTTACAACTACTTTCAGAGAAAAAACGAAAATAACTCTTGACTTCAGCATAAACGTAGTGTTTGACTAAGAATGCAATTTGCCAAATCCACCATACCTGTGAAAAACAGATTGATTATACAGGCAGATTTGTAATAAGTACCGCCAGCACAAACCTTTAATTTCTTGTAACTTTTTGAACTTCACCTTATGGTTGCCCAGCTAGAAACCCCAAGTATAAATTCAACTCTAACGTTACCATATCCAGTTGAAGGACTAGTACAAGTTTTCACTAGCTCCCATCGCAACTTTTTTACGAGCGTTATGGCTCAAGCACTGAGAATAGCTGGACAAGGAACGCCAGTATTAATAGTGCAGTTTCTCAAAGGAGGTATCCGTCAAGGACAGGATCGACCTATACAATTAGGACAAAATTTAGATTGGATTCGCTGTGATTTGCCTCGTTGTATCGATACACCACATTTAGACGATACGGAAAAACAAGCCTTACAAAAGCTGTGGCAGTATACACAGCAGGTAGTATGTGAGAGTAAGTATTCTCTCGTTGTCTTAGATGAGTTAAGTTTAGCGATTAACTTTGGTTTAATTCCTGAAAGCGAAGTTTTAGCCTTTCTGGTAAAACGCCCTCCCCACGTCGATATCATTCTTACAGGGCCAGAGATGCCAAAATCTCTCTTGGATGTGGCAGATCAAATTACAGAGATCCGCCGGAGTTATCGGCCCTAAACAAAATACTCAGTTCACGATATCCTAGTAATTCTGTTTGAATTAGCTGTGAAGTTGTGATTAAAAACGATATCTGGATTACTGAAATGGCTCAACAGGGTTTAATTTCGCCCTTTGAGCCAAGCTTAATCCGAAAAGTGCAAAAAGATGAGTCTGTAGCGGTTCAACCTGTAATCAGCTACGGTTTGTCTTCTTATGGCTACGATATACGCCTTTCTCCGGCTGAGTTCCGTATTTTTCGTCACATTCCCGGAACTGTAGTTGATCCTAAAAACTTTAATCCCCAAAATCTGGAGCCAACAGCACTGCACACAGATGCCAATGGCAGTTACTTTATTTTACCTGCTCACTCCTATGGTCTGGGGGTTGCTCTAGAAAAACTGGAGGTTCCTGAAAATATTACAGTAATTTGTATAGGTAAATCTACATATGCAAGGTGTGGAATCATTGCAAATCTAACCCCTGCTGAAGCTGCATGGCGGGGTCATCTAACTTTAGAATTTTCCAATTCTTCCAGCGCAGACTGTCGCATCTACGCTAATGAAGGCGTGGTGCAATTGCTATTTTTAGAAGGTGAACCTTGTGCTATCAGTTACGAAGCTCGTCAAGGTAAATATCAAGATCAACTAGAGATTGTAACGTTGGCTCGTGTTTAGACTGAATGATATCTAAAAAAACTTTATACAAAAATAGAACTTAAATCTATTTTGGCAAGTCCGAGTCGGTTTGCAATTTGGGCGTACTCATTAACTAAATAGTAGATATCAATAGTGAGAAGATCGTTTGATACATAGTTTATTTCAGAAAGAGTAAAGCTTTTCTTAATCAAAGTTTTGGGAGGTAAACCAGGAAGTGAGAAAAAAAGACTTAGGTTGTAAAAATATCCGTCTAAAGAGTCACAAACAGAACCGAGAAAGGAATAAATGCTCTTAAGTCCAGTACCGCCCTCAAACTGATAATTATTAATTCCTAGCTGATTACAGCTCTTTAACAGATCAATAATTTCACTTTTGTTTGAAAGTAAAAACTTCTGCTCTACACTGATATTCATAAAATTTTGCTATTTCATCAAATTTTGTCTTGATTGTAGCTTAAAAAATTCTAAAGTTTTAAACTTTAAATACTCAATTTGCTTAAGGTGCTAATCTTGCCTTTCCTAGACGCTGCTTTTCATACCATTGTGCGTAGGCATAGACATCGCACAATCTCCAAAGCTCAATTGATGGCAAACTCTGTAAATTGGCGCATATAAGGAGAGTGAAACGCCAAAACGATATCTTCTTTTGGTATACCCAGTTCGAGGAGTTGTGTCGCAATGCCGACTTCGGTTCCATCATGCTGTATCCAGATTTTACCATCTTTGATATCGAGATGTAGGCTGCATCCATGTGTTCGACGATTCCCGCGCCAGCCTGTATGTAGCAAGAGGTAGTGGTCACGTTCCGTATCTAGAATGGCTTGTGTTTCCATTTCCTCTGGTGATAAGCCTCTTTTTGCTCGTTCTAAAATTAACTGTTGAATGATTTGACGATACTGCTCTACAGCCATTGGACAATAACCTCCTGTTTTTCATCGTAAACCAATAGCCGAATTTGAGTTCGTGAAATCACTGACCGGATAAAACGACGCTGAAAAAATGAGTTATGAATTGATTCAGGCACTGCAAGATAAAGTTTGCCTTCCGGTTCAAATTCTTCAAGAGCAAATTGATAATTAATAAATTGTCTAAAGGCTGTGTGGAATTCTGATACACTTGATCGCCCAATAAAACTCTTAATTTCAACTGCAATTTTTTCGCCTGCTCGTTCGACAGCTAACATTTCTGCTGCCAAATCTATTTCAAAATCTACATCTCCAAGGCTGATCTCGTAGGGATCGGCAGTAATTGACCATCCTTCTTTTTCCAAAGCCATTCTAACTGCATCGTGAAAGCGGTCTTTAGCCATTCAGCTTTTTCTGAAAATTTATTAGGACACTTGACTAGTATCTCAATTTTATCCTCAGCCATTGGATTACTCCTCACTCCTGCTACTGTTCCACTTCTGTCACTGCCAAAACCGTTTTCTGAGGGATTGTTTCCTCATCTAATATATTCAGCAGTGATCGCCCTGAATCGAACCCAAATTTCGGAACGCCTAAACGCGAGGGGATAACAGTATAAGGAGACTCATAAGCCAATATTTAAGGTGCTAACCTTGCCTTACCTAAACGCTGCTTTTCATACCATTGTGCGATCGCAGGTGCCCAATCTTCAAAATGAGGCCACATCATTTCACATAACTTTTGAATTTCAAGTTGAGCATCTTTCTTGTTTCTCAAGTCACAAAAATGCAAGAAAGACCTTAAATTGAAACTAACTACAAAATGCTGGCGATAATCAAAAGGCACTTTACCTCTTGCATGTTCTTCAGACATTCCAGCCTCAAAATCAGCTTTATATCGTTTAGCTGCGTCTTCACACCATTGCAAATCTGCTGCTCGTTGCTCTGATGAATAGTGGTACTTTTTGCCCTGTCTATCAGTGTAATAACCAACGGGACGTAGGTAGAAAACATCTTCTATGTCTTTCTTACGTTCTACTACCTCAATAAATTGGTTGCCTGTGTACCTAAAAGATTGTACGTCAAATGATACACTTACACGATGAGTACGAGCCTGCTGCATGACACTGTGGGGAAAGTAGCCACAGTTGAAAACAATCTGGGGATGCTCTAGAGGCCCATAGTGTCCCCTCTCACCCGCTAAAAGTCGCTTAACAATAACTTCGCCGCTTTGTGACTCCGAGGGCCAGGAGTCGCGCTCATCAAACACGAACCCATCAGTATAGTCCTGGTGCATCGCGGCATAAATCACCTGCTGCGGGTTTGGTGTTTTGGCAATAACCTCTACTCGAAATCGATGCATTAGCTGTCGGGGAATGGATTTGTGACTGAAAGTGCTTATGAACAAGGAGCGGAGCCTGTTAGTTAAACATGGCTTTGAACTCGATCCATCATCATATCTCTGGCTTGGACTTCTACTTGAGGAGATTAAAATACTTTACAAATATTAATATGTTTGTTACAGTTATTTACATAAAGAGAAGACAGGGAAAAAACCATGCGTACAAACACTGCTATAATTGACGACCAGGGTAAACTGAACAACTTTGCGATCGAGCCAAGGGTTTATATAGATGAGCAAGGCGATCGCACAGGCTTCACTCCTTTTGCAGAACTGCTCAACGGTCGTTTAGCAATGATTGGTTTTGTCTCTCTGATAGCATTAGAAGTATTGACAGGAAACGGCATCGTTGGTATTTTGACAAGCCTGTAAAAACTGAATTCCTGTAACATAACTCTCAACAAATCTAAGAGACGGTAAATTTACCGTCTCTTAATTTATGGAAAACTTAGTGGTAGAGTAAAATATACTGATAGCAAAAGCCGTTAGTTATCAGCGTAAAGTTATCAGGTAAATTATGGCTTTAACTGCTTCAACGATGTTGCCGCTAGGCACGAAAGCACCAGATTTTGATCTACCGGAAGTGATATCTGGAAAGGCAACTTCACTTTCCACCTTTGCAGATAAAAAAGCGCTGTTGGTAATGTTCATTTGTCGGCATTGCCCATTTGTCAAGCACGTCCAAAAAGAATTAGCGCAGTTAGGAAGAGATTATTTTACAGGTGATTTAGCGATCGTTGCCATCAGTGCTAACGATGCACACAATTATCCAGATGATGCGCCAGAGTCGTTACAAGCATTTGCCACAGAACAAGGGTTTAATTTTACCTTGTGCTATGACGAGAGCCAGGAAACGGCAAAGGCTTACACAGCAGCTTGTACACCTGATTTTTTTGTATTTGATAGCGAACGCAAGCTTGTTTATCGGGGACAATTAGATGATAGCCGCCCCAGTAATGGTAAACCTGTAACAGGCGCAGATTTACGCGCAGCCATTGAAGCAGTGCTGGCGGATAAACCTGTTACAAGCGAACAAAAGCCGAGTGTTGGTTGCAATATTAAATGGAAACCTGGAAACCAACCCAGTTATTTTGGTTGAAAGGGACTAGGTATTGGGTATTGAGTATTGGGAAATCTTCTTAGTCCTCATTGCCTCCTTATCCCCAAAGAGCGCCACGTGTTCCCCATTGCCCCTTATCCCCAGAGGGGGCCCCGAGTTCCCCAGTCCCCATGACTATCAGTGTTTAATTTCCAAATTTAGTATGTAGCATCCTAATTGGACTTTTTCTGCCCATAATTCATATTCCAGACGCAAATGCTCTGGCAAGGGATGTCCATTGAGAGCTAGGCTACTAGTAAAATTTCGTAAACGAATAGGATCGTTAGGTTGCAATGATTCAGTTGGCAACCAATAACGACTAATACCATAAACGCCCTGTTCCCAAAAGTGACGGTAACTCACTTGAGCGTTACCTTGCATAGTCATGATCACCCGGTAAGGGGAAATCTCCAGCCACAAAATCCTGGGACTGCTAGGGGCGTAAGCTTTGCTCTTAGTTTGGGCAAGTGTGTCCTTTGGACTTAAAACACTCTCTACTTCGCAGCTAATTAGGGGCGGTGCAGTTAACAGCAAATGGAACCGATTAGTATCTTTTTGATACAATGTCCCGGCAGTTTCAACAACAGACCAGATTGGTAGGTCAGTGGAAATAAGTGATAAGCACACGGGCTTGCGGTGATGGGTCAGCATGGGAGCGATAAAGGCTAATAGCTATTGAACAAAGTGAAATGAACACTCTAGCTGTCTAATAGGTCAGGGTAAGAAACTAAATAGTAAAACAAGCTTAATATTAATGAATCCGCTGATTTGTTAAGCTATACGAATCCGGATAGAAACAGGTTAAATGTCAGCTTAGACAGCAAAAACAGTACTTTTTCTAGAGAGAGCTAATTCGTAAGTAAAGCTTGTAAATATTCTAAGGCTATAGCCTCAAAATAGTGGGAGTCGTTGTAGATGCTAAGAAACCTTCTTAAGGGAGACTTTCCGTAGATTGGAGTAAGTTTCATACAGCAAAAAGCGATAGGATACTAGGCCGGAAGTCACCAGCAGCGACAAACAAAGTAGCTGTTGAACTTCCGGTGTATTCAAAAGCCAGTGTATCCTAATGTCGGCTTGTGTTATAACCGTAGAAACTCACGAAGACCTTTGTCACAAGTTAATTATTCAGCTGCCCTCTTTTGGGCTATCTTTACAGGGTTACATCCGGGTAGCTGGGGAGCTTCACTATGCTCTAATCTTGGCGCTCTAGCCGAAGGTGAAATCGAAATTCAGTAACACTTCTGTTAAAAGAAGAACCCCGCAGCAGTGCTGGTTGTTTTCAAGCTATGATGCCCAAATTTCGGAACTTTGGGGCTAAACGAGCATCGACCCAGAAACCAAAAGCTTAACCGAACCGCATTGACCCCACACCTGTCTGGTTAATGTTAAGAAATATTTCCTTAATAGCATCTATGACTGGTGACGTGGATCACAAAGGATAAAACGCGTTACATTTATTTACGATGTCTTCAGTAGACCTTTATATATCTAACTCTATTTCATCACTCTAGAAAACGAAAAATCAGATGCCATTTTTAATATAAGACAAGAAATGGGTTTGAGTTTTTATTTTCTAATACAATGCACAAAATGGTGACTTTTTGACAAAAGCCACTTGTAAGAAGGATTCTAAATTATTCTCTGGCAATAGTGATCATAGAGCGCTAAACCCATTTAAAAGGAAATTGCATGTGGATCGTCAAAATTGCTTTACGTCTTCCGTATACATTCGCGATCGCTGCCTTGATGATTGTGATCTTGGGTGTAGTAACGATATTTGGCACAGCGGTTGACATTTTTCCCGCAATTAACATTCCGGTTGTCAGTATAGTTTGGACTTATACTGGTACTACATCTGAGGAAATGGCACAGCGAATAGTGACAATTAGCGAACGTGCCATGACAACAACCGTTGGTGACATCGAACACATTGAGTCTCAATCTTTAAGTGGTGTTAGCGTCGTCAAAGTTTTCTTCCAACCGAGCGTTAATATAGCCTCAGCCGTCGCTCAAATCACCTCTGTCAGCCAAACAATTCTCCGTCCTTTACCACCCGGGATCACGCCGCCATTCATCATTCAATACAACGCTTCTAGCGTGCCGATTATCCAGATGAGTGTCAGCAGCAAAAACTTGCCGGAACAAGCGCTCAACGACTTTGCTACTAACGTTGTCCGCACCCAGTTAGCAACAGTGCAAGGTGCGAGTGTACCTTTGCCCTATGGTGGTAAACCTCGGCAAATTATGGTTGATATCGATCCCCAAGCGATGTTGGCTAAAGGCGTTTCTGCCCAAGACGTGACTAATGCTGTCAGTGCCCAAAACTTGGTTTTGCCCGCAGGCAATATGAAGATAGGCGCTCGCGACTTCGCCGTACAAATCAACAATAGTCCAGATGTAGTGGCAGCCCTCAACGACTTGCCGATAAAACAAGTCAATGGTAATGTGACTTACATTCGTGATGTCGCGCAGGTACGAGATGGCTTTGCCGTACAAGCGAATATAGTACGTGAAAATGGCAAGCGCTCAAGCTTACTGAGTATTCTCAAGAGTGGCAATGCCTCAACTATTGATGTGATTGATCGGGTAAAAAAAGCTTTGCCTCGCATCCAATCCACTTTACCCCCAGGACTGAATTTAGCGTTTTTGTTCGATCAATCTGTATTTGTTAAAGCTTCGATTCAAGGCGTTCTCAAAGAAGGATTGATTGCCGGGTGTCTCACCGCGCTGATGATTTTGATTTTTTTGGGAAGTTGGCGCAGCACTGTAATTGTAGCGGTATCGATTCCCCTCTCGATGCTGGTTTCGATTATTGTGATGAGTCGTTTAGGACAAACTTTCAATATTATGACTTTGGGTGGTTTGTCCTTAGCTGTCGGTATTCTCGTAGATGATGCCACAGTAGAAATTGAAAATATCCACCGAAATCTCGGACAAGGTAAAGCAATTAAGCGAGCAATCTTGGATGGAGCTCAACAAATCGCAACTCCAGCACTTGTCGCAACATTATGTATTTGTATTGTCTTTGTACCGGTGGTGTTTTTGAGTGGAGTGGCAAAATACCTGTTTGTCCCGCTAGCGATGGCGGTAGTCTTTGCCATGCTTGCTTCCTATCTGCTATCTCGGACTGTAGTACCGACGATGGCAAATTATTTCCTACCACAGGAAGCGCACTTGCATAGAGAAAGCGAGGATCATAATGGTCATGGCGACAAGCATAATATAGATTCGCCAGTCCAAAACAATAATGGTCGTGATAACCATCATATAGATTCGCCAGTCCAAAACAATAATGGTCGCGACAACCGCCACACCCATTCACTAGTCGAAATCCATAATAGTCGCGACAACCACCACACACATTCGCCAGTCCAAAACAATAATGGTCATGACAACCACCACCAAACAGAAGAAGCAACAACGAAAACTGCCGAACCTGTTAAGAAAGATTGGATATGGCGGCTACACGAAAAGTTTAACCGACAATTTGAGAAATTTCGCAGTTGGTATTACGATGTCCTGACCTCAGCATTAAATCACCGCCGTATAGTCTTTGTGCTGTTTGGTGCTTTTATAGTAAGTGCAGGAGTTTTGTTGCCGTTCGTCGGTCAAGATTTTTTCCCTGAAGTCGATGGTGGTCAGTTTAGCCTACATGTTCGAGCCTTACCTGGTACTCGTTTGGAAGAGACAGAAAGAATTGTCAGCCAAGTCGAAGGCGTTATCCGCCAGACTGTACCGAAAGAAAATCTCTCGAAGATTCTGGATAACATCGGCTTACCCAACAGTGGCATTAACCTTACCTATGGCTACAACGGTGCTACAATTGGGCCGGCTGATGCTGACATTCTTGTGTCCCTAAAAGAATCTGGTTCAACTTTTTCTTACGTCAAGCAACTCCGCCAAAAATTGAAAGCGACATTTCCCAACTACACCTTCTTTTTTGAACCGGCTGATATTGTTACTCAAATTCTGAATTTCGGTTTGCCTGCTGCTGTTGACGTGCAAATATCTGGGCCTCTGCAAAACTCAAAGGCTAACTTTAAAATTGCCAAAGAAATCGAAGCCCGGATGATGCTCATTCCTGGCGCTGTAGATGTACACATGCAGCAAGTTGTCGATGCGCCAGAGTTACGTCTTGATGTAGATCGCACCGAGGCTCAACAACTGGGTATGACCCAGCGTGATGTTGCCAATAGCGTTCTCACTTCCTTAAGTTCAAGCGGTCAAGCCGCAATTAACCAATGGCTCGATCCTAAAAAAGGCGTAAGTTACACCCTTGCTGTACAAGTTCCCCAGTACAAAATTGACTCTATTGACAGCCTGAAAAATACGCCAGTTAGTAACGGTCAAACTGCACCCCAACTTTTAGGTAATTTGGCTAGTGTCAAACGCGACACAGTGATGCAAGTTGTAAATCACTACAACATTCAGCCAGTTTTTGATATCTACGCTAACTCTTACGATCGCGATCTGGGGGGAGTTGCCCGCGATGTAGATCGAATCATCGCTGATTATAAGAAAAAATTGCCTCACGGTAGTCAAATTAATGTCCGTGGGCAAGTGCAAACGATGAACTCTTCCTTTCTTGGACTTGGTTTCGGACTTGTATTTGCAATTGTGCTGGTTTACTGCTTAATGGTAGTGAACTTCCAATCTTGGCTCGATCCCCTGATTATTATGATGGCATTGCCAAGTGCTTTAGCTGGTATTGTCTGGATGCTGTTTGTCACCCGCACCACTTTTAGTGTTCCTTCGCTAATGGGTGCAATTATGAGTATAGGTGTGGCGACATCAAACAGTATTCTACTGATTACTTTTGCTAATGACCAGCGTCTGGAAGGTGAAAATGCCTATAAAGCAGCGCAAGCTGCGGGTCACACGCGATTGCGTCCTGTGTTGATGACTGCCTTAGCCATGCTCATTGGGATGGTGCCAATGTCTCTCGGTCTTGGTGAAGGTGGTGAGCAGAATGCGCCCTTGGGTCGCGCTGTAATTGGCGGCTTGTCAGCTGCAACAGTTGCGACTCTCATCTTTGTACCTGTTGTATACAGCATGTTACGGCGTAAACAACCTCGTCCTATTGATCAGGATGATGACGATTTAAATTTCTCAGATCCACAGACCGCATACTCGTTGTCATCATCCCAAGGTAAGGAGTAAGCAATTTAAAGAACAAAATTGCCAAAGCCAATGATGGTAATGACTCTAGCTGCTGAATTTCTGCAAATTAGATAATATGGGACAGCTTACCTATGGATTCTCAGCCTCCTGCATCTCCTGATTCTCAACAACAAACGACTTCTAAAAAAAGGCGCGGCATCGGTCGAATTGGTTGGGCTGTAATTGGTGCTGTTTTTTTTGGTAGCCTACTAGCCATAGGTATTCTGCCCCGGTTAAGCCAAAGGTCAGAATTAAAAGCAGCAGTCAAGGAAGCAAGCACCGTACCCTCAGTCAACATTATCACTCCCCGTCGCGCTGCTGCTACTACCAATTTGGAACTACCTGGGAGTGTTGTAGCCCTTAACCAAACGACCATCTACGCTCGTAGTACTGGGTATTTGCGGCGGTGGTACGCAGATATTGGCGATCGCGTGCAGGCTGGTCAATTATTAGCAGAGATTGATTCACCAGACATAGATCAGCAAGTTTTGCAAGCAAAGGCAGAGTTAGCACAAGCACAAGCTAACGTGCTTCAAAGTCGTGCTAGTTTAGCTAAAGGCGTTTCTGATGTGAAGCAAGCCCAGGCTAATCTATTGATCGCACGTCAGAGTTGGCAGCGCTGGAGTGTTCTTGTCAAGCAAGGTGCAGTGCCTCAACAAGATGCAGATACAAGATATGCCACATATCAGGCTAATCTTGCCAACGTTGAGGCAGCAAAAAATACTGTCAATTCTGACTCTGCTAACGTCAAAGCTGCACAAGCTAACGTTTATGCAAGTCAAGCAAACTTCCAGCGTAATACCGTATTGCAGTCTTACAAGAAAGTCACTGCTCCTTTCGCAGGGGTGATTACCGCACGTAATGTAAATACAGGTGTTTTAATTTCAGCAGGTAGTGGCACCAGCAATACTAGTAGTAGTAACACCAATACCAGCAATACCAACACTAGCAATACTAGCCTTTATACCATTGCTGCTTATGACAAGCTAGACGTGAATGTGAATGTTCCACAGAGTTTATCACCGTCATTTCAGACTGGTCAAACAGCAGAAATTACAGTCAAAGAGTTACCGCAACGAGCGTTTACGGGTAAAGTAGTGCGTACTAGCAACGCAATAGATCCAAATACTCGCACTTTGCTGACACAATTAGAAGTGGAGAATTACAACGCGACGCTACGACCTGGGATGTATGCCACTGTTAAATTTGCCATTAACCGCACTAATACTCCCTTTGTTGTGCCAGATAGTGCCTTAGTCGTTAACGCTGGAGGTACGCAGGTAGCAACTCTAACCAAAGACCAAACAGTGCATTATCAAAAAGTTGTCGTTGGGCGAGATTATGGTACTGAAGTAGAAATTACATCAGGTCTGACAGGAAATGAATCGCTGATTGCCACTCCTACGGTTGATGAGACAGAGGGTTTGCGAGTGCAGCCAGTTGCACAAACAAAGTAGACTCAATGTTGTCAATTTACAGCGCTTTCCATCTAAGTAAGGTACACTAACCCACCCGCGCGATCGCGCACCCTCCCCAAGGCATCGGGGAGGTTAGGGAAGGGGTCTACTCAATTAACTTGCAATCTGCTGCTTGCCGAAGGCATCGTTCTCAGTGAGGATTTTATTTTTTGGAAGTCCCTTATAAGCAGTAACCAATAGTTGAGGAACATCAAAACCGCCCTTAAGCACAAGGTCGTATATTATCTGCCATCCCCTTCGAGTAAACAACAGCTCCCAAAACGATGGGCTGGATTCTGAGTATAACTGTTTCCAGTAAAGCATCTCATTACGAGTCAAAAAACACTGGTCGCAACGGTAGTAATCTACACAAAAACCTGTTGTTTCTAAAAGCGTAAATATTTGATCCTGAGTGAAGGCATGAAGGTGGTATGGATCGAAATGGCGTGTTTCACCCAATGGTACAGATATTATCAATACACCATTAGTAGCTAAATAATTATGAAGCTGTTTCAAAAAACTGGTCGGATCTTTTAAATGTTCTATTGTCTCAAATGATACAATAACGTCAAAAGGCTCTGAACACTCAAACTGCTCTGCATCAGAGCAAATGAAATCTATTCCAGGTATTTGGTACTGTTTCTGAGCATATTCTACAATCTGTGAGGATATATCGACTCCAACTACACTACTTGCGCCTGCAACACGTAGCATTTGGCTACCATATCCACTACCACATGCAATATCTAAAACTCTTTTGCCTAAAACATAGTTAGTTGCAATTTCGTAGCGTCCAATATGTAACTCCAAAATCTTGCGACTAGCCGAATCCTTAGCTAGGCGATTAGGAATCAAACGTTCCCATGTTACAGGAACGTTATTTAAAGCTTCAGTCGACGAGGTAACAAAGTTACTCATATAATCAACGGTTTTCAAAGTGCTAGCGTTTTGATTTTCTCGCTCTAGATTATACAAGTAAGAATGATTAATTTTGAACTTTGGGACAGACTGCTGCGTCAGTATGTCGATCAACAGGATCGTGCAGACTATATTGCTTGGAAAAAAGAGCAGCCCCAAGCGATGACGCGACAAGCGAACAAAATAGTTAAAGGTCAGCAGTGTTAATCAAGCAAATATTTTATCCCGGTTATGGGGTGCATCAAAATCAATCATTGGGCCTTTTGGGACGATGCGAGTTGGGTTAACTTGGGGATGGCTCTTGTAATAATGCCGTTTGATGTGGTCAAGATTGCAAGTCTCTTTGACTCCCGGCAATTGGTAAAGTTCTTTGAGATAATTCCACAGATTCGGATAATCTACAATCCTGCGTAAGTTGCATTTGAAATGTACATAATAAACTACATCGAAGCGAAACAGAGTCGTGAACATACACCAGTCCGCCTCAGTAATTTCATTTCCGCAAAGATAACGCTGATTTCCTAATACTTTTTCCCAGGAATCAAGAGCCGCAAATAATTCCGTTACCGCTTCATCATAAGCTGACTGAGTGGTAGCAAATCCCGCCCGGTAGACACCGTTATTTATTGGTTGATAAATTGTATCAATCGTCTCGTCAATTACTTTTTGTAAATGTTCTGGATAAAAATTGATATTTTGTTTAGCGAAAGCATTGAATTCTGTATCAAACATCCGGATGATTTCACGGGATTCATTATTGACAATTGTCCCATTTTGGATATCCCATAAAACTGGAACTGTCACCCGGCCGCTATAGTTAGGGTCAGCCTTCAGATAAAGCTGCCAAAGATATTGAGTACCATTGACTGTATCGGGAATAGACCCCGGTTCATCGCCAAATTCCCAGCTATTTTGAGCAATTTCTGCTGCAACGACCGATAACCCAATGACATCTTGGAGTCCTTTCAATTGGCGGATAATGGCAGTGCGACACGCCCAAGGGCAAGCCCAAGAAATATAAAGATGATAGCGCCCCGCTTCAGCTTTCAACCCACTAGAACCATCATCTGTAATGTGGTTGCGGAAAGTTGTTGATGGACGAACAAATTTACCTTCTGAGTCTTCTTGATCCCTTTGAGATACCCACTGACCATCTTTAAGAATCCCCAAACCCATAATTATCTCCTTAGTTATTAGTCAACAGTCAAGAATCTAAAACTCTCGACTTTTGACTTTTGACTATTCAGCGTTGAGGATTTTTGGTACTTTGAAAAATTCACCTTCCTGTTCAGGCGCACTCTTGAGAATACTTTCCCGGTCTGGATAGAATTGCAATTCATCCTCTCGTGTGATATTGCTGACATCAATTGCCCGTGTTGTGGGGGGTACATTACTGACATCAAGTTCATTCAACTGTTCAATATAATCCAGGATACTTCCTAACTGGGTAGTGAATTGTTCCTCTTCTTCTGGAGTCAATTCTAAACGAGCAAGATTAGCTACTCTGTGAACTTGTTCTTGGTCAATCATCTTTTTTTAGTTAGGAGTTAGGAGTTAGGAGTGAGGAGTTAGGAGTGAATGATTTATAATTCCTAACTCATCAGTTTTAGAAGAATACGTCAATTTGCGATCGCTTAGTGGTTTTCAGCCAGTTTTGGGCTTCGATGTAGTTATTGGGAGCCATGCGAATAGCTCGAATCCAATAGTCTGCTGCTTGGTCAAACAGTGCTTCGCCAGCCTCGTTATCTCCAGCTTCTTTCTCCCTTTCGCCTTGGTAGTGATAAATCACGGCGATGTTGTTCAAGGCTTGGGGCATACGTGGGTTTAACTCAACTGCCTGGTGATACAGTTCTAAAGCTTTTTTGTGGTCACCATTGCTGGCATAGATTAACCCCATATTGTAAAGAATATAGCCGCGATCGTTGGTATCTTCCTCTAGTGTTAGAGCTTCTTCATAGTATTCCAATGCTTCAGCATATTCCCCTTCTGCTTGGGCTGACATGCCATCTCGATAATAAACAAACGCTTCTTTAGCTTTTTTGTTGGTTGGCAGGATTTTCAAGATGATATCCGCCATTACTGTAAAGGATTTGTCAACAAAATTATCGTTTTTTTGTGTTCTTGGCATATTTGTCTCTGGGGATTGGGGATTGGGGACTGGGGACTGGGGACTGGGGACTGGGGACTGGGCATTGGGCATGGGGCATTGGGCATTAGGCAATAATCAATAGTTTTTCTTCCCGTGCTTCCTCTGCTTCCCCATCTCCCTCATTTCCCCAATCCCCTAGTACACTCAATAGCTAATTTAACTGATTTGCGGGTGCATTCTGATCACTGAGGGGGATGATGCATTGCGGATTATTATGCCGAGCGTTATTGACCAAGGTGCTAACTGGATAGGCAGTCATTGCTGGCGCTGGATAGGGACGCAGTAGCTGCTGTAGGGTTTCGAGCGTTTGCGCTTGGGAATCTAGCCATAAATCGTAATCTTGTGGCTCTAGAATCACCGGCATCCGCTCGTGGATGGGTTGGAGTAATTCGTTAGCTGCCGTTGTCAAAATTGTACAAGAGATTATTTCCTCGTCAGCAGGCGATCGCCATTTCTCCCACAAACCTGCAAAGGCGAAGGGTTGTCCATCTTGAAGGCGAAAATAAAACGGTTGCTTTTTACCTTGTTGCCGTTGCCACTCATAAAAGCCATCAGCTAGCACTAAACAGCGTCGATGCTTAAAAGCCGAGCGGAAAGAGGGTTTTTCGGCAACAGTTTCTGCCCTAGCGTTAATCAGCTTTGCCCCCATCCCTGTATCTTTCGCCCATGACGGAATTAATCCCCAATGCAATTGCTTAAATTCACGCTTTTCGCTTTCGGGATTTTGTAACACTGTAGCCACCATTTGCGTAGGTGCAATGTTATATTCTGCTGCTAAATCCGAAACTGGCTCAACATGGAAAACTTGAGCTAAAGTTGCTGCCGACTGGTTTAGAGTAAATCTTCCACACATACTTTTATTCTCAACCACTGACTAAATTAAACATCTCAATCTAGAGATAAATAATACTTTTTTTATTTTTTTTAATGGTTTTATCTAGTACTCAGAAGCCAAATCTCAAAACAATTATCCGGTTTGGGGAAAATCTTTTGGTAAGATATTGTATTTTCAACTTTCACTTATCAACATATTCCTAACTTGATTTTAGCATGGAACTACTGTATTTGTACGATTTTTTACCTTCTGGCAATGGTTATAAGATACGTCTTTTATTGACACAACTAGGTATGCCTTTTGAGAGGGTAGAGCTTAACATCTTGAAAGGCGAGACTCGAACACCAGAATTTTTAAGTAAAAATCCTAACGGTAAGATACCCGTTCTGGAAATTAAGCCAGGGAAATACTTGGCAGAATCAAATGCCATATTGGTCTATCTGAGTGAATGCACAGAATTTTTACCCTATGACCGATTTTTACGAGCGCAGGTGCTGCAATGGTTATGTTTTGAACAGTATAGCCATGAACCTTTTATTGCTACATCAAGATTTTGGATTTCTATTTTAGGTAAAACTGAAGAATATAGTGAAGCTATCAAGCAAAAACGTGAACCAGGTTATGCAGCACTTAACTTGATGGAAAAACACTTAACTTCTCACACTTTTCTTGTGGGAGAGCGTTACACGATTGCTGATATCGCCTTGTTCGCTTACACTCATGTAGCTGATGAAGGTGGGTTCAATTTAACACAATTTCCTGCTATCCAAGCTTGGATAGGAAGAGTCAAATCTCAACCAAGGTATATCAGTATTACACAAGCATAAAAATTATATTTTGTGGGTTTCTATCTCTCGTTTCTTGGCTCTAGTAGAGGATGTACTGGGTGGGACATTACCTCACATTCAGGAGGCAGGCAAAGTCTTCTTAGAAGGTGTTACTAAACAGCAACTAGATATCAGCATCAATTTCTATCAGCTTTTGCCTAGAGGACAAACCTGACTTAATTCTGATCTGAGATTTGGTTACATCAAATTTCTCTGCTAGTAATTTAATTAACTCTTCATTCGCCTTACCATCAATTGGGAGTGATTTTAAATACACAGTCAAACTGCCATCAGGTTGTTCTTCAATCTTTTGCTGTTTTGAATTAGGTTTAACCTTGACTTTTTTTTGCATAACCTATTTCGTGTAATTGTCGCAGCCACAACCAACCTAAAACACAACCCAATACATAATGAGGAAAATCCCACCAAACAAAGGTGGTACCAAGTAACAATTTACCTATCAAGGTGGCGCGAATCTCCTCTAATAGGGGCGGATGCCAAAGTTGCAAGAATTCTAGTATACAGGTGATCACAAAAACCCATATAGGAATTTTGATTACCGTCGCTCGACTTCTGAAAAACCAAAATGCGAACAGACACCAAAATATTTCGTAAAATATAGCTGCTCCGTAGTCATTAAACCACTGATGGGCAGGCCCACTATAATACTTAAACAAAAAGCCCATCGGTACAACGATGAGCACAGAAAGAATAATAAATATTGTTTGGTTACGGTTTCGGCGCATTTTCTCAGGACTAAAGACTAAGCAAAATTTTAGCAGCCCGAACCACTAGAAGTCGGTTTACTATCTCCTGATTCTCTTTAAGCAATTATACTATATTCGATAGTATAAAAAAATTAAGTAATGATCCAGCCCTTGACCAGAATATACAATCTATCGCTCACCCATTGGAGTTGCAATCTCTATTAAATAGTCCAAAGGCAGATGTCAAAGGCGATAGCGCAGCCTCTTCTCTACGAAAGGCTATGCCAGGACGATAGTTTTCTACCCCGAATAGATATCATCAGAAAATGACCGTTCTGTAAAACCCTTGAGAGGGTTGTCTACTCCACAGCTGACACGGTAGAACTTACCGCCAACCGTAACGCTCGTAAACTCGCTATCAGGAATAAAAATTCCGTCAAACCAAGGGTAATACGCTTGGGTTAAGGATATCTGTAGGTTGGGTTGAACGAACGCGAACAGCGTCCTGTAGGCAAGTGAAACCTAAGAAATCACGAAAAATGTTGGGTTACCCTTCGGGAAACTACAAGGGCGCAGTGGTTCCCCAACCTACACTAGTTTTGGTTTTTGGCTTTAACCCAAGCGTATTGAAACCAACGGTCAATATTGTTAACTGCGTTTAAGTTTTTATCCTCAATGTGACCGCACACAGGACAGACATAAACGCGGTTTTTTAATGGCATATTGTGACGATGCAGGTATCAGAGCCAATACCCACATCTGAAAGATTGGATGCCTTAAATCAGTTGTAGGACAGAGCAATTTTATTTCTGGGCACTTCTAAGCCTTTGATGAGATGCTATAAACCTCTGGTTGTTCCGGCACTCTAAAAATATAACAATTAATACTACGGTAAATTTATCAAGATAAAGTATAAGATTCGCAGCTACGATCGCTTCCTTTAGAATTTTGCTTGCACTTGATAGCAAAATTCCAAAAGAAACGGACGAGTACGAACACCATCCTATGGATCAAACTCTGGAGAATCTACATGGGCTACAAACATATCGAAGTCAAACAAGTAGCTGGTTTCATCGGTGCCGAAATCAGTAACGTAGATTTTTCCCATCCTCTGAATGATGATGAAGTCAAAGAAATTCGTAAAGCACTATTGAAGTGGAAAGTTGTGTTCTTTCGTGGACAAAACATTGATCATGCTGCCCAAGTTGAATTCACATCTCGTTTTGGTGAAGTGACTTTCGCCCATCCACTCGGAGAGCCTGAACCAGTTCCGGGATTTCCGCAACTTAAACCCGTAGACCGGAGGCTCTATGAGAAGCAGTACGGTTTTCGCACTGGAGGTCCCTGGCACACAGACGTAACAGCGGCTATCAACCCGCCAGCAGCGTCAATTTTACGTGCGGTTAATGTCCCTAGCTTTGGTGGTGACACCCAATGGAGTAATTTAGTTGCGGCTTATGAGGGTCTGTCAGCACCTCTACGGGCGCTAGCAGACACATTGAAAGCTGAACATCGCTTCAATGGGAGTGGGTATCAGCCCGCTAACAGCAAGTTCGCCGAGCGCATTGCTGTCAATCCACTAGTGTCAATCCACCCAGTAGTAAGGGTTCATCCTGAGACTGGTGAGCGTGCGTTGTTCATTAACCCTGGCTTCACCTCACACATTGTTGATGTGTCATCACAAGAGAGCAAGCTGTTGCTTGAGTTGTTCTTTAACCAAATCACCAAGCCTGCCTACACCACCCGTTTCCGTTGGAACAACGGTGATATCGCGTTCTGGGACAACCGCGCCACCGTGCATTTGGCTCCTCAAGATTTAGATCATTTGGATGTCGAGCGTCTCCTATATCGCACCACTATCACTGGCGATGTTCCAGTTGGGGTTGATGGTTTTCGCTCAGAAGTGGTTCAAGGTGAGGCGTTCAGCTCAGAAGTACCAACCGTCTTCAAGCAAAAAGCCCAGAAGTTGGAAACACAACCAGTGCTTTCATAAGCTACAAAGTATTAAACTGGGCTGCTTGTATCTGACGCAGCCCAGCATGAAATTAGAGCAGATAACTTATTTAGGCAAATCTAATTACCATTAGAGTAAGGGACTTCCAAATAAAAAAATGTCCCATCGCTCAAAGACAAAGAAGAATTTAGGGATATCTTCTGCTACCTGCACCCACTACACCGATTTTGTGGCGATAGGAGAGTTCAGCACCGAACCAACCGGAAATACTAACCAGCGTACCGACAATCAGCGAGAGAACCAATCCCCAAGGTAGTATTCGGGATTCAGCGTCGCCCAAGCGCAGGAGGAAGTTAATTAGACTTAAAACTAGTAGAGAAACGTTAAGTATTAAATGCGCCCAACCTGCGCTGCGTTTGCGAACTCGTTCAATTCTAAAAAAGTCGCTCAGACCAATGACTGATGCAAGGACGCCTCCAGCTAATCCTAGTCCGATTAACCATAGTGAAGCTTTAGCCCAGAAGAAATCACCAGTTAACCAGTAGCCGATGTCGCTTCCCAAGGCGGCGGCTAAAAAGGCTATGGGAAAGGTCACACTCAGGGGATGTAGGGGATGTCCTGCGATCGCAACTGTACTGGGTACGCCGCTATCAAGATACTCACTATCGTTACTTTCAATAACTGGTGGAATATTTGGGAAAGGTGTTGAACTTGTTTGCGTTGTTTCTGTAGTTTCCATTATTAGTATCCTGAATTTATTAGTGTCCTATTTTTAATCTGAAGGAATTTGTTCAACATAAGCTTCAGCTTGTAGGGTTAGTTTGCCTACTTCAACTTTTAGTTGGTTAACTTGCAAGCTCATTCCTTCTAAATCAAAGTTACTCAAATTTAAAAGTTCGCTAGTTTGATCTACCAAAGCTTTTGTCAACTCTGGCGAGATTTCTTTACTTTCGCCATATTCGACATTTTCCAAAGTAACAGTTTTTCCATTAGCGCTGATCCTGGGTACTGCGGAAAAAGCAACTTGCTGATTTTCACCTGTTTCTACTATTTTTATGGTGGCATTTAGTGCTACTTTCCCATCACCTGGTAGTCGAAAGTCTACATGTTGAGGCTCAATAGTCGTCAATTGCCCGTTAACATGAATTTTTTGACTTTGCAGTTGCGATCGCACATATTCTGAGTTGAAGGCGCGATTAATATCAGCCTCGGTTAACACAACCCGTGCATTAGCTTCAGTAGGTTTAGTGAGTTCAATTTTGCCAAAAGCTACACTCAGAGGATTAATAGCAACATTAGTCATTTGCATTTCAAATTCCTCCATGCGGAGGTCTTTCTGCATAACTAAACCTTCACCTTTAATCGTGACTCCATCCACTTCTCCCTGAACTAGTTTCAGCGGATCGGTTTTGATGTTTACATCTAAATTTTCTACTTCATCTAATTGGCTAGATAATCCTATTTCTGCTGCTTTATTCAGCGCTTGCTCTCCTAATCCAGGACTGTCTGCCATTATGAAATTAACTCCTGCTTTAAATAATATTTCCTTGAGTTAGTCTAAATAATTAACATCAGAATTTTCTCTATCTGACGATGGAATATAGATTTAAATGCTGTCTATCTAAAAGGATAATTGTATCATTTGTAATCAATAGTTTGGCTTTTCTACCCAGAGTTTTTGAAGCGTAGATACAGAACGTCTTATTGTCAGATATCACTCAAAAGAAAGATTTAATATATATAACTTAGTAGTTATGTTGTTTATTTTTGAACTTTAGCTAAAATCTATTTAATAAAAAATATTCGCAATATACCTGAGAATCGAATTTTTGTTTTGCGTGACGCCTGCTCATATAGAATAGGTATAAAGTGGATAGATGTAAACAGCCGCAGCCATGGCTTTTACAATAATTTTTTCAAAGGCAGCATCAACCCAGGCACAACATCTTCACCGCTTAATATTGCTGTAGCCAGATATTGAGTAATTGAACCGTCCCGGCGATAAACTAAAGCTTGTTGATTTTTACTATCAATTAACCATCCTAATTGAACACCCTTAGCAATATATTCTTCCATCTTAGCTTTGAGTTTTGCCAAGCTATCATTTTTAGAAGGAATTTCAATTACAAAGTTGGGTGCTAAGTTGATAAATTTGTCCTCTTGCTGATCCCAACCTTCTGGTAAACGTCCTTTAGCCACAAAAGCAGCATCAGGTGCTCTGACAGCAGTATTTGCTAATTTAAAACCAGTACTCGACCCAAAAACTTCACCAAGCTCCTGACTTTCTACCCAATTGAACAGATAGGCTCCTGCTTTTATTTCTCGATTACCAGAAATTCCAGCAGTTGGGGGCATAGTTTCTAAAGTTCCATTAGCATTGCGTTCAAACCGCAGTTCTGGATTTTGCGAACTCATCAGCATTAATTCTTCATCAGTGACAGTATATAAAGACTGCACCGTTATTTTTTCACTGTTCATGATCATGCCATCGCAAGCTTGATAGATATTTCAATTTTAGGTTGAGATTCCATTACCTCTGTACTCCTCTCATCCTCTGCTCCACCAAAGTTCTGATCGGCTACCGAATTTCTGAGCGGCGGCTTTCAGCGCTCAGACTTCTCTCTGCGCCTGGAACAGTTTGTTATAAAATTGACACAAACCCATTATTCGGTAGATTTCTCCTGACCGGAGGCAAAGCGATCCCAAGCTTTGCTCCTGAATTCTGACTCCTTTTATACAATGCTCTCAGAACGTTTTACCACAGCCCTCACCTACGCTACCCAATTGCACGCTAACCAAGTTCGTAAAGGTTCAGGTGTCCCATACATTGCCCATTTATTAGGTGTCACCAGTATTGCTTTAGAATACGGGGCAAATGAAGATGAAGCGATCGCAGCCCTCTTACACGATGCGATCGAAGACCAAGGTGGCGCCGCAACGCGGGAAGAAATTCGCCGCCGTTTTGGTGACAATGTAACGGCAATTGTAAATGCTTGTACTGACGCTGATACAACTCCAAAACCGCCTTGGCGACAGCGCAAGGAGGCATACATTGCTCATATTCCTACCGCTTCCCCATCAGTACTGCTCGTGTCATTAGCAGATAAACTTTACAACGCCCAGTCTATTCTCAAAGATTATCGCCTTTTGGGCGAATCAGTTTGGGAACGTTTTCAGGGGGGTAAAGAAGGTACTCTTTGGTATTATCGGGCGCTTGTAGATGCCTTCAGGAAGACTAGAACTACTATAATCATTGAGGAATTAGAACGAGTTGTTGCACAAATTGAGGTATTAGCATCAGGGTAAAAATTTTATTTACCCAGAAGTAAATAAAAGATTCATTGGAACTAGACAAATAACCTTTTTACAGACACGATATAGTCATAATGTCTCACAAACAAATTTTGGCTTTTAGGTTCTCTCTCTAGATAAAAAATTTTTCTCTCGATAGATAGGTGTACTTACATTATTATGGCTGCTATGTTACCAATATGACGATAGTAAGACAAAACACCCTAAATACAACTGTAAGTCCTTCAGTAAGTCCTCCAGAAAACTTGGCAGAAAAGTATATTGAAGCAGAGCGGATGCATGATGTTCTGCTTTTACTGCAAAACTTGATTAACAGTGAAGAAGCCACTGTGAAACTAATTCTGGATTGTCTATATGATGTTGGTTCAGTCAATCTGATCAACCAAAAGCTTCGCCTGAAACCCTTAAATAGGGTGATGAAATTAATTGCCCGAATGTCCAAACCAGTTTTTAAAACCTTAGCTTTATATTGGTTTAAGAAAAACTGTCCCCAACTGATTACTAATTGGTTACACACGCAGGTCTCTTTTAGAAAACCCCTAAATACACCCCAACAAGTAGCTATCGAAGTTACAGAACTGCAACCATATTCCATACCACAAAGAGAAAGTCTGAGCCAAGAGATTAAAAATCTCCGCTACCAGGTTAGATTGCTAACTGTGATTTCGATAACAGCGATCGCTATTTTAGGAGTAATAGCCACTTGGTTAAACTCAAACCCATAAAACCCATAAGTAGTACCGTTATCAAATTTAATTGATTCAGCAAGCTATTTTAGGCGTAAAATCTAATTGGGTTTTACAGCAATCTGAAATTGTTTGTAAATATCTTCTCTATTCCTTTCTTCTGGTACATTTGCTGCGCGAACATATAATTTTTCTACTTAAAGTGCCTTTGATATGCGTAGCTCACTTCACTGTAAAAATATGTGTGTCGTTCTGATTATTTCTTGTTTATGACCTATCTAGGATTCTTGTATGAGCAAATAATTATTAATTTCTAATCCCTATTTGATGTTAAAGAGCAATTAAATTGATTTATCGAAATTACCCAAAGTCCACCATCATTATTTCAAAAAGCTCATTCATGGCTGGGGTAATAATTATGAATTATAAATTATTAATTATGAATTATTATGACTTTGCCCAAACCGGCCTTGGAGGACATCGAAATACATCTGCTTTTGGAAGGTCTGTATCAGTACTATGGTTATGACTTTCGCGATTATGCTCTTTCCTCACTCAAGCGCCGCATTCAAAGCTTCATGCAGTTAGAGAGGTTAGCAAATGTTTCTGCATTGCAAGAACGGTTACTCCACAACCGTGCCTATCTGGAACGATTTTTACTTGCTCTGACGGTGAATGTAACATTAATGTTTCGTGATCCCAGCTTTTATAACACCTTCAGAAATCAAGTTATCCCCTTCTTGCAAACCTATCCGTTTATTCGCATCTGGCACGCTGGATGCTCAAGTGGGGAAGAAGTCTACTCAATGGCAATTTTACTGCAAGAAGAAGGACTTTACCACCGTTGCCGCATATATGCCACTGATACGAACGAAAAGGTATTACAAAATGCCAAAAGTGGTATTTTCTCCCTGAAACTGATGCAAGAATATACTCACCTTTACCTGAAAGCAGGTGGCAAGAAGTCTTTCTCAGAATATTATACAGCAGCTTATGATAATGCTATTTTTCGAGCATCCTTAAGAGAAAACGTTGTCTTCGCCCAGCATAATTTAGCAACTGACAGCTCTTTTAATGAGTTTAATGTCATCCTTTGTCGTAATGTCCTCATATATTTCAATCAGGTACTTCAAAAGCGGGTACATGAACTGTTTTATAATAGTCTCTGCACCTTTGGCATCTTGGGTTTAGGAAAACAAGAATCTATCAGGTTTACCCCTTATGAGCAGTACTATGAAGAGATAATTAAGGGTGAAAAACTATACAAGAAGATAGCTGGCGCTTTAAGAGGACGTTCTCAGGGGGGACTGGAGAGATGAGGGAGCAGGGGAAGAAGAACTATTGATTATTGACTTATGCCCTATGCCCAATAGACATCTGGTGAAAATTAATTATGCGTTCACTCAAACCCTTGTAGAGACGCGAAATTTCGCGTCTCTACATTCTTCTCTGGAGATGTCTAATAAAATTAACACAAAGTGTTGTAAAAAAATATCATGAACAAAATTATGCTCGCTGTCAAAAGACAGTCCGTCAAACATTTTTAATTGTGTTCAAAAGCTAGATACAGCGATCGCTTAAGGTAAATTACACATTAGAGTCTTAAAGGAGATTGTCGATGCAACTTCTCGAATGTCCTCCTATTGCAGTCATTGCTGGAGAAAATGCGGTTCACGTTTCTCAACTACCTTCTACATGGCAAGACATTGCTAGAGGAACCACGAGTGTCGGACTTTCCCATCCCCAAAGCTATGTTGAGATGGCACAGTTGTTCCTATACAAATTAGAGCATGGTGATGTTGACTTATTTAGCGATCGCCCCCAACTAGCTCACTTGATACCGTCATTCTCGCAGCTATTTACACAACTGGCATGGGAAACTCTTGACTTTTTTGGGCAAGACTTTCTCAAACACAGCTATCCGAACTTTGCAGAAATTCTCCGTGATGTAGAGTCAAAGGGTATCGAGTTCGCTGATGAAGTAAAAGTGGCTCACATTGGTATAGATTTGTTTAATGAGTTTGGTTATGAACTACCTGCCAGCTTCTATCATGTGCATCTAGCACCAATTTACCGCGATCATGTTTTTGAAGAACGTGCCTTACGGTTTGATCAGCGTGATATTGAACACAAACGTGCTTGGGATGCCATACTCCATGCAGGTAAGGTGTTTGCTATCCAGATGAAGGTACAAAGTATTGCCTCCAAATACGGTTTTACTTATCAACACGGCTGCGGTTGCAACTCTCATCTATCTTCCATTGATGTATCTCGTGGGGCGTTTGAATATGAATTGAGTCTTGAAAAGCGTCAGCGATGGATTCGCAGTTTTATCTGGACTGCTTGGTATGAGTATGCCTTCTTTGCGATCGTACCCAATACAAGTTATTTAGTTTGAAAAAAAAGTAGACTGCATTGGGAAAATAGATAAAGCGAGTTCAATCAGCATTTAGGCAAATTAAGAAAGTAATTTGCCTAAATGCTTTCTCATTTTAAGGCTGACCAAGAAAGTCTTGTTTACCAAGTTCTACACCGCAGTGCCTGAGAATATCATATGCTGTTGTGACATGGAAATAAAGGTTTGGTAAAACAAAATATAAGAGAAATGGCATTCCTTGAAAATCAACAGTATTGTCACCTATTTTAAGGCTAATTGTTCTCTCCTCTGAACCGTCAATTTGCTCAGGTTTAAATGTATTTAAATCAGAGATAGTTTGATGAATGCGGTCAATAAGTTGAGGGAATGTAGTTTCATTGTCCTCAAACTGGGGTGGTTCTATCCCAGCTAGTCGTGCGGCACCTCTATTTACTATGTCAGAGGCAATTTGCACTTGTTTTGATAATGGAAACATATCTGGGGATAGACGACTATTGATCAACACAGAAGGATCTATTTTTTTAGTTTCAGCGTATGTAGCACCTTTTTCCAGAATACTTACAAGGTTAGTCAGTGTGCGAATAGACACGGGTATTGAAGCTTGGTACATTGAAATAGTCATTGATTATTTATCCAGAAAAAGTTTAATGAAAGGCACAAACAAAACCATGACTAAAGTCATAGTTCAAGCATACACAATATAAAAAATAGTTGTTAACTTAGTAATACTTTGCAATTACTGCAAAGTTAAAAGGTTCGATTGATATCGGGGCTTGTGACTTAATTTCCTTACTCTTTCAGCAAGTCATTTTTTATGTGTAGATTAATAGGCTACCTTGGTAATCCCATCCGATTAGATGAGTTGCTGTATAAACCAGAGCATTCGCTTTACAAACAAAGTTACAGTCCTTTGGAATTAAAATCAGGAGTAGTTTGTGCAGACGGGGTGGGTGTAGGCTGGTACGACGAAGTGGGTAAACCCTTCATTTACCGAAACACGATCCCGCTTTGGAACGATCCGAATCTGGAAGAGTTAAGCAACTATGTAGAATCTACTTGTACTGTAGGCTATGCCCGATTAGCTGGGATAGGTGAATCGCTGAACATTAGCAACTGTCAGCCATTTCGCAGTGGGAAACTGTTGTTTGTGCATAATGGTGAAATCTCAGACTTTCAACAGACTCTCTATAGACCAATACGTGAGAGCCTCTCTGATTCCACATACCGCTTGATTAAAGGTATGACTGACTCAGAACACATCTTCGCCCTGCTAGTCCAAATATGGCAGTCGTCTCCAGGCAGCACTCTGTTTGATGCCTTACGTGCGACACTTCAAAAATTGACTGAGTTGGCATCAGAACATGACACCAGCTTTAGTGCCAATATAATTGTCAGTGATGGTCAAGCAGTTGTAGCAGTTCGCTACGCTTACCGCACACAAGCCCCTACTCTTTATTGGTCAAGTGATTCTCTCAAGCACCCAAACCAAGTTATTGTTGCCTCTGAGCCTTTAACCAACCAAAATTGGACTGCTTTTGCTGAGCAAAGTATACTATTTGTTCAACCCTACTCATTACAGCCAACAATTAGCCTGTTGGAGAGATTTGCTCCCATTGGGGTTTAGATAAACAAAGATGCACACAGATCAATCTGTGTGCATCTGTGATTCTAAATATCTTTAGACCGTATTCTCACCAGAAGTCTAATGTTTACTGCCAAACATAGATAAGGACAAACAAAATAATCCAGATAATATCGACGAAGTGCCAAAACAACGAAGTTGCGTTGACGCCGAAGTGACCTGTGTCGTAGTTGCCGGGGATGAAAGAACGTACCAAAATTATCAACTGCAACAGAATACCTGTGAAAACGTGCAAACCGTGGAAACCTGTTAGTAGATAAAACGTCCCACCGAATGTCCCGGAGGTGAAGCCAAACTCCAGGTGCCTCCATTCAATTGCTTGTCCAGCCAAAAAGTAAGTTCCCATCGCCATTGTTGCCAAGAGAAACAGGCGAAATTTCACTAAGTCATGGCGTTGAAGGGCGCGTTCGGCGAAGTAAATCACAAAGCTACTGGAAACAAGAATTACTGTGTTGATTGTCGGATCTTTTACTTCTAGTCCAGAAACACCAGCTGGTAGCCAGTTAGGAGTTGTTGTTTTGTAGATGATATATCCTGCGAAAAAACTCAGGAAAATGACGCTTTCAGACAGTAGGAACACAATGAAGCCAAACATCTTGTTGCCTTCTTCGTCGTGGCTATGTTCTGCGCTTGTCTGGTGCAACTCATTTGAATTGATATAACTGTCCATTGGTGGAATTCTCCTTTATCTTGCAAACTGCGATGTGTAATTGCCTCATTCCCTCGTTCCTAGCCTCTGGCTGGGAATGCCCATTATTGAGGCTCCGCCTTTCTTACTCGCGGCAGCCCAATAAAGATCATTTCCAGGTTCTACCTGGAAACGAGATTTAAAAAGGTTTTTGGTTCCGAAATAAAAGTCAGTCTGCGCTTGTCAATGTTGAGTGGCTTTCGCGTAGGTTAGCTGTCAACGGTTCAGATTTGCCGTAACCGTATGGTTCAGAGATGATAATCGGAATTTCTTCAAAGTTCTCTACTGGGGGCGGTGAAGAAACTAACCACTCTAATCCAATTGCCCGCCAAGGATTGTCAGGTGCTTTCTCGCCTTGCATCCAAGAAATCACCATGTTGAAAATGAAAGGTAAAGTGGACATTCCCAACAAAAATCCGCCCAGGCTAGCGATGACATTCCAGAATTGATACTCTGGGGCGTAGGAAGCAACTCGGCGTAACATTCCTTGCAATCCTAAGGGGTGCATGGGCAAAAAGTTGAGGTTGGTGCCGATGAAAGCTAACCAGAAGTGGATTTTACCCCAGCTTTCGGAGTACATCCGCCCAGTCATCTTGGGGAACCAGTGGTAGATGGCAGCATACAAGCCCATCGTCACGGTACCGTAGAGGACGTAATGGAAGTGTCCTACCACAAAGTAGGTATTGTTAACGTGGACATCAACCGGCACCGAGGAAAGCATAATGCCTGTGATACCTGCGAAGACGAACATTACCAACGCACCTAGAGCGAACAGCATTGGTGTGTGCAGTCGCAGTTTACCTCCCCAGATGGTCGCCACCCAAGCAAATACTTTAATACCAGTGGGTACAGACACGCACATTGTTGTCATCATGAAAATCAACCGCATCAAGCCTGAGGTACCGCTGACGTACATATGGTGTACCCAAACAATACCGCTGACTAGTGCAATCAAGATGGATGAAATGGCAACTACTTTGTAACCAAATAGAGGTTTACGTGAATAAACCGGGAAGATTTCTGAGAAAATCGCAAACACAGGCAAAATAATCACGTAAACGGCGGGGTGGGAGTAGAACCAGAAGTAATGCTGAAACATTACTGGATTCCCACCTTTGGCTGGGTCAAAAAAGCTAGTGCCAACTGTAAGGTCGAGTAGCAGCATCACTGCCCCCGCCGTCAGTGCAGGTAGTCCGAATAGTTGGATAATCTGGGCACTAAATACTCCCCAGACAAACAAGGGCATCCGAAAGAAGCCCATTCCTGGGGCCCGCATCTTGACGATTGTGGTAACAAAGTTTACTGCCCCCATAATTGAAGATACGCCAGATATTGCCACCGCTAGGAGCCAGATAACTTGACCATTAATTAAGTTACCTGTGGGATTTTGGAGACTGACGGGCGGGTAAGACCACCAACCGGCTTGGGCTGGGCCACCAGGGACGAAGAAACTACCCATCATCAAAATCCCAACTACTGGTACCATCCAAAAGGCAACGGCGTTGAGGCGGGGAAATGCCATATCTCGCGCCCCAATCATCAGGGGCACTAAATAATTAGCAAAACCAACCAGTGAGGGAAATGTCCACAAGAACAGCATCACAGTGCCGTGCATGGTAAACATGCCGTTGTAGACAGTGCGATCGACTAAATCTGATTCGGGTGTTAGCAGTTCTCCCCGCATCACCATCGCAAAAATACCGCCGACGAGAAAGAAAAAGAATGAGGTAACGAGATACTGGATACCAATTACTTTATGGTCAGTACTAAAGCTGAAGTATTCTTTCCAGTTACTTGGAGATTCGTGGTTAGGCTTTTCATTAGGGAAAATGATGCCTTCAATAGGAACATTAGTCATCGGTTACTTTCCTTTCAACCAGGTGAATTGACTAGAGGAGGTGCAGCAGGTGGAACTGTGATCCAACCAGTTTGGACTGATTGATTGGATGTTTGAGCATACTCAGAAGCTGCCTGATTATTTGCTAGGGATGGCTTTTGGGTTGCAGCTTGGGCCAGCCACTGCTGATAATCTTCAGAAGATTCGACGACTACATTCGCCTGCATCGTCGCAAAGTATGTGCCGCTGTATTGGGAATCAGTCAATCGGTATTGACCAGGGCGGATAGGAGTAAATTCAAAGTCGAGCGGATGGTTAGGAATAATATCCTGCTTGAGACGAAATGCAGGTATATAAAAGCCGTGGAGTACGTCTTGCGATCGCAGTGCCAAACGCACCCGGCGATCGCTCGGTAAATGCAATTCGGTACTGGTAATATCTCTCTCTGGGTAATGAAAAACCCACGCCCACTGTTTGGCTAGTACGTCGATTTTCTCAACGGGTTGTGCTAAAGAGTTAGCTGATACATCTTTTGCTGCTACTGCCAGTGGATTATGCAGGTGAACTAATTCTGATGGGCCTTGAATCCCCATTTGCTCATAGACTTGGTAGCTGTAGCCCGCAATCCAAAACACTAAAAGAATTGGGATCGCTGTCCAGACAACTTCTAAGGTGACATTGCCATGAATTGGGGGGCCGTCGGTGAAGTCATCTTTGACTGCCCGATGGAAGATAACAGAATACATCAGAGTACTTGTCACTCCCAAGAAGATGAAGGCACCGAGGGTTACTAAGAAGCTAATCAAATCATCAATTAGTTGAGATTCGGCTGCTGCTTGGGGAGGAAGCCAAAAGTAAGCCTGCTTGCCGATCCAGAGACTACTAACAGTCACTGCGATCGCGCCTGTAAGCAGCGTCAAAATATTTAAAATCTTCTGGATTTTCATGATCAAGAGTCATTGGTCATTGGTCATTGGTCATTGGTCATTGGTCATTGGTCAAATGACTTACTTGAGCGTTGTGTTGAGGTCTTGGCCCAATCGCAGCAAACTATCTGCTGTATTGTGTATGCCAAATTCGGTAGCCATTTGCGCCCCTAATGTACCGTGGACGTACATAATCAACATGATTGCTATGCCTGCGAACAGATAAATCCATTGCACTTCTCTATCTGTCTGTTTATATGCTTGTTTGCCCCAAACGAAGCGCTGCCATCCTCTCCAGATAGTCATGCCAACAATCAGCGCTAATAACAACACACCACCCACACCATGCCAGAGCATAGTTTCCATTGCCTGCAATCCCCAGGCACTCTTGGTATCAGCTGGTGGTGTTGCCAACAGCATTTCGTAAAAGCCTGCTCCCACCGTGAAAAATGTAATGATGCTGGCAGCTAGCATGTTGTACCAGCCAACATCAAATAAGTTGTCACGTTCCACAGTAATTGCCAAAAATTTGAAGACCCATTTTTGGAAGGGGAACAGAACACCAACGATATCAAAGGTCATCCCAATAATGAACAAACCTATGGTCAGATGGACTAAATTGGGATGAATGGGAATGGTGTAAGGTAATCCGTTTGCGCCTAGAGAGCCGGTCAATTGGTCAATCAATTCTGAGTTCATCGCAACAGACCATCCTTTAATGCTTCCACAACTGGCACGGTATGCAATCCATACACCCAAACAAGTTCATCTCCGAGATATACCTGCAAGCCAACTATCAAAGTCAAAACTAGTCCGGCTCCCAAATAATAAATCGGTACTTTTTGCGGGTTGCGGGCACGAATTACATAGCGCCAAGCTGTAATCGCCGTGATCATTCCCGAAAGCGACCAACCAATCAGCGTATGCAAATTCAGCACCGATTTAACTAGGCTATAAGGTTGTGCTAAACCCGCTTCAAACTGACCAAAAATGATTGCGACGAAGATGGCGATCGTGGCAACTAACATATTCCACCAACTCACCTCAAAAAGACTGGCTTTCCCAGTAAAATAGCCAATTACATCGCAGAAGAAGGAAAACAACACCATCGCTATTACGAAGTGGACAACGATGGGATGAATTGTATCTGGATAGGGTAAATTGTGTTCGTTCAAAGATGTCAAATATTCAAGCATTGTCTTCTCCTGGACATATCTACCGCACTTTGGTCAATCAATTTTGGATAATGGAATTGCCAATTTTGGATTACCGATAGCACAGCCTCAACTCTTGGAGAGACTATACCAAAGAGTTATCGAGCGTCTTTTAGATTTATTCCGCACCTGATGGAGCATAAACTAGAAGACCCTAATCCAAAATCTAAAACCCAAAATCTAAAATCTAAAATCGCTAGTCAAACTTCAATGATTGATGGATAGTCACTAACATCACCACAAGTATCCATCCATAAATGACCAAAATCTGTTCAATATGTGCGCGGTACAATACGCTTAATCATGTCTTAGCTTTTTGTAAACAAATCTAGTAAACTTGCTTACAATGAATAACTTTCTTGTGATTAATTTCCTCATGCCAATAGTCTGCAACAGCAATTTTTGATGTAGCTAAACAAAATCGCTGTCGTTTGTTGATTTGCTTAACTTATCTTTTAGCTTAAGTAAATTTTTATGAATTGTCAAAACAATAATAATTAAAATTCAAAATGTTAGTTAGTTAGCAAAAAAATATTTACAAAATGTATCAATTCTGGCATTAATTAAGATTTTAAAAAGCCTAAAAATAATATTTTTATGTAAAATATTTCACAATTATAAAATATTTAATTGTCGTGCGAATGACAAAAATATATAATTTTGATTAGTTAGTATAAAAGTGAATCAGGTCAGTAGCAAGTTTTATTCTTAGCTAAAAGCGAAAAATAGTTACTTGTACAACTTCAGCAAATATTTATAATAAAGTATAAAAAATCAACATTGTAGATTAGCTCTTTCCGAAGCTCCTCGCTAACACAAATGTCACCTTCATGGTGATCTAATTAGCACAATACAAGCTTTGGTCAATCAACATCAATAACTTCTGACTGTGCTTGAGTCTCAAACTTTTAAATACTGATTAGACAGTCAGGGGTTGGGGGTATACGAAGTTTACCGGGACTGCCTTCTCTTTTTTAAAGAATGCCATATAAATTACGTAATTAGACTGCTTACCAATCTTGATTTAATGTGAGTTACTTATGTAATTAACTTAGAGATGTGGTTATTGGGATTTTTGAGACCATCCTGGTTATTACACAATGTGGTGGCTAATCTTTACATTTGCCATCACTAAATTAAGATTCTATTTAATTTTGCCTAACTGAGGTTCAGTATGAGTTGCCTAATTCCTTTGACTAGCTTGCTCTACCCTAGAAAAACTGCTTGCCATCTTGTTTTAATTGATGAAGCCGTGCAGGACTATGAGTTTTTATTAGCAGGCGTGTTGCCTAGTGTTCAATCACTCGTGCTGAGGGGCGATCGCAATTTCGTAGTTCAACTTAGTGAAATCTTGGCAAGGCAGAATGTCGCGTCTGTAAGTCTTGTAGTACATGGCACGCCGGGATGTTTGCACTTCGCTGCTGGCACTCTTAATCTAGCAAGTCTTGAGTGCAACTCATCTTCATTTCAGCAGCTAGCAACACATCTGTTTGGTGTTTCTCTGCGGCTTTATAGCTGTACAGTGGCAAAGGGAGCAATTGGTCAAGCATTTGTTGGGCGATTGCAGGAACTAACTAAAGCTAAAGTTTCCGCTTCTACAAAGACAATTGGTCAAGGTAGTGATTGGGTTTTAGATTACCACTCTGATGCTGAAATAATTGCATCTCCTTTTCAGCCCTACGTATTGCCAGCGTATCAAGGCATATTGGGATCAGCCAACGATCTGTTTAATCAGGCTGTCACTGGTATTCCCCTAGCGTTACAAAAACTCTCTGACAGCCTCAGAACTCAACAATCTCAACTGCAAGTTGCGGCTCTACCCTTAGTAGGCAACCTAGTATCTGACAATTTCGTTTACGACTTCATCAGCAAAATCAAAACCCCTATTCAGGATGCACTGAATAAGGAACAGAGTACCTTCAATGCCAATATCCAAGACCCACTACAGGTATTACAACAAGCAATTAAGCAGGGGTTGAAGACCGCCGGATTCCCGGAAGATGTGGTTAAGTTTACCACCTTAGTAGATGGGGTGGCTCCCTCTGGGAAGATTAATTACACCCAAGGGGACATTCGCTTGGTCATGCAGATAAAGAATCTGTCCTACGAGCCGGAGGTTAAGTTTAATAAAATACGCGATCTGCTGGTCGATACTTCCATAGGGTTTAAGATTTCTGCTCCCGAAGCCCCTCTCTTCAATGAAACTCTGGAGAAGAGTATTACTCAATCATCTAAATTAACACTGTCTGGAGATTTTGGAGTTCCACAGATAGGATTGGATATCAAACCTCGCACTGTGGAAGAGGTGCTGGGGGGTAAGCCAAGCAACTTGACAGATAGGCAATGGAATTTTATCAAAGACAGAGCTACTAAAATCAGTTCTTACGAACTTAATGCCAAAGTCGCTGCTAATTTGGAGTTACCGATTGGCTATAAAGCAAATTCTGGCACATTTTATATTGACCCCCAAAACAGCAAAGTCACTGGCAATCTAGAAATTAAGTTCCCAGATAGCTTTGCTAATGTTGCGGCGACAAAATCTATACTGCCGTTTGAGTTGAACCTATCAGATCGCGGTCTTACAACAACCTATTTTATTATACCCTTTACCAAGAATGACCTGAATTATGTGTCGCAGCAATATGTACCGCCATCAGCAACTAATACAGGGTTAACCGCTCAATATTTCGGCAATCCTGATTTGCTGGGGCTGCCAGTAATGACCAAAGTTGAGAACACGATTAACCAAAACTGGTATCTAAGCTCTCCTAACCTAGCAGCATTAAATACCAATTACTTCAGCACCCGGTGGAGTGGGCAAATTGCTGCACTGTCAACAGGCACGTATACTTTTACTGCCAAAGTTGAGGACGGAGTGCGGTTGTGGGTGAATGGTCAGCAAATTATTAATAGTTGGGGCACAGCCAGAGTCGTCTCATCCTATACAGGTACGATCGCTCTGCAACAAGGTCAGAAGTATGACCTAGTGATGGAGTACCAGCAGTACACTGATAATGCCAGCGCTCAATTGTCTTGGACTCCACCGGGCGGACAGCAGCAAATTATTCCGGCGACAGTGTTGACACCCACCCTGTCTGGTGTTAAAGGTGAATACTTTAATGGAACTAACGAAATCATTCAAAGTAACCCACTGCAATTAACCAAGACCGATGCAACTCTTGATATTGCAACTTTTTCTCCTGGCAACGGCGTGGATACTAGGTATTTTGCAGTGCGCTGGACGGGATTACTCAATGTAACCAATGCTGGGGATTATCAGTTCCATGCCACTTTTAATGATGGCGGTCGGGTCTGGATTGATGGGCAACTGGTAATTGATCGTTGGATCGATCTCTTCTATTCTAACCGAGCATCAAGCCAGAAAATCAGCCTAGAGGAGGGACAGCACAACATTCAGGTAGAGTACTTCAATGATGACCGTAACAGCTTTTTTAAATCAAGCAGCATCACCTTGGAGTGGGAAGGTCCAAATATCAATCGCCAAGAGATTCCGAGCGATCGCCTCACTAGCTTAGGCACTCAAAGGGTTGAGCGGGGATTTTTGGTCGAGTACTTTCTACCCGAAGATAAAGCTCAACTCAGACCTATCTTCAAGCGGGTAGAAACGACAATGGGAGTGGATCGCGATCAGACACTGCCGCAGGCGATCGCTCAACTGGTTAGGCAAAACAGTGGCTACAATGCCCGATGGACGGGTGAGTTTGAAGCTCCCTTCACCGGCACTTACAAAATCAACAGCAATGTAGCAAAACGAGACTACGGTACCTTCGCACCCAAAATTGATGGTCAAGCCCTAGCTGATTTTGATGGTCGTCAAGGAACTATATTTTTAGAAAAAGGGAAACATACCCTAAAATTCACCTACACAACCTCTGGATATAGTAGTGAACCCTTCCATCCAACCATTGAACTGCAAAAACAACCCTTTGATGAGGTGCTAAAACCCGTTACCACTAACGCCTCACCTACTATTAGTCAAGGGTTTGCAGTAGAAGTTTATAAAGATGATCAATTTCAAGGCACAGCACTTCTCAGTACTTTTGTGCCTACAATTGCGGCTACTCCTAGTAATCTCACTTCACAAAATAGAACCCAGGTATTTAATGGAATAGATTACCAGAATCTGAGTCTAGTCGAAGGCAGTTTCTCCGGGGACAAGATTAGACCTTTGAGTATTCGCTGGAGTGGCAAGCTAGAAGCGAAATACACAGGCTTCTTACAATTTACAATTAACCAGATGCGGGATTCCGATCAAATTCGGATCTGGATTAATGGTCAGGAAGTAACTCTGAATCAGACCAGAACAATTACATCAAGGGGTGGCATTAGTGGAGTCACTGCGATTAAAGAAAAGACTGGCAGGATTGATCTGATTCAGGGACAAACCTACGATCTAAAAATTGAATATGCTGCTTCTCAACTCACTGAACATAGTTTATATGAACAGGTAAATGGGCAAAATGTCAAGATATCTCCCTTCGAGATTTTCACTCAAACACCATTCCAGTCATCTCGTCAACCTTTTGACCCAATCGAGCTAGCTATTTCGCCTCCACCCAATAGTGGTTTGAAACCGCCCCAATTTATCGCTTCATATTATTACGATACTGAGCTGGAAAATGGGCCAGTTTTCACTCAAACCGAGTCCAAAATTAATCAAAATTGGGGAGACGGTTCACCATCACCAGGTGTTATCCGGTCAGACTTGTTTAGTGTCACTTGGCAAGGCACAATTCAACCAACCTACACAGAAAATTACACCTTCACTCTGGATAGTGACGAAGGTAGTCGCCTCTTCCTCGATGGCAAACTCGTTTATGACAACTGGAATAATCAGGGTAGTAAGGTCAGTTCACCCATCAAACTAGAAGCAGGTAAAACCTATAATCTGAAGTTTGATTATTACGATAACACTGGGCCAGCTTTTACTCGCCTTTATTGGCAAAGTGCCAGCCAGCCCAAAACCCTAGTTTCCCCGGTTTACACCCCCCCACCATCCACAGGGGTGCAGGTTGAATTCTTTAAGAATCTTTCAGCAGAAGGATTAGCGGCGTTTTCCTTGGTGAGCAACAGCTTTGGGGAAGGAGTGTCTGAACTAGCAGAAGGATTGGGGTTAAAGGGAGAATATAGCGTGCGCTGGACGGGGCAATTTGTTGCGCCTACCACGGGTAATTATACCTTCTTGCCTCAACGCCAGAAAGGCCCATTCCCCCCCGGTGTCAAAGAGCCAGGCGATAGTATTGGGCTAATTCTGGATGGTACTCCCATTTACTTTACTCGCGGTTGGGATGCTTACGATCAGTACATTCCAAATACTTACAGAGTCAACGGTCAAGTTCAGTCCCTTAACAACAATACAGTCCGGTTGGAAGCAGGCAAAACCTATACCCTGCAAATGGAACTGTTCCACAATTATGAGGGAGAAACCAAGCTCAACTTAGATTGGGCTAGACCAGATCGTATAGGGATAGCACAGCCATTCACCAGTATTCTGCCCCTGAGTGTTGATACGAATGGCACTAAGAAAAGCTCTAACCTATACTCCATAATGATTACAGGCATTAATGCCTTAAGAGCAGTGGACGCTTTGCTGCGATCGCTATTT
>NZ_JBALCZ010000063.1:0-22342 GCF_036917615.1 Nostoc sp.
GTCCTTCCTTCTACTGATTTACCACTTATTGCACCCGAATACAACGGCGTAGACCGCAATGCATTTTTGTTTGGCTTCACTCCTCAAGCTGAAATTTGGAACGGTCGCTTGGCAGCTATTGGCTTTCTTGCATATTTACTTTGGGATTTGGCAGGTTATAGCGTCCTGCGCGACGTTTTACATCTGATTGGCTACTAGAAACTAAACACCTAAAAAGCTACTAGATTTTGGAGGAAAAAATGGCAACTAGAGAAACTCCCTCTACTGACAATTCTTAACTCCTCACTAATCTCGATTTTGGTTTTGCCTACCAAAATCGAGAACTTCTTTTTAGATAGATCGCCAATAAATCTCATGACGCTGAGGATTGCTTCCCAGTTTTCTCCACTCTACCTCCCTAAGTTTAATTAATTGCATAGTAGCAAAAAAGCCACCTAGTTATAGGTGACTTATGTATGATTAAAATTTGATAAAAATTATTAAAATTCTGAACAGCGATTATTCATCAATACAACTAGGAATGCCCAAAACAGCACAGGGAAAATTAGAATTTAGTGCCTCAATCATCGGATGATTGACAGATTTGCAACCTAGAAACAGAATATCGGCAGCTTCTGATTCAACAACTTTCTTAAGTTCTGTGGAAATGCAGCCAAACCGCAAATGAGATTTGAAGGAACCCTGCCATTCTTCAGCCAAACTTCGGGCTTGCCAAAGAATTATATCTGCTTGTTGCAGAGGAGTTACCACTGTTTGCAATTTGGGTTGAGTTAATACCTGTGTGACAGACTTTGAGACTTCACTGACTTGACATTCCAATGAAGGCTGTTGTTTTGGAAAGCTGAAGATGTTTGAATACTGGCTGCTTTGATTGTCTTCTACCACATAAACGGCTTGAACTGTGACTTCTGCATTAGTGGCTAAACGCGTTTGATGGGCAATCCAAAAGGCAATATCTAGTGCCGTATGACTGTTAGGAGATGCGTCATAGGCAACAATTAAGTTAACTGCTTTTTCTATTTGAGGTTTTTTAGAAAAAGGTTTTTTTGGTTCTGGCAATAGTACCATTTGTTCAATTAAGTCATTTCGACCTGTGGCACTTTGCAGACGTGCTAACATTGGCTTGATTTGCACAGCTTTACTTCTCCTAATGAAATGAATTAACAATGAGAAGCAGGGGGACAAATTTTGGATTTTGGACTTCGGCTACGCTCAGTCGAACGATTTGGGATTTTAGATTGAGTGACGACAACCAAAATTTAAAATCTGAAATTAGTCAAGGAAACCCCAATAATAACTGTATTACAGCCAAAGTCTTGGGGGTTCCTTCCATTGCCTACGGAGTTAGCTGACGGGCTAAGACTGGAAGGTGTCTCTCGTAAGATTAGCCCCAAACATTGGTTCCTCCGTTCCAAATCCAGCTTTCATGAATTTGAATTAGGCTACCCACTAAAAAAAATGATAATCTAATTTACTCCTCTTGGGCAAAATATCGATCAAGGAAATTCAGGGCGTGGTTACGGAGTTCAAAATATTCTTTTGAGTTTCGCATGGCGGCGCGAGCCTCTTCCAGAGGAGCTTCTCCTGACGGAGACGCTTTGCGAACGCTAACGCGTGGATGCTCAAAGGGAACTTTTAATATCTTCCCGATACTAGCAGCCGGGCCATTGGTCATTAATACGATGCGAGCGGACATATAAATTGCTTCATCTACATCGTGGGTAATCATCATCACTGCTTGCCGATTATTTTCCCAAATATCTAATACTTGCCGCTCCAATTTGCCACGAGTTAGTGCATCTAGTGCCCCAAAAGGTTCATCCATCAGCAACATTTTAGGACGAATTGCTAAAGCTCTGGCAATACCTACTCGTTGTTTCATACCTCCAGAAATTTCATCAGGATATTTGTCAGCCGCCGCCGTCAAGTTTACCATTGCCAAATGCTGATTTACAATGCTAATTTTTTCAGATCTCTTAGCATTTTTTAACACTTCATCCACGGCTAAACGGATATTTTCTCGCACTGTTAACCAAGGTAACAGCGAATAGTTCTGAAATCCCACCATCCTTTCGGCTCCTGGCTGACGAATTTCTTGTCCATCTAGCCTAACTGAGCCGGAAGTGGCTTTTTCTAACTTAGCTACTATCTTTAGTAGAGTTGATTTGCCACAACCTGAGTGACCAATTACAGAAATATATTCATCTTCACCAATCGTCAGATTAACCCCATCTAAAACGACAAAGTTATCTTTATCAGGTGTCGGATAAGACTTGACTAAATTTTAAATTTCTAAAAATCCAGTGTGGGGTAGAACTTCGCTCTGGGTATTAATAGGTAATGGAGTATATTCCATCATCAAAGGCTCCGGAAATAATTTAGTCATCAAACAATTTTGGATTTTAGGTCGCACCAAAGGTGCGCTTCCAGCGCAACTGGGATTTTAGATTGATTCTGACCAAAACAATGCTGGGCTGCTGAGGATTTTAGATTTATTTCACCCAAGAGGGGCAGGGCATAAACCAAAGAACCACAATCCAAAATCTATCTTGGAAAGTTGAGCCACTGTGTTGGACGGGTCTCCCGGCTTGTCCCTTGCGTGTCTCTCCTTCTCCCAAAGGGAGAGGCTAGCGCCTGCCGTAGGATGCCCAAAGGGCTGTAGGGAGAAGCAAGTGGCGTCTGAGCGCAGGAAACCTCCGCTCAGACTTTCCGCAAAATCTAAAATCCAAAATTGGCAGGGATTTAAGACATGAAAAAGTTAGTGGGAGCGTTAGCCCTGATGGCAAAACTATTCAGATAACCCACAGGATCAAAAATTAGACCGTCGCGGGAGGTAGCCCAACTGCCTTCGCGGTTGAGTGTGAGGTTCAAACCATATTTGCGGAAGAAGCCTTTTTTCCAGGCGATCGCAAATGGCGCACAATCATTAACAGGAAGCTAACCAATGGTGAGATCGGATTTTTGTAGGTCTTGGGATCTAATTACTGGTTGAACACCTAAGGCTTCTTCAGTTAGTCCTTTGGCGGATCTATCTCCTGAAATTCCACAGGAGGACAGCGCTATTCCCGTTGTGGTTGCTCCTATTCTTTTGATTAAGTCTCGTCGAGTCCAGTTATTATCACCCATTCTTGTAGCTCCATTGGTGATTAATTTGGTTGTAAGATAGGCTAATGCAAAGGCGCAAAGTTAAAGAGCGTCTTAGCGTCTTGATCCGAAAAACTTTAATCAGTTAGAAGCTGTAGGGCAACAAGTTACTAATTCTTGGATTTTGCCAACGGCGTAATCTAGGATTAACCCAGTTAAGCCAATTATCAACACAGCTAAAAAGACTGAACTCAGGTTTAAGCGACTCCATTCATCCCAAACAAAAAAGCCGATACCAATACCGCCTGTAAGCATTTCCACGGCGACGATTACTAGCCACGCTATCCCTAAACTAATTCGTAAACCTGTAAAAATATACGGCAAACTTGCAGGCCAAATGATTTTTGTAATTCGTCGCCTACGGGGCATTTCCAGCACTCGTGCCACATCTAAATAATCTTTGGGAACGCTAGAAACTCCTAAGGCGGTATTAATAATTGTTGGCCATAAAGAAGTAATAAAGATCACAAAAATGGCGGAAGGATCTGCTAAATTGAAAATTGCTAAGGCGATCGGCAGCCAAGCTAGGGGCGATACGGGTTTAAAAATTTGAATGATCGGATTGAGCGCTAGCATTGCCGGTCTGGACATGCCAATTAGAAACCCCAGAGGAATCGCTACTACCGCACCTAATAAAAAGCCCAGTAATACCCGGCGCAGACTTGCGATCAACAACCAACCAATTCCCAAGTTGCCAGGGCCTCTTTGGTAGAAGGGATTTAAGATGTAGTCTAGATTAGCGATTAGCGCTTCTGGTGGGGTGGGCATCAATTCATGGTTGGCAAGTGCGACAATCCACCACAGCACAATTATTCCCAAAAACCCCAATATAGGTAGAAAGAAGACATCTCTAAGGATGACAGGTTTTGCCTTTTTCCAAGCGGCTTGTCCAGCGATCGCTGCAATCGCTGCCAAATTTAGTTGAAATATCATTTACGACTTCAACAGATTTAAGTGCAGGTACAAAAAATCCGAGCAGTACCAGCCTTGGACACCGATGAGATCGGAACATTAGAATAATGCCGTCTCTTCAGTCTCCTCTCAATGCCTACGAAGTTAGCTGACGGGCTAGGGCTGAAAGATGCCCTTCTGAAGAAAGTTATAAGTTATGAGTTATGAGTTATGAGTTATAAGTTGAATATTTAGTAAAGTAATTTCTAACTCCTGACTCTCAACTCCTCACTTTCTATAAGATACGCCCCACAATTTGGTTCCTCCGCTCCAACGTCACGCACTGTGATCTGCTGGATTAGGCTGACTTACTCTAATAGATACGAGATTATGCACAATATAACATCCATACTCAGTAAAAGCTATCTGGATTATCATAAGTGTTGTTTATTTTAATACCGAAATCAAGTGCTTTCTTTTGCTTTTCCGTAATTAATAAAATTTATAATTTTTTATAATTCTTTTTTGTTGTGTGATCAGGAAACTCATTGCATAGATAGCTAAACAACAATAGTTGAGTCAAGTATCAAGTTTGTTACCTGCTTGATTAAGATTTATTAAAAAACATGAGATTATTCTTTACAAATTTTACATCCGCATAGTTTATCCAGTAAATAACAGAACAAATAAAATCTATTTCTTTTGGTAGGTGAACTATATCGCTAAATTTGGTACAAGTTCACTGCACTCGTTAAACTAATTGCATATGGAAGTTTACTCATCTATCTCCTAGCTGAATTTAAAAAAATGGATTTTAGTCAAGTATTGGCTGAAAAAACGGACACCATCATAGATAAATGGATTGCAGCAGTTCGTGAGGATAGACGGATTGAAAGTGCTGATGACCTATCTTACACAGCGGTAAAGGATCACATCCCCGATGTTTTAAGAGTAATGGTAACGGTGCTTTCAAAATCTCAGGATAATGATATTCAGTCAATAGTTACTGCCAGTTTTCAGCATGGGGCTATTCGAGCCGAACAAGGCTTTGATTCAGCAGAAATTGCCAGAGAGTATCATCTGCTGCGAACAGTAATATTTGATGCTCTACAAGCAGATTTATTGAATGGAACACCTGTAGAGATAATTCGTTCTATGCGTTTGATTGACGCGATCATAGATGAAGCGATCGCTCGGTGTTTCAAGAGTTATGTTGAGGAGAAGTTGCGAGAATTACAGCAGTTGCAGTCATCATTAACACTCCATAATCAAAAACTCACACGTTTAATTAGCGCTAATCAAGAACATCTTTCCCAACTAGCCCATGAACTGAAACATCCTCTAACTTCCATTATTGGTTATTCAGATTTGTTTTTACGCCAACAACGACGAAAGACTCGGCTAAAAGACACTTCTGTCAACTTAGAACATATTGAGCGCGTCCTACGCAATAGTAGACAATTACTCCACCTGATTAATGATGTATTAGAACTTTCGCGGTATGAAACAGGGCAGATAAAACTGCAACTAGCACCCACTGATGTACGTGAATTAATTAATAATGTGTATGAAATGTTGGAACCTTTAGCTGCTGGAAAAAATTTAAAAATCGTAGTAGATTGCGATCGCGCTCCCAAAGAATTATTCACAGATTGTTTTCAATTCCAACAGATTGTCACAAATCTTATTAGTAATGCAATTCGCTATACAGAGTCGGGGACTGTTATTATAATGTGTCAGGTGTTGGAGAACCAGAGATGGGCGATCGCAGTTTCTGACACAGGAATTGGCATTGCACCCGAAAACCAAGCCCAGATATTTGAACCCTACTTTCGTGTAAGTGCTAGCGATCGTCCCTATCTTCCTGATAGTACTGGATTGGGGTTAGCGATCGTCTCCCGCTTGGTGAAATTACTACAAGGTACAATTAACCTAGTATCTGAAGTGGGAGTTGGTTCTACTTTTACCGTAATTTTGCCCTTAGAAATAGAGAGTTGATTTCGCGCCAAGACGTAAAATTCTTCTCTACGCCTCTGCGTGAAATCAAAAAACATTTTTACAACAAACCTTTTATTTTCAAATCAGCTAGCGCATCTTCAGCAGCAGCTTTCTCAGCATCCTTTTTATTGCGTCCCTTACCTTCGCCGTAAATTTTTCCATCTACCAATACTTTTGCGATGAATTCTGGCGCGTGAGAAGGGCCACCTATTTGTTCTGTGAAATATTTGGGGGGAGTTGGAGTAACGTTGCGTTGCACCCATTCTTGAAAGCGATTTTTTGAGTCTACATTAGAACGAGACACAATTATATGCTTAGGATCTACAGAATCAAATAGCGGTTCTATAATGGCGCGAACTGCTTCAATATTGGAATCATTATCTAAATAGTAAGCACCAAGGACTGCTTCAAAAGTGCTACTGAGCAAATTAGGATTTTGGTAGCCTCCGTCTCGAATTGCGCCTTTTCCTAACCGCAACCTAAAGTCTAAACCTACCTCCTCGGCGAACTTTGCCAATTGCTTCTCATCTACCAGCGCTGAACGCCGCCGTGTTAATTCATCTTCTCCCATTTCTCGATGACAACTATATAGATATTCGCCACTTAAGAAATTCAGTAAAGCATCACCGAGAAACTCTAGGCGTTCATTATGTTCGCCTTCTCCTGGGTTTTCATTGACATAAGAACGGTGAGTAAGCGCTTGTCGCAGAAGTTTTTCATCATGGAATATTAGAACTTTGTGCATTTTTATCTTTTCCTATTTTTAGTAATTAATTGAATGGAAAAGGTGGGCAATATGCCCATCCTAGAAGATAATATCCTAATAAAATTGAGATGCTACTTAGAAACAATCCTTCTTGCTCCAAAGAGGTGGATAGAGACTATTTCCACGAGTGTTATTACACTGAAAACAAGAAAGTCGTAAGTTTTCAAAAGAATTAGAGCCGCCATGACTCTTGGGTAAAAGGTGTTCAATTGTTAGCCTCTCTTGTGGTATATTCTGGCGACACCACCAACAGTTAGAGCCATAAAAATCACTAAGTTGCTGTTTTTTATTACGTTTTTGTTTGGTATTCATTTTGTCGATGTTCCATTTTGCTTGTTGTTTGCAACAGCATTGGAATATTACGCATCTATGGCTAACGAATTTCTGTCGAGGGAATTTATTAAAAATAAATCTACCTTGATAAAAAAAATTCGCTATCTACGCTTTGGTTTGGTTCAAGTCTCAGCCGTAGAATTCCTGGCTTCCTACCAAGTTTCGCGTCATCCTTTCCCCTGAAAATCCACCCAAACATCTTGTCTTCCCGTTAAAAGTCTAGTCAATCAGTTGACCTGACATTGGGCTGAATATTCAGCCGAAGGGATGACACGAAGTTCGGCAGGAAACTAGGAATTCTGCTGCTGAGACAACACCAAAAATCTGCGTTTTAGAGTGCGGTTATTTTGCTGTCTTGGATACACCTTAGTATAAATAATGCTGGATTGTCAATATAGTTATTTATGAAGATTCGTCAAAGCGTAGACGCGTAGCGGCTTGTCGTCAGACATCGCCTGACATCCATCAAGTTTAATAATCATCTATGGTATTTTCTCAAAAACAGCATTTATTTAAAAAATATTCTAGATAATAAATAATTTACGGCTTATTTTGCGCGATCGCACTATACAAAATACCTAAAATTTTCTCAATATCCTTAATATAATATTCACTCAAATCAATCGCTACTACATTACCTTCAAGTTTGAGAAATTGCCAGATAGTACCGATAGTAACAGCACCATATATAGCTTTTATTTGATTTCCACCTCTCTCGTTAAATAACTGGGCCGCTACCATTTCGGCAATACATTGTGCTAAACCAGACCTTAAATTCTCATTTTTACTTTCTACTAGGACAATCACCGGACTACGTACAAGCAACTGCTCCGAAGAAAGACTCAAAATAAAATCACAAAAACCATTTAGTCCTCGTTGGCTATCAACAGTAAAATCAACTCCAGAAAAAAAGCTTATTTCATAATTGAATTTGCGTCTAATTTCTAACAAAATTGGACTGATTATCATTTCACTCCGAGCTTTTTTCGAACTTATCGCTACTGCTAAATCAACATTTTCCATCAAAATAGTAGATAATAAATCACTGCATTTTTGCTCCTGTACATTTGCAAATAGTCCAGATGACTCGTGGATAACTAACCCAAAAGAATCAATAACTTCAATAAGTTTGAAATCACTATAAGCGATAAAACTTACTCCTTTGTTTTATGACTACATCCTATCTTATTACTATAGCAAAGTTGAAGAATTCAGCTTGGTCATAAACCAAAGAAGAATCTGAAACCTCCATCACTAATAGCACATCAGCAGGTTGAGGATGACCAGAAAGATAATTATCATCTCGGTTTTGAAGAATAGTAAAATCTGGTTAAGGTTCGCTATTAGGTGGCAAAGCAATCGGAGCTTGAAATTGCAAAGTTGTCCGCTCACCTACAAGTTTTGGAAGTTCCCGCAACAAGTTTCGCAAACAAGTTTCATGGGCTGTACCTTTGGATGCCATTTCAATAATTTCCCCGTTGATTAATTCAATGTGGTCATCTTCATGGAAAAAGCCCAATTCAGTAAGCCTGTGGTATTCAGCTAGTGTGAAGCGTTTAGCCTGAGCAATACTTATAAATCTTCCTCTCAAGGGAAATGCGATGGCGTAACCGCCCGCCGGAGGCGATCGCCCTTATATTCTAAATGTGTCAGAAATTGGTATGCTAAAGGCCGAGACTCGCTATGAAAGCAAACGATGCCTGCGCCTACTATCAATCCCACGATCACTGCCTTTCCCTTGACAGCCGTAGTTGGTCAAGAAGCAATTAAATTAGCCTTACTCTTAGCCGCAGTTGATCCTGGTTTAGGGGGAGTAGCGATCGCAGGTCGTCGCGGTACGGCAAAATCTGTGATGGCTCGTGCTATCCACGCTCTACTACCACCCATTGAAGTTGTCAAAGGCTCAATCAGTAATTGTCACCCCAACCACCCAGAAGAATGGGATGATCAACTTCTGGCGGAGTACGCAGACAAAGATATTCAAGATGTTCCCGTCGAAATCATTCCCGCGCCTTTTTTGCAAATTCCTCTAGGTATCACAGAAGACCGACTATTGGGTTCAGTGGATGTTGAAAAGTCCGTACAACAAGGTGATACCATTTTTCAGCCCGGATTACTCGCTACAGCAAACCGAGGTGTACTGTACGTAGATGAAATTAATTTATTAGATGACCAAATATCAAATCAGCTTCTAACAGTATTATCTGAGGGACGCAACCAGATTGAACGGGAAGGGATTAGTTTTCAGCATCCGTGCAAATCTCTATTTATTGCCACCTACAACCCAGAAGAAGGCGGATTACGGGAGCATTTGCTAGATAGAATTGCGATCGCACTTTCTGCTGACGGTGTACTCGGCTTAGATCAAAGAGTAGCAGCAGTAGAGGTTGCGATCGCCTATTCTAAATCTCCCCAAGACTTTCTTCAACAGTACAACGAAGACTTAGACGCCCTCAAAACCCAAATCATCTTGGCACGGGAATGGTTGAAAGAAGTAACCATCACCCATGAACAAATTGCCTACTTAGTGGATGAGGCGATTCGCGGCGGAGTTCAGGGACATCGCGCCGAGTTATTTGCTGTGCGGGTTGCCAAGGCGGCGGCGGCTTTGGAAGGACGAACAACAGTCAATGCCGAAGATTTGCGCCGTGCTGTGGAACTGGTGATTGTACCACGCGCCACAATTGTGCAGACACCGCCACCAGAACAACAAGCACCACCGCCTCCACCCCCGCCACAGAATCAAGAAGAACCCCAGGACGAATCAGAACAGGAAGAAGAGGAACCAGAAGAACAGGAAGAAAATCAAGAGCAAGAACCCCCCAGCATCCCGGAAGAATTCATTTTTGATCCGGAAGGGGTAATTCTTGATGACAGCGTGCTTTACTTTACTCAAATGGCGAAGCGGCAAGGTAAATCTGGTAGTCGCAGTGTCATTTTTTCCGATGACAGAGGACGCTACATTAAGCCCATGTTGCCCAAGGGGAAAGCGCGACGCATTGCAGTAGATGCTACCCTGAGAGCTGCGGCTCCTTATCAAAAAGCCCGAAGAGAAAGACACCCAGATAGAAAAGTTATTGTCGAACAGGCTGATATTCGCTCGAAACGCCTGGTACGTAAAGCAGGGGCGTTGGTAGTATTTGTGGTAGATGCTTCTGGCTCAATGGCCCTGAATCGAATGCAATCGGCTAAAGGTGCGGTGATGCAACTGTTGACAGAAGCTTATCAAAACCGCGACCAAATAGCATTAATTCCCTTCCGAGGAGAACAAGCAGAGGTGTTATTGCCTCCAACGCGTTCTATTGCCTTGGCGCGTAATCGCTTGGAAAGCTTGCCCTGTGGTGGGGGTTCGCCCTTAGCGCATGGTTTAACCCAAGCTGTGCGCGTCGGCTTAAATGCCCAGATGAGCGGAGATATTGGGCAAGTTGTGCTTGTAGCAATTACCGATGGACGGGGTAATATTCCCTTAGCACGTTCTTTAGGTGAACAACTAGAACCAGGAGAAAAGCCAGATATCAAAGGGGAATTATTAGAAATTGCTGCCAGAATCCGAGCTTTGGGGATGCAACTATTAGTAATTGATACGGAAAGTAAATTTGTGTCCACGGGCTTTGCTAAAGAATTATCGCAAACAGCAGGCGGTAAATATTATCATTTGCCGAAAGCGACAGATCAAGCTATTGCTGCCATGACCAAAGGTGCGATCGCTGATTTAAAATCTCGATAATTAGTTATTAGTCATTGGTCATTCGATTTTTGACTCAGCACAACTAAGACCCTGTTGGCATTACCTGTGGTTGCAAATAGTAAATCAAATCCTGGATTCCCTTTTGCAGATACCGCGTTACCGTCATTGGACTAGTGCCAATATTCTTAGCAGCATCCTTGCGAGAAAGTTCCTTCAAAAATACCATTTCAACTGCCATGCGGGGCTTTTCTTCTAACATATTTATTGCGCCTTGGAGTTGTTGCCGTTCTTCTTCTTCTTGCAGAAGAACATGAGAACGAGGACAAGGAAGTGCCTCACCCAAGGTTATTTGGCAATCAACATAGTTAACTGCGGTCGCATCTAAACTCAAAGGCATACGGTTTTGAGCAGCTAACTTGGTTTCTTGCCATTCTTGCACAGATACCCGAAGTTGGCTGGCAATTTCAGCATCCTTGGGTGGGCGACCCAAAGACATTGACAAATCCTTGCGAATTTTTTGCCCTTCATTGTACAGTTCTTGCCAACGACGAGGAATTTTTAATAGAGTACTGCGATCGCGTAAAAAGTGCAGCATCTCACCGCGAATATATGGCACAGCAAAGGAACTAAAAGCATATCCTTGGCTAGGGTCAAAGCGCTCAATTGCCCTAATTAAACCAAAATAACCGATTTGTTCTAAATCTTCATAAGGTTCATTACATTGATGGCTGAACTTATGAGCCATCTTCCGTACTAAGCCAGTATGTAACTGTACAAGTTTATTACGAAGTCTAATAGAAGGATTCTGGTGGTACAAGTGTAATAATTCTATACCATCAGTTCGTAAAGAGGACTCACTTGTTGCCATATACATTCCTTTGTTGTAACTCCTATTCCTGAGAAAATGGAGCTGCGTATATTTTCTTCTAAGCTGTCATTATTTTCCTTAGTCAAGGCAGAATAAGCCATCGTCGTTTCACTGAACTTATAAGGGGTCGAACTCTACAATTCAGTATTTGTACGCATGATTTTGTTCCCCTGTGTGTTGCAGGTTATGTTTGTTTTTTAGATAAAAATTTCAACCTGGGATAATTTTTTTGTTTAGTTGTTTTCTACCTTGCGTAACCCCTTCCTGGTTTATCGCCCTAAATCTTGGTAAGAATAGGGATAAGCAGAACGTTTTCCTCAAAAACAGTTTTTCAATATGAGCAATACCAGTAATTTTCGTGAAGCTATCCGTGAGGCTAAATCTCACGCCCTCGTTGGCCCAAACGTGATTGCCAACGCCCTCCCCTACGTCGGTGGTGGATTGGTGCTAACGGCATTAGGAACCTACGGCGGTTTAGGAGTTATCCGTACTAACCCCGGAATATTCTTTCCCACCTTCATTGGTGCGGTGATTTTGGAGTTAATTTTGTTCTTTGTTGCCCAAAATGTTGCCCAAAAAGGTAATAAGGGACTTGCACTACCCTTGTTGGCAACCTACAGCCTCTTGTCTGGATATACTCTCAGTGGCTTGGTATTTGTCGCCTTGAGATCCCAAGGTGTTGGCATTCAAGGCATTGGGCTGGCTGCCCTTGGTTGTGGCGTCACATTTATTGTTGCCCGTCAAATAGGTTCAAATCTCTCTGAACAAGACGGCATGGCTTTGACGAAAACCATCAATCTCGGTGTCATTGCCTTGGTGGTTGTGTGTCTAACCCAATTCGGATTTGCCATGTTTGGTGTTTACACGCCAAATTGGTTAGAAATCGCCATTTCCGGTTTGGGGGTGTTTCTGTTTGTTGGGGTTTCTGTTGTCGATTTCTATATCTTGCCCCGCACTTACAGCGATGACCAATATCTGCCTGCTGCTTTGTCGATGTACTTAACTTACATCAACTTGTTCGTCTTTATCTTGCGGTTGTTAATTGCCATAAATGGCCGCGATTAATTACCTGTAGGCACTAACAAAAGTAAAGTTTTATAAAGGAAAAACCGTGGTTAAATTTTTAGTAGCTACGGTTTTTTTATCGTTTTAATAGTAGAATATGTAGATAATTTCAGCCTCAAGTGAGCAAAACTATGCTATAACTCTTAAATATCAAAATCGAAGTAGAAAGGTTGTCTAATATCTTGACCAAGGCTGAAGGCTGTCTTTAACCTCCGAGAATTAAGTGCAAAAATTCAATATTTAGATCAAGTAATTGCTCAACCTAATTTTTGGAAGAATCCAACCCCTGCTTATCAAGCACTTCAAGAAATTGAATACTCCATATTTTACAAGCATCAGCAATATCAGCGCTGGTGTTCGATTCTAGAAGATATCAAGGCTGCTTTGGAATTGTTGGAATTATCAGCTGATGAGCAATTGTGGCAAGAGGTGCAAATCAACCTTACCCAACTCCAACAAGAACTCGAAACAGCAGACATCCGACAATTATTGTCTGACCCCCACGACAAAAAAGGTGCATTACTCACTATTACTGCTGAGGTTGATAATGCAGACAGTCAGTACTGGGCATATATGTTGCTAAAAATGTACTGGCGTTGGGGAAAAAGCCACGATTATCAATTGGATGTAGTAGAGATTTCTGAGGGGAATGAGGGCGGAGTTAAGTATGCAACCTTAGAAATTACAGCAAGTTGTGCATACGGCTACCTCAAATCAGAAACAGGCACACATCAACTACAACAGATATCGCCCTTCGATGTTACCAACAGCTTGCGGACGAGTTTACCTAATGTGGAAGTTATCCCAATATTGGGTGAGTCTGTTGAGTGGGAGATTCCAGAGAAGGATTTGCAAATAACTAGGTGGCAGTGCAATAGCAGGAATATTAATCACTCCGAAATATGGGTAAAGGTGCTTCACATTCCTAGCGGAATTAGTGTATTTTGTGACCAAGAGCGCAGTCAAATGCAAAACAAAGAGAAAGCCTTGGCTATTCTCAAGAGTAAACTGTTGGCGATGCCTACGGCTGGCTACGCCTACGCACTAGCCCAAGGTGTCCAGCAAGTTGACGAAATTCAACCTCGGTTGATAAAATTTCTATCCAACAAGCTCATCCGTGAATATATCTTGCATCCTTATACCAAGGTGAAAGATTTACGTACCAATGTAGAAACATCTGCTGCGACAGAGGTATTAGACGGTAAAATTGATTTGTTTATCAAAGCCTATCTGCAACAGCCAAGTCAAACTACTTTAGTGGACAAAGAAGCGCTTGATAATTCCAAGTAATTTTTGTAACTTATACAAGTAGTGTAGAAAAAATTTGCCCAACTACAGCTAAAATCAATAAATATAAGGAGAATAAAGAGCAATTTCCCACTACTAGCGCTCTATTTATCATTCAGCAAGCACTATGGAAGTCTTAGAACTCAAACGCGAAATCGAAACGTTGTCTGGCCGCCTGGGTAAAACCCAGGACTATCTTTGACGTACCTGCACTGACAGCCAAAATTCAAGATCTGGAAAAAATATCCGCTCAACCAGAATTTTGGGATAACCAAACTCAAGCCCAACAAACGCTACAAGAACTCAATGACCTGAAAGCCCACCTCCAGCAATATGATCAGTGGCAATCTAGTCTAGAAGATACTAAGGCTGTTGTTGAATTGTTGGAGTTAGAAACCGATGAGGCACTACTGCAAGAAGCAGAATCTACCATCACCAAGCTGAATCGTGACCTGGATCAGTGGGAATTACAACAGTTACTTTCCGGCCCCTATGATGCGGAAGGTGCTGTACTGACGATTAGTGCTGGTGCTGGTGGCACAGATGCTCAAGACTGGGCATTTATGCTGATGCGGATGTACACCCGTTGGGGCGAAGCTCACGGCTATAAGGTAACTTTAGCTGAAGAGTCGGAGGGTGATGAAGCCGGAATTAAATCGGCAACCCTAGAAATTACTGGTCGCTATGCCTATGGTTACTTGCGATCGGAGATGGGTACACATCGCTTAGTGCGGATTTCACCTTTTAATGCCAACGGTAAGCGACAAACCAGTTTTGCCGGGGTGGAAGTGATGCCACAGATTGATAACTCTGTGCAATTGGATATTCCAGATAAGGATTTGGACATCACCACAACTCGATCTGGTGGTAAAGGTGGGCAAAATGTCAACAAAGTAGAAACTGCGGTGCGGATTGTTCACCTTCCCACTGGTCTTGCCGTGCGCTGTACAGAGGAGCGATCGCAGCTGCAAAATAAAGAGAAAGCCCTAAATCGCCTCAAAGCAAAGCTGTTGGTCATAGCCAAGGAGCAACGTGCCCAAGAAATTGCTGAAATTCGTGGCGATATGGTGGAAGCCTCCTGGGGAAACCAAATCCGAAACTATGTGTTTCACCCTTACCAGATGGTGAAAGATTTGCGTACAAATACAGAAACAACGGGGATTGGCGATGTGATGAATGGCGAACTTGATACATTCATCCAAGCTTATCTGCGCCAAGAAAATAAACTAGTAGAAAACACTCCCGCATAATTGGGGATTAGCAATAGGTACTAAATAAGTTTTTTACTATTATTTAGTACCTATGATTTATTTTCTGGTATTTGAGATGAGCGCGTAGGCGTAGCCCGTCGTAGACATCGCATAGATTGGTGTGAACTTCACGTGAAAGCCAGTCTATAACCAGCTTTTAGAGATGTCTCGAAAAGAAGTCTCTGACTCTTAATACCTAATGGGGGGCTGCCGCCTCAAGACTAGCGGCACCGCAATAAGGGGCATTTCTAGCCTCTAGCTAGAAAGGAGGTTTGAAAAGGGTTTTACTTTAAGTTGACACCAATGGGTCGCATAGCACCCCATATCATTGGTGCTTTTTCACAGAAATCCCTTAGCAATATACAGGCGATCGCAATTCTATGCCAGACCAACTGTTACAGTTATAAAAGAGTCTGTGGACAAATAACTATGAGCAATTCTCCTTCAACAGAACCTCAACCTAGCTACGTAAAACTCGCCATGCGAAACATGGTGCGGAAGGGTGGAACTTCCCTGAAGCATTTTGCGTTGACTGCGGTAGGGCTTTTAGCTCTGCTTGTTGGTCTTGCTTACTTAACTCACTAACGACAAACCGTAACCTCAGACTAGGAGAGTGTGTGCCCCTGAGCGTTGAACTATATGTGGAGGAGTATTTTTACGATTTGTCCCCGACAACATCTGTAAAAATTGAGGACACTGATCCCCGAATTCCTCCTGAAACTTGGGAAAATTGGTTTAATCGCTGGTTAGAAATACTTCACCCTCATATTCCGCCAGCGCCAAGTTATGAAATCGGGCTGCGTTTGACAGATGACTTGCAAATTCAAGAACTGAATGCCCAGTATCGACAACAAAATAAGCCTACAGACGTTTTAGCCTTTGCTGCTTTGGAAGTGGATTTTCCTCAAAGCAAAGAAATGCTTGCTTCTATACCATTATACTTAGGTGATATTATTGTGTCTGTAGATACAGCACAACTTCAAGCTCAACAGCAGGAACATAGCTTACCAACTGAGCTAGCCTGGTTAGCTGCTCACGGGTTATTGCACCTGTTGGGCTGGGATCATCCTGATGAAGAAAGTTTGGGGCGAATGTTAGAACAGCAAGTGAGATTGCTGAACGCAATAGGTATTGCTATTGACATGGAATAGCAGTAGTTCGTGTATCCCTTAGTGTAAATTTGGGGTAATACTTTTATAATACTCCTGTGGAAAATTGCTTAAAGATTGCCTCAAAGTTAATTGCGCCATTAAAATCGGCGAATATTCCCACTGTAGCAACTCTGTTCTAGTGTTTTTAAGTCTATGTCCCAAAAAATTTCTCCATCACCAACGCCCACCTCGTTACAAACACTGGTGTCTAACGAACGGGAATTCTCCTGGAAAGTAGCCTCTAATTTATTTGTTAGTTTTAAATATGCTTGGGCTGGAATCAGCTATAGTTTTCAAACTCAACGGAATTTTCGCATCCACGTAAGTGTTTGTGCAATGGCGATCGCTTTAAGCGTTTTTTTGCATCTGCAAGCGGTGGAAATCGCAGTAATTGGTGTAACTAGTGGTTTAGTTTTGGCATTAGAGTTACTGAATACAGCGCTTGAGTCCCTTGTGGACTTAACCGTTAAGCAGACATACCATGATTTAGCAAAAATTGCTAAAGATTGTGCGGCTGGTGCAGTCCTTGTCTCTGCTTTGGTAGCGGTACTGGTAGCTGGTACGCTTTTGCTCCCTCCTCTGATAAAGTTAATTATATCGGCTTTGTAGACGTGATTTGCGTAGGCGAGGATTTACCGCAGGCATCGCCAAGTGAATCAGTAAGAGGATTACGCTCTGTGTGATCCCCTTTGGAGAACACATTATAAGCAATTCAAAATTTAAGTAATGCGATCGTGCCAAGCATCCTGGCTAAAGAGTTACTTGCTAATCTTTAGGAAGTGGCTTGTCGTAGAGTAGCCGCTTCATATCTACGCGTCCACGTAAACGTTATTTTTACACCTACCGAACAAATAGCATGAGATATTTGTCTATGCTTTTTGGAACTGATGAGTGATAAAAACCAGGAGTGATGAGTTTTGATTATAGTTATCGACAATTACGACAGTTTTACATATAATCTGGTGCAATATCTGGGAGAATTGGCAGCAGAATTCCCAGTGGCAGATGATATTCAAGTTTTTCGTAACGACAAGATATCCATAGATGAGATTCGGGTATTAAAACCGGAAGCCGTAGTTATTTCTCCTGGGCCTGGTCGCCCGGAAGATGCCGGCATTTCTTTAGAATTGATTGAACAGCTAGGCCAAGAGTTGCCAATTTTGGGTGTCTGTTTGGGACATCAAAGTATTGGTCAAGTATTCGGTGGTAAAATAATTTCTGCTCCAGAGTTGATGCATGGCAAAACCTCTCAGGTGTCTCACACTGGAGTGGGGGTTTTCCAGGGATTAGAAAATCCTCTAACCGCCACCAGGTATCATAGTTTGGTAATCGAACGTGAGACTTGCCCAGATGTGTTAGAAATCACCGCTTGGGTTGAAGATAACACCATTATGGGAGTGCGACACCGGAACTATCCTCACATTCAGGGCGTCCAGTTTCACCCAGAAAGTGTCCTGACATCTTCAGGAAAACAGTTATTGCGAAATTTTCTCCAACAGTTACACTCAAGAGCATAATTAATGAAACGACGACAGTTGATGGGCTATGCTGGGGCGGGGTTGGTCACAGCTTTAGTTACTACCTTGGGTTCTGAATCTCAAGCCGACGCACAATCTAGCGGTTTATCAGTTCAGTGGTTGGGTCATACTTGCTTTCTTTTTACTGGTGGCGGTGCGAAAATTCTTGTCAATCCATTTCGGGCGGTCGGCTGTACCGCTGGATATCGTCCACCAAAAGTTGCAGCAGATTTGGTACTGATTAGTAGCCAACTACTGGATGAAGGTGCTGTGGACGTCCTACCGGGAAATGCAAAACTCATCTACGAACCAGGAGTTTATGAGTTCAAAGGTATTAAGTTCCAAGGAATTGCCATAGACCACGATCGCAAAGGTGGTAAGCAGTTTGGCTCAAATACCGCTTGGAGTTGGAAGCAAGGCGGAATTAATATCCTCCACTTAGGGGGAGCCGCTGCACCCATTTCCATTGAGCAAAAAATCCTCCTGGGGCGTCCTGATGTGGCATTCATTCCAGTGGGAGGCAGTGCAAAAGCCTACAATGCTGAGGAAGCAAAGCAGGCTGTTCAAGTGTTAAATCCCAAGCTGATTATTCCCACTCATTACCGGACACAGGCGGCTGATGCTGCTTCGTGTGATATTTCGCCACTTGATAATTTTCTCACCTTGATGCAAGGTATGACAGTGCGGCGTAGCAACACAGATACTATTTCCATTAACCCTAAAGATTTGCCGGAAAATAGCGTGATTGAAGTTTTGAGTTACAAGTTTTAAGGAGCAGGGGATGAGTTGATGAGAGAGCAGGGGGAGAATAATCACTCCTGCCTCCTGAATTCTAAATTCTAAATTCTGATTTTAGAACGTATACCATTCTCCACCAAGCTTATCTGCATTGCTAATGGGAGTCTCAACCGCTGTCGTCCCATTTATAGTCCAAATTTTGTCTGCACCTGCTGTCTGATCGCGCCAGTAGATGTCGGTTTTGCCATCGCCATTGAAGTCGCCAAGGGATGGTGTTAAGGCCGCGTTAGTAGTAGGTAAGAAAGCTTGACTAGCAACTGTTGTACCATTCATCAACCAAGCGGTGTTCTTGCCAGTGGTGCTATTGTGCCAGAAGATGTCCGTCTTGCCATCGCCGTTAAAATCGCCAATTTTAGAAGTCCAGGCTGGGTCAAGTGTCTCCAGAGCACCCTCTGTGACTATGATCCCATTCATCGTCCAAACCTTGTTTTCACCTGTTTTAGCGTTTCTCCACAGAATGTCAGTCTTATAGTCGCCGTTGAAATCACCAACAGTAGGAGTCCAGGCGGCGTCTTGTGATTGTAGCGCTAATTCAGTCTTTTGCGTACCATTCATAAACCAAGCGCTGTTAGTGCCGGTTGTCTGATTGCGCCAAAAAATGTCGCTCTTACCATTACCGTCGAAATCAACAATCGTAGGAGTTAGTGCTGGGTCTGTTTTATCTAAAACAGTTGCACTCAGTACTTTTGTGCCATCCATCTCCCAAATAGCGTTCTCACCGCTTTTAGTATTATGCCAGAAGATATCTGTTTTGCGATCGCCATTGAAATCACCAATCTGAGAAGTCCAAGCTGGGTCAACGCTGGTTAGAGAAGCCGAATTAGCAACTTTTGTTCCATCCATCAGCACAATGGCATTAGTACCAGTTGTCTTATTGCGTAATAAGAAGTCGGTTTTGCCATCAGCATTGAAATCAGCAATTTTGTAATCATAGGTGGATAGGTCGAATTTACCTAGAGAACCCTGTTCGAGAACTTTTGTTCCATCCATCAACCGAATGATAATCTCACCGGTTTTAGAATCGACCCAAACTTTGTCCGTTTTGCCATCACCGTTAAAGTCAGGAGTAATCGCCGCACTAGTTAAGTAAGGATTAGGATTGGGATTTGCTGACGTATTGACAGGCTGGGTCAACGGTTCATTTTGTAGTGCATATGAGGATCTCTGACTTCCAAATCCCAAATCATAATTCAAATTCTCAAAAGAAGATGTCAAGATTTGTGATTTGTTAAAAGAGTCTGATGCCCATTGAGATGTATTCAAAGTTAAGGTTGGAGAATTTGAATTTCCAGACATGGTGTATTTTTATGATTGGTTGTCATATTTTTTTAACTTTTTTTTACAAGCTGTTTCTGTAATCAAATAACATTTACTAAGTTTTTAAGATTTCTTTATAAATATTTTCTCTTTATTAATGTCATTTTTTGAAGATAAATTTCTATTTGTTTTAAATGATTATTCGGAAATTTTCAAGTTCTATATAAGCAATTGCAAAAGTTTTTTTGTGATTTATCTATATGATTATTTTATAGATAAAATAATCAAACTTTAATCTATTTTCTGGAATATTGAAAATGTATAATTCAAACATACACATTTAGATAATTGTTACTCGGTTACATAAAAATATTTCCATTATCTAATCCTGATATGGTTAAATAAGACATCTCCGAAAAAATGTAGTAACGCATTAGCGTAGCGGGTCGTACCCTTACTCTTAAGAGTCCCTTGCTATATCGTATAATTAGTTTTTGGAGATGTCTAAGGGCTATGGATAACGCATATTTAATTTCTGGAGATGTCTAATATATTTATGCCTTGAGTTGAAACAAATATTGGCTAGAATAACTTAGATTAGCAACTACAGAGAAGCATGATCTGTGCATCATCTAGTTGTCAAAAGTGTAAAATAACACAAAACTTTAATACATACATCAGCTATGCAAGCAGAATATCGGCAGCGTCGCGAGCAGTTAATGGCAAAAATTGGTGATGGCACTGCTATTTTTCGGAGTGCGCCAATGGCAGTGATGCACAACGATGTCGAGTATGTTTATCGCCAAGACAGTGATTTCTTCTACCTGACTGGTTTTAACGAACCACAGGCAGTTGCAGTGTTAGCGCCGCATCATTCAGAACATCGGTTTGTGCTGTTTGTCCAACCGAAGGATCGCGAAAAGGAAGTATGGACTGGTTATCTTTGTGGGGTAGATGCAGCCAAGGAAATTTATGGTGCTGATGAAGCGTACCCGATTAGCGAGTTAGATGAAAAGTTGCCGCAGTATTTGGAAAAAGCTAGCCGCATTTACTATCACTTAGGACGCGATCGCACTTTTAATGACAAAATCCTGGGACATTACCAAAATTTACTGCGAACTTATCCTAAACGTGGTATAGGGCCGATCGCCATTGAAGATACTGGCCCTGTTCTCAACAGCATGAGATTGATCAAAAGCGAAGCTGAGTTGGAATTAATGCGTCAAGCAGCTGCGATCGCAACTGTTGCACACAATTACGCCCAAGAAATCGCTGCACCCGGACGTTATGAGTATGAAATTCAGGCGGAGATGGAACGGATCTTTCGAGTCCGGGGTGGGTTAGGCCCGGCTTATCCTTCAATTGTGGCTTCTGGCGTAAATGCTTGCGTACTGCATTACATTGAAAATAATCGTCAAATGCAGGATGGAGAATTACTGCTAATTGATGCCGGTTGTGCCTACGGCTATTACAACTCGGATATTACCCGGACGTTTCCTGTTGGGGGTAAATTTACGCCAGAACAAAAGACACTGTATGAGATTGTTTTGGAGGCGCAAAAACAAGCGATCGCTCAAGTGCAACCAGGTAATCCCTTCAAATTAGTTCACGATACAGCAGTGCGCGTTCTCACGGAAGGTTTAGTCGAACTTGGCATTCTCAAAGGCGAAATTGATAAGTTAATTGAAGAAGAGAAATATAAGCCATATTATATGCACCGCACCAGTCATTGGTTAGGGTTGGATGTCCATGATGTGGGGGTTTACCAGCATGGTGAAGATAAACCGCAGATTTTACAACCAGGTCAAATTTTGACAGTGGAACCGGGATTATATATTGTGCCTGACACCAAACTAGCAGAAGACCAACCAGAGACTGATTCTCGATGGATTGGCATTGGCATTCGGATTGAAGATGATGTGTTAGTTACACCTGGAGGACATGAGGTGTTAACTGCGGGAGTTCCCAAAGCAGTAGATGAAGTGGAACGATAAAAAATGGGGATGGTATGTACCATCCCCAAGCTAAAATTGCGGACAAGCCATCAGAGTCGTTGTCAGAATTCCTAAGATTTTGTCTATTTCTTTAATAAAGTAATCGTTCTTATCGATAAAGATGGTATTGTCACAAAGTTTGAGAAATTTCCAATCTGTTCCTGTTGTGACTACACCATAAATTTCATTGATAAGATTTCCTTGTTGCTGGTTAAACAATTGAGATGCAATCATTGTCGCAATGGTTGAGTCGATGGGGGATATTATTCCCCGCACCTCTCAGTTAGATCCGTGCGTACCCGTTTCCGTGTACACGGCTCCCGATGTTCTTAGCT
>NZ_JBALCZ010000064.1:0-79574 GCF_036917615.1 Nostoc sp.
ATTTGGCTGCTGGTGATTTTGCTCCTGTAGCTCTAACCGCTCCTGCTATCAACGGTTAAATAGTAAAGTTTAGCCTTCATCAAAAAGCGCTCTCCTAGATTGGGAGGGCGCTTTTTATTTAAGTTAGCAACAGATGAGGTATTTACTGTTATAGAGTTGGGTAAAAACTCGGAAATACTGTTGCAGAAACCCTAAAAAATAGCGGAAAGTTCTACAAAGATCAGAGCAAAACAACCTTTTGCAAGAACTCTAGGTAAAATACATAAGCCTCACCTTTTTCCTCAAAATCATGGGCAACACTTTTGGTCATCTATTTCGCATCAGTACTTTTGGCGAGTCTCACGGCGGCGGTGTGGGGGTTGTGATTGATGGTTGTCCTCCACAACTAGAAATTTCGGCTGAAGAAATTCAAGTAGAACTAGATAGAAGGCGTCCCGGACAAAGTAAAATTACGACCCCTCGCAAAGAAGCAGATACCTGCGAGATTTTATCAGGGGTATTTGAAGGCAAAACACTAGGAACGCCTATAGCAATTTTGGTGCGGAACAAAGACACTCGTCCCCAAGACTACGACGAGATGTCCGAGAAATATCGGCCTTCTCATGCGGATGCAACTTATGATGCAAAATATGGCATTCGCAATTGGCAAGGCGGGGGTAGGTCATCAGCGCGTGAGACAATCGGAAGAGTAGCAGCAGGTGCGATCGCTAAAAAAATTCTCCGTCAAGTAGCCAATATTGAAATTATCGCTTACGTTAAGCGCATCAAAGACTTGGAAGGTGTAGTTGATCCAAATACTGTCACCTTAGAACAAGTGGAAAGCAATATCGTCCGCTGTCCCGATGCTGAATGCAGCGATCGCATGATTGAATTAATTGAGCAAACAGGTAGACAAGGTGATTCTATCGGCGGTGTCGTAGAATGTGTGGCGCGAAATCTGCCCAAAGGTTTGGGCGAACCAGTATTCGATAAATTGGAAGCTGATATTGCTAAGGGTGTGATGTCTCTCCCTGCTAGCAAAGGCTTTGAAATTGGTTCCGGTTTTGGGGGAACGCTGCTAACGGGAATTGAGCATAACGACGAATTTTATATTGATCAAAATGGTGAAATCCGCACACTAACAAACCGTTCTGGTGGTATTCAAGGGGGGATTTCCAACGGGGAAAATATAATTTTGCGAGTTGCATTTAAGCCGACAGCAACAATTAGAAAAGAGCAAAAAACTGTAACTCGTGAGGGCGAAGAAACGCTATTAGCAGCGAAAGGACGCCATGATCCTTGTGTATTACCGCGTGCAGTTCCAATGGTTGAGGCAATGGTGGCGTTGGTGTTGTGTGACCATTTGTTACGGCATCATGGGCAGTGTAAGGTCTTGTAGGCACTACACTTTGACTGACAAGAAATATTTATTTTCCTGAGGTGGGTATCTTACTCGCCCTCTCAAAGAATATTTAGACTCTGTGAACTACCCACACTGACTTGGAACTCATAGGCGAGTGCCTAAGTACAGCATTTGATTAATTCCTAGCGAATAAATGAAAGGCAATACCTGGCAATGCCAATGTATGCCGATGCATTCTTAATGCGTCTCCCTGCAATGCCAATGCATCCCCTTGCATTGTTAATGCATCCCCCTGTATTAAAAACGCTACGCTTTTACGCAAAACTTTACTAAGCTTAGACTTTCGTCCGAGCTTTTCTTCAAGATTTCGATACGAGAGGGAATATCGCACATACCAGCGCACAGCAGTAGAATAATCTTGCATTGGAAGTGTCACCATTTGAATAGTTACTTGCAGTTCATCAACAGGGTATCTTTCGCTGCTGATGAACTACCTTCTGCACTTTTACCAGACCAGCACTGGTTTTTGCAACACAACCGTATTTTCAAGTCCATCTGCAAAATATAGGTTGTTTAACCAGATATGTTTTTAAGACTTGTCCTAGCAACTTATCGAGGTAGAACATGGCTCAGATATTACGCCCTTCCCAGAAATGTTTGAGGAAAAGCCTTTTTACATTCATTGATATTGCCTTGACCTTATTGTTATTGATGCCTACAACAGCCTTAGCTGATGGGAACAATAATTCTAACGATCCCCCACCTCAGACTACGGGAACTTCAGGTGGCTCTAGAGGATGCGAAACTCAGTCCGAGACATCTTCAAGTAGGATTCCAGCCCTGATTTTGCTTGCACCTTCCCAAATTTATGGGCAAACTTTGGTAACACGTCCTACATTTGCTTGGTTTGTCAGCAATTCTACCTCCTGGCAAATGGAGTTTCGGCTTTATGAGTATGACCCAGCTAGTAAACAATCTAAGTTGGTAAAAGAGATTAAAGACAAAAATTTTAAAAGTTCACCAGGAATTATGATCCTATCTCTGTCCAGTCCAGAATTGTTAGTTGGTCAAAGATATCTTTGGCAAGTCGAATTAGTCTGCGATGCTAATCGCCCGTCAGCCAATCCATTTGCTACAGCTGCGATGAAAGTAGTTTCAGTTCAACCAGATTTGGAAAAGCAACTATCTCAGAGCAATGATGTTTTAACTAAGGCAAATCTCTATAACCAAGCTGATTTGTGGTACAACACTTTAGAAATCGCTTTAACCTCAAAGGATGAGCCGAAGCTGAGAGAATTAAATATGTTTCTCCTAGAACAGGTAGCAAATGGCTCTGAAACTGATCTCAAAGAACAAATTAAAGTAGAACTTACAAAAAGCGCAATTCATCAATTGCAGCGCTAGTATAAACGTTTGAATTTCAACCAAAAACACTTAAAAATTTCGGTTCTACCGCTCCCCTTATGCTGTGGTATTAAAATTCAGGTTCTATAAAGAAACTTCAAAACCTGAAAACCCATTCACTCTAAAGACCACAATCTATAAGACCAGTTTATTTATTCTTAGAGTCCATAAAAGGAGCGATAGAGCCAAAATTTCAAATTTAAGACAGTTATTAGCTGTTCACCAGACACTTCTCGCCGTGGAAGCCCCCGGATTCATCCGTGGGGGTAAGGCGTAGGCGAATTTATGTCGCCGTCAGAGAGTATTCGTCACTTGTGATATGATTGTAATCATGGAACAAGTACTGACATCGGTTTGCAAGCTTAACCCCAGTTTTGAGGAAGTTGTCCAAATCGAGGCTACACTGAAAGTGTTTGCGGATGCTTGTAACTATGCCAATCAGCAAGTTAAACCCGAAATTACAAGTAAGGCAACCATTCAGAATATGGTTTATCAAGACTTGCGTTCGTTGTTCGGGTTGTCTGCTAATTTGGCTGTCAGGGCTTGTGCCAGAGTAGGAGCTAACCGCAAGACTGCTAAACAAAAGAATAAACCAGTTAAATTCTTTAAACCAACCAGCGCCGATTACGACGCTAGGATTTTTACGTTTAGAGAAAAAGACTGGACTGTTAGTTTGAACTTGCTCTCTGTTAGAGAACACATCAAAATGGATATTGGTAATTACCAGAGGGGGAAACTCAAAGGTAAAAAGCCAACGTCGGCGCAATTGTGCAAACATCGGGATGGTTCCTACTACATTCATATTCAAACCAAGGATGAAGTACCCCAACCACTTAAGCCAACCAATGTTATTGGTGTGGATTTTGGGCGTAGAGACATCGCTGTAACTAGCAACGGAGATAAGTGGGACGGAAAGCAAGTAACAGATATTCGAGATAGATACACCAAAGCTAGAGCTTCTCTCCAGCAAAAAGCTACGAAAGGCACAAGGTCTACTCGCCGCAGGGCAAGGCAGATTTTGCAACGGCTGTCGGGACGTGAGAGAAGATTCCAGTCTTGGTTGAACCATCAAATCAGCTACCGGATTATTCGTGCCGCCATAAGCACCGCATCTATTGTCGCTATTGAAAACTTGACTGGGATTAGAGAGCGCACTAACAAGCAACCCAGAAACAAAGTTGAGCGCAGGCGGTCTAATTCTTGGTCGTTTTATCAATTGCGATATTTTCTTGAGTACAAGGGTATTAAAGAAGGTGTAGAAGTAATCGCTGTACCACCTGCCTACACAAGCCAAACCTGCCACCAATGTTTGCACATTGGGTTGAGGTCGGATAAACGTTTTAGGTGTGGTAACTGCAAATGGCATGGTGATGCTGATTTGAATGGCGCAAAAATGATTTCTTTATTGTGGCAATCTGTAAGCTTGCCCGGAGGTTCGGGTTATTTGTGTTGTAATCTCAGCACAGATAGCTCAGGGCTACTACAAAGCCCCGCCCTTTAGGGCTGGGGTTAGCTTACTGTTCACTGATTTAAAGCCAGTTACCAATCAGGATGAATGGTGCCCAGTATCCAGGGTGACTTTCGAGTTGCTGCTGATGCGCTTGTAGCCAAGCTATTTGAGTCGCCTGTAAGGCTCTAGCCTTACTTAGTCCACTGTGCCAGCTTTGATAAAATTTGGCTATCAGTTGCGCGGTTGCTGCATCATCAACTTTCCATAGAGAACCTATGGCACTTTGAGATCCGGCTTGGATGGCGATACCAGCCAGACCTAGAGTTTCCCGATCGCTACCTACTGCTGTTTCACAAGCTGTCAAGGTCAGTAACTCTATCGGATTATTGTGATCGCGACTCTTACTAATTAGTTGATAAAGGTCGGTTATTGTCAATTTTTCATTATAAATCTCACTTTTGCCAGATTTTTGATGATTTATTTCAACTTTTTTACCAGTTACCAAGAACGTTTCTCTATCATCAATACCAAACTTGCCGTGTGTTGCTAGATGAATTACTGAGAAAGTATTTTTTTCTAACTCTTGTTGCAATCGCTCAGGTGTAAAGTCTTGATCTAGTAAGCCCTTGCTTTTAGGTAAACTCGTTGTAATGGTTTTAAGCTCTAATTTAACTTGACCAAGCGGCTCAAAAACTTTTGCACCCGCATCCGTTTCAACTGTAGCTGCCTGTGTCAAGCCGAAAGCCAATATTCGTAATTTTTGATGGTTATAGGGTATTGGCTTGGTTAGAGTCAGTGCTGGGGCAGTAGCGATCGCATACTTTTCAATCAAGAATTGCTTGCCGTCAAACAGCGCTGCCATCGGGATATTCCGAAGAATTCCATCTTGGATAAACACTAAAGTTTCGATTTTCTCAGTTTCTAAATCTTTGATAAAAGGACGAATGAACCAGTCATACACTTGTTGAGCTTTGGCTTTATAACTGTTTTCCAAATCGGAGCGCTTTTCTAGTTTGACTCGTAGGTCATTGATTGCATCTTTGACCTCCTGACTCTTAGCAGGCACCCAAAAAAGTTGTGATTTAAATTTTTTCTGATCGTCAGCCAAGGTAAGAATGATCGCCAGGCGCTCTTTCAAGATAATCGAACTCAAGACAGCAGTGTTTTTCCCCACTAATGGGACTGGTTGCTGAATCAGTGCTAAAGCACAATCATTACCTAAATAATTTTGTAGTTCTGCTAGCCTTAACTCATCTATTGCTAGAAGGACAAATTCTAAATTCTGTTGAATATCAGATTCTTGAACAAGATGCTCAGTTTGCTCTAGGCGTAACTCAAGCAACTCGCGGTAAACTGGTTCAACATTGTCTCGAAAGTCAAATTGAAAATCTCGCTGTTCTAAGGTAAGGTCGCTGCGAATACTTTTAAGACTGTCAATAGATTCTTCATAAAAATTAATCGCTTCTTTCACCCGACCTGTGGCTCTAGATAGGCGTGCCGCCTGCCAAGCCCACAAGTAAAGGCTCTCGTTTGCGACAGTGCCAATAAGCGCTTGTTGAGTCAAATTTATAGCTTGTTGATAATTTTGGAGACATTCATAAACGTGTCCTAACCTGCCTTTAGCAAAAGACTCTGCCTTTGGTTCCTGTATTTTTTGAGTGATTGCCACAGCTTTGTTGAGTAGTTCAACAGACTTGGGTAACAATTCTGACTCTAAGCATTGAGTTGCTGGGTCAGTAGTGACCGACTTGACCTTTTGGCTGACGAGTTGTAGAAGATTAGCGAGTTGAATCGCCGCATAGGCTTTATCGTGAGAATCAGGCATCTGTTCTAGGACGACGATCGCTTGCTGTAATGTATTGTTAACTATGGCTTCATCCTGACGATCTTGGCGGTAGTAAAGCCTAACTAGACCTAGTAGCGATCGCAGTTCGTTTACTCTGTCGTTTTGGCTACGAGCTAGATTCAGACTTTGTTCAAAATATTGTGCAGCTTGATTATCATCACTAACCGTGTGTTGCTGGAATTTTTCGGCTGCTTTTTGATCGTCTACCTCGTTAGCGAATTCAGCCCGACGCTGATTGCGCTTTGCAAGACTAGCGTAGGTATTGGCTAAACCATTTAAGGTAGACGTTACATAAGTTTGATTATTGATCCGCTTGGCTATTTCATAGCTATGTTCAAAATCTTGAATAGCTTGCTCATACTCGCCTTGGAGACGATGAGCATTTCCCAGACTACCCCAAGCAGCTACTTCGCCAAGATAATCTGACTGGCGGCGGGCAATTTCTAGGGCACTATCCTGAGTACATGGCAGATTGATTTGATTTTGACCGCACAAAATGGCAACTGCCAGTCGGTGCTGTCCCCGGCTACTGAAGAGTTGAGCCTGTTCTGTCAGCATCCGTCCCACTTTTATCGGCTCGTTTGTTTGACGATAGTAGGCGATAACTTGCTTTAATTCGGCGATCGCTTCCGGTATTTGACCTACTTGTTGGTATGCTCTGGCAAGGTATGTCCGGACATTTATTTCCTCAGGAGAATTACTATTACGCTGTTGATTGGAGGAGAGGGCTGCTTGCCAAGACTTGATTGCTCCTTGAATATCGCCAGCTTGATATAGCTCAAGTCCTTGCTGTACTGGCTGTGTTAAGGCCGACGATTTAGCTGTTGCTATCTCTGCGATTCCCTTATGCCCAATTGTTAGAGAAGGATGCGCTAACCACAAACATAGGGTTAGCGTTGTTAGGAAGAGAACTGCCCAAATGCGACGAACACGGTATGGTAAGCGTTGCATGATCGCACAAAGTAATACTTTCGACAAGTAAATTTCTTACTTAATCAACGATCGCTTTCGGCAATGCACAGCCTCGGTGTTGCGATCGCATAACTAAATATAGTATTTCATAAATCCGTTAGAAATTACCCACTGTACAAATAGACAGTAGCATGCATCAGCACTGCTTGTAAGTTAAGAAGTTTTGCCTGACTCCTAAGCTGTTCCACTTAACATTACTACATAGGAGAGCAGCGCCGGAGCTTTTGTATCTACGACTTTTAAATGCAGAGCTTTTCGCCTATACTTAGTGGCTTTAATTGGGATAGCTCTGTGCATTACCTGTGAGTTATCCCAAAAGACATTAAACTGGCGTTACTGATTTGGGAACAATAAATTCAGAAACCTTGACAATTAAGCAGCATGGCCAGCACTCTTGTCAGTATTGCCGGATACCACGTAACAGAAGAAATTTATAATAGTTCCAGAACCCTAGTTTATCGCGGGTATCGAGAGACTGACCACAAACCTGTGGTGATTAAACTGTTGAAAAATCCTTATCCCAGTTTCAGCGAACTCTTATCGTTTCGCAATCAGTACACCATTGCCAAAAATCTTAACTTACCTCTAATCATCCAAACCTATAGCCTGGAACCATACCAAAATGGCTATGCGTTGGTGATGGAAGACTTTGGGGGTATTTAGTGTGGACTGGGGAAGACGTGGCGCTCTCTGAGGATAAAGGGCAATGGGGAGCGGGGGGAACCCTAGAATCTCTAATGGAATTTTTACAAATAGCGATCGCCTTGTGTAATACCTTAGATATACTTTATCGGGAGCGGATTATTCATAAAGATATAAAACCCAGCAATATTTTAATTAATCCTGATTCCAAACAAGTTAAATTAATTGACTTTAGTATTGCATCTTTACTACCACGGGAAACGCAAACGCTAGTCAATCCCAATGTATTAGAAGGGACACTGGCTTATATTTCGCCAGAACAAACAGGAAGAATGAATCGGGGGATTGACTACCGAACTGACTTTTATTCTTTGGGTATCACTTTTTATGAGTTACTCACTGGAGTTTTACCCTTTGAATCCAATGATCCGATGGAATTGGTGCATTGTCATATTGCTAAAGCCCCTGCTCCTTTGGAAGAATTCAAAGTTCCGAAATCGATTTCAGATATCGTCATGAAATTGATGGCGAAAAATGCCGAAGATCGTTATCAGAGCGCATTCGGGTTGAAATTTGATTTAGAAACTTGTTTACGTCAACTCCAACAAAGTAGTAAAGTTGAGGGCTTTAAAATTGCCCAAAGGGATGTGTGCGATCGCTTCATCATCCCCGACAAACTTTATGGAAGAGAAATGGAAGTATCAACTCTAATCCAAGCATTTGAGCGAGTCAACCTTGGTGCAACAGAAATGATGCTGGTAGCAGGTTTTTCGGGAATTGGGAAAACTGCGGTTGTCAATGAAGTTCATAAACCGATTGTGCGACAACGCGGTTATTTCATTAAAGGCAAATATGACCAATTTCAACGTAATATTCCCTTGAGTGCCTTTGTGCAAGCATTCCGAGATTTAATGGGGCAATTATTAACTCTAAGCGATACACAAATTCAGCAGTGGAAAAGTAATATTTTAGATGCTGTTGGAGAAAATGGACAAGTAATTATTGAAGTTATCCCGGAATTATCAAGAATTATTGGTGAACAACCACCCGCCATAGAATTATCAGGAACTGCGGCCCAAAATAGATTTAATTTATTGTTTCAAAAATTTACCCAAGTTTTTACCAGTGCTGAACATCCATTAGTGATGTTTTTAGATGATTTGCAATGGGCAGATTCAGCATCACTGAACTTAATGCAGCTATTGATGGCTGATACAAGACATCTTTTGTTAATTGGTGCATACCGTGATAACGAAGTCACAAGAGCACATCCATTAATGTTGACTTTGAGTGAGATTAAAAAAAACCAAGCAACCATTAATACGATTACTTTAGCACCACTGAGCCAAGGGCAAGTGAATCAGTTAGTTGCTGACACCCTTAAATGTACAAAAAATTTGGCATGGACTCTTTCTAAGTTGGTATATCAAAAAACTCAAGGTAATCCGTTTTTTGCTACACAGTTTCTCCTCGCATTACATCAAGAGAGGTTAATTCAATTTGATTTGGAGTTAGGCTGTTGGGAATGTGATATTAGCCAAGTAAATCAGCAAGCGTTTACAGATGACGTTGTTGCCTTTATGGCATTTCAATTAGAAAAACTGCCTCCCTCAACTCAACAGGTGTTGCAGTTAGCTGCTTGCATTGGCAATCAGTTTGATTTAGCAACTTTGGCAATTGTTTCAGAACTATCCCAAATCGAAACTGCTGCCGATTTGTGGAAGGCTTTACAAGAAGGGCTAATTTTACCGATTAGTGATGTTTATAAGTTTTATCAGGGAGACGATAATGATAGATATGTACTGTCAAATGATTTTCCTAGTAAACAAATAGCCAAATATAAATTTTTACACGATCGCGTCCAACAAGCTGCTTATTCTCTAATTCCCGATCAGCAAAAAACAGCAACTCATCTGCAAATTGGACATTTACTCCGAAAAAATTTATCCGAGATTGAACTTGATGAAAAACTGTTTGATATTGTCCTGCATTTGAATTTAGGAATTGAGTTAATCACTGAACTCAAGGAACAGGAAACATTAGCTCAACTCAATTTCAAAGCCGGAGCTAAGTCCAGAAATTCAACAGCTTACGCCGCAGCAAGAGTTTATTTGCAAACGGGGATTAAGCTACTTGAGACAAACTGCTGGCAACATCAGTATGAATTGACTCTGAATCTGTATGTGATGGCTGCTGAAGTTGCCTATTTGAATGCTGACTTTCAGGGCATGGAACAGCTAGGCGCATTGGTATTGCAGGAGGCACAGACCATTTTCGACAAAGTGAAAATCTACAAAATTCAAATCGCGGCCCAAACGGCTCAAAGCCAAGTGTTAGAGGCGATCGCTGTAGGAAGAAAGGCACTGAGTCAATTAGGGGTGGATCTACCGAGTGCGCCAGATGAAACCCAAATCGGCAAAGTACTACAAGACCTTGCAAGCCTTCAAAGCAGCAACAATCTGTCTGCTCTAGTTAATTTACCCAGGATGAGCGATCCCACAGCGATCGCCGCGATGGAACTGTTAGGAATAGTGTTTGCGCCAGTACTACAAGGAATGCCAGGTTTACTGCCCTTTCTGAGCGCAACGATGGTGAGATTGTCGCTCCAGTTTGGGAATGCCCCCGCCTCGACGGTAGGATATGCGATTCATGGAATGGTGCTGTGTGCCTTTTTGGGCGAAGTCAAAACAGGCTATGGGTTTGGCTCGTTAGCGATCTCGTTACTGGAGGAATTTAATGCTCAGTCCATGAAGTCCGTCACTCTCAGCCTGTTTGGGTGTTTCATCCAACATCACCAGCAAGCACTATTGGCAACGCTACCAACGCTGAAAGAGGGCTACACGACTGGCATGGAAACATGCACAGATGACAAGATGGTAATAATTCGGCTTACCGATAACGGTTCGGGAATGACACCAGAGGTGCAGCAGAAAATATTTGATCCATTTTTTACTACTAAGCCTGTAGGAAGTGGTACAGGCTTAGGACTATCCATTAGCTATGAGATTATTGTGGATAAACACAAGGGTCATTTAACTTGTAATTCTAACTTAAACAAAGGAACTGAATTTATAATTGAGATTCCAATCCAGAGCAATACCACCCGCCTTCATCCAGCGATAAGCCCCCTCTGAAGCACCGTCCCCTAGAAGAACACGCTAGCCTACGACCAGAGGAGTCAGACCAAATCTATCGAACTAACGTTAAGTTCCATCAGTGCGGGCAGAGAAAAATTTCCAATTGCCTGGATACAAAAATCGTTGCCACCAAGTACTTGCTACAGGCCAAGTCAACTCGCAGACAGTGCCTTGTGGAGAGTGACGAAATCGTCGAAACTTACCTCTCAATTTTCGGGCTAAATATTGAGCTTGGTCTGTTCCACCACCACCACTTTGATAATTAGATTTAGATAGAATTCCAACTCCATTATCAATTATTTGCAAGCAATACTCGCTTGCTGAACGCGTACAAACAACATCAAGACGTGTAGCTCGTTGCGAATGTTTTCCGACATTACATAATGCTTCTTGAAAAAACAGGTACAAGCTTCGCTTTTGATCTGCATTTAAGTAGCACTCTTCTAGTGGCTCAAAATTGGGAGGAATAAAACTTTGAATTGTCTCAAATCCTTGAAATTTTCTTTGTAAGGTACTGTCGTAAATATGATAAAGTAACTCAGCAATTGGAATTTGGAGATCGATAACCACATTTCCCTCTAAGTAGAGACTGTCATTGCGACTGAGCATTTCTTGACTAAGAGAATCAGGGATACTTCGTAACTCCCGATTCAGTTGTTCAAGTTGCGATCGCAATTTCTCAGTTTCTATGTCTTCGCCAAGACTCCTTAAAATGACAGCCAGAGTTTGCAGAGGGCCATTATGGATTGTCTCAAAAGAGCGCTTGAGAGTTAGACTGCGTTGTTCGAGTAATGTTCTTAAATCTCGATCAAAAAAAGATGTTGTCAGTCCTGCACCTGCCAGAGATAACAAGGTTGGTACTAAAGGAATCCACCAACCCACAACTAGGAGAATATAACAAATTCCCACAAGTGCGATACTAGCTAACCCAAGGTTCAACAATGTTTTTACAGGAGATTGCAAGATTAAACCCAGAATTATGCCAAGTAAACCCCAAGCTAAAATCCATAAATATTCCCAAAATTCTGGCCACACTTTTAACAGTGGTCGTCCGTCTAAAACATTACTAATAATTTGGCTCGTGGTATGGGCATGAATCTCTACACCATAAATCGATTGAAACTGATTAGCAGAATTTTCAATTCCTAAATCTCTAGTATAAAGTGTACGTTTGACTGCTGAAGTGGTAAATGTATCTTTAATACTGGAGGCAGTCATACCGACAATCACGACGCGATCGCGAATCCAATTGGGATCAATTTTTTTAGTGAGGACATCTCTCAAAGATAAGGTGCGAAAAGGTTCGGGATGAGAGCGAAAGTTTAGTAATATCTGAAAGCCATTAGCATCAGTTCCCACATATCCACCAGAATTGGGGAGAAAGCGGACTAGCCGACTCGAACCAAATTGGATAGGGTCGTAAGAACTACTGCCATGATGAAATATAATTCCTTGTTCGCGCAAATAGAATTGTGCTAAACACAGAGGTAAGGAGTATTTAAGTTTTCCCATGTGAGTCTTGGCTGCCAACACGTTACGTCGTAGCTTGCCATCAGGGTCAACTATTAGATCTGCAAAGCCAACTCGTTCGGGAGGTAACTCAGGTGGTAGGTTAACATTAAAAGTTCGTTTCTGATTTAATGCAACTTCAATTCCAATGATATTTGTATTTTCTCTCAAGGCAAGTGCCAAGTCTGCACGATCTGAATTACTATGTTTATCCTTAAAAAGATCCAGACCGATGACTCTAGGTTTGTAAGTATGTAGAATGTTCAACATTTTAGCAATTTCTCTATTCGGTATAGGATAGCTTCCTACATAGTTAATATCGTCTTCATCAATACCTACAATTACCACCCGTTGATCGATAGCTTCATTAGGCCGCACCCGCAATAATTGATCGAATACAAGCCACTCTTGTGATTGCAATAATCCTATTGAACGAGCAAGCATAATAAATCCTACTACTGAGAGTCCTGGCATCACTACTTCTCGCCAGAGTGGCAGTTGGTGGTGAAGTTTTTTCCAAAAATTGCTTTTTATAGTAAGTGCCAACTTCATCAATTAATTAATTAATCCGATTTTTCTAGCTGCGATCTCAATTTGAATTCTCAATTCTTTACCAGGTTCGTCATAAACACCCAGAGAATCTTGCAATCTAATCCAGTAATTTCTTACGGTGCGATCGCTTACTAGCATTTTTTGAGCGATCGCTTTATCTGTTAAGCCTTCTTGATATTTAAGCGTCAGTACCTCTATCCATTTTCGGTCAAATTCTGGACGCGATCGCAGTTCTGAAGACAAATAAATAGAGCCGCGCAATGCCAAGTCAACGAACTTTAACATTTCCCGGATCGGCAAAGACTTATCCATAGCGGCAAAGCCACCTTCATAAGCATTAATTATCGGTTTGAGACGTACTAACGGTTTGACATTGGTACTCAGCACCATTAAATTAGGGGCGAGAGGGCTTGACATCAAAGTTTTGATCAGTTGCATACCAACTTCAATCTGAGCTGGAGCTTGAGGCTTTTCTGGTAGACATAAATCCACAATTAATAAATCTGGGTGGTAGCGTTCAAATTGCTGATACGCCGTCTGGGCATCCTGAGCTGCGAGGATTTCTGCTTCTGGATATTTCTCCTTTAACGCTGGAATTGTACCTTGAAGAATTGCTTCGTGGTCGTCAACAACTACAAATTTTTGCAAAGTTTGCTTTGACTGTTGGTTCATAACTGGTGTAATTTTAATAGCTTTATTTAAAGTACCAAAACTACAGGAAATCTAACTTTTTGTGACTAGAAATTAACTTGCCATTTAGTAAAACTTATCGTTCAAGACTAGGATACAAATAATTAACTGACTGCGTGTTGCAGTTTCAGGAATTTAGTTTTCCAAAATTGGAAAATCAGCACTTTAGTTAAGTAATATAACAACTTGTTAAACTTGATGACGTAGTATGACTACTGGTTGTGAGGAGTAAAGAAGTCTTGTGAAAGCTAAATTAGGATGTTATCAAAGCTGGAAATCGTTGCTATTTGGTTCTGGGGCGATAACTATAACGGGATGCTGTGCTTTTGTAATCACTAGCCCCGTCCACGCCAAAATTGTTCCTGATAATACACTTGAGGTCAATTCCAGCGTTGCGCCAGGATGCACAGCTTGCACGATTGATGGAGGAACGGTTCGAGGTAGCAACCTGTTCCACAGTTTTAGCGAGTTTTCCGTACCTAAAGGCGGGGAAGCATTTTTCAATAATGCGATGCAGATTCAGAACATCCTGACTCGCGTTACAGGTAACTCAGGCTCAAATATTGATGGGATGATTAAAACAAATGGCACTGCAAATTTATTTTTAATCAATCCGAATGGAATTATCTTTAAATCCAATGCCTCCCTGAAGATTGGCGGTTCGTTTATTGCTAGCACAGCTAATAGTCTTAATTTTAGTGATGGTATTAAGTTCAGTGCTGTAAATTCTCAAACTCCACCTTTGCTGACTATCAATGTACCCATTGGCTTACAATTTGGAACGAATCTGGCAAGGATTCAGGTACAGGGTTCTAGTTTAGAAGTTAATCCTGGTCAGACCTTAGCACTTGTAGGCGGTAATGTGCAGCTTTATGGTGGTAAACTCATAGCTCCGGGTGGAAATGTGGAGTTGGGAGGTATGGCAGACACTGGTACAGTTGGTTTGAGTATTAATGGCTCATACCTTAGTTTCAGTTTTCCTGATGGCGTTGAACGAGCTGATGTATCTCTCAGCAATGGCACTGATGTCAATGTACTCGCTGGTGGTGGGGGTAGTATTGCGATCAATGCCCGTTCCTTAGATATGACTGGAGGAAGTACACAGCTACAGTCAGGGATAGCATCAGGGTTGGGTTCTGTTGACTCACGGGCGGGAGATATTGAAATTAATGCAACAGAGGCAATAAACCTGAATGGAAGTGGTATCTCTAATACGGTGCAATCAACGGCTGTAGGTAAAAGTGGTGACATCAATATTACAACCGGCTCGCTTTATGTAAGAAATGGCGGTGTACTGAATACCGAAACCTCTGGACAAGGGGATGCGGGCAGTATAAACATACATGCCCGTGATACCGTTTCTTTTGATGGGGCGAGTTCGACGAGTAGACGCAATAGATTCACTTGGGCATCCAGTGCTGTACAACCAACAGGCGTGGGCAAAGGTGGCAACATCAACATCACAACTGGGTCACTCTCTGTTAGGAATGGTGGTGAGCTGATTGCTACCAACTATGGTGGAAATGGGGATGCAGGTAAGGTAGATATCGTTGCCCGCGATACCGTTGTCTTTGATAGAGGATTCGGTAATACTGTTACTGGAGCATTCAGCAATGTGCTCACAAACGGGATGGGCAAGGGTGCCAGCATCAATATTACCACTGGGTCACTTGATCTGAGGAATGGCAGTATATTGAATGTCACGACCAAAGGAAAAGGAAATGCAGGCAGTGTGAATATAGTTGCCCGCGATACAGTCTCCTTGGATGGGGTAAGTGCCAATGGCAAAAATGTCACCACAGTAGCCAGCGCAGTGCAGAAAGGAGCCGAAGGTCAGGGAGGCAACATCTACATCAGGGCGGGGTCGCTTAGAGTGAGCAATGGCGCTGCACTCAATGCTGACACCTTTGGACTAGGGGATGCGGGCAGTATAAACATACATGCCCGTGATACCGTTTCCTTTGATGGGGCGAGTCCGACGAGTAAAGGCAATAGATTCACTTCGGCATCCAGCGCTGTACGACCAACAGGCGTGGGCAAAGGTGGCAACATCAACATCACAACTGGGTCACTCTCTGTTAGGAATGGTGGTGAGCTAATTGCTACCAACTATGGTGGAAAGGGGGATGCAGGTAGGGTAGATATCGTTGCCCGCGATGCCGTTGTCTTTGATAAAGGACTTAGTAATATCCCTACTGGAGCATTCAGCAATGTGCTCACAAACGGGGGGGGCAACGGTGCCAGCATCAATATTACCACTGGGTCACTTGATCTGAAAAATGGCGCTGTATTGAATGCCACAACCCGAGGAAAAGGAAATGCAGGCAATGTGAATATATTTGCCCGCGATACAGTCTCCTTGGATGGGGTCAGCTTGGTAGGCAGCTCATTATCCAACAAAGCTGAAGGTGAGGGAGGCAACATCTACATCAGAACTGGGTCACTCTCTGTTACGAATGGTAGTGAGCTGGTTGCTACCAACTATGGTGGAAGGGGGGATGCAGGTACGGTAGATATCGTTGCCCGCGATACCGTTGTCTTTGATAATGGATTCGGTAATAATGTTACTGGAGCATTCAGCAATGTGCTCATAAACGGGGTGGGCAACGGTGCCGGCATCAATATTACCACTGGGTCACTTGATCTGAGGAATGGCAGTATATTGAATGTCACGACCCAAGGAAAAGGAAATGCAGGCAGTGTGAATATACTTGCCCGCGATACAGTTTCCTTCGATGGGGTAAGTGCCAATGGCACAAATGTCACCACAGTAGCCAGCGCAGTGCAGAAAGGAGCCGAAGGTCAGGGAGGCAACATCAACATCATGGCTGGGTCGCTTAGAGTGAGCAATGGCGCTCGACTCAGTGCTGCCACCTCTGGACTAGGGGATGCGGGCAATGTGAATATATTTGCTCAAGATACAGTCTCCTTGGAAGGAGCGGCAAAAAATGGAAGCCCCAGTCAAGTACTCAGTACTGTGGAATCGACAGGCGTAGGCAAGGGGGGCGATATTAACATTACAACCGGGATGCTGTCTTTGAGGGATAGGGCCGAAGTAACGGTGAGCAGTAAAGGGTCAGGAATTGCAGGCTCATTACTAGTTGAAGCTAACTCTATCTATCTTGACAACAAAGCAACAATCCGTGCTGACACAAATGGAGGACAGGGAAATATTAATTTGCGATCGCGCGACTTGTTGCTACTACGCCGAGGCAGCAGCATCACTACCAACGCTACTGGAAAGGCAACTGGTGGTAATATTACGATTAATACTAACAACCTAGTCGCTGTTCCAAAAGAAGATAGCGACATTAGCGCCAATGCTAAAGATAGCTTTGGTGGTCGAGTAATTGTCAATGCTTCTGGCATTTTTGGCACACAGTTTCGTCTACAACCCACGCCATTAAGTGACATTACAGCTAGTTCTGCTCGTGGTTCCCAATTCAATGGCGTAGTGCAACTCAACACGCCTGATGTGAATCCTAGTCAAGGCTTAACTGCTCTGCCCACAAACATCATCGATACTTCACAGTTGATTGCCAATAGTTGCATTACACGAAATAAACGGCCAGAAGGGAAATTCATCATCACGGGGAACGGAGGTTTGCCAGTGATGCCAGATGACCCCTCAATTGCACCCTATCAGACTTATCAGATTCCAAATGTCCAGAGCACAAGTATCTCAACGAGACAAGAAAACGCTCTCGATTCCGAAAACCCTACTACTAGCAACAAACCTTACCATTCTGTTAAATCTGCGCCACTGATTGAAGCTCAGGGATGGATCTACGGGTCTAATGGTGAGGTGATTCTTACTCCCTCTGCACCTACTGTTTCTCCTCACAATTCTTGGTCACAATTATCTACTTGTTCGGGTTTCTAAGAAGTTGATGAAATAAAGGATACTATCCAAGCAGACGATCGTTTTCACCAACCTTTGTGCCAGTAAAAATGTTGTATGTGATGTAAAACTTTAACACTAATTTTATTTTTACTTGATAAATAACCTCGTAGCAAAATCTCCAGAATCAGCGCCGCATCTGCTTAAGACTCCACCAAATGGGTACACTAACTCTAACAAAGTAACTGGGACAGCATTAACCCACTTTTGAGGAGTACCCAAACTATGCTCACGCTTTCCGGCTATCAAATTATTGACCAAATCGATGAAAGCAGCAACTCTCTAATATATCGAGGTTACAGGGAAGCTGATGACCAACCTGTAATTCTCAAAACCCTGCGAGATGCTTATCCTTCGCCAGAACGCATTGCTTCTTACCAGCGTGAATACGACATTATCCACAATCTCCATCTCACAGGAGTTGTCCAAGTTTACGCTTTGGAAATTCACCAACAACGGCCAGTCTTAGTGTTAGAAGACTTCGGCGGTAGTTCTTTAGCCCAATTGCAGCTAGCTGGAGAAATAGAATTAGAACAGTTTCTCCAGTTAGGTAGTTCCATCGTCGAGAGCCTTAGACAAATCCACGCTGCTAACATCATCCATAAAGATATTAATCCCTCAAATATTGTCTTTAATCCCGACACCAAACAAGTTAAAGTAATCGATTTTGGTATCTCTACTGTTCTATCACGAGAAACCCAATCATTCAAAAATCCCAATGTTCTAGAAGGCACTATTACTTACATTTCTCCTGAGCAAACAGGTCGAATGAACCGGGCGATCGACTATCGCAGCGATTTCTATTCTTTAGGAGTGACTTTTTATAAGTTACTAACAAAAGAAGTGCCGTTTGAAGGAAATGATCCTCTAGCGTTGATTCATTGCCATATTGCTAAACAACCAGATCAATTCAAAATTCAAAATTCAAAATTCAAAAATGAACAAACCATTCCCCAAGTCCTCTGTGATATTGTGATCAAACTGATGGGACATTACTCATAATGTTATCGAGTTAATGACCAGACAAATTGTCAATTTAGCAGAGGATACTCAGAAGATTTTGCAGCTAGCTGCTTGTATGGGCAATAACTTTGATTTGTCCACCTTGGCAGTCATTTCTGAGCAATCAGCCAAGCAGGTTTTAGACCACTTATTACCAGCACTAAAAGAAGGTTTAATTGTCCCCGCAAATAATCAATATCATCTGATAATTATCAAGGATGAAAAAAAAGTTAGTGAAGCTAGTTGTAAATTCCAGCACGATCGCGTCCAACAAGCAGCTTATTTTCTGATTCCAGAAGCGCAAAAGAAAGCAACCCACTTGCAAATTGGGCAACTGATGTTGAGCAATACCTCAGCAGCAGAGCAAGAAGAGAAAATTTTTGAAATTGTTAATCAATTAAATATTGGTGCAGAGTTAATTAACACTCAAAGCCAACAGAATGAATTAGTCAAGCTGAATTTATTAGCAGGACGTAAAGCCAAGGCAGCAACGGCTTACGAGGCTGCTTTGGAATATTTTTTAATCGGCAGTAAATTACTAGCAGCAGACTCTTGGCAAACAAACTATGACCTCACATTAAAGTTATTTGAGTCAGCAGCAGAAGCAGCACTTCTGTGTAGTGACTTCATACAAATGAATAGATGGGTAGAAGAGATACTGCAACACGCTAAAACTTTGTTAGACAAGGTAAAAGTTTATGAGATAAAAATCATAGCCCTTACACTTGAGGGCAAGTTGCAAGCAGCTGTCACAAAGGGTTTAGAAGTGCTACAAGCTTTGGAAATTAACTTTCCCTCTCCTCTGAGTCCCTTAGAACTGAGCAAAGCACTACAGCAAACAGCAGTTCATTTGGCAGGAAGGGAAGTTAAACACCTGATCAATTTGCCTCAAATGCAGTCAGAGCAACAACTAGCAGCGATGCAAATTATTTCTAGCATCGTGTCACCTGCCTTTCGGGGAGGACATGAGGTATTGCCATTTTTGGTTTTAGAGATGGTGAATTTATCTCTGGAACATGGCAATACGGCACTATCAACAATTGGCTATGTGATGTACGGTTTAATTCTCTGTGGAGCCTTAGTAGAGATTCCATTAGGCTATCAATTTGGTCAACTTGCTTTGAGCCTGTTAAAACTTTACGATGCTCAATATCTCGAATGTCATATCAACTTTGTTTTTAATGTTACTATCTGCCATTGGCAAGAACCAGTCCAGAAAACCATCAAGTCTTTAAAAGAAGCCTATCAAATTGGTAGAGATCAAGGAGATATAGAATTTTCCGGTCTTTGTGCAGTTTATGATAACGTGCATTCCTGGGTGTGTGGAGAAAACTTGGTGGAAGTTGAACGGCAAATTGCTAGCTATCATCATGCCTTCCGTCAAGTCCAAAACAAAATGGCTGTTGAGTATCTAGCTATTTATTGGCAGTTAACCTTAAATCTGCTAGGGGCAACTGAAAATACTTGTCTTTTAAGTGGGGCAGTTTATCGGGAAGAGCAAATGCTACTCTGGCATCAGCAAGCTAGCGATCGCAACGGTCTGGCACATTTATATTTATCGAAGCTTGTTCTGTGCTATCTTTTCCAAGATTTCCCGCAAGCCGCAGCCAATGCCCAAGAGTTGGAAAAGTATCTAAATGCAGTAATGGCAGCCACAATCGTACCACATTTCAATTTATACGATTCTCTGACAGCTTTAGCTTTATATTCTGAGTCTCTCCCATTGGCACAAGAAGGCTTATTAGAAAAAGTCACAGTCAATCAAGCTAAAATGCAGAAATGGGCACAGTACGCGCCGATGAACTTCTTGCACAAATTTTATTTAGTGGAAGCTGAACGGTATCGCGTCTTAGGGCAAAAAGCAGAGGCAATTGAGATGTACGATCGCGCGATCGCTAACGCTACAGTTCATGAATATCTTAATGAACAAGCCCTTGCTAATGAACTCGCTGCCAGATTTTATCTCCAATGGGGCAAAGACAGAATTGCCCAAGATTATCTACTCAATGCCTATTATGCCTACACTCGCTGGGGAGCTAAAGCAAAAGTAAAAGATTTAGAAAAACGCTATCCCCAATTTTTCACCCAAGCCTAAATAAACCCTCAATTTCCAACCTCTCAGAGCATCTCTACTAGTACCACCCGAGCAACTTCTTTAGACTTAAACAGTGTCCTTAAAGCCTCCCACGTTCTGGGGCGAGAAATAAAGCTCGATACTTTGTTGACCAAACTGATGACAATTGTCATCGAAAATGCTGGGGCAGAAAAGGGTTATTTACTTCTCAAACAACAGGGGGAATGGCAGATTGCAGCATCAGGAACAATTGACTCAGATGCAGTTAAAGTCAGAGAAGCTATCCCCATCCAAACCTTCAGTAAACCAATATTATCTAATGCTATTATCGATTACGTAGTTCGTACCAAAGATAGTGTTGTATTAAGCGACGCTGCTAATGCAGGTAACTTCACTCGTGATTCTTACATTCATCAACAGCAAGCTAAATCTATCTTGAGTTTTCCCCTCCTCAATCAAGGCAAATTGATTGGGATTGTCTATTTGGAAAATAATCTCACAACTGGAGCCTTTACCCCAGAACGGATGGAAGTTCTGAATTTGCTATCTTCCCAAGCCGCAATCTCGATTGAAAATGCTACCCTGTACAACACCTTAGAACAAAAGGTAGCCGAACGAACTCAAGAACTGTCTCAAGCTCTAAAAGACCTGAAAGCTACCCAAAAGCAACTGGTGGAATCCGAAAAAATGGCGGCTTTGGGTGGTCTTGTGGCTGGAGTTGCCCATGAAATCAATACACCTGTCGGCACTAGTATCACCGTCGCCTCTACCCTGGCTGACGAAACTCGTTTGTTTGTTACGGCTGTCGAACAAGGTCAATTAAAGCGTTCAGTCTTAAACAACTATCTGGAAATCGCTAAGGAAAGTACTGACCTGATTCTCAGCAACCTCAATCGTGCCGGAGAACTAGTGCAAAGCTTTAAGCAAGTAGCTGTAGATCAAACAAGTTTGGAACACCGGACATTTTTAGTTAAGCAGTATTTGGAAGAAATTGTCACCAGCTTAACTCCCAAACTCAAACAAGCTTCCCAGACCCTGACTGTGACAGGAGATGAAACTGTCACCATCAACAGCTATCCTGGGGCTTTGGCGCAAATTTTCACCAACTTAGTGATGAATTCCTTAACTCATGCCTATCAACTTCACGAATCAGGGCAGTTGCGTATTCAGGTGAGGCGAGAAGGCGAGGTATTGTGATTCAATATAGCGATGATGGTTGCGGCATTCCACCAGAAAACTTAAACAAAATTTTTGAGCCTTTCTTCACCACTGCTAGGCAACAAGGAGGCAGTGGTTTAGGTCTGCATATTGTCTACAACTTAGTCACTCAAAAGCTACAAGGGACAATTCATGTTCACAGTGAGATAGAAAAGGGAACCCTATTTACAGTGACACTACCTCTGTCCACAAACTATTAAATTTTCTTGTTCTTTTTAACAAAGTTGGTTGACAATGCTTAACGATACCCATATGTCTCTCTCTCCGACAGATGATGAAGTCTTCGTGTTTGAAGATGAACAACAGCAGATAAGTGATAAAACTCACTTAACTCTGTTGGAGGTAGAGAGTCAGGGACAAGAGACTTCTGAAGCTTGGAAAATGATGATTGTGGATGATGATGTTGAAGTCCACCAAGCAACCAAGCTGGCTTTGAGAAGTTTTACCTTTGAGTGCAAACCTTTAACTTTTCTCTCGGCTTTTTCGGGTACAGAAGCCAAAAAGCTGATTGTAGTTCACCCAGATACCGCGTTTATTTTATTAGATGTGGTGATGGAAACTAATGATGCTGGGTTAAAGGTGGTTAAGTATATTCGGGAGGAGTTGAAAAATCAGATTGTGCGGGTGATTTTACGCACAGGACAACCAGGAGATGCACCTGAAGAATCAGTGATTTTGAACTATGATATCAATGATTATAAGCTAAAGGTAGAATTAACTCGCCAAAAGTTAATTACAAGTGCGATCGCTGCTTTAAGGTCATACCGCGATTTAATCACCATAGAACAACAAGCAGCACAGTTAACTCAAGCATTACACGACCTGCAACAGACACAATACAGCCTCGTGGAAAAGGAAAAAATGTCGGCACTGGGCAACCTTGTTACAGCTATTGCCCACGAGATTAATAACCCGATTAACTTTATTGCAGGCAATATGAAACCTGCTCAGGACTACATTCACGACTTGTTCGCACTAATCAACCTTTATCGGCAAACCTTTCCTGAGCCGGGAGCAGAAATTGAGTCAGCGATCACCACAATCGATTTAGAATACCTGCAAGAAGACTTGCCTAAACTCATCTCTTCCCTGAAAGAAGGTAGCGATCGCATCCGTGGTATCAGCGCCAGTCTCCGTACCTTCTCTAGAGCAGATAGCGATTGTAAGGTTCTTTTTAATATTCATGAAGGCATTAAAAGTACATTACTCATCCTGAAGCACCGATTAAAAGCCAATGAGCATCGTCCTGACATTGAAGTAGTCAAAGATTACGGAGAAATACCTCAATTAGAATGCTTTCCTGGGCAACTCAACCAAGTATTTATGAATCTCATTGCCAACGCCATTGATGCTTTAGAAGAATCTAACAAAGGGCGTAGTTTACAACAAATCAACGACAATCCCAATCGCATCACAATTGCCACCACCTTGTCTGAAGATCGGCATCACGTCTTGATCCGAATTCAAGACAATGGCGAGGGAATGTCGGAAAATGTCAAGCAAAAACTGTTTGGTTACTTATTTACCACCAAGGCAGTAGGCAAAGGTACAGGTTTGGGATTGTCGATTTCCCGGCAGATTGTCGAAGAAAAACATGGTGGGCAACTCACAGTCACATCTGAATTAGGCAAAGGCACAGAATTAGCGATCATCATTCCAGTGCTGAGTTAGGAGCTAGGAGCTAGGAGCTAGGAGTTTGGAGTTTGGAGTTTGGAGTTTGGAGTTTGGAGTTTGGAGTTTGGAGCTAGGAGCTAGGAGCTAGGAGTTTGGAGTTTGGAGTTTGGAGTTTGGAGTTTGGAGTTTGGAGTTTGGAGTTTGGAGTTTGGAGTTTGGAGTTTGGAGTTTGGAGTTTGGAGTTTGGAGTGCAAGGGAATATACTAATGCCCAATGCCCAATGCCCCATGCCCCATGCCCCATGCCCCATGCCCCATGCCCAATGCCCAATGCCCAATGCCCCATGTCCCATGTCCAATGCCCCATGCCCTAATTCCAATCCTGTTCCTCTTTCTTGCCGCGACTTTTGTAAATTCCCCCCAAATCGTGAATTTTGCGAGTTTTCTCAAAAAGCTCGGCTTCGGTCAAACCCCACTGCTGCAAGACTTTATCTAGGTCTTTTTGGATGTCTCTCGCCCCTGGAAACCCTTGATAACGCATTCGCAGTCTAGCCAATTCTGCTAAGTTATAGTCTGTCGCCTCTTGAGAGAGTAAAATATCAATAAGGGGGCGATCGCGGTTATAAAGAGGATGTTGTTGGTCTTTACCGGCCGTTGCTTCAGTCATCGTGAGTCCTGAGTGAGAAGTTAGGAGTTAGGAGTTAGGAGTTAGAAGTGCTGAGTCATAGTTTTTAAGTTTAGCCTAGAGCACAGGAGCAGAAAAGGCAAAAGAAAATCATCTTCTACACTGAAAAGCTAATTGTAAAATTTAGAACTCCTTACTAACTCATCACTCCTAACTCCTATTAGACGGCAACTACACCTGAGGTCTTACGGCTCTCACCACTGCCAGTTAACTTTAAATAAAGTTACATTAGTCCTTAAGAAAATACAAAAAACTTTAGATGAGGGTGAATTTTATGTCACCCAAAGTCCAAGCAGCGAGGGAGCAAAGAACCCATTATGTTTGAACACTTCACTTCCGAAGCCATTAGAGTAATTATGTTAGCTCAGGAGGAAGCACGTCGCCTGGGACACAACTTCGTAGGAACTGAACAAATTCTCCTGGGTTTGATGGGAGAAGGAACTGGGGTTGCTGCTAAAGTGCTGGCCGAGTTAGGCGTTACCCTCAAAGACGCACGTCGCGAGGTAGAAAAAATTATTGGTAGGGGTTCTGGCTTTGTACCACCAGAAATTCCTTTTACCCCCAAGGTGAAAAGCCTCTTTGAGCAATCGTTTAAAGAAGCTCATAGTCTGGGACAGAATTACATTAACACTGAACACTTACTCTTAGGATTGACCGAGGCTGGTGAAGGTGTCGCCGCCAAAGTACTACAAAATCTAGGGGTTGACTTCAAAACTGTTCGCAGTGCCATAGTTCGCCGTTTGGGTGAAAATGCACCAGCTTTCGCTGGTAGTGGTAGTCAAAAGCGTACCCAACCGCTAACTATGGAAGAGTTTGGCAGGAATTTGACCAAATTAGCACAAGAAGGCAGACTCGACCCCGTAGTTGGTCGCCAGAAAGAAATTGAGCGTGCTATCCAAATTCTCGGTCGCCGCACTAAGAATAACCCAGTGTTGATTGGAGAACCAGGAGTTGGTAAAACTGCGATCGCCGAAGGTCTAGCTCAACGGATTGTCAACCAGGATGTTCCCGAAACCTTACAGGACAAGCAAGTTATCAGCCTCGATATGGGGTCATTGGTAGCTGGAACTCGCTTCCGTGGCGATTTTGAAGAACGCATCAAAAAAGTCGTGGAAGAAGTCCGCACTGTGGGCAATATCATCTTAGTGATTGACGAAATTCACACCTTGGTTGGCGCTGGTGGTACAGAAGGTGGCTTGGATGCAGCTAACATCCTCAAACCTGCTTTAGCACGAGGTGAACTCCAGTGCATTGGCGCAACTACCCTGGATGAATATCGTAAGCATATCGAGCGCGATGCCGCCCTAGAGCGTCGTTTCCAACCGATTATGGTTGGGGAACCCTCAGTAGAGGAAACCGTACAAATTCTCTACGGCTTGCGCGGCGCTTATGAACAGCACCACAAAGTCACAATTTTGGATGCGGCACTTGTAGCAGCAGCACAATTATCAGACCGCTATATTAGCGATCGCTTCTTGCCCGATAAGGCAATAGACTTGATTGATGAAGCTGGTTCTCGCGTTCGTCTGCGGAACTCTCAGAGTTCTCCTAATAAAGAACTCAAGCGTGAACTCGTTGGCGTTACCAAAGCTAAAGAAGCAGCAGTCAGAGTCCAAGATTTTGACAAAGCAGGAAGCTTGCGCGACCAAGAGTTACAACTTGCAGAACAACTGCAAGCAACATTTACACAAAACGATCAATCTGTCAACTCCACCGTCGTTGACGAAGAAGACATCGCCCAAATCGTTGCCTCTTGGACTGGTGTACCAGTCAACAAGCTAACTGAATCTGAGTCAGAGTTGCTCCTGCACCTAGAAGACACTTTGCATCAGCGGCTCATCGGTCAAGAGCAAGCAGTCTCGGCTGTATCTCGCGGTATCCGTCGCGCCCGCGTCGGACTAAAAAATCCCAATCGTCCCATTGCTAGCTTTATCTTCTCTGGGCCGACTGGAGTCGGTAAAACAGAATTGGCGAAGGCACTAGCTGCCTACTTCTTCGGTTCGGAAGACTCGATGATTCGCCTAGATATGTCCGAATACATGGAAAGCCACACAGTCGCCAAGCTAATTGGTTCGCCTCCTGGTTATGTGGGATACGACGAAGGCGGACAACTGACTGAAGCTGTGCGGCGGAAACCTTACACAGTGCTGCTATTCGACGAAATCGAAAAGGCACACCCCGATGTATTCAATATGTTGCTGCAACTCTTGGATGACGGTCACCTTACCGATGCTAAAGGTCGGAAAGTGGACTTCAAGAACACGCTGATCATTTTGACTTCCAACATCGGTTCTAAGGTGATTGAAAAAGGTGGTAGTGGTTTAGGCTTTGACTTCGACACTCAAGCCGATGCTAGTTACAACCGCATCCGCACCTTAGTAAATGAGGAATTGAAAGCTTACTTCCGTCCTGAATTCCTCAACCGTCTCGATGAAATTATCGTCTTCACCCAACTTTCCAAGAATGAAGTTAAACAAATCGCTGAAATTATGCTCCGCGATGTTGCTAGCCGCTTGACGGAAAAGGGAATTATCCTAGAAGTTAGCGATCGCTTCAAAGAGCTTGTAGTACAAGAAGGCTATAACCCCAGCTACGGCGCTAGGCCATTACGTCGGGCAATTATGCGCCTTTTAGAAGATTCTCTCGCCGAAGCACTGCTGTCTGGTCAAATTACAGATGGAGACACAGCGATTATCGATGTTGATGATGACTCTCAGGTAAGAGTACAAAAATCAGAAAAACGAGAACTACTCTTGGCAAATGTTGGCTAATTTTATACCTGATCACTTTTTGCTGTAATATTTGAGAAACACTCCAGCCTCTTATCTAAGTAGAGGCACAAGCAGGGTCATCTCCGACAAACATAAAGTGAAATGGTATTATATCTTTCACCTCCGGTAGAAATACCGGGGGTTTTTTTATGCAATTTTCTTTTAAATGCAATTGAAAACGGCTGATTCTATTAACAACTCATTGCGATATTGATTCCTCTGCCAACAATTTTGATGCTAATTCACTCTTAACTACATCCTCAGAATCACTAGATTTAGAAAAACCATCTGTTGCATCTTTGATAAAACCAGCTACAGGTACCGCAATTAGCAAACCCAAGACTCCACCAACATTGGTTCCTACAAGCAAAGCAATTAACACCCATATTGGTCTAATACCAGTAAATTTACCTAATAACCGCGGTGCGATCGCCTGATCAATTAACTGATCAATCACAACAGCTACCGCAGCAACCTTCGCTGCTAGCCAAAAATCATGTGTGGCTATTATTAAAATGATCACAATCAGACTGATGACATCCCCAAAGGGAATTAAGCTCAAAAGCCCAACTGTCAAACCAAAGAGTAAAGCAAACTGGACTTGAAAAGCTAAAAACAATAATGTCACTGAAACTCCCATCAGCAAAGCCAAAGTTCCCTGACCAATCAAGTAATTTTGGAAGTTTTGCTGAATAGATTGACTTACCTTATGAGCAAAACTTCCAGGCAACTTTTTAAATATTTCCTGCCAAATTCTTGGGCCATCTAACAATAGATAAAAAGTCAGCACTACCGTAATTAATGCCTCAGAAATACTATCAATTGTATCTATGATAATACTTAAAAGTTTATCTGAAATAAACTCTAGTTCAGTCGGTAGTTGATCCGTTATTCGTGTTACTAACTGGCTGAAATTCACATTCAATTTATGCCTAAAAAACCAATCATTTACAATCTGAAGTTTTTCTTCACTAGAATCAATCCATCGAGGAAGGACTTTAACCATTTCATTAAATTGCTCTAAAATAATGGGCAATAAAATGATACCCAGAGCAACAATAATTACCAATGCTAATATAAAAACTAAGGCTACTGCAAAGCTGCGTTTAACTCCCCGCTCTTGGAGAATCGAAACAGGATAGTTTAAAACGAATGCAAGCAAAGTCGCCAAGACAAGAATTGTTACAACAGGTTGAAAATTTTTAACAAGCAAAAATGCTAGCCAACCATTGAGAAAGACTAGAGGAAATAGCAGCGTAAAAATTAACCATCTAAGTAGTTGATTCAGTGAAAAATTCATCATCAATTTAAAAATCAAAATTATGCTAGTTACTAGATTTAACCTGGGAATTAAATATGCTTCAAGGGAAGTAGATAAGAAAAATATTCCCCCATTCCCTACTCCTTACTCTCGATTATTTCGATTACTAACTTTCAGTAAAAGCTAAAAATTGCTCCTCACTTATTCGGCCTGCTTGATAGAGAGTATTAGTAATTTCAGAAATAGTTAAAACTGCATGGCCTCGATAACCATTTTGCTGTAGCCTGTCTTTCACTCCTTGTTCATGGTCGATAAATACCACAATATCATTAACATTTAATCCTGCTGATTCCAACTTTCCTGCCCCTTCCATGACACTTTTGCCGCTAATGAGAATATCGTCAACCACCACAACTGTTTCACCAGGATGAAAGTTACCCTCAATTACTCTTCGAGTTCCGTGTGCCTTCACCTCTTTACGGGGGAAAATCATCGGACAATTAAGACGCAAAGATAAACCAGTCGCAGTAGGTAATGAACCATAGGGAATACCTGCTAACCTATCAAAATTCAGGTTCTTCAAAATATCTTCATAGGCAGTGATAACTTGATTAAAAACTTGGGGGTTGGAAATAATTTTGCGTAAGTCGATGTAATAAGGAAATATTGCTCCTGATGCTTGAACAAAGCTGCCAAACATAATACAGTCAATGTCATAAAGTTGTAAAATCAAATCCTGTTGAGGGTGCTGATTTAGCAAACAAACATCAGGAAACCACACAGAACATGTGGAATTTTCGTGAATAATTTCAGCTTTGATTTGATTAATTTCTGCGCGTAGAGACTGGATTTCCTCAGATAGTTGTGTATTTCCCAACATATCTTGAGGAACAGGAATCAGCAAACCATCACCGTTAGCATTCAAACCTGCTTCTAAAATTTGCTTCAGGTTTGGGCCTTCTGCCCAGATGCTACGCGCCATAATAATTCGTTCAGGAGCAATTGAGCGAATAAGTGCTAAAACTTCAGGATTTGTAGTTCCTACTTCCAAACCCAATTGTTCTGGAGTCCCCCAGGTTTTTGATTCTTTTACCACCTGTAAATAAAGCGGCGATTCGTTTGTAGGATATTGCTGTAAAGCTTCTGCACTTGGATTAGAAGTACAGCATAAAATAAACACTGCTTTATCAGGATATACCAAAAAAGGTGCTACATGATCTTGTCCTGTATAGGGACTGAGAGTGATTGCATCCATCTGCCATTCAGTAAACACAGTCCGGGCAAAAATGGTACTAGTATTTAGGTCACTGTGTTTGACATCTAAAATAACTGGGATGTGGGCTGGAATAGCTGCTAAAGTTTTGTACAGTAGTTCTAAACCTGGAATACCTAGCGCTTCATAAAAGCCAAATGTCGGTTTATAGGCACATACGAAATCAGAAGTTTCAGCAATAATGAATTGTAACCACTTCTCCAAACCAACGATGAGTTCTTCTGATTCATAACGCACAGGCATCATCTCTGGATTTGGATCAAGTCCGACAAACAGTAAGCTTTGATTTTGCAAGATATTACGATTCAATTTATCAAAAAAGTTCATATTTTTCAGTTTTAAAAAGAGTCATTGGTTATTGGTCTTCGCGTCCCTGCGTCTCCGTGACCATAGTTCGTTTACCAAAACATCGATTCTGTTAGTTGAGTACCTCCAGCTTTCCGCCCTAATCGAGAGTGAATCACTACAAATAAGATAACCATCGGTACTGAGCTAAAGTGAACGATTCGCAATGCTTGCCAATTGCCAAATAAATCCACAATCCAGGGAAATTGAGCAGGTTTATACATTCCTATTCCTGTAAATAACGCCAGCAGCAAAATAGGAATAATTGCTGTATAGGCAATACGATGCCAAGCATAAATTAGGCGCTGGGAATTGTGACTTTTTTGTAATGCTTTGAAGTCATTGGCACCTACAAACCGATGTCGCCAGCGCCGGGTAATTAAAACGTAAATTCCATACCACAAGAGATTCAGTGAGAATAGCCACATTGCTGCAAAATGCCAGTGTCTACCTCCTGCAAGCCAACCTCCTAAGGTAAATATCGGAGGAATGTGCAAACCTGAACGTCCACCAAAAACAGGGTTGGCGTTATAAATTTGTAGTCCACTGGTGAGCATGATAAACAGACTAATGATGTTACAGGAGTGGAAAATTTTAGCTCTTATTGCTTGAGTAGGCGGTTTCCGAGTTTGAGAGGGAACAGTCGAAGTCATAGATTTTGACTGATATAATAATTCGCTGTTTATCTGTCTTGGGTAAATAGCCCAGCAAGTTTGGGGATTATTACTTACCATTATTTTCTCATCCTCCGATTCAATTGAAACGTGGAATACAGGATGCAAGGCACACAGATGTGATTCGTGGACTCAGGTTAGGAACGAGTCCAGCTCTCAAAGCTTCTTGCAGATAGGTTTTCACCTGAAGTTGACACAATCGTTTAGCTTTTGAGCAAAATTCTATTTTTATCTCAAAAAAAGAGGGGTTTTAAAAACCACCCCCCAATATTTCCTTACTGTCAAGTTTTTTAAAATTTGTGAAATTCTTAAATATTGCCTAAAAGCTGGCGTGTTTTTTAAGAGCAATATAGTGTTTTGCTGTTGTATTCATCTCAATAACCAACTCTGTACCTTCACCTAATTTAGAATTACACTTAAGTTTACCTTGATGTTTTTCAACTATAATTTCCTGACTAATTGATAGTCCTAGTCCCTTACCTTTCCCTACTGGTTTGGTGGTAAAAAATGGTTCAAATATATGTCTTTGTATATGGGGAAGTATACCTTTACCATTATCAGAAATCCGAATTATAACTTTGTGCTTTTTCCCTAGCTGGTTATCATTTACCCAAGGTTTATTACTGTTGACTAATGATAAATGACTGCTAACAATTTCTGTATGAATCAAAATCTTAGGAGTAAATGAATAATCATGTTTCATCCTTTCTTCTAAGGTATCAATGGCATTAGTCAAGATGTTCATGAATACCTGATTTAAATCACCAGCATAGCACTGAATTAAGGGCAATTCCCCAAAGTTTTTGATTACTTCAATCCCCACTCTATCAGGCTGTTGTTTCAGACGATGTTGCAAAATTCTCAAAACACTATCAAGTCCTTCATGCAGGTCAAACTTTTTCATTTGACCTTCGTCAGAGCTTGAAAAATTCCGCAAGGCGAAAACAATTTCTTTAACGCGCTCAGATCCGGCTCGCATTGACCACAGCAACTTTAAAAAGTCTGTCTTCACGAAACCGAGGTCGAGACGTTGCAGATGTGAGGCAATGACTGGGTTTGGTGTGGGATAGTAATATTGGTAAAGTTCAATGATTCTAATTAAGTCTTCAGCGTATTGACTGGCGGGATGGAGATTGCCGTAGATGAAGCTAACGGGGTTGTTAATTTCATTAGCCATATCCGCCACCAGTTGACCGAGATTAGCCATTTTCTCGTTCTGTAATAACTGCTTTTGGGTATGTTTGAGTTCTATCAGGGTAATTTCTAGCTGCTGTGATTTTTCCCTAACTTGGTCTTCGGTAGACTGGCGTTGAGCAATTTCTCTTTGGACTTGTTCAAATAGTTGGTATTGTTGAATAGCGATCGCCTTATCCTGACTAATATCCTTGTGCGTTCCCGCCATCCGCACTGGTTTACCCAATTCATCCCACTGAAATACTTTTCCACAAGCCAGAATCCACTTCCACTCGCCGGATTTAGTCAACATTCGCAATTCAACTTCAAACACAGGTGTGCATCCTTGGAGATAATCGTGCAATAGCTGGCGAATTCTGGGTAAATCCTGCGGATGTACAAGTTGCTCAAAGGATTTATGCTCATTATCGATTTCGTCTACTTCATACCCCAGGATGCGCTTCCACTGAGGATCATAATAGGTTTTGTCAGTTATCAGATTCCAATCCCACAATCCCAAGCCACTGGCTATTAATGCCATTTTTAAGGCGGCTTGTGAGCATTGACAAGGATCTAAATTTTCTTGAGATAGGTCTTTTTGTCCTTTTTGCAGTGGCTGTGATTCTGGGAAACTCTGGGAATCTTGTACTGAAATTGGAGTTTCCAGTTCATGGGTAGCGGGTTCTTCGATATGCATAGCTGCTGGTACGATGAGGAAGATATCCTGTAGCTCTCTCTACGCTGTCTTAGCACCCTGACGATCCAGTTATGGACAGTATGGTTTGGTTAACAAATCGTCAACTTGGTTTATTAGGCTGTAACTTCGGTTGGAGATATATCAGCCCATATCATCAATTTGGATGGAATTTAGAAAAAGGTAAAGGGACGAATGTGACCTCTGTTGCGATCGCAGTGGCGATTTTTTAGAAAAAAATAGCTACATTGTGTGCATCTACATTCTAAGATATGTCTAAAAAAAGTTGTTCAAATCACATATAATCACTGAAAAAGTCGGAAAAATTTGTAAAAAAAATTCGCTGATTAAGTCACGTCAAATGTTTCAGGAGAGAAAAATTTGTCAATAATTTTTTGTAGCTTTTTTGGTCAAGGCTGGCTGCTATCCATAGAAGGCACGCAACATTGAGTTCCAAAGCATAATGGTGTGAGAAAATTTCATGCTGAATTAGAGCCAATGAGTAATGACTATAGATGAAGTAGTATTGCTACTAAAAGCCAGTCAAGCAACCGGTTTAACGACATTCCAAGAAATCATATTGCGTTCTTCGTGGTCAGGAAAAACCTACACGAATATAGCCTGTGAAGCTGACTACGGCGAGGAACGTGTCAGGCAAGTTGCTGCTCATTTATGGCAACTACTAAGTGATTTTTGCAAAGAACCGATAAATAAATCCAACTTCCGCCAGACTTTAGAAAATCATCGTCTTAGCAAAGCGCATCAGCAGTTAGTTAAGGAATTTAACCGAGCAGCCACGGCTATTTCCTTAGAATTTCCTAGTGGGGCAGTATCCCTTAATTCCAGATTCTACATCCCTCGTTTACCAATTGAGGAACTCGCCTACGCAGAAATGGCTGAACCTGGGAGTGTCATCTGCATTAAAGCACCCAAGAAGATGGGGAAAAGCTCTCTGATTTTGCGGTTGCTTGCACGCGCTAGCAATCAAGGCTTTCGCACCGTGACTTTAGACTTTCAGCAAGCAGATAAAGCAGTATTTGCTAGTTTGGATAAATTTTTGCGCTGGTTCTGTGCCAACGTCAGTCGGGAGTTACAGCTAGAACCAAAACTTAATGATTACTGGGATGAAGATATGGATAGCAAAGTCAGCTGCTCTATCTATTTCCAAGAATATTTACTGTCTGCGCTCTCAAGTCCCCTTGTCTTGGTATTGAATGAAGTGGATTGGGTGTTTGAGTATCAAGAAATTGCCGGGAAATTGTTATCACTGGTGCGAACTTGGCATGAACAAGCTAAAGGTGTAGAAATTTGGCAAAAACTGCGCCTGATTCTGGTTTATTCAACAGAAATTCTTGTTCCCAGAAAACTAACTCAATCACCATTTAATATTGGTTTGACAATTAATTTACCTCCCTTTACGAAAGAGCAGGTGGAGAATTTAGCACAACGTCACGGCTTGGATTGGACAGATGGTAAAGATGCCGAAAGTTTGATGGCAATGGTGGGAGGACATCCTTATTTGGTGCGATTGGCATTGTATCACCTTGTGGGTAAAGGTGGATTAGAACGGGATTTAGGGCAGCTATTGCAACAAGCACCCACAGAAGCAGGAATTTATCACGAGTATTTAAGGCAGTTTGTCTTAGCACTAGGAGAAAAGCCAGAATTGGGAAATGCTTTTTATGAAGTGATTAACGCTACAAATTATGTGAAATTAGAGCCAGCATTGGCAGATAAATTACAGAGTATGGGGCTAATTAATTTAGAAGGCGATCGCAGTACTCCTGCGTGTGAATTATATCGTTTATATTTCCGACAATATCTGAAAACAAGTGTTCAAAATTCTGGTTGTAATTCAACAGCAACTTTTGACAGAAAGTTGAGAAGCGAAAAGGGATTTGATTTATTTGAGTAATGTTCATTTCTAAACCAGGCGATCGCTTATCGATTTACACTTCTTTTCTAAAGCGATGTCTCCAACGGGCTACGCCTACGCAAGCTTTCGGCTCAATGATATACCAAAATGAATGCGTTAATTACTCAAATGAGTAAGCAAAAGCTGCTTTTGAGAAAGTAAGAGCTGATTTTGCTTGCGGAAAACACCAAAATGAGTAAGCAAAAGCTGCTTTTGAGAAAGTAAAAGCTCATTTTGCTTGCGGAAAACACTAAAATGAGTAAGCAAAAGCTGCTTTTGCTTGCGGAAAACACCAAAATGAGAAAGTAAAAGCTGCTTTTGAGAAAGCAAAAGCTCATTTTGAGTAAGTCAAATGGCATTTTGAGTAAATAATCAGGCATTTTTACTTAGTTCAATATGAATTTTAGTCTAGGCGATACCTTCGGTAAGCTTCGCTAACGCGCTTTTCAGTTTTATTACGGTATGCTTGGCACAAAACCTGTAAATTTGTAGCTGCATGTAGTTTATTCTGGATTTGAGGGGAGGCGATCGCTAAGATTTGCCAGATTTTTACGAACAGTGATAGTGTGGGGATGACTCACCGAAGTTGAATTTTATTTCTGTCAAGCAGTCGCATTACTGAAATTACCTTCATTACTCCTAATCCTTTGATTGCTCACGCTCTGCTTGAATTGCCTCCAAGATCACCTGACCTAAAGGATCATCTCTCAATAAATCCAAATTGGCACGATCATCAAGAATTGCCTGCCTCAAAAACATTATGTAATTGTTCCAACAGATGATTGTCTGAGGATGCTCTGACCCTAAGCTGCGCTTGTAAATCTCGAAGGCTTGTACATACAACGGTTCTGCTTCTTTGTAGTGACTTTGAGATTGATACAGTCTAGCCAGATTATTAAGGCTTTGTGCTATATCAGGATGCTGTTTTGGTAGCAAGTCTTTAAGCAGATCCAAGGCTTGCACATATAACGGTTCTGCTTCTTGATAGCGACCTTGATAAAAGTATACTGCTGCCAGATTATTAAGGCTTTGTGCCACATCAGGATGCTGTTCTGGTAGCAAGAACCGCCTTAGCTCCAAGGCTTGTACAAAAAAGGGTTCCGCTTTGTTATAACGTTCCTGACAATAGTAAAGATGAGCTATATTATTCAGGCTAAGAGCGATATCAAGATGCTGCTCTCCGAAGTGACGTAGCCAGAATTTCAAAGCTTCAAAATAAAACAATTCAGCTTCTTTGTAACGCCTTTGAGCGCAGTAGATCATTCCCAAAGCATTAAGGTTATGTGCTACTTGCGGATGATACTGTTCTCCGAACTGGCGCTGTCTGATTTCCAATGCTTGCAACAAAAGTTGTTCGGCTTTTGTACAACTACCTTGAGAGAAATAAGTAAGCCCCAAGTTTTCGAGGGACGTGACAACAGTGGGATGCTCAGAATCAAAACGATTTAGAGTCAAGGTTAGGCACTGCTCAAGCCAAAGTGTAGCTTGGTCATAAAATGCCTGACCCACGTAAAATCGACCTAAACCTATGAAAGGCGAAGTAAGCTCCTCATCCGTAAGATATTCAGTTAGATTCTTGCCAACATCCGCTATGTGAGGGATAACGGGGGAAAAAACCATTATGCTCTCAGGCATAGGCTTTTGAGGAATTTTCTTGGCGACTGCTACCATTACCCGACAAAGCGATCGCTTTAATTTCTCTGCCTGTTCTAAACCTGTAAGCTTATATTGAAAAAACTCCCTTAGCAGTGGATGCAGTTGGTAAATTTCCTCACCTTTACGCTGTAGCAAATGCAGTTTCAGCAAGGTATCATCTCTAATTTCCTCTAACTCTTCCTCGTCTGACTCTGGTAAACACTGTTCCACCAACTTCCAAGATATAGGTGCGGCGGCAAATAAACTCAGCAAACAGCCAAGCTGCTTATCGCTGTCTTCTAATTCCTGCCAACTCAAATCAAAGGCTGCTAACACACCCCGTTGTGCTGTCATGTCGCCTTCTGGTTTATCAAAGGCGGATTGTTCTAGTCGCTTTTTCTCCAACCGCCGCAACATTTCTGCTAAAGAAAGGTCTTGTTTTCGCGCCAAATATCGCCCGACTAATTCCAAACCCAAAGGCAAATATCCCAACCACTCACACAACTGATTTGCAACAGCCAATTCTTGCTCAATTCGCTGTGGTGTTTCTTTAAAAAATGACTTTAATAACTCCAGGGCTACTTCTGGTTGCAATACATCTAAAGATAATTCTTTAATAGATGTTCCTAAGTGTTGGCGCGTGGTAATCAACACTTTAAACCGGGAAGATAACGAGGGTAAGTAAGGCTTAACCTGCTGATATTTCCCAACATCGTCTAACACTAGCAGCACATCGCCCTCACGCCAATGCCGAAAGCAGTATTGCACTTGTGTGAGGACATCCAAATCTTCTCGTGGGTTTAAATCAAACTGCGTTCTGGCAAACTGCACAATTTGAATGCCCACATCTCCAGCTTTTGCCAGCAACCAGCAAATTCCACCTTTGTAAGTTTTATAGTGAGCCTTTGCATATTGTAAGGCAAGTTCTGTTTTACCAAGTCCACCCATGCCAGCGATCGCGGCAATGGCAACTTGATTATTTTCCTGCAACATCCGATAAAGGTTTTGCAGTTCGGCTTCACGTCCAACAAACTCCATCACGCCACTTGAGGGAATATTTTCGTAAAACGTAGGCTTGGGTTTATCTTTTCTGGCTTCAGCACGCCGCACACCTGGCTTTTCTTCTCTAAGGCGTTGCCATTCTTCATCAAATTTACTTAAGTTCCCGTCTTTGTCGCTTTTGTCGCACCAAAGCGTTAGCTTAAAGTGCCAGTTCTCCGAACCTCGCTTGTGTTCGCGCAAATCTTCCAAAATACCCAAAAACTCAGCAAGTGCTTTTAGTACTTCTCGAACTTGTTCTTTGTCTAAACCACTAAGTTCCGCTAAAACTCTTAGCTGTGTCCTGACAAGTAGTTGTTTTGATGTTTGCCAGTCAAAGTCAATTTTAAAACGCTCACCGTCTTCTATCTCGTGATTGGCATAAGCCAATAACCTTTCTAATAGCTGCCTTACCCGCGCTTTGACATCATTGCCATAGCTAACACGTGCCATCGGTTACTTTTGCTCAAAATTGGACAAAGTTTCGGGACTCCCCAAACTTAATCTAGCATCCCCAAACTCAAATCTCCGGGTATTCACCCATTACAGCCAACAAACAACTGCATTTGCTTTCACTGACTACCCCAAATTTACCGTTGCCTCAGCGTTAAAGGTAAAACCAATGAAGGCGACGAAATCGTTCAATATCAAAAAACTAGTGGCAGTTTTGTTATTTGTAATTCCCCTAATTGCAGACTGGTTAATGCCAGGTTCAGGTATTGTAATTGAGCTTGCATTCCTAATTTGGGAATTGTTGGAACCAGAGGAGACAGAAATAGAGGGAGATGATTTGAAAAAATAACTAGTAATCGCCCTTACAACACCATCATTCCAACTCTGAACTCGGAAGTTCGACCTTTTAGCTCGGATGTTCCACCTTTTAACTCGGAAGTTCGACCTTTTAGCTCGGAAGTTCGACCTTTTAACTCGGACGTTCGACCTTTTAGCTCGGAAGTTCGACCTTTTAGCTCGGATGTTCCACCTTTTAGCTCGGACGTTCGACCTTTTAACTCGGACGTTCGACCTTTTAACTCGGACGTTCGACCTTTTAGCTCGGATGTTCCGCCTTTTAACTCGGAACTTCGACCTTTGAACACGAAACTTCGAGATAAAAGCTTGAACGTTGAGGTTGAGAACTTGAATTTTACTACTTTGAGGTAAAGCAATGCCTGAGTTAGGCTACACCTACGCAAAAAATTGTTGGAACCACAGGAGATAGAGGCGGATGATTTGAAGGAATAATCGGTGAAGGTTACATTTTCCACAGTAACAAACCCTTACCCCCAGCCTCATTCCTTACAATGGAAAGGAGTTTTATTCACTTTCCTTCTTCAGGGAATCTCAAAGTCAACACACCAACTGATGCAATTTGATACCCAACTGCTACCACGCATTAATGCCACATCCAAAAGAGAAAATGGTAAACAATATTATGTAGATGCCAACGGAAATCGCTTTCCCAGCGTTACTACAATCCTTAATGCCACCAAATCACAAGCAGACCGAGACAGATTATTAAACTGGAAAGCGCGTGTTGGTACAGAAGAAGCTACCCGCATTACTACATCTGCTAGTCGTCGGGGAACCCAAACACACAAACAAATTGAGCGCTACCTCCTTGGTCAAAACCCTGTTTGTTCCGAAGCGAGTCGCCCTTATTGGGAGAGTATCAAGCCAGTTTTACAACAAATCGACACAGTTAGACTCGTGGAAGGCTCTGTTTTTCATCATGATTTGAGTTATTCTGGCAAAGTTGATTGTATTGCCAGCTATCAAGGTATTCCCTGTATTTGCGAGTGGAAAACCTCAGACAAACCCAAAGGCTCAATTGAGCATTTATATGAACATCCACTGCAACTTGCGGCGTACATAGGAGCAGCTAACGAGTATTATCGAGATTATGGCATTCAGCTAAAGCACGCTCTGTTGGTAGTAGCGATTCCAGAAATGCCAGCTGAGGTATTTTGGTTTGAATCAGCAGTCATCAAAGATTACTGGGAGCAGTGGGAAAAAAGAGTCGCCCAGTTTTGGGAACGCAGAAGTGTTTGGAGTTAGTCAGTGAGATTGCACAATTACCGAAAGACTGGATGTTCGTAACTTGAAGTAAATTTTCACGAGTAATAACAGCAATTAATCTAACCTTGTAATGGCAAAACAGTAATTAACCCAGAGAACCTGGCAAAATCACTTGTGTTGTGAGTGAGTAACTGAGGAATACCATAAACTAGCATCGTGGCAACAATATTTGCATCATCTACTTGCTTACCACCAATAGGAATTTGCTCCATTAGAGATAAAAGTCTTTCTGTCACTTCAACTGTATCGTCAGCTACTCGAAATTTAGCTTGAAAAAATCGGGTACGCTCAATTATGATCGCAACTGGTTGGGGATTCATCAATGCTTGTGGACGACTGAGAGTCATCAAGAATTCCCGCAACATCTGGCGACTAATCCATAACTCAATTCCTGCGTCATAACGATTTTCAATAGCCTGTAGTGCTCCTTGGTGAAAGGGAGATTCGGACACATTTGCATACACCAAGATGTTCGTGTCTAGAAATACAGAGTTACCGTCCCCAATCACCATACATATCCTCACGTCTTAGAGAAAGATTCTCAGGCCAATAACCATAATTATCTACCGGAAAGTTTAGAGGAGGACGTTTTTCCCTGCTCTCTGCTTTCTCTGCCAAAGGCTTCTCATCAATTACTATCACCACCTGATGCTCACCTTCTGGAATATCCAATGGTAATTGCGCTGTAATCTTACCATCTTTAGTAACTGTGGCAATTGTTTCTATACTTTTCATCTCATTTCTCCTTAATCAATCCATTACAGCTAACACAGCTTTCGGCAATAACTTATCTTTAAACCAAACGATTCTCGCGGGGACATCATTTAATTTTACTCCCGCCTTTTCTAAATTAAGTCGCTCGGAAATTGCCAAAATCAAGTCGTCACGTCCAGCCCGCCGCACCTGAGAAAACTTCTTTTGTAAATATTCAGGCCGCCAATAACCGACAATTTCTAATAAGAAGGTGCGTCCATCAGGATGCACTAAGCGAAAATCAGGAATCATCACACTACCAGGAATCGGTATCAAATCAACTTCTCGCTCTAACGCCCAACCACTTTTCAACGCATCCCACTTATCAGCAAAGGATGCTTCTAGCATACTATCGTAGGGCTTCCCTGGTGGATAGTGAGATACCAAACCACATTCGGAATTGAGGGTGAAACGTCCAGTTTTCCAAGTATTTGTATAGGCGTCGCGGCTTTGGAGAATGGAAGAAAGACTCCATCTAGTAACGTGAAGTAAAGCAGGAATAAGTTTAGCGATCGCCAACCCATACCGTGTACTAGGATTAAACAAACTCGTCGGCCCGTCAATGGTAATTGTAAACCCGTGGTCAGCATCGCCCTCAATATAAGCCATCAATTGAAACAACTTCAGATAGCGAAACAACAGCTTATATTCTCCCGGAACATTGCGATGAGCATTTAACACCAGTTGACTGGCCTTATAAAATACACCCTGCACTTGAGATAAGTTATATCGATTTAACAAATCTGGCGCTGTTGGAGCATCAAAAACAGTCAAAATTTTATTCTCAGATAAATCAGCATATAGTCCATTCCGAACCTGTTCTAATAAAACTTCCCGTTCAAGTTCTTGAGTTAACTCATCAGCAATTTTACTTAAACTAACTTGTGTCGATTCCCGACTAGAAACAGATTTTGCAGCCAGAGAAAACACCCGTTCTCTTAACATTTGTGGTTCCAGAGGACTAATCACCTCAAAAGTGCAAAAACTGCTTTTGAGAATATAAGCTAATCCCCGCTTCACACGATAATCTGTAGAATCTCCTTCAAAATCAGTCAGTTGTCGCTCAAGCACACCTTGAGTTTTCCCCACCGCTGATTGAAAATAATTAATTAACTCAATCGCCAACTCCGAAGTTTTCTGATCAATCTTCAGTCTCTTCGGAATGATCTCCTCCCCGTTTTGGCGATGCATCAGTAAGTCTGTCGGTAACATCTGCTGAATTTTGGATTTTAGATTTTGGATTTTGGATTGAATAATTAATTTCTAACTGTTCCGCCGCCTTCAAACTCCTTTCCTTCCCACTCCCATACACAACCTGTAACTTCCCTTTCTTCTCCTCCTCCTCTCTGAGTCCTCCGCGCCTCTGCGGTTCGTCTCTCCTCTCCCCTCTTCGCCGCGCCGAAGTCCCCTCCTCACTCGTATCCTCCGCCACCACCTCATATAAAATCGCCTGCTTATTCTCAATATTCCCCTTCCGTAAAATCCTACCCAAGCGCTGAGTATACTCCCTAGCCGAACCCGTCCCCGATAAAATAATTGCCACCGAAGCCGCCGGCACATCAACACCTTCATTCAACACATGAGAAGCAACCAAAGTATTATATTTACCCTCTCGAAACTTTGTTAATATCTCATGCCGTTCCTTCACAGGAGTTTGATGAGTAATTGCCGGAATTAGCAACTCTTGAGAAATGCGGTAAACCGTCGCATTATCCGCAGTGAAAATCAAAATTCTTGCCGGATAATGTTCTGCCAATAAATTAACTAAAATTCGCAACTTACCATCAGTACCCAAAGCGATATCTTTCGCTTCCCGGTGCGCTAACATAGCTCTGCGTCCAGATTGCGATCTAGCACTCATTTGCACGAACATTTGCCAACCTTGAAGACTCCCCAAAGAAATCTTGGATTGCTTCAAAAAGTCGTTGCGGGTTTGAATTAGTTGATTGTATCTTTCCCGCTCAAGTTGTGATAACTTTACCTTAATTTGGACAATTTCATGTTCTGCTAACGCCTTCCCCGCCAAATCCTCAGCGCGTTTGCGATATACTTCTTGGCCAATGAGGATATTTAAGTCAGCGTGTTTACCATCGGTGCGTTCCGGTGTAGCGGAGAGTCCCAGGCGATAAGGTGCGATCGCATATTCAGCAATCACCCGATTAAAATCTGTGGGTAAATGATGACATTCATCAAAAACAATCAACGCATATTGATTCCCCAACGTTTCGGCGTGAATTGCTGCACTATCATAAGTTGCAACTAGGATAGCTGTTCTATCCCGCGAACCACCTCCCAGCAATCCCACCTCAGCATCGGGGAAAGCCGCTACCAAGTGTGCATACCATTGATGCATTAAATCCAAAGTTGGCACCACAATCAGCGTTGTGCGTGGCGTTGACTGCATCGCCATTTGTGCTAAATAAGTCTTTCCCGCCGCCGTGGGAAGTACAACAACCCCTTGTCTACCCGCCAGTTTCCAAGCCGCTAGCGCCTCAGTCTGGTGGGGATAGGGTTCCATTTCCAGACTGGGAACCAAATCTACAGGATAGAATTCCTTCGCCTCATCGATAAAATTAACATCTTCCGCTTGTAGTGCTTCCACTAGCGATCGATATCTAATTGCTGGAATGCGGAATTTTTCAACTCTATCATCCCATGTGGCATAGTCCATCCAACCTTTGCCGCGTGGTGGTGGATGCAAAATTAATGTGCCACGATCAAAATTTAATGTAGGGGTACGAGCCATGATTATTGAGCATTGGGGATTGGGCATTGGGGATTGGGCATTGGTAATTATTTCCATTAGCTATGCCCCATTCTCTAGTCCATTGATTACTAATAACGTAAAAAGTGCATGATTCATCCAAGTAACTCAGACAAAACCCAACTAGATGCGCTCATCAGTCATGGAATGTCTGATCGACAAACAAACAATAGGCTCGCCGAATCCTACAAAGAACAGCGACAGGGCTTCCTGCTGAAACGGCTGCAATTACAGGCTCAGATTATGCTGATTGCTGGCTTAACTTTGATCGCTTTTTTTCTTTGGGCAAATTCACATCTAGAAGGCAAGATATACGCTTTTAAAATTGGTGTTGTAGTAGAATTATTCACTCTTATTTGTTGGGGTTTATGTAAAACTCCTATCGGTCGCCGCTATCCTGACTTAATTTTTTTGAGTTTATGCTGGTCTGTAACTTGTGCTGTCCAAATTGATATAGCTTTGCTGTTTAATAGTCTGGAACCTAGAAGTAATATTTGGACTCTGATGTTTCTCACTCAGGCTACAATCATTCCAGTCCAATGGTGGATGCATTTAATATCTCAACTTGGAACAATAATTTGCTATTTAACCTTATATATTTTATATAATCCCATATTTAAAAATCCATCAGCTTTTTATGCTGAACAAGGATTATACTTCTTTTGGACTTGCATAATTTGTGTATTTTCGGTCTATTTATACGAACGCTTGCGAAAAAAAGAATTTTACGCACGTAAGGCAATGGAACTAGCGCAGCAAAAATCAGAAATGCTGCTACTAAATATTCTGCCAGAGATGATAGTAGAACAATTAAAACAACAGTATACAACTATTGCCGATAGCTTTCTGGAAGTTACGGTGCTATTTGCCGATATTGTTGGCTTTACAGAGCTTTCAACTCGTACATCTCCTGCGAAATTAGTCGAGTTATTAAATACAATATTCTGTTTGTTCGACCAATTGGCAGAACGTCATGGAGTAGAGAAAATCAAGACGATTGGCGATGCATATATGGCTGTTGCGGGGTTGCCAAATCAGTCTAATAACCATGCTCCAGCAATAGCTAACATGGCCTTGGATATGCAAAATGCTATAGCTACCTTTAACGAAGAAAATAACCAATCCTTTCGCATCCGTATTGGCATTAGTACAGGGCCAGTAGTAGCAGGGGTGATTGGACTGAAAAAGTTTGCTTACGACCTTTGGGGAGATACAGTCAATACAGCTAGTAGAATGGAATCACATGGGATAGCAGGTAGTATTCAGGTTTGTGAAACAAGTTATCAGCTTTTAAAGGATAAGTACTTATTAGAAAAACGAGGTTTAATTCAGATTAAAGGTAAAGGTGAAATGATGACTTATATTCTAAAGAAAATTAATTTGAAAACTTAATAAATCTATAGTGTTTGATGGAGACTCAAAAGCTACTTTTTTTAGAGGATGTCTGAGAAGTATCAAATATTTGTTGATCCCCCCTAACCCACGCCAGTCGCTCCACTTGGGGAGACCCCTTCTCTACGAGACGCTCCGCGTTGGCGTAGCCTCTCGTAGAGAAGGCGCTAGCCTCTCCCTTTGGGAGAAGACCGCGCTGGCTCCCCTTAAAAAAGGGGAAATAAGAGTCTCAAAGTCCCCCTTAAAAAGGGGGACTTAGGGGGATTTCCAAGGGTTAGGTGTATACAAAAAAACTTTTCAGACATCCTCTTAGAGCCAGTGTTTTCGCTTTTTGTTGCGAGTATAGACTATACCTACTCGATATTGTAGAAATTAGTAGAATTGGCTACCTCATAATCCCCTTGAAGGGTTGAAAATTCATGATTGCTCAAAATAATCGCAATCGCAACATCCCTCGTACTTTGTGATTTTTTTAGTCTCTGTTCCAAATAAATCTGCCAATAAACTTCCACATCACTTTCGAGAATTGGCTTCTCAATTGCTGTAACAACGCCATTCTGCTTTGGATGAATCGAGGAAGCACTGTACTTCCACTCATTCCTATCCTTGAGAATGATATCAGGGGAATCACCAATCTGTAATTGGAGATGTAACTCGTTTAGACGTACCCCCTGATAGATGTCAAACATTCTCGATACAAGCCCTTCAGGGGTGCGTGCAGCTACTTCGATCAGAATCGGTTCTTCGCTACCTTCTTCTAAGAAGAAATCAATATTAAGTACACCATTTTTCGGATAACCGTGTTCTAAACTTTGTAACGTATCACTTGAAAATTGCCAAAGTTTATGAAATTCTGGATCTTCTTCTCTAACAACAATATTGCCGATTTGATGACCATAAATGAACTCATCATTAGGTCGATAGTGCTTGCAAGCAGCAAAATAACAAGGTTGACCATTTTTAATGACAACACTTGTATTGTATAGTTGACCTTTAATGAATTCATTTAATTCAAATTCTTCATCTGAATCTACATTGCTGTCACACCAGGTTTTCAAATCATCAACAGTATGAATTCTTCTAGTTTTTTCACTGCCTGATCCGATAACTGGTTTGATAAAGATGTGATTACCTAGTTCTTCTAGAACAAACTTTAAGTATGAAACTGGTTCTTTACGGTATTGGTCTTGAGCAAAAATCAGATACTTTGGCACCCGAATTAGGGAATTTTCGAGGGTAGATTTGAGGTAACTCTTATCAGTAAACTGGCGGATCATCGTTGGGCGATCGCCTACTAGATTTAGAGCTTCACGCAACTGTGCAGCTAACAGCACCGAATACTGATCATTGGTGACAATCCGACAGTTGTTATCCAAAAGTTTATAATCAATCTTAATCTGTTGATAGGTTTGGAGCAGATTTTCCAAATTATAAGGTTCTACAATCCGCACAAGATCCAAGTGTTGATACTGGGAGGGTATAACCTCACTGAGTCCTTCCCTACTACAGAGTAAAACCAGATTTCTATTATCTGATCGGATATGCCTAAAATCAGTTTTGCTGGCAAGCATATCATGCAGCACAAAGATAGTCTGCTTATTGCTATCTATCTTACTACTGTTCAAGGCAAATCCAGTTGCCTCCTCACGGAGCATTTCTTGTACCAACTGGACAATTTCTTGTGAACATCCCCATGACAGAGTTACTCCTGACCCTCCATGTCCATAATTATAAAATACGTGTGTGTTTAAAACCCTTTCCACACAAACATTTTCCTCTGTTAATGGTCGTAAACCAGTCCTAACAGGTTCTTTCTCATCTAGTGGGAGTTCTCTTAATTCCTGTAGAAACTCCAAACAGCCATCATACATCTGTCGGATAATTGGAACCTCAAGAGATAGGTCTGTATCCCATTGATCTTGCTGCGTTAATCCTCCCAAGACCACTAAATCATCCCCTCTAGGAACTATGTAAACGATATCTTGTTCATTTGCAGAAGATTCTTCGTGGGAAATACAATGAGCGTCTGTCACAACTTTCCCCAGATTTTTAACCCTGACAAGTGCGCCCCTCAAGGGATACATGGAAGTATCCCCTGTAGTTGCTATCGAACCTAGTCCAGCACAGTTAACAATTGCCCTTGCATTAAAACGACGAAGTAGTTCCTGTTCATTTTGAACTACATTGACAGTGATTTTTTCCTGGATGATCTCACATCCAATATCCTTTACCTGTTGAAGTAACCACTTCATGTAGACATCGGTATTTGTCGTCGGAGCCATGTGTTTATAAGCATCTTTTATACCTCCTTTAAAACTCAAATCAATCGTTTCTTTGACAATCTGTAAGCCTCTTTCAAATTCATCAACCTTATCCTTCAACTCATTCATTTTGCGAAGTTCAGTAGGTCGATTTTCCAAAACATCCTTGAAATAGAAATACGCATCCTTTAAATAAAGTCCTGTTTCTTCTGAACCAAACTCTGCGTGTATTTTCTTGAATTTATTATAGGTAGTCATACACCACTCTTTAGAGCGTTCCAGGGATCTGGGAGCACCATGACTACCACAGACTGCCGGTGGCCATTCCCACAATGCACCTGCCACAATAGAGGTTAAATCTGGGGCAAAACGATCTGCAACAATCACAACTCTAAAACCTACCTCTCTCAGACATATAGCGGTTGTTAGACCACTTACTCCCGCCCCAATTACTAAAATATTCACATCATTGTCCGGCAATAGGTTACTCATTAAAGATTCTCTCTATTTTTTTGCAGTACAAAACAAATGCATTAGCTGGCCCATTAATGATATTAAATCGGGTGCTTTGGGGGTTGGTGTAGGGTTAATAACTTCTTAGTATTTGGCATTTGTTACGAATATTACTTAGAGGATATTTCAAAAATATCGTCATTAACATAAAAATATGAGATATAACCTTAGTAGTCTATTTAACTCATAGCTAATGGGGTTTTAAAGTTTCTATTTTGGGATTAAATAGCTTTTAATTATACTTATTTTGCTTTTAAAACCCCTATTAGAAATAATAATGATTACCTTTGTATATATTGTTAGGTTAGGGAAGGAAAGAATGACGAATAAGACAGTTAAGACACTTAAAAAATTTCCGTACCTCTAAAAATTAGCTGAATAAATAAGGGTTTCAGCCAATGTTTTTGAGGCTGGAGAGCGCGAGTAGTCGCGCTCACAGGAAAGTCCACCAAAAACCGAGGTAAATGAGCAAGAATCAACTGATTTCGGCAGATTGCATTTCCCAGTTCAAATGAAGGACTGTTAATAATTAAAAATTCACGCATTCAAAATTCCAGACATTTTCCCCACTCCTCCACCTCTGTCAAGACTAGAATTAGAATTGACGTGACGTTCTCTAATAGCCAAAGTGTCAGAATCTCTGCCGTTGCGCGATCGCTATCTTGCCTTAATCGATGAAATTGTCGAAACCACCCTCAAGGGCAAAATTAGCTCTGTTGATATGGTGTATCAAATGCTGCTTAAAGGAATCACTTCCGGTACAGGGGAAGTCTTTGAGTTGGCTTTGAGCGATCGCCTGAATGCTCTCCAAAGCCAAGTAGATAGTGAAAAAGACGAATTCAAGAAAGCCAAGGCGACTCGGAGTTTAAGAGCCATTAAGACCATTCAAAGTCAATGGCAACGCTGGCAAGAGCAAAACAAAGCCACAGAAGCGATCGCCTCCGCAGTTACAGAAATTACCACATCTGCGGCAGACGAGCGTCTGGCGGCATTTATCCGGGTTACTGACCCCAATCAGAAGTATCCGCTAAATTTGCAACAGCTACAGCAATTATCAAAAGCATTACAGCAATTTGCTCAGGCAGATGCTGATTTAGAACAATTTTCCGAAGGTATTACCCGTGGTTTAGCTTCTTGGCAGCGATTGCAAGATAACTTGCTCAGTTGGATGTACGAGCAAAAAGAATCTTTGGGATTTGGCGGCGTACCCGGAGAACGTGGCCCTTGGGCAAGTTGGGCCAAACAACTCAATAGTGAGTTACCCCAAGCACTGCTTCGCACCTTGGCTATGGAAGAATCGGCAATTGAGTTTGCCCAGCGACAACGCGGAATCACCCTCAGAGATTGGGTGGAAATGGCATTGATTTTACAGTACTTGCAACGGGGACTAATTAACTGGTTTGACCAACAAGCTTACGATGTTAAAGCCGGGCCAAAATTGTCCATTTCCACTTTTTTGACCTTTGCAGTCATTTGGAGTCAGTTAGCAAGTGGTTTTGGCAGCATTGGGACAGTGTACGGCGATGCCTGTTCTCAAATTATGCTCCAGATTTTGCGAACCTTTGCCCAGCGTCCGTATTTTCCCTTTTACGGTGGGATTTTTGCCTCTTTTACTGGTACTTATTTACGAGATGCCCTCGATTATTTAGATGAACCGCTGCGACTAGGTGAGGGAACCCAGGAAAAGGCGCGAATTTTGACACTTTTAGGTTATTCTCAACGTGCTTTGGGAGAATATCAGCGCTCACTTGATTTTCATCAGCAGGCGCTGGAGATCGCCAGGAATGCAGGCGATCGCCCCTGTGAAATTGCCAATCTCAATCACCTCAGCCGTACCTACGTGCAACAGCAAAATTATGCTGAGGCAATCAACTACAGTCAACGAGCATTAATACTAAGTCGGCAAGCAGGCGATCGCACAGGAGAAGCAAACGCGCTGGTAAATTTAGGTTACAGCGAAGTCATGCAAGCTCAGGAACTAGAAAACCTAGAACCCGAAACTTATGAAGCCGCAATTAATTATTTGGAACAAGGTTTAAAATTATCAGAAAAATTAGGCGATATTCAAAGTAAAGCCTTATGTGTCAGCAGCTTAGGAATTGCCTATTTAGTAATTGGACAACACCAAACGGCAATTAAATATCTAGAAGATGGCTTTAAAACAGCGCAAGTTTCCGGTGATTTGTATCTCCAAGGGCGGAACTTAGCTTATTTGGCAGAAGCTTATTATCATCTACAAAATTCGGAAAAAACTGTTTACACCGGCTGCTTGGGAATGTATCTTTTGGAGCAAATTGCTTCTAGTGAGTGGCATCAACCGGCAGGGTTACTGACAATTTTACAAGGACAAATCGGCGTAGAAGCTTTCCAAAAGTTCTTACAGCAACATCGCCCTAAAATCATTGCAGTTATTGGTGTGGATGGGTACGATCACATTCCGCAATTGCTAGAAGAATATAAACAAGATATGTAAAAAAGTAATTTGATTCAGATTTAACTGCTCCCAAGTATCGTAGCTTTCCTCTTTAGCGACTTCAAGAGCAAAACTAGTGAATTCAACCCCCCTTTTTAAGGGGGGTTGAAGGATTTTCCGGGGCAAAATATCACTAACACCAAGCGTATTTTCGTATATTCAGGAAGTTTGCTTCTTCTCTGTTTGGTAAGCCTGCAATAGATATTCACCATTGAAATGAATCAAATGAGTTGCATCTTCAGCAACCCAAACATCCGTTTCCCAAGCAATCTCTGCCAGATATCCCACCATTGCCTTACGGCTGAGAAATGTAGTTACCATCACCAGAGGTATTTGGACATCTTTGAATAAGACTTCAAGTTCATTCTTCCGTTTAGCATTAATTGGGCCATGTGAGGTTACAGCTTCAATCAGCACCAACCAGTTATTTGTTGTGAAGTGAATAATCACATCTGGCATTTTGCCGTGGGAATCGATGTTAACGCCCAAATCTGTCAATGCTGCTTCATTGAAGTGGGCGAACTTTTCATCTGTATCGCCAACATAGATGAGCTTTCCACTAGGAGTAAAACGAGGGGCAAAATCATTAATAATTTTTTCAATCAGAATATTCTGACCACCTGGTGATAAAGTTTTAATTTCTCCGTGAATTACTATAGAAATACGGGACATTTCGCGCTCTTGAGCATATTGCTTTTTCAGAGTTTCAGCTGAAGCAAGATAGGTGCGGATGCTCTTTTCCCATTCTTCAGTACCGTAGGTTCTTAATAGTTCTAGGGCACTGATTTCAATTTGATATACAGTTTTAGGACTGTTGATAGGGCGGCTTAAATTATCTGGATTAGCAACTATTAAAGCTGCATCCAGAAATTGATGCACTGTCTGGCGGCGAACTGTTTCCCGTGTGTTGGGCTTATAGGTTTTGCCATAATGTTGAGCCATAAAGTCCATCATTGGCGTAATTCCCATTAAAGGGGAACTTGCTAATTGCCAAGAGTCTGTCGGTTTTAAGTCAAGCAACGCCAAGAGAGTTAAAGCTGACCGTTGGTTAAGCTGTGCCCGTGGAAAGCCCAATTGTGTCAATATTTGCAGCGCTTTATCAATTCGGGATTTAGTTGCAATTGGATTATTCTCTGACTGATTCGACATACTCAATAGCTTATTTTCTATAAGTTCATCAATTTCCCGTAAAGAAGGAAACTGCTCTTTAATCCCCGTTCCTAAAGACAATAGCTGTGACAAATTAGGGTACTTTAATTTTCGCAAATCTGTTGCATTGACCTGAGTATGCCCATTGAACAACCGAAAAAAAGCATCAACTAAAGTTGAATTAAGATAAACAGCAAGCCCACGAGCCAAGGTAAGGCTAAGTCCACGCCTATCTTTGTGAAAGTAATTCAAGTGATTTTCAAAGCCGACATAGCCATAATTAAATTGGTTGGCATCATAAACCACCGCAACAACACGCCTTTTCTCTTCTTTCGATGAGAATCTTTTGCATAGGACATAATGCTCATTTGGTATCAGAATATTCGCTGTTTCTTCTATATGAACTATCGCTTGAGGCTTTTTGGTGATTTTGGGATACTCTACATATCCATTCGAGAAATTTACCGGATAAATTAAAGGAACAGTATTATTTTTTGGATTTGTCCTTAAGTACTCTTTTGCTCGGAAATCTACTACCCGCCCGGTTGAAACTGTTAGCCCTAAATCTTTCAAGCTACAGGTAAAAAGTGTCATTCGTTGAACGATTTGCTGGCTAATACTATCTGGAATAATATGAATAAACTGCTCTAAATCATTAGGGTTAACTAACTCTGAATATGCTACAGAGTGTGACATTATAAAGTCATCATTAGCACCCCAACTGCTATTTATGCTGACGCTGCTAAACTTTTGCTTTTGTTTTGTAGCTTTGATAATGATAGTTTCTTGCAAAACATCATCATCACTAAATGCTTCTTGCCGCGACTCAAAAAGATGTACTTGCTCTAAAGCCATCATCTCTAAAAACATCTTGCGAAAGTCACGAAAATATGGACCATTGCAAAAACTACGCGGGGTAATCGCTACAAACTCCCCACTTGGTTTTAGAAGTTGTGCTGTAGCAGCCATAAAACCAGTATAAAGATTGCTAGTTTTCAAACCGATGGAACGCAGCAATTCGCGCACTTTGGAATAAGCATTGATTTTCAAATAAGGCGGGTTGAGAATAGCATGAGTAAATTCTGTTGCGTTTGCACTATTCATTAAACCAAGCTTTTGCAGCCTAACTGCATCTTCAATAAAATCAGTCTCACGAATTTCGTAATTGAAGGAAATACCTACACGCTGACATTCCCTCTCACATAGCTCTAAAGTTTGATGCAAATATCGAATTAAAAAAGGGTCAATTTCATAAGCTACAACGCGCAAACTTGACGTGGATTTTTGATGCTGGCATACTTGTACCACAAAAGCGGCTAGTAATGAACCGATTCCTGCTCCAGCATCAAGCAAGGATATTTCAGGCAAATCTAGCCGATTAAACATCCCAGCCATCAATTGGGCTACTGAGGCGGGAGTGAGAAACTGGCCTATCGACGCTTTTTTGTCTTGCCTTAGCCTTAAACTTACTACAACCCGATGAAGATCCACTTCTGCAAGCAAGTTTCCACTTGATAGTTTTGCGAGGCTGGTAAATCCTAAACTACTGTTATGATTTGCTACTAATGCTCTACTGCTTGATGGGACGATCACGGTCTGTTTTTTTAATTGCTATCAAATCTACAACAACTTTACGGCATCCTTAGCCTGAAGCTGACTACGTTTGCGATCGCGTTGTGCAAAACTTTAGTACAGTTTTGCGTAAAAGGGTAGCGTTTTTAATCAGGACTTATACTAATTCTCCATCAAGATGCACTTAATCTGAATTAAACGAACCGCAAAGTACGCAAAGGGCACAAAGGAAGAAATGAGTTATCTAAAAATTGCTAGAACAAGTTACTCAATACTCAAAGAAGTCCTGCTGACTCATATAATCGTTTCAGCATTGCTGAAATCTTTGCACCATAATCCAAATCTGCTGACCACCGCCCTGATAGCTGATCAATTAATGGCGCAATCCCACGTGTGACAAAGCGAAACCTTGGATCTACTACTTCCTGTACCAAAGGTTCTAAACTGGCGTAAGCTTTCAAATGTTGGATGTGCGCCCTCACTCCAATTCTGGCACTTGCAAAAGATGCAGCTTCCGAACCACCACCGATCGCACCTAAGCCGGCAAAGTTATTTTGCTCAGGTTTAATATCGCCACCAAACCGTAAAAATCCAGTTTCTACACACATTTGGCAAAAGGAAATATCATAGTTAACTCCCTCTATACCTGCTTCTTCCCGATAAAGTTTGGGGATGTCAGGAAACTTTAGCAAAGCGTTTTCATTATTGTTTCTCAGAAATAATTGTAACTGGACTTCGGAAGTATTACCGTTTGACATCACCCGCGAAAATTGACCAGAGCAAACCATCAAATTTGAGCGCAAGCTGACAGTACGAGTTACAGCATCCCAATTGACTGCAACATTAAAATCTCGCAGTTCGATCGCTTTGACATAAACTACTTTGTGATAGGTAATCCGATTGACATTAGCTGCTTTTGAAAGGTCAATCCGGAGAATGTCTACTAAATCAATGGGGATGTAAGCATTGCCATTAACTAAAACTCCTTGCTCTGAGTAATTTTGCCCATTAATATTGATATTAATTGCCGGATAATTTGCTTCGACCGGAGTTCCAGGAGTGGGGTCAATTATACGACTCCAAGTTACTAGTCCATCGACAATTCCCAAAGCAAAATCGCGGCGACGAGTTTGCAGCAAAGCCCGATCCTCTGGATTGCTGAGAAACCCCACTTGCATCACCAAAGCTGGAAGCGTTGTCTGGCGACAGAATACTAAACGACCCAATCCACTATCGGTATCTGGCTTGACTCCCCGATTCGGTAATTGGGGTACGCGGCGCAACAACCCCACTAGCAACTGTTCAGCATTACTCTTGCGATCGCTATTATTAACAATATAGAAGACGCTAGCCCCACGCACAGACGGGCTGTTAGCCGCATCAGATTCAATTTCTAGGGCAATATCACCCCGACGGCCGCGGGAATTGATCCAGGTGATAGTTTGGGCGGCACTCAAGTCATCAGGAACCGCCAAAATTTCCAAATTCCGCGCCCTCAGTTCCGTGACAATCAAATCCCGCAGCAAAATCATTTCTTTGGCTTCAGTTGTACCACCTGCGATCGCACCTGGATCGATTCCTCTGGCTTCTTTGCCTCCATGAGCCGCTGATATAAAAATACGTCCCATTTTCAGTATTTCCTCTGATAAAATTAAGTGTAAACAATTCTATATATCATTCTTGGTCTAGCAACAAGAATATAATAGCCATCAGAAGCCCTTTGTCATTTGTCCTTTGTCCTTTTTTTAAAGTTCATGACCAATGACCAATGACCAATGACTAATGACTAATGACTAATGACTAATGACTAATGACTAAATATGCAAATCCCTCGCTTGCACCCAGACACAATTGAGGAAGTTAAACTACGGGCTGATATTGTAGATGTCGTCTCGGAATACGTAGTTTTACGCAAACGAGGAAAGGATTTTGTTGGTTTGTGCCCTTTCCATGATGAGAAATCTCCTAGCTTCACCGTCAGCCAAACCAAGCAAATGTACTATTGTTTCGGCTGTCAAGCTGGGGGAAATGCCATTAAGTTTGTCATGGAGTTGGGAAAGCGTTCTTTTGCTGATGTGGTGCTGGATTTGGCACGGCGTTACCAAGTACCTGTGCAAACTCTCGAACCCGAACAACGTCAAGAATTACAGCGTCAGCTATCTTTGCGTGAGCAGTTATATGAAGTTCTGGCAACGTCCGCCCAGTTTTATCAACACGCCCTCAGACAATCCCAAGGGCAAAAAGCACTTCAATATTTGCAATCTAACCGCCAACTCAAAGAAGAAACTATACAGCAATTTGGTTTAGGTTATGCTCCCGCAGGTTGGGAAACCCTCCATCGCTATCTAGTGGAAGATAAACATTTGCCCGCACAAATACTAGAAAAAGCGGGATTGATTAAGCCACGCTCTTCCGGGGGCGGTTATTATGATGTATTTCGTGATCGCTTGATGATTCCCATCCGTGATGTCCAAGGGCGCGTCATTGCTTTTGGTGGTAGGACTTTGACTGATGTAGACGCCCAGAGGGCGGCTTCCCCGGAAGGGGTACAACCTAAATATCTGAATTCACCAGAAACCGAACTTTTTAGTAAAGGCAGAACATTATTTGCCCTCGATCAAGCCAAAGGTGGGATTTCCCAACTCGATCAAGCGGTGGTGGTAGAGGGATATTTTGATGCGATCGCTCTCCACGCTGCTGGAATTAACAACGCCGTCGCCTCACTCGGTACAGCCTTAAGCTTAGAACAAGTGCGGCTAATATTACGCTACACCGAATCGAAACAATTAGTACTCAACTTTGATGCTGATAAAGCTGGAACCAATGCTGCCGAAAGAGCGATCGGTGAAATTGCCGAATTAGCATACAAAGGCGAAGTTCAGCTAAAAATTCTCAATTTACCCGATGGTAAAGATGCTGATGAATACTTGCACAGCCATACACCAGAAAATTATCGAGAACTGTTAGCAAATGCGCCACTTTGGCTAGACTGGCAGATTCAGCAAATTATTCAAGACCGCGACTTAAAACAGGCTACTGATTTTCAGCAAGTAACTCAGCAATTAGTCAAATTACTTAAAAATATAGCTAACAGCGATACACGGAATTATTACGTTTCCTACTGTGCAGAAATACTCAGCTTAGGAGATACCAGACTTATACCCCTACGAGTCGAAAATCTGTTAACTCAAATTGCTCCGGCTGCGGCTACATACACTAAGCCTGTGTCAGCGAAGAAGGCATGGGGAGGTGGCAAATCCCACTCCCCACTCCCTACAGAACGCAGCCTTCTAGAACACGCAGAGGCGTTATTACTAAGGATTTACTTGCATTGTCCTGAACAGCGTCAAGCGATTATTGCCGAACTAGAGGAGCGAGATTTGCAATTTAGCCTTTCCCACCACCGATTTTTATGGCAACAGATTTTAGAAATTTCATCCGGTGATCAAGAGATGAAAAATTTTGCGTCTCTACCAAATTTAATTTCCCGCTTGCAAGACCAGTTCTTAGAATTTGGCAGTGAGATGGCGTTAATTTCCCATTTGTTTCATGTGGATGAAAAAAACCAGAAAGAAATACTTCGGACTCCGCAAGTGGTTCAAGCTGCGATCGCTTGCATGGATTTGGTGATGCTTGAAAAACGCTATCGCCACTTTTTGGAATTATGGCAACAAACCGACCCAGAAGCTGAACCAGAGCGCTATCAATCTTATTATCAAGCTTTCTACGCTGAAAAAATCAAGCTTCAAAAAATAGACCGACAACGGCTATTTTCCATCACCGAGTTGTTGTAGCCTCGGACTCACAAAAATAGCAGGGGACGTGTGAAAACCACTTGAGGTAAAAACCTCGCTCCTAGTGAGCGACCTAATTCAACCCTTTGCCCTTTGCTCACGTTGCTGATTTTAAGACTAACGATATCGCACGCTATAACGGCAAGACAGGAGAATTTATTGATTTTTTTGTTACTAGTAATAGCGGTGGTCTTTCTGCGCCTGCGAAACAAACTTTTGGTTATGATGGGAACCTGTATGTGAGTAGCATATTAACTAATAATGTCTTGCGCTATAACGGTAAAACAGGAGCATTTATCGATGCATTCGTTCCCGCAGGTAGTGGGGGTTTGAGACAACCAAGATTTTTGTATTTCACTAAAGATGCAATTGCAATTCCCGAATCTAGAACTGGGTTAGCTTTATTAGCATTTGGAGCTACCTTAAGTCTAGGTAAAGTAATCGGTCGTTTTCAAAAACGACATAATTAATAATTAGCATTGACTTTATGGTATTAAAAATTATTAATTACAGTGCTTAGTCTCTTAATTGGAGTTTAGCTCAACTTTATCCATTTTTTTTGTAACGTGATACTCCTGCGGAGTCGTTGCATAATCGCTAACGCTGAAATCTTTGTGGGACTGTCGTTTTACTTTTTCGATTTCACCGAGAATGAGTGACGTGGAAAAAGTATTTGCGAAAAAGCCAGGGTTTTTGGCGGATAAAGAAACCGAGTTCTTAATTTTGGATAAAGTCGAGCTAAGAAAAGAGAGGTTTAGAAGTGAGATTTTCCAGTTGAACAGCTAACCAAGATCAGCGATCGCGTTTAGCAGAACGGCGTGATGCGGACGAACGGGCACCAGGCTGATCGCCATTGGTGGCAGGTGGTGCTGCCTGACGTTTAGCTGATGTCTGTGGTAACGGTTTAGGAGTACGAGCCGGACGCTTATCACTTCCAGGCTTGGCTCTGTGTTGGCGTCCATTTGGGATTGGTTCTGGCTTAATATCGGGGTTGGGCCCAAAGCCAGCGACCACTTCCTTCGGCAAGCGCTGCTCGATCAGTTTTTCGATATCTGTCAATAGAGGGTATTCATCGACGCACACCAGCGATACGGCTTCACCTGACGCGCCAGCACGACCAGTGCGACCAATGCGATGAACATAATCCTCCGGTACATTGGGCAAATCGAAGTTGACTACATGCGGCAGTTCGCTGATGTCAAGACCTCTAGCAGCAATGTCCGTCGCCACCAGTACCTGTAAGCTGCCATTCTTGAACTTTGCCAGAGCATTGGTACGCACCGGCTGGCTCTTGTTACCGTGGATTGCCAGTGCTTGAATCCGCTCTTCACCCAACTGCTTAACCAAACGATCAGCACCATACTTAGTGCGAGTGAACACTAGCACTTGATACCAATTATCTCGCCGAATCAGGTGAGCAAGTAATTGGCGTTTCTTGTCACGGTCTACTTGGTAAACTTTCTGGGCGATCGTGTCGGCGGTAACATTGCGGCGTGCTACCTCAATCATCGTTGGGTGATTGAGCAACCCGGCAGCGAGTGTCTTAATTTTGTCTGAGAAAGTAGCGAAGAATAGCAAATTCTGTCGCTGTTTAGGCAGAAGTGAGAGGATGCGGCGGATATCATGAATAAAGCCCATGTCCAGCATCCGATCTGCTTCATCCAGCACCAAAACCTCAATATGCGATAGGTTGACTGTGCCCTGCTGTACGTGGTCTAGCAGTCGCCCTGGAGTAGCGACCAAGATATCCACTCGCCCCTTCAAACGCTGTTTTTGCAGATTAATACCAACTCCGCCGAACATCACCATCGAGTTTAGCTGCAAGTACTTACCGTACTCGCGCACGCTTTCTTCCACCTGTGCGGCGAGTTCGCGAGTTGGGGTGAGAATCAGTGCCCGGATCGGCGGGTATCCTTTAGACGTACCTTTGACGCTCTTGTCAGACGACAACCGATGCAGGAGCGGCAGGGTAAAACTAGCGGTTTTTCCAGTACCAGTTTGTGCCCCAGCTAGCAAATCGCTACCCGACAATACGGCAGGGATCGCCTGTATTTGAATTGGCGTGGGTTCGGTGTACCCTCGTTCGGTAACCGCACGGATAATTTCATTGGACAAGCCGAGAGTAGAAAAAGACATAAAACTCCAAAAATAACATCGGCCTGTCGCCAATGGCGGCGTCAGTCTTAGGCGGACGGATAAAAAATCATTGAAAGGCTGGATGGGCAGTAGCGCAAAGACTGAGAGCGAGTGCCGCAATTATGTATTCTAACAGATTGCAGTCGATTGTGTCGTTAAAGGTCGTCTGATTCAGTGTTGTGTTAAATTGGCATTACTTGCAAAGCAAAGCAAAGCAAAGCAAAGTGTTGAACAATTGGGAGAAATTCATTATCGCAATCCAAAAGCAACTGATTAATTCGCAAATCAAGTCACCTCACGTGTTCTTGATTGACCATGAGAATAACAATCGTGGTCTGATCGACACCAATGAGGCGCTACAGCTAGCCGAAAGCTTAGAGCTTGACTTAGTTGTAGTCTCCGAAGGCAAAGACGCTCCAATTGCCAAGATTCTTAACTATGGCAAGCTTCAGTATCAAAAGAAGAAACGTCAGAGCCAGAGTGCTAGACCCACGGTAAAGGAAGTTCGGTTTGGTCTAAACGTGGGTGTGGCTGATTACAATTTACGCATCGAACAAGCAGGTGAATGGTTAAGTAAAGGCGATTCAGTCAAGTTTGCCATTCGTTTACGAGGCCGAGAACATCAATATCGTGACAAAGCGGGAGAACTGCTAGACCGAATTGCAAATGATCTCAGTCAAGTAGGTAAAGTTCAGTCGCTGGATAAACGCTCACTAATTGTTCAAGTCATTCCTGCCTAGTTAATCTTGCGATCGCTGGAGGATGTATTTATGCCAGCTTTTGACAACTCCCACGGCGATGAAAACATGGCTATTGCTCGTTTTCACTTAAAGCCGTGGGATTCTCGACTCAACGGTAAGGAACGAAAAAAGCCGCAGGCAACACTGTAGCTTCTATGGAAAAAACGGTCAACTGTTACTTAAGGTGAATTTCACCTTCCCACCGAACAAGCACCGGGACATAGCCAATCAATCAGCGCATTTAGTGATTAGGTGTGTCAAGGCATCAATCAGGCGATCGCTTTCCATTGGTACAATGTCCTTTCCATGCATTACATTTTGAGTAATATGAAAATGCACCAATGTTCCTAAGAGGATTCTTGCTGTTGCCTCTGGGTCAGGTATCTTTAGTTCCGGAGCCGCCAAGTAGTGAGTGAGAGTTTCCGCTACTGGCTTAATCATCGCCCGAATACAAATTTGAGCTAACTCAGGAAAACGCCCAGATTCCCCGATTAGTACTCGCATAAATGCACTATGTTCTTTGTCGTTAAGCATCTGCTCTAATGCTTTGGTTGCTACCTGGTGCAGTATAACGCCTGGTTCTCCCTCAATCGGTTCTGTGCCAAAAATGGAGCTATTCTTTTTGCTTGTCAGTTGCTCTAACAGTACTTTAAAAAGTCCTTCTTTATCTTGAAAGTGGCTGTAGACTGTCGCTTTAGAAACACCTGCTGCTACTGCTACCCGATCCATACTTGTACCAGCATAGCCATTTTGGAGGAACTCTTGCATTGCCCCTTGCAAAATTTGCTCCACTTTATCAACGGAATTATCTCGATCCACTTCGTCAGCTTTGATGCGTACCATTTATTAATCATCCTTTATTATAAACAATATTAATAGATGCTGCAAAATGCCCTCAGTACAAAATGGCGAAAATAAATATACCCTTCGCTAAAGCCCAAATGCCTCTATTATCAGCTTTCCCCTCTTCTATTTACTTTCTTTTAGTAGACAATCAATCGCAATAGGGAATAGCATTTTGCTGGATAATGCCGAGTAAATTGATTGGCAAGTTTAGTTGTATCCTATTGACTAAACTAGTCCGTTTAGTTTAGCATACATTGAACTGGACAGTTTAGTACAAGTTGCTACTGGTGGTAAGGGGGAATAGTATGGAGCAAAACAGGAATTCAGAGGGTTTGAGGTCTTCTCAGAATCTTTTGCGATCGCCTCTTCTACTTACAATCATTACATCTCTAGCAATAGGCGGAATCAGTGTTTATACAGTGATGAAGTTTCAGGCTACAGCTAATGAAAAACAAAAAGCACCAGTAGCAGTTGTGCCTGTGGTAAAAACAGTAACAGCATTAGGGCGGTTGGAACCAAAGGGAGAGGTAATAAAACTGTCAGCGCCTTCTGCAATTGGTGAAGGAAATCGGGTAGAGCAACTATTGGTCAAAGAAGGCGATCGCGTCAAAACTGGGCAGGTAATTGCAATTATGGACAACCGCGATCGCCTACAAGCTACTTTGGCTGAAGCCCAAAAACAAGTTCAAGTTACCAAATCCCGCCTTAACCAGGTAAAAGCTGGAGCCAAACGAGGAGAAATTAGAGCGCGTCAAGCTACGGTGAATCGTGTACAAGTAGAACTAGAAGGAAACATTAAAACTCAGCAAGCCACAATTAATCGTCTAGAAGCAGAACTGCAAGGGCAACAACGCAGCTTGCAAGCAACAGTGGCTCGCGTAGCAGCCGAGAAAGGTAATGCCCAAGCTGACGTGCAGCGCTACGAGACTTTATACAAAGCAGGAGCAATTTCTAGCCAAGAAGTTGATAAAAGACGCCTAAGCGCCGAAACTTCCACTCAAGAGTTAATTGAAAGCCAAGCCACCCAGACAAGAACTGTAGCCACCCTACAACAGCAGCTTAACGAAGCAAAAGCCAACCAGGATCAAACCCTCGCCAGCTTGCAACAGCAGATTAACGAAGCAAAAGCTAACCTGAATCAAACTGCTGAAGTCCGTCCCACAGATATAGCAAATGCACAGGCAGAGATAGAGAGTGCTCAAGCCACCGTGGATAAAATTAGAGCAGAACTGGCGCAGGCATACGTTGTGGCTCCTAAAGCCGGTCGAATTTTGGAGATTAATACCCGAGCTGGAGAAACTGTTGGCAATGAAGGAATTGTGGCTCTAGGTCAAACCGACCAGATGTATGCAGTAGTAGAAGTCTACCAAAGTGATATCAAAAGAGTGCGTCCAGGACAGGGGGTGCGGGTAAGCAGTGATTCCCTACGCAATGAATTAGAGGGAAGAGTAGATTGGATTGGTATGGAGGTAAAGCGACAAAATCTGATCAATGCTGACCCCTCTAGTAATATTGATGCCAGAGTAGTGGAAGTGCATGTGCAACTGAATAAACTATCTAGCCAAAACGCTTCTAGCTTTACTAATTTGCAAGTCAAGGCGGTGATTGAACTGTGATTGGATTTATCCAGCAACTGCGGCGGCGAACGCCTTTAGGATGGCTGCAACTGAGTCATGAAAAAGGCCGTCTTTTGGTGGCATTGTCAGGCATTGCCTTTGCCGATGTTTTGATGTTCATGCAGCTAGGGTTTCAGAATGCCCTGTTTGAAAGTAACACAATGCTGCATCGCAGTATGCAGGCTGATATGTTTGTCATCAGCCCCCAAGCACGTAACCTGGCATATATGTCTAGCTTTACGCGGCGGCGGCTGTATCAAGCAATGGATGTACCAGGTGTCAAATCGGCAGAAGGAATGTATGTCAACATTGTTGATTGGAAAAATCCCCAAACACATCAGAAGACGACAATATTAGTTATGGGGTTCAATCCTGATCAGCAAGTGTTGAACTTAGCGGATGTGAATCGCCAGATAGATGCTATTAAGCTACCAGATACCGTTCTGTTTGATCGCGCCTCTAGAGGAGATTACAACGAAGCGCTGGCCAAAATTGACCAAGGTAAAACTGTCACAACCGAAATAGAACGGCGGACAATTACCATTAGCGGCTTATTTTCAGTCGGGGCTTCCTTCATAGCCGATGGTACTTTGATCACCAGCGACCAGAACTTTCTGCGACTATTTCCCAAACGAGAAGCTAGCGGTGTCAGTCTCGGTTTGGTGCAGTTGCAACCAGGCTATGACCCAAAACAGATGAAAGCAACTTTAGAATCTCATTTAGATAATGATGTTAAAGTTTTAACTAAAGCAGAATTTCTCGAATTTGAAATAAATTACTGGAAAACAAATACGGCTATCGGGTTTATCTTCAGCCTGGGTGTAGCAATGGGGTTTCTGGTGGGCGTGATTATCGTCTATCAAGTTCTTTCTACAGATGTGAATTCCCATATCAAAGAATACGCCACTTTTAAAGCAATGGGATATAACAATCTCTACTTATTAGGTGTGGTGTTTGAAGAGGCGATAATTTTGGCAGTTTTAGGGTTTATCCCAGGAGCGATCGCACCTTTAGGACTTTATCATTTAACTCGTAATGCCACCAATTTGCCAGTTTACATGACCGTAGCACGGGCCTTGACGGTATTAACACTGACGATGATTATGTGTATAATTTCTGGTGCGATCGCCACCCGGAAATTACAGTCCGCCGATCCCGCAGATATGTTTTAAATTTGTCATTTGTCATTGATCATTTGTCATTTGCAAAGGACAAATGACGAGCATCATCAGTAATCAAGCTATTTATGACTAGTCAATCCGTTATCTCTGTTAAAAATCTCGACCACTACTTCGGTCATGGTCAACTCCGCAAGCAAGTTCTCTTTGATATCAACCTAGAGATTAACGCCGGCGAAATTATTATTATGACTGGGCCTTCTGGTTCTGGTAAAACTACACTTCTCACCTTAGTCGGCGGCTTGCGTTCTGCCCAATCTGGCAGTTTGCAGATATTGGAACAAGAACTGTGTGGCGCTAAAAAAACACAACTTACCCAAGCGCGACGCAATAACGGTTATATTTTCCAAGCGCACAACTTGCACGGTAGCCTGACAGTACTCCAGAACGTCAGAATGGGCTTGGAAGTGCATAATAATATTTCGCCGGCAGAAATGAAAAGCCGGTCAGCCCAAATGTTAGAGGAGGTAGGATTAGGAGAGCGCCTCAATTATTATCCTGATGATTTATCTGGGGGACAAAAACAAAGAGTTGCGATCGCTCGTGCTCTAGTTGGTCGTCCCAAAATTGTCTTAGCCGATGAACCCACCGCCGCCCTTGACAGTAAATCGGGACGAGATGTGGTCAACCTTATGCAAACACTAGCTAAAGAACAGGATTGTACTATTCTCTTAGTTACTCATGACAACCGCATTCTAGATATTGCCGATCGCATCGTCTACATGGAAGATGGGAAGTTAGTAAATGACGGTGCTGTTGTTGCAGTTAGTTAGGAATGATTAAATCTGCCGGGGGAAGTTGGGTTAAACTTTGTCCTCTAAATTTTTAGCGCCTCAATAACGCTAATTGGTGACGGGGTTGGAATAACTTGGGTAAGTTGGAAGCCAGCATGAAGCAGTAGCACTTGATATTCCTCCTCTGTGCGTTCGCGTCCACCAGTCATAACTAGCATATTGAGGTCAAGCAATTTACCGAAAGAAGATGCATTTCCAGGAGGAATTACTGTCTCAAACAGCAGGAGTTTACCATGCTGTGACATTGCCTGATGACAGTTTTTGAGAATAGCGATCGCTTTTTCCTCATCCCAGTCATGAATGATGTGCTTGAGAAGGTAAGCATCACCACCTGCTGTTACTGACTCAAAGAAGTTCCCCGACACTACCGTACAGCGATCTACAAAACCTTGTGCTTGCAGGCGAGATTTTGCTTCTTTTATCACCGTTGGTATATCAAAGACAATGCCTTTTACAGTCGGATAAGCTTTAAGGATGCTAGTCACCAAACTACCCTGACCTCCTCCCACATCAACAACAGTGTTGAATGCTGAGAAGTCATAACTGCAAATAATTGCTTCCAAAATGGAAGCTGTTAGACTTGTCATGGCACAATTAAATAACTTGCCAGCTTCGGAGTTTTTAAGGTAATGCTCCCAAACACTCATTCCAGCGATGTGGTCAAACGCAATCTCACCAGTTTTGATGCTATGTAGCAGGTTATCCCAGCCTAAGTAGTGCGCTTGTCCCAGTTCAGAAATGGCAAAAAAACGCAAAGAACCAGGAACATCCGTTTGTAACGTCGCAGCCAAGGGTGTTAAGCCAAATCGATGATCGTCATCTTCAGCAAATATACCCACACTGGCAAGCGCACGCAGTAATCTGTACAAAGATGGTACGTGAGTATCAGTGATTGCAGCTAGTTCCTCTACTGTCTTTGGCTGTTCCTTGAGGTAGTCAGCAATACCAAGTTTAGCAGCAGCGTGGATTGCCCGTGAGACCCAAAAGCCAGAAATCATCTGGAGCATAACATCAGATGCAGGAACTTCAGTACTTATGCTTGGTTCGAGTGAATTCATATTCTGCAAATTCTTTTCAAAGTTCTGGATTTGTGGGTGTACACAACCACAACTCAATCATATCCGACCACGGGGGCGATAAGCCTCTGGCTTGACGCTGCGCGTATCGCAGACGAAAACACATTAACTATTTTGCTCGGAAAATCGTCTCTGTGGTTTCACTAATGCCAATCTACCAACTTATCTGCTAAAGATTTGAAAGGTTTACTATTATATAATAAATGCTTGCCAGAGTCTGGAGTGCATCAATTGTGGGCATCGATGCCGTCAAAGTAGGCGTGGAAGTCGATGTGTCAGGGGGATTACCGGGAATAGTTGTCTTGGGACTGCCAGATTCAGCGATTCAAGAATCCAGAGAAAGAGTCAAAGCAACGCTGAAGAATGCAGGTTTTGCCTTTCCCATGCGAAAAATTGTGATCAATTTAACTCCGGCAGATTTACGGAAAGAAGGCCCCTGTTTCGATTTGCCTATTAGTGTGGGAATTTTGGCGGCTTCTGAGCAAGTTAGCGCTGATTTGTTGGGAGATTATCTATTCTTGGGCGAAGTCTCTCTGGATGGCAGTTTGCGTCCGGTGGCTGGTGTCTTACCGATCGCAGCAGCTGCCCAAAAGATGGGAATTGCAGGCTTGGTTATCCCTGCTGATAATGCCCAAGAGGCCGCAGTGGTTCAAGACTTGGCTGTTTACGGCTGCAAACATCTGTCTGATGTAGTGGATTTTTTAAATAATCCGGGGCGTTACAAACCTGTGCAGATCGATCACACAACGGAGATAGCAACAGTATCCTACCCTGGTGCAGATTTGCATGATGTTAAAGGACAAGCTCATGCGCGTCGTGCTTTAGAAATTGCTGCTGCTGGTGGGCATAATTTAATTTTTGTCGGGCCGCCTGGTAGTGGGAAAACCATGTTAGCACGGCGCTTACCAGGAATTTTGCCGCCCCTAAGTTTTGCCGAATCTTTAGAAGTGACTCGCATCCATTCGGTGGCTGGTTTATTGAAAAATCGCGGTTCGTTAGTACGCGATCGCCCTTTTCGCAGCCCCCACCACTCAGCATCCGGGCCTTCTCTTGTGGGTGGCGGTAGCTTTCCTCGTCCTGGAGAAATCTCATTATCTCACAGAGGTGTACTTTTTCTTGACGAGTTGACAGAATTTAAGCGAGATGTATTGGAATTTCTGCGTCAACCTTTAGAAGATGGCTACGTCACAATTTCCCGCACCAAACTATCGGTAACGTTTCCCGCGCAGTTTACTTTGGTAGCGAGTACCAATCCCTGTCCATGCGGTTATTATGGCGATACCATCCAACAATGTACTTGTTCTCCCCGCCAACGCGAGCAATATTGGGCAAAGCTTTCTGGGCCGTTGATGGATCGAATTGATTTACAAGTTGCGGTGAATCGCTTAAAACCAGAAGAAATTACCCAACAACCTACCGGAGAAGCATCAACATCAGTGCTACAAAGGGTTCAACAAGCAAGCGATCGCGCAATTACCCGCTTTCAAGAAGAACCAAATCTGCGTTGCAATGCTCACATGCAGAGTCGTCATCTCCAGAAATGGTGCAAGCTAAATGATGCTAGTCGCAGTTTATTAGAAGTAGCAATTAGAAAATTAGGTTTATCGGCAAGAGCAAGCGATCGCATTCTCAAAGTAGGGCGGACTATTGCAGATTTAGCGGGAGAAGATGAACTAAAAACCAATCATGTAGCGGAAGCAATTCAATATCGCACAATCGATAGAATGCAGTAAAAATTTTCGGCGTTGCTGAATGAGAGTATGAATTAGCCTCACGCTCCAGACGCAGCGACAAGTCAGAAGTTCAGGCTTCCTTAGATCAGAACTTTTCAAGACAGAGGCACAGAGAATAAGAGTTTAAAATGTGGAATTTTTAAATTTCATACCTAAATTCAGCAATGGCAAATTTTCAATTCATATTCTATATGAGTCTACCTTAGAGAGAAGGGTTTAGAGAAGACTGCTTGTGCTGTACTAAAGTGCAAACTACCAAAGTTTAATTTTTGATTGTATTTAAATCAGATTTTTACAGATTTTTTATTAATCTAAAATGTCCATTAAGAAACATTTTTTTAATTATTAAGACTGGCATAATAAAAAATACAAATAATAGTTTCCGGGCAAGCGAAAACAAATAAAGTTAACTAGTAAAAGTTCTCATTAGCCATTGATCATTAAGAGTTACCAAAAAGCTGGAAAATATTTATGGTTGAAACTTGGCTGTGGATTGGTGTCATCAGTATGGCACTGGGTTGTGCTTTTTTCGGAGTAGGCGCACACAATGGTAAAAACGAACGCTGGAAAATACTGTATACACTTAATTTTTTCATTTGTTTGATTGCTAGTGGGCTGTACTTAGCAATGGCACTCGGTCAAGGAGTTAACATCATCAATGATCGTCCAACTTATTGGGTGCGATTTGTCACTTGGTTTTGCTCAACGCCGCTGTTGTTATTAGATCTGACTTTCTTGGGAAGAACGAGCCTGCTGATTACAGGTAGCTTGCTAGGAGCAAACGCCTACATGCTTGCCACTGGCTTCCTCGCCACAGTTTCACCCAAGCCGATCAGCTACATCTGGTATATTGTGAGTTGTGGTGCTTACCTCGCGGTTTTCTACTTATTAGTGAAGCCCTACCGGATTGAGGCAGAACGCAAACATCCCAGATCCAAGCAAGCATTCCGTAAGCTGGTGACTGTGCATCTGGTATTGTGGACACTCTATCCAATTGTGTGGATTCTTAGTCCAGAAGGGTTTAACGCTTTAGGTCAAGGTGGGGAAACAATGGGTTATACGCTACTAGATATTGCCTCTAAAGTCGGGTTTGGTTTTCTGTCATTAAACACCCTACGTAATTTAGAACAGGCAGGAGAATCGGTTATTGAATCGGAACTGTTATATGAGTAAGTATAAATTTTCAGTCCGATGTTTTAGATAGCTAACCGATAAAGAAACCCCGAATTTTAGCGAAACAATATTAGGGGAATCAAACCGTTGCGCGGAGTTATTAGTCATTCTTAACAAAGTCTGAGCAGAGGAAACCTCTGCTCAGACTTTGCGCTTAGTCTTTAGTCATTAGTCCTTGAGATACCAGGCCTACTCTTGAACGTGGTTTGAATTCAATACAGTTCAGTTAAGCATTTTTTTCTTCTCTCTGTGTCGCGCCAGTTGCTTCTCCCTTGGCGCTAGCCTCTCCCTTTGGGAGAAGGGGAGACGCTGCGCGAACAAGTCTCTTAACCCGCCCAACGCACTGGCTTCTCTGTGCCTCTGCGGTTCGTTAAAAAAACTGACTTTGACAAAGAGTTTTAGCCTTAACTGAACCGTATTGGGTTTGAATTAGTCTGATATAAGAAAGTTTTTTCGCGCTATAAGAGGCGGGGTATGCACTTCAAAAGTGCTCTTACTAATGACTAATGACTAATCAATCAAGCAATCATGCGATCGCTTTCACTGCATTTTATATACGAAAGCGATCGCACTACCTATTGTCTACCAAAAAGCAAATTATTTATAGATATTGCCGTCAAGGAAATTATCGACTCTACTAAATTCTTCCTTCAGGACACTACACAAACTCCCTTGGGTGGATGCCGTTACTTCAGAAATAAGTATCAAATATATCAGGAAGTAAGCGACATCCCCTAAGGAGACAGATTGGATGAATTTACAGGCGATTTGGAAATTATTACAAGAGACATTCAAAGAATGGAGTGATGATAAAGCTTCACGGTTAGCGGCGGCGTTAGCTTACTACACAATTTTTTCCATTGCACCGTTGTTGATTATTGTAATTGCGATCGCAGGGGTAGTATTTGGAGAAGAGGCGGCAAGGGGTCAAATCGTTGGACAAATTCAAGGTTTAGTCGGTAAAGATGGCGCGGCATTTATCCAAACAGCCATTCAGAATGCTAATAAACCACAGACAGGAGCGATCGCTTCCATTATTAGTGTTGTAGTTTTGCTAGTGGGTGCTACTGGTTTATTTACCGAGTTGCAAGATTCCCTCAACACGATTTGGGAAGTCAAACCGAAACCCGGACGCGGCGTAAATAACATGATTCGCCTACGCTTTTTGTCCTTTGCAATGGTGATCGGGATTGGCTTTCTACTTTTAGTTTCTCTGGTAATTAGTACGGGGTTAGCAGCATTAGTAAAATACTTTGGCAACATCCTACCCGGTGTTGATTTCCTCTGGCGAATAGTTAACTTTGTTTTATCTTTTTCGATCACTACAGCACTATTTGGGTTAATTTTCAAAGTTCTGCCAGATGTCAAAATTACTTGGAATGATGTTTTTATTGGATCTGTTATTACCTCATTTTTGTTCTCTATCGGTAGGTTTTTATTAGGACAATATCTAGGTAATGGCAGTTTTGGTTCAACCTACGGTGCTGCTGGTTCACTGGTAGTGCTTTTAGCTTGGGTTAACTATGCCGCACAGATTCTTTTCTTCGGTGCAGAGTTTACCCAAGTTTATGCCAGAAGGTACGGAAGCGGCATAGTCCCAACTAAGGATGCCATACCTCTGTCTGATAACACCAAAGATAATGGCACAAATCCAACGGGGCGATCGTCCACAAATAAAAAGCCATCTTCTAACTTGATTAATCGCTTATTCCAGTCTTTTAAGAAGCCAAAACGCTCAAAAAATAGAAGAAAAGATTAGCGATTTTAATCTCGGAATACTGGGATTTTATATTTGTAAATCTGAGAAATATTGAAGGATTTAACCTCTAATAAAAGTCAGGTTTATGAAATAACACCACAGATAAATAACTTGATACTGGATTTTTTCCAGAATCTATTGAGAAAGGAAGAAAATCAGTGCTGATGGAAAAATGGTTTTTTATCAATTGGCAGTCAATCTTTGTTCCTAGCATTAGCGTCTTAGAGTTGATTATCCGTGGTTCACTGGTATATTTAGCACTATTTTCAGTCCTACGTTTCCTTCCTAGCCGACAATTAGGAACACTAGGAATAAGTGATTTACTAGTAGTTGTGCTATTTGCTGAAGCTGCCCAAAACGCTATGGCAAGTAATTATACATCGATTACTGAGGGCGCGATTCTAGTAGGAACTGTAATTTTTTGGAGCTATTTGCTGAACTGGTTAGGCTACAAAATACCCCAGTTCCAACGTTTTATGAATCAGCCACCACTGCTACTGGTAAAAAATGGTCGGATGATTCAGCGTCATTTGCAACGAGAGTTAATTACAGACGATGAGTTAATGAGCAAGTTACGTCAGCAAGGTGTGGAATTTTTAGCAGATGTGAAGTTTGCATATATAGAGGCTGACGGTAGGATTAGTATCATTACCTCAAATTCAAAAACTAGTTCCGTCCCTGAGCAAAAAACAGCGTTAAAAAGTGATCTACATTAATTAAACTGTAAAATATGACGGTTGTATTCTGTGCCGAACTGTGATTGAGCGTTATACTTTGCCCGAAATGGCTAATCTCTGGAGTGAAGCCTATAAGCTAAAAACTTGGCTGCAAGTCGAAATTGCTGTTTGTGAGGCTCAAGCTGAACTAGGTTATATTCCATCTCAGGCGGTTGAGGAAATTAAGGCCAAGGCAGATTTTGACCCCGATAGGGTGCTGGAAATTGAGGCTGTAGTCCGCCACGATGTTATTGCTTTTTTGACAAATGTCAATGAATATGTAGGTGATGCCGGACGCTACATTCACCTGGGTTTAACCAGTTCGGATGTTTTGGATACAGCTTTAGCATTGCAATTGGTTGCCAGCCTGGATATATTATTGCAACGTCTGGAAGAATTGATTCAGGTAATTCGCCAAAAAGCACAGGAACATCGTCATACAGTCATGGCTGGTCGATCGCATGGTATTCACGCTGAACCGATCACTTTTGGTTTCAAGCTAGCTGGTTGGTTAGCAGAAGTGTTGCGACACCAAGAACGCCTGAGAATACTCCACCAAACTATTGCCGTGGGTAAGATTTCTGGTGCAGTAGGAACCTATGCGAATGTTGAACCGCGTGTAGAAGCGATCACTTGCCAAAAACTCGGACTCAAACCCGATACAGCCTCAACACAAGTTATTTCCCGTGATCGCCACGCTGACTATGTGCAACAATTAGCTTTGGTAGCCGCATCCATCGAACGTTTTGCTGTAGAAATTCGCAATCTGCAAAAAACAGACGTTCTAGAAGTTGAAGAATTCTTCGCCAAAGGTCAAAAAGGTTCCTCCGCAATGCCACACAAGCGTAATCCCATCCGTTCGGAACGGCTGACGGGAATGGCGCGACTCGTCAGAAGTCATGCCGGTGCAGCTTTGGAAAACGTTGCTCTCTGGCATGAAAGGGACATTTCCCACAGTTCTGTAGAACGGGTAATTTTGCCAGATGCTTGCACTTTGACACATTTTATGTTGGTAGAAATAACCGACTTGGTGAAAAACCTGTTGGTCTATCCTGAGAACATGGAACGAAATCTCAACTGTTATGGCGGCGTTGTGTTCAGCCAAAAAGTGCTACTTGCTTTAATAGACAAGGGAAGCAGCCGTGAAGAGGCTTATGCGATCGTTCAAGAAAACGCTCATGCTACTTGGAATAAGCCAGAAGGCAATTTTCACGACTTAATTAGCAAAGACTCTCGTGTTACCCAAAAGTTGTCTCCAGCAGAACTAGATGTATGTTTTGACCCCCAGCAGCATCTCCAACATTTAGAAGAAGTTTACCAAAGGTTGGGTATTTAGGATTAATTTGCTTGTAGTGAGCGCTTCAGCGCTTACTACTAATCTGTTACCCAACAAATACGCAAATGTTGTCAAAAAAGAATATATGAAGATAGCAAAAATATTTAATATTGCATTGCTGAAGACTGTCAGTTTGGTGCTGGAATTTTGCCAGTACTGGGTAGTATAAATAACAAATATCTACATATTTATTAGTGTTTCGAGTGCCTTGATGATTGAAATCCTAGCCACACTTTCAGCTTCTGCGGCAGCAGGAATGAGAATAAGTACACCTCTGCTGCTCATTGGATTGTTGCAGGGTAGTAACTTGTGGTCGCAAGTTCCAATTTTATCTCACATATCTCCACCAATATTATTAAGCTGCCTCACCAGTTGGTCGTTAATTGAATTATTAGCCTCAAAAAAGCTACGGGGGCAAAGATTGCTACAACTATTTCAGTTATTAATGTCTCCCCTCGTGGGAGCAATTATGGGTTTAGCAGTAGCTACCGCAACAGCAACGCCAAACTGGCTGATTGGCTTAATTGGGGGTTTGTTAGCTTTGGTACTTCAGCTAGTTCAAGTTGGTTGGTTTTATCGGTTACGTGGCTTACCGTTGTGGGCAGTCTTTCTTCAAGATAGCTTATGTATTATTCTAGTACTTTTTGCCTTTCATGCTCCCTGGCAAGGAGGATTAATTGCTTTAATACTGCTCTGGTTTGCAGTTCGTAGTGCAAAGCAGTGGTATGACTGGTATTGGCACAAAAGTTAGGAGTTAAAAGTGAGAAGTTAGGAATGAAGATAGAAGTTAAGAGTCAAGAGTTAGGGAGGAAAATTTAAAACTCCTAAGCTAAACCACATCTAATTTGCATAATCTGAAATTGTACATTTCTTGTGGGGTGGGCGTCTCGCCCGTCCAATATATACAAAGTTATTTGTGGAACAGCTTAACTCCTAACTCTTAACTCCTAACTCCTAACTCTTAACTCTTAACTCCTAACTCCTTTCATTTACTGCAAAAGTCCAATCATATGCAAGAAACCGTGACCGGTAATCAACTCGATGATTAAGGCAATGATGCCCAACATGGCAATCCGACCATTCCATACTTCAGCGCTAGTAGTCAGACCCCATTCCCAACGCTCTTGGGGATACATTTTCACCATTTTTTTCATTTGGGCAGCTTGCGAAAGCTTGAAACTGGGGTTTTTCAGCGCATCAATCACTAGGTCTGCCAGTGCATTAATAAATACCGGATGGGTATTGGGAGCAGGAACGCGACGGAAATTGTGAATTCCTGATTCTTCGGCTACTTCCCGATACTCAATATCAATTTCTTGTAGTGTCTCTATATGCTCTGAGACAAAACTGATAGGCACGACAACCAAATCTTTCACGCCTTCTGCACCTAGTTTTTTAAGGGCATCCTCAGTATAGGGTTGGAGCCATTCTACTGGACCGACGCGACTTTGATAAGCTAAGGTGTGGACATTAGGCCGATTGAGGGTTTGCATAATCAGGGCAGTACATTCCTCAATTTCTTGCTGGTAAGGGTCGCCAGCCTCCTCAACATAGCTTTTAGGAACGCCGTGAGCGCTGAAGAAGATATGAACCTCGTCTGGATTAGGAAACTGTTCGAGTTCCTGGGCTACGAGTTCCGCCATTGCTTGAAGGTAGCCTGGTTGTTTGTACCAGGAAGGAATGACGGTGTAATCAATGGGTTGAAGTTTTGGGTCTTCTTGCCAAAGCTTTTCTAAAAGCCGGAAGCTGGAACCACTGGTACTGATAGAAAACTGGGGATATAATGGTAAGATTACCAGGTGTTCTATATTATCTTGAGTGATCTGTGCGATCGCCTCTTCTGTATAAGGATGCCAATAACGCATTCCCACGTAGATATTGGCTTCTTGTCCCAAATAACCTAACTGTTCTTTTAGGGCTTCCCCTTGCGCTTCTGTGATCCGCCGCAGTGGGGAACCACCACCGATTTGCTTATAATTCTCTTTAGATGTTCTGATTCGCCTTGAGGCAATAAACCAGGCTAGGGGCTTTTGCAACCAGCGAAATGGTAGGCGAATAATTTCCGGATCGGAAAACAGGTTGTACAAAAACGGCCCAACATCCTCTAGCTTATCGGGGCCACCGAGATTGAGTAATAAGACGCCTACACGACCCATAGCAGTAACTTTCCCCCAATCTTTTCAGGTTTTTTACTAATGTTAACAATATATCTTTATTAAATATAAAGCTAAATAGCAAGGAAATATGCAATGGCAACAATTTTAAGGGATTGGAGTTACCGCTATCAGTGGCTGTATGATGGTATTTCACGTTTAGCAGCCTTAAGTGTAGGTGGTGAAGCCCGTTTTCGGCAACTTGCTTTGCAAGGCTTAACAATTCACTCAGATACTCAGGTCTTAGATTTATGTTGCGGCAGTGGTCAAACGACGCAATTTTTGGTAGAATTTTCACAAAATGTAACAGGATTGGATGCCTCACCCAAGTCTTTGCAACGGGCACAGCAAAATGTACCATTAGCTTCCTATGTCGAAGCTTTTGCTGAGAAGATGCCATTTGCAGATAATCTGTTTGATGTAGTGCATACCAGCGTTGCATTACACGAGATGCAGCCTCAGCAATTGCGAAAAATTATTAATGAAGTTTATCGGGTGTTGAAGCCAGGAGGGGTATTTACACTGGTGGATTTTCATGCTCCGACGAATCCGATATTTTGGCCTGGGGTATCAGTGTTTTTGCTGTTGTTTGAGACGGAGACAGCTTGGGAATTGTTGAAAACTGATTTGGCTAAGTTGTTAACTGAGACTGGGTTTAAAGCGAGTGAGCAAACTTTATATTCTGGTGGTAGTTTGCAAGTGATACAGGCGAAGAAGTGAAGGATACACTTTAGTTTTATCTTGCATTTGCCTAATATTCCGCCAAGAAATAAATTTTTTGGCTAATAGCGTAAGTCCACTCAAGTGCTTATTTAAACATCCTGTTGATTCATTTGATTAAGAATCAAGTAGAACAGTGATTAACTGGTTCATGGGCAGCTTCTATTCGTAATTCCATCCGATAAATTAAAAAGCTGAATATCAAATATCATAAAAAATCTTATTATATTAATTTAGATGAATGGGGAAACTTGATAGAAGAGGAAATTATTTCTGATGCGATCGCAGATGCCAGTGAGGAAGTGATCAAAGGTAAATTTACTCGCTCTCAGTTGTCTGGAATGCTATAGCAATCAGAATTGAAACGTGATAAAATACGGAGATTAAAAGTATGTAATTATAGGTTTTTTAGCGATTTTATTTCTCATAAATAATTTAGTATTGCTATAGATAAAAGCCAGATTTTGATTACAGCTACTAGTAGTTTACTGGCTTTAACATATACTTATTCGCCAAAGGAATTACCAGCGATTATGGATGATTATCTCAGTCAGTTAGCTGGTGGAAAAGATTAGATAAATCGGGAAAAATAAGGCGATCGCTCTTTGTTCAGCAGTGATGTCAAGTATTAAATTCAGATTATCACCGTCAATGTAATGCTTCAGATCCTATGAAGGGTTACTTTTTATATAGCGATCGCTATTTCTATACAGGCGAAAACTGAGGTAGCAAACAAAGCCAATATTACGGTAAACTGATTTATCAACTGTAGTATTTACATTGTAGTACTGTACGGATAAGCAATAATAAAGTTTTCGCCAATTGTAAAGTAGAGATAATGCAAGAAATAACACGCCGCAAATTTATTGCAACAGCCACTGTGGCGACGGGTTTTGCCCTCGCAGTACAACCCATTTCTGCCGAAGTCATCACCACCAATGCTAAGGGGTTGGTAGCTGGTGCGGTGAAAATTCCCGTCAAAGATGGGGAAATTCCTGCCTATAGAGCAGCACCTACCACTGGTGAAAATTTCCCCATTGTTCTGGTGATCCAAGAAATCTTTGGTGTACACGAGCATATTCAAGATATCACTCGTCGCTTTGCCAAGTTAGGGTACTTAGCGATCGCACCGGAATTATTTGTGCGTCAAGGCGATGTCTCGAAGTTAAGCAGCATAGACCAAATTCGCCCAATTGTAGCCAAAGTGCCAGATGCCCAGGTGCTATCTGATCTCGATGCCACGGTAGACTGGGCGGTGAAATCAGCTAAAGGTAATGCCGATAAATTGGCAATTACAGGCTTCTGCTGGGGTGGGCGGATTACCTGGTTATATGTAGCACACAATCCCAAGGTGAAGGCAGGTGTGGCTTGGTATGGACGACTGGTGGGCGATGCTACCGAACTTCAGCCCAAGTATCCCATCGATATTGCATCAAAACTGACAGTCCCAGTTCTCGGACTTTATGGTGGGAAAGATCCGAGTATTCCCCTTGATACAGTAGAGCAAATGCGCGATCGCCTCAAGTCTAGCAGCAGCAAATCTGAAATTATCGTCTATCCCGATGCACCCCACGCATTTTTTGCCGATTATCGCCCCTCCTACCACGAGAAAGAAGCCAAAGAAGGTTGGAAACGTCTTTTGGCATGGTTTAAGCAGCATGGCGTATAAGTCTGCGGAACAAAAAAAAGCCTCCGATAGCAGGAGGCTTAAAAGTTAGCGGAGAAAACTTGTTAAACTATGGCTTTGCAGCGATCGCTCCTCCTAATGCAGAGAAAACCGCGGAAACTGATGCTGTGGCAAATAGCCACCATGCGGCTGTAGCTGCGGCTTTGCGGGTTTCTTCAGCTTGCCGCTGTGCTTGAAGCTTCACCTGTTCTAAGCGGCGTTGTGCTTCTTGCTGTATACGTTCTGCACGTTGCAATACTGTATTGCGGGCCCGTTCAATTTGGTCGATGATACCGTTGGCATCTTCCTCAGAGATGTCCTCACGAGAACTCATAATTGCCACTAGGGTCTCACGATCAAAAGAAGATAAGCGATCGCGCAGAGCATCAAACCCCGCCTGGGGATCGTCAAAAACTGTGCGAATATCGCGCTTGATACTATCATAGTTAAGTTCCGGACGATCCAAGGAGTTAAGATAGTTACGGATGCGGCCGAAAACCCCATCAATTGCATCTTGAATGCCTCGTTGGATGTTCCGCACTTGTTCTACAAATTGATCCCTTACGGACACCATGTTATCGGCAATCCGTGCCGCTTCCTCATCAGAAATATCTTCCCGAATTTTTAGCAGGGCGATGATCGTAGAACGGTCAAAATGGGAAAGGCGATCGCTAAAAGTTTCCACCCCAACTCGTGGATCATGCAACAATAATTGCAAGTCGCGCTTGATACTTTCTGGATTGAGTTCTTCTTTGCCAGTTTGCCGCAGATACTCTTCCACATTACCTTTGAATGTTTCTATTCTTTGCTGTGTGCGGGTAGCTAGGCGACGAGGCGCACGGACAAAGTTGCGAATCGAATTTTGCGTGGAATCAATGATTTCATTGACTTGTTCTTCATTTAAGTCTTGGCGTTGACTGAGCAACTTCACCAGTGTATCTCGGTCTACCTGCGACAACCGACGACGCAGTGCGACGGCTCCCTCCTTGGGATTTTCAAACAATCTGGTCAAATCTCGTTGAATACCTTCAGGGTTGAGTTCTTGTTTACCAGTATTCCGCAGATAATCTGCGATCGTGGTGGTAACAGAGTCGTATTGCTCTTTGGCTTTATCCACAACAGCTTGGGGTGTGTGGCGAATATTATGCCACGACTCCTCAGCAGCATTGATGATTTGATTAACTTGATCTTCACTCAAATCTTCCCGTTGACTCAACAATTGCACCAAGGTATCGCGGTCAAAGCGAGACAAGCGGGCCCGAATTGAGGTAATTCCAGCTTGAGGATCTTCCAGTAGCTTTTTGAACTCCGCGCGGATGGCATCAGGATTCAGTTCTGCTTTGCCTGTATTACGCAGATATGATTCTACATTCAGCCACAGGGTTTCTGCTTGATATTGTGCCTGTTCTGCTAATCCTTTGGATTCTACCAAGACGCGATCGCGTTGTTTTTCCAACTCATCAAGAATGCTGTCTACTTCATATAGCTGGACATCATTACGTTGCAGCAATATCTCCCGGATCTCCTGACGTTCAACGTGCGCCAGTCGCAATGTCAGGCTTTCATAATCTGCATCTGGGTCTTGCAACAGTGGTTTAAAATTCTTCTCAATGCCTTCGGCTGTCAAATCTGCTTTTGGGGTAACGAGCAGATAACTTTCCACTGCCCGTTGCAAGTCTTGGACTATCTCTCTTTCTTCAGCAGCTGTCACTGTCACCAGCACCTCTCTGCGGACAGCTTCTAGCTGATTTGCAATCCGCTGAATTTGGGCTTGGGTAAGTAGTCCCCGCTGTTGCAGGATGTTGACGAAATCGTTGCGGGATAGTCGTTCTACTTCTCTCTTGACTATTCCTGAGTCAGCTGCTGGGTCGTAGATGACATCACGAAATTCCTGAGCGATTTTCTCTGGACTCAGTTGCCAAGCATAAGTATTATGCAGGTAGTTTTCGACATCAGCCCGAATTGGGCTATAGGGTTGTGATGGTGTTGGTAACCCTAGCTTATCGGCTTGTTGAGTGACTTTATCTTTGGCACTGGTGAGGCTACCCAAGATTTTTTCCACATCCAAATCAGGCAAATCTGTCCGTCCTAATACAGTGGCAGTTAAGGCAGATAGTCCTTGCTGGAGTGTACTTTGAATTAGCCCTGGAGCCGCCTTTTGGTCAGCTTGTTTGGAATCACGCTTTTCTGCTACTAACCGATCCAGCTTGGCGTTGAGTTCATCTGTCTTGCTTTGTCCTGCTGGAACTGATTTCAGATAATCCATTAACTCACCCAGACCGTCTGGGGTGGGTGATTGCTGACTCACCACTTGCTGCCATACTTTATACAAGGTATCAGCAATGCGGCTAACGTCTTTTTTGGAAAGGTCGGTGCGACTGCTGACTAACTCGATAAACTTTTGGCGGTCGATGTTGCGGATGTCTGAAGTCCCAGCGATCGCTTTTAATTGCGGATCGTTGAGTAAATTTTCAAAGTCACTCCGAATTTTCGACACATCTAGCTCTGGGGGACGGAGCTTTTCTAAGTAATCCTCTATATTCTCCCGGATACTTGTAGGGTCGATGGCGCTCCCTAGTTCCCGACGGATAGCGCTAGCCGCAGCTTCAGCCGTCGCTACAACTTGATTATTGACAGCTTTTGCGCCCAGTGCGGCGGTGGCTGTCCCCATAATCGCCTGAAACCCAGAAGTTGCCGTATTGACGACTGAGCCAATTAAGGAACCTACGGTGGTAGAACTTACCCAAACGAGGATCAAAAAGTAAGCACCCCAAATTACCAAGCCGAGAATCGCTCCCAATACTGGGTCTAAGATTACAAGGCTCAATTTCACCGCCAGAAAAGAAGCGATTAATAAGGCGATCGTCACTGTGACTAATGTCCAAATCCCCACTGCGGTGCCGATTTTGCGAATGCTACCGCCCAAACTTCCGACTTCCCCAGTATCTGAATCCGAGTCAGATGAGTGCCCCAGGTAGGAAATACCGGCTGCAAGGGAGAGATTAGTTAGAACTAATTGGAAAGCAAAGGCTAGGATCACGCCGGAGATTAAAGCCACAAAAAAGCGCGGCCCGGAAGTGAGAACCGATGCCTGTGCTGGCGTGACGTTTGAGGATTCTACTGGAACCTGTGCTATCCACAATAGTGGTTTGTAGAGTCCCACCATGATTTCCGTACTTTGGAACATTGTATTTCCTTGTTCTAAGTTTTAATTTAGGGAATTAAGAATTTCTTGAGAAGCAACTCTTAGTATGTATTTATGTCTGTACCTATGGCAATACCTAACTCTGTTTAGCTCAGAATCGTAGACTTTAGCTGTTTAAAGCATCTCTCCAAAGGCTGAAAACTATATCCAGCAAAAGATATAACTTTTATTATCTAACTATGAAAATGTTCAGTATGAACTTAAAAAGCTGGCTAATTCTTGGCTGCCACTTTTTAATTTTAATTGCTTAATTACTAACGATTGATTTTTCTGCAATTATAGTTTAATTACTAAAAAGTTACATTTCTTTATATTTTGCTTTTTATCACCCTCTTAGGGTGGATCTATCTATACCAATATGTAGTTGATTATGTGCCTGTAGTTTGTGCCTACAGACAGAAAGCAATTTAGTTATTAACAAGTACATTAAAGTTAACAAACGAATTGTTAAGGATAACAAAGATGGCAACTTGTTCTTCCAGACAGAGATTTGGGAATAATTGCAGCAGAAGGTAATGGTTGCGATCGCAATGATTTTCTGTTTGGCTAGACACTCAAGCCTAAATCTGAAACTGTCGTTTAGCAATCATTGGCTTCCTTGCCTATTTCCTTTGGGATTTAGCCGGCTATAGCGTTTTGCATGACGTTTTATATCTGATTGGCTACTAGATAGAAATTAAACACCTAAAAAGCTACTAAATTTTGGAGAAAAAAATGGCAATTAAAGAAACTCGTCCTTCTACTGATTTACCACCTGTTGCAACAGAATACAACGGCGTAGATCGCAATGCTTTTCTTTTTGGCTTTACTCCTCAAGCTGAAATCTGGAACGGTCGCTTGGCAGCAATTGGCTTTATTGCCTATTTGCTTTGGGATTTAGCTGGTTATAGCGTTCTGCGTGACGTTTTACATCTGATTGGCTACTAGATAGCAATTAAACACCTAAAAAGCTACTAAATTTTGGAGAAAAAAATGGCTACTAAAGAAACCCGTCCTTCCTTCTACTGATTTACCACTTATTGCACCCGAATACAACGGCGTAGACCGCAATGCATTTTTGTTTGGCTTCACTCCTCAAGCTGAAATCTGGAACGGTCGCTTGGCAGCAATTGGCTTTATTGCCTATTTGCTTTGGGATTTAGCTGGTTATAGCGTTCTGCGTGA
>NZ_JBALCZ010000065.1:0-69434 GCF_036917615.1 Nostoc sp.
AGCTAAGAACATCGGGAGCCGTGTACACGGAAACGGGTACGCACGGATCTAACTGAGAGGTGCGGGGAATAATATCCCCCATCGACTCAACCAAAGCTTGGGCTGTTGGTATCCACGGCACAGCAGAGCCTCACGAAGCATTAGTGCAAGTTGGAGATATAACTGTTTGTAGAGATTTCAACAAAGATTTTAAACGGACTGGCGACAAACTTGATACAGGTGATGATTTTTCTGTAAATCAACACTGCGGCTTTGATTTTCCCCAGAATGATATTCGCCTTGCTAGTGCGGGTTGTTTAGTGGGACGTAGCCGTGAAGGACATAAAGAGTTTATGGCGATTATTAAACAAGATCGCCGTTATCTCGCTAATCGCAAATATACTTTCTACAGTACCGTGATTCCTGGGGATGATTTATTCAAAAAGTTTCCAGGATGAGGTGATAGGTAATTGGTAGCAGTTGTCGTTGTGATGCAATGTTTGGTAGGAGCACACATCTGTGCATTGGTGTCAACTTAAGGTAAAAGCCAATAAGCGAGAATGCTTTGAGACATTACCTCGTTACCTCGTTAAGAGTCTCTGACTCTTAATGCCCCTGATTGAGGCTCCGCCTCCCTTATACCGTTTCACTTTAATAATGATACAAATACGTTGGTAGGGGCACAGCAATGCTCATTGGTGTCAACTTAACGTCAAACCCTTGTCAAAACGTGATATTCAGTTCTCTGGCTTCCCATCATGATCCGCGTTACCCCACCCTAACCCTCCCCTTGTCAAGGGGAGGGAACTGGATTTTTTTGTTTCCCCCCTTATAAAGGGGGGATTAAGGGGGGTAAAACGCCTGTGGTATAAGCGTTTGAGCTTAAGTTGACACCAATGAGCATTGCTGTGCCCTTACGAGAAATCTATATGTATCAGGGTTTGTGTAAAATGGTATTACTCGCGGCAGCAACCCAATGAAAGGGCATTTCCAGCCTCTGGCTAGAAACGGGGTTTTAAAGGGGTTTTGGTTTAAGTTGACACCAATGACAGGTGTGCATCCCTACTTAACGTGAGACAGCAATTTTGTCTAACCTTGTTCTTGTGGTTGCCCGATCTCTGCCGTCAGCTTCTCTTTATCTTGCCTGCGTTTTTTGGCGTAAAGTTGAATAGTGACTGCCATGAATATAATCATGGCAAAAATAGCCCAGGCAGCGATATCTGTAGGTAGATTGTTTTTAAATACAGCCAGCAGGACGATCGTTACTAACATAACTGTAGGTGCTTCATTTAAAGCACGTAATTGCTGACTATTCCAGCCACATTCATCTACTGCTAACTTCTTCATCAGCCGAGCGCAGTAATGATGATAGCCAATTAAAATGGCAACAAACAGTAGTTTGATATGCAACCAACCCTCTTTCAAAACGTCCGGTTCAGTGGTTAGTAAACCGATGGCCATTGCGATCGTCAAGAACATTCCTGGGTTAGTGATGATATAGTAGAGACGCTTTTCCATAATTTTATACTGATTTTTCAGTATCGTTCGCGCTGGTTCAGGTTCTTGGTTAGCTTCAACATGATATATAAAAAGACGTACCAGGTAGAACAAACCAGCGAACCAAACTACAAATCCGACAATATGAAATGCTTTAAACCATGAATAAGCCATGAATTCTAATCTCCATCAATGTGGTTGTGATCCATTTTGAATGGTAATAAAAAGTTCACAAATGCAGACGTGGATAACATTTATAAATCTCGCAAAAATCCCGAATCTATTTTTTAGCACAGATAAATATCTATGATTTATCTGTGTTTATCTGTGGATTTATTTTTATAATATCGATTTTTGCCAGAGGTATATTGTCAATGAGCATCTTTCCGACGCACAAAGGGTAAAAGGTCTTCCAAAATCGCCTCATGGTAGTGTTCTTGAGGATAATGTCCGACGTTATTAAGTTTTATTAATTCGGCATTTGGTGCAGAATCTGTAAAATTTTGGGCAATATCTACGGGTAACCAAGGGTCAATCATGCCCCATTGTATCAGAATTGGCTGTTGCCATTCTTTAAAGCCAGATTCGATTTCTGTCATTGCTGAATCAAGCTGTAAATTGCGAATACTTGCTAAGAGACTTCGACCAGATGCAGAAGCTTTCAAAAATGGTTTGCGATAAATATCTAAATCCTTATCTCCGATGCGATAACGGCTACCACCTTCTAGCGTTCGGTCAACTAATAGGGGGTCTTGGGTCATGACTTCACCTGCCAAAGGTAAACCCATTTGTTTAATTTTCCAGGGTAATTTAGCAGCAGTTGAAATTGGTGTATTTAGGATAGCTAAATTGGCAATTTGTTCTGGGTGACGTAAAGCATATTGTAGTCCTACAGAACCTAAAAAGCCTTGTACAACTAAAGAAAAATATTCAAGTTCTAGGGCTTTGATAAATCCTTCTAAAGCTGTGATAAAAGCATCGGGAGTGTAAGCAAAATCTCGTTTTTCTGGTTTTAAAGAATTGCCATAACCAATCCAATCTGGAGCGATCGCTCTTGTACCCTGATTCGCTAATGCAGGTATAATATTACGCCAACTATAACTTTGTGAAACTAAGCCATGTAGCAACAACACAGGCGCTAAGTCAGTTCTACCGATTGGTAAAGATTCGCGATAAAACCATTCCAGTGAATCTACATTGATTTTATGTTCTGTTATTGACACGCTATTTTCCTATGGATTTTTAATGTAAAAGCTTCACGCAAAAGCGCAAAGATGAAAAGATGTTTTTTATAAAAGGGATTGGGCATTGGGCATTAGTTATTCTTTTTCCCCCTGCCTCCTCTGCCTCCCTTGCCTCCCGTGCTCCCTCATCCCCCCACTGCCTAAGAAATAATCATCTCACGAATTGCATAAGCTGTGGCGGGTGCTAGTAAAACGCCGTTGCGATAGTGTCCGGTAGCTAGGAGGACATTACTAAACCCTGGCAACTTACCAATAACTGGGGCTGGGCGTCCTTCAGGACGGGGACGTAACCCCGACCAAGTGCGGAGAATAGTTGCTGTAGCTAACTCTGGGCAAAATGCGATCGCTTGTTCTCTAACAGATTCTAGTAGTTCTTGATTTGGCGGTATCTCACCCTCCGGGTTCGCCAGTTCCTTTAACGGGGGGAAAATACGCAACGGACTGGACTCATCGCCATTGCTAGGAAATTCCACTGTTGCACCCACCCAATAATCTCCCCCGCCCACAGGAACAATATGAACATCGTTACCTGTAATCGCTGGCTGGAAGTCGGGATTGCCTAATGGATATCCTACACGTAATTGCAATGCTTGCCCCAGTACAGGGCGGATATCAATCAGTTGGTTTAATTTTGCTGTCAATGGTGTTGAACCTAGCCCAGCTGCGATTACAAACCAATCAGCGGCTATTTTTCCTTCTGTAGTCTCAAGTTGATTGCAAAATTGGGGGGAAGACTCAGCTGCTGAGATTTGGGCATCCAAAACAGCCACACCAAATTTGAAAGTTACACCGTTATGCTGGGCAGCCTCAACTAAAGCTAACGTGAGGGCAGTTGGATCAATTTGACGGTCTTGAGGAGAATAGACAGCGCCAGTAATTTTTTCGTCAACTTGAGGACACATATTTTGAAGTTTAGCAGTGTCCCATATTTCTAAATGCCAGCCTTGAGAGTGGCGAATTTCTACAAGTTTTTCCCATGCTGCCAAATTTTCCTTTTCCAAACCAAGACTGAGAATTCCCTGGCGATTAAAAGGGATTTTGCGACCTGTTAAAGCTTCTAATTCAGGAATCAAAGTTTCATAGCGTTGGATGCTAGTTTGTCGCATCTGCCAAGCTTTGCCCTTAATTTTTTGGCTGATTGCGCCCATCAAAACGCCAAGTGCAGCGCCTGTAGAAGCTTGTGCTGGTGGTTGTCGATCGCAAACTGTGATTTTCAGCCCTTTTACTTGACTCAGTTCATAGGCGATCGCAGCCCCGATTACACCACAACCGATAATAACTACATTCATGACTTGTGCTTAGAGTTAGAAGTGAGAAGTTAGGAGTTAGAAATGAGAGTTAAAAATTCCTAACTCCTAACTCCTAACTCCTAACTCTTAACTCTTAACTCCTAACTCTCTTCTGCTTTAGGAAGCAGATCGAGGAATTTGTCAATCTCTGCGAAAGCAGCTTGGGAGTTACTCAAGGCAGTTTGAGGATTGCCAGCACTAGTAGCTCTATCAAGTTTAACCAGGTCGTTAAACAAATCTCGCGTTATTTGACGTGCTGTGGGTTGGTCTTTGGGTAGAAGGTTGGGAGTGACATAAGTCAGGTTCAGCCTTGCTTCTGTTACCGGCCCATGTATAAAGTTACGCACGTTGATCCAATCACCTCTTTGAATCAGGGTTTTCAACTCTTGTGAGCGATCGCGTACAGCCTGAATTTCAGGAACGTATGTCTGAATTCTTTCAAGTTGCGTTGCTGTGTAAGTCGGAGGTGCCACCGCGACACCAGGACCGCCACAACTAATCAGGAATGTAGCCAATAATACTAGAATAAATGAAAAAATCGAGCGTTGATGCGCCATACACTGAACTTAATTGCTTTTTGTTTGCCGATTACCAGTGTCATTTTAGATCGCTAGCGCAATTTATCGTTCACTCTCGAAATTTTTGTTATTTGGGGAATCACTCTCTCGGTAAACTTTTACTAATTCTCTGAATAACATCCGCGCTCCTTTGGCTGCAATTCGGTTTGTGACAAGTTTCACCGGGCGATCGCGAATTTGGACAAATCGGCGCGAGTATTGAGAAAGAATCGATCACAAGTGGGAGCGAACTGAAGATGAATTCCAAGGGGTAAAAACTAACATAAAAGAGCCTCAAAGCTTTCTTCAGAGAAAAAACGACTTTAAAATCTGGGAATAACTCACTGGAGATTCTTGTCAGCCAAGGATTTTGCAGAAAATCTTGATACTTTTTACAAAGGACTGAGTTTCATCTGCTTTGGAGGTATTTTTAAGTATAATTACTTAATAGGTGTTACCCAGTCCCAACAAGAAGCGATTTTTGGCATCTGTTACCAACCAGGATTGTTAGGAAAGTCTGATTTAGAGTTGCTAAATTTCAAAGGTCTTGATAAGCTGAAACACCAATATTATAAGCTTTCTGGCGGTTTTACTGTCTTCACATTCCCCCAGATGCTGACACAATATAGGAGTATTTTTTAGTGAACGCAGCTGAACAGGCAACGAACCTTGAACTCGCCAGCAAGATTGCTACGGTGGTTAATTTGTTCAAATTCGAGTTTCCTGATGCCAAATCTGATCTCAAACCCTGGAAAAATGACCCGGAGACTAGGGAATTAGTCGATCCAGATTCTATAGATATTGGCTTTCACTTTCCTGGTATCAGCAAATCTTGGCGAAGTCGCAGTATTTTGATTCAAATCCGATTTTATCAAGATCCCATCCACAACTCACGCCGGGCGATCGGCGTGGAGGTAGCTGGATTTGATCATCGCGGCGAAGCGTGGCGACTTTCTACGGTAGAAAACTGGAGTATTGTTGGCGCATCTTCGCCTTCTGGTGAAATTGGGGATAAGCTCAAACAGATTTGCCGACAGATCTTAGAAGTTTTTAATAAACCAAGTGAATGAAATCAACTTGTTAAAGAGTGCGATCGCAAATGCAGTGAAGCAAAATAATGCGATCGCAATGACTAAAATTGCTTCTCTAGGATATGCTCTGCGAACGGAGCGATCGCAATAACTATAAATATTTTGTTTATCTACTTAATGAGCCTCTGAACCCCATTAATGAGTCTTTTAGCTCCATTAATGAGCCTCTGAATTCCATTAATGAGTCTTTGAACTCAATTAATGAGCCTCTGAACTCTATTAATGAGTCTTTTAGCTCCATTAATGAGCCTCTGAACTCCTTTCATTATTCATTTACAGCAATTTCAGATCCCCGATTTCTTAAATAAATCGGGGATCTAAATCTAGCTTAAGTACGTAACCCATCATCCAGGTTTTCGGTGCGTTAGCCTACGGCATAACACACCCTACGAAACTACGAGGCTACCAGTTACCTGCAAGTTGAGCAGTTGCAGCAAACATTGAAGGATCAATTGAAATGCCCAATCCTTCAGCGACACGACGACCATAAGAAATATCTGCCCGGAAGAAGTGGCAAAGTTGGCGCATTTGGACATCCTGTCTCGCTTGAGAGAGACTGCCGACGATATTATCAGCAAGACGCTCTTGCTGCTCAGAAGTCATTAACCGATACAGATTACCTGCTTGGGTGTAATCGTCGTTTCCTTCACGATGACTGTAACGATCAACTGTGACATCGCCCAAATGACTAGGTGGTTCTGCATAAGCTGGATTTTCTTTGGGCGTACCCTCAGCACTATTTGGTTCATAGTTAGGAGCGCTACCGTGGTTGTTCCCCGGTGCCATAAAGCCATCTCGCTGATAATGCATCACTGGACATTTAGGCTGGTTGACAGGTAGTTGCTGATAGTTACCACCCAAGCGATACCGTTGAGCATCTGGGTAAGAAAAGATGCGAGCTTGAAGCATTTTGTCTGGAGAGAAACTAACGCCCCCGACCACTGCACTAGGGCTAAAAGCGGCTTGCTCAACTTCGGCGAAATAATTCTCAGGGTTCCGATTTAGCTCTAATATCCCGACTTCAATTAAAGGATAATCTGAGTGCTTCCAAACTTTGGTTAAGTCAAAGGGATTATCTGGATGTTTGGCTGCTTGCTCCTCAGTCATTACCTGAATACACATCCGCCACTTAGGATAATCTTTGTTAGCGATCGCTTCAAACAGATCGTGAGTCGCATGATCGGGATCTTCGCCTTTAATCTTGGCTGATTCATCCTCCGTCAAGGTTTGATGCCCTTGCAGAGTCTTAAAGTGAAATTTACACCAGACGCGATTGCCTTGAGCATTAATCAAACTGAAGGTGTGGCTACCAAAGCCATCCATGTGTCGAAAGGTTTTCGGAATTCCCCGGTCTGAAAACAGGATCGTCACCTGGTGAAGCGATTCTGGACTAAGTGACCAAAAATCCCACTTTGCATTCTGGTCTTTGCAATTGGTTTGGGGATTGCGCTTTTGAGTATGGATGAAATCAGGAAACTTCAAGGGGTCGCGGATGAAGAAAATAGGGGTATTGTTGCCTGTAATATCCCAGTTGCCCTCTTCAGTATAAAACTTGATAGCAAAGCCTCTGGGGTCACGCTCGGCATCTGCTGAACCCTTTTCTCCCCCAACTGTAGAAAAGCGCAGCAAGACTTCCGTTTTCTTGCCAATCTCAGAAAAAAGTTTAGCTTTAGTGTAGCGGGTAATGTCATTGGTAACGGTAAAAGTACCATGAGCAGCAGCACCTTTGGCATGGACAACGCGCTCAGGAATACGTTCCCTGTTGAAATGAGCCAGTTTTTCTAGGAGGTGGAAATCCTGTATCAATACAGGCCCACGCGAGCCAGCTGTGAGTGAGTTCTGGTTATCACCAACAGGAATACCGTCAGCAGTTGTCAAATTTTGGGGTTCAGTCATGGATAAAGAAGTTCTCCGTTAATTTTCTCAGATTGCCAAAGTGCATTTTAGTCAGCAGATAGACAGATGTCACTGATGGAGTTAATTAGTTCATAGTCATAACGAGTTTATAAATTAAGCATACTCGATATGACTATGAATTGCCAGGAAAATCTTTTGTATTTTTTGGATGTGTATGTATGCATATTTATGCATTAGTGTCAACTTAAAGCCAGGGCAAAGTTCATTCGCGGCTCAGACAAACGTTTGCCCTACAGCCCTTCTCAGAGAGGAGACGCTGTTCGCCTTCGGGCATCCTACGGCATCCCGTTCGCGTAGCGTCTCCATCAGCACAAGGATAGTCAGCCTACACTGAACAAGGGGCTTAAGCCCCTTGTGTGGAATCCACGCAGGTGGGTATTTCGTGTAGACGCGGTTTCTAACCGCCCTTTTTACTTCTGATTTAAATGTTTGAGAATCAACGAGCAAACATCTGTAGGCTCAATTTGATTTTCATTAACTAAGTGAGTTTGATGGGTGATAAATAGAGCACCTTCGGCTAGAGAAGTGGTAATGTGTCCGTGAGAGCCACGTACTAGGGAAGCATCCAGAGGAATCACGTCCATTAAATAGCGAAAACCCAGTTGTTTCTTAAGTAGCTTGAGAGCAATTTTTCCTTGAGGAAATTTAATCTGCGGATCAAGGAAAAGTTCTACAGGATCGTAACCAGGTTTGCGGTGGATATCTACAGTTTTAGCAAAATCAGGCGCTTTTGCATCATCGAGCCAATAATAATAGGTAAACCAAGCGTCAGGTTGAGCGATCGCCACTAATTCCCCTGATCTAGGATGATTAAGATGGTAGGTTTGTTTACCTTCTTCATCCAATACCTGGGCTACGCCCTCAGTTGCTTCTAAAAGCGATCGCACTTTCGAGATGTACGCCGGATCATTCACATACACATGAGCAATTTGATGATCAGCAACGGCAAAGGCAATGCTAGCGCCAAAATCGAGCAGTTCTCGCCCCAATTCTTCTCGTACAGCAATTAAACCATTTTCCCGTAATATGCGGTTGACATCCACTGCTTTGGAGACTGGCGTAATCCCATACTCAGAAAGAATAATTACCTGAGTATTACGTGCTTGATAATATTCAATTAAATCACCACAAACAGCATCAATTTCTCGCAAATCAGCTTGAATCTGTGTTTCATTCCTACCAAACTTTTGCAGACAGTAATCTAAATGTGGTAGATAAACTAGTGATAGTGTAGGGCTGTAACGTTCCTCAATCCATTTTGCCGAATTAGCAATCCATTGACTAGAACTAATGGTAGTTTTTGGCCCCCAAAAATCGAATAGAGGGAAGTTACCTAAATCAGATTGGATTTGCGATCGCACATCAGCCGGATGGGTATAAATATCGGGTAATTTTCTCCCATCTGCGGGATACATTGGGCGCGGTGTAATGGCATAATCTACTGAGGAATACATATTGTACCACCAAAAAAGGTTGGCACAAGTGAAGTTTGGATCAATTGATTTAGCTATTTCCCAAACTTTGGGAGCCTGTACTAGCTTATTAGATTGTCGCCAAAACTTCACTTCACATTCATCGCGGAAGTACCAACCATTAGCGACAATTCCATGCTCATCAGGCAATTTTCCTGTTAAATAAGTAGCCTGAACCGAACAAGTCACAGCAGGTAACACTGTTGCGATGGGAACTACCTGCCCTTTATCAGCCCAAGAAGATAAAAACGGCGTGTTTTCTCCTAGTAAGCTAGGCGTTAATCCCACGACATTTATAATAACTGTTTTTTTCATAAACTTAGTTCCTTGTTAATTCGTGGCAAATTTTTTTAATACCCACTCATATTCCCGCTGAATAGAAGTCAGTAAATCTATCTTCATTTCTAATGGCAATACATCCCAAGTGTAAGTCTCAATTTCTAGATGTTGACAAGCATTGTTTGTTTGAAGTAGATGCAATGCAGTAGCAATGTCATCTTGAGTAGACTGTAAAATTTGATAATCATGAATAAAAATTGGGACATGGAAGTGAGTGCGCCATTCTTCAGCTAGAGATTGTTCTAAGTGTGGTAATGCAGTTATTAAGTCAGGATAGTGATATAGCGTACCGTCACTACGACGTTCTATTACTTGGTGAAGATAGGTAGATTCTGCAAAAGGACGTAAGCGTTCAACTATCAAACTACGCTTCTCAATATCAGCAGGTATTTTTACTTTAATTGCTGCACTGATTTGAATTTTGCCAATCTTAATTCCTGCCGATTGCAAACGCGCAAACACAGACTTTGGCTGCTCATATTCCACTGAAAAATGGCAGGTGTCATAGCAGATACGAACGTGTTCTAGCAATTTAGTCTCTGCTAAACTCTGCTCAATATTTAATTTTTCTGATAAGTAATTACCGCCAATTGGCAATAAATAATTTTGATAGAAATCAATTATTTCTGAGGTATTTTCAATTAATCCATCCGGCTCAGGTTCTAAATCAATATGGAGTATTTTTCCTGTTTCTTCACGGATACGAATCATTTCTACAACAACTGATCCTATATTCAAACAACTCTTTTTCAGAACTGTCTCGAAAGTTGCTTGGTCTTTTCCCCACCAAGGTTTATAGGACAATGGCAGTGTAGAAATTCCGCCATCCAGTCCTTCTGGTAACAGAGTAGCTAAAATTTGTGTCAAGTTTAATGTATAGTTTACCCGTTCTTGTGTAGACCAATCTGGTGCATAAACTTGGTCTTTTACCACCTGTCGATGGAATCCCCCATAAGGAAATCCATTTAATGTAAAAACATATAAATTGTGTTGAGTTAGCCACGCTTGAAAGTCAGCTAAGTTATTACTTTCTAATAGTTGTTTGGCGGCTGCATCTGCTAATCTCAAACCAATGCCAAAAGGTTCTGTAGGTGATAAACGTGACTTGAGATTGGGAATATAGTTTTCTAAATTGGCGAAAACCTCTAGCCAACTTTCGCCAGGATGAATATTGCTGCAATAAGTTAAATGAAAGTTGCTGCCTTTTGTAATTTTCATTTTCTAGCTTTATGCCCTATATACGCTAATAATCTGTTTTTTTTGGCTTATACCATTTCACAAAATACTTGCCACATATTCATGAGTAGGAGCGCACATCTATCATTGGTGTCAACTTAAGCTCAAACCCTTTTAAAACCTCGTTTCCAGCCTCTCACCTCATTGGGCTGCTGCCGCGAGTAAGAAGGCAAAGCCGAGCCTACTAGGAGGCATTAAGAGCCACACGCTCTTAACGAGGCAATCTCTCAAAGCTCTGTATAGACTGGTTTTTACGTTAAGTTGACACAAATGCACATCTATGAATTCCTACAGCCGATTCATTTGTTGTAAAGATTGTTGAATATGGTATTACTGGGTGTGTACATTCAAATTTAAGTAACGGCAAATATTTGTGCTAACTTGCTCGAAATTGGCAGCAAGATTAGAACTAATAAACCGTAATACAAACCAGCAAAACCAGATGCAACAGTTGCATCTAAGACTATTAGAGATAACACGCCTCCTTTCACAGCAGTTCGGATATTTTCGGCTATCGGTTCACGCGCCGCTTTGATAAAATTAGGCACTACTCGAATAGCTAATAAAGCTGCAAAAGGTAGTGCGGCGATCGCTGTATACTCTCCTAATAATCCTAAAGCTAAAATTGCCGTCAAAACTATTGCAATCAGCAGTAATGCTAAAACTCCTGTAATCTTCTTACCTCCGTGAACTTCTCCCTGACTAATTGCGGTGATCGCAGCAATATAAAGAACAGGAATCAGCATTAAATACCAACGTTCTCCGATGATTGCGGGTACAGCACTTACACCTAATAATAAGTTACTACCACGGCACAAACCCATATTTAAAGGGCCAAAAAAAGGATGATGTTTGGCGAGTGAGTCATATAAAAGACATGAAAGAGTGATAAATATAGCGATCGCAGCACTCAACCAGGATACTTGAAAAGCGGCTCCAATGCCGATTCCAAACAGTATACTCCCCAATAAAGTAGCATTTTGACGAGATACGCGACCACTGGGAATTGCTCTATTTGGTCGCTCTTTTGCATCTAATTCAGCATCGAAAACATCATTAAAAACTATACCGCCGCCATATAAACCAGTTGTCGCCAATAACAACCAAGCTAATGGAATTAGTATCGCAAAAGTTGCTTCTCCATTGATTAATTTAGCAAAAATCATCCCAGAGCCAGAAGCCGCAAAACCAACAAGAATATCTGCCCAAGCAGTAACAATATTAGCCGGACGCATCAATTCCAGATAACCTCGCCAGCCTTGAAAATTTAAGCTTGCAACATTCACTTATCTGCCTCCCTGGCTAGTAATTTCTCAAAATAAATCGCATATTACAAATGAATCAGATATTTATGCAAGAGACACTCATGAACTATGATTCACAACTCAGGATGAAAATTCCTCTTCGCCACTCCCTACTCCCGACTCCCCACTACCAATTTTCTACTCAATCAACACATAATCTGAAACTGATTTGATTCCTGGTTCCTGTCCCCGCAACACAGAATTACCACTGAACATCTGACGTTGATCAACAGATTGGGAATTGAGCCAGTCTGATGCTTGCATCTGCCCAGTTTGACTGTAAGCAGCGAGGGCGTTTTCATAACAAACTGCTCGTACATGTTCTTCAGGAATGCCCCTGTCTAACATCAACTGAGCAGTTTTCGGGACTGCCAAAGGATCGCTAATACCCCAATCAGCGCTACTATCTACAATTATGCGATCGCATCCATACTTGCGGACAACTTCTACCATTCTGGCATTACCCATCTTTGTCTGTGGGTAAATCGTAAAAGCTGCCCAAAAACCGCGTCCTAATACTTCCTCAACGGTTTCCTCATTGTTGTGGTCAATAATCACTTGTGAAGGATCTAAGCCATATTCGACGCACCGATCCATACTCCGACTAGCACCCGCCTGCTTATTTCGGTGGGGAGTATGAATTAATACCAGCATATCGAGTTCTTTGGCTAATTCTAACTGTTTACAAAAGTACTTATCCTCTGCTTCTGTCATGTCGTCATAGCCAATTTCGCCAATAGCAACAACTCCTTCTTTACAAGCATAAAGTGGTAGCAGTTCTATAACTTCTGCTGCTAGCGCTTCGTTGTTGGCTTCTTTTGGATTTAGGCCGATTGTGCAGTAGTGTTGGATGCCAAACTGACTAGCACGAAACCGTTCCCAGCCCACAAGACTACTGAAGTAGTCTTTAAATGTGCCAGCGTTGGTTCGGGGTTGTCCTAACCAAAAGGCTGGTTCAATAACGGCAACAATGCCATATTCCCGCATTACTAGGTAATCGTAGGTAGTACGGGAACACATGTGAATGTGAGGATCGATAAACATCATGGTGTGGTTTAATGAGCGATAAATTTTATTAGGGATAGGGAATTGGGTACTGGGTATTAGGTTTTAGGTATTGGGTATTTGGAGAACTTTTCCCCAGTCCCTTTCATTTGTAAACAAAGAGGCGTTAGCGCAGCCCGCCGCAGGCATCGCGGCTAAAACTGCTCCAAGTCAGATTACCTTGTTGAATGGATGACTGTAAATCTGGGTAACGGGAAAGTAATGCTTGCGCTTGGGGTAAAGACGACTCAGCGCAAGCTAGAGCTGCTGCTTTTTGCTCGTCTATATCCCCATTAGCCAGTACTTTTTCCAAATCTGTAATGATTGCGCTATCCGCAAACCGCCCTACAGGTCGCCAAAGTTCTGGGGTAACTGAGCGTTTAGCTGCCCAACGTTCATGGGCATAGTTTGCCAACATCCTCGCCAATTCTGGGTTAGCACGCCGATCTAGTCCCCAAATTAGATGCAACGGACTGCCGACAAATACAGCCTTCAGCACCATCTGATTCCAAGCAGCATTATCTAAATAATCCGCTGGATAAGGGTTACGCAGTGCTATAGCTTGGAATACATTACTCATATTGCTGCGAATTCCCTCAGCAGCGCGATGGCGATATAACTCTGGATGTGGTAGTAGGGGCAAACTTTGATAAAGCACAACTAACTCCCCCATATCGGCAGTGGAGAAGACTTGATCAAGAGTTTGCACATACCCCTGAGCATGATCGTGGGGCAAAGCTAGAAGCAAGAGTGTGCGACCCGCTTGATCTACACTCCAATGACTAGGATACCAACCGGGAATCACATCCTGTGCTGCTTCTAAGTCCTGGAATGTTAGCTGCAAATCCTGTTTACCTAGATAACGCGGCACAGCACTAAATGCCGTATAAAACACTCGTTCAGGAGCGCCGCTAGCAATCTGTGCCTGCTTCTGTTCCAGCCAAGCAAAAGCTTTCTCTGAAACAGACTTTAACAGCCAGTGATACAGTAACTTGTTTACTTTACTCATGATGAATTCAGGAGAAGTTGCCCAACGTTTTTGTGGCAACTAAGTATAAAATCTACCACTAAACTTGATACTTTGTGATTCAAACAGCTAGATAATATACTACTGAGATCAGAAATTCACTGAATCTATAAAAATCTCCCGACTTTAAATAAGATCATGTAAAGATATCATTTTGATTAGATAAATTCTCAAATTATCTTACGGAAAAAATTAGAATTTTATGTAATCATCATATTCATTGCCAACCTTAGATATAAAAGCTAGGTATGAATAAAATTGTAAAGTATGTGTAATTTTTGATTTTATTTAGTAGGGTTAACGCACTTCAAAATCATGATTATTTTATGAGATAAGTTTCTTTAGTAAATCCTTTTAAGATTGAATAAATAAAGGGATTCGCTTTGTTTATTTTTCTGCCAATTCTAATTGCATTCATGTAAATATTTACAGTTACTGAAAAAGTAATAATATTCAAATGGCTATTCAACAAAAAACCGCTCTTAATCTGCAACCAATTAACCAATGTGTCCGTGTGACCTTCAACTATGATGTTCACTTCACTAGAGGTCTGTTTCAGTTAGATAATCCTTTACTCGCACAAGTAATTGCCGCAAATGGGGAGACAACCCCAAAACAAGTGCTAGCAGTGGTAGATGGAGGATTTTTACAATACCAGAATGGGTTGCTAAAAAAATTATCAGTTTACGCCCAGTATTATGGAGATGTGCTCACCTTGAGCGGTGAGCCGATAGTAGTTTCGGGTGGAGAAGCAGTCAAGAACGATTCTAGATTTATAGAGCAAATTCATCAGCGGATTAATGTAGCTGGATTGTGCCGTCACTCCTACGTGTTAGCAATTGGAGGTGGAGCCGTCCTAGACATGGTAGGATACGCAGCAACAACGGCTCATCGAGGAATTCGGCTGCTACGAGTACCGACAACAGTATTAGGGCAAAACGATTCGGGTGTAGGGGTAAAGAACGGAATCAATGCCTTCGGCAAGAAAAACTTTTTGGGGACATTCATGCCACCTTATGCTGTCTTGAATGACTTTGATTTTCTTACTAGCCTTGATGATCGAGATTGGCGATCGGGTATTGCAGAAGCGGTGAAAGTCGCGCTGATTAAAGATGCAGATTTCTTCGATTTCATTATGACTAATGCCGATGAATTGGCTAATCGAGACATGGACATAATGGAAAAGCTGATCTATCGGTGTTCCCAGTTGCACTTAGAGCATATTGCTGGTAGCGGCGATCCGTTTGAAATGGGTTCATCGCGTCCTTTGGATTTTGGACACTGGGCTGCTCACAAACTAGAGCATTTAACTAATTACAGCTTACGTCACGGTGAAGCTGTAGCGATCGGTATAGCTTTGGACACAACCTACTCATATTTAACAGGGCAACTCTTGCAATCTGAGTGGCAAAGGGCTCTAACTACACTCAAGAAATTAGGCTTTACTTTGTACGTATCGGCACTGACAGAGCAATTAGATCAACTAGACCATCCGCATTGTCTATTTAGGGGGCTTACCGAGTTCCGTGAACACTTGGGAGGAAAATTGACAATCACCCTTCTACAAGGAATCGGGCAGGGAATAGAAGTTCACCAGGTGGATTTGTCTTTGTATAGAGATGCTATTTTGATGCTGAAAGATTGGGAACCTTTGCATTAATTCTCCTTTGGATAGAATCAGCAGAAGCGATGTCTAACGACAAGCCGCTACGCTCGAAGTGCTTATTAATGCACAAATTTACACTTGATGGAGATTGGGTTGGCTTGGAGTATTGGAGTTACATGGACTACAACCCTTGACAGCAGCCCAATAACCAAATTCAATATGGCTTGAGATGAAGCCTGCTAAGTGTCCCATTTCGTACAGAACGATCGCTAAATTATTTTTATCAAAGTGAGATATTTTTAAACTACGCCCAATTGCGATTCTTTTATGCAAATATATTGCTTAATTTTTAAGGCGATCGCTACTTCATTGTTTGGAATTATCAAATACTTTTTACTTCCTCTTCTTCTTCCTTGAGAACCTGGTAAAGTTCCCAATTTTGTTGCAGATTTTACCAAAACTCTGAACTATTTCCAAAAAATTTTGATAAACTTATTGCCGTACTAGGTGTATACCTCGCTTTTGATTTATAAGCTCATTTATTCGCTAATATAGAGCTTTCCATTCACATGCGTTACAACATTATATCGCTAAGTGTAAGAGGTTGTTTAAAAAGTGTTTCGCTGTGATTTTATGCACTTTTAGATCTCCCCTAACCCACACCAGTCGCTCCACTTGGGGAGATCCCAAGACCGCGCTGGCTCCCCTTAAAAAAGGGGGAACCGGAATCAAAGTCCCCCAATTTATCGGGGGATTTAGAGGTATCTATAACTTTTGATACCGAGAAGAGGACTTTTCAAACATCCTCTTACAGGTGTACCTCATGAAAACGAGAAACGACTATAAGGAACGTGAAGTGCATCTGCAAGTTCTCTTTGGGTTATTCCGATTGGGTCTTGAAAATTTTTAAGTAATATTTCACCGAATTTTAGATTTTAAATTTTGGATAAAAAGAAGATTCAAAATCCAAAATTTAAAAAGGTTTGTTCGCGCAGCGTCTCGTAGAGAAGCCCCCTAATTTATACTCGCTTCGCGAGAAGCAAGCTACGTGGAATAAATCTAAAATCCAAAATTTTTGCATTAAATGACAAGCCGACTTCGGCTCCCTTCGACGCCGCTCAAGACAAGCCGCTCAGTGCATCGCCTGACTTGATTGCTGGGGTCAATCTAAAATCTAAAATCTAAAATCCAAAATTGCTTGACCTGGATGTGATGGGGGTCTATAGTTTGGAACTCTCATCTGTTATTATTTCCTCAACCCACGCCACTTGGTGTTCACAATGAAAACCGCGATTCTCCCAAGCTTGCATATCTACTTGGGCAAGTCTTGTCACATTTGAGCATTGCGGTTGAATAATTTGACTTAAAATCGCCCAAAATAGGCTGCGTGTTACATCTAGTCCAGTTTTAGGCCAAGATTCATGATTACCAGGAACACCCAACTCCTGAACAATCTCTGTCTCTACCCAAATACCATGAGCGCCCAAAAGAATCTGTGCCATCCATTTGGCTCTGGGTAAATGACTTGACGAGGTAATCAACATGACTTTATGCACTCCCCAACGCCGCAGAATTGGAATACCATAATAAAAATTTTCAAAGGTAGAATTCGCGCATTTTTCTAACCAAACATTTTCTAACACTGCTAATTCTCGTTGAAAAATTAACCATATACAGGGGTCTGGGGAACCATGAGAAATTAAAATTGGGGTTTGCGGGTATTGTTTTGCTTGTTGGGCAACATAAGTTTCTCGATGAATACTGCCACCAAGCACCAAGAAGGCATCTACTGGCTGCAAAGAAGCAAAAACTAAGGTTATAGTGGTAAAAATCAGCCAAGTGCCCAGGACAAAGTACAATCCACCAGTTAGTTTTTGTAACACTTGCCACAGATTAGCAGAATTTCTTTTAATAGAAATTAATGATTTGATGGTAAATTTGCCTTTCATGACTTAGGTAATAAAACCTGATTTAATAGCTGTCTAACAGTGCTGCAATTGGGTGATCAAAGTGCTATCTTATAAAGGTAATGAAGAAGTGCAAACATGACGCTGATCAAAGTGTCACATGTTCAGTATAGCCTTCCGGAGAAGGCTAACAAACTGAGAAATGGTTGTTAAGAATGCAGTATTTTCGGTACCATTCAACGATAAGAATGATCAAGGGAGCATAGCTGAGTTTGGGGTATAAAAACTTAAAATTTTCTGGAAAGCCTGATTGCTAAACTGTCAACAACACAATTATTCCAACTGATATACATGAACCAATCTGCGAAAAGTTACTCACCGCTCCAAGTAGCCTTGATTGGTGGAGCGATCGCCACAACTGCTACTATGTCTGTGTTCGGCCCCGCTTGGACTCGTGGTGTCCGTGCTGCCCTAGCCTTACAAGACAGCCCAAAAGTGATAGTTGACCAAGTTTGGCAACTGGTGAATCATGAATATGTTGATGCTAAATTTAATCAACAAGATTGGCAAGCAACCAGGCAAAGCCTGTTGAGCAAAGACTATTCTACTCGTGAAGAAGCTTATGCTGCCATTCGCGAAGCTTTACAAAAGTTGGGAGATCCTTACACTCGATTCATGGACCCCAAACAGTTTGAAGCCCTGACTAGCCAAACATCTGGAGAGGTTTCTGGCATTGGCATTCGGATGGAAGTGAACGAAAAAACTCAGCGGCTCACTGTTGTCGAAGCCATAGAAAATTCTCCGGCGCTGAAAGCTGGGATCAAAGCAGGCGATGAAATTTTGGCCATTGACAGCAAACCTACTCTCAAAATGAAAGTGGATGACGCCTCCAAGCTAATTCGCGGCAAAGCGGGTACTCCCATCAGGCTACGACTAGGACGGGCGGGGCAAAATCCTTTTGAGCTGAAGCTGACGAGGGCAAGTATTGAAGTGCCAACGGTACGTTATACCCTCAGGCAAGAAGGAAATCGCCGCGTTGGCTATATCCGTTTGCGGGAATTTAGCGCCCACGCCGCAGATCAAATGCAACGAGCTATCCGCGATTTGAACACTAAGAAAGTTGATTCTTATGTCTTGGATTTGCGGGGAAATCCTGGCGGGTTGTTGCAGGCAAGCATTGAAATTGCCCGAATGTGGTATGATAACGGCGGCATTGTTAAGACTGTAGACCGTGTGGGCGGCACTGAGGAAACTAAAGCCAATAGCACTGCTCTAACAAATCGCCCTTTGGCGGTCTTAGTGGATGGTAATTCAGCGAGTGCTAGCGAAATCCTCACAGGGGCACTCAAGGATAATAAGCGGGCGGTAGTCGTAGGTGGTCAAACCTTTGGCAAAGCCTTAGTACAATCAGTTCATGAACTCGCAGATGGTTCCGGATTGGCAGTTACCATTGCCCATTACTATACCCCTGCGGGAACAGATATTAACCATAAAGGGATTACGCCAGATATCAAGCTAGATTTGACAGAGACACAAGAGCGTCAGTTGGCTTCTAATCCAGATTTAATCGGAACTAAGAGTGATCCGCAATATGCCCGGGCGATCGCAATTCTATCAAATAACAACTTTGCCCAGCCGCCGGCAAATCACCCCACTCGACCGATGAGTCGCGCTGGTGACTTGAAATTATAGATTGACGCGAATGATTTGTTAGCAGGTGTTTATATAGTAGTATTCCCAAATCCAGATTTTTGGAGTTATGAAAACTGCTTGATATACCGTTCCAGGATTTTGGTTTGGGAATACTAGCTAGTAATCCTATCTCCAAAATCTCAGATTTATGAATCATCAGCCAGTTGATGCAACCACCGCCACCAGCTTTTTACCAATGGTGTCGGTGGTTGTTCCTATTTATAACGGTGAGGCGGATTTACCAGAGTTAATCAATTGTCTATTCTCTCAAACCTACCCAAAAGACCGGGTAGAGTACTTGTTGGTGGACAATAATAGTAGCGATCGCACTCTCGCCATTCTCAAAACATCTGCCGAAAATTGCCCAATTACAATTCACCCCTTGAGCGAAAACCAAATTCAAAGCTCCTATGCTGCTCGTAATACTGGGATTCGCGCCGCTGTGGGTGAAATTATCGTTTTTACCGATGCTGATTGCCGTCCGCAACCGCAATGGTTAGATGCATTAATTCCGCCTTTTGTCAACTCAGAAGTGGTAATTGTCGCTGGGGAAATTTTGGCACTACCAGGCACAACTCTGCTAGAACAACACGCAGAGCGTCAAGAAACTTTGTCGCAAAAGCATACCCTTGAGCATTCCTTTCGTCCCTATGGTCAAACCGCTAATTTGGCGATTCGACGCATTGCCTTAGAAAAAGCGGGTTTATTTCGTCCCTATCTTACCACTGGTGGCGATGCAGATATTTGCTGGCGAATTTTGGGGGAAAACATCGGGCGTTTGGAATTTGCCCCAAATGCGATCGTTGGGCACCGCCACCGCGCCACACTTCAAGAACTGCAAAGTCAATGGCGACGCTATGGACGCTCAAATCGCTATTTGCACGAACTGCATGGTGTAGATTTGATGCGAGACATTACACCCAAAGAATGCGGTTATCGCTTAGTACGTTGGTTATTGAAGGAAGTACCAAGGGATATTAAGAAGGCGTTGGCGCAGCCCGCCGCAGGCATCGCCGGTCAAGCCACCCTTGTAGATTTATTAAATACTCCCATTGGTTTGTTCACTGCTAGGGCGCGTGCTGCTGGGCAACGAGACACCAAGCTGCTAGAGAATGCCAAGATAATTGATCGGTTGTAACAATACTAGGGGGCTGGAATATGAGCAGTCAGTTGTGTAGAGAGTGCAAAATGCCCCTCAGACTGTAAATCGCTGGCTCACAAACTCTCGTTTGCCTAGCCTTCTAGTACAGCGCGGCGGAAATAAACAACCCATTCCAAATCAACGAAACGCTTACGCTGTATTCATTTTGACTTTTGACCCTTCTTTGCGAGACGCTACGCAAACGACTGCGCTCAGGGTCAAGGCTGAGCGAAGCCTTCACTTTTGACTTTTGACTTCCGCCTTGCGGTACTAGTCCTTCAGCATTTATTTTTGCTTGCATTGGAATGCTTCCGTTCTGTATGACATTCCATAGCATCCCATGCTACTAGGCAGCTAAGTAAGAAAAAACGCTCTTGTCAGCCCAAAATCATCACCTAAAACCTTTATTATTTCGTTAAAATCACAAAATGGAATCTATCTTAAGTAGTATTTAAAAAAATAGGTACAGCAAATATACTGTTACTGAGAAAATTTTACTTTGATAAGTTGTATTTAATAAAGTAAAAATCTCCACAGGTAGGGCTAGCTCCAACTTTGTACTTTGGTCATTAATGGACAAGTTTGTGGTACTAAATAGGGCAAAGAGTTGATTTGAGCGTGGACAAATTTGATCGCTGCCTTATCATTGATAGACAAGTTAGTAAATCAAGAAAACAAGTTCTGCCATATTTCCATATTTATTTACAACCTGTCCGCTCTTTCAAGTAACCCCATCCTCCCCTATTCAATAGGGTCTGAAGCCTCCAGACAGGCATGGGGTTTGCTTCCCCGACTCTCTTTATTCATAGCATAGCTACGCTTGATAGTTTTGTAAGTTAAGCAACATGAACGTGAATGGATTTAGCCAACATATAGAAAAATTGCGCTCACAGGTCGAGGGAATATTAGAATGCGATACAACTAAGCCAATCTCACAACAAGAGATCATCATAGAGGCTTTCGAGGAACTCAACATTGCAATGGAAGAACTATTGACAGCCTGCGAGGAGTTAGAGGTAACACGAGCGGCAGTAGAGAAAGAGCGTCAACGTTACCAAGATTTGTTTGAGTTCGCTCCAGATGGTTACTTGGTAACTGATACCGCAGGGATAATCCAAGAGGCTAACTATGCAATAGCAAACTTGCTCAGTGTCCATCAAAAGTATTTAGTAGGTAAACCATTAATTGTCTTTATTGCTCAACAAGACCGCTAGTCCTTTAGCTCTCAGATGAATAATTTGCAGCAACTAGTGAACTGGGAAATTAACCTACAGCCACGGGGAGGAACGCCTTTCCCTGCTATGATTAAGGCGTCTGCGGTGTACAACCTTGAAAGAAAGCTGGTTAGCTGGCGTTGGCTGCTGTGCAACATCAGTGAACGCAAACAAGCTGAACAAATGTTGCACGAAGCTTACGATAAGTTAGAAATACGGGTGGCGCAACGGACAGCGGAACTGGTAAAAGCAAATGAGGAATTGGAGACTGAAAATAGAGAGCGTAAACGAGCCGAGTCACAACTGCTGCACCTTGCGTTACACGATGCACTGACGGGTCTACCAAACCGCACTGAATTTATGAACCGCTTAAGACGTGCGCTTAATTATTCAAAACGGCATTCAGATCATCTATTAGCTGTAATGTTTATCGACCTGGATCGATTTAAGGTGATCAATGACAGTTTTGGACACTTAAATGGAGACCAATTACTGCTTGCTACTGCAAATAGGCTAGAACTATGTATACGCTCCATAGATACAGCCGCACGGCTTGGGGGAGACGAATTTACAATCCTGCTTGAGGGAATCCAAGATGTGTCAGACGCTATCACAGTAGCTGAACGGATTCAACAGGAATTGGCGTTACCCTTTAAGCTTGACGGACAAGAAGTGTTCATAACGGCAAGTATTGGCATCGCGTTGACTTCGATAGTAGACTATGAAAACCCAGAAGACCTTTTGAGGGATGCTGATACAGCAATGTACCGAGCCAAGGTGCTGGGTAGAGCGCATTATGAGCTATTCAACTCAGATATGTATGCTAATGCTCTGGCGAAATTGCAGTTAGAGAGTGATTTGCGCCGAGCAATTGAACGGCAAGAATTTCGAGTTTATTACCAACCGATTGTTTCGCTCACAAATGGCTTTATTTTAGGCTTTGAGGCTTTGTTGCGCTGGCAGCATCCAGAGCGTGGTCTGCTTAATCCAGCAGATTTTATTCCTCTGGCAGAAGAAAGTGGACTAATTTTCTCCATTAGCAACTGGGTGTTGCATGAAGCCTGTCGCCAGATGCAAGCTTGGCGGGTGTGCCATCATTCCAGCTTCGTAGAGAAAATCAGTGTCAATCTCTCCCTCAAGCAATTTTCCCAGCCGGATTTGATTGAGCAGATTGGGCAAATCTTGGACTCAACTGGTCTTGATGGTGACACTCTAATGTTAGAGATTACTGAAAGCGTAATTGTGGAAAATGGCGATCAGGGAACTGCCGCACTCTTACAACTTCGAGAGATGGGCATTGAGTTATCAATTGATGATTTTGGTAGAGGCTACTCCTCATTAGGTCATCTTTATAACTTTCCGATTAGTATGTTGAAGATTGACCGTTCTTTTGTCCGCTCAATCGGCGCTAGTAGTAAGAATTTAGAAATTATTGAGATGATTCTCACATTGGCACACAAACTGGGTGTGAATGTGCTTGCTGAAGGAGTAGAGACAAAAGAGCAACTAACACTTCTAAGAAAGTTGAGCTGTGAATATGGCCAGGGACATTTTTTCTCAGTTCCATTAAATAGTTTAGCCGCAGAGGCATTAATTATGGAAAATCCTCGGTGGTAAGGGTTATTTAAAAAAATTGAAATTTATAATTCGTAATTGGTAATTCGTAATTAGTTAATGCGACTTAGAGCATGTTTGAAAAGTCCTCTTGTCGGTAGCAAAACGTTCTAGATCCCTCTAAATTCACGCCACTTGACGCCAGTCCGCTCAAGTCGGGAGACCCGCCCATGCGGCTGGCTCCTCTACTTAGGGAGACCCCTGTTCTGGCAGTGGCTAATATCATGTCCGCCTAATTAGTTATAATTCGCGCATCTGTGCAAAAACCAGGAAACCCTCTTTCCCCCTACTCCCTGCCCCCTGCGGTCTTAATGATAAGTCTTTAACCGGACACGATATAAGAGATAAATTGGGGGACTTTGATCCGGTTCCCCCCAATTTATCGCGATAACCAGTACAGTATCATTTATTTATGGGGTTCAAAATGTTTGACTTTTGAATGAGTGACTTTTGACTTAAGAGAAGGGGCCGACACCTGTGCGCCCTTACGGCTTGCAGCTGCCATCAACACAGTATGACGATTCATAGGTATTAGAACGCTTACCGAAGAGTGCATAGCGATTATCGCGGATTTGTTCGTAAAAGCGATCGCCTGCCCACTTCATCCCCGGTAATGCTCGATAAGCGTCTACAAATATACTTCCTGCTGGCAATAACCGCCCAATTTCTTCTGCGGCGTTACTACCTTGCCAACGTCTTTCAGGTTCATTGCCATCAATTAAAATCATCCCCTGTTCACAGTCTTGGGCTGTAATTCCCCATCGTAAAAGTGTCTGCTCATCTTGCATAGGAGCGTAGCGAAACAGCTTTCCTTGGTCTAAGGATTCTAGCGATCGCACTAGGGTAACGCAGAGATTACAATTTCCGTCGTAGATTACGTAGTAATTCATAAAAATAATGGCTCTTTGGCAATTGACTTGTCAGATGTGTTTAAATACAACTTTGGTATTCTAGCTTAGAAAACCGTGGCGCTGTACTAGTCTCACCGAAGCAGTGCTAAGTAATCCGATTCACCTCAGCCAAAACAAAATTTGATTTGTTAAATATGCATAATATCGTCGAGTTTCAGTTGTAAATTTGGCAAAATTTCAGACGAAGTAGTATCCCCTAAACGATATTGTTCCTGCTGGTACACACCGTTAACTAACTGACAAACCGTAAATGTGGGTTGTTTGGGATTGCCGATAAATTGCAAACCACCCAAGCCGCGAAAGTCCACAATCCAATATCCTGGAATATTAAGAAAAGCGTATTCTTCCACTTTTCTTGCATAATCATCTTGCCAATTTGTGCTTACAACTTCAGCAACAAGCTTGACTGTACTACCGTTACAAATAATAGTTTCTTTTTGCCAGAGTGGTTCTTTACTAAGTTCGGCTTTATCTAAAATAATTACATCAGAACGCAGTGCTGTGCAAACTAGTTGTGAGCCATACGTAAAGAGTTTTCTGCAATTCTAGTGAATTGCAGAAAAACTCTCTAAGAGATTCTAGTGAAGGCAGAACTTCAGGGAGCATCCCAAATGTGTAAAAACATGAATTGTCATTATAAGCGAAACCTAGTGAAGCAAGGCAATCGCAACATCTGTACTTTACGATTGCTTCATTCCGCTTTGCTCCATTTGCAAAGACAATTTTTCATCTTGGTAAATTTGCGAAATTGGGATGCTCCCGAACTTCAAAACTAGGATTTAACAATAGGTGCTTCCGAAAATTCTGACATTTTTACTTTTAGCTCAGATTCCTCAGTCAAACTAGAATCAGTTGCGACTACAAGCACGAAGCTATAATCTGTAGATGTAAAACTACTGTTAAAAACTTGTAAATAAGCTGTATCCTTTGCTGAAACGAACATTTGAGAAGCGTAAAAATAGTAAGCATTACCTTGGTTTTGGAATCCTACAGATACAATAGTACCGCTTGGTACAATCCACTGAGACCATTGTGTATATTGTCCTTTACAAGTAAGTAGGTCACTTGTAACATTTTGTAAGGCATTTATTTTCTCCGAATAAGCATTGGTTCTTTACAAATGCAATTGTATAATTAACTAGACTTAAAATTTCCTCAATTACATAAACTTAGCAAAAGATTACAATACAAGGGACTGATAAGGCTTTTGGAAAACTTTTCGGTCTACTGAATGTGATAGTTGGAAGATAAATGTGCCAGTTGCGTAAGTCCTGATGAATTGTGAGCGCTCTTGCCTTACTAAAGCAATACTGAGTGTTGAATAAAGAAAGGCTGTGTTAATTTTTGCAAGCGATCACATTCACAATGCAAGAGGTTACGTTTAGATAGACTAAAAGACTTGTCCTCAAACATCGCCCTCGGTTTCCAGTTATCATGCCTTTGGGATGGTATTCGATAGTTTTTTTTCATTAATCAGAAAATATTCATGAAATACAAACTCTTGGGCAAAAGCGGGTTAAGAGTCTCTGAACTCTCCTTGGGAACTATGACTTTTGGTGAAGATTGGGGTTGGGGTGCATCTGTTGACGAAAGCCGTAAAATCTTTGATAGCTATGTAGAAGCAGGGGGCAATTTCATTGATACTGCCAACGGTTATACCGATGGAAGCAGTGAAAAAATTGTTGGTGAGTTGATCGCTAAAGAACGAGAACGTTTTGTAGTTGCGACAAAATATTCCTTTCCCTTGCAGATGAATGCTAAGACGGGCGACCCTAACGCCAGTGGAAATCATCGCAAGAACTTAATCCAGTCTTTAGAAGGTAGCCTAAAACGGCTCAATACCGATTACATTGATTTATTCTGGTTGCACGCTTGGGATTTCACAACGCCCATTGAAGAAGTATTGCGATCGCTTGATGATGTAGTCCGTCAAGGTAAAGTACTTTACATCGGCATTTCTGACACACCCGCTTGGATTGTTTCCCAAGCAAATACCATCGCTAAATACCAAGGATGGACGCAGTTTGTCGCCCTGCAAGTTGAGTATAGTTTAATTCAGCGGGCACCAGAACGAGACTTGCTACCGATGGCCAAAGCTTTTGATTTGGCAGTAACGCCGTGGTCGCCCTTGGGTGGTGGTGTGCTAACAGGGAAGTACAATAAACCTCCTCAAGAAGGGGGTGAACAAGGGCGATTCAAAACTACGGGGGGAGAGGTTTCTGAAAAGAATTTAGCGATCGCTCAAGTTGTCAGTGAAGTTGCAGCCGAAATTGGACACACACCCTCACAGGTAGCATTAGCTTGGTTACGCGCTCAAAGTGGTGTGATTATTCCGATCATTGGGGCACGTAAGTTAACTCAGTTTCAAGATAACTTAGCTTCTTTAGATGTCAGCCTCTCGCCAGAACATCTGCAACGGTTAGATGAAGTGAGTCAAATTGAACTGGGTTTTCCCCATGACTTTTTGCATAATGATGTAATTCGCGATCGCCTTTTCGGTGGTACATTCGATACCATAGAAAACCACCGCAGTTAACCCAATAGTCATAAATCGTAAGATATTCCGGCATTAATTCAATCTGTCGTGAGAGAGTTTCGCACATCCAACCACTATCTATAGAGTTAGATATAAAAGGTATTAACGTAGAATCATGAGCGATAACACCATTTCATCACGTCTCTACCCGACCCGGATTGACATTCCCCCGCAAGCGCGAGTGCAAATCGTGGTACTTCTCAACCAAACCTTGGCAAGCTACTTTGGATCTGAAAACCTAGACAAAGCAAGCGCACTGGAATGTTAAAGGAACTGACTTTTACCAGCTACACCAATTGTTTGATGAACTTGCTGGTGAATTATAAAAGTACATCGATATGGTAGCTGAACGCGTCACAGCTTTAGGCGGATACGCTTTTGGAACAGCCCGTGCTGCTGCTAGTGATTCGATTTTGCCAGAATATCCCTTTGATATTTTGGATGGTAAAGACCATGTAATAGCTTTAGCAGATCGCTTTGCACCCTATGCTAAACATATCCGGGAAGCGATCGCTAAAACTAATGACTTAGACGATGCTGATCCCGCCGACCTTTACACCGAAATTTCCCGCACCATTGACAAACGACTCTGGTTCTTAGAAGCTCATCTGCAAGTAGCAGAAATTAAAGCAGAGAATGACAAAGCAGGTATTACTCAAACTCAAAAGATACCTGCTGGTGTAATATAAACACTTTTAAGAGATACGCTTTCTGACTCAGTAGTAGTAGTAGGGTGCGTTACGCTAAAGCCTAACGCACCATCTCATAGGACATATTGATACAGAATTGATATAAGGTCTGTGATTGCTAAGAGTACAGCATAATCGACTATTAAAGGTGCGTTAGCCTACGGCATAACACACCCTACTAGCACGACTGATTTAAATTAAAATCTCACAGTATCTTTTTGGTAAGTACGCCACTTTTAAGTGCGTACTTTTCATTTTATATGTACATGCTTTACTATTGAAATAGTTCAAAACTAGGTCAAAAAATTCAAAAATATCTTCGACAATTGAAGAAAAAACTAAAATCACAAGTTGAGCGATTCCTAACTAAATATTCATTAACAACGAGGTAAATTTATGTCTCAAAATACAATTACCCACTTAATTCACGATCGCAATGCCCGTGGTCACGCTCAAATCGGCTGGCTCGATAGTTATCACACATTTTCCTTCGGTAGTTTTTACGATCCCAACCGGATGGGATTTCGTTCTCTGCGGGTGATTAACGACGATAGCATCGCCCCCGGTGCTGGATTCCCTACCCACAGTCATCGTGACATGGAAATCCTCACCTATGTCTTAGAAGGTGCTGTAGAACATAAAGACAGCTTGGGTACAGGGTCAGTGATTCGCCCCGGTGATGCACAGATTATGAGCGCTGGTACTGGAATCAGCCACAGTGAATTTAATCCCTCACCAACTGAACCACTACACTTGCTACAAATCTGGATTCTTCCTGACGAAGAAAGGTTGACACCAAGATATGAACAAAAAGCTTTTCCCCTAGAAGAAAAGCGTGGCAAACTCCGCTTAATTGCTGCTAAAGATGGGCGCGATGGTGCTGTAACAATTCACCAAGATGTTGATTTATACACATCTGTTTTAGAGGATGGTGATGTCGTTAATTATCAAGTAAAACCTGGTCGTTACGCCTGGTTACAAATAGCGCAAGGCATAGTTAACTTGAATGGCGAGGAACTCAGAGCCGGTGATGGAGTGCAAATTAACGGCGAAGAACAGCTAGAAATTAGCACCAACATCGGCGGTGAATTCTTGCTTTTCGATTTGGGTTAATATCCTAAGCAGCTTTTGAAAAAAAGGAAAAATTTACCAGCTAGTATTTTAGAGCGGGTTTTCAACGAATTACTAACAAACCAGCCAACTTGGAAAAATAAGGAACTTCGTTATTTTTTGTTAAAACAGCCAAATACACCAACAAGGTTTTTAGCTGAGTTAGCAAATATTGATTTAGAAGCATTAAGAGCAAAGAAACTAGAACAAGAGAGAAAAGCAGGATCAACGCCAGCAATATCTGAAAAATGGGTTCAGGATGAGATTAGATTTCTCACTGATGTTGCCGAACATCCGCAAGTTTCAGTGGAAATTTTAGAACGATTGGCACTGTATCCCAATTCTAATGTCAAGCTTGCTGTTGCCCAAAATTCTCAAACCCCTGAACAACTAAAACTAAGAATTTTAGCAGAGTTAATACTTTATGCTGAGGATGATATTAAAGTCGAAATTGCCAAAAATCCTGAAACACCAGTGTATGTTTTAGAGGTAATAGGGCAAAATGAGTCTTATCGCACCAAGCTTTTACGGGAAATTCGGCGAGTTTTAGCTTCTGAGTACCCAAAATTCTGGAAATAGGCCAAATCAAACAGTAGATATGCTCAAAAGTGCATTTCCGGGCGATCATAATGATGTGCTGCGTTCCATAGCTGGTAATCCTCGCACACCTATAGAAGCATTGGAGATTTTAGCAAGAAGAGAATTTATTGGTGCAACACCTGATCCGCAAGCGTTTATTCCACCTACAACCGATGATAGTATAGTGCGATCGCTTGCATACAATCCCAGCTTAACACCGCAATTGCTGGGCATTCTGATCCAAGATCCTTCTGTAGAAGTGCGTGTTTGTTTAGTTCGCCATCCCAATTTCACAGAGGCTTTGTGGTTGCGTTTGGCAGAAAATACAGCAATATCCGTGCGTGAAGCTGTTGCTGCTGCAATCAATGCACCTGTAAGCGTTTTGGAATTACTGGCGCAGGATGAACAAGTAGAGGTACGAACCAAAGTAGCGACTAACCGTAATACACCAATTACTGTTTTACAACTTCTCGCAAGTGACGAAAACCCTAGTGTACGTACTGCTGTGGCTAGTAATTCTCAGCTAGCTGAAACAATATTGACACAATTGGCTAACGATGAAAAAGTCGAAGTTCGCCGTGCAGTCGCTCAAAATCCCAACACCCCTGCACCCATCCGCGAAACCCTCCGCGATTTGATTGTGCAACCCACCACCCGCCAAACCAGTCCCACCTTGCGCGGACTCAGCCGCCTCTACAATCCCAGCACTGATGATATAACAAGCATACTTGCAGAATACGCGAGTTCAGAAAATGCTTTTGTCCGGTTGGTGACACTGCTTCATCCCCTAACTCCCCGTGAAGTATTGACACAAAAAGCGTAGTCTGCATCCTGGCTGGAACGCTACGCCGTTGCAGATAACCCCGCGACTCCAAGCGTTTTACGCTAGCAACTTGCTGAGGATAGCAATCGAATTGTCCGCGCAACCGCTAGAGTTGAGTTGTGAATAATGGAGGATGTTGCAGATGGCATACAGTGATTTCACACTCGCCAAAGTTCGAGAGACTTTTCAGCTTGTAATTAATGAAAAGCGGAATCTGTTCAAAGAAGTGTCGCCTATTCAACCTTCCGCTACCTTTACAACGCTTTTAGAAGAATATACTCAACTAGCAACTGCCATCAACACGGAAAAAGCTCGTTCAGAATTACTAATTATGCCAGTTTTAACGGAAGTTAGACGGCAGTTAAATTATCAAATTTCTCTGTTTTCCGGTACAGATTTTGATGTAGATGCTAGTAAAGGATTGAATGGGTTTTGTGATTTCATTCTCTGTGGTTCTGAAGAACAGTTTTACATTAAAGTTCCTGTGATTACAATTATTGAGGCAAAGAATGAAAATATTAAAAGTGGTTTAGGACAATGTATTGCCACTATGATAGCTGCCCAATTATTCAATCGAAATACTCAACAAGAAGTTAAGACAATCTATGGAGTTGTCACTAGTGGAACGAACTGGCGGTTTTTAATGTTGGAAGGAATAACAGCATACATTGACATAGTTGAATAATACATCAATGATGTTGATAAAATTCTTGGTATTTTGTTGCAACCATTTAAATCTGCTTTGCTACAAGCATATTCATAAAACAGTTATTCTCTGAATTTATCGGGAGATACAAATGTATTTAATTACAAATGATTTAAAACCAGAAACTGAACAGCTTTTAGCTACTCTTGAGATTGTTTCAGAAGGATTATGGTATTCTAGTGAATCCGATTACCATTACGCGCCTTTCGTTTGGGATACCCAAAGTCAGGGAGAATTTAGTATAGTTCGTGTTTTAGAACATCTCGGATATTTCCAAGAAGTTGAACCTGAATGGTTAAACCAATACTGGCAAAGTCAAATTCAACAAGCAAAAGATAGGAGGCAATCTGATTTTGGTTTTGCTCCTAAATATCCCAAAATTGACGAAATTCAGCAGATGTCTGAGCAAAGCTCACATTTTTTTAAAATTTTACAAGAAAATACTTCGGTCATTAAAATCATAAAATTTTCGGCTTCAATAATGTTAATTCTTGGACAAACCCAAGAAGGAGATTGGATTGGAATTTTCCCGATAGTTGATTATCGGGTTTGGTATCCTCGTACAACTGTTTATCCAGAAATATATACACCAACAACAGCCGGGATTAGCTTGAAAATAAAATTGGAACCATTATTGTCTGAACTTAAAATTTTCAATGGCTATCATTGGTCTGATTTGGTTTGGGAAAATGCACAAACAAAGGAAAAATTATTTTGAAATTACTCATATCATCAAAGTATATAGAAATTAGAGATTTTGAAGGATTAGGACAAAACAATCTTGGCAATTTCCTATTAACGAAGCTACAAAATGTTTTAACCTATACTTTCAGCGATCGCATCAGTGGATTCTCAATCTATATAATTGTAAAAACACCAGAAAATGATTTTCTCGGTGTTGAGACAACCGCTATTTGGACGTAACTCGATTACAACTGCAATCAGATAGAAATTACTGCCATATTTATTATTGAATTGTGACAGTAGCAGCGACTGCAACTTTATCAATCACATATCTGTAATTAAATTACACCTAACTAATATACTATGCACTCGGAAACAGAACAACTTCTTGGTACATTAGAAATACTCTGCTCGGATTGGTTTCTTTGGGAAAGCGCAAGCCAAGGTTAATTTAACATTTGGAATTTGATGATTTCCGAAGGTTTTGTTAATGTCACTGACATAGAACTTGCTTTTAAGCATTGGCAAAAAATTGAAGAATGGGAAACTCCTACTAATCAGGAAACTTCTGATTATGAATATGCCCCGCCACGTTCTGAACGCAGGGACAACAGTTGGAACGAAAGTATCGCTAATCAACGCTAAGGTTACTATCAACAACTCCAGCAGTTAATTAAAAATAATCTGCAAAATATTCAAGCATATAATTTATCTGTTCCCAAAACAGCACATCAATACTTTGAGTGGGAACATCGATATTTTTCCGTTTCCATTGTGGTTGGTGAAATTAGCGATCGCCACTGGTTTTGTCTTGCCCCCACAGTCACCGATCAAGTAAGCTATGATGATCGCAATCAACCCACAACACAAATTGTCTGCGAAGAATCACCAAGCGAAGCAACTCAAACTCTGATAACTGAAGTTAAAATTTTGCTTGATAATCTCACCCCAATTACCAACTACGGCTACTACCACGGCGGATACAACTATACTTATCAACATCAAATTGTGAGTGCATACGCTAAAACTAAAACATCTGCTATTGAACTTGCACTACAAACCGCAGCAATGGTGATCGTAGAAAAGCTAACTGTTGAGTGTGCTGATAATGAGTATAATAGCCGCAAACTCAGCCAGTTTATGAACCAATGTTTAAGCGATCGTACTCTCTACAGTATCAGTTTTTGGGATGTTGGCTACACCTACGAAGTCGGACAAACCCCAGCAGGAGATTGGATTGGGGTGCGATGCCTTCGGCGGGCGGTTACGCCATCGCAAAACCAATTTGAATACAATCCTTAAAAAGAGCAGCAAAAACCTAATGTCTAAAAAGTCCGATTCGCAGTTCTAGGTTGGGTTGAACGTTCGCCAACAGCGTCCCATAGGGAAGTGAAACCTAACAAACCACGAAAAATGTTAGGTTACCCTTCGGGATCTTGCTACGTTCCTCAACCCATGATAAACTCCAAGCGACTCTAGCTTCCCTAGAAAAGTTACAAGAGAAGGACAAAGAAGAACTATTACTGCCAGAGAAGGTTTACTTTCTGCTAGATTAGCTTCAATCGGCTCAGAAGAAAGGTTATAGTTTCTTATAAAACTACCAAAACAACTAGGCAGGAACCGCCAAAAAGTTCTTAGCTTGGAAAAGATGTATCAGACTTTAAATAAGTATTAGAGGTGGCTGTAATGCCGACGATTCATTTTGTGGATGGTGAAAAAGGCGGGGTAGGAAAGTCTCTCTTTACTAGGACAATGATTCAGTATTGTCTGGATAAGAAAATCCCGTTTGTACCAGTGGAGACAGATAGATCGAATCCAGATGTCGCAGGGGTATATAAGGAGATATGTAAGTATGCTGTGTTTAGTGAGAATGAACGACAGGCAAATAAGGCAGATAGAATATTTGAGTGGGCGATAGAGAAACCAGTCATTGTGAATTTAGCCGCACAATCGCATAGAGCAGTACAAGGGTGGATTGACTCTAATCAATTAATTGAACTAGGAAGTTCGCAGGGAGTGATGTTTTGCAAATGGTTTGTATCGACAGGAGGATACGACAGCATCAACCTGTTTACTCAGTCAGTGAATACCTATGGTGAGAGAATCTCTCATATTCTGGTGAGGAATTTAGGGCTGTGTGATGATTGGGAGCATATAGAGTCAGACTCCAACTTTCAGAACATAGTAAATAAATATCAGATAAAAGTTCTAGATTTTCCGAAGTTAGCATATAGAGAAAGAAACATAATTGACCAAAATCACCTGACGTTTGCAGAGGCTAGAGAGTATAGAGAATTTGGGATAATTGGGAGACAGAGAGTAATGAATTTTCTGAAGCTTGCTTATGGTGCTTTTGAGAAAGTAGGTATCTGGCATGAAAAAGTTGAATAGCAGTCATTAGTCATTGGTCATTAGTCATTGGTATCAATGATTTTGGACAAACCTCAGCAGGAAATTGGATGGGGGTGCGTAGACACGTTAGCGTAGCCTTTCGTAGAGAAGTGGCTTGTCAACAGACATCGCAAAGCGAATTTGACTACAATCCTTAGAAAGAGCAGCAAAAACCTAATGTCTAAAAAGTCCGATTCGCAGTTCCAAAATCTCTTTGCTTCACCCAAATCAACAAACTGGGACGAAAGATTAGCCCAAGTCGCCTATCGCTTTAACCGAGAGTATCAAGGTGAAACCTTTGAACTCCCAACCGAAGTCCAGGCGATGCCGATATTCCGTGAGTGGATTGCTGGGAGTTTCTCAGGGAGAATTGCTTCCCCTTTTTGGGAAATTGCTAAACCTCAAAAAAACCAGCACTGTATAGATATTGGCTGTGGTATCAGCTTTTTAATCTATCCTTGGCGAGATTGGCAAGCATTTTTTTATGGGCAAGAAATCAGTAATGTGGCACGCGATACCCTTAATTCCCGTGGTCCACAGTTGAATTCCAAGCTGTTCAAAGGTGTTGAGTTGGGAGCCGCTCATCAGTTAAGCTACTCATCAGAGCAGTTTGACCTAGCGATCGCCACAGGATTTAGCTGCTATTTTCCACTAGAATATTGGGATGCTGTACAAGCACAAGTCAAGCGGGTGTTAAAACCAGGTGGACATTTTGTGTTTGACATTCTCAATCCAGAACAGCCTTTAGCGGAAGATTGGGCAGTTCTGGAAACCTATTTGGGGGCTGAGGTATTTCTAGAACCTTTGGCTAAGTGGGAAAAAACGATTAAGGCGGCTGGTGGTAAAGTAGTAACGCACAAATCAGGGGAATTATTCGAGTTATATAAGGTGCGGTTTTAAAAATACTGTTACTCAGGGATAAGTGGACTTGATGGATCTAAAGAAGTTGTAAAAACAAAATAGATTACCCCAGCTCCGAGAATCATTACAGCGAGACTAAACAGCAACACCCAGCGGTCTGTTGGTTCATAAGTATCTTCTTCGATATCACGACGGACAGCGAAATAGTGCCCCGTTGAGAGCCATACTGTGATTAAACCCACCAGCGAGAAGACTAAACCTAACTTCCAGCCGGTGCCGGGACGGGGTATCAAAGGTGCTTGGAAAGCACGCAAACGCACGATGACGACACCAAAACCTAAAAGAGCGATCCCTGTCCGCATCCAAGCGAGGTAGGTACGCTCATTTGCCAAGTGATCTCGGACTCTGGAAGGATTCAGTCGGCCTGGCTTTTTTTTATCTTTATCTTCTTCTGTAGGTTTCAATAACTGCATCAATAACACCCTTATCCCCAAACAGGCTCCTCTCAAAAAAATGCGGAGGTGATAGCAAGTCTCCTTCCAGATGACTTGCACCCAGCGCAATAGTTGCGCTCATGAAATATACCTCTTGTGATTGTACATTTTTTTCAAAATTTATTGTAATGCAGATATCTAAATAAAACAAGCCTGACCGAATAATTCGTAATGACGCTCTTTACGAGACGCTCTTGCTAGCTTGCTTCTTTGCAGGAGTACGAATACTCGTTGGCGGCAGCCTCTCGTAGAGAAGAGGCTACGCTAACGTAATTCGTAATTGATGGTATAGAGCAAGTATAAGTAATAAAAGGTCATCAACAAAACAGCCAAGATCAGAGAGGTTTTTCACCAGTGTTTGTCCTGTTTATCTTCTGATTTTGGCTGTTACCCTATTTCAATTCACAACAATCATTCAAAAATAGACTATGCAGTTCTATTTCAAGACTGATTGCTAGGCGCATTAGGAACTCGTGTATCTATGAGAGCCTGCGATATATCTGGGATAAACCACTTAGCCTCATTGCTGTTAATAACTTTCACATTAGGAACATTCAATTCAATCGCAGCAGTATCTGGATTTGTCTTAACCACCAACTGAGTTCCATCAAGGATCTTGAGAGCAGCCGGCCCTGTCAATTTTTGACCTTGCCCATTAGGATTAAAAGTGAAATTTGCTACCTTGACATCATTCCCTAGATAGATGCCATCACAATCCCAGTTCTTTTTAGTGGACTGACCATTAGCTAGAAAATACAGATTATTGTCGTATACGGTATCTTCATTGTCTTCATCATTTGGTCTTTTGCCGTATACTGCTATGGTATTACCTGTTTGGTTATCGCATTGACCCCAGTTGGTTCCCGTCTCTAAAGCATATTTTTGCAGTGTTAATTCCTCCATTCTCTTTTGAATTTCTTCTGGTGTGAGACCTTCAACTTGAGTTGGAGCATCTTTTGTCTGGGAGAGTTGCTTAAGAGCTTTAGTGACTTCGATATAGTCAGGGTTTTTGCTAAATTTTGGTCTATCAGCAAAAGAAGGTTGAGCAAAGGCGAGATTAGCGAAAATCAGCAAGACAATTAGCAGAGATTTCCAGATTTTCATATTTTGGCTCCTGTTAATGGATAATATATTTTTCAGTTTGAAATTCCTTTTGGTTAGAAAATTCATGATCCACCTATTTTTAGATACTTAATTTTTATTGTTATTCACTCGACGGCTGAGTATTGAAACCTAAAATCAATGAAAATATATAACTAGAAACTACAGATAAAAGAGTCCAAATAACATTTTCTGTAACAATAAATATACCCAGTCCAATCAATATACAAGGCACAAAAGTGTTGCCATTCTCAGTTAAAAAGTGAGCGATCGCAGGCAAATAGGTTAACTTATAAGCGGTATAACACCACACACCCACTAACGTCAAGAATACACTTAGTATTGTCAGCAGACTATCTAATTCAGAATTGGCAAACAGGGGCACGTAGACGCTGATATTATCACTACCATTCGCAAATGCGATCGCAGCTACATTGCATGTTTGCGGAGAGACAAAACTAGCAATTATAGAGGGACAAGACGGCTCGGTTTCTTCTTCGGCTTCCTCTGGTGAATCCTCTTCGCGTTTTAGTAAACTACTCACACCAATGATTATTGGCATTAAACCAAGTAGTCTAATCCAGTCCTGCGGTATAATTAGTCCACCGAAGAAACCGGGAAGGCTAGCAATGATCAATGCAGCAAAACCGAGATACTGACCAGCAAGGATGTGACGACTGCGGAATGTTTTATTTATTTGTGAAAAAAGCAACGTCAGAATCACAATATCATCGATGTTGGTGGCAATGAATGCCGTTATCCCTGTGGTAATTGCAGTTACTAAACCGCTCATTTGTAGAAGTCCTTATTTTCATGCTTAGTCATTCAATTTTGGATTTTAGATTTTAGATTTTGGGTTGGATTGACGATATCCAAAATACTGGCATCAAAAATCTTATATTGAGTAGGAATGCTAAATTATGATCTGTGTCGTTGTCACTGACGTGTCATGTGCTTTGTTCTGCTGGAATTTTAAACCTTGCTTTAGCTGTTTGAGTTCGTGCCGAAGCCTTGATTTATACTTTAGTCAAACTAACCGATAGAATCAAATGCTTTTGTTTGTCAAAATGATAAATGAAAGTGATTAAAAATTTGACACCAAGTTATAGGGATACCATAAATGGCAGGAATGACGCTTGAACAGCTAAAAATATTTCTGGCTGTGGCGCAGCAGTTACACTTTACTCGCGCAGCAGAGGAGCTTTATATTACACAACCTGCCGTCAGTGCAGCAATCCACAACTTAGAGCAAGAATACGGAGTGAAACTGTTCCATCGGATTGGTCGCCATATCGAGATTGCTGAAGCTGGTAAATTATTGCAAGTGGAGGCGCAGAAAATTCTCGATCAAGTTTCCTTGACTGAAAGGGGATTGCGAGAATTGAACAATCTGCAACGGGGTGAATTGAAATTAGGGTCGAGTCTGACAATTGGTAACTACTGGCTACCAAGCAAGATTAGTGAGTTTAAAAGCCGATATCCCGGTATCCAGATTCACTGTAGCCTTGCCAACACAGAAGAGATTTGTGTCGGAACGGCGACAGGACAGTTTGATTTGGGTTTGGTAGAAGGAGATGTGAAGCCAGCGCTCCAGGGGACTTTGGAGTACGAAATTGTGGGAAGCGATCGCTTGCAAATTGTCGTAGGTCAAAAACATCCTTGGTTTGAGTGGGGAGAAATTGATTTAACCCAATTAACTAAAACCCTTTGGGTGATGCGAGAACCAGGTTCTGGAACCCAGCAAAGGTTTGAGGAAGCCCTCCAAAATTGGGGAATCAATCTCAGTGAACTGGATGTAATTTTAGTATTCAACAGTGGAGAGATGACAAAAGCGGCGATCGAAGATGGTGTAGGTGCAATTGGAATTTCTGAGTTGATGGTAAAAAAAGAAATACAGCTGGGAACTCTGCGGGTAATTCGAGTTATTGATAACAGAGAAGGCAACGGTGCGATGCCTACGGTGGTCACTGAGCGCAGCCGAAGTGCGGGCTACGCCTACGCAGAAATAGTTCGACCTTTTTTCAAGCTCAAGCATCGTCAGCGTTTTCAAACTGCTCTTTCCAAAGTCTTTGAACAAATGTTGGTATCGTCTATGTTAGATGGCTCACATCAACACCTATCAAAATCAATTATTTAAAGCAATACTTTCGCCAATTTAATCAGAAACAATCAAGGCGTCAGTCGTACAGAATAAAGCCATGAATTCTATACGACTGACAGATGAATTGAAAAACACTGTAATATTAAATCCGCTTGCAGGGAAGTCCCCAGTGCCCAATCCCCTTCACACCTTTTGCATATTTCTACTGATGGGGTCAAAACCTCTAGAAAACCGCGTGCTTTCATCGTAGTAAGCGCCAGTCAGATTCGCTCCATACAACTTGGCATAGTTGAGTTTGGCTCCCCGGAGATTTGCTTCATTCAGTTTGACACCGCTCAAATTAGCTCTGGTCAAGTTCGCTTTGGCTAAGTTAGCTCTACTCAAATCCGCTCCCCAGAGTTTAGCTTTAGCTAGGTTGGCTCCACTCAAGTCAGATCCCCATAAATTGATTCCAGGCAAATAAGATCCAATCAGCTTGTTGTTACTCAAGTTGACGGCTGGAAAATATCTTTCCCCGGCGGCAAAACGCCGTTTTAATTCCTCAGCATTCATGCGTCACGTTGACCTTGCTTAACAATACAGAAGTTATTTGTTCCCATTCCTGGCTTAGTTCTCCTGGAAACTCTGGCTGACCACTGCGCTGATACCAGTAATGGGCATTGTTCAAATCGCCTTCTTTGCGGTGCAGGTAAGCATGAACCCAAGCACTATCGGCATCGCTGGCATTTCCAAGTATTTCATGAGCTTTGCTCCAATCACCTTTTTTGTCATACCACATTGCTTGCAGCCCTTTTGGCAGTGTCTGAGGACATAGGGGCTGCTTTTCGATTAATCGCAGGAATTCCTCTGTATTCACAATCGCCACCCAACAAGAATTAAACTTCTATATCTAAGATACTCCTCAACTTAAGGTTAAGGGGAGCAGAGACTAGAGCTTTTTTTAACTTTCCAAGCATCCTCTAAGCTTTGTGACCTTTCTTACAATCCCCCTCAGTTTCTACACATCCTCGAAACAAACGCCAACGAATTTAACTGTGGACAGCTTCTATTTTAACCCCCATAGTAGATAAAGGTTGTTTATTTAATATCTGCAATCACTTCCAATTTACTAAGATGCACAGAGCTAATAGAGAGCCATTTATTCCTATTAATATTCGGGCGGGCAGTCATTTTTTTGCATTAGCTAGGAAATTTATCTTATTAACTATTACAGCTAATTTATGACAATGCAAGCGATTAGATAGATTTTAGGACTGTTCCAATTCATGAACAAACTATTTTTAGTTCACTTTAACTGTAAAATAACCTCAACATCAGATTATATTTAATTATTTCTTTACAGAAAGAGTCATGGTCTTTAAAACAGCAACCGAACACCTGATCGCTCTAAAAAGTGTCAGCAAATCTTATCAGCAGCCCAACGGTCAGCAGATTGTCATCCTGGAAAATATTAATCTTGAGTTGCATCCAGGGGAGATAGTCGCGTTGCTAGGGCCTTCAGGTTCAGGGAAATCTACTTTAATGCGAATAGTTGCTGGGTTAATCGCCCCCAGTCAAGGTGAAGTTATATATCATAATCGTCCCCTAGTTGGTTTAAATCCTGGGGTAGCAATTGTTTTTCAAAGTTTTGCCCTTTATCCTTGGTTAACTGTACTGGAGAATGTGGAACTAGGTTTAAAAGCAAAAGGAGAAGCGCCAGATTATCGACGGCAAAAAGCGCTACGGATGATTGATATTATTGGTTTGGATGGGTTTGAAAATGCCTATCCCAAAGAGCTTTCTGGGGGAATGCGTCAGCGAGTTGGATTTGCTAGGGCTTTGGCCGTAGAACCAGAACTGTTATGTATGGATGAGCCGTTTTCGGCATTGGATGTGCTAACAGCAGAAAACTTGCGGTTTGAGTTATTAGATTTGTGGTTAGAACGTCGCATACCCACCCAAGCCGTTCTCATTGTCACCCACGGGATTGAGGAAGCAGTAATTATGGCGGATCGGATTATTGTTCTAGGACGCAATCCGGGAAGAATTCGGGCTGATTTACCTGTGACTCTACCCCATTACCGCGATCGCAAACACCCAAGTTTTCAAGCCCTGGTAGATCAGGTTTATACAATCATCACGAACCCCGAATTAGAAAAAATTGAGTCTCCACCTACTAGTTCTGTACAACCTGCAACACCACCAGCAAAATATCAGTCTTTACCAGCCGTGCGAATTGGTTCTATTGCCGGTCTTTTGGAACTTTTAGAAGATCGTCAGGAAAAAGACTTATATCGGCTTGCTCAGGAATTGCAATTAGAAGTGGATGAGATTTTACCAATTGTGGAAGCTACAAAATTAATGGATTTTGTAGAACTTGCAGAAGGTGATATTAACCTGAAGCCAGTCGGGCAACAATTTATCAATGGAGGTATTGACGATCGCAAACAAATCATGCGATCGCAACTCTTAACTCATATTCGCTTGGTACAGCAAATTTACCGTCTTTTGGAAGCGAAAAATAATCAACGCATTCCCGAAGAATTAGTTTTAGATATCTTAGAAAGTCACTTTAGCCCACAAGAAGCCGAACGACAATTAAAAACAGTCGTTGATTGGGGTCGTTACGCCGAGATATACGGCTACGATGAGCCATCGGGACAAATCTTTTTAGAGCAAGTTGTTAATGCTGATTAGTCAGTTGTCATTGTTAACTCTCACCATTCCCAACTATTATGACCCGACCCCTCACTCCTGCTAATAAAACTCAAGGACGTAGCTATTGGACTTGGCAAGATGGATTGCTAATTCTGGTAATTTTATCTTTCATTGTGGCAATTATTAGAACCGCTTCTCAATTTAGCGGTACCTTTGAACCTGAACTCACAATTTCTATAAACATCAATGCTTTGCCAGGATATACAGCCCAAACCTTGATTCGTATGGGGCTGGCTTACTTTTTTTCTCTAATTTTCACCCTATTGTATGCTTATACTGCTTATCGCTCCCGAATTGCAGAACGGATTTTAATTCCGATGTTGGATGTTCTGCAATCGATTCCAGTATTGTCTTTTTTACCAGGTGTGGTATTAGCTTTGATTTCCTTATTTCCGGGCCAAAGAATTGGTGTAGAACTAGCAGCTATTTTGCTAATTTTCACTGGTATGACCTGGAATATGACTTTTAGTTTTTACCAATCTCTGCAAAGTATACCGCAAGAATTACTAGAAGCAGCGAGGGTTTATCGGCTTAATCCCTGGCAACGCTTTTGGACATTAGAGTTACCATCGGGTGTAATTGGTTTGGTATGGAATAGTGTAATGTCGGTGGCTGGAGGTTGGTTTTTTTTAATTGCTATTGAGTCATTTACTTTAGGGAATAAAGATTTTCGTTTACCAGGATTAGGCTCTTTTTTAGCCACAGCAGCCAACAAAGGAGACTTTAAAGCTATATTTTGGGGCTTGGCGGTGCTGATTGGGATCATTGTAATAACTGATTTTTTTGTGTGGCAACCCCTGATTGCTTGGGCAGAAAGATTTAAGTTGGAGATGATTGAAACTGAAAATGCACCCCAATCGTGGGTATTGGATATTGTCAGGCGCTCGCCTACTTTACGCGCAATTGGCGATCGCGTTTTTCAGCCATTACAAACAGCCCTAGACAACAGTTTAATTCGGTCGTTTACCGTGCGTTCTGTACCTGTAAATCCTAAAGGCAACCTAAACTTGCCGAGTTTTTTAAATTGGGTATTTGTTAGCGGCTTCACCTTAATTGTCCTGTGGGGTACTTGGGAAGCCGTATTACTATTACGGACTTTAGGCTGGGCTGATTGGCAACAGGTAATGAAAGGTGCTGCCTTAACCGCGTTGCGGGTAATCATTGCTTTGATATTATCACTGTTGTGGACTGTACCCGTGGGAGTAGCAATTGGTCGCAATCGGCGGCTGGCTCAAGTGTTGCAACCATTGGTACAAATCGCCGCTTCTGTACCGGCAACAGCTTTATTTCCGGTGCTGCTGCTAGGTTTAACCCGCATTGCTGGCGGTTTACAGATTGGTGCGATCGCTCTCATGATGTTAGGCACAATGTGGTATATCCTGTTTAATGTCATTGCTGGGGCACAGTCGATTCCCTCAGACCTCATCGAAGCCGCTTCGGTGTATAAACTATCCCCTTTGCAACGCTGGCGAACCTTAATTTTACCTGCAATCTTTCCTTACCTAATTACAGGAATTATTACCGCTGTTGGCGGCGCTTGGAATGCCAGTATCGTCAGTGAGTATGTCACATTTCAAGGGCGAGTAATTAGTACTTCTGGATTGGGAGCAACGATTTCTCATGCCACAGCAACAGGTAATTTCTCCCTGTTATTAGCTTCGACAGTGATAATGTCGCTATTAGTAGTGTTGACCAATCGTTTGATTTGGCGACCTCTTTACAATCTAGCTCAAGAGAAATATCAATTATTGGTTTAAGTAGGTAAGCGTGAAGAATTAAAGGTTTGTAGTTAGCGGCTCCAGCCTAGAAGTTAGGGGGGATGAATAAAGTGCCTAAAATCACAGCCAAACACTTTTAAACAACCTCTTATATTCCAATACGCTTGGGTTAAGGCTTGATCCTTCCTAACCTCTTTCAAAAGCAGGGAATTAGAGCAAGCCTCTTCCTTCATATCTATTTGACTGGAATAATTTCAAACTCGAAAGTACTGATCAAACGGTCATCAATATAGACCTCTATTCTATGCTTACCAACTGGATCGCCAGGAGCGATCGTCCAAAAATTCTCAATCACACCCTGTGGAGCCGACTGTGTGCGCCGTGTCACAGATGTAGTGCCGTCTGCTGATATTGAGAAGTCTTCACCGTTCTCTGTACCCCAACTTTCTGGAGGTTTTGGTAAATGCAAGACTTCGCGCCATTTCACTTCACCTTGGTAGTTTTTGAGTTTAATTCTCCATCCGTAGGCGTTTCCTTGCTGAAGTGGCACTCTTGTTGTCCGGAAAATGGTAACGTTACCTTTAGAGTCAACTCTCTTCAGCCCGAACTCGGTGTTACTAACAGTAATCTGTTTTGTATTCGTTGGCGCAGGAGATGATATAGCATTTTCTACCAAAACAGAAGTAGCGTTGATTCGCTCAGAACCTATAACCCCAGATATTAGCCAAGAAGAAGCTAGCACAGCAGTAGTAGCCCAAATTCTCATTAGTATAGTTTTCCTGTCAGATTCGTACTTATTCAAGTAATCTGACATGTTTTCCGGGTCAAGGTTACCTATGGTTGGACAAAGACGAAGTTGCTTTTAGGAATTTGGCGGATTTAACCGATAGCCCATCCAATGTCAGGCAAACCATTGCGCCCCTTCTCCATCGGCGATGGGCGGTAATTCCGGTTAAAGACAACGGCATTGGCATTCCCACCACTGGTTTGCCACATATTTTTGATCGTTTTTATCGTGTAGATACTGTTCGCTCTCGCCAAATAGACGGCTTTGGACTCGAACTTGCGACGCCGATAGCGTACCCCTACGGGGAAGCAAGCTACGCGTAGAGTCTCGTAGAGAAGCGTTAACGAGTATTCTATTCGTTCGTGCAGCGTCTCGTAGAGAGCGTCATAGCCCGCCGCAGGCATCGCAGGGCAAATTGTATAAGGTTATGGGAGGGCAAATCACCGTAAAAAGTATACTTAGTCAAAATAATTGATAATTAATAATTCATAATTACAATCAGTGTCCGATTTTACTCTCCACTGTCTTGTTGACCACTAAATTTTTGATTTAGTGTGGGCTACTGTACAGTGTTTTTAATTATGAATTATGAATTATGAATTAGTAATTATTCGGTCAAGGCTCAACCTTTCAAATTAACCTTCCCTCAAACTTTGAGGCATCTTGATGAGATGAAACTTTTTCAATGCTGTGATAACTTCTTCGCCATTTTTCCAGATGTTCTATAGATATTGATTTAGATGTGACGTTCACACCATTTCCTCGCCAAGCAACTTCTGGATCTGTTGTGAAAACCCCACACTCTAATTGATCTAGCCTCATATTCCAATATTCACTAAATCGACCTTTTAAAGTTATAACTTGCTCAAATACCTTGTTTCTATGTTTATTTCTTCTTTTTCGTTCTGTAGCTCCTGTTGCTTCTGTATCAATAAACTTAGTTTCAACTAAAAACAGACTACCTTTAAAGGTGAGGTAGACGAAATCACACTTCCCTAAATCTGTATAATCTGAAATTGGAGATTTTTCAAATAACAGCAATTCAGCGCACGAGGGAAACAAGTCTTTAATATTCAGAAATAAATAGGCTTGCAAGAGAAGTTCCTTATCATAAGGAAACAAGATAACTCCTTCAAAGAATTTTTGAATGTCCTCGTGAGTTTGGGGTTGAATTTTTTTACAGTATGAAACAAATTTATGTAGCTCGTTTACGATCATCAAGTTCCTAACTCCTTCCCCCGGTCGCAGCCTCAAGGGTAATAGCATAAAAAGATACCACTACCTTGAGGAAATTATCATCCGCATAAGTAACTAAAAAAACGACTCTAGCCCTGAATCATTAAGGATATTTACTGGTGACAGTTCAGCAATACTGATATTTATGCTGCTTTTTTGTATTAGTGGACTTTTCACTCCTGGCGTCAGCTACCAGTCAGCGATTTTATATGAGCAGGAAAACTGGCATTTTGCAAAGCTTGAACAGTTATTCTAGAATCTTGTACGCAAAATTGCCAACCCAAGCGAACAAGTTTACGAGAATTTTCAGTTTGGATAATTCCGATCACTGGCATTTTTGCCTTTTCTTTGTCTCCTGACTGTTCTTGCAAAATTGTTTTCAAGCGATGTAGTTCTTCGATATTACCTGCTTGCTGGGGATTTAACTCCACCATCACCATTTGTACTGTTTCCACCGGTTCTGCATCTTCAAGGATAAATTGAGTTTGCTCATCGCGTCGATCTACTTTTCCCCAAATAATCAATCTAGTATCAACAACGAGTAAAGAACTAATACGTTCATAAGTTTTGGGAAAAACTACAGCTTCTGATTGTGTAGTTAGGTCTTCTATTTGCAAAATTGCCATCTGATCGCCTTTTTTAGTAACCACTTTTTTCACGTTATTTAACATGACAACTGCACAAAGCCTTATTTCTTCTCTTTGTTCTCCCAGTTGCGAAAGGTTAATTGCAGTCAAAAGTGGTGCTATTTGCCGTAAGGATTTCAGTGGATGATCTGATACATAAAAGCCTAATAATTCTTTCTCCTTCTGCAACTTTTCCTGTGGGTTAAAATCCATTACAGCTTTAGATTTGGGAGCAGTTTCAAAGGCATTATTTGCTCTTTTATTCTGAGTCGAGGAAAATCCGTCGCCTAATAAATCAAACAGATTCCCTTGACCACTAGCTCTGTCTTTAGCACGAGATTGTGCCCAATCATACACTAATTCTAAGTCGTTAATTAACTGTTGGCGGTTGGGTTCAATTTTGTCAAAGGCTCCACAATAAATCAGCGATTCGAGAGTGCGGCGGTTAACAGCACGTAAATCCACACGATCGCAAAAATCAGCGAGGGATTTAAACTCTGCTGTCTCATTTCTCGCCTCCAAAATACAGGCGATCGCATTCTGTCCCACGTTACGCACCGCCGAAAATCCAAACAGAATCTTTCCTGCTGTCGGCGTAAAATCAACACCAGAACGATTAATATCTGGCGGATCTATGGAAATACCCATATTTGTACAGTTAGTAATATATCTCTGTACCTTATCAGTATCGCCACTGTTAGCTGTTAACAGTGCCGCCATATATTCCAATGGGTAATTAGCTTTTAAATATGCTGTTTGATAAGTTACATAACCATAGGCAGTCGAATGGGATTTATTGAAACAATTGGAAGCTATTAAGCCATTTTTGATCGCAAAATTATGGTCAAGCTCAACTCCAATGTCATAGACATTTTGTTGGCCTAAATATTTACGTCTGGCTATTTTGATCATCCTAACCTATCCCCGAAAAAAAAATTTGCGAAATTAATTAATTGAAAAAACGATGACAATTGTAGCTCTAGTAATACCTATAGTACATAATTATATCACTAGAAAACACTGCTATACTCTTACACAAAACTAGCCAAAATATCTCAAAATTTTGGTAAATTATGACATAAACAGTTAATAGCCGTATGGTTGCAGTTTTGAAAGTTTATTAAACACATTCCAATACAGATTAATCTGCTTAAGTAAGTCGGCGAGAAAAATTCAATGTATATGAAGAAATATATTCTTGTTGTAGGGTGTGTTACGCCGTAGGCTAACGCACCTTGAATCGTTGATGGTGCGTTGCGCTGCACGACAACGCACTCTACATTTAAATTTCTTAACATAGCTTGAAATATTAGCACCGACTTACTTAGTCAAATGCCTGGGGAGTCGGGAATAAGCTGTTGATCTCTTAGCTGGGGAGAAAAGTTTTCCCTTCTGCACCCCGCCCCTCTGCCTCTTTCCAATGCCCAATGCGTCAGTTACTATCGTTGAAAAGCAACTCGGTATAAAAGGGTGTGGGTAGGTGAAAGTAGCGCTGATCGTAATTTTGGCGGTGGTTGTAGGATTATTTGTGGTAGTCGAGATCGGACTGCGATCGCTCTTTGGCTTTGGTAATCCCTTGATTTACATTGGCGATGAGCAGATTGGTTATTTATTGGCTCCTAACCAGCGTACCCGTCGTTTTGGTAATCGCATTGAAATTAATGAGTATTCTATGCGAGGTAGTCCGCTCAAACAGACGCCTGCACCTTATGGGCTGCGAGTCCTAGTGTTAGGGGATTCTATTGCTAATGGTGGCTGGTGGACAGATCAGACTAATACAATATCCAGCCTGATGATGCGTTCTCTGGCATCATCTAATAATAGTAATTATCAAGAAGCAGAAGTGTTGAATGCTTCAGCTAACTCTTGGGGGCCAAGGAACGAGTTAGCTTATTTACAAAAGTTTAGCAATTTCAACGCGCAAGCGGTAGTGTTATTAATTAATACCGATGATTTGTTTGCTACTTCTCCCACTTCTTTACCAGTAGGACGCGATCGCAACTATCCTGATAGTAAACCTCCTTTAGCATTAGTGGAAGTGTGGCAACGTTATATCGTCAAGCAAAAGCCAATTCCCGAAATGAAAGCAGTGGATAATGAAGCAGGCGATCGCGTTGGGATTAATCTGGAGGCGATCAGCAAAATTCAAGCCCTAACTCGCCAAACAAACAGCCAATTTCTGCTATTCATGACTCCCTTACTGCGAGAAATTGGTGAACCAGGCCCCCGCGATTACGAAATTAAAGCACGCCAGCGCTTGAACGATTTTACCAAAGCACAGCAAATTAACTATATAGACTTTTTACCGATATTCAATTCAACTACCAACCCGCAAGCTTTGTATCATGATCATATTCATCTGAACTTGCAAGGTAATAAATTTGTCAGTGAAGTTATGGAGCGATCGCTTTTGGAAATACTAGGGGAGGCATCACTTCCTCAATAATGACATGAACCACTAATTTAACTGAACAATATTGCGTTATATCCCACAAACTAATTTGTCGGTTTATGCCTCAAGCGATTGAATGATACTCAGTAGCGGCTCAGGCGTATATGGCTTAGTTATAGTATCCCACATTCTGCACTTCGTTTTTTAATATGTAAATATTACAAATATTGGCCTAATGGTAGTTCAATAGTGATGTCTACGACGAGCTACTCCTAAGCCAAAAACCTCACAAATAGCAGTGTTAATATTTAATAATATCAACCATCCCGCATTCGATTGCTCACTCAATACAAGTCATTTTGGTAACCCACATTCCGCACTTCAAAATGCAATACATTGATGTTTCAAATAATATTACTAGTACGAACCGTTTGAAGTCGGTAGGACTTACGCAAAACTACACGCGTTCTGGGGCAATTTATGTAGACGCATACTCCTACGGAGAAGCAAGCTACGCGGAGCGTCTCGTAGAGAAGCGGTTTCCCGCAGGGTATTGCCCCTACCTAAAAATCTTTCTTTTCGGCTATTGTTTGCGTAAGTCCTGGTCGGATTTGTTTTGATGAAGCGACACAATTTAAATCCACTTATTCCCGGCATTACTACATCAGTAACAATCGCAACTGGCTTTGATTCTAAGATTATTTATAGAGCTTTTTTGGCACTATTCGCCTGAATGATATTGTAGCCCCTATCGCTGAGATAATGACTAATTAATTTCAATTCACTCAGACAATTTTCTATAACCATAATGGTAGCGGTCCAGGTAATACTCTACCTTAAATCTCCAAAAAAATATGTTGCTTAAGTGGAGTTATTTTTTAGATGAGGAAATTAAACAATATGTTGAAAGATTACTTTTAGTAGATCCCCTTGTGTAAAAGGCTTGGCTAAATAGCCTGATGCTCCGACCATCTTAGCTTTAGCTCTATCTATAAATCCTGATTTTGCTGACACCACAATCACAGGTGTATTTTTAAAATGTGAGTGTTTACGCAGCAAAGTGCAGAGTTCATATCCGTCCAAATTAGGCATCGAAATATTTAACAAAATTATGTCGGGTTTTGTGCGAACAATCTGCATTAAAGCTTTCAAAGAATCGGTAACTCCCACAACAGAAAATGTTTGCTCATCTAAATAACTTTTAATAGCATTCAATACCGTCAGACTGTCATCAATACAGAAGATTGTGTAGATTTTTTTGTCAGCAGGCGGTTGGATGATTCGCTGACCCCTATGATCATTAGTATTAATAGAGTAGGCTGCTGGTTTATAGCCGTTTGTTCTAGGTAACTTTGGTGTAGTTTTGGCTTGAGGTTGTAGCTGATTTATTTGGAACAATTGTGGGGGGTGCGATTGATTAGTTGGCGATGTCTCATGATAAGCTAATTCTCTACGAGAGGCTTCTCTACAAGAAACTTCGCCAACGCCAATGTCAACGCCAACGCTTCCGGGCGTTTGACATCGTTCAACTAGTAAGCGGAGATTTAGATAACAAAACTTTGGCATGTCATCCAGAAAGCTCTCGGGAATAAATTCATAACTCCCCTGTTCTAAGTTCAGAAATGACTCCAGAACTTCTAGCGCCAATTGCTCTATCAGTATCGCCGCTTGAGAAGGACTGATATATTTCTGATTGACTAACCAGCAAATAGCCAGATAATCTGGGTTTGGCATTGCCTGATTTTCAATACCAGTTTCAAATATTGCCCGCAACTGTTCTTTGATTCCGCCAGGGAGAGTAGAAATTTGCTGACTCAAGCGTTGCAAATTCCTGTAAAGCGGCTCAAACATTTTCTCTGAGTAGCAGGCATAAATTAGTTTACCCTCGTCCATATATATTGACCAAGAGCCTGACGTGCTAAACACCTGCAAACAACCAGTAACTGACTTACCAGTGATTTTTTTCAATAGAGATAGGGGCTGGAGCTTTTGGAAAAATCTGTATCTACTAATCGGAAGTGTCTTCATTGGGATGGCTTTGGAATAAAATTAACATTTGCAGGCAAAATTAGTGAATTACCTTTTCGGAATTCACCGCGACTTTGTTGGGAGCACTGTCAGATAAATATAGCGGTCACATTTGAGTTAGTACAGAGATTCCACACCCCCCAACTCCTAATTCACCAATCTCTGTTAAGCTATAATGCACGAAATACAACTAAACCAATTCATGCTATTGCCCAATAGCAAAATTGCCCGACTGGTTGCCAGGATATAGTATTTCAAAAATTAGATTGGTTTTCTGTATCTTTTGCTAATCTAGCCAATTTAACAGTAACTCAAGTGCGACGCACAGACCATTGGCTCTCGCCCATCAGTCACAAAAGCATCATTGTTATCCGTATTTGGCAGCTTAAAATTGCAGATACTTTAGTTCTCTTGCAAAAGTTTTTTTGCCCCTAATGCTAAAGTCTGGAGCGACCAAAATCTCCTGTAACGTAGAGGTAAATCGCTCTCCCTCAAGGCTTTTAGTCCGCGCTGACCAACTATGTTTTTGTAGCCGTGACGAAAGTCGTCCGGTACTTTTGTTAGAAGTTTATTCTTGAGAGAAACTTCATCAAGAGAAAAAGTATTATTAAAAACTAAGCATTCAAAAAGTTCAATGTCTTACTTAGGTTTGTGATTGTAGAGCAACTCTTAGTGTTGGGATTGGGCAAAATTATCACTTGCACAACAAGAATGGTAAACTCCGACCAAGTATGAGTTCGCTGATAATTGCCGCCATGATGGTGTGTGGTGAGATGCACGGGCGACCAGATCAGCAGAAGGGAATCTCTTCATAAGTACTGGAAACGGGTTCTAATGTTGTGTGGGGCTAAATAGTCACCTTGCACAATTTGGAGTCACAAATTCAAGAATTTACAGTTAATTCTTGATTGGTAGTACATACCTGCAAAATAGCTATTTTCAGCTAGATGGTAGATAACAAGTAACGTACTCACTAAAATTCAGGTTACTATAATTTTCAAAAAAAGTTAGCAGAAATATATAAACTTCATGATAAATCAGTAAAGTCAACATGAAAACTAATTAATATAATCTTCCAGTATTTATTTGTTCAGATGTCCTGAAAGGCTGAAAATGTACAGTAAAAGATAATTTTGTATGCTTATTAAATTACACTTATAAATGAATCATTTTATGGTAGCAATTTGCCCGAAAAATCTCAAGTTTTAAAAGTCACAAATATAAATATAAAATTGTCCGCGTTCGCATTCATTAACCGATAAGGTATATGTAGCAAAAAGACGCAAAGAATTTATTTGCGTCTTCGGCGTGAGATTTAGAAGTAGACATTCTCTCCGTTAGACTTCTCCATCTACTTAAAATTGCTCCCGCCAGCACCAGCTTAAAAGTGTGCCGCCTACTACCAGCTTAAGTACTTCCAATACCCAATAACTGCCGTGTAGTAAATTCATTGTTGATGGAATAGCAGCAGCAGCTTCAAATAGGTTGAGTTGAACTCCTATAGCGCACATTTGGGGAGTTAAGAAATAGGTATCAAGCATAGCTATAGTTAGTAGCAGCCCAGATAAAACAATACTGCCAATACGCCAGTGATATCGGGTTTTGCCCAAAGCTAGTGCCCCAGTCAATACTACAGCAGCAGATAATAATTCCATCCGATTGAAGTTCCAAAAAATCGTATAGCCTGCTGTCGTAAAACCAGCTTGACTCATCATCCCAGAAAGATAAGGCTAGGCATAATTACCCAGTCTAAAACTAGACTAGCACTGAGCCAAAAGCCCAAAGTCAATATGATCGCGGTTTGCCAAATTGGCCGTTTGAATTCAAGGTTAGAAATAGCAGTCATAAAATAATTGCGCCTGTTTATATTCTTAGTTTGTAACTTCATTGGCAGTTTGACAAGTAATATCAACTAACCTTTACAAAGCCATTTCTCTTAATTCATTCTTAATCCAATACCAAGATTTTTTAAACTTAGTTAATAAATATTAAGATATTTTAAAAATTAATTTACATATATTTTGTCTGTTAGAAATACTCAATTTTTTTATATCGGAGGAACCAAGAATTTTTTATCCATGAATAATCTCTGGGCCGACGATAATCCTGCCATCACCTAGAATAGTATTTTGGAACAACGCATTGTTAATGTAACCGAAATCACTTAGGTAAGACCCTGTGAGGTTAGCATTTTCAAATCTGGCACCAACTATGTCAGCATCAGTCACATTAGTACCCTCCAAATTAGTACCAATGAATCTAGCCAGACTCAATTTGGCATAGCTGAGGTTGACCCCACTCAAATTAGCCCCACTCAAATTAGCTGCCAACAGATTAGCTCGACTCAGGTTAGCGCCGCTCAGGTTAGCCCCACTCAAGTCAGCCTCTTCCAAATTAATCCCACTAAAGTCTCTCTCTCCAGCAGCATAACGCTTGAGCAATTCTTCAGCATCCATAACTCACCTCTTGCATCAATTACCTTTTTTACCTCGTTCCCAGTTTCTGACTGGGAATGGCTAATGTGAGGCTCCGCCTCCCGAATTTGCGTCAGAGCCGCTTTTAATGCATTTCCAGCCTCTGGCTGGAAACGATAAAATAGTGGTTTATATGTAGTATAGGGAGATACCTCTCAAAAATAATAATTAAAGGTTTGTGGTGAGGGCTTCAGCCCTCTGGTGCGTCCGCTACATTTAAGTTATTTTTGGCAGTAGCACTCACTGTTGTTGAGTGCGAATTCTTCCACAGGAATGGAGCGTCAGAAATGGTACTTATTTTTCCTGAAATGTCCAGACTCCTTTATCCCAATCGGAATCTGTTGGAGGTGATTGTAACCAATGCTGACAACGCAACAGATGCAACATAGCAGCTTTGTCATGGTTGTCTGCTGCCAAGACTTTGGCAAACTCAGCCCTGGCAAGGGAAAACTCCCGCTTGAGGTAATACTGGCGCCCTTTGTCATAGTGCTCAATCACTTGCAATTTTTCGCTTTCAATAGGATTAGAACGCAAACCCACTAATTCATATATAGCTACTGGCTCATTTCTGCCCTTGACACGAATGTAATCTAGTTCCCTAGCCCAAATATAATCTTGGCATGGTTTAAAAGTGTTATGGCTAATAATAATATCGCAACCATACTGTTTACTAACACTTTCTAATCGGGAGCCAAGATTAACGCCATCGCCAATGGCGGTAAATTCCATCCGTTTACTAGAGCCAATATTCCCACTAATCACGGTATCAGAATTGATACCAATGCCGATCTTGATTCCGGGCTTATTAGCTGCGTTGCGACGTTGATTAAATTCGTGCAACCGATCGCGCATTTCTAAGGATGTTTGCACTGCCATCCAAGCGTGTTCTTCCAACGGTAGAGGAGAACCAAACACAGCCATGATGGCGTCGCCGATATATTTGTCAAGGGTGCCTTTATGTTTAAAGACTGCCTCCACCATTGATTCAAAATATTCGTTGAGCATACTCACCACTTCTTCTGCTTCCAAGTTTTCCGTCAAAGTGGTATAGCCGCGAATATCGGAAAATAAAATCGAAACTTCTTTGCGATCGCCTCCGAGTTTAGCGTCATCCAATTTCAGCAATTCTTCGGCTAATTCCTGGGTCATGTAGCGGTACATTGTACTCTTGAGCCGCTTTTCATCACTGATATCTTCCATCACCACCAGCACCCCACGCACTTGCTCTTGATCGCTAGCATCGGCAATTGTGTTAATCGATAAATTAATACTGTGTTGCTTTACACTAGTACTTAGGAGTGTGCGATCGGGGTAATATTGCTGGCGGTCTTTTAAGTCAACTGCATGTAAAGCATCCTGATACCACTTGCTAAAGTCACCTTCTTTGATAGCGATGACATCATTAACTAATTTACCTTCTAACCGGTCTTCTGGCTCCAGTCCTAGCAAACGCTTGGCACTTTCATTGGCGGCGATAATTAATCCAGTTTTATCAGTCGAAACAACTCCATTGGAAAGACTACGCAGAATATCCCGTTGCATTTGTTCTTGTTGCTTGACTGTGGCAAACAACTGGGCATTTTGCAGCGCTACTCCCGCTTGAATATTAAAAGCTTCCATGAACTCTTCATCGTTGCGGTCAAAGCTAGCTTGGAAGCAGTCGGGAGCTTTCGGCCAATCAGCTGGATTATAAGGCGGAAAATCACCAGTTTTCTTTTTATTTACGAGTTGGGTAACGCCAATTAATTGTTGATCGGCGTTAAATACTGGCATACAAAGCAAGCTACAGGTACGATAACCATTTTGCTGGTCTAGTAGTTGGGCTGTCTCTGAGTCAGGATCGTAGTACAAATCAAAGGCAATATTCAGCTTCTTGCCAGAAGCCGCCACTAAACCAGCAAAGCCTTTACCTATATGTACTCGCAACTCCTTAGTTGAACCATTGTCCTGGGTGATTTTCGTCCACAATTCATCGCGATCGCGGTCTATTAACCATAGGGTACTGCGATCGGCATTCATCAGTTCCTTGGCTTCATCCATTACCCGCTTGAGGGTGTCTTCTAAGTCGAGACTGCTTTGAGAGAGGGACTTGATCGCCTTCATCAGCGCCGCCACTGCTCTTTGTTTTTGAGTGGCTACATAAAAAGAGCGCGAAGATTCTAAAATCAGGCGAATTGAAGGTGCAAATTCTTGAAATAATTGTTCGTCAGCATAGATAAAACCTTTGATATCAATGCGCTGTCCAAGTGGAGCATCGTGATTATGATCAGATTTTAATTTATTCAGTAATTGCACTACCGCAACTAACTGTCCATGTTCATTCAACAATGGCAAAGCCAGCATGGTGTAGGTGCGATAGCCAGTTCTTTTTTCTTGTTCTTGGGCAAAATGCGATCGCGGGTCACTATAAAAATCAAACGGAATATTGATAACTTGCTTGAAGGTGGCGACTTCCCCAGCAATGCCTTTATCAGCGGGAATGCGGATTTCTAAAGAGCGATCACCCTCCCCCTCAGCCAGAATTGACCAGAGTTCTTGTTTTTCTTCATCCAATAAAAATATTGTCGTCCGGTCTGCCCCCAGTAATTCCCCGGTTTTCAAGGTAATCGAATGCAACATTTCTTGCAGAAGAGTTTCAAACCCGTGAGAATCCAGCATTGACAGGGTTTGATGAACAATCTGTAATTTTTGCTCGACATCCTGAACGACCTGTTTAAAAGTATCCTGAGTCAGGGGAGCAAGAAACGTAGAAAAAGTTCCTTGTCTTGTGGCAAGAGCACCCACAGGAGCAGAATTTGCTTGTAATTCGCGGTTTTCTTGGTTGTGAACACCAATAATCAAATCGGTGGTTTCCCCACAACTTCCTTGATACACTGACATAATCGGTATTTTATATAGCAGGATGAGATTTTAGATGTAACAATGAAATTTAATTTATGTAAGTGGTGCTAAAAGCAACAGTTGTTTGATATTATCCATAGTTTAATCGCTTGTTTAGCTAGCGTCATCCTGTGGAGTCAGGTGGAAGTCGATTATCAACAAGCGTGGTATGACCAGAGTGCAAATGCAGTAATACTCCGAATGCCTGCTACTGTTTACACACAAGTGTTCTAGAGTTGCCTGACAAGCTTTTGATCCTCTATGGAATAGGACTTACGCACGAGTAACGGAATAACGTAGACGCAAAGCGGCTTGCCGCAGGCTACCGCAGAGGCGCACAGAAGCCAGTGCGTTGCGGTGAATCCAGCGCTCTCCTTCGGGAAATCCGCCGGAGGCGACTGGTGTTAGCGTAGCGGTAGCGTTAGCGTCCCTTGCGCGTCTCGTAGAGAAGCGGTAGCGATAGCGCAGCGTTAGCGACTGTGCGTAGCGTCATCCGAAGGGGGGTTCCAAGAGTTGTAGCAACTGGCGCGACACACAGAGAAGTCTGAGCGTCGGCTGATGGAGTTGTCGTGCGGCCAAACACTTCCCCGTTGATAACTAATTGGGTTATAAACTGCATTTTGAGATGAAAGAGTCCTTTAGATTTTAGATTTTGGATTGAACAATCTAAAGTCCCAAAGACGCTCGAACGCGAACAGCGTGGCGCAGACAAGACTCGGTTTAGCTGCGCGATCGCAAATCCTTGCATTGAAAGGGCAGGAGGCAGAAGGTAGATGTACAGTAAGTAGCTTTACTAGTCCCCAGTCCATAGTATCTTTTTTAACCATTCTCGGTAAACACTGGATACAAGGTATGCCACCATCGACAAATAGTGTTGCACCATCAGTAAGGTATTGTGCGACATAATTCTACATAAATTAGTCATGCTTTCGTCACAATTTTGCAATAGCTTTGCAATAACTTTGTCAATATAACGTGTGATGCTAAAGCTCTGGGTTAAAAAATCGGCTGACTCTATACTAAACACCCACACACTAGAGTCTACTGAAGAGAATCACTATAAGGGATTAACCCTTATAAGTAGGATGAATCTTCTAATCAAAATTGTCAGAATTCTCATAGTTAGAAGGAACAAAAAGATGAATTGGAAAGTACTTGCTTTGCTCCCTGCCTTGACTTTAGCGACTGCTGTGCCTGCTTACTCTTTAACCAATAATAAAAGCCACAATACGACTACTGCTACCCACATTGCCCAAAATATGCAGCAAGGCAACAGCATGAAAAAGGCTAATGCTATGCAAAAGCCTAATGCTATGCACAAGTCTAATAGTATGGCAAACCATAGTAGCGTACTGACAGTAGGTAGCAGAGGAGAGGCAGTTAAAACTGCTCAGAATCTTTTAAAGCAGCAAGGATTCTATACCGCAAGTGTGAATGGTGTGTTTGATAACAAGACACGTTCAGCGGTGATCAAATTTCAGAAGTCTAAAGGATTAAGAGCAGACGGAATGATTGGACGCCGGACTATGGCATCTCTCAAATAAAATGGTTTCAGCTTCCAATACCTTCGCCAAAAAAAGAGGATGAAGAGATAGGGTCGATGCATTCGTGACAGTTGAAGATGAAGTCAGTTTTGTCAGTAATAATAACGCTGTTAATTAAAGCGGTGCGTGAGTATCGAATTGAATATCATACGGAGGATTGAGGGTAAGAATGAGTGGCATTAGTGATTAGCTTATATACTACGCCGTCTCTGTAGGGTTTGTGCGAACGCGCAAAGGGCACTGCCCTTTCAGCTTCATCTCCTTGCGTGGAGTCCAATGCAAATTAACGTCTGTCTAATTCTCCAATTAGGGGGATGTTAAGCAGCCGAATTTTAGTCTACTCTAAATACCCTAAGAAGGGATCTTAGACAAAGAATATCTGCATAGATAAGAGTTAGGCGGCTTATGCTTTAGGGGATGAGCGAAAGACAAGGAGGGGAAGCCAGTGTCCGAGTTTGCAGACAAGGTAGCTATAGTCACCGGCGCGGCGACCGGTCTGGGCGAAGCCATTGCCGTCAAGCTATACGAGAACGGTGCGAGGATCATCCTTGCGGACATCGACGTCGTCCGGGCGCATGAAGTGGCCGGGCGGCTGGATTCGTCTGGCAAGCGCGTACATACGTGATCGAGACGGACGTATCCGATCATCGCGCCGTCGAGGCGATGGTGGCCAAGACGGTGGAGCGCTTCGGCGGGCTGCACATGGCGGTCAACAATGCCGGCTTCACCGGACCACACGAGATCAGCACCGCCGACTATGAGATCGAATGGTGGGTGGCATCGCGTGATCGCAGCCAATCTCGGCGGCATCTTCTTCGGACTGAAATACGAGATTCCGGCAATGATCCAAAGCGGCGGCGGGGCAATCGTCAACATGTCATCGGCCGCTAGCGCGGTCGGGATCGCTGGTATCGGTCCCTACGTCGCCGCAAAACACGGCATCGTCGGACTGACGAAGGCGGCGGCACTGGAATATGCCAACCAAGGCATCCGGGTGCTCGCAATTGGGCCGGGCTATGTTGACACGCCCAAGATGCGCGAATTGCCGCAGGAAGCGCGGGCGCAGATGGCCGCCTCGCACCCTTTAGGTCGCCTCGCACAGACGGAGGAGGTCGCGGACATGGTCAGCTTCTTCTTGTCAGAGCGTGCCTCCTTGGTCACCGGCAGTTTCCACCTGATGGACGGCGGCTACACTGCGTGGTAGCGATCGCAGATTCTTTCTTGTTGGGCTGAGTCTGCCAAACTCAAGAACATATTTTTGGCTGCATAGAAAATTATTCTTGCAGACGGGCAATTACACAGTGCATAACTTTAATTTCATTAACAATTCGATCCAGTTCTGTGGATAGGGGAGTTTGTTCTCGAACGGCTTGTAATGTGGGAGTTAAAGTGTGGGAATTTATGGCAATCTCTGATAATCGAGCAGTATGTAGCTGTTCAATTTTGTTGTGAATTGCTTCGAGATAGCTATCCAGCGCTGGTAACGGTTGGGGTGGCTGTCCCTGCCGAAGGGCATCTGCTAAGTTTTCCAGAACTTGGACAATGGTATCGGTAAGTTGCTTAAGTTCAGTAAATTGGTACTCGCCGCTAAATTCCCGCAGATGTTCTGCCAGAGTTGTAACCGAACTGAAAAAGCCACGAATATATACCATCAGCGTCATTACAGGTTCGATTTCTCCCTGAACGTGACGGGGTTCGCTGAACAATCGTTGAGCAGCGGCGTTAGCATTGGCGTTCTCTAGTGCTGCTTGATGGCGTAGCATGTTGATCGAATCAGCAAACAGATTATGTTGTGGATGGAGATAGTTAGCTATTACTTGCTGAAAGTAGGCAAGATTGGCTCGAATTGTCTTTTCCAGTTGTGCAGGAAGTTGCTGTCGTTCCCAACGAGGGAAAAGCAAATAGCTGCCAAGCAGTGCTAAGACACCCCCAGCCAAACTATCGAAGATCCGCAATACTCCAACCTTCCAGCCACCTGCACTAATAATGTTGAGTAGCAAGATGATGGCGGCAGTGAGTAGTATGGTGAATATGCTGTAGCTTAACGATCGCACCGACATCGCAACAAACACCAGCACCAGAAAACAGACTGCGATCGCCAATGGATTTTTAACTAGTAAAACCAGAGTAATGCCAATAATTCCACCCAAAATAGTGCCGATGACTCTTTGGACTGTTGTCTCGGAGGTTCCACCAAAGTTGGGTTTAAGTGCAACTAGAGCTGTGAGCGTTATCCAATAGCCTCTAGGTAGTTGCAATACTGAGGCAACTAATTCAGCAAAAGTTGTGATCAGTGCTAGGCGTAAGGCGTGACGAAATAGGACTGAATCAAAAGTGAAGTTATTTCGCAGCGGATCGAAAATTGTAGAACGCTCTGGTTGGGCTGGGGGAGATATATCTCGCTGGGCAATGCTGCTGCGCTGTTTTCCCTCGATTAAATCTTTAACAATCTCTGCATCAGTATGAATTTGCTCTGCTAGCTTTGTCAGACTAGCTGTAATCTTCCCCAGGTTGACTAGATCGGAATAGTCATCTGTCTGAGGATTTATTTTTTGACTGAGGACTTGAGAGCGCAGAACTTGCCCCTGGTGTTCCAGTGCTTCAATACTCCGATCCAAATCTCCCAGGTGAGGTGGGTTCTTTCCTTTGATGATCGCTTCTGATAACATTTGCAGAGCAATTGCCAACTGTTCTATCACTTGCTGAATTTCTTTCTGTAACCGAGAAAATAGTTGATGTTCGGATGCGATCGCCATTAGTTCGCTCAGTGCTACAACAGAATTGACAATTTGATTTACATCCTCGATTAACACCAGTAAATAATTTCCCCGCAGGTTAGCTCCTTTTTGCCTAGTCCAGATAGTTGTCCAGACGCTACGGGCAGATGTCAAGTTCTGAAAGACCATATCCTGAGCTTGCAAAAATTGCCGTGCCCACTCCTGACGAGCCTTTGGATTTAATCCTCTCTGGCTTGCCAAGTCCAGAAATTTGCTCAATGAGAGATAACAGTTAGCGACTATCTGCATTGCAGGTACGTAAGGACGCACCACCCACACTCCTAATGACAACACAGTTGTCCATGTTCCACCAGCCAGACATAGCGCACATTGCTCGATCAGAGTAGACAAATTGGAAAATGAAGCGAATCTAGCCAGCGAGATCACAAACATGATCGAAGTGACTAAGCTGACAGATGCAGCCACGTTGCCATAGAGGCTTGCTAAACCTGCTATAAATATCACCAAAAACGTCGTCGGGACAGCTAACCAGAGATGACTGCTAACCAGACTAGCGATCAGGAACATCATAGTCACTCCAATCGTAGCTGCGATCATCGCAGTCGCTCTCTGACGGTAGGCTCCGTCAACATTTACCATCCCAACGAACCAAGCTGCCATAGTGGCGATCGCACTTGCAGCAGTATGACCTGTAATCATTCCAACTCCAATCGGGACACCCAGTATAAAAAGGCTACGCAATCCGGAGAAAATAGCGGGCTTACCTGGCTGGAGTTGAAACTGTTGTAACAACCAACTCAAAGGACGTTTATCTGTAAATGGCATTATTAGACTGGCGACTATAACAAAGCAGATCACTTCTTACAGCATTTTAGCCAGATATAACTAATATACTGTGGCGTCAGTTTGCCTACCTTTAACAACTTGCTCAAGCAATTGTCTAGTTAATTGAGATGCTAGCAGGATTTATGCCCCCGCTATACTAGTAGTCTGTGGACTATCTCATTAAATTATGATGGGTGAACTCATTCTTAATTTTTCTTCCTTTGCGCTCTTTGCGTCCTTCTCTACGAGACGCTGCGCGTAGCTTGCTTCTCCGTAGGAGTATGCGGTTCGTTTCTCAACCTCCTCAAAATTAATGAGACAGACCACTAGCCCGATTCTGGCAGAAAACTTAAAGAGAGCTTAAAACCGCGACCTTTTAAGGCGGAAGTTTCATTTCCGCTTTCCGATCTTAAGAATTTGGAGGGGCAATTGACTGACATCGTAGTTGGCTTAGACTTGGGTACAGGAGGAGTGCGGGCGATCGCGGTTGACCTGCAAGGGCAAATTATCGCTCAGACAACGAGAAGTTATCCCCTGTTAACTCCACAACCCGGCTGGACGGAACAGAACTCCTCGGATTGGGTGGAAGCAAGTTTGGATTCTCTGTTCGATGTTACTCAACAGCTAAACGGATACCGAGCGATTGCCCTCGGTTTGTCTGGACAAATGCATGGCATGGTTCCTCTCGATGCCCAAGGCAAAGCGCTCAGACCGGCAATTTTGTGGAATGACCAGCGCACGGGTAAAGCTGTTGCTGAGATTGAAGCCACCATTCCCCGTCAGGAGTTGATCTGGCGTACTGGAAATCCGGCAATTACAGGGTTTCAACTGCCGAAGCTCCTATGGTTGCGGACTGAAGAACCACAAGCCTATACTCAGTTGTGGCAGATTCTTTTGCCAAAAGATTATCTGGGATATGTGCTAACTGGCGAGGTAGTGACAGAACCATCTGATGCCTCTGGTGTCGGCTGTCTGAATCTGGCAAATCGGCAATGGGATACAGATATTCTCCATGCTCTCGATATCAATCCAGCGTTGTTCCCCCCAATAATAGAATCTACCGCGATCGCCGGACGGCTAAAATCAGAAATAGCTGCCCGCGTAGGATTACCTGTGGGATTACCTGTAGTTGCAGGCGGAGGTGACAATGCAGCAGCAGCGATCAGTTTGGGTATCTCATCAAGCAACCTGAACCGGGGTAGTTTGAGTATTGGTACATCGGGAGTTATCTTTGCACCGTGCGATCGCCCAATTCCCGATCCAGAAGGTCGGGTGCATTTGTTCTGTCATGTGGATGGTGGCTATCATCTGCTGGGAGTGACGCTGGCGGCAGGTGGTTCTCTGCGTTGGTATCGAGATACATTTGCACCGCATATATCCTACACCGATCTTATGGATATGGCAGAGCGATCGCTGCCTGGTGCCCGTGGTGTTCTATTTCTGCCCCACCTTTCAGGAGAGCGCAGTCCCCACCTCGATCCAGAGACTCGTGGTGCTTTAGTGAATTTGTCATTAGCTCATACGCCAGCAGATATAACTCGTGCTGTTCTAGAGGGGGTTGCATTTAGCTTGCGGTCAGTCTTGTCAGTCATCAGGGCGATCGCTCCCGTTGATCAACTCTTAGCAACGGGTGGAGGCGCACGCTCTAACGTCTGGTTACGAATTTTGGCAGATGTTTTGCAAACAGAACTCATTGCTCCCAAAGCCGAAGAAGGGGCTGCTTACGGAGCAGCTATTTTGGCAATGGTGGGGATTGGTGCCTACCCCAATTTGGAAGCTGCACTCAATATCTACGCGGAGGATCGGAATGTGGTACAGCCGCAGGCAAATCCTTTGTATGAAGCAGGGTTTAAGCGCTACAAGCTACTTTACGATACCTTGAAAGCTGTTCGTTGACAGAACACCATTGCCAAAAGCAGGATTAATCCACCTGTGCTAAGTAGGTCGGCACGAAAAAACAAAATTATGTAACCCACATTTGGCAAGAGTAAATCTACTCAAAATTTTTACCCTGTCAATTCGCTACGAACTTATGCAAAGCTCTACTAAAAATCAAGAATGAGCAGCACAAGATCCAGGAGTCAGCACAGAACTGTTGGGTATCGCAGTTGGTGCTTGAGCAACTAAAACCACGTTACCATTGGCATCTACTACCCATCCTTGGGCTTCCACAAGTTGAATAGGTTGATTGAGAGAATTAACTTTCTGTGGATTATCTTTTATGTGCCTTGGCTCCTGAATAACCGCTCTGTTTTGGAAACCGTTAGCAGGATTACTACCTTCTGGCTCCAGTGTTATCCAAGGAACCAACACTGCATCAGCCGTCAATGGTTCTGTAGGGCTAGATGCTACTCCTCCACGTCCTGTTATAGTAAATGAACTCCTTGCTAATTTTGTACCACCGTTGCAGCTAGCAACAATTTTTCTGGAAGCATCAACCACCTTTTCAGGCAGTTCCACTAATCCTTTACTGGGGTCAACATCTGGGGAGTTAATTTGTATTGTGCCATTGAGTCCAAACTGGGAACTTGCGGTAATGTCACTTTGGAGTGTATTGGATTTTCGACTCTGAATACCAAATATACCTGTGGTAGTTATATCAACTCTACCGCCGTTCCCTTTGTATGCATTAGCAGTGATATCGCTATTTTCACTATTGACGGCGACGATCAAGCCTGATGGAATATTAATGGTAATATTACCACCATCCCCAAATGTCTGGGCCAGACCTGCATCAGTGGATATTTGACTGTTGCGGCGCATCAGTAATAAGTCTTGTACCTGTAGCGTAATATTACCGCCTCGACCGAACTCACTTGTAGCTGTGAGTTTTCCTCCGTTATCCAACAGGATGAAGCGAGCGCTTAAATTTAGATTGCCTGCTTTTCCTAGATTGGGTACATTTCCTTCGTAAAATGACTTTAAAAGTTCACTGCTCACATTGATTACAGCCCCATCCCGGACAATCAATTGCTTTGTAGTGACACTGACTTCTCCAGCATCTCCGGAACCTAAAGTTCTGGCCAACAATCTGCTGGGATCTGTTGCTGAAGTTCCAATTAGCTCTACGGACTCGGAAGCGTTCACCGTTAAATTCCCTCCTACTCCTGTAGCTGGTCTAAATAGCCGCTGTGAAGAAGATTCCTGATCGAGGAAAACTCCGCTAGACTCTGTTGATGCTTCTGCCCCATCTTGGATACGCAACCTGTTAGTCTTGATTGTAATATCACCTGCCTTTCCGGCACCAAAAGTTGCCGTAGCTAATGTAGTTCTTCCAGTATTACTACCAACTAATTCTATGGACTCAGAGGCATTCACGATCAAGTTTCCCCCCACACCGTGGCCTATAATGGAAGTGAGTACTTGTGCGCCATCCCGAACAATTAATTTTCTACTGGTAATCATTAAGTCTTCGCCATTTTTGTCACCTCTAGTTTGCGTTAATAATAAAACACCATTACCAGCTAGCTCCACAGTGTTGCCTTGCAACTGGATAATACCGCCACCCTCACCACTGGTATCTACAACAGATGAAATATTAGAACCGTCAACAGTTCGCTGGAGTATTTGAATGTTCTGGAAATCCTTTACTCTTTCATATCCCAAAACCCAACCTTGGTTCGTTGAGTTCAAACTGACCAAACTATTGCTAGCGACACTTCCTAGTTCAATTTTTCCCGACTCTGCTGTTAAATTTCCACCCTCCAGCGTTATATCACCGCCTACCAATGCCAATGTTTTGCCTGGCTGCACTTCCAGATCTACACGAGAACTTGCACCATTTGGACTTGCTTGGGATTGATTGCGGATGGGAGCCGCAGTTGCTCCGAATTGTAAGCCAATGGGCACACTTACTGTTAGCAGGGGTATGGTTTGGGGGTTTGTAGCACTAAACCTAGTCCCATCAGCAAAATTTATACTACTTGCTGTACTCGCGACAAATGAACCACCAATGTTTAAAGAAGCATTCGGACCAAACATAATCCCGTTGGGATTAATCAGAAACAGGTTGGCTGTACCCTGAGTTTTAAGGGTGCCATAAATATTAGAAACATTATTACCCGTTACCCGGCTAATAATGTTCTGAACACCGTCAGCATTTTTAAACTCAGCCGTACTCCCTTCAGGTACGGAAAACTCCTTAAAACTGTGGAACAAATTACTTTCTACTCGGGTTCCACCTTCAATAATTTTGAGCTTGTCCTGTGTTGTAACGCGAGAATTTTCGGTTAAAGTACTATCTGGGGTAATTTCTGCAATAGCAGAGTTTGCAGAGAAGGCTATTACACTACCTATTGCAACTCCCAGACTTTTCAACCAGACCCAAAGATTACTCATAATAGATATTACTCTTTTTTTACGTGAGTTCGACGGGGTTGAAAACGACACAAAAAAGCTGAGACTGGTATTTAGAACAAAAATACGTATGGTGTCTCAGCGATGGAATCAATTGTATCTCGGCTGGATGTTAGCCAAATTTTTTGTGATGTGGACGATTTTTATAAACAGTGGAAAAGTATTTGGCAGCAAGTACCGCAGCTACCATCAATGATGGGGGAGCGACGCAGTAAGTCAAGGATGCACATAAGTGAAATGATGAGGATTGTAATAGCGTTTCATGCTACTCAAACCCCTCTACGCATAAATTTCACTTATGTGTATCTCGCCTCAATCCTCGTATCCCCTTATATATCAATCACAACAACGTTGATGCAGAGTACACCAGATGCAATCCAATTCGACGGTTTGCTGATCTGGAATCGTTTCTAAAGAATCCTGATCACTAAATTCAATTTTAGTTAGGTCAATACTACATTGAAACTTAAATTTCAAAGCCCCCTTTTCTTGTATACCATAATCCTCCGTTAGCTTGCTGAAGTTAGAGTTATTCAGAATCTCACTCATTTCTAGCTTGATCTGATCTTTTAACTGGTTTAGCTTTTGAGTATCCATGACTGTTTGTTTTTATTGCAGAGATATTTATGAAATTATATTGTATTATGAAAGAACTTCATGAGACTAATTAATAAAAAATATTTATATGATCATCTACAGCGAGAACTTGGCTTTTGTATGTGACATAATCTAGAACCCAATCACTCAGACAGCTTTCCTTTTCTGCTCTGGCGTGACCTCGCTTATAATGCTGCAACGTCAAGAGGTCGCTGTGACCAGAAATTTCTTGAATAGTTCTTAAAGGTATCCCAGCGCTAGACATCTGCGTAACGGCAGTTCTCCTAAACGAATGGGTGCTGACTCCTTCTACGCCAATGTGCTTGCAGGCATTCCGTAAAATCTTGTCTGCCACGAATCGGGTTAGACGCTTAGTCACACCACTCATACCGGGGGTAATCTCGACCAGCATTGCCATCGGATTGTCAACTATGAATATTATCAAGCTGAACAACTGTGTTCCACTGGTTCAGGAGCAGTAGAGTCAGCAATTTGAAGTCCTTGGCAAATGAATAAAAATCTCGCTTAACACAATGGAAAGCTGAAAATGTCAATCAGGTTGTGTCTGTATGTTGCGCTTACCTGAGGCTATTTAACTTAAGCCACGATTATTGCTAGTTATTCAAGAGGGTCGATAGTGCTATAAAATCCTTTCCAGAAACAAATCGAATCTAGCCAGTTCATACTTGAACAAGGCTTGCGATGGCGTACCCGCCCTTTCCGGTGGCGATCGCACCGTTTTGTTTGGCTGCAATTTTTCCCTGCGCCTAAAGTTGAATAAATGCAACACCTACTTGATAACCCAAAATAACCCACAACTTTGGTTAATATATTTTTGCCAAAGTGGGATGCTCCACAGCTCTACGAATCGCAAAAGTCTCGCTAAAAGACAGATAACACTCTGCTCAAGTATATTTTCTACAATACTCCATATTGAGCTTGCTTATTTAAATGAACTGTGATAAGTTCATTATAATTTAAACAACTATAAATCGATTGACTTACCGTAGTTTGTTTGACAGTATCACTACTCTAGTTAAGAAATTTGTTCTAACTAGGTAGTTGAAAACCTGATATCAGGTCATTAGTAACGTCTTTACGCCTATCAGCCAAAAGTTCTTTGTAGCGTTGTCCACTGGACATGATTGAACAATACATATTTGCAGCGTTAAAACTGCGTAGTTTACCGCCGTAGGCATCGCCTACCAACCCATAACCATAAATCATTTGTTGTCTGGCTAGTTTAATGGTGAAGCGATGTCTATCAACGAACCTTGACGCTCTGGTTTCTCGCTAACGCTTTCACCAGCAATGAGGCAGCACTGTGCGTCTACCCAATCCATACGTAGGAGTTGAAAATTATGGTGCAAACTTCTCTGGTTCGCCCCAGCAATCCCTTCCAACCACCGACGTTCGTCTCTGTTGAATCGGAGCGTCGCCATCGCCAAGAACGCTTGGCAGCAGCCTTTCGGGTATTTGCACGTTTGGGTTTTGCTCAAGGATTGGCAGGACACATCACTGCCCGTGATCCCGAACTTACTGATCACTTTTGGGTAAATCCCTTTGGGATACATTTCAGTCGCATTCGCGTATCAGACCTGATACTGGTGAATAGTGAAGGTCAGGTAGTTGAAGGTGAAGGCAAAGTTAGTCAAGCAGCGTTTGCCATTCACTCTCAAATCCACGAAGCCCGCCCCGATATCATAGCAGCGGCTCATGCCCATTCCTTCTACGGCAAAACTTGGTCATCTTTGGGGCGGTTGCTCGACCCGATTACCCAAGATGCCTGTGCTTTCTACCAAGATCATGCTCTATTTGATGATTTTACAGGCATTGTATTAGAGACAAGTGAAGGAAAACGCATTGCTCAGGCACTAGGCAGGAGCAAAGCTGCGATTTTACGCAACCACGGAATATTGACCGTGGGACACAGTGTGGATGAAGCAGCTTGGTGGTACATCAGGTTAGAGGATACTGCTAAAACACAATTGCTAGCAGAAGCCGTAGGAAAACCTGTCCTGATTGACCACGACATCGCCTTAAAGATACAACAACGCGGTGGTACTCACCAAGCAGGCTGGGGTGGATTCCAGTATTTGTGGGATGAAATTACCCATGATCAACCAGACTTGTTTGATTGATTAGGTATTGGGCATTGGGGATTGAGCATGGGGCATAAGTTATTCTCCTTATCCTCCTTGTCTGTTTCATCCCCCTCGTCCATCCCCAGTCCCCAGCCCCCACTTTCTAACTTTTCAGGAGAATTAATTATGCCAGTTGAGTTTATTGGATTGATCCGGACAAAACCGACTTCGGAATTAAATAGTACACCAGGTACTCTGGGCGATGACATCATTGATCCAGCTTATGTTCGTGAATTTGCCAAAGCCCATGAAGAAGGAGGCTTTGACAAAGTATTGATTGGCTATAGTTCTAGTAGCCCTGATGGCTTGACTATTGCTAGTTTTGCAGCTTCAGCAACCGAGCGATTGGGTTTTTTGATTGCTCATCGTCCGGGTTTTGTGGCTCCAACTCTGGCAGCTCGCAAGGCAGCTACCCTTGACCATTTTACGAACGGTCGGATAGCAATACATATCATTACTGGTGGCAGTGATGCTGACCAGCAGAAAGATGGCGACTGGCTGGATCATGACAGCCGCTACCGCCGTACCGATGAATATTTAGAAATCCTTCGTCGCATCTGGACAAGCGACACTCCCTTTGATTACGAAGGCGAATTTTACCGCGTCAAGGATGCTTTCTCTGCAATTAAACCGTTGCAAAAGCCCCACATCCCGCTTTACTTTGGTGGTGCATCTGGCCCAGCCGTACAAGTAGGAGCCAAACACAGTAATGTCTACGCCTTGTGGGGTGAGCCAATTGCCGCAGTTAAAGAACGAATAGCAGAGGTACGTGCTGCCTTACCACCTGGTCGTTCCGTTCGCTTCAGCGTCTCCCTGCGACCTATTCTTGGTGCTACAGAACAACAGGCTTGGGAGAAGGCACATAGGATTTTAGCGCGAATTCAAGAGTTGCGAGGAGGGGCGAAAATAGCTCTCCCAGCTAGACCCCAGGCGGTAGGGTCACAACGTCTGCTGGATTTTGCAGCAAAAAATGAGGTTTACGATAAGCGTCTATGGACACCGATCGCAGCAGCTACTGGTGCGGCAGGCAACACAACAGCTCTAGTAGGTACACCAGAACAAGTGGCAGAAGCTTTAGTTGATTACTACGATGCAGGTGTGACTACCTTGTTGATCCGGGGCTTTGATCCCCTAGAGGATGCGATCGCTTATGGGCGTGATGTCATTCCTTTAGTACATGCAGAAGTCGCACGGCGAGAACGGCAAACAGTTGGAGTAGGGAGTTAATAATCATGGTACAAACATCTGCGTCTACTAGAACCGTTGAAGTTAATCACAGTCAGTAGACCGAATACTTCTGCGATGCCTTCTGGTGCGTCCGCTACGCGTAGCGCCGTAGTCAAAATCAAGGAGCAAAGACGTTAATAGATGACATCCACCAAGCGCATCTATGGCTTGCTTTGGAGTCAAAAGCACCAGATGGGGGATTATGGAATGGACGAAAAGTTGCAGATTGGTTGAGTGAAGTTACAGGGACAAAGATTAGTAGATACAGAGGGTAGGAGATATTACGGCAGATGACTTTTAGGTTAAGAGTACCTAGCAACAATATCTTTGCCATTCGGTAGCACAATAAACTGCCAACTTAAAGTATGCATCTTTTTCTTTCCCGAATAGTATTGTTTCTGTTTTTCGTAGTCTACAGGTCTTGCTATAGCTTGTTCTGCGCTATCCACAATTAATTCGTATTCACCAAGTATTCGACGCAACTCTTGATATTTTTCACTATTTCCTTCTACTTCTTCTATTTGAGATGCTGGTGAGCCAGCGCGTTGCGGCGGTTCCCCCCGTTGTAACGACTGGCGAACCCGTAAGGGTAAGATATCTCTTAAAATTTCTACCCAATAATTAAAGGCATCATTCGCTTGAGACACTCAATGATTTGGAAGAAATTTTATTTCATCGCTGTCAAACTTTACTTCAACAGTAAGATTTGATTCAAAGGCTAACTAGTTTTCATTGGTGGATTAAAATCGGGGTTTAATCGTAAGTAATTTCCCGAACATGAATGATGGAGCAATTCTCTATAACCTTGAAACCAGCAAACGCAAAACCCAAACCGCTAGTTCAATCCGCAGCCCCACTGGGACATTCTCAGATAACCTAGCTCTGGCATTCTTCTTTTAAAATAAGTTCTTTTATTATTTTAGGAATAGGTTGCAGGAATAACAAAACCCTGCTCAAATGGTAATGAGGAGGGTTTTTGTAGAATTAAGATACCTGGCATCGAGCTATT
>NZ_JBALCZ010000066.1:0-25420 GCF_036917615.1 Nostoc sp.
GTAATCAACCGGGCTAACCTGGGTATGGAAGTAATGCACGAGCGCAATGCTCACAACTTCCCTCTAGATTTGGCTGCTGGTGATTTTGCTCCTGTGGCTCTTACCGCTCCTGCTATCAACGGTTAATCATAATCTGAGATATGCTCTTCACGCTTATCTATAAGTAAAAGACGCTCTCCCGAAAGGGGGGGCGTTTTTGCATTGGGTTAATTAGTACGTTAAGCATGGCAGTGGACACTTTTTTGAAGTCCAAAAATATTGATCGATGCTGCATCAAAACCCAATACGTTTGGGTTAAGGATAATTGTAGGTTGGGTTGAACGTAGTAAAACCCAACAAAATAGCGAAAATGTTGGGTTTCGTCCCTCAAACGCCACTTGCTTCTCCTGTTGGAGACACTGCGCGAACAACGGGGGGAAAATACGCTTAGGGTAAACGTAAATCTGCTGCGATCGCATATAAGTAAGGTTGAAAAATAGCCAAGTTTTCCAGTTTCTCAAACTTACCTGTTTGCATACCTATGTCAAATGCAGTGGTAATTACGTAAAGTTTAGTCCCATCAAAGGCTACATGACCAATATGTTGCTCTTCTACTCCACCTTGTTGCTTAAGTTCGGCGAACCCATAGCGAATTCCCTGAAGCTTACCAACGGGTACTGGTTGCGGTGGATAGGCTGAGAAAGTAATATCTTTTCCATATTCACGCTGACGGTCTTTGGCAAAAGCAGCGTAGTGGTCTGCAACCCAAGCCTTGAGTGCTGATAATACCTGGGTTTGGTATTCGGAACTTTGGTAGTCCACTTGCGAACCAGGTGGAATACCAGCTACTATGAGTTTTTTTTGGAAATCCTCATTGTTTGCTAATGGGTAAACGTTAATCTCAACTGTACCCAAAAGTTCCCCTTTGGAGGATACACACAATAAAGGCGCATTTCCCTTACAAGCAGCAACTTGCCAGTTAGTTGGAGCAGCAGCATTTCCCAGGATTTTCTGCCAAATATTTTCCTCATTAGGATTGGGAAGTTTTACAACAACAGGGGGTTTTACCACTTTGGGTGGAGAAAATTGGGGGAGAAAAAATTTTGCTGCCAGTGGTATTAACACCAGCAAAATAGAACCTAGTAATAAATGATAAAGTCGTAACATTTTTCTAAAAATCCAGAGCCAAGGATTGCAGACTGAGCAAATAATTCGTAATTCGTAGTGACGCTATCTACGAAACGCGCAAGGGACGAGGACTCGTTGGCGGCAGTTTCTCGTAGAGAAGAGGCTGCGAAGACAATAATTCGTAATTAATTCAGGTTTCATGCCCTACAATTAATTCATGGAAAAAAACAATTTATATTCTTCATTTCAAGCCACTAATTTTAGCTATAGTCTAATAATTACCAATTAGTAATTATGAATTATCATAATGATATCTACAATACTTTATGGGTATAGAGAAAGAATACATTTATATTGCTGCGAGTTCTGCAAATGTAACTCAATAAACTATAACGCTTCTTTATGGAATCAGGTAGAAGGTAGGGGCGTACAGCGATGCCATTAAACACACGGCTATTTAACTTTATCTCAATAAACTTTTCTAAATAAGAATATATATTGTCGGCTGTAAAAATGGAAAGGACAGAAGTTAAGTTTACCCTGCTTCTGTCCCATTTAGGATTAGTTACCGTTCACCAAATCAAGCAAGTGGCTATGCAGGTACCATTTCCTTTTGATATCTCATCCAATGGCGATGTTGAGCGATCGCACTGATAAAATCATCAGCTATCGATTTCAAGTCAGAGGCTTTGCCAGAAGTCACCACACCCATTTCAGAGCGCACCCCATCTTGCGACAACTTCACGCCCTCAAGATTAGCCATCGATAGGAGTTCGACGCCTTCGCTCGTAGCGGCGATCGCTTTACAGTGTTTAAATGCCTCGTTAATAAAGTGAACGGCTTCTCCTTGCTGCTTGAGCATCTTGATACTCTGCGCTCCACCAGGTACATACACCGCATCAAACATCACAGAAGCAGCCGTCACAAAGGTCATTTCAACCGGGATCTGCTGACCATCATCGCCTTTAATTTTACCGCCATGAGTCGCAACGACCTTCGCATGAGCGCCCTGCTGCATCAGTGCCTGCTGGAGTGCGCCCAGTTCCTGAGCATTTACACCATCCGCCGCTAGAATTGCAATCCGGCGACTCTTAATCGTTTTTTCTGGCATTTTCTCCAGCATAGTTTGGATACTGAGCGCCGGAGATTTTTGCCCATGATTCGGTGTTACTTCTGTAGGAGCAGATAAGCCCAGTCCTTCTGCAATGCGGGTTACTAGCTGATGATCGACAGAGTTAAATAACTCCAGCATCCGCTCTTTGACGGCGGGGTTCATCACTTTGCCCAGCTCAAAATGTGCGGCTTTGACTAAGTGTTCTTTCTCCGTCTCAGACAAACTGTTCCAGAATAAGGTCGCCTGACTAAAGTGGTCTTGGAAACTGGGGCTGCGTTCTCGGATTTTATTACCTTCCATCCGCTCTTTATAGCTGACAAAGCCGCCGAGATTTTCCGGAGCCGTCATCGGGCAACCATTACCGAGGGAATTGGGGTAGTAGTTCACCTTTGAAGTGGGAATGTTGTACTGCATAACGCCGTCCCGTTGGTTATTATCGAACGGACAAACGGGGCGGTTAATTGGTAGATCGGTATAATTTGCACTTCCCAAACGGTGTACTTGCGTATCAGCGTAGGAGAAGATCCGACCTTGCAGTAGTGGGTCATCCGAGAAGTCGATGCCCGGTACAATATTGGCAGGTTGAAAAGCAACTTGTTCGGTTTCCGCAAAGTAGTTGTCTGGGTTGCGGTTAAGCACCATTTTGCCGATTGGCTTCACAGGAACCAGTTCTTCTGGAATGAGCTTGGTGGAATCAAGGATATCAAAATCAAACTTAAATTCGTCCTCTTCCTCGACAATCTGCACACCAAGTTCAAATTCCGCATAATCGCCCATTTCAATCGCATCCCCTAAATCGCGGCGATGGAAATCAGGGTCTTTTCCGCCTGCTTTTTGCGCCTCATCCCATACTATCGAATGCACGCCTAGAATCGGCTTCCAATGAAATTTCACAAACCTGGCTTTGCCTTGTTCGTTGACAAAGCGGAAAGTGTGAATACCAAACCCTTGCATCATGCGGTAGCTTCTGGGAAGGGTGCGATCAGACAGTATCCACATAATCATGTGCATTGATTCCGGCATCAACGAGATGAAGTCCCAGAAGTTATCATGAGCGGTTCCCGCTTGGGGTATCTCGTTGTGCGGTTCGGGTTTAAGAGCATGAACCAAGTCAGGAAACTTGATGGCATCTTGGATAAAAAACACCGGAATATTGTTACCGACTATATCGTAGTTGCCATCTTCAGTGTAAAACCTGACAGCAAATCCGCGCACATCGCGGGCGGTATCAGCTGAACCGCGAAACCCGACAACAGTCGAAAATCGAACGAAGACCGGAGTTTTTACGGAGGGATCTTGGAGAAATTTTGCCTTTGTATACTCTGCCAAGGATTCATAAGGCTGGAAGTACCCATGAACACCTGCTCCTCGTGCATGAACCACCCGCTCCGGAATCCGCTCTCGGTCAAAGTGTGCCAGTTTCTCGCGGAAGTGAAAGTCTTCTATCAATGTAGGCCCACGCGATCCAGCTTTGAGCGAATCATTTGTGTTGCTAACCCGAAGTCCCTGATTGGTGGTCAGATATTCCCCGGCTTCTTGACGAGAGGAGTCTAGATCCTTCTGTTTGCTTTGCTCGTTGATCGGATTGTGTTCAGTCATATTCGGTGGTGTGGAGTGCTATTTAACAGTTGAATTAATTTGCGTGGTCTATTAATTTTGTTTAGCAGGTAAATAAGTCTGCTGGGATAGTTCGTTGCCGCTCCTCATCCTTTTTAAGGCGACTCACTGAAAGCGACTCTACTATCTTCTCTAAGATAGTAGGATGCTACCTCTGACTGAAGACGGAGAGAAGCTGCATGTGTCTCATTTGCTAGTTGCTAAGTGTATTATTTACCCAGAAATCCAGAGCGCAGTCCGGCTGCCGCTTCCCTAACTGCCTGCTTCGCCTTATCTACCACTGCTCCTGTGCCAAAGAATTCATGAGTCACGCCGTTATAGTTGGTTGCCTTTACAGGGGAACCCGCCTCACGCAAACGCTTGGCGTAGGCTTCTCCTTCACTACGCAGTGGGTCAATTTCTGCCGTAATCACGGTCGCAGGTGGCAGACCGCGCAGGTTTTCTGCTCGCAGTGGTGAAGCATAGGGATTACTGCCATCAGATTCACTATTTAGATATTGCTTCCAGAACCAGATCATCATTGCTTTGTTGAGCGGCTTGGCGTTGGCATTCTCCTGGTAGGAGGGTGTGTCAAAGGCGTAATTGGTAACAGGGTAGATTAGCATCTGATGCACAGGTATCTTGCCACCTCTATCACGTGCCATTAGGCAGGTGACAGCTGCCAAGTTGCCACCTGCGCTCTCGCCGCCGACTGCAACCCGCTGGGGGTCGCCGTTGATTCGGGCAGCATTCGCCATAACCCATTGAGTTGCAGCATAAGCATCTTCCGCCGCTGCGGGAAACTTAGATTCTGGGGCTTGGCGATAGGCGACAGATACAACCATACAGTTAGCTGCATTAGTCAAAGCGCGGCACGATGAATCATAGGTATCTAAATTGGCGATTACCCAGCCACCACCGTGGAAGTAGACCAGCACAGGGAAGGGCCCCTTTCCCTTTGGTAGATAAATACGCGCTAGAAGATCGCCCCCCGGACCTGGTATAAGTTGATGATTGACATCCCCGACCATTTCCACCGCAGGTTTACGACGTTTGGCAAGCACACCTATGACTGCATCTGCCACAGTCGGGTTGTTGCGAGCATTCATGGGCGACAATTTCTCAATAGGCGGTGCATTAAAAGAGGTAAGTTCATCTAACACGGCTTTCATCTGGGTATCAGGTGTGGATACAGCCTCTGCTGACTTTGCCAAAAGTGGACTACCCAAGGCGATCGCCGCCACCCCTGACCCTGCTAGCGTGGCAAACTCTCTTCTCGATATTTTTTGATTCATAAACTCCTTTAAAAAGTACCACAGCAGAAGTACAACCTAAGTCTGGCTAGTTTTTCCATCCAATTTAACGCGTAGGCGTAGCCCGTCGTAGACATCACTGGCGACATCATCTGAAGCACTGCATTATTAGCCTGTTATAAGTGGCTCAGATCGCAGTAAGCTTACTTCTGGATGGCATTGAAGAGACTTACTCAACCTTTCAAAGTACCTCATCAGTATTAATCTTAAAAAGCTAGAAGCAATCCTGCCTCTAGCATTGGCCAGTAATGCCTAAGTTATTGAACCGAAATAAACTCCTGCTAAATGCAGATGTGATTATGAATACAAAAGAGTTAAGAAAAGCGTTGGCGTTGAAGTAACATAGTATTTGCTCTGTTTTGGCTGCTTAGCTATTAATTTAACTCCGGGTTAGAAATAAAATTATGTAACTCCTAATACCAATTTTCTCTGAAAATACATTTAATATTTATTAAACAAACCGCAAAGTACGCAAAGTAGAGGCAGCACTACTACGAACAGTGTTATTTATTGATATATGCCTAATTACTTGTGGCTTGCCGGAGGTGTAGCAACAATGAAGAGATGCTGGCTGGATGTCAAATCGAAAGGCAAATTTGCTTGGACTTGTTAATTGAAGCGAGAACGTTGATTACGACGTTGCTTGTGCCTAGCAATTGCTTTACGCTTCTCTTTTTCTATCGGCGTCTCGAAGTGACGCTTTTTTCTCATATCTTGGAAAATTCTGGCTTTAGAAACTTCCCGCTTAAATCTTCTCAAGGCTGATTCAATACCTTCATTCTCCCCTAAAACTACTTGTGTCATGCTCATTCCTCCTTAATGTGGATGAATAGTTAAAAGCTAGATACAAAATAAAATATTCCAGCAGATAAAGCCAAAGGCTTCACTCTGCTGGAGACTCTAAATCTGAAATTTTCAGGAATCGACTTAGTAGCGATTATTGTTGCGGCGGGCATTACCACCACCCCAGCTACCACGAGAGGAGCTGCTTCTTTCCTCACGAGGTTTAGCTTTGTTCACTTTCAAATCACGTCCCATCCACTCAGCACCATCAAGTGCATCAATAGCAGCCTGTTCTTGTGTGTCTGATTCCATTTCCACAAAAGCGAACCCACGCGGCCGGCCTGTTTCCCGATCTGTGGGTAGTTGAACACGATTTACTGTTTTGTCTTCTGCAAAAGCCTGCTTGAAGTCCTCTTCTGTAACCTGATAGGACAGGTTTCCGACGTAAATTGACATAGAAGTCTCCGAATTCAGGGAGTGTAGAGAGTTAAATTCGGAGAGACGCTTTTTAGAAATCAAAACGAGTGACTCAACCGAAAAGAATCTTTATGTCCATGAGTTTAACACAGCCTTCAGCCTTTGAATCTCGTCTGATAGTGAATTTTATTCACAAATAAAACCTTTAGGGCAGGGTTGCAGACCTTCCAACGACAGGCTTTTGTTGCTTACACTATAAAAAAGTGACACTTTGAATAGGAAATCGGAATCAATTAGCGATCGCCCAGGTATTTAGTGTTTTGAAAATTCAGCTGTGGACTAAGGGGTAAAGATTATTATCGGTAGTGAGGGTAATCATACCATGACTAACTGTCTTAAAAGCAAATTTAGAAATATTTATCCCAAAATGCCTCAGATTTTAGCTAAGGTCAAACTGCGCTAATATCCTTTCTGCTTCCTTACACAGCACTTCATGATATTCACCGTTACTAGCCAGCAAACCTCCCCATTGATTGATATCACCAGTATTATACTGCAATGCAGTGCCGTCGAAGTGCGTAAATTTACCACCAGCTTCTGTTAAAATCAGTTCTGGTGCTGCCATATCCCAGTCTTTGGGCGCAGACTTGCCGGAAAGGGAAATGTAGATATCTGCCTGTTGCTCGACAATAGTGGCGATTTTGCAGCCTACACTACCTACAGCTTTCTGATTTTGACAGGGTAAGTTTTGTAGTAAGTAATCTAAGCGTTGGTTGCGGTGAGAGCGGCTAACGACTAAGGTTAAATCCTCAACTCGTTTGCCTGACGACACTTGTAAAGGAACAGATCGACCACGGGTTTCTACAAATGTACCCCCACCTTTGGTAGCGTAATATAACTTTTGAGTCTCTGGTACTGCCACCACTGCCAACAGTGGGCGTGTTTCCTTGACTAAAGCAATATGAACTGCATAGTCCCCAGTTTTTTCGATAAAGTCTCGTGTGCCATCCAAAGGGTCAATTATCCATACCCAAGGATTGGAAGCCTGTGCTACACTACTTGACGATTGGTAAGTTTCTTCACTGATGTAAGCAAAATCTTCGTTGCCCAAACTTGCTTGTAGCCTCTCCAAAATGTATTGACTCACAGCTACATCGGCAACGGTAACAGGCTCATTTTGTTTATATTGTACTTCTAAGTTAGGGTTTTTTGCAGTCCCGTGGTAATATGATCGCAGTATATCTGCTGCGCCCCAACCTACCTCACGAGCGATCGCTAATATTTCTTGTAAGTCTTTCATTAATTTGGCCTGATTTAAAAATATGTATAACGTGGTTAGAGGCGCACCTCTGTGCGTCCCTAGTTTAAATCCATCCAGCGCCGGGTACCAAAAAATTTACAGGAATCAGCAGCAATATTAGCTGCCAGTGCCAGTGCATCAGTAAAACTTTCCCTTAAAATGTAATTACAGAAAGCACCGTGGAAAATATCTCCAGCCCCTAATGTATCAACCGCTTGAATCTGGGGCACATCTACAATACCAGTTTTAGCGCAACTCAAGTATTCAATTGGTTTTTGTCCGTGGGTAATGGCGATGTAAGGAATGTCAAATCCGCCCAGATAGGCAAAAACGTCTTCTCCAGTCTGGCAGTTGGGGGGATAAAAATTAGCTGAACAAATGGCATAATCTACAAATGGCAGAATTTGCTCAAATCCAGGCTTCCAACTACCACCATCAATTACTATTGGGATATTCTTAGCTTTAGCCATTTGGGCTATGGAATAACTAACTGCTATCTGATGTCCATCAATCAGTACTATATCGACATTTTGCAAAATATCTGGCGGGATAGATGCGCTGCTGGCTTGAGTTTTGACAGCATTGATCGAAACCACAGCTCGTTCACCCGTGGCTTGAGTGACAATGATTGAGGAGACAGGCGGTGCTAAATCAGTGGTAGGCTCAAGGTCTGCGATCGCAACTTTGTAATTTGCCAAATCAGCTCCAATTAGCTGCGTCATTGGGTGAGAACCCACCACGCCCAAGACTGTAGCCTGATTACCTAAATAATTGAAAGTCACAGCCGCGTTTGTAGCTGGGCCCCCTGCTGCCACAGTATAGTCAGTAGCAACAATCTTCTGATTATTCTTAGGGGCAGAGTCAGCAAGGTAAATCAAATCCAAGGTTACTAAACCTACAAATAACCCATGAGCCGATTTTTGATTTTGGACTTCGGCTACGCTCAGTCGAACGATTTTAGATTTTAGATTATTCATTTTTCATATATGTTTCTCTAAGTGCATAAATTATTATTTTTAACTCCTAACTCCTAACTCTTAATTCTTACTCATGCAAACCGATCCAAAACCAGGAACACTTTACGTTGTCGGCACACCAATTGGCAACCTGGAAGATATGACCTTTCGGGCGGTGCGAATTTTGCAGACGGTGGATATCATTGCTGCGGAAGACACCCGTCACACAGGAAAACTGCTACAACATTTTCAAGTTAAGACACCCCAGGTGAGTTACCACGAACATAATCGTACCAGCCGCATCCCAGAATTATTAGAGCATTTAGTTAACGATAAAGCGATCGCCCTTGTGAGCGATGCTGGGATGCCAGGAATTTCCGATCCGGGATATGAACTGGTGAAAGCCTGCATTGAGACCGGAATTCCGGTAGTTCCGATTCCTGGCGCTAGTGCAGCAATTACCGCTTTGAGTGCAGCTGGACTACCAACGGATCGGTTTGTCTTTGAAGGTTTTCTCCCAACTAAAAGTCAACACAGACAAGAACATTTAGAATCTCTGCAAACAGAATCTCGCACATTGATTTTCTATGAATCGCCTCACCGATTACGAGATACTTTGCATTCTTTAGCAGAGGTTTGGGGAAGCGATCGCCAAATCGTGCTAGGGCGGGAGTTAACTAAATTGTATGAGGAATTTTGGCGGGGAACAATTGCCGAGGCGATCGCTCACTACAGCCAACGAGAACCCCAAGGTGAATATACATTAGTAGTGGCAGGAATTCCACCCAGTCAGCCCCAACTGACAGAAGAGGAATTGAAAGCCGAATTGAAACAGTTAATTAGTCAGGGAATATCGCGATCGCAAGCTAGCCGTCAGTTAGCAAAAGCCACTTTCCTTCCCCGTCGTAAACTCTATCAACTAGCTCTTTCTATACTCCTCAGTCCTGAGTCTTGAACAAGTAATACCGCTTTTGGGAAAATCCCAAATTAACATCTCTATTTACCTCTGTGAATAATTGGATAAACATAATTTTCTGCTTGATATATTATGAAAAACATAATTCTAAAGTCGAGTTCAAATTCCTATTTTGAGTTGACCAGAAGTTAAGGTTGCGCGTAACTTCTGGTCAAGTTTTCATGTGCGTCACCAAACAGCCTGCCGCAGCGAAAAGTCGAGCCAGTGCGTTCCTGTCGCCTTGCGTCGGAATCTTCTGGTGTGGAGCAGCGGCTTGAGTCGTAGACGCAAAGTGGCTTGTCGTTAGACATCTTAACTTTTCAAGATAGGCATCGCCTGAATCAACGGTTACAAATTACCCAGAGTTTGCTCACCCGCAACTTGGATTATAAAGTTATAGTAAAAAAAGTATAATTGCCATATCAAATACATTATTATTACTAATTTTTATATTCATCCTCAATGACTAGCTGATGAATATTAAAATGATATCTAAAGATTTTTGATATTATTTCTCTAGATAGATCAATAATTTTGTAGACAAATTTTAAGATGAAATAGTCAAAGGCATACAAAGCAGATTCTCAAGAAAGGAGAAATTTTATGGGTAACATTATTGCTTGGCTAGTTTTGGGTTTAATTGCAGGTGCGTTAGCTAAGTTATTTTATCCAGGAGACCAAGGTGGTGGTATTCTCTCCACAATTGTCTTAGGAATCCTTGGAGCCGTAGTCGGGGGTTATTTGGGTCAAACTTTGCTAGGAAGTAGTTCAGCAGCCGCCGCATCTGTAGGAGCTTTTTCCCTTGGAAGCATTTTATTTGCTGTTCTTGGCGCTATGCTACTGATTTTCCTTTGGGGTTTACTGACTCGTCGAGCTGTGTAATTGCCTGATATTAACTAACATTTTGGGAATCATTTATAGCTGCAATAAACCGAGAAAATGACATTAGAAAAAGAGCGAAGAACTATAGGAGTTTTCGCTAGATGTTCCGATGTACAATTGGTACTTCAGGAACTCAAAGCTTCTAATTTTCCAATGCATCAAGTTTCTGTAATTGCACGGAATCCAGAAGAACAAAGTGATATTGCTGGTGTTGAAGTTAAAGAGGGCACTGGCAATATATCTTCAGAAGATGCTGCTGGAGCCATTACTGGTGGTATTTTAGACGGTCTTACTGGCTTATTGGTCGGTTTAGTCCTCTGGGTAATTCCTGATATAGGCCGAGTCATCCTAGCCGGAGCAGAAGCAACAGCGATCGCTACCACTTTAGCAGGTGGTGCGATCAATGTAGCCGCAGGTGGTTTGCCTGGTGTGTTGTTAAGTTTAGGAATTCCTAAAGAGCAAGCACAGGGTTACAGCGATATTGTCTGTAAAGGTTACTATTTGGTGATAGTAACCGGTATAGACATAGAAATTCGTCTTGCTAAGAGGATTTTTAATCGCCGTGATATTCAACAGTGGGGTATTTATGAGCCATACTTGACCCCAAATAGTCGCTATAAAAATGCAGTTGGTGTTTTTTATACGCGCCAAGACGCACAGAGAGCGCTTACTGAACTGAGATCCGCTGGCTTTCCCATGAGTCAAGTATCGATAATTGCTAAAAATATAAACAATCTAAGTGGTATTTTTGAGGTAAATATCAGCAGTTCCCAAGATAACTACACTACTTTAGGAATTCCTGATAATCTAGCCAGATATTATGAGCATCAAGTGACTTTGGATCATTACCTAGTAGTCATAAAAGGCACTGATATTTACATAGCAGGTGCAAGAGCTATTTTAGAGAGTAACAAGATTCAACATTTTCGGATCTATAGCCAATCTGAACTTGATGCGGCTAAAAGCGAACGCCAGGTTATTACAAACTTATAGTTAAACGCCAAGTTAATCTCAAGAGGTTTGATGACATACCGTGATTGGGGATATTCCTGAAAATTTATCGTACTAGGATAGCTTTAGTATTTATAAATTGCATATTGTTATAAGTAGATATTGCCTTTTTAAACCTTAATTTTTCATCAGTATACTGCTTGCCATAACTAATATTACGGTTTATCTATATAGTTATGTACAATGGCATTGATGTTATATGTAACTGCAAAAGCCATTATATTTAGCGTTTATAAAAATTGTGTTTGAATAAATTTAATTTTCCTTATCCGACTGCTTGATTTTATTATCCAGCCTTTTTTTCAAACCCCAAAGTTGTTTAATTATCATAATAGAATCTTAAATAAGTATTGAATTTTTTAATATTCTCCAAGGGTGTTTTGAGAAAAAGATGATGCAATATTAAACCTAAGCTACAAGTGGGTGTTTTCGAGAAAAATAATATCTATTTAAAAAGGTTTATAATTTGTTAAAATATTAAAATGTTAGAAAGAAGATTATTAATATCTTTATTTAAAATAACGTTACATCTGTAAATATATTTGTAAGTGATAATATTGGGCGTGCAAAAAACTAGGCATATCCCACGTGAAGGAAATATCCTGCTTTGTTTTGGATAACTAAAATATAATCAAAATAGTCTTAAAAACAGAAATAATTTGAATAACTGCCTGGAATAATGTTGAAACGTTTGAAGATTGGAAGCAAAATTGGAATTAGTTTTGCCCTGAGTTTGGCAACTCTGACCACTATTGGTCTAATCTCCTACCAAAGCACCAATGAGCTAATTAAAACTTCGCGCCAAGAAAACCATACCTACCAGGTATTAAGTCAGCTTGAAGACCTAAACTTGCAAGTGACAAATGCTGAAACTGGGCAACGTGGTTACATTCTGACTGGAGAACAGCGCTATTTAGAACCTTATAACGCTGCTATTCAAGTACTCAATCAAAAAGTTGAGGAACTTCAGAGGTTAACAGCAGATAACCCCAAGCAACAGAGTCGGCTTGATATTTTACAATCACTAATTGCTCAAAAGCTGGCTGAACTCAAAGAAACCATTGACTTGCGTCAGAACCAAAGTTTTGAAGCCGCCCAGAAGGTTGTTCTGACAGACCGAGGCAAGCAACTGATGACTGAGATCCGCAAAGTTATCCAGGCGATGAAAACTGAAGAGAATACACTGCTAAAACAGCGCTCTGAGCAGGCACAAGCTGCTGGTCAAAAAACGATCGCCAGCATTTTCTATAGTATTCCCTTATTTTCTTTGATCTTAGTTTTAATCGGATTTGTCCTGAACAGACATATCTCAATACCGCTGAAGCGAGTTTCTGATTTAGCAGAAAAAATGGCGGATGGGGATTTATCGGTGAGTTTACTACACAGCGATCGCCAGGATGAAATTGGTGTGTTGACGCGCATCTTCAACCAGATGATCGTTAATCTGCGAAACACAACTCAAAAAAATGACGAGCAAAGCTGGCTAAAGTCTAATTTGGCTGAATTTACCCAGATGCTCCAAGGGCAGCGAAATCTAGAAAATGCGTCTCGCCTGATCTTGTCGAATTTAGCACCACTGCTTGGAGCATCGCAGGGCGTTTTTTATTTTATGGACTCAATAGACGACCAGCCTATACTGAAGTTGTTGAGTAGTTATGCTTATAAAGAACGTAAAAACCTAGCAAACCAGTTTCGTTTGGGCGAGGGATTGGTGGGACAATCCGCCTTAGAAAAACAAAGAATCCTTTTAACGGAAGTTCCTAGTGACTATATCCGCATCAGTTCCGGCTTGGGAGAAGCTCCACCGCTAAATATTATTGTGTTACCTATAATGTTTGAGACGCAGGTGAGTGCCGTAATTGAACTTGCCTCTTTTGGGCCTTTCAGCCATCTGCATCTGAGATTTTTAGAGCAATTGAGTGAAAATCTAGGTGTATTTTTAAATAACATCGCCTCACAATTGCAAACTCAGCAACTACTTGAAAAGTCTGTTACTTTAACAGAGGAACTGCAAACCCAGCAAGAAGAACTACAGCAAAGCAATCAACGCCTAGAAGAACAGGCGCACGAGTTGGAGGAATCACAATTTATTGTGAAGCAGTCTAACGAGGAATTACAACAACTAAATGAAGAGCTAGAAGAAAAGGCAGAACTGTTAGAAGTTCAAAATCGGGAAGTTGCCCGCAAGAACCAGGAAGTTGAGCGGGCGAGGCAATCTTTGGAAGAAAAAGCTGAACAACTGGCGTTGTCTTCCAAATATAAGTCAGAATTTCTCGCGAATATGTCCCACGAATTACGGACACCGCTAAATAGCCTGTTAATTTTAGCAAGGCTGCTAGCAGATAACTCTCTTAGCAACTTGACCGACAAACAGGTTGAGTACAGCCGGACTATCTACTCGGCTGGGACTGATTTGCTGGAGTTGATCAATGACATTCTAGATTTGGCAAAAATTGAGTCGGGTACTATGTCGCTCGATATTGAGCAAATTGCTTTGGCAGATTTGGAGACATCTCTAGAACAGACTTTCCGGCAAATTGCCCAGAATAAAAAATTAAGTTTTACTGTTGAACTGGATGACAAGTTACCCCCGACAATTTCTAACGACTCCAAACGTCTGCAACAAGTGCTGAAAAATCTCCTAGCTAACGCCTTTAAGTTTACTGAACAGGGAGGCGTGAAGTTACAAATTGGCATCGCAACTGAGGCAGCCGAAGTTGATAATCCGATGATTGCTTTTGCAGTTAGCGATACGGGCATAGGCATTCCAGTCGATAAACAGAAGATTATTTTCGAGGCATTTCAGCAAGCAGATGGCACAACCAGCCGCAAGTTCGGAGGAACTGGCTTAGGCTTGTCCATCAGCCGCGAATTGGCTCAACTGTTGGGAGGGAGAATTGAACTAGTCAGCCAACCAGGCCAGGGAAGCACCTTCACCCTCTACTTACCCAGGCGACACGAAAAGAATGGTAAAAATCCTCTCACCACACCACGCCCTGAGCCAACCACCTATATCCGTACAGCATCGATCATAAAAGAAGTGCCAATTGTCGAAAACAGAGCCACAACTGTGGATATCTCTCCATCAGCGAAAGTGCTTCCCACCTTACCTAACGAAATTCCAGATGACCGGGAAATAATTCAACCGGGCGATCGCATTTTATTGATTATTGAAGATGACGATAAATTTGCCCGCATCTTACTAGATATGGCCCGTGAGCAGGGCTTTAAAACTATTGTTTCTTTACAGAGCAAACAAGGTCTAGCACTAGCGCAACAGTTTAAACCCAATGCGATTATGCTAGATATCCATATGCCAGAGATGGATGGTTGGACGGTGCTGGATCGTCTCAAACATAAGCCAGACACGAGACACATACCAGTACATATACTTTCTGTTGATGAAAGACAGCAACGGGGATTACAGTTAGGAGCGATTACCTATCTCCAAAAACCCGTTTCTCCCGAAGCGCTAACTCAGGTATTGACTGAAATTAAAGGCTTTATTGAGCGTCAGGTAAAAAATCTGCTAATCGTAGAAGATGACCCCGTACAAGCCCAAAGTATTATCGAACTGATTGGTAATGGTGATGTCCAGAGTACAGCAGTAGGTACGGGGGCAGAAGCCCTGTTAATTTTGCGATCGCATCACTTTGATTGTATGGTACTCGATCTCGGTCTGCCGGATATGAGCGGGTTTACACTAATTGAGCAGATAAAGCTTGAACCCAGACTCTTGAAATTGCCGATCATCGTCTACACCGGCAAAGAACTCAGCCGACAAGAAGAAACCCAACTGCGGGGACTAGCAGAGACAATTATCATTAAAAATGTGCGATCGCCAGAGCGGTTGTTAGACGAAACTGCCCTGTTTTTGCATCGGGTGCAAGCAAATTTGCCCTCACCAAAGCGTCAAATGTTAGAGCAACTACATCAAACTGACCCGGTGCTGGCTAATCGGAAAACTTTGATTATAGATGATGACCTCCGAAATATTTTTGCCCTCACCAGCTTTTTAGAAAGCTATCAAATGCAAGTGCTGTTTGCCGAAAATGGCAGAGATGGCATAGAGACGCTGCAAGCTAATCCTGACATTAATATAGTTTTAATGGATATCATGATGCCGGAAATGGATGGTTACGAAACTACCCGCACCATCCGCCAGCAACAACTGTTTCGCTCACTACCAATAATTGCTTTAACTGCGAAAGCTATGCCGGGCGACAGGGAAAAGTGCATCGAAGCTGGAGCTTCTGACTACATCACCAAACCTGTAGATACTGAGCAACTGCTTTCACTACTCCGGGTTTGGCTGTATCGCTAAGGGAGTACAGGAGTAGGCGCACGGGGAGAAAGAGTTTTCTATAACCAAGCTTGGAAGCTCCAACTATTTGTATTGTAATCTCAGTACAGAAATTTTAGAGATGCTAAAAACCCACACTATGCTCGATCAACAGGACAGTGTGGGTAATTTACACCTGTAACAGGAATGACAGTCTTTTATTGGCTAGCGGAACATACTACTGACTGAAGTATCTTCATGAATCCGCCAGATAGTTTCTCCTAAGAGATTAGCTACTGACAGCACCACTAATTGTGGAAAACGATTGTTTTCTGGTATGGGAATCGTATTGGTGACAATGACTTCCTCAAACAAGCCACTGGACAACCGCTCCATCGCTGGTGGAGAGAACACCGCATGAGTTGCACAGGCGTATACTTGACGCGCTCCTTCTTCACGCAGTAATCGCGCCCCTTCAGCGATCGTGCCCCCAGTGTCGATCATGTCATCCACCAACACTGCCGTTTTGCCTTTAACATCGCCGATGACATTTAACACTTCTGCAACATTATGTGCCTGACGACGTTTGTCAATAATCGCCAGTGGAGCATCATTCAGTTTTTTCGCAAATGCTCTAGCTCGTGCTACACCGCCAACATCGGGGGAAACAACCACAAGATCGGGCAGTTCTTTGCTTGTTAGATAATCCAGCAATACTGGCGAACCGTAAACATGGTCAAAGGGGATATCGAAATAGCCTTGAATTTGAGCCGAGTGTAAATCCATTGCTAGAACACGGTTGGCACCTGCTTCGGTAACTAAGTTAGCAACCAGCTTGGCAGTTATTGACTCTCGTCCTGCCGTTTTGCGATCGGCGCGGGCGTAGCCGTAGTAGGGAATTACTGCCGTTACTTGTCGCGCAGAAGCTCGACGACAGGCGTCAACCATAATCATTAATTCCATCAAGTGATCGTTCACAGGTTGACAACATGGCTGGATTAAATAGACATCACAACCCCGAATCGATTCTTGGATTTGAACGTAAAGTTCTCCATCCGCAAATCTTTTGCGAATCATTGGTCCCAAGTCAAGACCCAGATAACGAGCGACTTCTTGAGACAGTTGTACATTGGCAGAGCCAGAAAACAGCCGCAGGCGATGATTATCGGTCAGTCCTGTTGCAGATGGTTGCACTTTGAAAGTTGCAGAACTGAGCACAGCAGATCCTCTATGTGCATTCATAGCAATATTATCATTAGAGATTTAATAGATTTAACCGAGAAATCGCCTAAAAAAACATCTGTGAGTTTTATTGAAGCTTCCATACAAAATTTAAACATTTTTCCATAAAATTATCATTCGCTAATTGTCTAATTTTCTTGGCAAGCAAACTATTGATAGCTTAACGGACATCAAGACCGTCCACTAGGTCTATGGTTAAAATTTTTTGAGTTGAGCTAAATAACCCAATCTCTCAAAGATTGTAGTGCTAGATAGCTTCTGCTAACTACCTCATTTATAACTGACAGTAAAGCATTTATAAATTAAATGATATTGAAGTCTGTTCTCATATATAGTACAACACTTATGTCTAAATATTATTATTGTATTTACTTATACAATAATTATGCAGATAGCAAGATAAATGCATTAAATAACGTAATACTTAACAGATTTTACTTACGTATAAGCTCTGGAATAAAGATGGAATAAAGTTCATATAAAGATTCTATAAAATATATGTTTTTTCATACCAAAACATTACTCAACAAAGGTAATATCAGCAAGGTAAAAACTTATCAGTAATTTTACTAAGATAAATTTCCATTAAAGCTGGGAAAGTTGTTCAATCTAATTCTCCTGACACAGAGAGGCGACAAGCATACTTATGGACTCTCGGCGTACTTCAGTAGTAGAAAAATCTTTAACTGCTATAGCAACTAGTTCTAAAAAGTCAGCGTACTATTTAGCTGCTATGCGACCGCGACAGTGGACAAAAAACCTGGTGGTGTTTGCAGCACCATTGTTTGCATTTAGCATCAATCTGCAATCTCTGCTAGGTAGCCTATTGGCATTTGTATTATTTTGCTGTGCATCAAGTGGCTTCTACTTAATTAATGATATCGCAGATGTTGAATCTGACCGTCAGCACCCTGTCAAGTGTAAGCGGCCAATTGCTTCAGGATTAGTCAGCATCCGTATTGCTACTGTAATGGCATTGGTGCTATTAGGTAGTGCTCTGATTTTTGGGTGGTTGCGATCGCCTCAGTTGGGTGCAGCGATAACTGCATACGCCCTGTTACAGATCGCCTATAATCTGCGACTCAAACGGATGGTGATTTTGGATATTGGGGCGATCGCAACCGGATTTGTTCTACGAGCTTGTGCCGGTGGTGCTGGCACCGGCATTGTTTTATCAGCTTGGTTTTTAGTTTGCACTGCAATGCTGGCGTTATTCTTGGGTATTGAAAAGCGCAAAGCAGAACTGCGGTTAGCGCAAATTAAAGGCAACAAGCCACGCTCTGTCCTCAAATACTATTCCTTGCCCCTACTGACTCGCATGGAAAATGTCGTCACTACTGGCACGGTTGTCACCTATGCTCTTTGGAGTGCAGGTCCCTATCTACATGGGGCGTCCACCTCTTGGATGCTAATTACTTTGCCGTTTGTTTTGTATGGAATTTTTCGCTATCAACTGCTGAGTGACCCTGAGGAAATTGCCAGTTACAGCGATGACATTATTGAGCAAGGTGGACGCAGTGAGCGACCAGAAGAAATTTTACTGAGAGACTTGCCTATCCTAGTCACCGTTATCGGTTGGATTATCACCTGCTTTGCGATTCTCTGGCTCAAACATCAAGGGCTAATCGACTAAATTTGGTTGATGGGAAAACAGCATAATCTTCGAGAATTTCGCCGATGAAAAATTTCAAATTTTTTTTACGGAAGTGGCGCCGACCATCTGTCATAGAGAAACGCTACATACTCCCACGACATGTCCACATACTGGCTGAGATCGAAATTGACCAAATTAAAACCAGTGGTATCAAAGGAATTATTCTCGATTTAGATAACACTATTGTTTCGGAAGATGACCGCTACGTTTCTCCTTGGGCAGAAGATTGGATTACACAAGCAAAGTTAGCCGGATTGCAATTTTTTATCCTCTCGAATGGGAAACGCCACTATCGCGTCAAATTTTGGTCACATCGTCTCGATATCCAAGCGATTAATCCAGCCAAGAAGCCTTTTCCTTGGGCATTTCGTCAGGCAATTGCTTATATGCGGCTGCAACCCAAACAAGTGGTCGTCATTGGTGATAGTTTACATACTGATGTTTTGGGAGCATGGCTTTCTGGTTGCTATTGTATCCAATCTGCCACACTTCCCCATCCCCCCCGATGGTGGGAAAAACTCGCCAGCAAATGGGTACAAATACCTTATGCTGATGGCAGCGAAATTTGGGATTTTGATGCTGCTGTTGACTATAAAAGTTTCTTGTAGAATTCTTGTTAGTGCTTGTTATGAACTATATTCCTTTAATACTGTCCGGTGTCTGCTTAAATGCCTTTGCCCAAGTATTCTTAAAAAAGGGCATGCTTATGGTTGGGTATTTCGACTTTTCCCTAGTTAATATTGGACAAATTATATTTAAAGTTGCAGGCAATCCTTTCATTCTTCTTGGATTAGGATGCTATATGTTTAGCGTCGCTTTGTGGTTGCTAGTTTTATCACGTGTCGAGGTAAGCTTCGCCTATCCTTTCCTAAGTATCGGCTACATTCTTACTGCAATTATAGGTTATAGCATTTTTCATGAAACCCTATCTATTAGTAGGCTTACTGGCATATTCTTTATATGCCTCGGTGTTGTTTTCATTGCCAAAAGGTAAATAACAATACTTCGGACAAAATTAATTGGTGTTTATTTCATCCAAACTCAGAATATTGTTAGGCTTAAGATATTTTTTCAAAGTTTGGTTTGAGGCTCAAAAAACTGTCCGGAGTATAAAAATAATTAACCTGAAAAAAGTGAATGTAGATTATTTGTAAGTATTAGCCCTTTTTTCATGTAAACTTAAGTAATGAAGGTTCAAGTTGATGAGACACATAATTTTTGGTGGAGATGGTTTTGTCGGTCGGTATTTAGCCGAAGATTTAATTAGTCAAGGCAAACAAGTTATAATTTGCGATGTTCACCAAAGCAAGCTACCAATTTATCCAGAAGCAGCATTTATAAAACTTGATATTACTAAACCAGAAGCCTTTGAGGCGTTGAAACTTACGCCTACCGATATTGTTTATCATCTAGCCGCAAGGCAGTATGACCGGAATATTCCAAAACGAAATAGACGACAATATTTTGAAGAAGTTAATTGTATTGGTACTGCCAACGTATTGGAACATTTAAGTAGACAAGGCAGCCGAAATCTAATATATTTCAGTACTGATATGGTTTATGGCAAGCCACAAAGGCTTCCTGTAGATATAAACCATGACAGGAAACCCTATGGTCCTTATGGTCAGAGCAAAAAAAAAGCAGAAGATTTATGTAAATTATATCGAGACAGAGGGATCAATATAACAATTTTTAGACCCCGTCTGATCATTGGCCCAGGCAGGTTGGGAGTCTTAGGAAAATTATTTTTTTTAATCAATAAAAATTTGCCAGTTCCGATGATTGGAAATGGCTCCAACCATTATCAGATGGTTTCTGTTTTCGATTGTGTGAGTGCTATTCGATTTGCTGTAAATAAAGGAGTTCCTAACCAAGAATACAATCTTGGTTCTAAAGCACCACCAAGTGTCGAACAACTTTTAGGCAACTTTATTAAGAGGGTAAGATCAAATTCTTTTTTAATCAAAACATCGGGCAGTTTGATTAAGCAAATTCTGAAGTTGCTTGATAGATTGGGTCTAACACTGATGTATGAAGAACAATTTATGATTGCCGATGAAAACTATATTGTTGATATCTCGAAAACGGAAAATGAGCTTGGTTGGAAACCTGATTATCAAGATGATGAAATGATATATCAGGCATTCAAAGAATATAAAAATCGCTTAAAAAAATCCAGTCACTAAAGTTACTAATAAGCACTAAAATTATCTAGCGACGAGCTATCCTATGCTTGACAACAGGCAGATGTATAAATCCCAAAATGGGATTGTACTTTCCGAAAAATTGTGTTTTTTCACAGATGAATAAAACGATAGCTGATTTCACTTTTAAAGCGCATACCTTGGTTATACGCCAATTGTTGGATTGAAATCAGCTATACGGCAGTCCTTGTTGTAGTGTTATACAGAGAAGAGAAAATTATGATAGAAATCCAAGATCAGAATAGGATAAAAATCCAAAATCAGAGATGGTCAAGATATTATCTCTCTGTTTTAATAGTGATTATTTTAAGTGTTTTTCTTCGCTTCTTTATGCTCTCAAACCAGAGTCTTTGGTATGATGAGGGTTTGAGTTTAATTAATTCTGATGTCTCAACACTTCAAGAGAGCATTACCAAAGTAAGATACATCGGAAATAGTGATAGATTTCAACCACTGTATTTCATAGTGCTGTTTTTGTGGCGTCAGGTATTTGGTGAAAGTGAATTTGCACTTCGCTCACTCTCTGCTATTTTAGGAATTGGCTCAACTATCGTCATATTCTTTACTGCTTTGCGGATATATGGAAAAAAGCACGCTTTATGGTCTCTGTTAATCCTGACATTCAGTTCTTTCTGTGTTTACTACAGCCAAGAGGCAAGAATTTATGCCTTAGCAATGTTTATAGCTTCACTTCAACTATATTTCTTCAGCAGGGTATTAGTTAAAAATGAAGGTAATCAAGGTATTTCAATATGGCTATTCAGTCTTTTTACTGCCATAGGAATTTTTACTAATATTAACTTTTGCTTTTCCACTACAGCTCTATGTCTATCTCATATTGCCATCTATAGAAATTTAAGGCAATGGCTACAATGGTGGCTTCCGGCTGCGTTTTTATCTTTACCGCCAGTTTTATATTACCTGACTTTACCTGGAGCAACTGATCCGGAAAGCATTGCAGTTTCTCGCCTGGGATTTCCCATAATTCAAAATATTATATTTGTGTTAAATGGAATTTTAGTGGGTACAACGTATGGGCCTTCAACGGAGCAGCTGCACGGCGATAATAGAGTACAGGTTATGCTTCGTTACTGGCCTCACATACTTTTATTGGTGATTGTCGGTACTGTAATTTTTCTAGCTTTAATAAAAGTTTTATTGAGACACAAAAAAAATAGCAAAGAGCAGCATCCTGATTACTTCTTTGCTTCGGTTTTTGTCATGACATTTTTACTAGGATTACTCTTAGCTATAGTCACCAAATTTAATTGGTTACCGCGTCACTCTTATTATCTTTGGTTACCACTTGCCATGCTTATCCCATCAGCTTTGAGTCAAAGACCTGGTATTAGCTCAAAGCGCTATGGAGTGTCTCAGTTTGCTCAAATCGCTGTCATATCTCTGATAGTTCTGAATATTTATTCTCTTTTTAACTACTACTTTAATGATAACTATCAGAAAGATGACTACCGCTCTGCGATCCATTACATTATAAAAAATCGTTCCTCTTCTACACAATCTGTATTTTTATTTGGCAATCCCAGATTATTTAGATACTACGGTGACACTCTAAGTCTGGATGGAAGGAATTTTGGGGATCAGTTAAAAAAGGGGCTTCCTGATGGAAGTTTTGCAGAAAAAATTCAAAAATTAACAAATAGTGCGGATACAGTTTTTATCGTAATTAATCGTGAACATCTATTTCCCAAGGGATTGATTGAAAAACAGATGAGTGATTTGTATAATCTGGATTCTCAAGCTAATTTTGCATATTTCAAAATCTATCGTTTTCCCAGGAAGAAAAATTGAATTGGGGATTGGAGACTCTTAAGTTATGCAGTCCGAAACAACCTTGTTCTGGTGGGGGCGTACCCTTTGGGTATAGTAGAATATTGCCGCAGGTAACTGTCTGTCACCTCTTGGACTTAATCTTTGTGGGTGACTTCTTCCTCAGTTGCTACTACACTCAATCAATCGCTCATGCAACCACCCATTAAAGTTGGCACTGTCTTGCAAAACCGTTACCGCATAATTCAAATTCTCGGACAAGGAGGATTTGGTAGAACCTATCTGGCAGAAGACCAGAGGCGCTTTAACGAACTTTGCGCGATCAAGGAATTGATTTCAACAGCAACGGGGGCTTTGGCTTGGGAGAAGGCACAAGAGCTTTTTCACCGAGAAGCTGCCATTCTATATCAAATCGAACACCCACAAGTGCCTAAATTCCGGGAAAGATTTGAGCAAGACCAACGCTTATTTTTGGTGGAGGACTACGTTGCAGGTCAGACGTACCGAACTCTGCTGGCTGAACGTCAAGCTGTTGGTCAAACCTTCACAGAGGCTGAAGTATTGCAGCTGATACAGTTGTTGTTGCCTGTTTTAGAGCATATTCACAGTCGAGGGATTATTCACCGAGATATCTCGCCAGAAAATATTATTTTGCGAGATAGTGACGCTAAACCTGTGTTAATTGACTTTGGGGTGGTAAAAGAACTGGCAGAACGTTTACGATCGCCAAATAGCCTAATGCCAGAAACCACTGTGGGAAAATTAGGCTACTCTCCCAGTGAACAAATGCAAACAGGGGGAGCTTATCCTAGTAGTGATTTGTATGCATTAGCGGTGAGTGCAATTGTTTTGCTGACTGGTAAAGAACCAAGGGATCTATTTGATGAAAACCAACTAACTTGGAATTGGCAGCGGTGGGTAAGAGTGAATCCACGATTTGCCCAGGTTTTGAATCGAATGTTGAATCCTATACCGAGCGAGCGCTATCAAAGTGCTGCTAATGTATCCCAAGCACTGCAATCTCTGGCTCAACCTAGTCTTCCTAACACTAATGTATCAAACTTGCAAACAATGGCTGTTGGTCGCCGTCCTCAGGTAGTACCACCAGCAACTTCGCCCAAGAAGAAACAACCCGATCCTGTGATTCCACCAAGTCCCACTAGCTCAGTCTTGGATAATCCTTTAGCGATCGCAGCAATTGGCACTGCTGTAGTGATCATAGCGGGATTTGGTTCTTGGGCACTGGTCAGTTCCATCCGCAGTCAGTCGAAAACAACAAATCAGACGCTTCCACAAAATTTCCCTTCACCAGTGATTTCTGGTGGTACTACATTCACATCCACACCCACACCCACTAACGATCAACCTGTTGTATCTAGTAAGCGCCTGAATCTGGGAGCATCTAATAACACAGCCACGGTTAAAGATACTCTCAAAACAAATCAAATAATCCGGTACACTTTTTTTGGGCAGGAAGGTGACAAGTTAACTGCGTTTATTGACCCAGGAAGCAGCGTTTTGCTAACAGTCTTAAGTCCCAATCAACAACCATTTGCTCAGAATGCCCAGCAAGTAACATCCTATGAGGGCACATTGCTGGTTACTGGTAGATATACTATTGAGTTAACACTGGTTTCAGGGGTTGCCGAAAGCAATTACAACCTAAATGTTGCATTAGAAAAGCCAGTCAAACCAACACCCACAGAGTCACCGTTGCCAATTCCCACAGAGTCACCGTTACCAATTCCCACAGAGTCACCGTTGCCAATTCCCACAGAGACACCGTTGCCAATTCCTACAGAGTCACCGCTGCCATTTCCGACACAGACACCGCTGCCATTTCCGACACAAACACCCACCTCACTTCCTCCAACTGGTGAAACGCCAACTTTTCCGCCGGCTGATGGAACACAACCATTTTCTGGCCAAAGAAATTAATGTTAAACACACTACTGATTACTGGAACTGATACAGAAGCAGGTAAAACTGTTTTAACAACAGCATTAGCAGCATATTGGCAAAAATATTACCCGCAGCGTAGCTGGGGAATCATGAAACCGATTCAATCGGGGATTGGCGATCGCGAGTGGTATCAAAAGCTATTTGCCCTAGAACAATCCCCAGAAGAAATTACACCTTTGTACTTTCAAGCACCTTTAGCCCCTCCTATAGCAGCAGCACGGGAAAATCGCCGAGTAAATTTAGCACTTGTGTGGCAAGCTTTGTCTAAGTTGCGATCGCATCGTGATTTTGTACTTGTAGAAGCCTTAGGAGGGTTAGGTTCGCCAGTAACTGAGGAATTAACGGTAGCCGATTTAGCGGGAGAATGGCGTTTACCAACACTATTGGTAGTGCCAGTCAGATTGGGTGCGATCGCTCAAGCAGTGGCGAATGTAGCATTAGCTAGACAATCGCGCGTCAATCTCAAAGGCATTGTTCTGAACTGCGTACAAAGACGAACGGATGCAGAAATAGCCGACTGGACACCACACCAATTGATTCAATCACTCACTAACACGCCAGTTTTAGGCTGCTTGCCCTATTTAGATAACCTGACTGATTTAGATAAACTTGCTCAAATAGCATCAGATTTAGATTGGGAAACACTGACACTTTAAATTGGGCATTGGGGAGCCAGCGCCGTGGGCGGGTTTCCCGACTTGTTCGCGTAGCGTCTCCCTTCAAAGAGGCGACTGGCGTCATTGGGTATTGGGTATGATTATTACTGGAGTTTAGACTAAGCCATGCAAAAAGACCCAGCAGGGCTGAGTGAATCAGAGACTTAGCAAAAGTATGAACAATCTTTGATATTAAAC
>NZ_JBALCZ010000067.1:0-3501 GCF_036917615.1 Nostoc sp.
AAAATAGCGATCGCAGCAAAGCGTCCACTGCTCTTAAGGCATTAATGCCTGTAATCATTATGGAGTATAGGTTAGAGCTTTTCTTAGTGCCATTCCACTGAGGTCTAAGGTGTCAAAACCTTTTCCACCATCTATAGTCCCAGTACCAAACCCTTTGAAGTAGTCATTTCCAGTGCCTAGATCAATAACGATACCGCCACCAATAGTAACTTTTTGTTGAACTTCATTGATGGTACTGGTGGCTGTAATTTTGTCATTGCCATCACCAGTCTTAATACTTCCTTTTCCATAAATGCCGTATGCAGTACCACCAATTATTGCTGTAGCCTGTCCGGTAAGGATGTCACAACCATTTCCTGTATCAATTACTCCATCGTTGAAGATGCCATAGGCGATGAAGTTGTAACCGTTGCCAGAAACAGTAATTGTGTCGTTGCCCTGCCCTGTGGTGATGGTGGCACCTTTCATGTTCTGGATGCCAGTTCCATTAATATTGTCGTCAGAGAAGCCGCCAGTAGCAGTGCTAGTGCCTATGATCGTGTCTTCTCCGTCTCCGGTATCCAGTTGCCCAGTGTTGCTGATGCCAGTCCCAAATCCACGGACAAACCTCTGAATGTCGCTGTCAGTAACTTTACCAGTGCCAGTGATCGTGTCATTTCCTGAGCCTGTATTCAGACTGCCATTATTGCTGATGCCAATCCCTGCACCCTCAAAGCCAGGCCCAATCCCATATCCGCCGTCGCTGCCGATACCGATGCCAGCGATCATGTCATTTCCGTCTCCGGTATCCAGTTGCCCAGTGTTGCTGATACCTATCCCAAATCCGCCGTTGCCGCCGAGGCGGCCCTCACCACCATTGCCGCCCTGACCAGTGCCAGTGATAGTGTCATTGCCCAACCCAGTATTGAGACTGCCACTGTTACCAATGCCTGCTCCAGTACCACCATCGACGCCGAGGTAACCGTAACTACCAGTGCCACCCTGACCAGTGCCAGTGATAGTGTCATTGCCCAACCCAGTATTGAGACTGCCACTGTTACTGATGCCTGTTCCAGTGCCACCCTTGCCGCCACCCTCAAAGTGACCGCCGCCGCTTACGCCGTTGCCGCCAGTGCCATTGCCGATGATAGTGTCATTGCCCAACCCATTATTGAGACTGCCACTGTTACTGATGCCAGTCCCTGTACCGCCACCGCCGCCAGCACTGCCAAAATTGGGGTCATCAAAATCATCATCCGCGCCGTTGCCTCCAAGACCCCCAATACCCTTGCTGATGATAGCGTCGTCGCCCGACCCAGCATTCAGATTGCCATTATTGCTGATGCCGATTCCAGCACCGCCTTCGCTGCCATTGATGTTCTTACCGATAACACCATCACGGCCTTTACCGCCAGTGCCGTTGCTTTTAATGGTGTCCTTTCCTGAGCCTGTATAAATGAAACCTCCAGTTAAAATATCAATCCCAATTGCTGGAAATTTATTTAAATCTTCCCCTACTATTGTGTCCGAACCAGCACTGCCGGTGAAATTGGGTGGAACCGTAAATCTAGGCATAATCAAAATCCTCTAAATTTAGATTAGTATGGTCAGTTTGCTCATTTGGCGGTGGATGGCTGTCACAATCTCTTGATTTGCTTCACGAGCCAGTTGTTCAATTCTGGCTCTAGCTTGAGCGCAGACAAAAAAGGGAATGTTTTGCAACTTTTCCTTAGAGGTTGTTTGAAAAGGGTCGTTTGACCTCACAGTTAGCACAGCAAAGCATCTCAGTATAGGGCTATAACCTTGATTTATCGTTGAAGTTAAGGCCATCAGAAGGGCTAAATTATACCTTCCTGGACTTTTCAAACAGCCTCTTAGCTTCATGTGTCTATCGCAAAGCATCAATAAAATTGGAATCGCTCATGATATTAATTACCTTAATAAGTCGCTCAGTTTAATTAATAGATTACTAATTTTCCTATAAAAAAAGCCCTTGCTTTTATGCAAGAGCCTCTAAATTATTTAGTTGTCAGTGATCAAATAAACCTTACAACCTAGTCAAGGTCATTCATGAACATCACTGGCTCAGTATCACGGTTAATTCCTTTCTCAAAACCACCAGCAGCTGCCCGTGCGCGACCAGCGTGCCACAAGTGACCAACTAGGAAGAAGAATCCTAGTACGAAGTGAGAAGTCGCCAACCAAGCGCGAGGAGATACGTAGTTGAAGGAGTTAATCTCGGTAGCCACACCACCCACGGAGTTCAGAGAACCCAGAGGAGCGTGGGTCATGTATTCAGCAGCGCGACGAGCTTGCCAAGGCTGAATATCGTTCTTGATTTTTTCCAGGTCAAGACCGTTGGGGCCACGAAGAGGCTCCAACCAAGGGCCGCGGAAATCCCAGAAGCGCATGGTTTCACCACCGAAGATGATTTCACCAGTGGGAGAGCGCATCAAATATTTACCTAGACCAGTGGGGCCTTGGGCAGAACCGACGTTAGCACCCAAGCGTTGGTCACGAATCAAGAAGGTCAGAGCCTGAGCTTGAGAAGCTTCTGGACCAGTAGGGCCGTAAAATTCGCTGGGGTAAACGGTGTTGTTAAACCAAACAAACAGGCAGGCAATGAACCCCATCAGGGAGAGAGCGCCTAAGCTGTAGGATAGGTAAGCTTCACCAGACCAGATGGATGCACGACGTGACCAAGCAAAAGGCTTGGTAAGAATGTGGAAAATACCGCCAGCAATTAAGATCAAGGCAATCCAGATGTGACCACCTACCACATCTTCTAAGTTATCGACGCTGACAATCCAGCCTTCGCCACCAAAGGGAGACTTGATTACATAACCGAAGATAACCGCTGGGTTCAATGTCGGATTGGTAATAATCCGAACATCACCACCGCCTGGTGCCCAGGTGTCATACAAACCACCAAAGAACATTGCCTTCAGCACCAACAGCAGCGCACCAACTCCCAAAATAATCAGGTGGAACCCGATGATGTTGGTCATCTTGTTCTTGTCTTTCCAGTCGTAACCAAAGAAAGAAGAGTATTCTTCTAAGGTTTCTGGACCACGGACGGCATGATAGATACCGCCAAAGCCAAGGACGGCTGAGGAAATTAGGTGGAGTACACCGACAACAAAGTAGGGGAAGGTGTTAATGACTTCACCACCAGGACCAACACCCCAACCCTGAGTGGCAAGGTGAGGTAACAGGATCAAGCCCTGCTCATACATGGGCTTTTCAGGAATGAAGTGAGCGACTTCAAACAAGGTCATCGCTCCAGCCCAGAATACAATCAAACCAGCGTGGGCAACATGAGCACCCAGGAGTTTGCCAGATAGGTTGATTAAACGTGCGTTACCAGACCACCAGGCAAACCCAGTGGATTCTTGGTCGCGTCCAGTACCGCCTAAAATATTTGGTCTATTAGAGAGCGTTACCACGTGGTAATACCTCCTCAGGGAATACAAATTGTTCGTGGGGTTGATCTTGAGGAGCCATCCAAGCGCGGATACCCTC
>NZ_JBALCZ010000068.1:0-280321 GCF_036917615.1 Nostoc sp.
AAGGCGCAGGGGAACAGTAGTATCCCTGACCAACCTACGAATACGAAGCGATCGCGCTTGAGCCAGTCGTCTAGAACGTCAAACCACCCTCTACTGGGGGCGCGTCCAACTGCGATGGTCATCGGACTAAAATCCTCTTTTTTTACTAAAATTGCAACGTTTCTAAGGCACTACGGAGAGCCAGTGGAACCGACTGCCGTGAGGAATTAACGTTTTTTTTTGACAATCTCAACAGCCTGAAAGCAACTGAGATTCTGAGAGCTTGCTGACCAGTGAAATCAGCATTTCTCTTTCTTTATGCCATTACACGTACCATCCGCTACTAAATCTAGCTTGTGGTAACTTAATGATTCTTAATTTATCACACTAGTCCGGGTTTTTGCCTGATATGCAGAAGCAAATCAGGCATGGAACACGAACCTTATAAATAATATGAATATCAGAATTTTTACAATTTGACACAAGTTTTCTCAGAAATCTGAAAAAATTTAGTCTAGATGGGCGTAGGTAGGTAACTCATTCCCAAGAGGTCAAAAAGAGGTAGGGGAGAAAGAATTTATATCAGCCATTGGGTCAAGAAATTATATAACGTACCCTAACAAATTATATGGGTAGCAGAAACAGGGAGGGACGCAGTTGAGTTTTTGTCAACAATGTTTGGTAAAATATCGATGGTTACTTCGCCGCCACGGTCGTTGATACACCTCTGGAAAACCTATGTGAAACGTTGGACAACGGGAAAGGAAGTTGGCACATCTTGACTAATAGAAATAGCCTAAGTGGTTTGTCCCATAGTGCAAGTAAGCTAGTGCAAGTAAGCCAGCATAATCCAGGACAGTAAAATTTGTCGGGTACAGGGTAAAAAATTCATAGTCTGCGGCAGGGTATCCCGTGGACTAAAAACAGAGCTTCAGTGCCTCCTAAGCAATAGCCGGATTGGCACAGATGCCCACACTCTATGCAAGAGCATTCAGTGTGCGAGTATGTCACAGCGATTATCTCACGGGCAATGGTAGTTCAATGACGGCATCAACAACGATTAACAAAGGCGATCGCCTCCTGCATCAAAATGTTCTCGGTTCTCGTCGGTTCAGTAATTACTGGTGGGCAACTATCGTTTCCTTGGGAGCAAGTGGCTTTTTATTGGCTGGGATATCCAGTTATTTAAAAGTTAATTTACTCATAGTTTCCGATCCAACCCAACTGGTATTCGTTCCCCAAGGATTGGTGATGGGGTTATATGGCACTGCTGGCTTGCTATTAGCAACATACCTCTGGCTAGTGATTTTATGGGACGTGGGAGGCGGTTACAACGAATTTAATCAGGAAACTGGCACAATCAAAATATTCCGTAAGGGATTTCCTGGCAAAAACCGCCGAATTGAGATTGAAAGCCGCATAGAAGATGTGCAATCCGTGCGAATAGCCGTCAAAGAAGGTCTTAATCCCCTTCGCGCCCTCTATCTACGCATTAAGGGCCGGCGAGATATACCCTTAACACGGGTTGGACAACCGTTATCTTTAACAGAGTTGGAAACAGAAGGCGCAAAATTAGCCCGCTTTTTGGGAGTGTCACTAGAAGGACTTTAATTAATTGGGGATGGAGCCATTGGGCATGTGGGAGCCAGCGCCGTGGTGTTAGCGCAGCGTTAGCGACGTAGGAGCGTCGGCAGTCGCTCAGAGGGGGTTTCCCCCAGGAGGAACTGCCTTGATGGTTTCCCGACTTGAGGCGACTGGCGTCATGGGGCATTGCGGATTGGGGAGTGGGGACAAGGAGGATAAACTGGGAAACAAGGGGGATAAACCAAGAATTTTTTCAATGCCTAATGCCCAATGACCCATGCCCCATTCCTAATGCTCCTCGAAACGATAAGATACTGTGGTTGAATCAGTAACTGGCAATGCGGTTAAAAATATCACAATTTTTGCTTTCTCTTATCCTCATCAGTGCCTTCATATTGGGAGGATGTTCAACACAGCAACTCGCTTCTAATACGTCTTCTCCAACCTTGACGCCTACCTCGACCACAAGCGAGGCAAGCACTAAGACAACTACTCAAACAACATCTGTAGCTCAAACTAGTAGTGAGAGTATTCCTGGAATCACAGATTTACCACGGCTCGAAGGCAAGGCTACTGTGGTACTCACTGTTAAAGGCTCGCCGATTACTATCGAAGTAGACGGCACTGATGCCCCCATTACAGCTGGCAACTTCGTAGATTTAGTGCAAAAGGGTGTATACGATGGTTTAGCTTTCCATCGAGTTGTGCGCGAACCCCAACCGTTTGTAGTTCAAGGGGGCGATCCTCAAAGCAAAGACCCGAAATTTCCAGCAAATAGACTGGGAACAGGTAGCTATATTGACCCAAAAACGGGAAATGCTCGTTATATACCTTTAGAAGTTAAGCCAAAAGGTTCAGATACTCCGATTTACAATAAACCATTTGATGCTACTGCTCAACCTGTCGTATTACCCCATAAGCAGGGTGCAGTAGCAATGGCGCGATCGCAACCACCAGACTCCGCTTCTGCTCAGTTTTACTTTGCTTTAGCAGATTTGGCGTTCTTGGATGGTAACTACGCCGTGTTTGGCAATGTCACTCAAGGCTTTAATGTAGTTAACAAAATTCAGCAAGGCGATCGCATTGACTCTGCTAAAGTCACCCAAGGTGCTGAAAATCTGAAAACACCAGCGCAGTAAGAGGAGCAGGGGGAAATGGGGGAGATAGGGGAGATGAGGAAGTTTATTAGACATATCCGCGAATTAACCTCGAAGGCTTACAAATCGAGAGTCAAAACCTAATTTCCGGACAAGTGTATTGATAATTACGCTTCCTCATCCCCCATATCTCCCTCATCCTCCTCATCCCAAAATTTAAATTGGTTAAGGTTTGTGTAACTGGTATTGGTTTAATTTCTGCCTTGGGTGGAAGCTTAGAGGATAGTTGGCGAAATTTGCTAGCAGGTAAATCTGGAATTCGGTTGCATCAACCATTTCCAGAAATTACACCACTTCCTCTAGGCTTGATTGGTCAACAACCAGCTGGGTTGACAATGTTAACTCAACTGGTTATTAGTTCTACTTTGCAAGATGCTGGGTTAGTTCTACCTTTAGCTGATTGTGCTGTAGTAATTGGATCGAGTCGCTCTTATCAAGCATCTTGGGAGATGCTGGCGCAGCAAATGTATGAAGACGCGGCAAATTTGCCCGTGTCCTCTTTTGGAAATTGGCTAGATACATTACCTCACATGAATGCGATCGCATCTGCGCGACAAATCGGTGCATCGGGGATAGTTTTGGCACCAATGGCTGCTTGTGCTACTGGAATTTGGTCTATTGCCCAAGCAGCTTTGCTTATACAAACTGGGCAATGTCAACAGGCTCTAGCTGGCGCAGTGGAAGCACCGATTACACGCTTAACTTTAGCTGGGTTTGAGCAGATGGGTGCTTTGGCGAAAACTGGGGCTTATCCCTTTGATTTGCACCGAGAAGGCTTAGTGTTGGGCGAAGGCGCAAGTGTGTTTGTCTTAGAATCAGCAGAGTTGGCAAAGCAGCGTCAAGCAAAAGTGTATGGTGAAATTCTCGGTTTCGGCTTAACTAACGACGCATATCATACCAATTCACCAGAACCTGAAGGGAAAAGTGCGATCGCTGCCATCAAACAATGTCTAGAAAGTAGTTGTCTGTCACCAGCCGATATTGATTATATTCATGCTCATGGCACAGCTACCCAGCTAAATGACCGGATAGAGAGCATGGTAATCCAGCATTTGTTTCCCCAAGGGGTGGCAGTTAGTTCCACCAAAGGAAGCACAGCTCATACTCTAGGAGCATCTGGAGCCTTAGGTGTAGCTTTTTCTCTCATGGCATTAAAGCATCAAATTTTACCACCTAATGTAGGATTGCAGCAGCCAGAGTTTGACTTAGATGTGATTACAGCAGCACGTCTAAGTAAAATTAGGCATGTATTATGTTTGAGTTTTGGCTTTGGGGGACAGAATGCTGCGATCGCCATAGCAAGGTAAAAACTTGTGGGCTTTACTATCTGAGCTAGATCATGTATAATTTTTGATTAAGCATTTTTTGCTCATATGTAAGCAGTTGCTGCAAACACTAAAGCGGTTATAAGTTTTAATTAAACATTTATTGCTCATGTATAAGCATTTGCTGCAAATAGTTAAGCTGCTGTTACCAACGTTGAAATATTTGTAAAAATAATCGATTTTTTGTTATTAACGCTTAAGCATTTACTGCAAATACTCAGGCTACTATTACCAACAGTAAAGGACTTCCAAGTAAAAAAATATCCAACTATTTTTTGTGGGATGGGCATCTCATACCATTTCACTTTAATAATGATACAAATACATTGATAGGGGCATGGCATTGCCCATACGTGTCAACTTAAGCAAAAACTCCTTTAAAATCTCGTGTTCCAGCCTCTGGCTGGAAATGCTCTTTCATTGCGGCTCTGCCGCAAATCTTGAGGCAGCAGCCCCCCAGTAGGCATTCCCAGTCTGAGACTGGGAACGAGGTAATCTCTAAAGGACTTATCTAGAGAGGCTTTTCCGTTCTCCTGGCGGCAAAGCCGCCAGGGTATGCATTTCCAGCCAGAGACTGGAAACGAGATTTTACGAAGGTTGACTAGGGAGCCACTTTCCACAAGATTGGATAATTTATTTTTTGGAATTCCCTAAGTTTGCACACTCACCAAGATATCAAATATAAAACTGTAACAAAAACTACAAAAACCCTATTTTGTCTGAAAAAAAGATAAGCTAGTTAAATATGATATCCGGTTCGTAAAAATACCGTGATTAGGAGAAAATTTTATGATTTCAAAATCCCTGTTGCTGCCAGAACCTGCTTCTCCGGCGCACATATGCCCATTTGCTCAAGCCTGTAGCTACTTAGAAGCAGCAGCTAAAGAATTAAATTTAAATCAGGGTTTGGTGGAAATTCTCAGCCACCCGCGTAAGGTTGTCACGGTTTCCATTCCCGTGAAACTAGATAATGGGGAAATACAAGTTCTCGCCGGACATCGTGTGCAGCACTGCGATGTTTTAGGCCCCTATAAGGGCGGAATTCGTTATCATCCGGCTGTAACATTGCGGGAAGTATCCGCTCTCGCAATGCTGATGACCTGGAAATGTGCCTTGTTAGGTATTCCTTATGGTGGTGCCAAGGGTGGCATTCCCATAGATCCAAAACGCTACAGCGTTGGCGAATTAGAGCGAATCAGCCGCCGTTATATCAGCGAGTTGATTAAAGATATTGGACCTGCCGTAGATATTCCTGCACCGGATATGGGCACTTCTGCTCGTGAGATGGCTTGGATGATGGACACTTACTCTGTAAATGTCGGTCATGCTGTGCCAGGGGTTGTGACTGGGAAACCGCTTTCTATTGGTGGTTCGCTGGGACGGGAAATGGCAACCGGACGTGGCGTGATGATTATTGTCCGTGAGGCGCTAGCAGAACAAGGTAAATCCTTGGCAGGAGTGCGAGTAGCTATTCAGGGTTTCGGTAACGTTGGTAGTGCCGCAGCGGAATTACTATATCAAGCGGGCGCGAAAATTATCGCTATTTCAACGGGTGCTGGGGGAGTATTTTCCGAAGTTGGTCTTGATATTCCCAAGTTGAAAGTCTACGCTGCTGAAAATCGCAAGAGTATTATGGGTTTCCCGCAATCTGTAGCAATTAGCAATGCAGATTTATTAACTTTACCCTGCGATGTCTTAATACCAGCGGCTTTAGAAAATCAGATCACTGAAGAAAACGTGAATCAGGTGCAGGCGCAAATTGTCGCAGAAGCAGCTAATGGGCCAGTTACTCTTGAGGCTAACTTGTCGTTAGAGGCGCGGGGTGTGACAGTGCTACCGGACATCTTGGCGAATGCTGGTGGTGTGGTAGTCAGTTATTTGGAATGGGTGCAGGGTCTTTCCTATATATTTTGGGATGAGGAGCGCGTTAACCGCGAAATGGAGCAGTTGATGGTGCAAGCCTACCATCGGGTGATTCACCAGTCGGAAGTACGGCAAATTTCTTTAAGGTTAGCAGCTTACACCATAGGGGTGGGTAGAGTGGCTCAAGCACTAACTGACAGAGGTCTTTATCCTTAAGTTTTTATACTTAGTTGTTCACGGGGCAGAATAGATGATTGTCGGTAGCAATTTTACTTTATCCGCCATTTATTTATCTGCCTTTTTTTGTTGGGAGCATCCCAATGCAAGCAAATTTACCAAGATCATTAGTTGTCATTGCAAATCAAGCAAACGCGCTGCGTCTGGTAGAGAAGCCAAATGAAGCAATCGTAACATCTCTACTTTGCGATTGCTTTGCTCTAGTGCGTTACGCTCGCAATGACAAATTGTATTTTTACACATTTGGGATGTTCCCTTTTTGTTGGGCGATCGCTACTACATGACTAGTAGTAAGTGTTTATGATATGACAATCATATACTTAAGGACTTGCAATTAAAAAAATATCCAATTCTTTAGTAATACACCATCTTTAACTAAGCTAATCGGCATTGAAGTTGCTCCCATCAGGGCGGGCAAGATGCCCATCCCACAAGATATTAAGAAAATTTTAATATGCAAATTAGATGCGGTTTAGCTTAAAACGACGTGCGTTAGACGAAATGTCGTAACGCACCCTACGATTAATGGATAATTTATTTTTTGGTATCCCCTTATTTAGTCAAGGATACTTCAACCTACCTTACTCCTTAGAAGGTGCAGCAGCATGAATCAGGTCTGGCGTTTCCTCAGCAGCAGGACGCTCAATAGTTTGAGCCGATGTAGGACGTTGATGGCGTAGTTTACCGCCGCAGGCATCGCGAGTTTCTATCTGCACAGGTTGACGCGTCTCAATTGACTTGTAGAGCGCTTGAATGATCGAAACATCAATCAACCCTTCCGTTCCAGATGGCTCCGGGGTTTTATCTTGCAGAATACAATCAGAGAAGTAGATAAATTCAGCTGCTAGTTGATCATGATCCTCAAAGGTACGCTCTTGGGTTTCACCATTAATTGTTAGGTAGTGCTTCAGTTCTCCCTGCCAAGCATAGGCAGATTCTACTCGCAAATCCCCTTGAGTACCTACAATCTGATAGCTCGAAACGCTTGCCCCTCCAAAGCTACAGGTAAATGTTGCCAATCGCTCGTTGGGAAAACGCAAGATGACGCTAGTCATTTCTTCTACTTCGCTGAAGCGTTCTTCTCCCTTATTAGCAGCTACAGCAAATACTTCAATTGGTTCATCTTGCAATAGATAACGTGCAGCATTAATGCAGTAGATGCCAATATCATAGAGCGTGCCACCACCTGTAGCATCTCGTAAACGAATATTGCCTTCTTCTACTTGCTGAGTAAAAACCGAGTTGAAAATCCGTGGTTCACCAATTTGCTTTGAGCGCACAATTTCGATTGCTTGTAAATTGGCTTCTTCTAAATGTAAGCGGTAGGCAATCATCAGCTTCACATTGTTGTCATTGGCAGCTTTAATTATTGCCTCACACTCTTGTTCAGTCGTTGCCATTGGCTTTTCACATAATATGTGAATTGCCTGATTAGCAGCCCGTACAGTGTATTCGCAATGCAAGTGATTGGGCAGCGCAATCTAAACGGCATCAACCTCACCGCTTGTCAGACAGTCCTCATATTCCTCGTAGGAGTAAGTATGCTTAATGCCATACTTTTTGCTCAGTTCTTCGCTTTTAGTAGCGTCATCTGAAACCACTGCCACTAATTCCGAATTTTCGGCGTGGACAAAGGAAGGCAAGGCGGCTTCTTGAGCAAACCAACCTAAACCAACAACGGCATAACGAATTTTACGCTGATCATTTGTAGCAGTCATTTTTACACCTCATGATGAATAGCTTGGTAATTTTAATGCCCTAATTAACGCCATGTGGAACTTTACTCTCAAACCTAACCCCCAACCCCTTGCCTACTAGCGTTGGGGAGAAAGAATCAAAGCCTCTGACGCCACGTGCAACAAGAGTGGCTCGCCGCCCAACCCAGTGGCTCCTCCGTTTCGGGGAGAGGAATGGAAGCGGGGTTTTAAGAATAAGTCGCACATAGCGTTAATTACGTGCAAGTTATGGTTAACTGTTCATCTGCTTCAATTAATGAAAGAATGTCTGTTGCTTTAGTTTTAGCTATCTTTTCCCTTCACTAATAATCGATTTCTAGGGCTGATAATTTGGAGATTAATGAATGGTATTTCGTATATTCTCAGTGACTTTGTAAATTAAAACCTCATTCTTTCAGTAAGCTTTAGTTCAGACTTAAGGAATATTTTTGGTATTGCACTCTAACTGAAATTCATAACCTTGGCATGATGGATACTGAGTATGGAGCATTAGCAGCCCAAGGCTACGATCCCAACCTGGAATACCAACTGAAGATTTCCCCACAGACCAATCGCTTATATAATCAATCAACCAACAACTCAACTTTCTTTATTATGATGGTGTCACAGGGAGTATTTTTATTTTGGTGAAAGATTGGAGGCAATTCTGAATATTCACAATCTGAAGCACAATTGGTGTATAAAACACACTGTGTCTAATACAAATTATCGGAGTTTAACAAGTGTATGGTGATCCAAATACAACCATCAACTCAGACTTTATACCACCAAGATTATTACCTTTGGCTCAGGACAACTATTAACCAACTTCGCACTAGTCACTTTTCATCTAATGAAAACTGCTTTCCCAAATATAACCACAATTATCACACTAAAGCTGATTAGAATAGATACTTAATTTATGCTGACCGGATAAAGGATTATAACCTAAATCAAAATGATAATAATTTTTTCTGAATTACTTTCATACATAGGGCGATGCGAGAGTTGATATCTTTTTGGTCAACTTCATCAATACCCAATTTTATTTTGAGATGTTGGATATGATTTTGAACAGCCCTGAGCGATATATGAAGACGATGAGCGATCGCTTGGTCTGTTAAGGATTCATGACATAAAAGCCCAAGAACTTCCAACTCTTTCTGATTCAAGTGTAATTCTTGACGTAACTCTCTAGGCAGCTTCAATTCTCCATTCAGCGCACTTTCAACCCCTTCTAAAAAAGATTTGCGCCGTTCCATCTTATTCACAACTACAAACCCACCGCAGTGATGATTAATAGATGTGACAAGTTTTATCAGCCAACTGGGTTCACTACTGTAGATGAGAATATTTAGAGAGGAATAAACATCAAAAATTAACTCTAATAGTTTGAAAGCAGATTTAGCTGACTGAGAGCCAGAAGGTGAAACAAATTGTAAATCAAGGACAATTAAATCTGGTGTCTCTATTTGTAGACGTTGTAGTGCTTCTTGGGGAGTGTTGGCGATCACACAAACAGCAGAGGAGTCGAATTTTATCAGAAAATCACAGTTATTTTGGGCTACCTCCGGGTGATCTTCTACAACGAGAAACAGCAGTGGCTTGGCTTTCATATCTGGGCGATGATTCGTAAATACGGCTGAAATTAAACCTGTGTATTTTATGTTTCCCGCCGTAGGCATCGTTTTAACCTGCTCCAACATTTTCGCTTGCTGTCCAATCTTCCACCTTTAGTGCTATAACTTTGCCAAAATCCTTACTATTGGGCGTTAACAAGATCAATCCACTAGATAATGCGATCGCTCTGTGGTCGATTACATCAAAAGTGCATAGTTATACCGTCGTAAGCATCACTTCCCCTAGCTCCCCGACTTCTTGAAGAAGTCGGGGAGCTGAAGTAACTGAGGTATTAAAAGGGAATAATAAAAAAATACCTCAGATTCTTGCCTATGCCACGACGACAAATTTCCTTACAAATTGGTAATTTTTATCATGTCTATAATCGGGGTAACAATCGCCAAACAAACGGAAGCCTCAAACATTCTGATGCAGATGATTCAGGATGACCAAGAGACATCTACTCATGCTTAGTACAATCGAGTTTCCCTTTTCTAACGATGAAGCATTACCCATGATTCCCATCACTCTAAGTCATGCAGGCTTTTCTTTCTTTGCGAATGCACTGCTAGATACTGGATCTACGGTCAATCTATTACCTTATGACATCGGACTGCAATTGGGTGCAATTTGGGAGGAACAAACTGTCCGCTAGCCATTGGCTGGAAATCTTGCAAGGGTTGAAGCACGGGGTTTATTTGTGCATATTCAAATTGGGAATCTGGAACCAGTTCGCCTAGCATTTGCCTGGACACAAGCTTCTCAGCTGCCCTTAATTCTTGGGCAAACGAACTTATGAGCGAGAATTTGATGTCTATTTTGGGTGATCGCGCCGCACGATCGAAATTATTCGCTTCTAATAAGCGTCGATGTTGATCGCCACTCCTCTACGCAAGAGATTGATTGCGATCGCTCTCATCTATTTCACTTCAACTTGAAATCATTGCGATCACATAAAATTATCAGGTTGTGGAAAGTGCGGTAGCCACACAGTTGAGGCTAATTTTGTGGAGACTGATTCAGTTGCTGCTGAAGTTGTTGAACTTCCTCAATCGATAAGCCCGTGGAAGGGGCAATGATATCGATTGCTACTCCTCTACGCAAGAGATTGATAGCGATCGTCCGATTTCTTTCTTCCTCGGCCTCTCTCCAGATCGAACGATAAACGGTGGATTCCTGCATGATGTCTCTCCGTAATATGCGATAAATGACCTCATTTTCTAATTTTAGCCCAGCTAAAATCCCGGACGCTGCCATCAGATTCGCTTGTGTTGCGGGATCTGAAATCTGATCCATCCTTTGAGCTGCTTGGCGTAACGTTTCCTCTGCATCCGGACTTTGACCGAGAACTGCAAAGGGAATCAGTCCGGGATATTGCAGGAAGAGTGATGCAGGTTGCTCCCACAATCGAATGACATCAAACTCATGACGTGTGCGTTCCATTGTAAAGCTCGTTTGATAAACCAACTGCGATCCAGTCTGCTTCAGATAAATCACAACTTGCCGCATCGGTTTGGTTGGATCTTTGCGGTACATTCGCACGCGGTAATCCAAAATACGGAATGGAATATTGTTCTTAGGAAGTGTTTGAAACTCGATATGCAAAACAGATTCGTCTGATTCTAGCAAAATTAGGGCATCGGCGCGAATCGGATCGAGGGAGAGTTCAGAGGGTTTGAGTTCTGTCATCGTCACAGGCTTTCCTAACAGCCAACTGGCAAAGTCGGCTGAGAAGTGTTCGGCGAGGAATCGGCAGGTATCGTCATACATGGTAGAGATTGTACAACTGATTATACCGAATTGATTTTGAGCAGAGATTGATAGCGATCGCCCAAAATCATAGTGTAATCAAAAGTGCGTAGTTTACGCCGTAGGCATCGCCCAAAATCATCGTGTCATCTGGGAGACTAGATCCCCGACTTCTCTAAGAAGTCGGGGATCTGAATGACGTGTAGTGGAAAGTGCGATAAAAAATAATCGTGTCAGTGATTTCTTATTAAGGTTTTTCCCTAACAAATTGTAACTCCTGATAAGAGAATAGAATTGTTGCTTTGTCTTGTGCTGTAAATACTTTACAAGTAATCCAACGCCCCTTACGTTCATATTGACTGCGTGAATATATATTATCAGCGACAAGGCAAGCTTTATAACTAGTTCCTGTTTTTAATCTGTCAGTTACTAACTTTGTTCCACCTCGGACATTTGTAACAACTGAGTTTAAAACATTAATATCAGCGCAACCGCCAGACTGTGCATCTATATTGAAATCAGGATCAGTACAAATATTCATATATATTGCACCACCTGGTTCGGGAAAGTTCCAAGTAAATCTTATTCTTGCTATTGACTCCTGTGCTATAGCAACCGTTGTTAATGTAGATATGACAGAAATAGCCCCAACGGAGAAAAAAGTTTTTAACGATTTCATCTGCTTGTCTTTCCGAAAATAGTGTGAATTACTAAGTTATTGATTCAGATGCGATCGCCTAAAATCATCGTGTAATCAAAAGTGCGTAGTTTACTGCCGCAGGCATCGCCTAAAATAATTCGGGTTATCGAGAGTGCGTTGATGTCTGTTTTCAGCGATCACGCCGCACGATCAAAATTATTCGCTTCTAATAAGCGTCGATGTTGATCACCACTCCTCTGAGCAAGAGATTGATTAGCGATCGCTCTCATCTATTTCATTCACTTCAACTTGAAATCATTGCGATCGCTAAAATCATCGTGTCATCTGGGAGACTAGATCCCCAACTTCTTCAAGAAGTCGGGGATCTGAATATACTAGGAAGTGCGATCGCACTTTTTGAATGAACCAAAAAGTGTGATCGCATGAAATTATAGTGTTATGTTTCGCTTTACTCCACCCAAGCTAGAAGTAACTAGTGCGAAATAGTGATATTCCCAAATGTAAACGTGGCAGGGAAATTAGCACTTGGCGCGTTACAAAGCTGTAGTGCAGTTTCTCTAGAAACATCAATAACACGGATCTGATCAGGATTTTGATCTTTTATTTGAACAAATACCCATTTATTTTTCCCAGTCACTGAGGAAGAACCATCAACAATTGGACCAGCAATAGTGCTGACGGTAGTTCTCGCATTTCCCAAAAGAAAAGTGTTGACACACTCAGCGCGAACAACCATTTGGAGACCATCTTGTTCTCCTCGATATGAAAATAAGCCAGACCCTCTTCCAGATGCTTCACCAGAGACATTGATGCTAATTTGGACTGTTAATGCTCCAGTTTTTGCTTTACCAGATCCTTGGATATTTGTCAATTCAAAACTTGTTTTACGAAAATCTTCTGCTTTGGCAGTTGAAGGCATCAAAATATTTAAAGAGCTTATAGTCATAACAGACATAGCTCCAACAGAGAAAAGAGTTTTTAATAATTTCATACGCTTGCTACTACAAAAATACTGTGAATTACCAAGTTATTAGTTCGAGAAAGCGATCTCTCTCATCTATTTCACTTCAACTCGAAATCATTGCGATCACCTAAAATCATCGTGTAATCAAAAGTGCGATCGCCTAAAATAATTCGGGTTATCGAGAGTGCGTTGATGTCTGTTTTCAGCGATCGCGCCGCACGATCGAAATTATTCGCTTCTAATAAGCGTCGATGATCACTCTCAGCAACTTACTAATTAATCGAATAATTCCTATGTGCGTTCAGAACTATTACCAGTGCGATCGCATAAAATCATCGTGCTGTAGAAAGTGGGAAATCAGATCCCCGACTTCTTCAAGAAGTCGGGGATCTGAATGGCGTGTGGAGATCGTAGTGTTACTGATTAAACGCATCTAATCTTGCAGATTTATCAATTAAATGCCAATCCTCAGGACGCTTCCGTTCGCGAAGAACATAAGCACAGTGTTCACCAGCTCGCTTGTAATAATACGGACTGTTAATTTTTCCTCCTGCATCATTTAAGGCAGCTTTTCGGACTAAACGCCACCAGTCTGGACGCTTTGTATTATTCAGCAGCGACTCACAGTGTTCAGCAAGTCTTTTTTCGTAATAATCTTGGTTAGGAATTGGCAGGGTCGAAATCGCATTGAATCTGATCTGCTCCCATAGAGGTTTCTCGCCTCTCAGATTCGACTCACAATGTTCGGTCTCTCGTTTGTAAAAAGTGTCACTACTGGTGTTTCCCGCATCAGTCGCAGCGGCTGCTTCTATGTCTAACCACAAAGCGCTACGTCCGTTAGATTGGAGCGTTTTTTGACAAGAAGAAGCAACGCTCTTGTAGTATTCTGTCTTGTTTTGGGCTGAAGCTTCTGAAACTGGCGTAAGAGCCAATACCAATCCTACACAGGAAACGCTTGCTGCTAAACAAGCATGGAAAACAAAATTTTGCTTTATGTTAATTAATAATTTCATACACTTGTTTTTCCGAAAATACTGTGAATTACCAAGTTATTAGTTCGAGAAAGCGATCGCTCTCATCTATTTCACTTCAACTCGAAATCATTGCCATCGCCTCAAATCATCGTGTAATCAAAAGTGCGTAGTTTTCGCCGTAGGCATCGCCCAAAATCATCGTGTCATCTGGGAGACTAGATCCCCGACTTCTTCAAGAAGTCGGGGATCTGAATATACTAGAAAGTGGGATCGCTCTGAGTTTTTGGTTTATTCAAAAAGAGCGATCGCCTAAAATTATCCTGTTATCGAAAATGCGATCGCCTACAATCATCCTTTTATCAAAAGAGCGATAGCCTATAATCATCCTATTCTCAAAAGAGTGATCTCATTGATTTATATTTGAGGATTTTTTATAATTATTAATCTCCGCATTTTAAAAGGTAGTTGTAACCATCCATGCTTTGACAGTCTTGGTTGTTAACTAGCGCAAACATATTATCACCAGTACCTCCCGTTCCTCTAATCCAATAGACTCTTGACTTAGGACTCCTCTTAATTTCAACTCGTAAGTTACCGTTGTAACGCATATTTATGACATTATCGGATAGAAACTGCGAACCTAAACGGTAACTATACTTAGGCATTGAACTTCCATCTGGATTCAGGGCAAACATATTCTGTCCAGTGCCACCAGTACCTTTAATTTTGACAAGGACAGATATATTGCTATTTTCTAGGCGACCTGATACAAAAAGAACATTCTGTTCAGGAACCCACATAATACTATCAAAACTCTTAAATTTTTGTTCTCCTAGCCATTTGCCTGTAGATGCTTCGGTTTTAGTCAGTAATGTACGTGAATTATTAATTGAAAGACTGATATTGCCAATTTTTAAATTGGAATTTGAAGACGCACTATCAGCATAGGCTGGAATATTTGAAAATCCAATTAATGCCCAGCCAAAGGCTACTATTGCTGCTTTCTTGAACATAAAATTCTTTCCTTGATTACTGTGAATTGCTAAGTTATTGATTTAGATTGCGATTAACTAAGCTTTTACCGATAGTATTTTTATCCACCCAAAAAATCTACGACTATCACCGCAGAAAACTTTGCGAACTCCCGCAAATTAATTTGCTGACTTACAAACCTATCTAAAAACCCAATTGTGGTAAGAGTGAGAGCATAATTTATCCGGCAGCTATCAGGTTTCAGATTCCAGTTATGAAATTCCCTATACAAAGACTGCATATTATCCTCACCACAGTATTTTTGCTGTGGGGACTCGGTTCACCCGCCTTTGCTCAACAAATTTGGTCAGGAACAGGCAGAATTATCAGTGGTGCTGGCGAAGGTGGGACAGTTGAGTTAAAATTGGTGGTCGCAGACAACCGTGTGCAATTCCTCTCTGGCCCCTCAAAAAATGACCCACCATTCCAGTTAAATAACTCTACTGGTCTCAATGGAACTGTAAAGGTGAATGCTGGAACTTGGCAGTTTGTCCAAACAGGGAACGAGTTAGGAGTCAGCTTGTCTCAAAATAATCCCTATCGGATTATTCGCTATCGTCTTTTTCCCAAACCGTAACCAGATGTGGCGCAAAGGTTGGCAAATTAAGTTTCTCAGCTTAGGGATCAGTTGCGGTGTATTTTACAATTTCATTTTCTCCCAAATTCCTCTAGTTCAGAAATTGGAGTTACAGCTTCAGGATACTTTGCTGAGATTGCATCACCCAAAATCTCCGCCTCAAGAAATTATTCTGGTAAAAATTCAAAAAAAGGATTTAGCAAATCAAAAGCTATCTATAGGGCGAATTTTCTATGCAGATTTAGTTGAGCATCTTTTAGAAGCAGGTGCATCTGTTGTTGTTTTAAATCTCCGCAATGACTGGCGAGAACCAGCATTTGAGTACTCCAGCAAAATTACTGAGCCAATAAATAGACCTCTAAAAAATCTGGTGCAAAATCATAGCGATAAGCTTGTTTTAGTGACGCGCACCAATTCAATCTCTAATTATAAACAAACAAATTTTTTAATTTATAATCATCTTATCCCTTTTGATGGCGAACAACTTCGACCTTTAATTCCTCCTCATACTCTTCAGGGATTTTTTGAATACGAACCGGAAGCAGAATTTCCGAGAAATTTAAGTAGCACTGCTCGACGCTCTCACTTAGTTGGTCAGTTTTTGATCTCGGAAGAAAATAATCAAGTTAAAACTTTTAAATCTGCTGCTCTTTTAGCTTTAGAAAAGTTTGAACAACAAGAGCAAAAAAGTCTTCTCTCTTCACGACTTGCTAAAATTCCAACTCAGGTAGAGATTAACTTTTGGGGTAGGGCGGGAACTTTTCCTTCTCTGGAACTGACATCTATTTGTCAGCCTAGTAAAGACAAAAAATGTTTGGTTGTGTCTCCTAGCAAACTGTCTCAACAAGTACGCCATAAGGTCGTGTTCATTGGTTTTGCAGAAGGGAACAACATACACACAATGGCGATGCTGTCACCTTTCGGCGACAGCATGTCCGGCGTAGAAATTCAGGCTAACCTCATGGCCAGTTTGATGACAGATTCATTTTTACAAATTCCGCCGCAATGGTTGGAGTTGATAATCATTATTTTAGGAGCGGTTTTTATTAGTGGTAGTGTTTCTAGTTATCAAAATTGGCGTTTATTAGGGTTAGTTTTGGCAATAATATTTGGCGGTTATTTGGGACTATGTTTAATTCTCTTGAAATGTAAGTGGATATTATCAATTATTCTGCCTCTGTTGATATGGACAGCAACAGAGATATCTGTTTTTATTTATTTCATTTGGGTACGACAAAAAGAATTTATTCTTCTCCAAAAGTATCAAATTAGCCAACTAAAGGCGGCTGAACAAGAAGCGATTCTTTCCCGCACACGTAAAATCCTTCATCGCACTGCTTCTGATATCCATGATGGGGCTTTACAAGATTTGAAGCTGGTAATGGACAAAATTGAATTGGAATCTGATTTAGATGTGGATTCAATTTTAGATAAGCTGGCAGCTTTAGGGCAGGAAATTAGGGATAAATTGTATAACATTCGTAGTGTAGCTGAGAAAATGGAGGTGACTCCAGCATTACGACAAGGGTTAGATGTCGGAATTAGAGCGACGCTGCAAGATTTAGTCAATTCTGGAAAGTTAACTTTAACAGTGATTACAGAACTTCAGCCTCTGCAAGAACCAGAATTAAACAGTGTTTGGATTGAACACCGAGAGGAAATTTATCGCTTTTTGGGCGAAGCACTGAATAATGTGATCCAACACGCCCAACCACCTCACGGTACTGCTACTCAAGTGTGTATTAGTTTAGAGCAACAGGGAGTCAGATGTACTCTGGCGATCGCAAACAATGGATCAATTATAAACTCTACTACCTGTGAACGCAAAAAAGGTGGCTATGGCACTAAAATGATGGATGCGATCGCCTCTGAACTTCCAGATGGTGGATGGCAAATGTCAGCTTTGCCTGATGGACAAGTGCAAGTTACACTGAGTTGGCGTTTATCCTAAGTTGATCTGGCTCAAGAAATTCATCCACGCCAAACCCGATTAAAATGAATACGCAACTCGCGCTTCCTCAAGGAGTATCAATCCGTGCAGCCGGACTTAATAGGTTTGGAAATTAGCAAAGGAGAACTGAGACGTTTGACTGGGTTCGATCCAGAAGACGTTTTTCGACCCTCGGTTCTGCGAGATAGCAAGAAGCGATTAGGGTTTTTCATCAATGAAATGCTGGTGACGCTGGCGCTAACGCCAATAATTGTTGGCTTTGTTTACGCATTTATCATTCTGCCGACAATTGGGTCTTCAATTCGACTAGGAATTCTTTTACTAATTATAGTGCCAATCCCGATATTAGTCGGGCGAGCGCTCTGGCGGCAGTTGACCTGTCCTGAAGGACTGACAATACTTTTAGATGAAGTTGATAAATATCATGACCTGATCCACGCTATAGATATTAATGACCAATTGGCTGCATCAGGAAACGTAGAAAGCAGTATCCATGACCGAGATAAAGTAACCGCCGCCCTGCAACTGATTAGAGAAGATTTAGTCCGCGCTCTGAAAACGGAACGAATTTTGCGAGATAATAAAAAATTGCTTGCTAATAATCAAGAGTTATTTGTCAATAATTTAGCCAATCTGCAAGCTTTAGAGGTTAGTAGTCAAGCAGGCGAATATGCTCAACTGCTAAATCAATCATTGCAAATTGCGATCGATGTGCAAGCAGAAATCAGAAAATTGCATAAAGACTAATTAGTCCACGCGCTTGTGTAATAGTGACTTCAACTCCCCCAACACTTTCCCAGAAAACAATCGCCCCGTTGACTTAAATGAGCAACAAACCAAAAATAATTGTCCTGGATGATGACCCTACAGGTTCTCAAACAGTCCACAGCTGCTTGCTGCTAATGCACTGGGATGTGGACACTTTACGCAGCGGGTTGCAGGATGATTCGCCGATTTTCTTTGTGCTGACTAACACTAGATCATTAACCCCAGAATCAGCAGCATCTGTTATCAAAGAAGTTTGCCATAACTTGAAAATCGCCTTTAATGCTGAAGGAATTGACGATTTTCTGATTGTCAGCCGTTCTGATTCTACTTTGCGGGGACATTATCCCATTGAAACTGATGCGATCGCACAAGAACTCGGCCCTTTTGATGCTCATTTTCTTGTACCTGCATTTTTCGAGGGCGGACGCATCACCCGCGACAGTGTGCATTACTTAATTATTGCTGGTGTACCCACCCCAGTCCATGAAACTGAATTTGCCCGTGATTCAGTCTTCAGCTACCATCACAGTTACTTACCCAAGTATGTCGAAGAGAAGACTCAAGGAGGAATTAATGCCGAAGCTGTGGAAAGATTTCTCCTGGCTGATATTCGCGCTGGTAGTTTGGAACGCTTGTTACAACTCAATGGTAATCAGTGCGCTGTGGTAGATGGTGAAACTCAAGCTGATCTTAACCGCTTTGCAGTAGACATATTAGCAGCAGCAAGTCAGGGAAAACGCTTTCTGTTTCGCAGTGCAGCAAGTATTTTAACGGCTTTAGCGGCTTTACCACCCCAACCCATTGCTGCCGAAAACATGGCGCAGTACGTGCGGCAAGGCAAACCAGGTGTGGTGATTGTTGGTTCCCATGTGAAAAAGACTACTCAGCAATTAGAGGCGCTGTTGCAAGTAGAAGGAACAGTGGGAATCGAAGTGAATGTAGCGCGATTACTTGATGATGGGGAAAATCAATCTGCTGCACTCCTAACTGAAATCAAAGAAAGTACACGGGCGGTACACGAGGCTGGCAAAACACCAGTGGTTTATACTAGCCGTCAGGAACTGAGTTTTAAAGATGTCAAGACACGATTGGAGTTTGGAGCAAAAGTTTCAGGTTTATTGATGGATATTGTGCGTGGTTTACCATCTGATATAGGATTCTTAATCAGCAAGGGTGGTATTACCTCAAACGATGTTTTGAGTACTGGACTAGCTTTAACTTCAGCCCGCTTACTCGGTCAAATTTTAGCTGGTTGTTCAATGGTGTTAACGCCATCCGATCATCCTCAGTTTCCTAATTTGCCAGTGGTGCTGTTTCCAGGTAACGTCGGCGATGCTGATGCTTTGGGGACAATTTATCAAAGATTGACTAAAACAGTCTTGAGTGCTAAGTGAAAATGATCATAATTCTGAACTACAGCGAATCGCAAGTTAGTGAGGTAGAGTATTTTGGTCTACAAGCTAGATAAAGAGCTTTTTTTATTTACTCCTGACTGCTAACTTTGCACTTTCTTGCCTGACAATGTTGTTGTATTTTGCAACTGATCTAATATTAGTAATTATTCGGAGTGTCCCTTGTCTTTTGGCTAGTACTGCATGACTTCTGATTCTGCGATTCCCAATTTAGAGTCAAATTCTGCACTTCCTAATGCAGAATTTGACTCTATCCTTTCTGAGGTAGAGGTAAATCCTACTGTTTCTGATGTAGAGTCAGATTCTATCCTCCCGGATGCTGAGTTAAATTCTGTCCTCCTTTATTTAAAATCAAATACTGTCCTTGCTCCTGTAGAGTCAAATACTGCTAACCCAGATGTAGAGTCAAATATTGATGCGGCATCAGATTTTATCCTGACTGATTTAAATCCCAATGAGTCAGCATTATCAGGAAATCGCGTAAATGACAATACTCAAGTCCAGTTAAAAAGTCAGGAGGGACGACTGTTATTAATTTTGCCTCCGGAATCTCAAGTATCTGCCTCAGAACTTAGTTGGTCTGATATTTGGCAACAAATAAGACAGCGTTTGAATGCAGGCGATCGCTTCCGTATATCTAACACACCTGTACATCTAATGGCACAAGACCGCCTAGTAGATACCAGACAACTGCAAGAACTTGCCGAGGCTTTAACTGAAGTTCAACTGCGGCTAATATCTGTCTCGACAAGTCGTCGGCAAACTGCGATCGCTGCCGTCACATCCGGGTATTCTGTAGAACAACTACAGCCCGTAACTTCTCTGATTTCCGAGGCAAAAGCTACAGCTATACCCCAGGCAGATGCCCTCTATCTGGAAACAACAGTCCGCTCTGGAGTAGAAATTCGTCATCCTGGTACAGTAATTATCTTGGGAGATGTAAATCCAGGTGGTATTGTAATTGCAGATGGAGATATTATCATCTGGGGTCGTCTACGTGGAATTGCTCATGCTGGGGCCGGAGGTAATCGTGAGTGTCTGATTATGGCTTTGCAAATGGAACCAACCCAATTGCGGATCGCAGATGCTGTAGCTAGGGCACCAGAAAAATTACCGATGCAATTTTCTCCAGAAGTGGCACATATTATGCCCCAAGGGATTCGCATCGCTAGAGCTAGTGATTTTTCCCGAAACCAATTTACTAAGATCAATCAGTAGCCCTGAATATTTACTTAAAAGATGAAGAATATGAAGGATGAAATATAGCGGTTTTTATGTAGATAGAATACACTACTCTAATCCCTAATCCCTAACCCCTTTCCCCTAGCGAAGTGTATTGCACACAACGGAGCGTAGACGCTGCATCGGCTTGTCGTCAGACATCGTAATCAAAAAATATTCATCCCTCGCCCGAATCAGGGAGACCAGATATTTCTTCATACTTGATACGATACTTCATACTTTATACTGCAATTTACTGTTTTATATTTCCTGAACCCTCATTGACCGCATTTCTATCATGACTCGCATTATTGTGATTACCTCCGGCAAAGGAGGAGTGGGTAAAACCACAGTTTCAGCAAATCTGGGCATGGCTTTAGCCAAAATAGGGCGTCAAGTTGCCTTGGTTGATGCGGATTTTGGTCTGAGAAATTTGGATTTGCTGCTAGGGCTGGAAAACCGCATCGTCTATACTGCGGTAGAAGTCTTAGCCAGAGAGTGCCGCTTAGAACAAGCCTTGGTGAAAGATAAGCGCCAACCCAATCTCGTACTCCTGCCGGCAGCCCAAAATCGCTCCAAAGATGCAGTCACACCTGAACAAATGAAGTTATTGGTGAATGCGCTAGCGCAAAAGTATCAGTACGTAATCATCGATAGCCCCGCCGGCATTGAAAATGGGTTTAAAAATGCGATCGGTCCAGCAAAAGAAGCGCTAGTTGTCAGCACGCCAGAAATTTCCTCAGTTCGTGATGCTGACCGGGTAGTCGGGTTACTAGAAGCACAAGGTATCAAGCGTGTTCATTTAATAATTAACCGCATCAGACCCGCAATGGTGCAGGCAAATGATATGATGTCAGTGCAAGATGTTCAGGAACTTCTCGCCATTCCCCTGATCGGGGTAATCCCTGACGACGAGCGTGTTATTGTATCTACCAATCGCGGCGAACCCTTAGTGTTAGCGGAAAATCCTTCTTTAGCTGCCACAGCCTTTGAGAACATTGCTCGTAGATTAGAAGGGGAAAGTGTCGAATTTCTGGAAATCGACTCGTCCCAAGACAGCATCTTCGCCCGTTTACGAAGGTTGTTGTGGACAAAGATTGTTTAACTTATTTTCCAGTCTCCGCCCCAGACCTATTCGTAATGATTGAACTTTTAGAACGACTTTTTTCTCGCGGTCCTGATAGCAGTCGAACTCAAGTGAAACGTCGTCTGCAATTGGTGATTGCTCATGATCGCGCTGACATAGACCCTCAAACGTTGGAAAAAATGCGGCAAGAAATCCTAGATGTAGTCTGTCGCTATGTCGAAGTTGAGACAGAGGGCTTAGAGTTTTCTTTAGAAAGCAACCAACGAACCACAGCTTTAATTGCTAATTTGCCCATCCGCCGGGTAAAAGGTGTCATACCTGAGTGGGAAAGGGGTGATTAGTCTTTATAGTTTTAATCTTAAGTATTTTTATTTAGGATGTAGTTAAATTATCTTCAATATTTCTACTGTTTGTCCTGCCAAATGAGCAATTATTTTACTCACTGCATTGTGGCAACTTTTATGAGTGTCTAAAAGTTGAGGTAAAAACGCCCGGCCCAAAGGGTTACTATTGGGTCAAATAACCGCCTCTTATATCTAATTTTAAGTTCCGCAAGGGCTTGCTCAATTACTGAGGATGGTAACATCTCTTTAAAAGGTAATCCCAAATGTGAATTATAATTTATCCTTGAGGATTTGTACTCTTAGTGTCGCAGTAGTAGTAGTTAAATTTGTTTGCTTGTCTCAAAGAAAGTATTTCATGAGCGGGTAAACTTTTTCTACCTACCACAAAAATTACACAAACCCTAAATTTCATTCCACTGTCTCTGCACGGCACAGCGATCGCAAAGTATCCTGAATTAAAGCGGCGATCGCTTAGAGGATACTGCATCAAGAACAATCTCCTGAGCCATCCTTCCATTGTTCAATAGCTTAAAAATCTGTAGTGCTTATGGAGCATAGCTTAGAGCTTTTTTTATTGCTATTCGACCTATACCTAAATATTGACGTTATATAAAATTTTTCTGTATAACACAAAAAGGAATACCTGTAATTGCGATATACTGCCATCGACAAGATATTTAGACGAAAATTTTCCGTCTAATAAATAGTTAGACACTCTTTGAAACCCTGCTAAAAGGGTGTAATACTGAGGCTGATTTCCTCTCAAATTCGATTAGCCAGTGCTTAACAATCTACAGAACCTTCAGAGCAGATTCATGATCTTAATGATCGATAGATAAAGCACTCACAATAATGCATAACAGGATAGTTACGGAGAACCAACTCGACCAATGGGTACGTGACAACGCTCGTGACGCGCAGGGTTTGATTGTTGAGCTTGTCTATCGACTAGTTAAAGACTCATCTCCAAATCCCAAAGAGCGACGTTTTCCACTCGGCGACAGTATCGGACAACCTGGACCGGATGGAGTCTTAAATACAGATTTCGACTTTGACCCATTTGTGCCGGAGGGGAGATCCTTCTGGGAAATCGGCACTGGTATTAATGCCAGAGCGAAAGCAACACGTGATTATAACGATCTAACGGCTGCAACACCTAATGAGATCAAACATGAATCCACATTTGTCTTCGTCACTCCTTTATCTGGCAGAAGGGACTGGCAGCATACGTGGAAAGAAGAGGCGCAAGCTAAGTGGCTGACAGATCGTCGCCAGCACAACGACTGGCGAGATGTTCGTGTTATTGACGGAACTGTCCTAATCGACTGGCTACATCATTTTCCCTCTGTTGAATTATGGTTTGCTGACGCAATAAAACTTCCAGCACAGCAAATGCAGACTCCAGAGCAGCACTGGGCTGATCTGAAAACCATTGGCGATCCGCCACCACTTATGCCAGACGTTTTTCTCGCAAATCGTGAGGCGGCATGTACCAAGCTCAAAGAGGTTTTCTCCAGGACAACGCTTCAGTTGAAGCTGGACACTCGTTTTCCTAACCAAGTAGCAGACTTTGTTGCTGCCTATGTGGCGGACATGGAAGATGATGCCAAAGTTGATGCTGTCGGTCGCTGTCTTGTTGTATCGGGTACTGACGGATGGAACGCGATAATGTCCCTTCGAGACGCACACGTACTGATAGCAAACTTCGACCTGGATGAGGCTGACTCGATAGGAACGAAACTTCTCGAAAAAGCTCGTAGGGCTGGTCATGCAGTCATATTTGGGGGAATGCCCGGTGGTATCCCCCACCCAAATCGAGTTTCTATCCCAAACCCGAAAAGCTATCAAATCGAGGAGGCTTTAAAGAAAGCTGGCTATAACGCAGAACGTGCCCGCGTTCTTGCACAAAAGAGTGGTGGCAACTTGAATTCCTTGCTCAGGTGTCTTCAAAACCTTTCCCTGATGCCGGAGTGGGCACAGGAAACAGATGCAGCGGAACTTGCAATTGCAGAGCTTCTGGGTGCATGGAGTGAACACTCTGAAGTGGACAAAACAGTTGTGGAGGAATTGTCGGGAAACTCCTACGGGGAGTGGATCGGAAAAATGCGTGAAATCACGTTTCGTCCGGGCACTCCCCTGATTCAACGGGATGGTGTCTGGAAGGTCGTTGCCCGATATGAAGGGTGGTACGCCCTTGGTCCGAGAATATTTGACGAGCATCTGGCTAGGTTAAAAGATTTAGCAGTCAAGGTCTTGTGCGAACGAGATCCGAAGTTTGAATTACCCTCAAATGAACGATATGCAGCAAATATTCACGGTAAAGTTCTAGCCCATTCAAGTTCGTTACGAAACGGTTTAACGGAGGGCTTGGCTCTTCTTGGAAGCCATTCAAGAGCGCTGACATCATGTTCCTTCGGCAAAGCTGAGATGATCGCTCGTCTTACGGTGCGGGAGATCCTAGCTAATGCAGACTGGGTTCTTTGGGCTAGCTTAAATCACCAATTACCATTGCTAGCTGAGGCCGCACCTGGAGAGTTTCTTGATGCTGTTGAAAGCGCCTTGAGTAATGATACGTGTCCTTTTGATATGATCTTTGCACAAGAGGTATCTGGAATTACTGGTGGCATCTATATAACTGGCTTACTTTGGGCACTGGAAACACTAGCTTGGGATGCTGCGTATTTAACCCGTGTAGTCGTAATCCTTGGAGAATTAACCGCGAGAGATCCTGGCGGAAATTGGGCTAATCGACCAGCCAATTCTTTTACAACAGTTCTCTTGCCTTGGTTTCCGCAAACTTGTGCTTCTGTAGCAAAGAGACAGTCTGCTGTTGCAACACTGCTAAATGAGAACCCGGAAGTTGCTTGGAAAGTGTTGTTAACTATTCTTCCCAGTCCACACCAGTCGTCTACGGGGTCTCGTAAGCCAGCATGGAGGGAGATTATTCCTGACGATTGGTCGGAAGGTGCAACACGCCAAGAGTACTGGGAGCAGATCACAGTCTACACAGAGTTGGCGGTTAGTGCAGCAAAACAAGACCTCTCGAAACTTGCTGAGATCATTGACCGGATAGATGATCTTCCGCCTTCTGCGCGTGATCAACTTCTCACTCACTTACGTTCAGACATAATCATTTCGCTGCCACAGGCAGATAGGTTGCGCTTGTGGACTAAACTTGTCGATTTGGTTTCAAAGCACCGAAAGTTTACGGATGCCAAATGGGCTATGAAACCAGAGGTCGTGAATGAGATCGCTGCGATTGCCGAAAGCCTAGAACCTAAAACTCCAATTTATCGTCACCAACGACTTTTTAGTGAGCGTGATTCTAATGTATTTGAGGAAAAGGGCAACTATGAGGAGCAAATCAGGGAACTTGAAGACCGACGACAACAGGCTGTTGAAGAAGTTTTTGCATCTGGTGGACTGGAAGCAGTTCTGAAATTTGCAAAATCAGTACAAACGCCTTGGCGCGTAGGTGTTGCTTTTGGTGTAATTGCAGAAAATGACGCTGAAGAAAAAACGCTTCCGGCATTGTTGGAGTCGGAAACCAAGTCTCTTGCTCAGTTCGCGGCTGGCTTTATCTGGGGGAAATTTCGTGGATACAGATGGCAATGGGTTGATGAGATCGACACTTCGCATTGGACACCCTCCCAAATAGGGCAGTTCTTAGCTTTTCTTCCATTTGTTCCTGATACTTGGAAGCGTTCGGCGCGACTTCTGGGAGAAGATGAGTCCCCGTATTGGTCGAAAACTAATGCAAATCCATATGAAGTTGAAGCAGGTCTTGAACTAGCTGTTAATCGCTTGGTTCAATATGGCCGACCGCATGAAGCGATTAAATGTTTTGAGAGAATACTGCACGACAAGAGTCCTCTGAATAGTCAACAAGCCGTCACTGTGCTTCAAGCAGTACTTCATTCACCAGAGAATGTTCGTGCTATGGATGTACATGCTGTTATCGAAGTTATAAAGGCGTTGCAAGATGATCCGCAGACAAATCCCGATGACCTTTTCAAAGTTGAATGGGCGTTTCTACCTCTTCTCGATCAACATAATAATGCGTCCCCTAGTCTGCTAGAGCAACGGTTATCCGACGATCCTGATTTCTTTTGCGAGGTCATTCGCACTGTGTTTCAGTCGAAGAAGGAGGAAGAACCTCCTGAAGAACCCACGGAGAAACAGAAGAACATTGCAACAAATGCCTACTGTCTGCTTCAGAAATGGAGGATGCCTCCCGGTAGCCAGAAAGATGGGACGTATAACGGTGAAGCACTCACTGCCTGGTTGGAGAAGGTCAAATCTGACTGTGCGGAGTCTGGTCATTTAGAAATTGCGCTTTTAATGGTTGGTCATGTTCTCATTCATACTCCCCCTGCTTCTGATGGACTTTGGTTACATCATGCAGCAGCAAGGGCGCTGAATGCCAAAGATGCCAATGATATGCGGAACGGATTTACAACTGAGCTATTTAACTCACGTGGTGTTCATTGGGTAGATCCAAAGGGCCGAGAAGAACGAGAGTTAGCTGAAAAGTATCGCGCACAAGCTGAAAAAGTTGAGTCTCATGGCTATCATCGTTTAGCTAATTCTCTAAGAGAGTTGGCAGATTCATATGAGCGTGATGCTGAACGGGAGGCATCTAGAGATTCCTTTGATGGTTAAAGGGTATTAGTAGCGAATGGCACTAAGTTTAGTTATTTATTGAGGCAAGCTGGGGGTGCTAGGAGAGACAAATAAAGAAGTGTATACTATGAAAAAAAGGTACTAAAAATTACCAAAAATTACTCTTTTTTCTCCCAGCCTCGTCAGCTTTTCTTAGTGCGATTTGGACTATACACCTATTAGTATTTCTCCTCTAAAAAAATCCCGTTGTCGTCACTGCTAACAACGGGAGCATATAAGATTTTTAATAAACTATCGGTAGGCTACTTGTGGGCCTGCCCAAATTTCTGTAACCTTTTTACCAAAGGTAATAGGCTGATCATTATTTGTTGTAGTAACAGTCTTGCCATCATTAGCAACTTGCATTAATGGCCAGTTTTCCTCGCCCAATTCACCTGCACGAAATAGCACACGATCCGGTTGGCTTTTACTCCAACCTAACAATACGGCAATTTGTTCATGTTCTTGCTCATTAGCAGGAGCAACGGTGTTAGCGTGATTTTTCTGCCGATCCCAAATCACGGCACTATCTGTGGAATCACCTGTGTTAAATATACCTTCAAACTTGCGGGCTAAGAAGCGATCGCCTTTTTCTGACCAGCTAACTGGAACTAATACCCCAATTTTACCGTTCGTATCAGTTTCTTCTGACGATGCCGCCTTTACAACCTTTACTTTTAATAAAGGATCACTAACAGGAGTAGTTGAAGCCATCACCCACAACTTCTTGGTTTGCATGTCTTGGACAAACAAAACGCTGGTGACACGACTGTTATACATTTGAGGTTTTACTTCTAATTGCACCCGGCTATAAACAGCATATTTACCATCTGGAGAAACCACGGGTACGCTGCGGTAGTGACGCACTCCCGAACCACCCTTAGAAGCAATTGCCTCTTGAGTAGCTGTGATCCATTTCCAAGGAATAGGATGAGGACTACCTATAGGATCTATTTGTTCTGCTTGGGGTTCATCACGTGGTTCAGCAACAGGTATTTCCGTCGTTGTGGTTGGTTGTGATTCTCTAAGAGTTGGTGCTACTTGAGTTGCTGTCAATGATTCAGTAAAAGACTTTTCTTTAGAGAGAGAATTTTCTTCTCCTTTCAAAGACTTGATCTTAGCAGCTTTGAGTTTTCGTATTAAATTAAGTTGACTAATAGGAACATCAGTTAATGGTGCGAGTTCCACTGCTGCTAAAGGATCAGGTACAGTTAAATCGCTGTTTGACACAGAACTATCTGCTTGAGCCAAAGACTCAGTTTTATCCGCTGGTAATACTTGCGGTTCCTGGACAGCAGTACTTTGTATTGGCACAGAGTCAAATTCTTTTGTTAAGGAATTAACTTGATCTGTTTTTAATATTTCAGCTATTTTAGGTTCTTCAACTACAGCTATTTCCTTTGATACAGAGTCAGACTCTCCAGTCATCGGAGTTAGTTTAGCTACTTCGGATCTGACTGGGGTCGAGTGACCCGATGCCCCTAGCAAGGGTGCGATCAGTATCACAACGACAACGTAATTGAGAAATGGTTGCGCGCGGAACCATCCTGACAGCAAAAGGGGTTTAAGCATTTGTAGACTCTCTAGAGGGGCGGTTGCTATGTGAGAAGCAATACCTATGCAGCAATGGGGCAGGCGGTAATTATATGTATAACAAGAAACTAAAAGCTTTGACGAGATAATCTCTTCAAAGTTTGTAGAGTTTTAAAAAACTAAGTATCATTGCATACATATTTCCTTGTTCAGGTACTAAATATTTTTGGGCAAAAATATGTGAGTATAGTAAATATGCTCAGAAGTCAGTAATTACTACACCATATATAATGTTCCTGTTGCTATACCCAACCACACCAAAAACAGGTATTAGTTAAAGGATATTTAAGGTATAGTTTGTGGCTCATGAAGCTGGCAACCAAGAGTGAGATGACTCAGTTATTGGGGATCGTACTAGCGATCGCTAGTCCGCAGCAAATAAGCCAGGTTACACACTAGATATAACAGCGCAAACCCTGATAATGGTAAACATGAGGCGTTACGTGAAAAGCTCTTAAAGCGGACGCATAATACATCATACTCAGAAAATATTGCTATCAGCAACCCAAAGTGATCAATTGTAATCTCAACTACAAAATAGCTAGAAGACGCAATAGTTTTTTAGAAACCAATTGCATTTAACGTCAATTTGGGGGAAATGATCGGGAACACAACAAAATTTACTCGGTAGATGCTCTAGCGGCTGGTGACGAGACACCACTAAACGATTTGGCTCACCTTAGGCAGATGCAGCTGATACTAGCTGTTACACTTGTCAACTTAACTATGTAAGTTAAATCTTGCAGCCTTGGGTTTCACCAATACGAAAATATTCTACCACCAAACAGCCGATATTATTTACAGCAAATCAACTCTGCTTTGCAACTGCCGTCCAGAATCCAGAAGCCTGCTAAATCTGGCATGGTGAATTCTATTTCAACATGCAACTTAAATGTTGTCAGTTATCAGGGGCGCACTTACTATTAACTAATGACTAACGATAAACAACTAATTATTAATGAAAATTGTATTCTTTGGTACACCACAGTTTGCTGTGCCCACGTTGGAAAAGTTATTGAATCATTCCGAATTTGAGGTGTTGGCAGTTGTCACTCAACCAGATAAACGCCGGGAACGCGGAAATAAACTGACTCCTTCACCCGTAAAAGCGATCGCTACTGCTCACAACTTACCAGTATGGCAACCTGAGCGGGTGAAAAAAGACACTGAAACTTTAACCCAACTCAAACAATCAGACGCAGATGTGTTTGTTGTTGTCGCCTATGGACAAATTTTATCCTCAAAAATCTTAAATATGCCAAAATTGGGCTGCATTAATGTGCATGGCTCGATTTTACCCAAATATCGGGGTGCAGCGCCGATTCAGTGGTGTTTGTATAACGGTGAGAGGGAAACGGGGATCACAACCATGTTAATGGATGCGGGGATGGATACCGGCCCAATGTTACAAATAGCCACTACACCGATTGGATTACTAGATAATGCCCAAGATTTAGCCTTCATACTAGCTGCGATCGGTGGGGATTTGTTGGTAGAAACTCTATTGAAGTTGGAACGTCAGGAAATTCAACCAATTCCCCAAGATAATTTAGCAGCTACTTATGCGCCTCTGATTCAAAAACAAGATTATGGTTTGGATTGGTCAAAAAGCGCTATTGAATTACACAATCAAATCAGAGGCTTTTACCCTAACTGCACAGCTACCTTTCGTGACAATCTGCTGAAAATCACCGCTTCTGTTCCCATTGGTTCTGTAGGCGATCGCCATCTCCCACCAGAATTACAAGAATTAGTGGATAAATTGCCTGATTTGTCAAATATATCAGACAGACCGGGAGTTGTAGTGAGCATTGCCAAAGGAATTGGGGCGATCGTCCAAACTGGGGAAGGTTTGTTGCTGTTGCGAGAGGTTCAGCTAGCTGGTAAACGTCCCCAGTCGGGATGGGATTTTGTGAATGGGACCCGCTTAACTGTGGGAGAAATGTTTGGCGCGGGGAGTTGAGAGGTTGCCAATTTGAGATTTTGAATTTGGGATTTGGGATTAACTTCACATCTTGCACCCGCAAAGTCTGATGTAATTTCATTACTCAGTATTAATCTTAAATCCTTGATTTAGCGATAAAAGCTAATAAAAATAAGGTAGCTTGATCGCGCATCCTTTTATATTACCTGGGTTTTTACGGTGAGGTGCAAGATGTGAGTTCAAGGAAAAATCTAAAATCTAAAATCCAAAATTAAATAACTCCTGACTTTTCATAAAAGCGGCAAGATTGGCAAGGGCCATCTGGGTTGACTGCACAGCGAATGATTTCTGAATGAGCATTGTAGCAGCAAGTGGCATCGCCAATTACCCAACATCCCGCTACCAAACTTTTCTCAGATGGTCGTTTAGCAGACTGGACGTAAATGGCAATATTATGTAAGCGGTAGCGCCCAGCTGTAAGTTGGTATCGATGGCGGCGCTCTAAAACCGCGTAGGTTTTACCTTCAAAATCGAGGTAGTTTCCGGGTTGGGGTGTCCAATCAAGTTGCACTCTACCAAGGGACTTGCGCGGATGCGTCAGAATCACCTCAGTTTGTAAAGAGTCTGGCTCCATAAGCTTATGTGATTTGATTTACATTATAAGGATGGTATCGCAATCGCTTTCTTTAGCTTACCGAATTTAGATTACAATTAATAATTCACTATATTTGCGAGAAATATACATCCAGTAGGGATGCACAGCTGTGCTACCCCAGAGATTACGGCAACCAAAAGTCAGGTAGGATAGATTTGCCCAAGTCACGCAAAGTTTGGTTGAGCGATCGCGCCACTTGTATATGCGCTTCATCCTCTTCCACAGGTAAAATCTCAGATGGCTGACCTGATCCCAAATAAGACACCACCAAATTTGCCGCCTCCAAACCAGTAACATAAGCCTTTTCTTGTGACCAGGAACCATGACGGTTCACAATCCAATCCCCACTCATAAACACATTTTCAAAACTTGTCTTAGCGGGTAACATATAACGATAGCTACCAGGTGCAAAGTGAGTCACCGCCTGAGTTAGCCGAATTACACTGCTATCAATTATCTTTGCCTGCCGAAACGCTGGCACACAAGTTGCTAAATAACGCTGGACTATTGGTAAAATCTCTTCATCGCTCAAACTGAGAAACTGATTCGCGTGATAGAAATCAGCTTCAATCACTGTTCCCGGCTCATTTTGATATTCATCATGTAGAGCATTCAAATCAAAAAACGTCCAACCTGTAGTTGCGTCGAATCCAAAGCAAGCATTAGAAGGACGAGGAATATCAATTTTGCGGTCAAACCATAGTCGTGTTGCTAAAACATCAATTGCTCCTAAATTGCTCAAATTACGGAATTCTTCACGGCTTTGTAAACTAGGGCTAGTTGAGACAATTTTCTTCATACCCGTGATCCCAACCGCAAAAATCACCGCATCTGCTTCAATTACTTCATCCTGGCAAACCACACCCTTTGCTCGATGATTACTATCAACAATTAAGTCTGTAACTCGGCGCTTGGGTAACACTCGCACACCTAGTTTTTCGATACGTTCCACCCAAGGACGAAATATCTTTTCCCCGACAGTTCCCCGACACCAAACTACATCAAAATCCGGTTGATGAGCCAAAATAAAAAAGTAAAGCATCCCTAAAGTTGCTGCGGCTGAACATTGTTCGCCAGGGGCAAACAAGCCCACTAATAACATTGGTTCAAAAGCCTCGCGGTAAAGCCGTGCAGAAACGTTAAAGTCTTTGAACAATTCACGGGCAGTTACAAAGTCATAGCGCCGCCAAGCTGCATCGGAATTGTCAAAATCAACAACAGCATAAAGTAAAGGCAGAGCGCTGAGACGGTCAATTAGTGGCAGCCGCTTAAACTGAGTGTAGAGAAAAGTTCCCAGTGGGGAGGGGAGTCGCGGTAAGTCTTGAAAAATTGGTGATTCAACTTCCAAACCTGCTGGCGAATATTGCGAAGAACGAGTCCAAGTAGTAAAAGGATTAATTCCTAATTCATTGATTAGGGAAAAAATATTTTTGTAAGGATACCAAAAGCCATGAATGCCAGCTTCAACAGATTTTCCGGCGGCTGTTTGCCAACCTGCCACCAATCCACCGGGATAGGGGCCTGCTTCTAGAAGGGTCACATCATAGCCTTGTTTTGCCAAATGGTAGGTTGCTCCTAAACCAGCCCAACCTGCACCTACAACTACCACCCGTTTTTGTTCTGACCCTTCTACCATCCCAGCCTCCGATTGTTGCAGTCCATCAACTAATGTAACGTGAGTTCGACAAACCTCTCCCTGCGTTGAACTTTCGTTAAAGTCTGTCCCTCTGGGAGTCGGAGAAGGACGGTTTTGCGTAGTAAAACTTCTAAGAGGTTTCAATACTTACGCTAATTAGGCCGTTTCCTTTGGATGCAGCGCTTTGATAGCACAGCTGTCATTGGTGTCAACTTAACGTGAAAGTTAGTTTAGAACAAGCTTTTAGAGATTGTCTCGTTCCCAGTCTCTGACTCTTAATGCCTAACGTGAGGCTCCGCCTCAAGACTTGCAGCAGAGCCGCAATGAGGAGCATTTCCAGCTAGAGGCTGGAAACGAGGTTTTAAAAGGGTTTGAGCTTAAGTTGACACCAATGCACACCTGTGTGCCCCTACGATCTATATTCCATCGAATTGAAAACAGTTATAAACTTTGAAGAAAGGCTAAAGGGAAGCATTTCAGTAAAAATCACTTGCGGTTAATGCTGAGTTGAGAGTATAACAGAGAACAGACTTAACTATTTATCGGGAATAATCCTAATGACTCAATTAGCAAATGTAAAATTCAGTCTGAATGACTTTGAATTACGAGATGGCATTTATTTTCCTAGCGACTACGAACAGTTGAATAATACTCAACATAAAAAAACATGGGACGCAATTGGTAAAACATACTATGGTTCCCAAAAAATTGACAAAGTTACAGATGCATCGCCGATTAAACAAGATTACACTCTGCTAACTGGCACGCCTGGAGGTACTTGGGACAAATTTCCGTTGAATAAATCTGTTGATTCTATTCTGGAGATTGGTTCTGGTTATGGTCGCGCACCTTTGCATCTTTCTAAAGCGAAAAATCTGAGATGCGAGAAATATTATGGAATTGATATTTCTGAGCCTTTATTGCGGCGGTTAATCAAGGTTAAACAAGAATACGATTTTTTCCCAGAAGCTGAATTTAACTTGATTTGCAATTCTGCTGAAATATTGCCTTTAGAAGATAATTCTATAGATTTGGTAATTTCTAACTGCGTCTTTATGCATATACCGGATGCACAATTAAGAAATTTGTTGGCTGACATATCTCGTGTACTCAAACCCGGTGGAATTTTCGTTTTTAATCATTCATTTCACAACAAGTCTTGTCCTTCTCATATTATCCATAATTTTATCAGAAGGCTGAACCCATTTGTGAGAAACCCAGTTTATCTCAAGCAATATACATCTAGTGAAATCAATGAAATGTTAGCGACTGCTGGCATACAAACTAAGTGTTCACAATACACTGTCGAACCAACGGAAGAATATGCAATTTTGCCGGAAACCATCAAAGGAATTCCGGTGCCCTTTGCTAATGCCATCAACAGAAGTCTCAAGCCATCAGGTAATTTAAAAGAAACTTTGGCTTATGGTTTTAGTGCCTACAGTACTCAACTGGAATAATTAAGAAACTATCTTGTTGTCACAATGAACTAAATACAAACGAACTACAGAAGCACAACAATGTTGTGCTTTTTTTTCTACAATAAATTGACCGGACGAAAATCTTTTTGAAAGTTCGGATAATTTTTGGGATTTCCTTTATTGATTGTTATGTAATTTACCAACTTTTAAAGACATATTCAAACTAAAGTTGGTAAATTATGGATTAGTTGAGCTAATTCTTCCGCAGACAACTATGCCATTGGATTTATCGCCTCTTTGGATATCACTCAAAACTTCATTACTTGCTACATTTATCACCTTCTTCTTGGGTATCGCTGCTGCCTACTGGATGCTGGGATATCGTGGCAAAGGTAAATCGTTGATTGAGGGTATCTTTATTGCGCCTCTGATTTTACCGCCCACGGTTGTCGGCTTCTTGTTGCTGCTATTTTTTGGCAAAAATGGCCCTGTAGGGAAACTCATGCAGGCTTTTGACTTCAGCATCGTCTTTACTTGGTATGGTGCAGCGATCGCAGCTACTGTAGTTTCTTTTCCTTTGATGTATAAAACTGCACTTGGAGCCTTTGAACAAATAGATGGTAATCTGCTGCGAGTAGCCAGAACCCTTGGTGCAACTGAAGCCACAATCTTTTGGCGCATCAGTTTACCCCTAGCACTACCTGGCATTGTAGCCGCCACAATGCTCGCTTTTGCCCGTGCTTTAGGAGAATTCGGCGCGACGTTGATGCTGGCTGGTAATATTCCCGGACAAACGCAGACAATCCCAATGGCGATTTATTTTGCTGTGGAAGGGGGAGCAATGAATGAGGCTTGGTTTTGGGCGATCGCAATTATGGTGATTTCTCTATCTGGAATTATTGCAGTCAACTTCTGGCAAGAATTGAGAGAAAGGAAGAGGGGAGCAGGGGGAGCAGGGGGAGCGGGGGGAGAAATTCTTTATACTCCGCACTCTAGCTTTGAATCTGGTGGATTGTTTGTCAACATTGAAAAAATACTTCCTAGCTTTCATTTAAAAGTTGCTTTCACTACTGATGAGCAACCCTTGGGATTGTTAGGGGGTTCTGGAGCAGGTAAGAGCATGATTTTGCGCTGCCTTGCGGGGATAGAAACGCCCACAATCGGGCGGATAGTTTTAAATGGTAGAGTCCTGTTTGACTCGGAACAAAGAATTAATTTACCCAGTCGCGATCGCCGCATCGGTTTTTTAGTGCAGAATTACGCTCTGTTTCCGCACATGAGTGTGGCGCAAAATATCGCTTTTGGCTTGCCCAAAAACCTATCTGCTGGGAGTATTCGGGTGCAAGTAGAGGAGCAACTAATAGCAATGCAGTTGCAGGGATTAGGCGATCGCTATCCGCACCAACTTTCTGGGGGACAACAACAACGGGTAGCCTTAGCAAGAGCATTAGCAAGTCAACCGGAAGCATTACTTTTAGATGAGCCATTTTCGGCACTCGATACCCATCTGCGTAGTCAATTAGAGCAGCAAATGACAGAAACTCTAGCTGGCTATCAAGGTGTGACTCTATTTGTCACCCATAATATGGAAGAAGCTTATCGGATTTGCCCAAATCTGTTGGTATTGGAGCATGGTAGAGCCGTTCATTATGGCAGCAAATATGATATTTTCCAACATCCTGCTACTGTTAGTGTCGCCCAACTCACCGGATGCAAAAACTTCTCCCGTGCTGTTCTCCAGTCATCGCAACAGGTGGAAGCGACTGATTGGGGTTGTACTCTGCAAGTAATTGAACCTGTCAAAAGCGAATTATCCCACGTCGGCATTCGTGCCCATCAGTTCATTTTTACCAACGACTCATTACAAAAAAATACCTTTCCCTGCTGGGTAGTACGAACCAGTGAAACGCCTCATAGAATGACATTATTTCTCAAACTACATTCAGCTGGCAAGAATTCTCAAGATTATCATCTGCAAGCTGAAGTCTTCAAAGAAAAATGGGCGACTATGAAAGATCAACCTTTTCCTTGGTATGTGCGTTTAGATCCTCTGCGGTTGATTTTGATGCAATGAACGCAGAGATATATGTAACAGAGGGTGTTGCATAAAATGCTTGTGGAGGGTTGGGTTAGACTACAACCTGAAAATCGTCAAACTATAGTTCACTATGAAACAAGAATCGCATTGGCTAAAAGGCGATCGCGAAGACAAGCGTGTAGAATGTGTTAGTTAATAGGGTAGGCATCTTTCACTTAAATCCCTATTGTGTAAGAGGTTAAGATGGTACAGACACCCGCCAGTCCAGAAACCGAAACCCTATTGATTGAGTTGCCTAAGACGATTGGGTTGTACGTCACCCAAGAACAGTTTGCAGCTCTAGCAGCAGCCAACCGAGATTTGAGACTGGAAAGAACCGCACGTGGAGAGTTAATTGTGAACCCACCAACAGGCTGGGAAACTGGAGAACGCAACAGCAGCCTCACTGGACAACTATATCGCTGGTACGAAGATTCCGAAGATTTGGGTAAAGCCTTTGACTCTTCGACTGGCTTCATTTTACCCAATGGTGCGACTCGCTCCCCCGATGCCTCTTGGGTGAGCCGAGAACGTTGGCAGGCACTTACTCCAGAACAAAAAGGAACGTTTCCTAATATCTGCCCGGATTTTGTTGTTGAGTTACGCTCTCGCTCAGATCGGCTTGGGTCTTTGCAAACTAAGATGAAGGAATACATTGACAATGGCGCTCTGCTGGGCTGGTTAATCGATCCGCAGCAGCGACGGGTGGAAATTTATCGACCGAGATTAGCAGTGGAAGTGTTGGAGAATCCGACTGAGTTGTCCGGTGAAGCGGTGTTACCGGGTTTTGTGTTGAATTTGCGTCGGGTGTGGGATTGAAAATTGAATATCTCTTAAATGACATCTGCAATCTGCCAGGGGAGTGTCACTTTCATCCTTTGGTTTCCCCAGTCAATCCGACTTCTTTGCTCTAAAGATACGCGCTTAAGAAACACTGCTTTGGGCGATCGCTTCTCTGTTGGTGCAACAGGCTAACAAAAGTGAGAATGGTGATTTCTTCATATTCTTGCATTTTTTGCAGCTCGCGATTCGGTTAAAAAGGCTTTGATTCAAGATGGATGGGCGATCACTAAGGAACCTGTTGTGGATTGGTCTGGTAGCGATCGCGCTTTCGACAACTTCTACGTTGCCTCAATTCAAAGAAGAATAGATGGGCGATCGCCTTTGAGGAATGACGACAAGAGTAAGGCCAAGACTGGTTTAAGATTGCTCGCATTTCCCGCAAACAGAAAAAGCGCTTACAGTTAACCAAAAACAGCCTTATTTACACCATAGCTGGCAATTACCTTAATATGTCAATCCTCAAGACCCAGAACTAGTTCGCCTATACCGAAGAAACCAATTTCGATCAATTTTAAAATTAATATCTCATCGATATTAGCCCAAGGAGTAGTCATGCGCTGGGCATTCCAGAAAGAGTTGGCGATGGTCGAGGTGATAGTTTTGGTATCCCTCTTATAAAACAAAATGCCAATAGTTGGAACAAAGCCAGCAACACCAAGGACAAAATCAAGTTCCTTTGTAATATTTTTCCATATTATCATAACAACAGTGCCGTTGTAGGTGAAGGTATCAAGCACTTTTTGTACACCAGTTAAACCATAAACTGTTTCAGCTACTACCCTTGTCCACGTTTGCTCTGAAGAAGTAATAAGTGAAGCAGTAATACTAAACCCGGTAGTTGTGAAAAAACACGCAGTATGCAGTCCATTGAGTACTGCAGTGGGTGGATTTGTTTTAGCTTTTATAGTGGTCAAACACATAAAACACATACTGCTGAAGTATCCAAAAAATTCTAGAATTATAATTGTTGTCGTAACCATGGTATTCTGCTCACTTTCATCTATGGTTTGGAGTTCGAGTGCCTTAGCAGGTGCGGCAGCAGTGTCAGATGCTAGAAGGAAAGCCTGGTTATCTGTGGTGGCAGCACGCAAATTTGGCTCATTGAAAATTTGCTGAAGTTCCTGCCAGTTTTTGGCGTTGATAAGCCTATCAGTAAAAGAATTATCAGGGTAAGGAGCATTGTTATAAGCGATTTTATAGACAAGAGTAGATGGAATGGCAACTACTAAGCATACGGCATCAAGCAAGCTTAACTCGTCATCGGCAATCTCCTTGTAAACCGATGAAATGACAGGGATATCGATAGGTGTATCTAGAACTGTCAAAACGCCTTCAACAAGGATTTCCATGACCTCGATAGATGTAATAACAATATTTTTTACACTCTCTATTAGCAGATCCCCAAGAACTGCAATAATGCGTTTAATAATCTCACCTACTGAAAGATTTTGGATCAAATGCAAAATCTGTGACTGTAAGGTGTTAAAGGCATTTTGAAAGGTATCATCCTCTGCTTGGATCGCTTTTGAGAGTTCCTGCATCAACTCTTCTAGCTGAGAACTAGTGCCGGTTGTCGCAGTTATATTAGCCGAAGCTGAATCTGCATTGTTATTCAGATGGTAAATACCCCAGTGGGATTGCGGATCGTTTTGACCAAGCATCTTATTGTTTGAAGCTGATATTTCGCTGAGGTTACCAGGAGTTGACTCCAGTCCCGCCCACTCCTTGAGACGTTCTTCAACATCGTCAAACGCTCCAGCAATATTGGTCTTATATGTGTCGATTTGCTGGACACAATTTACAATGTATTGCTTGATGATGTTCTTAATAACTTTATGTGTGCGTACAATATCATCCCACTGGAATAGGAAACCAAGCCACTTGATAAGATCCTCAATGAAAACCTTTATTTTATTGAAAACGAACTCGATGGCATTGACTACATCATGCACGCAATCCAGTACAAAGCGGTAAAGCTGCCCGCCAAGTTCGATGAAGAAGTAATATACATTATCTCCAACGTTGACAAAAAATTTAGTCACATCTTTATAAGCATGTTTCAACCAGTCAAAAAAGTCACCAGCAGTCGTTTCTATAGTATTCCCAATATCGTTCAATTGTATCGTGGGAGAGGAAACCCCCATCAAAGATGTTGAGGAATTTAACTGCAAGCCAAAATGCGACATTGCTGTGGCTCCCTCATAATATTGAACCCGATCAGAGCTAAATGACATCCCCCAGATAGTATCTGGACTTACAACAAAAGACATTGGGCTGGTTTTTCTCACAGCGGACGTTTGAGGGCTACTTACTGACTTCAGAGAGCCATCCTGTGGCATTTGAGCGGAGATATTCACAAACTGCTGCAATGCTGGTGCGGTGCTATCAACATCCTGCTTGGATGTACCTTGTGGTATAAGTTTTTGAGTGCTGCCATCAGCGTTGGTAACACTGACATTTGCGAGATCGTCCCCGTTTTTCACGCCAGACACGATATCGACAAGCTTTGTCATTGGATTCACATCAATCTTTGTATTATCAGCTTTTAATTCAAGGTGATAGCAAACAGCAACCAAGCCCTGTGTTTCCTGAATAACAGTAATAATGCCTGTTACATCCGTAGTGATATCAATAGGTATGTCTGGCGAAAGAATGTGATAGACATTATTCACATAGACACTGCACTGACTCGTGGAAATTATGGAAAGTGTCGCTTCAGAAAGTGGCAGGTTATCATCACCCGTAAGTTGAATATGAGTGCTGAAAGTGTTGTATTCCACAACATCGTTAACATTGGGGCTTGGAAGGAGAATGTTACGCTGTTGCCAGCTAGTAGTTTGACTATCCTGAGAAAGCTGAATTAACTCCTGTCCCTGAGTATGAGCAAAAATCACACTATTGGCGCTATCCTGATTCAGGAACGACGCGAGCTGCTCGACACCACTCAAAATAGGAATCGGATAAGACCAAGCTGTTGTAACTCCTTCCTGCCCTTTGGCACATCTAGAGTAAAAAACATCACCTTTCTGATTTAAGCCCCAGACAATAGTATCGTTACTAGACTGATGAGCGTAGAGCTTTTGTGTACCAGCGAAGATGGCATTATCCACGACTTTCATCGCTTCGCCAAAGTTGAGCTGTTTATCCGGCGTAAATAGATAGAGACCATCTTTCGCAGCAATAAAGAGATTGGTATGATTTTGATCGTCTACCGTGAGTGTGGCTAACTTTGTTGCACCATCAGGTGCCTTCATCTTTATAATGGTTGGTGGGCCAAACATTGACTGCATGGGAATGAAATCAATTGTCAAACCACCATTGAGACTGGTTAGCTGGTACAACCCAGCATAGTAGGAAGCCGTTGGTTGGCCGATAACCTGCCCTAGTACAGCGTCAAAGTTCTCTGCGGTTTGTAGAACAGTCCAGGCATTATTCCCACTCAAATTTACCGTATAGTTTTGGAGATATCCTGTAGTTGTACTGGGGATTTCGGCAACGAGTTGAGTGTCTGATGACTCTTTTTGCGTCGGAGTCAGATATATGTATGCGATACTAACAGAGTCCAGCGGATGTTGTGGATCATCATAGGGACGCGCAAGCCAGTTTCTGGCAGTTGAGGAGTTTAACCAGCTCGCATCAGGTGCATTGGAAAGCGAAGAAAGAACATAGAGTGTGTCTGAAGTTTCTCCATCAGCACGGACAACAAGTGCAATTGTAATATTGCCATTCTCATAGTTTTGAGTTACTGCAAAAGTCTGTGCGGCAATGACCTTATTACCATGAAATACACTCAACTCAGAACTAATATCTATAGCTTCCCAACCAGTTTTAGTACCTGATTTTTCAAGAGTTAGATTAAATACTTTGTTGTCTCCAATAGAGAAAAAGATTGTATTGCCGTTTGCCTGTTGCAAAGCTTCAAAAAGCGATTGTGCTGGTAATACCGAAGCCGCTTTTTGGTTTTTCATCAGTTCAGTAGAAACTTGAATTTTACTCATTTAACTTCCTCCGGGAGTTTATCAATTATGCGTTAGGGTTGAGATAAGTGATGTTTGTTGCCAGATCCTTGTTATTAGTAAAGGTCGGGTCTTTAAAGCTGAAAGTCTTCCCACCAGGGAAAACAAAGTGATTGGCTTGATTTATCGTCTGCTTCAGATTAGGAACTATGCTGCTTTCAATGCTGCCCTGGATTTGTCCCCGCAGATCTCCAAGGTTTTGCGTGTAAGACTGCATAAAACCACTTAAGGATTCCAAAAATTTTTCCCACCATGAGGTGTCATGTTGCTCAACCACGGGAGGTCTGTTGAAGTCCGGATTTACTACCTTTAAGTCCAGCTGTCCATTATTTGAAGCATCCATATAAAGCTGTAAATCTACTGACCAGTTGTAGGTAGTATTCGGCATATCTACTTCGGATGATGAATGACTGCCAGCAACCTGCGTATAAGTGCTACCATTAGCCGTTATTGAACCAGAAATTGTGATTTTATCACCGTTGAAATAAACATTTGTTGTAGAACTATACTGTCCAGACACTTGGAATGTATATGGTGCATATGGCGGCCCAGTATCTGTATTTGAAGCAGGTGGTGGATTGTAAGAATAAGATGCAATTAGTCCCGTTTGAGCGTCAGAGGTTTGGTTAAATGTGTGATCCGATCCAGGATTTAACTGAATAACTACGTCATAAGGCGGACTTTTCGCACCATCTGCTTTGCAATATATAACAGGGCAAAGCGTTTTTAGAATAGGATTTAACTGTTGCACAATAAAGGCAGCAGAGAGTTTATTTTGGATCGCCATTACACCTTGGATATCTTCATCATCAACCCAGTTAAATCCAAAAGTCGTTGGAACATTTGCAGGCGGCAGATAAAGCATATATATAATAAATGCAGTTTTACACACCCAAATTGTAAAGCGTATAATAAATTAACAAATGCAGTGGCAGCACATTCCATCATTTTCGCGTCATCGCTCATCATCTCACACGCCATTGCAGTGCGAGCGCACATTTTTGTACACAGCATACAAGTGTCCCATGAGCTCAGAACCGCTCATCATAACGAACCGCAGAGGGCGCAGAGAGAAGAAATTAGTGTTAGGATGTGGGTTGTAGGATTACTTAGAGTTTGAGTAAGCGATCGCTCGCTGTTTGTAATGTCTCAGGTCTTTTGCTGAAGCAAAATCTGATTAATGAATGTCCTTTTTCTGGTTGGCTGAAAAAGCTGGAACCAGGAACTACGGCAACACCAATATTTTTAATTAAATGATAAGTAAATTCAACATCAGTTTTGTAGCCAAATTTGGAAATATCTGCAAGAACGTAATAAGCTCCTTTGGGAACGAAATAGGGAATGCCAACTTGATCTAGAATCTGTAAAATCCTGTCTCGCTTCTGGTGATAAAGTTTGGCTAGTTCTTGATAATAGGATGGTGGCAATTGCATGGCGGCAACTCCGGCTCGTTGCAATGGTGCGGGAGCGCCAACAGTGAGAAAATCATGGACTTTGCGAATCGCTCCCGTTAATTCGGGGTTTGCCAAAATGTAGCCGACTCGCCATCCAGTGACGCTATAAGTTTTGGATAAACCGTTAATGGTAACGCTGCGTTCTTCCATTCCGGGAAGGGTCGCTAAGGCAATATGTTGAGTGCCGTCATAGAGAATATGTTCGTAAATTTCGTCTGTGAACGCTAACACATCCCACTTTTGACAAAGTTCAGCAATTAGGGTGAGTTCTTCATGGGTGAAGACTTTACCTGTGGGGTTGTGGGGTGTGTTGATAATAATAGCTTTGGTATTGGCATTGAAAGCTTGACGCAACTGTGCTTCATCAAATGTCCAATTGGGGGGATGCAGTGTCACGTAGCGGGGTTTAGCACCAGCTAAAATCACATCGGGGCCGTAGTTTTCGTAATACGGTTCAAAGATAATTACTTCGTCACCGGGATCGACTGTCGCTAGCATCACAGCTGCCATTGCTTCTGTGGAACCGCAGGTAACGGTGATTTGGGTTTCGGGATCGATATCTAAGCCGAGATACCAACGAACTTTGTTGGCGATCGCATGACGAAATGGGCGATCGCCCCAAGTAATGGCATACTGGTTGACATCTGCCTCTATTGCTTCGTAAGCTGCCTGTTTCAACTCCAAGGGACAGGGAAAATCGGGAAACCCCTGCGCCAGATTCACTGCACTGTATTGCAGTGCTACCCTTGTCATTTCTCGAATCACCGACTCTGTAAACTGGTCTGCCTTCGCTGATATTTTTTGGCGCTGCATCTGACTCACCCCTATACCTCCGTTGATCTCTATTGCAGTTATGCGGGAATTTCTGTAAACCAAATAAAATTCATAATATCGATAGATTTATCGTAGTATACTCAAATTCCAGATCCAGAGAGAATGCAACCTTATAATCTATATACTTAATTATTGATATTAATAGTCAATTATTGAAGTAGTGATCCAGAATCATCATGAAATCTTTGCACCGTCCCGATCTATATAGCTGGTCTAATTTCAATCCGGCAAGAAATATTGATTTCAATGGGATTGCCTGGATTCGCCCAGATGGCAACATCTTGATTGACCCAGTAGCCCTATCAAACCATGATTGGAATCATCTGAAATCCCTCGGTGGTGTAGTTTGGATTGTGCTGACGAATTCCGAGCATATCAGGGCAAGTAAAGAAATTGCCGATCAAACCTATGCTAAAATAGCTGGCCCTCTGGCAGAAAAAGACACTTTCCCCATACCTTGCGATCGCTGGCTGTCTGATGGTGAAGAATTTGTGCCAGGACTTAAGGTGATTGAACTCCAAGGCTCGAAAACTCCCGGTGAATTGGCTCTGTTATTGGAGGAGACGACTTTGATTACAGGAGATTTAGTCAGGGCACGCAAAGCAGGTAGCTTAACTATATTGCCAGATGACAAGCTGCTGAATCGAGAGGAGGCTGTTGCTTCTGTTCGCAGGTTGGCTCAACTGAGTCGGGTAGAAGCAGTGCTGGTGGGGGATGGTTGGCCCGTTTTCCGCGATGGACGCGATCGCTTACAGGAACTTGTAGCAACGCTGTAAATGCATGGGTAGCACAGCTAGCTGTGCTACCCTACAGGAGATTGTGGTTTAAATAGATGAAAAAGGCTATAGAAAAAATTGTAATGTGAATATTACAGGCTGATGCAAGTTAAGACAAGCTTATAATAGCGCCTGGATTTGACTCTGTTTAATTATCAGGAGCAAAGCGCGATTCTCCTGTGGAAAGGCTGCGCGATCGCGTGCAGAATATTTACAGTATTGTCTAAAATTATGGATAATTCCCCAGTGGTCGCTCAAGCAGATGCATCCTTACCAAATTACACTCAGGAAAATATACGAATAGTGGAGTCAGCAGTTGGATCGAATTCACCACCGAAGCAAAAGGTAGGAACTGACTTTGACTCTCGCATGATGCTGCGGTGTTTGTCACTTGCTCGCCGCGCTTTAGGACGTACTTCGCCAAATCCGCTAGTGGGAGCGGTGATTGTCAAGGATGGCGAGATTGTCGGCGAAGGGTTTCATCCTCGTGCAGGTGAGCCTCATGCAGAAGTGTTTGCCTTGAAGGCAGCAGGCGATCGCTCTCGTGGTGCAACAATCTATGTCAGCCTCGAACCTTGCAATCACTACGGACGGACTCCCCCTTGTTCGGAAGGCTTGATCCAAGCTGGGGTGGCAAAAGTGGTGGTGGGTATGGTTGACCCCAATCCACTGGTAGCTGGCAGTGGTATTGCCCGTTTACGTGCGGCGGGGATCGAAGTGTTGGTAGGAGTAGAAGAGTCAGCTTGTCATCAGCTAAATGAAGCTTTTGTGCATCGCATTCTCTACAAACGACCTTTGGGAATTTTAAAATATGCCATGACTTTAGATGGCAAAATTGCTACTACCTCTGGTCACAGCGCCTGGGTGACAAGCCAAGAGGCCCGCACTGAAGTACATCAACTGCGGGTGGCTTGTGATGCAATAATTGTCGGTGGTAATACAGTCCGCCAGGACAATCCTTACTTAACCAGCCATCAAATCGGGGCACATAATCCCCTGCGGGTGGTGATGAGTCGCCATCTCAACTTACCGGAAAGTGCCCATCTGTGGCAAACTGCGGATGCTCCGACTTTGGTGTTGACACAGGAGGGTGCTAACCCCGATTTTCAAGAACTGTTGCGAAAACTGGGAGTGGAGGTGGTGGAATTAACATCACTTACACCAGATAAGGCAATGGCGTACTTATATGAGCGGGGTTTTTGTAGCGTGTTGTGGGAGTGTGGTGGTACTTTAGCTGCTAGTGCGATCGCTCAAGGAGCAGTGCAAAAAGTTCTAGCATTTATCGCCCCGAAAATCATTGGTGGTAGTATTGCTCCTACACCTGTGGGCGATTTAGGGTTTACTACCATGACAGAAGCGTTGTCTCTAGAACGTGTTCGTTGGCGTGTAGTCGGCTCTGACTGCTTAGTAGAAGGTTATTTTCCCCAAAAAAGACAATAGTCAACAGTAATAACACTTCACTATCAATTAATTTATCGTGATTTTGCTATCATGAACACTGACGTTCATGGGCAATATCACGTATAAGGGTTAGCCGAGATTGAATGTAGTGGCACAGATAATCAGTTTCGTTAGAATCTAACAACACTTGCGTTTCGGTTTGTTTCACTAACCACTGCACCAAGCTAGCATCATCCAGTTGCAAGAGGAGCTTGGCTTGTGCAGTTTCAACCACTGACCAAAGCTGACGCATAATTGTAGGAGTCATCAGACCTCAATTCAATAATTAGCTTAGTTGTCTTCAGATTACACAATTTTTATCGCACTTGACGACATAAATGTAGAAGCTGAGACAAGTATTATCAAAAACTTAATAATGGTATTTATAACTTTATGAAGATTAAGAATTGAAAACTCAGTTTTAAAAATTTGTTTTTGGGCATTGGGTATAGCAAAGACAGATTTTCAAGACTCAGAGGATGTTTTAGAAGGGTATTTTACTTTCATAATAATCACAGCAAAGAACCTCAGTAGATAGCTGAAATCTTGATTTGTCTTTGTAGTTGACCCAAATCAAAAGGGCAAAATTATATCTTTCAGGACTTTTAAAAGAACCTCTTAGTATGCACAGTTCATGATAGCTTATTATTATACTATTATTTTTTCTGAGGAAATCGGATGTATTTCATGGACTATTTTCAAAAACTGAGATTTTGCCCGGTAAGCAGACCAAATTAAAATTGCTAAAGTCTGCCAATTCATTAATATAGAACTATTTTGAGTCCCTAGCGCGACGGCGATAATTATAAATCCAAATATAACCAGACCAACCAGTTGATGGGGTAAATCTTTTAACCACTCACTATTAGTCAAACGATAAACAAAGTAGGGTATCCAGCGACTAATCACTTGTGCTATGAATAATATCGCCCCGATGATATTGGTTTTTGTCACTACCAGAAAGCTAAAGTACTTATAAGCTTGCAATATAAAGTAAAGCCAAATTCGTGTCTGTTTATCAACATGGTTGTAAGCATAGAAAGTCACTCGTACTACCAGGAGTAGACCGATCCACAATGCCATATTAGTTAAAATTGTTACTAAGTCGAGGGCACCAACTTCCGAAGGAAAACTCTTATCACTTGATATGACTTTAGTCAATTCCAGAACAATTAGTCCGAGAACAGCGAAAATTACAGACCAAAGCCAAGCCTGCCATACACTGATTCGGTTCTTATACTTTTGGTAGGTTTTTGAAAGCGTTGGTTTTTTCTCAAACCGTTCAGCAACTATGTCATTTTCCACATAGCCTAGTTCATAGATGCACCAAAAAGAAAGTATTAAAAAAAGCATACTGATGGCATGAAGAATTGGTTGGCTATTCACCAAACTCAAACCTAGTATCAAGACCACAAAATCGTCTAATAATATTTTTTTGACAAAATATCGCTCACCTGGTCGCTTCGCTCGCTCTAGATACAAAAACGGAATATAAACATCAGCCATAGCCGAAACATACTTTGCTTCTGGCCAAATAACTAAGCATGGAGTTGCCACAGATGCAAGTAATTGATTATCATCATTTGAGTCTGTGATTGCAATCGCACGGGCAATTTCATTCTCACCCAATAATGCTGTCACCAAGAAGTGTTTTCCTCGCTGTCGATCTATAGCTCCCTGCCAAAATCGACAAGCTATGACATCATTAAAAGTTATGGGTAGGTGTTTGCACAGTGAACGAACAATGAAACCAAACCCTTGGGTGGTCAGTATTACACGGGAATTTGCATTCTTAGTGAGTGCTCGGATCAGGGTAGTGTTCCCATAGGCTTGAGCTAGCTGTTTAGTTCGCCATTGCCACAAAATTATAGTCCAAGGAAAAAGTAGGGTTGCGACTAAAACCCGCATCCAATCTCGTGACACCTCTCCTTTGATTTTCCCTGGTAACCAATTCCACGGTTTGAGAAAATTCAACAAGGTGAGCAATAACCACCCAAGTACGCGGGGTTGTAATGTGTTAAGATACTCTTGCGTTGAATTGCGAAGGAAGAGAGTTTCATCTAAATCTACTAGGATAAGTGTACTATCTGGTGCTGTTTCAATGATGTTTAGTACCTCTAGTACAGAAGTTTCATCGATTAGTATATTTATCATAAATCTGATCTCTTAATGCATCAGGAATTTTAGCAGGTTAAGTAGATATAATTGTGTATTTAAGAATACATATTAATTTTGCTAAAGTATAAAGATAGTAAGAATTCTTGCTGTAGCGCCTAAATTTATTATCACTATATATTTACCACTACCCTTGATATTTCCCCAAAAGATATGGCTACATTGCCTTATGCAATTTTTCAGTTCCGTTGATCTCCCAGGAAATTAACACCTTTTGGCTGTCGATGGACTGACAAAATCATGTAAATCTACATCCCAAATGCTGATGTAAATAAAATTACATTGTTGGCGGATAATCTGACCTTTAACTGAGCCATTCTTAAAACTAAAACTATCAGACTGTCCCTGTTGTACGTTTTTAAGTCCCTGCTTAATTTCTTCAGTGGCTTGCCCATCTAACATTCCATTCAAGGTAGTCTCCATTACCTGTGGGTCTACCGATTGGGCAAAAGATACCTCAGTTTGACGCAGCACTTTAGAATTACGATCAAATAAGTAGCCAAGGTCAATTTTGTCTGGCACTAGTTTGTAAACGACAGCACGGGTCTTGCCCCATGCGCCTTTTAAATCTTGATTTGGTTTGTTGCCGAGGGTAGCTTCTACGGCGCTTCTTGGTGTACCTGTAGGAAATGCGGGAACCCTTTGGCTGCTGGTAGTGACAGCTAATTTGCTAGGCGGCTGATCGTTGTTTTGTGGTGTGGAACGCACTTTTGGTATGGGAACTGCAATATTCTCAGGTTCTGACTGTGGTGTGGATACTGCTACTGGTGCTGGAGTATCTGAAGTTACAGGCTCCTTTTCTAGCGGTGGTGTGAATACAACTGGGGGATTAGAGGTTGGCAAAGGATCAGGAATTACTCGCGGTTTTGGTCGTGAGGTTGGTACAACTGCAACTGGAGAAGTTTTGGAAGAAACAGGCGATTCGGGAGATGTAGGAGTGGAAGGCAAAGATTCTGGCGATGGGGTGGGACTTGTGGCAATGGTTATTTCTGGTTGTTGCTGACGAGTGAAGCTAGAAATTGCGACTGCACCAAGCAAGCCGCCTACCAGCAAACTACCAACAATCACAGCAGGTTTCTGCCAGTTTCCACCAGAGGAAGACCTGGCGATACCTTCGGTGAGCTTCGCTAACGCAGAATTTTTTTGCGGGGAATATAATGGCTGGATTCGTCGAGTCGATGTAGCACTGGGAGAAGAAATGACTGTGGAAATATTTGCAGCGAATTCAGGAGGTATATTAGTAGCAGACTGCAAGGCGTGTAGCATTTTATTAGCAGTGCTGTAGCGATCGCCAGCATGAGGCTTAATTGCCTGATTAAGTACCGCCGCCAATTGGGAAGAGACGTTAGGGGCGTACTGCTGCCAAAGTATTTCCCCAGTTTTCAGATCAGTTAGTAATTCTTGTGGGTGTTTGCCAGTCAGCAGATAAATCGCCGTTAAGCCTAAGCTGTAGATATCAGTGGCGTAAACTGGGCGTCCAACGGCTTGTTCGCTAGGCATATACCCAGGCGTACCAATCACGAGCGATTGCGTAGGATATCCTGGTGACTTCACCACTGAACGGATTGTTTCTTTGACTGCACCAAAATCAATCACAACTGGCTTGCCATCAACAGAACGGAGAATGATATTATCTGGCTTGATATCCCGGTGAATAATGCCTTTGCTGTGGACATAATCTAAGACTGATAGCAGACTCAATAGAATTTGCCGAACAGCAGTTTCACTCTCAAATCCTTTAGCTTCGACAATTTTTCTCAAGGTTTGGCCGTGAATCCATTCTTGAACGAGGTAAAACTGCCCGTTCTCAGAAAAGTAGGCGTAGAGTTTAGGAATTTGGTGACTACTTTCACCCAAATACTCCAAGGTTGCAGCTTCTCGTTCAAACCGCTGTTGGATAAGTTGGTAGGTTTGCGGGTCATTATTGGTTATCGGTTTTAGTTGCTTGATCACACAGCGGCGGCGAGAAGGCATATGGACATCTTCTGCTAGAAAGGTTTCGCCAAACCCACCAGCGCCGATTACTTGGATAATTTGATAGCGATTGTTCAGCAGGGTTATTGTCATGAAAAATTACAAGCGTAGACAGCCAGTGCGGAGCCGGAGACTTCCTGTCTTCTTTGGGCTTGTCGTCAGACATCGCCCTTTCCAAATGTACATCAGATGAGTTGATGAGTTATGGACAGTTAATTGAGAACGCCATCTGTTCCCAATAGTTTATTGGTATGATGGCGTGAATTCGTTTAGCGTAGGCCTAGCCCGTCGTAGACATGGCTTTTTTAGATAGAGAGATTACTTAATACCGTCACCATAAAAAGTCTATTTCCGACCCTTTTTTGCGGTGACGTGTACTAAGTGAACTCTATAGTCTCAACAAACTCTAAAATACTCTGCTTAATGTCTTCGGCTTCTTCTTGAACCGAATCGGGAGTTTCGCCCTCAAGAAAGCTCTGCTGACTACTAACTATATACAAAAATTCACCACTGATAAAGGTGAGCAGTCCCCGGTACGCATCTAATCTGATCGCAGTTCCATTATTTTCTTGCTTAGAAATCGTCGAACCTTTGGGCATATCGATTAACACATAGTAAGCCCCTCGCAAAGTATCTTCTAGATATTCGCTATATTCCACAGAAGCATCTGGTACATTGGCAAAAATCGCTTGGGGTACATACTTGTCTACTAAGATTGTTTGTAAATATTCTTCTTGTCCAACAGACTCCAGTTCCTCTAACTGTTCCAGAGGGAAAGGATAATAATCGATTCTCAGCAAAGTACCAATGTCATCAGAAAAACCAACTACTCCTTCCTGACTTTGAATTCTACCGCCTTGGTGCGGATCAACCGGAATCGCCACCGTAAAATTACCTAAGGGTGATTCATAGGTCTGTTGACTAAAATCTTCTATGACTACTGTTTCATCTTCGTCGTCTGCATATTCTTCCTCTGCTTCTTTAAAGGCGGCAATTACCTCTTTAATGATTTCGTGTGCTTCTTCATCCTCAAGTTCCAAGGCTGCTTGTAGCTTTTTGAGGTAAGCTTGTTTCGGTTTCGGGATGGCGAGATCATCGTCTAAAAGCACTATCACCCCAGCTGCAAAACCATCCAGCACTAATTCATCAGAAAGAGATACTTTGGCGACATTAAACAAAGGCCCAATTCCCTCTTCTTCGGCAATGTCTATGAGTCTATCAACTATTTCTGCGATATCATCTTCTGAGTATTCCTCGAAGACCTCGAATTCCCAGAGGATACCCGCTAAATTTTCTGCATCTACATCTTCAACGGATGAATCAGCGATCGCAGTGACAGTTGCGATCGCCGCCACCGCTTCCTCTGGACTTAGTGATTCCTCTGATGTCTTTGGTGAGTTAAAAACCAAGTCATATTTTGTCATAATTGCTACCTAAATTAATTCTTTGATAGTAATAACAGATTGAAAGTGACAATGGTCAGTTTACCAATGGAGCGAATCTTCTAGAGAAAAAGTTGGCTAATACATATTTTACTCAGTATTGCTCAGGTGTAACAAAACTTTATTGATAGCTAATTTCCAGCGCTAATTAAGCCTTGCTGTAATCCAACTCCACAAACTCCTGACTTACCATATTATGATTTGAGACAAACTCCGAAGCGATCGGCGATATTTTCGTAAAAAACTGTCTTCTCTTCTCTACCTTGGGCTGCGCTAACGAGACGCCCAAGGGACGCAGCCTCTTCTCTACCTTGGACTACGCCAACGAGTCTGACGCTACACACAGTCGCTCTAAGCGTTGGCGCAGCCTCTCGTTGGCGTTAGCGTCTCCAAAGGAGAAGAGAAGCCATGCCGCAGGCTTTACGCAACGCTTACGAGCGTCACCCGTCCCTTGCACGTGCTTTGTCAAAAGAAGGGTCAGGACTTTAGTCCTTGATTTGAGCGTTAAAGCGCTCACTACAAAGCAAGCATTCTTAACTTCACAGAGTAGTAGTAATTGACAGGGCGAACTTGATCGAGGTTGCATTCAATAGGGTTACTAACCAGGGATTGACTTTGCAGTGTAAATTCTGGTTTCACATCTAAGAGGATGTCTGAGAAGTATCAAATATTTGTTGATCCCCCCTAACCCCCCTTAAAAAAGGGGGAATAAGAGTCTCAAAGTCCCCCTTTTTAAGGGGGATTTAGGGGGATCTCCAAGGGTTAGGTGTATAAAAAAACTTTTCAGACATCCTCTAAGGAGTTAAGGTGTTCTAAAATCCATCGTCGAATATACACTTAAACACTAGCTAGACTCAATATTCACCGCAAGTCACTTTGACTAGATGTTGTAAATTTTTGTTAGGAAGCCATTACCGTTAATAACTGCTATATTGCTTGATTTTTATCCTCTAGCGGATGAATTATATCTACCGATCGAATTAGAAACTAGCTAGCGATAGATACCTATACCGTGCGCCGGATGTCACAATCCCAAAGTTTGTAGTAACAGACAATACTCGAAACGTTGTACTGTTGATTCTACAAATATGAATTTCATGAAATTTTGAGTTTTTTATGGTACAAACCCCTCCATCTCAGTTTTCACCAGATCAATACAAAGTTGATTCTGCACACGAAAAAGTACAAGCTATTATAGAAACACCACCATCAGAGACTGAGATTGACCTAGAGTTTCTTTACACTAGAGATATTGAATTTCGTCAGGAAACCATTTACTTTCTTGTGGTCGATCGCTTTTATGATGGCGATCCAGATAACAGCGAAGGTGCAAACTCAGAACTGTACGATTCAAGTAGACAAGATTGGGGTAAGTACTGGGGTGGCGACTTGCAAGGTGTCATCGATAAATTAGATTATCTCAAAAATATGGGGGTTACCGCCCTTTGGTTAACTCCACTGTTCGAGCAGGTTGAAGAGTTATTTGTTGGCAATGCAGCGCTACATGGCTATTGGACAAAAGATTTTAAGCGGCTCAATCCTCGCTACATTGCTGAAGGAGAGAACCCTTCTTTAAATGTTACCCAGGAAGAAAAAAATACGACCTTTGATCGGTTAATTACAGAACTGCACAAGCGGAATATGAAGCTGGTGCTAGATATTGTCTGCAACCATAGCACACCTGATACCAGCGGTAGCAAAGGAGAATTGTATGATGATGGCGTGAAAATTGCTGACTTCAATGATGATGTCAATAATTGGTATCACCATTATGGCGAAGTGCAAAACTGGGAAGACGATTGGCAAGTACAGAACTGTGAACTATCTGGTCTAGCAACCTTCAATGAGAACAATACTGAATATCGTGAGTATATTAAATCAGCAATTAAACAATGGCTAGACCGGGGTGTAGATGCACTGCGGGTGGATACTGTCAAGCACATGCCTATCTGGTTTTGGCAAGAATTCACTGGTGATATGAGCAATCACAAACCAGATGTATTTATTTTTGGTGAATGGATTTACAGTAATCCTACTGACGATCTCTCAGTGGAATTTGTTAACCACTCAGGCATGACACTTCTAGACTTTGGGTTGTGTGTGGCAATTCGAGCCGCACTGGGGCAAGGTTCAGAAATGGGATTCCAAACAATTCAATACATTTTTGACCAGGATTATCGCTATAACGGGGCAGCAGAGTTAGTCACTTTCATCGATAACCATGATATGTGTCGCTTTCAATCGCTGAACCCCGATCCAGGGATGCTGAAGGTTGCGATCGCCTTAATTATGACATCTCGTGGCATTCCCTGCATTTACTACGGTACAGAACAATATCTGCATGACGACAGCGATGGCGGTAACGATCCATACAATCGCCCGATGATGGAAAGTTGGGATACCGAGAGTGAGATTTATCGTTGCATCAGGCTGTTATCTGGCTTACGGCGACTAAATCCCGCAGTGTCAATGGGTAGCCACTGGCAAAAATATCTCACCCCCGACATTTACTGTTATGTGCGCCGCTATCGTGACTCCTTATGTTTTGTTGCTTTGAACCGGGGAGGAGAAGTTACTCTACCAGAAGTAGAAACAGAATTGCCCGATGGAGAACATACCTGCGTAGTGACTCGCAATAAGTATGAAGTGAAAGATGGTAAGATTTATGACTTAGTACTAGAAGAACGCGGAGTGATTGTTTTCAGCCACGTTGGGGAACGGATAAAAGCACAGACAATTGTGCGCGTTCAACTCAATGGCGTGGATACCCAACCCGGTGAAATCATTGTGGTAACTGGAGATTGCCCAGAGTTGGGTAATTGGGATATCGGCAAAGCATATCCCCTAGAGTACATCAACTCGAATACCTGGTCTGCTGAGATTCCCTTTGATGAGACTGCTAGTAAGCTGATTGCTTATAAATATGCCATGTGGCGGGAAGGGCGATCGCCTCTGCGGGAAAATCTGGTAAATCGCCGCTGGGTGATTGCCAAAGAAGGTACCGTTAAATGGCGTGATACCTGGGCATCGGGACGGGAGTCTTAGAAATTTCAGATAAACAATCAAGTGTGAAGGAGCAAAATTTTCATCCTTCGCACTTCATTGAATGTAAATTGATAGCGCTTTTCCTAGCCTGCGGATAACTCCGTTGGAGAATTCGTAGAGTAGCCGCTACCTATGTATGCAATATTATAATTTCTAAATGCCTCTTCAATATATTTTAGTTTATAGTGATCATGATCACACCATTTTATAAGTAAAAATAGATAGTATCAAGCATATAAACACCTAATAACTGTTAAAAGGAGGAGCTAAAAGGCTCTACCTTTTACAGAATAAAAGGATGCATGAGACCTTTATTATCACTAAACTCACCAGTTTTTAATTCTTACCAAGTCATCTAAAAAAATGAGAAAAAGGTAAATGGTAATGCTCGAACTATTAGAAAAAAATCAATCAAGTGCTAGAAAAACAATAAAATTTAAAAATGAAATTTTAGCACGAGTTCAAGATCGAAAGCCAGAAACTTTAAATGCCGAAATAAAATTTTACAAAACTGAATTACTTCCCTATTTTATAAAGTTGAGCCAAGATAATCCTGCTTTCAGTGTAACAGAGCAATTACGGCTTTTAGTGGGTGTTTGGACACCAATCTGGTCTACCATATCGTTTCATGAAAGTTTACCAAAAAGAATACAAGAGCAGTCCTTCCAAATTTTCCAGCGTGATGGTTACTGTGCCAGTATAGCTCGCTATATACTGGGAAAAGAGTCGTCTTTATCCCAGAATTTTGAATCAAATTTACCAGCTTATGATTTTATGGTGATCCAAAAATATGGAGTTCTAAATGGTAAATGGGGTCTTCAAAACATTGATAGATTTCAAGCTTTTAAAAATAAAGAAATTCCTCTAACTTTAGAATCAGTTTATAACTGGTTTACTAATGTAGTTAACACTAAAGTCAAACTGAATGCGTCAAAACTGGCTTTGCCTAAAACTGTCAACTTAGAAAATCTAGAGATAAATCATGCTAATGAATTTCAAAAAACATCCTTAGCAACTTCTCAAGTGTTTGAGAATTTATATATAGATAATGACTGGCGACTTGTGAAAACTCAAACAGATGCCTCACATCTACCTAATTACACAATTGCTGTGAGGAGGCAATAAAGATAATAATTTCTGCAAATCGAAAAGTTTTTGGAAAATGCCAAGTAAAATACTCAATTTAAAAATAAGCAAAACCAAAAATCCTCCTCTTCGTTGAAAAAATACTTTATTGAAGCTGTAAAAGATGAGCTTTCTAAGTTAGGTAGTTAGGCTTTATTCCTTGGGACTTGGTAGAATGACGCGCAGAGGCTCGATAGCAGGAAAACCTAGTCTATGTGTATTGTCTATTTCTCTTAGTCCAGAAGTAGAAGCCCAATCTGAAAAAGCTGCACAAGAGGGGCAAGATGTAATACCAATTCTGGATGAAGATGCGCCATGAGGAACGAACCGCATACTCCTACGGAGAAGCAAGCTACGCGTAGCGTCTTGTAGAGTTGGACACAAAGAAAGAAACAAATAAGAAGTCAACAAAATTTAGCGCCGCCTCACAAAGAAATGGTATAAGTCTTGTTGCTGCTGAACTGCTAACTCGTATTCTGGAGTGGGAGTTGCAAGACTTAAAAGAAGCGATGCCTATGGTGCGAGTGAATGATTAATATTGCACGAACAAGAGTGCCAGCTGCCGAGTTTCGGATCGATTCACTATTTAAGACAGATATTCCACCTTGTAATGCCATTACATCAATAGACATCTGGGAAAATTAATTATGCGTTCACTCAAACCCTTGTAGAGACGCGAAATTTCGCGTCTCTACATTCTTTTCTGGAGATGTCTAATTGGTGAATGCCTCAGCTACCTGTTTGATCTAGACAACGATCGCCAAACGCTTGTTCAACTTTTCCACCGCAGATATAACGCCTTAACTTTTGGGCGTGTATTCATCTTCGACATTGCTTAGAAAGGACAAGTGAACTCTCCGGCGTGGGTTTCCAAGTTGAAACAACCCCTAGTTATGAGCAATACGTTCTGCCAAAGGATCATGTAGTATTCATAGCAGGCAAACTAAAATCATAAATACCTGATCTCAAATCCAATATCTAATTTTTTTGCTATGGTGATCCCAAAGGAATTGTTAAGTGTTTACGAGGTGTCAATCAAGTGATTAGTTGATTATTTGGTATATTAAGCTATAAGCATACATAAATAATTTATCTAGAAAGTGCATCTATTTTGTTACTTCTTGGGTTGGGCTATACGCATTTCGATATCTTCCAACGTTTGTAACAATAAACGAGTTGCCTGCAATTTCCAACCCCATTTCTGAATTCTGTAAGCTAATACAGTCCCAACTACAGATGCTAATAAGCCTATGGGTTGATTTAAAGAAATTCCCAATAACAAACCTAATCCAGCGATTCCCCAAAATGGTAAGGCTACTGCTTGTCTTTGTTCTTCCACAACTTGGGTAATTATATTAGATTTCATAGTAGCGAGTAATGCCTCTTTAACTTGCTGCTGTTCTGTTGCCGATACTGTTAAACCTATTTTACGGCGCAGTTTTTCAATTTTACGGGCATCAGTGCTGTATTCAGTTAGCTCATCTTCTGCCATTTTCAGCAGTCGTTCTAGTTGCACCATTGGGGATTGCTTCAGGTATTTAGATATACCCATTATCTCGAATAATTGTTATTTATAGACTATAGTTTGCAATTTAATTGCACAATCCAAAATCACTTCACTGGCTGCAAAATCTAAAATTGAAGATAATAAAAATATACTAGGGGTTACGCACTGATCGAATTGAGTATAAACTTTAAAGGTAATATTTATGGCTACTGTATCTAAAAGCACTTTATCTGTATCTGCCAAAGAGCGATCGCTCATCCTGTGGTTTGATGAAGTTGGTATTGCTGATATCCCTGTAGTTGGTGGGAAGAATGCCTCACTGGGAGAAATGATTCAACAGCTAACGCCTAAAGGTATTAATGTTCCCACCGGATTTGCTACCACTGCCTATGCTTATCGTTATTTTATTCAATCAGCAGGGTTAGAAATAAAGTTACGCCAACTGTTTGCAGATTTAGATGTTGAAGATGTCAAAAATTTACGAGAACGGGGAAAAAAAGCGCGATCGCTATTAATCCACACCCCATTTCCTGTAGAATTGCGGGAGGCGATCGCTAAAGCTTATCAGAGTCTTTGTGAGCGATACAACGCAGAGACAGATGTTGCAGTCCGTTCCAGCGCCACCGCTGAAGATCTGCCCGATGCTAGTTTTGCTGGACAGCAGGAAACTTACCTCAACGTTGTCGGTGCCGAAGGAGTTTTAGCAGCTTGTCATAAATGCTTTGCTTCCCTATTTACAGATCGCGCCATTTCTTATCGTCACACCAAGGGATTTGACCATTTTAGCATTGCTCTGGCTGTGGGCGTGCAAAAAATGGTGCGCTCTGACTTAGCAACCTCTGGAGTGATGTTCTCCATTGATACAGAAACCGGTTTTAAGGATGCGGCACTGATTACAGCCGCCTACGGTTTAGGGGAAAATGTTGTTCAGGGGTCTGTAAATCCCGATGAATACTATGTTTTTAAACCAACTTTAAAAGCGGGTTTCCGCCCAATTATCGATAAAAAGTTGGGCAGCAAAGAACTGAAAATGATTTATGATGACGGCTCTAAATTTACAAAAAATGTATCTGTTTCGAGCAGTGAAAGAAGTAAATTTGCCCTGAGTGATCAAGAGATTTTACAACTTGCAAGTTGGGCGTGTTTAATTGAAGACCATTATTCCCAAGTCCACGGCATTTACACTCCAATGGATATCGAGTGGGCAAAAGATGGAATTACTAACCAACTTTTTATTGTGCAAGCACGTCCCGAAACCGTCCAGTCACAGAAGACGGGAAATGTGTTGCGGAGTTATCGATTGTTATTGGGGAATAAGGAATGGGGAATAGGGAATGGAGAAAAGTTTTTCCAATCCCCAATTCCCACTCCCGAATCCTTAATCCCTCTTGTTATCGGACGGGCTATTGGAGAAGCAATTAGTCAAGGAAAAGCACGCCTAATTTTAGATGTTCACAAACTCGACCAATTCCAAGTTGGGGAAGTTTTGGTCACAGAGAGAACTGACCCCGATTGGGAACCGATTATGAAACGCGCCAGTGCAATTGTCACCAATTCTGGTGGCCGCACGTGTCATGCAGCGATCATTGCGCGAGAATTGGGTGTACCTGCGATCGTGGGATGCGGCAATGCTACGGAAATCTTGAAACCTGGTCAAGAGGTAACAATTTCTTGTGCTGAAGGGGAAGAGGGAAAAGTTTATGCAGGCTTATTACCTTTTGAAGTTAAAGAAGTCCCCTTAGAGAACTTACCCCGCACCCGCACTCAAATTTTAATGAATGTGGGTAATCCTCAAGAAGCGTTGAGTTTATCCGCAATTCCCAACGATGGCGTAGGTTTAGCACGGACAGAATTTATCATCGCTAACCAAATCCAAATTCATCCAATGGCGTTGATTCACTATGACTTGTTAAAAGATGAATTTGTGAAAGCTAAAATCGCTTATATTACCGCACTTTACGACGATAAGCCGCAGTATTTTGTAGATAAATTAGCCCAAGGTATAGGTAGAATTGCAGCGGCATTCTATCCCAAACCAGTGATTGTCCGAATGTCAGATTTCAAAAGTAATGAATATGCCAATTTGTTAGGTGGACGACAGTTTGAACCCCATGAAGAAAACCCAATGCTGGGTTGGCGAGGAGCGGCACGTTACTATGATCAAGGCTACAGGGAAGCTTTTGCCCTAGAATGTCATGCCATCAAGCGGGTACGGGAAGAAATGGGTTTGACGAATGTTATTCCGATGATTCCCTTTTGTCGTACTCCCGATGAAGGGCGTTTGGTTTTGGCAGAGATGGCAAAAAATGGTTTAAAGCAAGGTGTTAACGACTTGCAGGTTTACGTGATGTGTGAGTTGCCTAATAATGTAATTATGGCTGAGGAGTTTGCTGAGGTATTTGATGGTTTCTCGATTGGTTCCAATGACCTCACTCAGTTAACACTGGGGATAGACAGGGATTCGGCATTGGTGGCACGGTTATTTGATGAGCGCAGTCAGGGTGTGAAGCGAATGGTGAAAATGGCCATAGAAGCGGCGAAAAAATGCGATCGCAAAATCGGCATTTGTGGACAAGCACCCAGCGACTATCCAGAATTTGCCCAGTTTTTGGTTGAACAAGGAATTGACTCGATTAGCCTAAATCCTGATTCAGTTTTAAAGACAATGCTAGAAGTGGCAAAAGTCGAGGGTACTAATTCGTAAAAGGTCGCTCCACCTCTGACACTGTTCTGGGGTACTCAGTTGAGGCAAAGTCCAATGCAAGCGAAACGATACAAGTGGTCAATCGCAAATCGCAGCATCAGCCGCGCAAAATGTAACATTATTGGTAATAGTGTTACATCTGTCTTTTTGCGATAGTTCCGCCGGTGCTTTTAATGCCAGCTTTGACGCTGATATCTAGAGTTGCTGTTCTTGCCGGACAGAACACATACCCAAAGCAGAAAATTGGATCAAAAGGAGAAATCACCATGACCCTGACAATGACACCCACTATTACCGCCTTTGAACGGTCGCCTGATGGCGGCAAGGGACTGGCGCGTGACATGCGCGTTCGCTGGGCGCTCGAAGAAGTGGGCCAACCTTACAACGTTCGTCTTGTTTCGTTCAGTGAGATGAAGCAACCCCCGCACCGTGCGCTTCATCCTTTCGGGCAAATTCCAACCTACGAGTCAGGTGATCTCGCCCTGTTCGAGTCGGGAGCGATCGTGTTCCATATCGCGGAGGGCCATACAGGGCTGTTGCCAGACGATGCGAATAGTCGAGCGCGAGCAATCACATGGATGTTTGCCGCACTTAACACGATGGAGCCGCCAATCGTTGATTGGGGAATCGCCACGTACTTAGAGCGCGATCAGGCCTGGTACGAGCAGCGCCTGCGTGTCGTCGAAGGTCGCGTCCGTAATCGGCTCTTAGAACTTTCCAGTCACCTTGGAGATGCCGACTGGCTTGATGGCGCATTCAGCGCAGGCGACCTGATGATGGTGTCAGTGCTGCTCAGATTGAAAAACTCGGATATGCTGGACGACTATCCGAATCTCTCTACCTATGTTGCCCGTGGCGAAGCGCGGCCCGCCTTCAAGTGTGCTTTCGCTGCTCAATTAGCGGTTTTCACTGGCAAGCAACCGAATTAGTGAAGGCAGATATACCAAACGATCAGATTGTGTTAGGGTTCCGATCTGAACAACTGCGGAAAGATTCAGAATTTGCGTAGTTTACCGCCGCAGGCATCGCATAACCAACGGTAGTTGAACTTCTGGATAACTGCCCATAGCATAGCGATCGCCATATTTTGTTTGTGTAATTGTCTACAAAACTTTTGACTGCTCAACCATAAGTATCTTAGTATTTTGCAGAATGGCGATTTATTTTAGCCAAAAGCAAGATGACAAATCTTTTGCAAACCGAACGTTTGATAATTCGCAATTGGATACCCGAACGCGATGCCGAGCAAGCCTTTGTAATTTATAATGACCCTGAAGTTACACACTTTCTCGGCAAAGCTTCTCGCGTCGCAAGCATTGAGTTACAGCGTCAGCGCTTGATTGAAGGTATCGAGCAAATGCACCAACGCAACAATGGTACTGGTTCTTGGGTAATTGTCGAAAAGGAAACTACAACAATTGTGGGAACTATTCTTCTGTTGCAATTGCCCGACAAAGATGGTTTACCCACTCTAGATTATGAGGTAGGCTGGCACTTGAGGCGAGCTTCTTGGGGTAAAGGGTATGCAACAGAAGCAGGACAAGTTATGCTCAACTACGGATTTAGTATCTTGGACTTGCCAGTGATTTATCCTGTAGTGAAGCCAGAAAATCATGCCTCAATCCGTGTAACAGAACGATTGGGTATGAAACCAGTGGAGCGGACAAACAAGTATTACGATATTGAACTACTCCTGTTTCAACTAGATGCACTTGAAGAGTGGAGGGAGAACAAGGGAGCAGTTCTTGAGCAGAGGGTAGGGGGGCAAAAAAGTGGAGTTCAAAGACTCATTCACGAGTATTAAAGACTCGTCGGCGAGTATTAAAGACTCATCGGCGAGTATCAAAGACTCGTCGGCGAGTATCAAAGACTCATCGGCGAGTATCAAAGACTCATCGGCGAGTATCAAAGACTCATTCACGAGTATCAAAGACTCATTCACGAGTATCAAAGACTCATTCACGAGTATTAAAGACTCATTTCCTATTCCCCATGCCCAATGCCCAATGCCCCATGCCCAATGCCCCATGCCCCATGCCCAATAACCAATAACTAATAACCAATAACTAATAACCAATGACTAATGAATAAAAAGTGGTTCCAAATTGGGATGGTGAGTATATTTCTTCTCTCACTTGCCTTACGGTTTTGGGGACTAGAGCGATTCAACACTCTAGTATTTGATGAAGTTTATTTTGCTAGATTCGGTAATAATTATCTCACGCATACGCCATTTTTTAATGCTCATCCGCCGCTGAGTCAATATATTATTGGTATCGGCATTTGGATTGGCAGTCATATTCCTTTTGGGCACGATACGGTAAATGGGCTGACAGGTTCTTTGCGATCGCCTTGGACTTATCGTTGGTTAAATGCCCTCACTGGCTCATTTATTCCTTTAGTTGTGGCTGCGATCGCTTATCAGTTGAGTTATCGCCGTAGCTTTGCAATGCTTGCAGGTTTGTTCACAGCTTGTGATGGCATCTTTCTGGTTGAGTCTCGTTATGCTTTAAGTAATATTTATATCGTCATCTTTGGTTTGTTAGGGCACTGGTTTTTATTATTAGCATTAGATAACCAAAATCGGCGACGTTCTTTTTGGTTAGTTTTTGCTGGCATTACTTTTGGTGCGTCAGTTGGTAGTAAGTGGAATGGTTTATGGTTCCTCTCAGGTGCTTATCTGATTTGGGTAACAGCTTGGATAATTCATTTAATCCATTCTTTTCCTAACCCCAAACTCTTTTTTACATCCCCCTCATTGAAGCAGGCAGAAGGCAGGAGTCTGGAGTCTGGAGTTAGTACTTATTCTCCCTCATCTCAGACACCACTACAAAACTTGACTCAGCTAAATATTTTTCAGATGCTGTTTTATCTAGGAATTATCCCAGCTTTTATCTATAGCATCATCTGGATTCCCCACCTTCAACTAGATAAAAGATATGGATTTATTGCAGTACATCAGCAAATTTTAAAGTTTCACTTACATTTAGGTGGCAATAGTCCCAATGTGCATCCTTACTGTGCTGCCTGGTATAAATGGCCTTTGATGACTCGACCAATGGCATATTATTATCAAACGGCTGAAAGTATCACCGATCCGTTACCTGTGATGGGCCCGCCTTTACCTGCCGGTGCTGGACAAGTTATTTATGATGTCCATGCAATGGGCAATCCATTTTTGTGGTGGTTCGGTGTTGCTGCCATGTTGTTTTTAGTAGGAATGCTGGTGTCACAAGTAGTAATTCCTTGGGTGAAGGAAAAGCGTTTTTCTGTGCCTGCAACTCTTAGTGTTGATACTTGGATTGCCTTGTATTTAGTTATAAATTATGCTGCTAACTTATTACCTTGGGTGAAAGTGACAAGGTGCGCTTTTATCTATCACTATATGTGTGCAGTGGTGTTTATATTTTTAGCGATCGCTTGGTTTGTTAATCAGTGTCTTCGCAGTTATTATCAACAACTCCGGGCGGTAGGTGTCACTATTACTTTTATCATTCTGGTTGCTTTTATTTTCTGGATGCCCGTTTATTTGGGTTTACCTCTCTCCCCTAATGGTTATAAGCTGCGAATGTGGTTTAACTCTTGGATTTAATTAAAGGGGCATTGTGCATTGGGTATGGAAAGAATAATCTCAGTACAGCATTTTATTAACGGGACTTAAACATTTTTAGGGTATAAACAAGCCTCAAACCATACAGGGCAAGGAAAATACACCAAAGGCTCAAAAATGCTTGAAACCCAGATATATCAAGAAACTAGGCAATCGATGTCAAAGTATCTCTGTATATACATTTGAGGCTTTTTTCTGGCTACTTTTTGTCTAAGTCCCATTAATTCGTAGCGCATTAAATTTAGCAAAACTCCGCGCTTCTTTGGGCTTTCTTTGCGTAGCCTTCAGCAAGCCGCTTTGCGTCTACCTCTGCGTTGAAAAAAGCTCCGATTTTACGCAAAGCAGTACTTAGCAATGTTATTAAGTATTCACTACCGAGCAGCATAGTTCAATACGGTGCTGTTATGCGTGGTCTATTCAATTGAAAACTGCTCTCAAAGGAATTTTCATCCGTGGTAACGGCGATTCTGCTATAACTTTTTTCTCTGCCCAAAAAAAATATCTTTACAAAAACTTTATTAAAATTCAGCGACTATTTTCGGAATTTATAAATAGGATTTGTAGCCTAGTTCTATACTACAAAAGTAATATACAAAACCTTGTTGTCAAAAATATCACTTATTAACATTAAATTTGTTGCATAAAATAAAAAACAAAACGTAATAAGTATTATAGCTACAAGGAAAAATTAGCTTTTGTATATCTCTACTTAGATGACATATAAGTGCCAAAGTATGCATCAATTACAATACATTCGTATGTCTAAAAAACTAGTTAATTGTACGTGTATGTCCGATTGCCAAACAAAAATTGAAACAAAATACACAAATGTGACAAATAGTAAGTACTTAACATCATTTCAGCGGAAATTACTGTTAGGAAGTTTGGAAAAAAGTTTACCTGAATCTTACCGACAGCGCATTGAAATCATGTTGTTGGCAGATGAGGGAAAAACCCAAAGGTCAATTTGTCAAATTTTGGGGTGTTGTCCAGCAACAGCGAGGCATTGGATGCACATAGCCCGGACGGGGATGGCGCACCAATGGCAGGATTGCCCCATTGGTCGCCCGAAAGCAATAAATGACCAGTATTTAGAACGTTTGAAAGAACTGGTTAGTAGTAGTCCCCGCGATCATGGCTATGCTTTTCGACGATGGACGGCTAACTGGCTTGGGAAACATCTGGTAAAAGAATTTGGGATTGAGGTGAGCGATCGCCATATCAAGCGACTACTCAAACAGCTGGGATTATCCACACTACCAAAACCTAACAATGCTGAACAAAACAGCACTGAACAGGCTCAAGGTTCCAAAATTTTGATTGCTGACCTCAAATCGGTGGCTATTCCAGATAATACCGAATTTTTACCTATTAACTTTGCAAATTTAGGAAAAGATTTAGACATTCATGGCGCAAGATATATCTGCTCAGTTAGTAACTCTGCAACAGTTCAACAATACTCTGGGTTATTCTCTTTCGACAGAGGAATTTCAACACTGTCTTCAACAAGTTAAATTTATCAACCCGAAAGTCGGCAAATTCTGGCAAGGAACTGATGTTGAATCAGGTATATATATTGCGATCGCTGGCAAAGTCAGGTTGCTCTCTAGCGCTGATGAGTTCATCACCACTTTGGAGGCGGGAGACTCATTTGGGGAATTTACCTTGTTTAAGGAGGATGATTTTAAACCTTATGCAGCAAGGGCTTCAGTAAACTTGCAACTGTGTTTTGTTCCAGGTGAGATGTTGTGGCCATTGATAGCTAAATATCCCCAAATTCGGGAGCATTTGTGGGCTAAGGCGCTATCTCGTAACTCTCAACAGGTGGACTCAGATAACCCCCCATCTGACTCCAAAAGGCACGATGAAACGAAGATTTTGTCAACGCCAGCAGTAGAGCTACGCGAGAAAAAGATTAGCAAAGCCTATTTTCCCAACTCCACGCAGCGAGTCGGGCATTTATTACAGCGTGTGATTCGGCGCTATCCGTTTTTTGCCCAACAGAGTGCATCGGATTGCGGTGCAGCTTGTTTAGTAATGGTGTCTCGCTATTGGGGGAAAAACTTTAGTGTAAATCGCCTGCGGGATATCGCCAATGTTGACCGCAATGGCTCGTCGCTGCGGGGGTTATCAGCGGCGGCGGAAAGTATTGGGTTTACCACACGACCTGTGAAAGCGAGTCTTGACCAATTGGCGAAGCAAAAATTGCCTGCGATCGCCCACTGGGAGGGCAAGCATTACATTGTTGTCTACGAAATTACGCCCAAACACGTTATTATAGCCGACCCCGCGATCGGGCAACGCAGCCTCAGCCACGCCGAATTTAAAGCCAACTGGACTGGCTACACATTGCTGCTGCAACCCACAGCTATGCTCAAGGATACCAAAGAGACTTCTACTCCCTTTTGGCAATTCTTTGAATTGATGAAGCCTCACTCTTTAGTGATGCTGGAAGTATTTGTCGCTTCCTTATTTATCCAGATATTTGGACTTGTGACTCCCTTATTCACCCAGTTAATTTTAGACCGAGTGGTGGTGCAGCGTTCTGAACTAACCTTAACGGCGGTGGGGTTAGGGTTACTGATTTTTAGTTTATTCCGTGTGGCGATGACAGGGTTGCGGCAATATCTGTTAGACCACACGGCGAATAAGCTCGATTTAGCACTGATTGTGGGATTTATTCGCCATACCCTGCGGCTACCCTTGAGTTACTTTGAGTCGCGTTATGTGGGGGATATTATCTCTCGTGTACAGGAAAACCGCAAAATTCAACGCTTCCTCTCCGGTGAGGCGTTGTCCATCCTGCTGGATTTAGTCACTGTCTTTATCTATTTAGGATTGATGTTTTGGTACAGCTGGAAAATGGCGTTGTTGGTGTTGGTGATTATACCGCCTTTTTTCCTGCTAGCATTGATTGCCACACCTTTTTTACAAAAGATTTCTAGAGAAATCTTTAATGCTGTTGCTAATGAAAGTAGTTATCTGATTGAAACCCTTTCTGGTGTGCGAACAGTTAAATCTACAGCCGTGGAACAGACAGTGCGTTGGCATTGGGAAGAGTTATTAAGTAAGGAAGTAAAAACTAACTTTTCTGGGCAAATTATTAGCAATCGCCTGCAAATATTCAGCAACACAATTGAAGCAGTGGTAACTACCGTTTTGCTGTGGTTTGGGGCGTACCAAGTGATTCACAACGAGTTAACCATTGGGCAACTGGTGGCATTTAATATGCTACTGGGAAATATTATCAGACCCTTTCAACGATTAACAGTTTTGTGGAATCAATTGCAAGAAGTGGTGATTGCGGTGGAACGCATTAATGATGTGTTAGATGCGGAACCAGAAGAGGATTTGCAGCACCAGGCGCGGCAATCTTTACCACCCATTCAAGGTAACATTCGCTTTGATAACGTGACATTTCGCTATCATCCTGAAGGCGATATCAATGTTTTGGAAAATCTCAGTTTTGAAGTACACAGCGGGCAAATGGTTGCCTTGGTGGGACGCAGTGGTTCGGGGAAAACCACGATTTCTAAGCTGGTTTTGGGGTTATATCCCCCCACAGATGGCAAAGTGTTGATTGATGGGCAGGATATTACCAGTCTTTCGTTGCGTTCTCTACGCGAGCAGGTTGGGGTAGTTGACCAAGATACCTTTTTGTTTGGCGGAACGATTCGGGAAAATATTAGTTTGGCACATCCTGGGGCAACTTTGGCAGAGATTATTGAGGCGGCGCGATTGGCGGGTGCTGATGAGTTTATTAAAAAGTTACCTATGGGTTATGAAACTCAGATTGGTGAAGGAGGGGGGATGTTGTCTGGAGGACAGCGACAAAGAATTGCGATCGCTAAGGCGTTGTTAGGCAATCCCAAGCTGTTGGTTTTGGATGAGGCAACTTCCCATCTAGATGCAGAATCAGAAAGGATTATTCAAACGAATTTAAACACAATTCTCAAGGACAGAACCACCTTAGTAATCGCCCATCGCCTTTCAACTGTGCGTCATGCAGATTTGATTTTGGTGCTGGATCGCGGCGTATTGATTGAGAGTGGGACTCACCGAGAGTTGATGGCGAAGCGGGGACATTATTTTTATCTCAATCATCAGCAGATGGATGTTGCGGGGTGAAAAAAGAAGATAAGCAGGAAGCTTTTGTTGTCTCCCCACTCCCAATACGGTTCGGATAAGACTTGATCCCCCCGCCTGCGGCGACCCCCTTAAAAAGGGAGTAAATAGGAGACAAAGCCCCCCTTTTTTAAGGGGGGTTGGGGGGATCTCCTCAAGCCAAACATATTAACCAAACCGTATTGTCCCCACTGCCAAAATCCAAAATCCAAAATTAATATCAGGAAAAATCATGCCAAACACATTAAATGGAAGGGTTGAAACCCAAATTTATGAGGTAGAACAGCCCCAGGAAGTTTTAAAGGAGCAAACACCAGCTATATCAACTGATGATTGGGCTTACGCAACCAAGGATTTACTTGATAGCTTGCCCCAGGTTTGGACAAGGGGATTGCTGTATTTTTTGGTGGTGTTTGTGTCGATCATTTTACCTTGGGCGATGCTATCTAAGGTGGATGAAACGGGTACGGCAAGAGGGCGACTTGAGCCAAAGGGAAAGACGGTTAGGCTGGATGCTGCTGTGGCAGGTACTGTTGCCGAAATTCGGGTAAAGGAAGGTGATTCGGTTAAAGTTGGACAGACTTTATTGGTGTTGGAATCGGAATTAGTTAAGGCGGACTTGCGGCAGGCACAGGAGAAGTTAGAAGGACAATTAAATCGACTTTCTCAGTTAAATTCATCTAAAAGTCAGTTAGTTGTATCTTTGACAACTCAAGAGCAACAGAATCAATCTCAACAGTTAGAAAAGCAGGCTCAAATTGACCAAGCACGACAAAATATGAATGCTCTGAGGAATTCTTATGACTTACAAAAAGATGAAAAATTAGCTCAAGTCAATCAGGCACGGCAAACTCTTGAGCATAGTCAAACAGCTAATAAGTTAGTAAACAGTAGTTTGGCAAGTACCGAGCGAGAAGTTGAACGCTATCGCAGTCTTTGGCAGTCAGGGGTTGTTCCAGAAATTAATGTTGTCCAGAAGCAAGATATAGCTAAAGATAAGCAACAGTTATACGAACAAAATCAGTCAGATATTCAGCAGGCTAAATTACGTTTGATAGAACAACAGAGTAGTTATGAGCGGACTATTCGGCAAGCAAATGCAGATATTGAGCAGGCACAGTTACGACTGAAAGAACAGGAAAGGAGTTATCAGACCTTAACTCGTTCCAGCAAGCTAGCTCTGCTAAAAATTGACGAACAACAGAAGGATTTGGAGACAGAAATTACTACGCTTCAGGCAGAGATTGCTCAGAGTAAGAGTCAGATTGTCTCGTTAAAATTTCAGTTAGGACAACGAGAGTTAAGAGCTACCGTGAATGGTAGAGTGTTTCAGTTACCGATACAACGCGCTGGGTCTGTAGTGCAGCCTGGAGGAATGATTGCGGAGATTGCACCCCAAGGTTCGCCTTTAATAATTCGGGCGCAAATGGCGACAACTGAGAGTGGTTCTTTGCAAAATGGGTTGCCAGTCAAGTTAAAGTTTGATGCTTATCCATTTCAGGATTATGGCGTGGTGGAAGGAGAATTATTAGAGATTTCTCCTACTACCATAGAGGTGGAAACATCTAATGGAAAGGTAGCAGCTTATGATTTGGAAATTGCCCTCAAACAAAATTGTATTCTCTCGGCTAATAAATGTATTGTTTTGCATCCTGGGGATACGGCGACAGCTGAGGTAATTGTGCGCCAGCGTCGGATTATTGATTTTCTGCTTGACCCGTTTAAGCAATTGCAGCAGGGTGGAGTGAAATTGTAGGGGTATCATGGTACTTATACATTCTTAAACCTAACTACTTAACTTCCTTACTTGTAAGGAGGTTAGAAGCAGAAAGCTCCCCTCTCAGCGAAAAACATTTAATGTCGTCTATTTACTTAGGAGAAACATCATGTCACAAACTATCACTATTACCAAAGAAGATATTCTTTCTCAAGTCAAACTATCTTGCAAAATTCCTGAGTTTGTTGAGGGGATTGTTACGCGCAAGGTTATTGAAAATGCCGCAGCCGAGGCAGGTATAAAAGTAGAGACTGAGGAATTGCAAAAAGCAGCAGACCAAATGCGATTAATAAACAAACTTATTAGTGCTGATCATACCTGGGCATGGTTGGAAAAACATAGTCTTTCTATAGATGATTATGAAGAAATTGTCTACAGCACCGTCATTTCTGATAAGTTAGCTACTCATCTGTTTGCAGATAAAGTTGAACCCTATTTCTTTGAAAATCAACTAGATTATGCTGGCGTGGTCATGTATGAGGTTGTTCTAGATGAAGAAGACTTGGCGATAGAACTCTTATATGCCATTCGGGAAGGCGAGATGAGTTTTTATGATGTTGCTCACAAATATATCCAGGATACGGAATTACGCCGAAAATGCGGATATCAAGGGATGGTACGCCGAAAAGATTTGAAACCGGAAATTTCTGCTGCTATTTTTGCTGTTAAGCCGCCACAGCTTCTCAAACCCATTATAACTTCTAAAGGGGCGCATCTAATTTTAGTGGAGGAAATTATTAAACCAGAATTGGATACAAAGCTGCGCTATCAAATTTTATTAACTTTATTTTTTGAATGGATAAAACAGCAAATTCAGCAACTTAAAGTAGCGAAAAACCTGGATTTAAATTTGCTCATAGCTTGAGTTTTAATAATAAAAAGAGGAGAAAAAAATATTTTTTTCTCCTCTTATTTATTATCCAGTTTAATGTAGAATACCAGCAGCCACAACTTTAGTGGGGAACTGCCAAACTATCTGCTACACCTTGCAAGTCAAGCCAGACAACATAAAAAGCGAATGTGAGAGAACCAGATTTGGTTATAGAAATCTTGCTTGGATCGATGGGGAGCGAAGCAAGGTTGAGGGTCAAAATGAAGCAACAATATTTGACGATGAAAGCGGGTTGAGTTTGATATGATATTCTTGGTTATTTGTGTAGTAACTTCAGTCTCACATTGGACTCGACCATTTTTCTGCAAATTCTTGTTTTTACTGACTTCCATCTACTTCTCAGACAGCCTTCCAACTAGGTAGCCAGCTAGAAAAATACCTGCACCGACACAATATGCTGAACTAACAGCCAAAATAGGAGTCATACCACCGTGAGTTAAATCAAGATCAGCATCTGTTAGCTCACTGAAAAAACTCTCAGAATCATGAAAGAGATCAATACCAGCAGGACGTAGCTCAGAGATTATAATACTAGCCATTTTGAAATTTACTCCTAAGTCAATTTGTGTTGGTTGGGATTAGACTTTTAATTGCCTCCTCCATTACCATAATCTGTTATATAATCGATGATTTCAATCTTTTAATCACTAGACTAGGGACAAAAAGAATGCAGTTATATGTTTGTTTAGTATCAAATTTAATACGCTATTTTCCGGGAAATAAAAAAATTATATTTATTTGGATAAAACAGCTTATTTTTGATGACGTATATAAAATATTTATGACCTTTTTCCTTTTTCACTGCTTGCTTCATTTCTACAAATTAGAAAAACCAATAGAAAATCAGCCCAAGAATCCTCTTAGACTGAACAATAAAAATTTAGAGTTATTTCATTCTGGCAATAGGAGCAGACCCCATGCTATTCGCTACAATCTGTCTCACTCAGGTCAGATGTGCGGTCAACTGCGCGATCGCTTTCCACAGCCTCTACAAAGTTGGCATCTAAACTTTAGGCTGATCAACAGATATTAAATGGTTCCATTGCCAAAAATGCGTAGGCAAAGCCCGTCGTAGACATCGCATCAATTGTGTAAACTCAATGAGTCTGATATACTCATATTATATTTACCCAACTAATTTTTAGTTATGAGGTAACATGACCACGCCGATATCATCTAATCCAGAAACGGTAGAAACCAAGCGACAGAATTTCAACATTACTCCAGAACAAGAAGCAAAGCTCAACTGGCTACGTGATGCGATCGCAGCTTCTGATACCAAAGAAACAATCCTGCGTTCCATCGATTTAATGGTCACTCTCAAGCGCCAGATGCGTCCAGGCACTCAACTGTTTCTCCACACAAGAGAAGGGCAAGTCCGCCTACTTATCCCTGAACTTGAATCTCCCCAAACAGGTGACTGCCTGTATCTGGTGGAACGTCCTCACCCTTGGCGGCGGCAACTTTATATCAAAGGGCGAAAACTACTTGCCTCGACTGTGTGGCAGGATATGATTGCTAACCAGATGTCAATAGAAGAGGCAGCAGACAATTGGAATCTTCCCCTTGCTGTGATCGAGGAAGCTATTTGCTATTGCGAAAGTCATCAAGAACTTCTGAAACTTGAAGCAGAAGAGGAGCGTTACCGCCTCGAAGAACAAGGAGTTTCCCTTTAGCCTAAAACTACGGAACTACTAATAAATATCTTTTGAATTGGCATTGACATAAGGGCGCTGCAAGTCAATCCCCAAACGAGAAAATTGCCCAAGAATAGTCTGCATTCTTACCTCTGGCGAATCATCCCCTTGCTGCCAAGCTTCTAGTAACCCATTCGCTACAATCTGACAGCGGTTCATTCCAAAGCTTTCCTGAACACCAAACTTTTGATCTGGTTCTTCTGCTAACCCTAACCCTGGTGCTAACTGCATAGTGAATAGCGGCATCTCCGGCTGAAAATGCGATTGGTTTTCTGCATAGACAGCCTCAAGGACTTGCCGGACAGCTTCATAGTTGGCTTTTTCAAAATACAGTACCCCTGAATCGTAACGCTTGTAGTCATCTGGGTTATACAGCACCTTAAAGTGGAAGAAAATGGGAATGGCATTCAGCCGCCGCGTCAGGCTACTCATCACTCCTACCGCACCTTCTGGGCTGAAATTAAAGTATACCCGTACCAGATTTTTCTGACTTTCAGATGCGACATTGCTAACTGCCACGTAAAAGCCATTTTGCACCAGATTCTTCGGCATCCGAATAGCGACAGAATTACCTACCACAGCTGCCACTTCAGTAGGTTGAAGATGCTTATTTCGTTGAATATGCAGCCTCAAACCGCCTTTAGTCACGGCTAAACTGCGATCGCTTTCTTCTCTCAAAACAAACCAACCATGGTCAAAGTAGCCGTCTCCAAAATTACTTTCATGCAATCGCTTATAAAACCCCACATCTACCCCTAAAACAGTATTATTCTCCAAATCTAAGGGCAAACCATTTCCTTCCCCATCTAGTGCCAGCGTACTTTGCATAGAACCGTTGTAATAGATACCGTAAAGAAAACTCCGCAATTGTAGACTCAGATATTTCTGTTGCATCTGGGTTGGCATCTTCTGAAAACGTTCAACTGCCTCAGATGGTAATTCCAAAGGTTTGTAATCTGGATGGTGGATCGAGAAATCAGATTTTATCTCAATTTTCCGAACAATATCTTGCAGAACATCCAGTAATTGCCTAGTGAAACCAGTCTCTAGCTGAGTTTGAGGAGAATTTAATAATTGCATAACTACTTTATTAATAACAAAATAATTTAAACAGCAGAACTACTCAGGTGATTTAACTCAACAGCAGCAGCACCAAAAATTGTTGGCATCGATTGTACAGGACGGCTTAATAACGTCTTAGCAACCTGAAGCATAGCAATCCCCATATTGCCAAAAGATTTTTGATATTGAATCATCGCCTGAATCTGTTGAATTAAAGCAAAACCGATAAATTGCACCACCTGCTGCAAGAAATCAGGGCGGTGTTCTAAAATTTCTGGAAAAATGTTTAAATAAGCTTGGGTTAATGTAGCAATTGAAGGCTGAAGTAGTTCTAAAGGTGTTATTGCCAAGCGTAGAGACTCTTCAATACTCAAAGAATTACTGATAACCAAGCTACCCAGCCAGATTTGTACATAGCTAGCAATAAGTGTTCCCAAATCAAAAGCTGGATCTCCCCAAGCCGAACGTTCCCAATCAATTAGCCGTACAATATTATTAGTGGAATCCTGCCAATCTTTGTACAGGAGAATATTATTTAGTTTTAAATCATTGTGGGTAAGACAAGAGGGCGTTACAGCATTACCCAATTGGGCGATCGCCTGCCCCAAACTATCATAACGTTGATATAGAGCAAAAAACTTTAACCCATCGCCAGGAACTAAACCAAAAATTTCCGGTTCAACCCGTTCTAATCTCTGAACTAAATGTGATACTTGATCAGCCATGAAATTATCTGAATTTTTAGAAAATAATTCCTGATATTCTTGGCGGTTGAAAGTATTACGATGGATAGTCCCTAAAATATTACCAATAGCTATAGCGATTTCTGTAGAAAAGCTTTTTTCCTTGGTGTAGAAATCCATTAAATCCCGATAATCATCCAGATATCTGAAAACAATAATGGAATTTTCTCTATCAAAATGCAGTACCTCTGGTAAAAATGAGTGGTAGTTGCCAAGATGTGGGAATCGTTGTAAAAACTCTTGAATTCGCCACTCACTTAAAAATTCACCAGCCGCTTTCCCTTCCTGATTGTGCCGCTCTTGCTTAACAAGAAGCTTGCGATCGCCTGACAAAGTAACTAATAAATTAAAGTTTTTAGCTGCAACTGGTTCTATCTTAATAGGTGGTTGCTCGGATTGATTACATAACTCCTGTTCAACTAAATAATCGACAACATTATGAGAGTTTAAGAGAAATGTCATAACTTTTTTATTTATAAACCAATTTTGATGTATAGAAAACTGTGGTAGTTAAGTTCCTAGCACAGGCTGTTTTTGCAAGGATTCTTAAAACTAGTACCGCACATTGGAAATAAACCATCCATTCCAAATTAATCAAATGTCTGCGGTATATAAATTACAAATTACGCACAGCAGTACTAACCCAGTAGATAGCCGCCTAATAAAATTATCGCATCTCTCACATCTGTTGCTACTCCACTACCCGTAATGTTTTTCTGTTCTTCTTTAGACAGTTCTGAGAGCGAGTTTTGTTCTAAAACTTGTTTTCGTCTTGCAGATGCATTCACAACAGCTTCTTCAATCAAGTTCGTAATTTCAATTTGACTTGTGAGATATTTCTGATGAATGTTCATTGAGATGATATTCTCCTTAAATTACTTAAATAAACTTTGTGATCTCGGTTAACCGACAGTCGGTATCGCCACCTTAACTGTTAGTTCAGAGGGATTGTAGTTATCTGTAATAACTTGTGGACAACGCATACAAGCTGCCTTGCCTTCTTGCTGCCACCACTGACAATCTCGGCGTATGGAACAAGGTGGTAGATCGTCTACTACCGTTGCTAAATTTTCTACAACTCGCATTGCTAGACGACAATCTTTGCCATCAAAATGTTGACAACCCTTAGTTGCACAGGGTGCCGCCGTCCGAAAAATTTCAGTGGGTGTTACTGGACTAGCCTTTGCTATCAGTTCATCTGTGACAGCTTGTGGCTGCTTGAGATAAGCTACGCGGGGTTCTGTGACTGTGCCACCAACGACGCCGAAAACAACACTGTTCTGCCATTCTGGTCTTGCACTAGGGCAAAGTGTAGTCTTTTCAGTAGCTATGTCTTCCATAAATTGAACCTATAGTGAATTGTATTTTTAAGCTGATGGAGATTTATAGCTAGTTTCGGGTCGGACTGCTCTCCATCAACCTAAATAAGCAAATTAAATGTCCAAGAGTTTAATACTGACTGGTAACTTAAAAGGCTTGTGCTTTCAAATCAAGAGATCAAGTTCTGGTCTTGTGCAATTAGTCCACAAATAATCGGTTCTCTCACAGGAATACCACCTGCAATGGTTGGATCTAATTTTGTAACCGTTGCAAAACCACCTGCAACGTTTGCCATTTCTTCATCAGACAGAGTTAGCAAAGCATCTTCTGAATCATGATTTGGGTTCCGTCGTGTTAGTGCATTGTTAACAGCATTATCAATCAGATTGCTAATGTCCAATTGAATATTTGAATTCTTTTTATTCCTTTTCATCGTGCTTTTCCTCAGAATATATAACTAGATATAGGCTAAATCACTAAGTACTGTAATTACCTAATCTGTCTATATTTTAGAGAATATGAAAATGATTTAGTTATGTTTGGCAAATTTTTGATATACATAAATAAAACTTTTATGTCACCAAATCATAAATCGGCAGTTTATACTCAAAACTATTTATTTATCAAGGTTATATATCTATCTATTACTCCAGAAGCAAGCTTTTGCATTAATTATCAGAGAATGTTTCACTAACTTTTTAACCTTTAATAAAACATTTATGTCCCAAAAGTTTTCCCAAATGATCGGCAATATCTAACGACAAGATAGCAAATAAGACTTAAGTCTATACTACTAAATAGTTTTAAGGCTGATCAAAAAAACTTGCAATTCTCAATTGTGGCACAGAGTTGATATTACTAACATCTCTAGTCAGTATTTCTCACCCTTTCAAACAAAGCCCGATAAACAGGTTCACCCTTTTTTTGCGTACTTATTTCCCGTTCTGTGGGTACTGGTAAAGGATTTTCGGCTAGCCATTCTCCCGTACCAACTTTCTGATATGCTGGGTGAGCAGTAAAGCGATCGCGCATTTCCACAGCGACAAATTCCATATCTGATTGCAAAAATACAACTCCACCAACCGCAAGATAATTAGCTAAGTCTGCCACTAGTTCTGGTTGGACTACACGACGTTTAGCATGGCGGGTTTTAAACCAAGGATCGGGGAATTGAATTGTAACGCGTTGTAAACTTCCTGGAGGGAGGGAAGATAAAAGCGATTGCAGTGAGTTATTCACATTGCAAAATAAGTAGTGCAGGTTTATTAAAGACAACTCAGAACGTAACTTATTCGCCTCCATCACCAGCGGTTCCCGAATTTCTAAGCCGAGATAATTCCAGTTGGGTTCTATGTTGGTCATATTCACCAAAAACTGTCCCTTAGCGCAGCCAATATCTAAATGTAATGGTTGATTTGGCTTTGCATAAATGTTTTCCCAGTCAAGAGGACTTGCTGGTGTTTGATACTTTTTACCAAGTGGATTAACATGCTGGCGGACTCGGACTGCTGCCAAAATTTGCTCTCCTTTTCGTGAAAATATCCTGATGTGCTAACTGTGAAACTCCTTTTCGATTGAGCAAGTGTCACAGAAGTTTGAAATTATACTCAATCAAAAAGCGTAGCTTGCCGCCGTAGGTATCGCCTCATCGGAAAAAAAGCCAACGTGTGCTTGAATGTTAAAGAAAACGTAAAACCTTTATCGCCTGAGACTTTGAAGGAATTCTTGCTTGAGCGCAAAATAGTTAGTAATCTCTGCAAAAATAAGCGGTGTAACTTTTGTTTCTGCTCGGATTGGCTGTAATAAAGCGTTCAGCCTGCAATGTGAACTGTTAGCCTTTCTATATACGCAACTGTAACTCATACCAAGTATCCGAAAGTAGTCACCTATTTCTAGTTGTTGGAAAGTCATCAGATCCTCAGAATTTTTGGTAAATAACGGTTATAAAAGTAAGAGCTTATAAAGCCAATTTAGATTGTTCTTTTAAATTTCCCTGTCATATTTCAAGTTAAGTAAATTTGCACTAAGCAAGCTTTTAGTTAATGCTCTCTTTAACTAGCTAAGAGCCTGTTTAATGTGATTTATTATACTCCTTTTTTTCTAGATATTTGAGTTAGTTATCCAGGCAAAAAAAAGCAATATATGCTAAGATTGTATCAAAATATGGCAATTATTCAAGAGCAATTTAGAATAATTTTGCGCTTTGTTGAATAAAAAAGCTAAAATCTACGATTTTTGGAGATTTTTAGGTTATGACAACCTCACAGGAGAGGATTATCCCGACAGACTTGCGAAACGAAATGTCGCAGTCTTATCTGGAATACGCCATGAGCGTGATAGTGGGTCGGGCGCTGCCAGATGCCAGGGATGGTCTAAAACCTGTGCATCGTCGCATTCTCTACGCAATGCACGAGCTAGGTCTGCTCCACGATCGCCCGTTTAAGAAATGCGCCCGTGTGGTAGGGGAAGTGCTGGGTAAATATCACCCCCACGGCGACACCGCAGTGTATGATGCTTTGGTGCGGATGGCACAGGATTTTTCCATGCGATCGCCCTTAGTTAACGGACATGGTAACTTTGGTTCGGTAGACAACGATCCGCCCGCGGCAATGCGATACACAGAATGCCGCTTGCAAGCTTTAACTAGTGCCGGTCTACTGCACGATATCGAATTAGAAACTGTAGACTTTGCCGATAACTTCGACGGTTCCCAGCAAGAACCGACAGTTTTACCGGCACGGATTCCGCAGTTACTCCTCAACGGTTCGTCTGGAATTGCCGTGGGCATGGCAACCAACATTCCCCCCCACAACTTGGGCGAATTGATTGATGCTTTGGTGGCAGTGATCCACAATCCAGAAATCACCGATCTCGAATTAATGCAGTATGTCCACGGCCCAGACTTTCCGACTGGGGCGCAGATTTTGGGGACATCTGCCATTCGAGAAGCTTACACCACTGGGCGTGGTTCCATTACCATGCGTGGCGTAGCTAACATTGAAACCGTTGAACAGCGGGGACGCCCAGATAGAGAAGCAATTATCATCACCGAATTGCCCTATCAAACCAACAAAGCGGCGCTGATTGAAAAAATCGCCGAAATGGTGAACGAAAAGCGTCTAGAGGGGATCGCAGATATCCGGGATGAAAGCGATCGCGACGGGATGCGAGTTGTAATCGAACTCAAGCGTGATGCTTATCCCCGTGTCGTACTGAACAACCTCTACAAGCAAACGCCACTGCAAGCCAACTTTGGGGCGAACATGCTGGCGTTGGTGAATAGCGAACCCCAAGTACTCACCCTCAAGCAGTTCTTAACCGTCTTTTTGGATTTCCGGATCGAATCCATTGCCAGACGCACCCGTTATGAACTGCGAAAAGCCGAGGAACGCGACCATCTCTTGCAAGGGTTATTGATTGCCCTGTCCCAGTTAGATCCGATTATTGTCTTGATTCGCCATGCTCCCGATGCGCCCACAGCCAAAGGCGAACTCATCACAACTTACGGACTCTCGGAAGTGCAAGCAGATGCGATTTTGCAGATGCAATTACGGCGGTTGACTGCCTTAGAAGCCGACAAAATTCGTTTGGAACACGAGGAACTACAAGCGAAAATTACTGACTTGCAAGATATTCTGGCACGCCGGGAGAGAGTGCTAGAAATCATTGAAACTGAAGTCACGCAACTGAAAACTAGCTTCGCCACACCCCGCCGCACGGTGATTTTACCAGGGGAAGGAGAATTAGATGACCGTGACCTAATTGCCAATGAAAAAGCGATCATTCTGGTTACAGAGCAAGGTTACATCAAACGGATGCCAGTCAACACCTTTGAGGCGCAAAGCCGTGCTACCAGAGGTAAAGCCGCAGCTAAGGTAAAAGATGATGATACCGTTGAGCATTTCTTGACTTGCTGCGATCACGACAGTATTTTATTCTTTAGCGAGCGTGGCGTCGTTTACTGCTTAAGAGCGTATCAAATTCCAGTTAGTTCCCGTACCAGTCGCGGGACACCGATTGTCCAAATGCTACCGATTCCCAAAGAGGAAAAAATCACCTCAATTGTACCCGTTGATGAGTTTAGCAACGAAGAATATTTGGTGATGCTCACCAAGGGCGGGAATATCAAGAAAACCGAATTGGCAGCGTTTAGCCACATTCGCGCCAATGGCTTGATTGCGATTTCCCTCGAAGAAGGCGACCAACTGCGCTGGGTGCGACGTGCTAAAGCAGAGGACAGTGTAATCATTGGTTCTCGTCACGGGATGGCGATTCACTTCCGGTGCAACCACGAACAACTGCGTCCTTTAAGTAGAGCGACTCGTGGTGTGAAAGCCATGAAACTCAAAAATAAAGATGAACTGGTGGGTATGGATATTCTCCCTGCAGCAATTCTTGCCACTTTGGATACAATTACAGAAGCCGAAATTGAAGATATCGAAACTATCGAAACAGAAGATATCGAAACTATCGAAATTAATGAAGAGTCCGCAGAAGTACTTAGCAACGGCAGTATTGGACCTTGGGTGTTAGTAATTACAATGGGAGGATATGGTAAGCGCGTACCAGTTGGCCAGTTTCGCCTGCAAAACCGTGCTGGTCAGGGTTTAATGGCAACCAAATTCAAAAACCGCAAAAACAAAGACAAGTTGGCAACCCTACGCATTGTCAACGATGATGATGATGAAATGATGATGGTGACAAATCGCGGTATTATCATTCGTCAAGCGTTGAATGCGATTTCTATCCAATCGCGATCGGCAACTGGAGTCAGAGTGCAGCGTTTAGACGAAGACGACGCCATTACTGGAGTGGCAATAGTTCCACCTGATGCTGTCGATGCAGAAGAAGCTGAATAAAAAGCAGGGAGAGAGGTTAACCGCCTCACTCCCTTACTTGATTGCCTTAGCCAGCGGCATTTTAATGGGGCTAACCGTAGCCCCTGTAGGTGCATGGTTATTGGCTTGGATTGCCATAGTCCCTTTATGGGTACTAGTTGTCACTTCAGCCAAAAGCAAAAACCAATTCCCCCCGGCTTTCCTCTGGGGTATCGGTTATCACGGTGTCGCCTTATTTTGGATTACGGGAATTCATCCGATGACATGGTTGGGTGTTCCTTGGTTGCCGAGTTTGGCAATCACCCTTTTTTGTTGGGGATTCATCAGTGTCCTGGGAGGGGTATTCGTTGCTATTTGGGCGGCGGTGATGGTTCGCCTGGGCGGACAAAACCCGTGGTTACGTATATTAATTGGTACAGCCATCTGGTGCGGCTTAGAGAGTCTGTGGAGTGCCGGACCTCTATGGTGGAGTTCTCTTGCTTACACACAAAGTCCGCATAACCTCGTAATTTTACATCTGGGCCAACTCTCTGGGCCTAATACTGTGACAGCAACAATAGTTGCCGTCAATGGCTTAATTGCTGAAGGATGGACGAACCGCCAACTCTTGGAGACACTACGTGAACGCGCAGCGTCTCGCAGAGAAGACGCCAAGTCTGCCAAGATTTCCTCTGTGTCCTCTGCGCCTCTGCGGTTCGTTAATAAATACTGGGTTATCGCCACAGGATTATTAATTACCTTACACCTGATCGGTTTTATCTTATATAGCCGTCCCATTGCCCAACCCCCAGAAGCAGCCTTGAAAGTGGGGATTGTTCAGGGTAATATCCCGAACCGACTTTTACGAAGTTCCGAAGGGTTTCGTCGCGCCCAAGAAAACTATACCAATGGATATCTAACTTTAGCAGACCAAGGTGTAAATGCAGTCCTCACCCCAGAAGGAGCCTTACCTATTTTCCAGCGTAACTTGATGGCAACTGCCTTAGTCGCAGCCGTGAAAGAAAAAGGCGTAGTTGCTTGGATTGGGGCTTTTGGCGAACGGGGAGACAGTTATACAATTAGTTTATTTACTTTCAACAGTAAGGGTGAAATTGTCAGCCGCTACGATAAAGCCAAATTAGTACCTCTGGGAGAATATATTCCCTTTGAAGGAATTTTAGGCGGAATAGTTCAACGCTTGTCGCCTTTGGATGCACACCAAGTTGCCGGTTCAGCAAATCAGCTATTTGATACCCCTTTTGGTCGGGCGATCGCTAGTATATGTTATGAATCTGCTTTTCCGGAGCAATTTCGCCGTCAAGCTGCGGCGGGTGGGCAGTTTATCCTCAGTTCTTCTAATGATGCCCATTACACTGCATCAATGCCATTCCAGCACCATGCACAGGATATGATGCGGGCAATTGAAACTGATCGATGGTCAGCACGGGCAACTAATACCGGATATTCAGCTTTTGTAGATCCTCACGGCAGAACCTTGTGGATATCTGGATATAATACCTACGAAACTCATGCTGAAACAATTTATCGCCGACAGACGCAAACTCTATATGTGCATTGGGGTGATTGGTTGACACCATTGTTATTGATATCTTCTGGAGGAGCTTGGTTGGTAATTAAACTTAGGGATACAAAGAAAATAAACAAAAACCTCACCCAGTCCTGACGGACAACTTTAACTGTGTAATATTCAGAAACTTGTTCTGATGATTTAACAGTGGCTATGAATGGACTTATGCAAACTTGTTTGGTTAATTATATTAATTCTGTAGAACCTGTGCGATCGCCTGGGAAATTGGTAAGCCAGGAGTGCGTTCCAGCCAGAAGAACTCACCAACTGGGTTGACCTCAAGGAATATATAACGACCATCTGGAGTTAAAATTATATCAATCGCTCCATAGTTCAAACCAAATTCTGCCATGAGTTTGAGCAGTTTATCTTCCACATCTTGGGGTAGAGTGTATAATTCCCAAGCGTCGAGTAAGGCGATTCCCTGTTTGCGCCAGTCGTAACGTGCTTTATCCAAAGCTTGGGAATCAACTGCGGCTGTAAACACATTTCGACCTACAATAATTGTCCGCAGTTCCAGAGCTTTTGGGATTTTCTCTTGAAACGTCATTGGGCAAAAACGCAGTCCTTCAAGGTTGTCGAGATCCTCTGGTGCGACTGGATTGGTAAATACGACCTTTTCTTGCCCTTGCTCGTCGTAGATGGCAAAGGAAGAAAGCATCTTGGTAATCATACCCTGTTCGCACTCTTGGGCAAATTGCTTTACTGCCTGTGGGTTGTTAGTAGTTAAGGTGCGTGGAGTATCCAGACCTATTTTCCTTGCTATTTGTAATTGAAGCTGCTTATTTTCGGCTCGACGGATATTTGGCAGAGGGTCAAGATGAAACCCCTGAATACTGGCAATCATCCCCTGAATAGTGACGCGAGATTCCTGAATTGAGGCTTGTCGCATTTGCTTGTCCATCGTAGTGGGAATCCTTGACCCAATGGCGATCCGCCGATACCAAACTGCGGATACTTCACTTAAATCTAGCTTCTGGTCATCTGCTTCTAGAATTACTTGCTCAGTTGCACCGTAGTAAACATCTAGCTGTACTTCTGTGGGAAATCGGTCTGTATCAAAACGAAATGCTTTGCTCCCTTGAGCCTCAATTGCTTGAATGACTAGGGGAATACTTTCGTTGTCTTCACTGTGGGTAATGATTAAAACAGTCATATTCAACTGCCGAGTTTTGAATTTTTAATCAGGGTCAAAGTTATCATTGGGCACTTGTTGAGAGTAGTGCATCTGCGATCGCTTCCGCAATCGGATATTCCAAATCTCTCTCCAGCATTTCCCACTCTCCTGTAGGATTAACTTCCAAAAAAACGTATTCCCCTGATGGTGTTTGGATGAAGTCAAAGGCTCCAAAAACCAGTCCAAACTTTGCCATAAAGGCATGGAGACAACGGATTATTTCATCAGGTAATTCATCGGGTTGCCATGCACAAGCGTCTTTTGGAGCACGTCGCCAGTCTTGGGTAGATGCTGCATAATCTGATGCATTTAATGCTCCGACAAAGAGCTTGCCATTTACATACACCACCCGTAGTTCTTGCCGTTTGGGGATTTGTTCTTGAAACACAACTGGACAATAGCGCAGTGTCTCGGCATCAACTAAATCTTCTTCTCTGACTGCGCTGGTGTACATAAAAAAAGAGGAGCCTTCCATACTGTAAGAAAGAGGTCTGAGGAGTTTAGCAACCATTTTTCCCTTTACGCGGTGGAAAAACTCTCGTGCTTCTTGAGGATTGTTGGTGACAAGAGTCTGAGGTATGACAAGACCAACTTCCGAAGCAACCCTTAGTTGGCGTAACTTGTTTTCAGCTGCGTTAATCCTTTGTAAATCATCCACCCACCTAGCTCCTCTGAGACTATCCCAAAAGCCATCTAAGGCGGCCAATGATTCACTAGTGCAGGCTGCTTGAAATTGTGGAGCCAATTCTTTACTCAACTCAGGTTGCCAGATACGCCGCATCCATACTGCTTGCACTTGCTCTGTATTGAACGAGCGATCGCCATATTTTAATCAGGGTTTATTTGAGTCAGGTTGACTGAAGCTAGAAACCTGGTAACAGCTAGTTCTTTACAGTTTCCCCTAAGAATATTTAGCAGTTATCGTTTACATTGAATACACTTTTGATACATCTTGTGGGATGGAGATAAGTCTGAGCTAAGGCTTGTTTAAATCAAAATATGGGAGCATCTTACCCTTATTAGTAAAGGCTTTCCGGGCTAAGTTACCAGAAAAAATGTAGTGTATTCAATTAATAAACGCTATAATTTCTCGATGTAGAAAAAATTACATTTTGCTAGTTACTGATTATTTATATACATAGATTGAAAATATTACAATTATCCATAAGGGTGAAATTTGAATATAAAATTTCATCCTAAATTAAGTTTAAAAAAAGTGGATGAGCGATGATTTTTTGAATTTAAGGTGTTTAATAAAGTTATTACCAAAAGTCTAGTAGAAGCAAAAACATGAAAGGTTTCAGGAAGTTATCCTCAATAGCACTATTGCTATGTGCCTTTGTGTATCCGCCCTCATTAGCTGAAGCGAAGGATATTTCTCTAAGTAATGTTCGCAATGAACAGAACGCTGCGCCAGAGGCTAACCTCGTTGGAGATAAAACCGGAGAGCTTTTAATTGCTCGACGGCGATCAGGACGATACCAAATCATCCGACGACGGCAGATTATCCGACAACGGCAGCATTTCGGAGGATACGAAAATATCCGACGACGGGAGCATTTCGGAGGATACGAAAATATTCGACGACGGGAGCGTTTTGAACGATACGAAAATAACCGACGACGGGAGCATTTCAGAGGATACGAAAATATCCGACGACGGTAGCCAGTTGGACAATACCTGATTATCCGACAACGGTATTAATGACTGCTGATGCAACTAAGCCAATTGTTAATGGTTAGTGGTTATTAGAATAACCACTAACCATTAAATAATGACTATCGTTACGTTCTAATGAGTTGCTACTACCTCTGCTTCAAGGCGAACTAGTCGGTCTGCCAAAAGTTTCTCAAGGTCTTCTAATGCCTTGGTGAAACCTTTGATGCCTTCGTCTAGTTTGTCAGTTGCCATGCGGTCAGCGGCGTGCAATTTGTCATAGGTAGCTTTGTCAATGGATATCTTTTCAATTTCCAAGTTTGCTACCTTGGCAGGATCGAGTTTGCGTGGTAGTTCTCCAATGGTTGCCTGCAATTCACCTAAAAGCGACGGCGAAATTGTCAACAAATCACTACCTGCAAGTTCAGTAATTTCACCAAGGTTACGGAAGCTAGCTCCCATAACTTCGGTTTTATAGCCGAATTTTTTGTAGTAGTTGTAGATTTTGGTGACAGACAAAACTCCTGGATCTTCGGCTGCTGGGTAGCTATCCCGTCCGGTATCTTTTTTGTGCCAGTCGAGAATCCGACCAACGAAGGGAGAAATTAGAGTAACGCCAGCATCTGCACAGGCGATCGCTTGGTGAAGACCAAACAACAAGGTAAGGTTACAGTGAATACCTTCTTTTTGGAGGATTTCCGCAGCCCGAATGCCTTCCCAGGTGCTGGCAATTTTAATTAGCACGCGATCGGGGCCAATTCCAGCGGCTTTATACTGGGCAATTAATTCCCGTGCCTTAGTCAGGGTAGCTTCGGTATCGTAGGACAAGCGAGCATCCACTTCCGTAGACACACGACCGGGAATGATTTGTAAAATCTTTAATCCAAAGGCAACTGCCAGACGGTCAAAAGCGAGAGAAACTATCTGTGTTTGGGTAGCTTTGGCTCCAGCATCTTTCTTTGCCTGGAGTAAAGTTTGATCGACAATTTCCTGATATTCTGGCATCTGCGCCGCAGCAGTAATCAGAGAAGGATTGGTGGTGGCGTCTTGAGGTTTGAACTTTTCAATTGCCTGGATATCCCCTGTATCCGCAACCACGACAGTCATTTTCCGCAATTGTTCCAGTAAACTCTTAGACATAAAATGCTCCGTGATGAATGTTACAGGATTTACTTTATTCCCCAGTTCTTTACACTCTCTACTATTCCTTCAATTCTGATTTTGGCAATTTTTCGGAATCATTGCCCAAGTTTGCTTACTATCCACAGCCACAGCCCTATTCTAAGCGCCTTATGCTGAGATTGGCTGTCCAATGGAATGCACTTTGATTAAACTAGTTGTTCCCGATTTACCAATTGGAACCCCAGAGGTAATTACCACCTTATCGCCCTTATTCGCTAGACCCATGTCTACAACAGTGTCTACCACATTCGTAAACATCTCTTCGGCATTGTGGACTGGTGGGATCAGCAAAGCTTCCACACCCCAAGAAAGCGCTAACTGGTGATAAGCAGTGATGTCAGAGGTTAGGGCAATAATGGGGGAAGTTGGCCGGTATTTAGACACCATTCTTGCCGTACTTCCTGATGAAGTATTACAGAGAATTGCCCGTGAGCCTGTTTCATAGGCGATGCGACACACTGATTCTGCCACCGATTCGGTAACGCTGAGACTGCCTGCTTCATGACACCAGGCATGTCTGCTACCCTCATCTAGAGCCTGTTCTGTCCGCACAGCGATATTGTGCATCATTTGGACGGCGGCGATTGGATATTGTCCGACGGCGGTTTCACCAGAAAGCATTACTGCATCCGTACCATCTAAGATGGAGTTGGCAACATCGGTTGCCTCGGCGCGGGTGGGGTCAGGGGCGCTAATCATCGACTCTAGCATTTGGGTGGCTGTAATCACCGGCTTGCCAGCACGATTGCAACGGCGAATAATATCTTTTTGAATTAGGGGTACTTCATGAATTGGCACTTCTACCCCTAAATCGCCACGGGCAATCATAATCGCGTCAGCAACTTTCAGAATGGAGTCAAAGTTTTCTACTGCCTCTGCTCTTTCGATTTTGGCAATTAAACGGATCGAAGCACCAGCAGCTTCAATCATTCGCTTGGCGGGTTCTAAGTCTTGTGGCGATCGCACGAAGGACACCGCTACCCAGTCTATACCCAACTGAATCCCAAAGCGCAAATCCAGCAAGTCTTTTTCGGTGATCGAACTGACAGGTAAAGGAGTTTCTGGCAGGTTTACTCCTTTGTGCGTAGAAATTAACCCGCCAATTTTCACCTGAGCGCGAATGCGATCGGCATCACGAGCGGTAACAATCAACTTGACGCGACCATCATTAATCAAAATCGGTTCGCCTGGTCGCACCATTGCGAACAAAGTCGGCAATGGTAGGGGTAGTTCGTCGATAGTCTCACCCTTTTCTTGCAAAACAAAGGTGACTTCACTACCAGCTTCTAAATTTAACCCTTCCGGTGGTAAAGTTCCCAAGCGAATCTTCGGGCCACACAAGTCTTGCATAATTGCGATCGGCTTTTGCTGCTCAATACTAATCTGCCTGAGATAGTGAGCCGTTTGGGCGTGGAATTCATAGGCCCCGTGGGAAAAATTCAGCCGCGCCACATTCATTCCAGCTTCTACTAAAGCTTGCAGCCTTTCAGGTGCAGATGAAGCCGGCCCAACAGTACAAATGATTTTGGTTCGACGCATAGGGATTGGGGGTTGAGGAATAACCTGCAAATTTGGATGCTTTGAGCGATCGCCCAAAGCATCCAAATTTACACGTGTTTCATATCACTGATTTACTAAGTAAAGATACTAAATGACGTTTTGTTTTCGAGGTATTTACCATTTGACCCAAATCCCTAAAGTCAAGGGTCAAAAGTCAAAAGTTAATCACTAATGACCAATGACCAATGACAGATGACTAATGACTAATTGACCAATTAAACCACAGCCGCTGTCGGTGCGAGTTCTTCCTTCTGTAACATAGACAACATCAGGTCAATCACGCGATTCGAGTAGCCCCATTCGTTGTCATACCAAGCAATTACCTTGAAGAAGTTGGAGTTTAACTCAATCCCAGCACCTGCGTCAAAGATACTGGAATGGGTATCGCCTTGAAAATCTGTGGAAACTACTTCTTCATCTGTATAGCCCAGGATACCCGACAGTGAGCCGGCGGCAGCCTCCTTCATAGCAGCACAGATTTCCCGATAACTGGTGGCTTTGGCAGTTTTGAAAGTTAAATCAACTACAGAGACATCCGGAGTCGGAACTCGTAATGCCATACCAGTTAACCTACCTTTCAATTCTGGTAAAACCAGTGCTACGGCTTTAGCTGCGCCTGTGGAGGAGGGAATAATATTCTGGCTTGCACCTCGACCACCCCGCCAGTCCTTCTTGCTGGGGCCGTCTACAGTTGGCTGAGTGGCAGTCATCGCATGAACTGTGGTCATCAACCCTTCAGTCAACTCAAAGTTGTCATTGATCACCTTAGCTATGGGAGCTAGACAGTTTGTAGTGCAGCTAGCATTGGAGACAATTATATCTTTGCTGGCGTCAAACAAGTGATGATTTACACCCATTAGTAGAGTAGGAACTCTATTTGGATCTTTGGTGGGAGCGGAAATTACCACTCGCTTTGCACCTGCCTTCAGGTGGTTTGCGGCTCCTTCGTAGTCAGTGAAGAGTCCCGTAGATTCTACGACATAATCTGCACCTAATTGTCCCCAAGGCAACTCTGCTGGATTCCTCACGGAGACACAAGGAATGAAGTGCCCGTTAATGAGGATGCCATCTTCCTTGGCTTCAATCTTGTGCTTTAATTTACCGTGGGTTGAGTCGTACTTTAACAGATAAGCGAGGTTATCTGGTGGTACTAGGTCGTTAATCCCCACAAACTCAATGTTGGGGTTATCGATGCCAGCGCGAAGCACAAGTCGCCCGATTCGACCGAAGCCATTGATACCAACTTTCAATTTAGTCAAGATTAAACCTCCCGTTGTGGAAATTTGAACAAAAGGAGAAAGTTAAAAGTCAAAATAGATTGCCTTTTACTCTTTACTTTCTGATCCTGACAGTCTCAGTCGGCTAAGGGATATTTACTTGGCATCTTTTAAGGTTTGGGGCATTGGAGATTAGGGATTGGGAAAATCCCCCTTTAATTTACTACTTATCTCTTTGAGCTAATTGTTCGAGTTTTTACAAAGTCTGATACATTGTGAGATCGTCCAGACTGTTCAAATAGTTTGCCCTTGCAATCCACGATTCGTTAGGAGGTAAACAGCAAAAGTTCCTAGCCAGTGACTAGCTGCATAATGTTCAATGACAACATCTGCTAGTCCATTCCGACGATGGTGAACGGCAGCAGAGCGAAGTGTTTCTATGCGGCGATCGCTATTTGCCAATCCAGAAATGATCCCCTCAAGCATCCAAGCGCGACTGAGATTAAGACCCCAGAAGTGGGATTGCATATAATCTTTAGGATTATCTACTATGTTCGGTTGTAACCAATTTGCACAATTCTGAATCGGTATTTGGGGAAGAAAATCGGTGAGCCAGTCAGTGAAAGCTGTTGTTGGGAGGACTCGCCGCATCAGGTCTGCTTCAGCAAGGCCAGGAGAGAGAAAATCGTAGCCAAGCGGCTCGAATTGTAACGAGTAGTTGCGATCGTTGAGATAGAATTGCCGTGCTTTGTTCTCCACTAACTGAGTGAAGTCAGTATTTTCAGTAATCCGTGACCAATCTAGCATCAAACCGAGAGCAAAAGCTGTTTGGCTATGCATCCCTGTGCGATTTGGGAGTTTCAGTGCCTCAATCCAGCGGTGTAAGTTACCTGCAATCAACTTTTCTAGCGGTTCCAATACAACCCGCCATTCTTTCGCTTGAGGATGATTCCACTCGTGAAGTTCCGCAGCCAGTTGCAGAAGCCATGCCACGCCATAAGGAAATTCATAAAAGGGCAGCCGCTGGAAATGGGCAATCTCTCCTTGAATCTTCTCAGGTGTAAGGCTCTGCTCAAGTGCTTGCTTTGACGCTGCATTGAAGGAAGCTTCAGGAAAGTGACGCATCAGACGTACCAGCAACCAGTGACCATGTACAGCTGAATGCCAATCTAAGCAACCATAAAAAGCAGGAGTCAATTTACGCGGTGGTTTTATATCCTCGTCGCTATCAGCCCAATACAGATTACTGTTGGGATACTCCCGCCCGATACAATCCAGCACTAATTGAGCAAATTGTGTCGCAGTCGTTTGATTAATCTCCAAATTATCGGCTGGCATAGTCACTTAGTACAGTTTTGCCTAAAAGCGTAGCGTTTTTAATGCAAGGCAACGCATTAACATTGTATCGGGATGCATTGGCATTGTAGGGGGACGCATTAACAATGCGGCCGATGCATTGGCATTGCAAGGTATTACCTTTTGTCTCGTTAAGAGTCTCTGAGTGGGAATGCCTAATGGGGGGGCTGCCGCCTCTTGACTTGCGGCAGAGCCGCAATGAGGAGCATTTCCAGCCTCTGGCTGGAAACGAGGTTTCAATGAGCAATGTTCCTTACGAGAAATCTATATGTATTAGGGTTTGTGTGAAATGGTATAAAACACCCAACAATTTGTCTTAATCCAAGGGTATTGTGATATGAGTTATTATTTTAAACTCCCTAACACTTCCATCACTTCTGCTTCAGGTTTTACCCTAGCTTCTGCTTCCAGAAAGCCAGCTACTTGAGCCTCAATTTCATCCCGGACAATTTGGCGATACTCCAAGAAATGCTCAATTTGGGCACAAACGGCTAAGTAGCTACTCACCCCACCCGGATTATGCTGATACATGCTCCACAAGTTGGGCCAGAATTGCCAGCGCGTCCGACGACGTAAACCTTGGCGCCAGCAAATGATCACAAACGCTCGGAGTACTTTCCAGTTCAATGGTTTCTTGGCAGCTTTGCCCTTTTTCGGGTAGGTTGCTTCGCCCAAAAGACGGAAGTGTTTGTATGTACGCTCTAAAAACCGCTCTGGCTCATACAAATCACAGAACGCCTGCACATATTCGTGAGCGATGTCTTCTAACGGTCGAGTTGGGACAAAATTCATCAACGTGGTTTGGTTGATGTTGGCAGATTTATTGCGGAGTCGTCCTTCCTTTTCTAATCTGTGCCAGAGGGCTGTATCTGGAAGCGCTTGCAACATACTAAATAAGGCTGTGGGAATTGCTGTTTGTTCAACAAACTTGACAATTCGTGCGCCTGCTCCTACTTTCTCGCCATCAAACCCAATGATAAAGCCTGCCATGACTCGCAGCCCTGAGCGGGTAATCTTATGCACCGCTTCACTGAGTGAGTCTCTGGTATTCTGGTATTTCTGAGTGAAAGTGAGACTTTCTTCGTCGGGGGTTTCAATTCCCAGAAAAACGGCTCCAAAATTACACACTACCATCAAATCCATCAGTTCTTGATCTTGGGCTAAATCAACTGAAGCTTCTGTGGCAAAGGAAAAGGGATAGTTATGTTCCACCATCCAGGGCAGGAGGGACTTCAAAAATAATTTGACATTCCGCTTATTACCGATGAAGTTGTCATCCACCATAAAAATACTGCGCCGCCAACCCAGTTTGTAGAGATAATCAAGTTCTGCTAACAGTTGAGCCGGGTTTTTGGTGCGGGGTTTGCGACCATAGAGAACAATAATGTCGCAAAATTCACACTGAAAGGGACATCCACGGGAAAATTGCACCGACATCTCTGCATAGGCTTCAAATTCTAGCAGGTCAAAGCGAGGAGTTGGAGTATTGGTAACATCTGGTTTTTCACCACCAGAGCGAAAGATGCCTGTGCGATCGCCCTGTGCGATCGCTGCTACAAATAAAGGTAGGGTGATTTCTCCTTCGTCTAATATCAAGTAGTCTGCTCCAGCGGATGTCATTTCATTCGGTAGCGCTGTCGGGAAGGGGCCACCCACAGCGACTCGCTTACCTCTCTGCTTTGCTTCTAATATCTGAGAGAGCAAATCCTCTTTTTGCACAATCATCGCCGACATAATAACCAAATCTGCCCAAGCCCATTCTGCTTCTGTACAGACGCGAACATTTCGATCTACTAGCTTGAACTCCCATTCTTGGGGTAAAATCGCGGCTACAGTCACCAAGCCTAAAGGCGGTAGCATTGCTTTACGGTCTAATAAAGCCAGTGTTTTTTCAAAAGACCAAAAACTTTTTGGAAAGCGGGGATATAAAAGTAAAACGTTCATATTCGATGCTTATAAACCTTGATGTTTGCTGCTGCTTGAGTTGATGTCAAACTAAACCTGTCTGACAACAGATTAGATCAGCTTCTGTATGCAGTAGCTGTAAGCTCTACTATGACTGATTTAGACAAAGCAATATTTTTTGAGGGCGATTATTACTGTTTTCAGACCAGAGAGTAGCTCAAAATTGCTGAATGAGTGTGAGGAGTACGTAGACGCGCAATGCAAAGCCGGAGACGTTTCTGTTACTCCGGGCTTGTTGTCAGACATCGCAATTTCCGTAAATCCTCAAAGATGCATGGGTAAATGATTTAGCCGGAAAGACCAGGACTTGTGGGACGGATGTAACATCTGTTCTTTTGATGATTTGGCAAATTGGCAACTCTGAGAAAATTAACTGTGTTATTTTCAACACTATATAAGAGACCTCTTGCAAAAGTCAGTTAAGCAGATTCAGTTTTGGGGAGACGAAGCTCATAGTTGTATAAACCAGCTATGAGATTAAATCTCAAAGCAAATCTTTTTCGACGATTGCAATAACGGTCAGACAAAATTTTAAATATTTTCAGTTTTCGATTGATATGCTCACCCACAACTCGGACTTGGGCTAACTCTTGATTACTCTTTTTCTCTTCACGATTGAGTTTACCGCCTCTAGGTTTCTTTTTTGGTATTCGGCTCTTGACATGAAGTTTATGAATTCCTTGATATCCTTTATCCCCCAAGAATTCAATGTCTTTTATTAACCTAAGTTTACTATTTTTGAAAATGCGAAAATCATGCTCTTTTCCTTTACCATGTGCGGTACAGAGGATTTTTCCAGTGCTTTGGTTTACCACAACTTGAGATTTTAATGTATGTCTTTTCTTTTTTCCGCAGAACTGTTTTTGTTTTTTTAGGACGCTCTATTGGTGTTTCCGTGACATCTACTACAACAACTTCTATTTGATAATCAGAAGTTTGTAGTTTCTTCTTTCCTGGAAGTGTGAAAGCTCTTGAGGTGACCAGAGCATCTTCCATTTTACGAATGATACGATATACTGTTGACTCATTTACTCCCCATGACTGACCAATATGAAAATAAGTACGGTACTTTCTCCAGTACTCCAATGTCATCAATAATTGGTCTTCCAAGCTGAGTTTTCCTGGTCTACCAGTTTTCTTTTTCGGCCGAGTATGCGCTCGCACTACCTCCAGCATTTGAGTGAAAGTCTCCCGACGCACTCCACTCAAGCGTTTGAAATCCTCTGGCTTTAGGTTTTTTACCTGTTGGTAACTCATAGATCCCCCTCACTCTCACCTAGTTTTCTCATGCCACTGGGGACTTTTGCAAGAGGTCTATTGAATGCATAAATCAGAAAATGCATCGTACTAAACAATATGGGATGAATAAATCCCTAGCATTGCATATTGCATTTAATTGAAGTATCACGTATGAATTCTCAACACTCGACAAAGCTGTTGAAGGGAGAAGTGTTTTGCGAGCTTTCAGATGTAGAAGCTTTCCGATATTCCGGGGGAGCTTGGAAGAGCAAAACACCTACTACAACGATTGCTGCCTCTACCCCATTATTGTCGACAGCTGTAAAAAGCACTTTGTCGACTGCTGGCGGCGGAAGCACTTTAGTGGTAGCCACACCACCACTTTGGCCAGATCCGATCGATCCACACCCACACCCACCATACATACTTACCTATGGGGTGGCACAGTTGGCGACGATCTGAGACGTATCATACCTCATTCATGCAACTTACGTCAAACGCTCTATTAGCTAGAATAAACTTCTTTAAAACTGTTGCCAATTGTGGGCACTCCGATACCTGCCACTGCTCGAAAAGTGTCAGTTGACCAGGTGAGCATTTGTGCTTACCCTTATTCCGGCTAATTTTATGGCCAGCCAGCAACAAAATCCCCAGCAAGAAAGTTTGGCTGGTTTTGCTTTTGGTTTATACCTTTGACAAAACCCCCGATACTTTGTGGCACATTCATCTAATGTTTTACCCAGTTGTAGAAAAGCCGGATGCCATTGAGTCAATCCATCAACAGTCAATTGGTGAGTCCAGTCCTGCAAGCGGGTTTCCCGCCGTAGGGAACTGGCGCTAGCGTAGCGTTAGCGAGTACTCGAGCGTCACCCGTAAGGGTCATAAGTGCCATAGTTACTGAAATCGGAGAAAAAAAAACTGCGTTGCATTTGAGCAGCTTTGGGATTGCCATGAATATAGCGTATAGGCGGATGTTCGACTTTTGCAAGAGGTCTAAGGTGTATTTGCACTTTCAAGCTATTTAGACGGGCTGCAACCCGTCTTTATTTATCGCCAGTTACGTTTAATTATCGGAAATTATCGTTTCCAGGTTCTAAAAAGCAAATGCACTTTCATTGGGCTGCTGCCGCGAATTCGAGAGGTGGAGCCTCAAAATAGGCATTCCCAGCCAGAGACTCTTAACAAGGTAATAAATTAAATCTTTTTTTGATCTAAGGCTGGATAAATCAATAACTACAAACCTATTGATTGAGTGAAGGGATTCAATCCTAAAAAACACTACTCATGTCAAAGGAAAAAACGCTCATGAAAACGCAAATGTTGTTGAGCCTCGCCTGTTCTATATCTATGTTAGGTTGCATAATCCTGCCAGCGATCGCCCAACCAATAACGACTCACCCACTTCAGCCGATTCAAGCAGTCAATCAAGAGATTAACATTCCTGAAGATACAGCGATTATTGTCTCATTTCCAGCGTCTGTTACTGTAGATATCGGGCAAAAAAAGGATTATCCCTTCACACTTCCTTTAGCTAGCGCTATTAAAGATAATCAAGGTAATATCGTAGCGCCAAAAAATACTCCTGTAACTATTACCCGCAAACCCACTGATGGAGGCGCTAAAATTGTGGCGCAGTCATTGGTTGTCAACGGTCGATTTGTCTCAATTAAAGCATCAAGTCAGATGATTCCCGGCAAAACCATGATCCATATACGAGCTAATGATAAAGCTGTCGAGAATGGCTCTGTTTGGACTAGGATTGGTGGAAGCACCTTGGGCTTTTTTAGCCAAGGTGATCCCGAACAGTTTCACCCGGGAGCAATGCTAGGAAGCGCTGTTGGACTAATTTCAGGTTTGCACTCTGCCGAAAATACCCGTGTTGTACAGATTCCCCAGAGCAGTGTTTATGTTTTGTCGCTGGAGGCTCCTATTCAATTGTCTGCTCATTAGTCCAACCCTTGCCCAACAAAGAGGAGGTTTTAATTTATTACTCCTGAAAGCGGGTGCAGTATTGTTAAATGAAAACTATGTCTGGTTTCAGCTTTCAGGTACCGTTCTTGCAAAGGTTGCCACTGCTGCCACGACTGGTAACGATTTTCAGTTAACAAGTTAGCAAGGGTGGGCATCTCGGTGTGAATTTCTGACTTGAAGACATCTGAAAGCCAGTCAGTTAAGACGGCACTATCTTGCATCGTACCCAAAATTTCTTGGATACTTTTCACTTCTGTAAGATAAGCTGCGTAAGACTCGCCATATAACTCAGTAAATAACTCCATCTGGTAGCGTATACGTTTAGCTTCTTTTCGCAAACTATGAAGAATTTCACCTTCTGTTGTCAATTGTTGTTCTATCTTTTCTGGTTTCCAGTTTTTCTGGATTTTCACTTCTGATTCCACAAATTGGGTGCCAACTAGCCAACCAGGATGCAGTAAAAAGCTACTCACTTCTGGTAAAAGTAAATCTGGTAGGACTTGCTGAATAGTAATAGGTGCCAAAGGTTGATAACTGGGTTTATCTAACCATTTATCCAATGCATCTTTTAGAGACTTGTAAGATTCATCCTTTAACGTTTTCTGCACACTCGATTGTACATCTTCACGTTGTTTAGCCAAAGCTGTGAAAGCTGTTTGCAGAGATTCCTGCTCTTTGCGGGGTAAGTTTGGTTTGTAATTGTTTTCCAAACTTTCTTTGAGTACGTCTAAATCTCGCAGACTACCAAGACGACGGGCTATTTTACCAATATTTTTATCGCTGACTGGTTTCGACACATCTACCGCTAGCCCAAACCGAGTTACCGCTGTCCGTAGGCGACGCATTCCCACTCGCATTTGGTGCAGCGCTTCTGGATCTTCATCTTTCTTCACTGATTTTTCCCACTTCAAGGTTTTCTTAAAGTGTTTTTCAATCGCTTGGTAGGCGTAGTCCCCTAGAGTTTTTACCTTGGGTTGTGTAGCTAATTTCATAATTGTTCTTAAATGACGAGTACCTTATGAGGTTATTACATAATAACATTAGTTAAAAATTTATATCTACCTACTTTTGATATTTTTTTATCCAATCAGGGGTGTAAAGTAGGCTTATGACTATTGATAGTTGCATATCCAAGAAATTAATATAGAAGGACTTGTTTACACTGATTATTACCTATGGTTTGTTGGTTCTCACAGGTACAAATGTAAAAAACCCAAACCCGAAAATACAGATGCAAAAAATTTTAAAAGGCTAGCAAAAATTGAATCAGAACCCAACCCTTACCTCTTAGGGCGGATGTGTTTAAGTTGGGCTAAAATCAATTTTGGGTCGTACCTTTGGTGCGCTTCCAGCGCAACTGGGATTTTGGATTGGTGAGAAAGTAGGATGGGCAATCCTCCGTGGTGTATGCGGCAATCTTAAAGGTTAGTAGAGATTGCCTGTACGGGACAGGTGGGGATACACTGCTCACAGACGATACAGCGCGATCGCGTGAATGTCAATTTGTATGTCTCTGGGTGAAGGGTGAGGGCTTCGGTAGGACAAACCCCAGTACACAAACCACAGTGGACACAGACATCAGGATCAATCGCAATTTCGCCTAATGTATAAGAAACGCTAACATGGCGCGATCGCATCCACTCGATAGCGGCATCTAATTGATCGATGTCTCCCGATAGTTCCACTACCAGTTTGCCAATTTGATTTGGGGCAACTTGGGCACGGATAATATTGGCGGCGACGTTGAACTCTTTGGCCAGTACGTAAGTGACTGGCATTTGCACGGCGCGTTTTGGGAAGGTGAGTGTTACTCGTTTTTTCACAGGTTTAGCAGAGAGTTTTTTCTGTTGTAGCGTATTCGGAGTTTTATAACTCCAAAGATCATTACTTAGTTAGAAAATGCAATCCAGTATCGTAGGGTAGCACAGCTAGCTGTGCTACCCTACTCTATAGTTTAATTACCTAAAAAACTTTTTGGTTTTCTGAGATTAAAACACCAGCAGTGGTTAGTAAGTAAAAACTAACAAACAGCATCCAATGCTACTAATACCCTTTACTGGTTTTTCCATTGCTCACGAGGTGGTAAAGCGTCATGGTTAGATTGAAATGCACCTGGAGGAGCATAAATATCACTACTCCAAGTCTCTCCCGTCTCAGCGTCGATAATCGTTGTAATGGTAGCGCGATCAAAGTGACCGGCGCGGGGAATTGTAAAATCTGTTAATTCCGTAATCAATTTGTACACTAATCTATTACTGGATATCTCTGGATTTTCCGACTCTATACCAACCACTTTTTCACGGGTGGCTAGATGTTCGCCAAAATGCACAAGTTTGATGGATTTAATCACAGCTTTTTTGTTGACCCTAGCAAGAATTTTAGCTTGTGGAATCAATTTATCGGCAGTCAACGTACTGTTGTCTCTCAGCCTAATAGTAGTTGGTTTAGAAGTAGTTACAGGTTTAACTGGTTGTCTGGATTGTACGGGTTGAGCTAGTGTGTATCCCACAGGAATCAAAAGTGCTAACAAACTGCCAATTACAAATTTCTTCATTAAACCACCTTATAATCAATAAACTGCAATTATTAGTTGTGGTAAAGCTAGCGCTGTTGGTGTCCGGCTGAACATAAGTCAATTGCGAACATTACACTTCGTTGCACTCGCAATGATATATTATAAGGAATTTACCGGAGTTCATATAAAATACGTAAAAATCTTGGTACCGATAATTGCGCCATAGATGGCAAAGAAAATAGAACTAGTTACGAACAGAGAACTGATTTTATTTTGTAATCGGACTCCCTGACGAATTTCTTCTAAGAAGGACTGGCGATGTCTGACGACAAGCCGCTATGCGTATACGCGGAGTAAATTAACCAAAACCCCAAATTGTTGAATTCCGCGATTTTGTTTTCCCAGCATAATATCTGTTGTATATTTGGTGAAATTACTAATGACTAATTAACGGATTCCCAAAAGATAGCTAATAGCTTGAATCACACTCAAATAGAAATTACCTTCTTTTTCGCGGAATAGTTCAAAGGCAGAACCAGGTGTGCCAAAAAACGGTCTGAGAGTCCAGCCTAACTGACTACCTACGAAAGCGTAAAGAAATAGCCAAAATTGTAAAATTTTCTGGCGTGTCTTGCTACCTTCATTATCTTGTTCTAAAACTAAACTTGTAGCTTGATATAAAGACGAAATACCAATAAATCCAGTTAATGCAAAGATGAATACATTTAACAGGATTAAAAATTGGTAATTATTCGTGGTAATTAAGAAAAAGAGTGTGATTGGTGCAAAGCTAAATAAAAGTACGCTGGTGACTGAAACCGCAGTCAATACCAATGCTAAATGCTGTGCAAAAGTCCGCTTGGAACCAAAAATAATGTTAGCAAAGTAGAGCGTCGGAATACAAATCAAAAGTGTAATTAAATAAAGGGCTGGGAGTTTAATGGCGGAAGACAAAGCTTGCATCCAACTATGGTATGCACCAATGATTCCGCCATATGCAGCGAGAAACAAGGAACTGCAAACCAGCAGAGAAATGATTTTGTTTGGTAATCTTGTACCTTGGCGAACTTCCTCTAGAAAACCTTGGCGATCGCGCAGGAATCCAATCAGCACCGCAAAGTATTTTATTCCTAAAGATTTCCGTTCAATCATGTTATTTTCACACAGGTAAAATTCTAAGTTTCATCTAAGTAATCACCGCCAGAACCATACTTCCAGGCATCAATCAAACGATGCCAATAATATTGTTGTTCATTTGGTTGATTCTTAATCCATGTTTCTAGCATTGGACTTAACCAAAATAAGGCAGTATATACACCTAAGTTTCCGTAATGCACCATCCAATCTAACAAACTTCCTAAACCTACTTGGGGAATTATTTTGGCAACTAATAGCGGATGGGATAAACCAGTTTTTAACAGTGTTTGCGTTAGTGCCGAAAACTGTACTATATCCTGTAAAAATGGTTTTAGCACTGGTGTACCCAACTGTTGCATTTCCTGAAATACCGCTGAGAGTAGTTGGTTAATTTGATCTGGATCGATTTTCTGATTTATACCAACACTCATCGCCCTTTGAAACAACCAGGTGACAGTCAAACTTGGCTGATAGGGTTGCAGCAGTGCTAAGGCTTTTGCAGATAATTGTTCTGTTTCCAGTGTCTCGGAAATGCCAAACGTTAAACGCTTCAGGTGACGCACCATTGCCCCAAAACCACCAAAACTTAAGGGAGATTGACTACCACTGCTATCTCCGGCTGGTAGAATGCGACTCCAAGGGGTTTTTAGGGGACTTTGGCGATAGGTGGGAAAGAAGCCAAATAGCGATCGCTGAAATTTCAGCTTGCTCAATTCCACTCCCTGATATTCTGGTAAAAGACGCAGATATTCCTCAAACAGGGCTTCTAAACTCAAACGTTGGGGATGTGCATCCATATAGGTAAACAAGTAAGTGGTTCTGCCATCTCTGGCTGGGAAGGCTTCCCAGAAGTACTGACATTGATTCTGCAAAGATGTAAATGATAATAACAAGTCGCCTGAGTTATTTTGCGGAAAACCTTGGGCGCAACTTCCTACAACCAAGCACAAAGCATCTGGTTTTTTGCCTTGGCGTGCTTGTTGGGCGATGGGTGAAAGATGTCCCATCGCGTCGATTAATAACCGAGTTTTGAATTGGTTATTTACCATCACCCCATCTGGATGAACCACCGCTTCGGTAAAGGGTGTATTTTCTAACAACTTTCCCCCAGCGGCGAGAAATCGGGTTTTCAAAGTAGCCAGTAGATAAACTGGATCTACGCCGATATTTAAGACATCCTCTACCCAAACTTCTGTACCGCCATCAAAACTAACTCGCGCTGGGTTATATTGAGTAGCGATCGCACTTGCTAATTCTTCCTCTGTTAACAAGTTCAATTCCACAAACACATCTAATTCTTTGCGAGAGATATTCCATTCTTGTTCCCTCCCCCGCAGAATTCCCCTTTCCATCAACGCTACCCGCAGCCCCTTCACCACCAAGGCGCAACCAATTAAAATGCCTAAAGTGCCACCGCAGATAAGCACATCGAAGTCTACGACGCTTAAAGGCTGTTGACTTTCTTTAACTAACGTTGGGATAGGTGCGGTGTTTTCGCGCACAGATGTGAGGATGCGATCGCTTTGGCGCAATCCTGCTAAAACGTCGCTGGGTAATTGGGAAAGAATTTCTTCAGTTAAAGACATTTTGGAAAAATTCAACTCTACATTCCAAAACTACCTGAGAATGAAGAAAGTAGATACGATATTATTTATGGAGAGCTACGAGCGTGGTCAACAATAATAATCAAATACTACCATTACCCTCAGAGGTTGACAGAGAAGAGTTAGAAGGCGTTGTGCAGGTGTTAGCAAACATAACTAAGCTCCCTGCTGAAGTGGTTAAGCCACATTTAGATGCATTGCTTGAGCAGTTGATGAAATCAAAACAGGAGCAACCATTTTACAAAACTGCAACGGCTCTTGAGTGGATAACAGCTTTTCGGGAATGGGCAGAGAGCCATAGGAGAGATACGCCCTTACTATCAGAGTATGCTTTAAGTCGGGCAGGAATATACGATGATGAGGAGTCGGAAGATATTTAAGTGACTTATCTTGTCGATACCAACTTATTGCTACTAAGCGTACAGCCACACCACCCAATGTATGCAGATACACTGAACGCAATTTCAACTTTACGAGGAGCAGAGTTAGAGCTTTTTATTACTTCGCAAAACCTCATAGAGTTTTGGCGAAGTGCAACACGATCTGGTGAAAGGAACGGCTTAGGCTCAACCATAGCTGAAGCTAGGACGGAACTGGAGCGCTTAGAAGGTTTCTTCTTGGTACTGCCAGATGTACCTGAGATTTATCCAGAGTGGAAGCGATTAATTTTACAGTATGGGGTAATGGGGGTAAACGTCCACGATGCTAGGCTTGTAGCCTCAATGTTAGTCAACAGGCTAACCCATATTTTAACTTTCAACGTTAGGGACTTTAACCGCTACGCTTCTGAAGTCACCCCTGTGAACCCAACTAGCTTTACACGACTATCTTCTGAGAGCTAATTACGAATTACGAATTACAAGAATATGTCCACGACAAAATCTGTAGAACGTCTGTATACTTTTGCAGAATATCTCACCTACGATGATCGCACTGACAAGCGCTATGAACTTGAGGATGGGGTACTACTAGAAATGCCTCCAGCCTCAGATTTGCATGAAGCGATCATTACTTTCTTGTTAATCCGCTTCTATCTAGAAATCCAACGACTAGGGTTAGACTGGCAAGTTCGCCCTAGCGGTACTGGCGTTCGTACCTCTGTCAAAAAATCCCGCTTGCCTGACTTAATTGTGATGACTGAAGAACAGCGACAATCTATTCAGGGTAAATCGGCTGTGCTTGAGTTACCTCCACTGTTGACAATAGAAGTGGTTAGTGCTGAGTCTGTGAAGCGAGATTATCAAAGGAAACCACTTGAGTATGCAGCCTTTTCTATCCCTGAATACTGGATTGTTGATCCTCTTGAGGCAAAGGTGACAGTCTGTTTGTTGGATGAAGGACGTTATAACCAAACAGTATTTACAGCAAACCAGCAGATATATTCTCTGACTTTCCCTGAGTTAAAACTGACAGCGCAGCAGGTATTAACGGCTTAGGGATTTTTTATCTTAAAGTCATATCATGTCCGAATAATTAGTTATGATTCCCACGGTCATTGCACCCCACCCTAACCCTCCCCTTGTAAAGGGGAGGGAACTGGATTTCTAGTTTCCCCCCTTTACAAGGGGGGATTAAGGGGGGTAATTCGACACCATAGTTACCGAGGGGAGGGGTTCGCGGGGTCGTTCGGATAAGATCCCCCCGCCTGTGGCGACCCCCTTAAAAAGGGGGTAATTAGAAAAAAAAGCCCCCCTTTTTAAGGGGGGTTGGGGGGATCTCCGACGAATAAACACGTTAACCGAACTGTATTGGGTCGGGTTCTTAGAGTTTAATAAGTAATTAAGCCGACATGATATCAAGGCAATGGAATTCGCAGCGACACAAACGAACTCCGCCTTCGCCCATTAATTTTCAAGCGTTGGGACAGATAGAGTAAATCACTACACTTTTTTAAAAGTACCAGTGAATACTGTAGTTGGATTGGTTGCGACAATAAAGATTTCCTTGCCACTATTAACAATGATACCGTTGAAAAAACCAGTACCATTGATATTAGCTACGTATACCATCCGTACCGTACAATCTGGTTGAACATCATAATTCCCCGACACTGTCCTGTTTGCGATAGTACCGTTTAAGCTAAGAGTATCATTTCCTTGAAAATTTCCGTTTCCATCAAACTTGATTAAACCAACCACAGCTATTTGCTCTGTTTTACTATTCTCAAGGAATTGAGTTCCATAGCTACCTCTTATGGTTGCATTATTACAAGAAGGCGCACCTTGGGCGTTCACCTTTTGAGAGATAGCATCTGAAATGGTCAACGCTGACACACTACCAATCATTAACGTCGTAAAAAAGGCTTGGATTTTAAAGTTCATCATATTCATGAAATCAAAACACCTTGGGATAAATTATTGACATAGGACTTACGCACTGTACAAATTAATCATGGTATGAATTTACCAAAATAGGTTGTTTCAAGCTTTGATTAATTATTCTTGGATAGTAAATAAACGCGCGTTGTAGGGGTTTAGCAATGCTAAATCCTACGACAGATATGGTTTTTCAAACCATCTATATTTGGTATTTCTGTCAATGCGTAAGTCCTGTGACACTAGAAGATTACTATTAAATGACTTAACTTGTAAATACTAGGAGAAAGTAAAAATAAAATTTTTTACACCTTTGAGGTTAGCATTGGTGAAGTTTGCCCCTCAGATGTGGGCATAGCTAAAGTTTCCACCCGCAAGGTCTTTCCTACCTTTATATAGCGCTTCTCAATTGAGTCGAATACAGACCTAACCCCCAGCCCCTTCCCTTGTAGGGAAGGGGAGTAAATTCAAAGCCTCTCTCCTTTTAGGAGAGAGGTTTGGAGAGAGGTCAAAGTGTATTGCATACAAACAAAAAGCGCTATAGTTGCGTCCTCGGAGATTTTGAGCAAAGAAGTCTAAAGTTATGTTTCACTTTACAAAGGTGAGCAAATTTTACTACACGCTCACCCCTGTAAATTCAAGAATAATTAAATATATTTGTTAGTTGAGCCTCAGAAGGTCAACGTTGAGCCTCAGAAGGTCAACGTCGAGCCTCAGAAGGTGAACGTCGAGCCTCAGAAGGTCAACGTCGAACCTCAGAGGCTGATTTTTGCACTTTCACAGGTGCGATTTCTGCTATTTGAGCGATCGCATCTTCTTCTTGAGAGTGCTGTTTAACCCCTAAAGTTATCTCGTTATCTTGTTAAGAGTCTCCGACTGTGAATGCCTAATAAGAGGCTCTGCCGCCTCAAGAAAGAGCGGCAGAGCCAAAATAGAGATTTAACAACAAAAGTCAGCTTATCCCATCTTGCTGAGACCTAAGTTGTGTCTCTGGCTGACTTGAGCCAGCAGGCAAAACCCGATGTTCAGATGCCGAAGCTCCATTAGGAGAATCTGGAGGCTTTGAACCTCCCGATCCCTTACGAGAAAATATAGCCTGAGCCAGAGTCTTGATTAAGATATACAGAATTGGCACTAAGAACAAACTCAAGAATGTCGAAAGCATCAGCCCCCCAAAGAGCGCTGTTCCTAAAGACCAACGGCTGCTGGCTCCAGCCCCTTGAGAGATCACCAAGGGCAAAAATCCTAACAGGGCTGCAAAGGAAGTCATTAAGATGGGTCGCAGACGTTCTTGCCCTGCTTTCACCGCCGCCCGCGTGTAGCTCATCCCCTCCTCATGCAGTTGATTGGCAAATTCCACGACTAAAATCGCGTTTTTTGCGGCCAAACCAATCAAAGTCACCAGACCTACCTGGCAATAGATATCATCCACCACTTTCGGGAAAAGGCTACTTGCCATAAAAATATTGGAACGTAGCCAAATCGCCGTCATCGCTCCTAAGACTGCTAAGGGAACCGTCAGCAAAATAATCAGCGGGTCAATGTAGCTTTCATACTGAGCCGATAGCACCAGAAAGACAATAACGATCGCTAAACCAAAAATCAGACCTGTCGCTCCTCCAGATGTCTTTTCTTGAAGATAAGTCCCTGTCCACTCGTAACCAAATCCTTGAGGCAAAACCTCTGCTGCAACTTGCTCCATCGCTTTAATTGCCTCCCCAGAACTAGAACCGGGAGCAGGAGCGCCCTGGACTTTGATTGACCTGTACAAGTTGTAATGCGAGATGGTTTTTGGTCCTACAAAGGGAGTAACTTTCACCAGATTGCTCAACGGAATCATCGCCCCACTCGCAGAGCGAACATACAGCTTGGCAATATCATCTGGATTAGAGCGGAAAACCCCATCTGCTTGGACATATACTCGATACTGTCGCTGTCCCTGCACAAAGTCATTCACATATTGCGACCCCAAGTAACTTTGCAATGTCCCAAAGATAGTGCTGAGTTCCACGTTGAGAGCTTTGGCTTGGTTGCGGTCTACTTGGATGTCAAATTGCGGAGTGTCTGCGGTGAACTGAGTGAAGACTCGTTGTAAAACAGGCTTTTTATTTGCTGCCCCAATGAATTTGTTAGCAGTATCAACCAGCGTTTGAATCGGCGCACTTCCGGTTTTGTCTTGAATGATAAACTCAAAACCACCCGTAGTACTTAACCCTCTAACCGGAGGAGCATTCACAGCGATCGCTCTGGCATCTGTAATTGCAGAGAGCTTTTTGTTCACCCTCTGAAGTATGCCATAGACAGACTGAGATTCTAGAGTTCTCTCTTTCCAGGGTTTCAGGTTAGCAAAGGCAATGCCTAAATTAGAAGCATTGCCATCGAAACCAAAGCCACTGATCATAAAACTAGCTTGAACTTCGGGAAGCGATGTTACTTCTTTGACAACCTTATTCATTACAGATTCGGTGTATTTCAAAGAAACCCCATCAGGGCCCTGGACAATTACAAAGAAGTAACCCTGGTCTTCCTCTGGAATAAATCCGGTAGGCACTGTTCTGTACATCAAAACCGTTGCTACTAAACCAGTAATGAAAACCCCAATTACAATCGGCTTGACATGGGTAAGATAGCTAACAAACCCGACATAGCGGCGTGTGAACCAGCTAAATCCCCGATTAAACTGCGTGAAAAACCAACCTAAAGGGCCCCGTGGAGTCTGAGCCGGGCGCATGAGGATGGCTGCCATCGTCGGAGAGAAGGTTAAGGCATTGAAGGTCGAGATGCCAATGGAGCAAGCAACGGTTAACGCAAATTGTTTGTAGACAATCCCAGTAGTGCCCGGAATGAATGCAACTGGAATGAATACCGCCATGAGTACAAGTGAAGTGGCAATGATTGCCCCAGTCAACTCCTTCATAGCTTCGACAGCAGCATCAAAAGGCCTCATGCCCTCCTCTAGTTTGACTGCAACTGCCTCCACTACAATAATCGCATCATCGACGACGATACCGATCGCCAGGACGAAACCAAATAAGGTCAGTGTATTAATCTGAAATCCCAAAACCAACAGAGCCGCACATGTCCCAACCAGGGAGACGGGGATCGCAACAGTGGGAATGATCGTGGTCCGCCAGTCTTGCAAAAAGACAAAAATTACCAAGACCACCAGGATAATCGCCTCAACCAGAGTGTGCAAAACTTCTTCTAAAGAAATTTCTACAAATGGAGTGGTATCAAATGCCAGCTGTGCTTTTAGTCCAGGTGGAAAACTCTTCGATAGTGTTGCGATCTGTTCTTCAACAGCATGGGCAACGTCCAGGGCATTACTACCGGGAAGTTGATATATCCCCAAACCGACGGCTGCCTTGGGGGTACTTCCTGGTAGGGTGAATTTGGCATCAGCCAGATAGCTCTCTGCTCCCAGTTCAACTCGACCGACATCTTTGACCTTAACTAAGGTGCTACTAGTGCCAACTTGACCCACCTTCAGCACCATCTCCTCAAATTCAGCCGCATCTTTAAATCGACTGGTTGCCCTTAAAGCAAATTCAAAGCTTTGATTATCTGGTGCTGGTTCCTTACCAATCGCCCCTGCACCCACCTGAATATTTTGTTCTTGCAGGGCAGTTGTCACATCTTGAGGAGTTAGTTGATGTTGGGCAAGCTTGTTGGGATCAAGCCAAAGACGCATTGCATATTTGCGCTCCCCAAAAATAGTGGCTTTTCCTACACCAGGAAGCCGTTTGATCTGATCGAAAATAAACAGATCAACATAGTTACTGATAAAAATGTTGTCATACTCATTATTTTCTGAGTAAAACCCAAAGACGAGAAGCAAACTGCTCGATGCCGTTTCAACGGTGACACCTGTGCGTTGAACAGCGTCTGGCAATTGAGGGTCAGCAAGTGTTTCTTTATTTTGAACGTTTACTTGAGCAATATCGCTATTGACATTAGTTGGGAAGGAGACAGTTATATTGCTCAAACCATCATTACCCGTATTAGAAGATATATAAGATACATCTTTAACACCATTAATTTGTCGCTCAATAATGTTGGTGACAGTACTTTCTGTTGTTTGAGCATCCGCACCAATATTGTTGGAGCTAACGGTAATTTGCACCGGAGCGAGATCCGGTAGCTGAGAAATCGGCAGGATCGGAATACAGATGCTTCCCAGCAGCAAAATGATGAACGTACAGACCGTCGTCAGGACTGGACGTCTGATGAAGGTGTTGACAAACATAAATCAGTGAAAAGTTTAAGACAGGTTAGTGAGGTAGTAGCTTTTTATTAATATAAGGATTTATTAAAGCTTAGTGTTGCGATCGCCCAAAATTGGGGATTAGGGATTGAGGAACACGTTGCGCTCTCTGGGGATAAGGGGCAATAGGGACTTTTTCAGCAGTTTTCATTTATTTCAATCACATCTATCATCGGGGCACAGCATTGCTCACGCGTGTCAACTTCAGCCAAAACACAAGAGAAAATTCTCGTTTCCAGCCAAAGCCTGAAAATGCATTAAAAACGGCTCTACCGCAAATTCAGGAGGCGGCAGCCCCCCAATACAGCATTTAGAGCCAGATGCATTCAAACACTCATTAATGGAGTTCAAAGCCTCATTAACGAGTATCAAAGACTTATAATATTGCATTCTCAAATATATCTCCTCTGCTCCCCTGCTCCCCCTGCCCCTCTGCTCCCCTAGCAAGAGAGAGGTCAAGATTTGGTTTAGTCAATTGAAAAAGGCGGTAATGAGCCAAATTTCTAATTAGCTTTGCCATTCTCCTGAAAATTTAACAAATGATCATCATTAGGCACAGAAATGGAAATTCCAGCTTGGTCTAGGGCAACTTTCAGGCGGCGGCGAAACTCCCGTGCTACATCCCATTGTTTGAGAGGCTGTGTTTTAATCCAGACGCGAATAATCAAACCGCGATCGCCAAATTGATCTATTCCCAAAACTTGCGGCGGTTCCAAAATTTGAGGCTGCCATTGTATTTCTTGATTCATCTCGAAACCAATAGTTTGAATCAACTTCAAAGCCTGTTCTGTATCGGCTTGGTAGGCGATCGGTATTGTTAAATCGGCTCGTGACCAACGACTAGAAAGATTGGCAACAACTTTAATTTCACTATTGGGAATCGTGATCAAGCGCCCTTCCGAATCCCGCAGTTGGGTCATCCGCAGATTCAGATTTTCTACTAAGCCTCCCACATCTCCCACAGAAATCACATCGCCTAAAGCGTACTGGTCTTCTATAATGATCAAGAAACCGTTAATTGCATCTTTAATTAAGTTTTGCGAAGCTAAAGACACCGCAACACCAACTAAACTCGCACCCGCTAGCAAGGGAACAATATCTATCCCCAATGACACCAGCGCTAGCAAGAAGCCTACTCCTATGCAGATAATAGTAGCGATGCTTTTAGTCACGCCAGAAAATGTGGAAACTCGCAGTTGCAGCCGTTCAGAACTTTCTGGGGTTAGGAAAGCACCACTGCTGATCAGAGTGGAGGCGAAGCGGTCAATCAGAGCATAGCTGAGACGAATAGCTACATAAGTGACCAGTAGCACAACACCTAATCGTAAAGGAAATTGGGCGGCGGTGAGAATCGTCACTTGAAATGCTCGTGTGTAGGGAAATAAACCCAAGATAAAGAAACTTCCACCTCCCCAAATTCCGGCTTGAATTAGCTCAAACAATCGTTTCTTGGCTTCTTGGACATGGTGCTGTTCCCGTTGATTTAGTTGTGTTGTAATTGGTTCCTCTGCTGGTGTTGAGGGGTTGAAGAGTTCCCTTTGGCGTTGAGAGGCAATGGAGTCTAGTGAATCCTTTCTGGAACGCCTCTCCCAGCTATATACCCCCCAACTCATGATAATCATTGCCAGTCCAGTAGCCCCAGCAATTTTACCTTGCTCAATTAAAAATTGAGTTTGTCTTTCTTGTTTTGCTTGTTGCAAGTCTTCTTTTAGTGCGTCGGCGATTTGATCTGCCGATGTTGACATATCTACCTGTCGCAGTCGGGCATCTTCAGAAGTGATGGTCATCAGGTATTGGTCGTTGACATAAACCACTGGTAATTCGTTTACTTTCCGCACTTTCACCTCGACTACTGTTTTTGGTGGTGACTGAAAGTAATTTTGGCCAATTTTCTCCAACTTCTTTTGGATGTCTTGTGAACGCTCAGGAAAGTTGGTTTTTGATGCCGCTATCTGAAATAACGGACGACCATCTAAATAAATCCAGCCTGAAACAACTTTGTTATCTGAATCATTACTCACACTGCTGGGAGCTTGCAGCTGTGGTAAAAAAGGAATCTGGGCTGTGGCTTTTGGCACAGATACAACGGCTATAGCCATTGAACTAGCGATCGCCAAAAATTGAAAGCGCACTCAAGCACCTCCTTAAGTAAAATCTACTATTAATTGCTTCTATAGCTATCCTCCGCAATTACTTTCTGTAAATGTACCTATCTAAAGTTGAGGTTTTCCCTTTAGATGATTAAATTTTGATGTTTTTTCTATTATCTATCTAAAGATAGATGACAATATATTTTCAATGAATAGGTAAGACTTAAAATAGTCTTATTCTGACCAAAGATAAAACAAAAAGGAAGAAGCTGGGGATGAAGTTGACATTCCGCTTATCAAACGTCAAGCTAGTTTTGAGGACTATTGACTAGTAGTTTGCTAATTGCAAGCAAAAATCGCCAGTCGTAGAATAACCTAGTAGAGTGCGTAAATTCTACGTAACTTTTTTAATTTTTTGAGGTAACTTTTGATGACCGCAACTTCTCCCCGATTAAAGCACGAGGTTAAAGACCTCGGCCTAGCTGCCTTGGGAAGACAGCGCATTGAATGGGCTGGACGCGAGATGCCAGTTTTGCGGCAAATCCGCGATCGCTTCGCCCAAGAAAAGCCCTTTGCTGGTTTAAAGCTTGTGGCTTGCGCCCACATTACAACAGAAACAGCACATTTGGCGATCGCTTTGAAAGCCGGTGGTGCAGACGCGCTTCTAATTGCTAGCAATCCCTTATCAACGCAAGATGACGTAGCAGCTAGTCTCGTCGTCGATCATGAAATTCCCGTCTTTGCTCAAAAAGGCGAAGATAACGCAACTTATAGCCGCCACGTCCAAATCGCCCTAGATCACCGCCCCAACATCATCATTGATGACGGTAGCGATGTGGTTGCCACATTAATCCAAGAGCGCCAACACCAAATTGCTGATTTGATTGGCACCACTGAAGAAACCACAACAGGAATTGTGCGCCTCCGGGCCATGTTCAAAGATGGCGTTCTCACCTTCCCCGCAGTGAACGTCAACGATGCCGACACCAAGCACTTCTTTGATAACCGCTATGGTACTGGGCAATCGACTTTAGACGGCATTATCCGCGCCACAAATATTCTGCTGGCTGGTAAAAATATTGTCGTAGTTGGTTACGGCTGGTGTGGTAAAGGTACAGCCCTCCGCGCCCGTGGGATGGGTGGTAGCGTGATTGTTACCGAAATTGACCCCATCAAGGCAATTGAAGCCGTAATGGATGGTTTTCGGGTCTTACCAATGGCAGAAGCTGCTAAAGTTGGCGACTTGTTTGTTACAGTTACTGGTAACAAGCACGTAATTCGCGCCGAGCATTTCGATGTGATGAAAGACGGTGCGATCGTTTGTAACTCCGGTCACTTTGATATTGAACTTGACTTGAAATACTTGGCTTCTCAAGCTAAGGAAATCAAGGAAGTACGTCCCTTCACCGAAGAGTACAAACTGCAAAGTGGTAAATCAGTTGTCGTTCTTGGACAAGGACGTTTGATTAACCTAGCTGCGGCTGAAGGACACCCCAGCGCAGTAATGGATATGAGCTTTGCCAACCAAGCTTTAGCTGTTGAATACCTAGTGAAGAATAAAGGTAAGTTAGAACCTGGTTTGCACTCAATTCCTATTGATGTGGATCAAGAAATTGCCCGACTAAAGTTGGAGGCGATTGGAATTAAGATTGATACGCTAACACCAGATCAAATTGAGTACACCAATTCTTGGACTACTGGAACTTGATGATTGATTAATTGATTTTTTAGGGGATAGGCTTTTGGGCTTATCCCTTTTTTTGTATTTAATGGATACTGCAAAAGCGCAGGTCAAATGCAAATAGTACGAGATACAACCAACATTCTGTACTTCATTTTACAGTTGCTGGACTCAATGCTATTTCTGATCATTAAGCCTCTGTTTGCTGGTCTTTGTTTAGTTCCTCTGTACTATATTTTGGCTGTGTGACAGTTGAGGGTGCGGAATGTGGGATAAATGTTGTGAGTTTTGTAAGTGAGAAACAGAGATGAGAATCTTAGTCATTGGGGCGACGGGACCGACGGGACAGCAGATTGTCAAGCAAGGTTTAGCCCAAGGACACGAAGTAACTGCGCTAGTTCGTAATCCCGACAAGTTTGAAATGCAGCACAACTCCCTTCAAATTGTGAAGGGGGATATCCTTGACCTCGCCTCACTAGATGCGGTGCAGCAGCAAGATGCAGTCATTAGCTCATTAGGCACTAAAAAAATCAGTCTTGAATCTGTGACACTGTTTTCGGAAGGCACAAAAAAGTTGCTTCAGGCAATGAAGCGTCACAGCGTCAAGCGATTAATTTGTATCACTGGACTTGGAGCAGGCGATAGTAAAGGTCACGGCGGCTTGCTCTATGACAAGCTGATTCTACCGCTGATATTGAAGCGAATCTACGACGACAAAGATCGTCAGGAAGCCGAGATTCGTCAGAGCAATCTGGATTGGGTGATCGTTCGTCCAGGAATATTAACCAATGACTCGGCAAAAGGGAATTACCGAGTTCTGACTGACTTAACGGGGGTTACGGCAGGGAAAATTTCGCGGGCGGATGTGGGGGCTTTTGTCCTACAGCAACTCATCGGCGATCGCTATCTGAACCAAACACCCCTCATTTGTTATTAACAACCACAAAATCTGGATTCAAAGAGACGGTACAGAATACAGTATAGCCAACGAACTTGTTAACGCTGGTATTCCTAAAAATCAAATTGTTCTCGCGTTCCAACCAGCCGATATCAGACAGTATACTGAATTTGCAGTTACTTAATTAAGTGTAGTTGAGTAGGTGCGTTACGCTGTCGTTAACGCACTCTATGAAAGTTGTAGGTTCTCAAGTCTAAGATCCTAAACTATTTGAAGTAGGAACTGGGTTATCACCTGAAAATTATTAACTCTTCGCTGTCCGGCTGAAGACTCGATAGTATAGCCATGTACTAGTTTCCTTTAAGGGAAATAGTAGATAGGTAAGAGGATTTATTGCCACAATAATATTTCGGAAGTCTCGGCGTGCCAAAAATAAGATAGCACGAGCAACTTGCTGTGCAGACATCACTCCATAAGGATTCAGTTGACTCTTAAAAGGGCCAAGAATTAACTTGCGAATTACACAATCCCCGTCCAAACGCTTGAGAGTAACAATATCTCCTAGCGATCGCTTGCTGAGTTCATAAAGCGGACTCAGCGCTGGAGACACCTCAGCTTCAGAAGTGTTTACCCAGATTTCCTTAGTTGCTTTTGCTTGTGCGCCTGTCACAGTTGTCAAAAATACATCCATCAACCGCAATGCGGAAAAGGTATTCACCTCATAGGAGGAGTTGATGGCCTCTGGTGTGCGGCTAGCGTAGACATTGATTCCGTGGTTGATAATTAAAATATCTACTTTCTCTAAACTATTCTTCAGTTCGGCTTCGTTACCCAACCGCCAGGGAACCACCTTTACCCCAACTTGCTCTACTAATTTTTCTGGATTGGTGGTTAATGCCACGATTTTAGCATTATTTTTTATAAGTTCAGCTGTTAATGCTTGCCCCAACGCTCCTGATGCTCCGGTTAAAGCGATGGTTTTCCCCTTGAGGGACAGTCCTGTACCAAGAATTTTATCCACTAGGGGAAAGACACCACTGTAGTAAGCGTTGACATCATCAAAATGATGCCGCCAATGGTAAGACCGATTCACCCACCAAATGGATGGAATTGTCTCCAAAGGGCCGGGTAGGTGGTTGTAGTCTGTATCAATTTTTCCCTGGAAATATCGCAAGGACGCGCCATATAAAAAGGTGCAAGCATAAGCTACTCCCAGCCATAACCCCACTTGCTGGACAATTAAGGCAATTACCACCAATACCACCAGCAGTAGACTCGACTCTAAAATGTCGTGATAGAGCTGGGATTCTTGGTAAACTTTCGGGGAAACTATCGATAAATCCCGGCGATAGGCCATGTGGTGCTTGTTGTGCCATTTAGCAAGCCAATTGACTTGGTGACACAAAGCATGGTAGCTGTCTCTCAAAACCTCAGCGAGTAAAAGTGACAAAAGTCCCCAAGTAGCAAACTGTAAGCTGGCATTTAGCCAAACCCAATTAATTTGTAATCTTGCTTCAATTCCAATCAAGTTTTCAGCTAGCATTTTTATCACGTTTGTCTATACTCGTTTTTCTTAATCATTCTTCATGATCATCTGATAAAGGTGCATTAAGGTCGAGCCTAGAGCAAACAAAAATCAAATAGACTTATTGTCATCCTACCAACTACCGCTATTTAGCCACAATATCCCAGTTGACTTTCAGATAGCCAGGTTCAATATGGGTAAAGTGTTTGCTCAACTGCTGATGTGCTTTTGGTAGGGCGTGGAACGGAATTGATGCGTACAAATGATGCTCTGCATGAAATGGCATATTCCACATGAAAAATCGTGCCGGCCAGAGGGTCAGCGTTGTACGCGTATTCGTGAGCAGATTTGCGTCAATAGTGCAACCTGTATGTTCTGCTAGTAGAATAAACCGCAGAATCGGTTGACCTACAAGGAGTGGTAGCAGCCAATAGAGGAAAAACCAAGGCTGACCAACTGCAATTGAGATAACGCTCGCACCAGCATAAATACCTAATTGCCAACGTGTAGAACGAATGATTTCGGCTCGTGCTGCTTCTGGCACAAATGGAAAATTGTCAAATTGAGCAGTTGCAACTTGAAAATGCCCACGTATTTTACCCCACCACCACGGTAAACCGCTAATTATCAACAAGTATTTACCCCGGTTGTTCGGTTTGGGATCGGTCAATTCCGGATCTTTGTCAGGAACGCGAGTGTAGCGATGATGCCACTTATGATAACGACGAAAAAACGTGCTGTTGTAAAATGAGAGCAAGCCGGAAAACCAAGCTACAGCATCATTGAAACGATTGTTAGCGAAAGCTGTTCTGTGAACACATTCATGCATCGGTGCAAACATCGAAGCCAGACTGAAGCCGTAGATTACCAGTGCTGGTATAGCCAGCGACCAATTGCCAAAGTTTGTTGCCCACAGGTAGCCACTCAAACCCATAACAGTGAGATGAAAAGCCAGTTGAACTAGTCCTTTGGTGTTGGAGCGATCGTTTAGAAGACTTAATTCCTGTATAGTGAGAATCTGACAGAGGTTTTGCTTGTTATCAGCTTTGGGTTCCAATAATTCCGATTGGATAATTGCGTTATTAGACATAATTTTAAGTAGGTCGGCGTGGGTTCGCTTCTAACTGCTGAATTCGCACTAATTCAGATGTTAACACTACCTCCGTTTTATTCTTGTTATTACTATCTTTTGGTCGTGCTTGTAGTAATGAAGTTGGGGTTTGAGAAGACAGAAACTCTACTACATCAGCCCTGTCTCTTCATCCTCTTTTTTTGGCGAAGGTATTGAAGATGCGATCGCCTTTTAACAGAATCCCATATTTAACATCTATCAAAAAATATTGCTCCAGGGTTGACGTTTTCGTATTTCGCGCAGTCTGTAGTAACTTCTGCCTTCCCTGGAAGAACTTCCGTTTTTCCTGTAGCAACTTCTGCTTTAACCTTACTTAGTCCTAAGTTCTGAGTCCTGAGTAAGGTCTTCATCTCCCCTATCTCGCCTTGCTCAAATAACTTTCCTTAATCGAATTGTATTGAGGGGTAGGCAAAAATTTTCATTTATGCTTCAATGTAACTGCATCCTACATCACAAAAAGGAGGTTTGTTAAATCTTCCCCAACTCTTATGTCTTTTTTCTATAAAAGTTAAATCTTTATTTATGACTAATTATATTGTCAATACGCTTAACGACGAAAACGACGGCATTAATAACGGCGACGTCTCGTTACGCGACGCCATCAACGCAGCTAATGCTACTACCGGTGCTGACACTATTACCTTTGACAACAGTGTCTTTAATACTACCGCCAAAATTACCCTGACTAACGGGCCGCTGTTTGTTAATCAAGATCTGACGATTACCAACACAAGTACTAACCTACTCACCATCAGCAGTGATGTTAATAACAACAACACCAACGATGTCAGTAATGCGGGCTTATTTTTCGTCAACCAGGGCTCACTTACTCTGTCAGGACTTATTACTTTCAGCGGTAGCTTCGCCCAGGGTGGCAATGGTGTTGATGGCGGCAGCGGTGCTGCCGAGATGGGCGGGGTGGTGTTTATCAACGGTGGCAACATCACAGTCAACGCCTCGGTTCTCATCAATAACGAGGCGAACAGCGGCAATGGCAGCTTTGGCGGCGGCAGCTTAAGCGCCACTACTGTCAACGAGAACGTCGTCGCTAACACTGTCATCGGCACATTTACCAGCACTGACCCAAACAAAAATGACAACTTCATCTATAGTTTAGTCACAGGGACTGGCGATACTGATAATGACGTTTTCACAATTGATGGCAATAGTCTTAAAATCAAAACTTCCCCAGATTTTGAAACTAAATCTAGTTACAAAATTAGGATCAAGGCTACAGATATTAGTGGAGTCATCTATGAGAAACCCTTGACTATCACCGTCCAAGATATCAAAGAAATTGCTCTGACAAATACCATTGATAACATCTTTCAAATCAAAAACGACGGTGCTAAAGCAAGACTCCACGTCACTCTCACTGAAAACAATTCTAACCGCGTGAGTGAACTAGGAGTATTTAAAGTTGACGATGATAAAGGCACAATTAACGGTATTGTCCCTGGTGCTACAGGTTACACCCAAGCCGCCTTACAACGGTCAAAGGTTATTTTATCCGCCATTACCAATCGTCCCAATGGGTTTAATTCAGAACTCACACGCTTACTAGAATTCGATTCTGGTGATAACCTGAGGTTTTATTTGGTTAAAGACAGTACAATCGATGCTGTCTTAGTTGAGCTAAAAAATGGAATTACCTCAAGCAGTGTACTGTTTTCCGATTCTTCAAACCAAAAGATCACAGACTTGGGGGTTGATAGCTTTTCTGTTGCTTGGAAAGATCCTTCAGGTAACACTGCTGACTTTAGGGATCTGGTAGTGAAAATTAAGCCGACAAATGAAGCTGTACCTCTGGGTACAAATTTACAAGGAAATCAACAGGGCGAAGTCATTGATTTGCGGGATGTGAACCAATTGGTAAAAGCTGATTTTATTGTTTACCGAGAAGCAGTTTTCAATAATTTTGTCGGCTTCTATCAAGTCACAGATGCCAATGGTGGAATTGATACAAATGGTGATGGCAAAGCAGATATTCTCACTGGACAGGCTGGTTATACTGAAGCCGCTATTAGTCGGCGTATTACGGGTATTGACCTCACAGCTAATAACCAAACTACAGCTACATACACAGGAATCTTTCAACCAGGTTATATCTTTGCACCATTGATAATTGTGAATGGCAAACCTGATGCATTTTTAGATGACAATTCTAATAATGATCCGGCGGTTTACTTCCCATACTTAGGTGCTAACTCCGATAAGGTAGATCATATCCGCTTGTTAGGCAGTAATATTTTTGGCTTTGAGGATTTAGCAAATGGTGGTGATAGAGATTTCAATGATGTCATTGTGCAAATTAATCTGAGTGTCGCCTAAACAATAAATGATTTTATGCTAATGAAAACCGCTGTAAATCTATAGTAATCCTCAATCATTCGTGAGAGATTTGAAAAAATAGGGCAATATGACAATCCCTTCGCCAATTTACGAGGATTCAAGGCTTGTATAATTCGCTCAAAGTTGTTGTGAGAAAAAACAACTCTACTACATCGGCCCTATCTCTTCATACTCTTTTTTTGGCGAAGGGATTGATTCAGTTATGCAAATTAAATATTTTTCAGCTTAATTACAAATTCCGAATTCCGAATTATGCTGACTGTTTGCGCCAGTTGTGTTTTTTAAGCTTTGTTTGCCAAGACTCCATATAAGTGTAGAAAACGGGCGTCAAATAAAGTGTGAGAAACTGCGAGAACACTAACCCCCCAACTACTGCTAGACCAAGAGGGCGGCGTGTATCTGCTCCGGCTCCCAAACCGAGGGCGATGGGCAGCGTACCCATGAGTGCTGCCATTGTCGTCATCATAATTGGACGGAATCTCACCAAGCAGGCTTCATAGATAGCATCATAGGGGGTTTTGCCGTTTTGACGGGCAATGATCGCAAAGTCAACCATCATGATGCCGTTTTTCTTCACAATGCCAACCAGCAAAATAATGCCCACAAAGGCATAAATATTCAAGTCAACTTGAAACAGCAACAGGGTCAGCAGTGCCCCAAATCCAGCGGAGGGTAAGCTAGAAAGGATAGTCAGGGGGTGAATGAAGTTCTCGTAGAGAATCCCCAACACGATATAAATCACCAAGATGGCAACCAGCAGTAACATTCCTAAACCCTGAATCGATGACTGGAATGCCTGCGCTGAACCTTGGAAGGCTGTACTAATAGTAGGTGGCAGTGTTTGACGAGCGAGTTGCTCAATTTTACCAGTGACGTTACCGAGTGAAACTCCTGGCTTGAGGTTAAAGGAAAAGGTGACAGATGCTAGTTGCCCTTTGTGGTTGATGGTCAAGGGGCCCACATCTTTGGTCAAAGTTGCTACAGCGTTGAGAGGTACAAGTTGTCCACCGGGGGCACGAACTGAGAGTAAATCCAGGGCATTGGAATTTTGCTGATATTTTGGTTCCACGCCCATAATCACTTGGTACTGGTTATCGGGGGCGTAGATGGTGGAAACTTGGCGAGTACCATAGGCATTACTCAGGGCAGTTTCGATTTGATTGGCGGTCAAACCTAGAGCCGAAGCGTGGTCGCGGTTAATGTTTACTTTTACTTGCGGATTTTTGATTTGCAAATCGCTGTTGACATCTTGTAAATCTGAGAGCGATCGCAGTTTTTCTTCTAAAGCTGGAGCGTACTGGTAAAGCTCTTGAATATTGGGTGTTTGCAAAGTAAATTGATACTGCGCTTTCGTCTGTTGTCCACCGACATTGATGGCTGGGGGATTTTGCAAGAAAACTTTGATTCCAGGCACACCTGACAACTTAGGTCGAAGTTCCTGCACAACTTCATCAGCACTGAGACGACCCTCATGGCGGGGCTTGAGTTCAATTAAAATTACTTCCAGCGTTAGCGGAAGCATTTGGCCCGCCAGCCCCGACGCTGGAGTTGATGGAATCGACATTCGGATCACGGTAAGCGATCGCAGCTATTGCCGGTTGATGTTTTACCATCTCATCAAAGGATATATCCTCTGATGCTTGAGTAGTTGCAGTGATTTGTCCAACATCTGCGTTGGGAACAAATCCTTTAGGCACAATTATAAATAGATACACTGTTGCTACAAGAATCGCTCCCGAAATCACCATTGTCGTGCGGTGATACTTGAGTGATTTCTTCAAACTCCAATCGTATCCGCCCAATATCACATTAAAAACGTTTTCTGAAAAGTTGTAGAGACGACGGTTAAAATTTTGGATTTTGGATTTTAGACTTCGGCTTCTCTCCGAGACGCTACGCGTAGCTTGCTTCTCCGTAGGAGTACGCTCAGTCGAACGATTTTGGATTGGGAATTGGGAATTGAGAATTTCTGCCTCAGCTTCCCCTGCTTCCCCTGCTTCCTTTACTCCCTGACTCTCCGGTTCATGATGAGGTGGACTCAAGAATCTCGAACAAAGCATTGGCGTCAAGCTCAGAGAAATTACGCCAGATACCAAGATTGCAACGCTAATAGTAACAGCAAACTCACGGAACAGTCGCCCCAGAATGCCTTCCATGAAGAGTATAGGGATAAATACTGCTACTAAGGAGATGGTCATAGATAAAATTGTGAAACCAATTTCTCTAGAACCATTTAGGGCTGCTTTCATGCGGCTTTCACCCATCTCCATGTGGCGGACAATGTTCTCCAGCATGACTACGGCATCATCAACCACGAAACCTACTGAAAGGGTCAACGCCATCAGCGATAGGTTATCAAGGGAATAACCAAGCAGCAGCATAATCGCAAAAGTCGCTACTATCGAAAGCGGTACTGCCAAACTGGGAATGAGTGTAGCAGAGATATTGCGGAGAAACAGAAAGATTACCAGCACCACCAGGGCAATGGTAAGCAACAGTGTGAATTGTACATCATCCACCGACTCGCGAATTGACTGGGAGCGATCGTAGAGAATATCTACGTTCACAGCCGCCGGAATCTGTGTCCGAAAGGTGGGTAGGAGTTTCTTGATTGCATCCACTACTTGAACGGTATTAGTTCCCGGTTGGCGCTGAACTGCCAGAACGATCGCCCGCACACCAGAATTTTGGATTGAGGATTTCTCTCCTACTCCCCTACTCCCTGCTCCCTGCTCCTTAGTGTCCTTCTTGACAGCAAAATACCAGCTTGCTATTTTGTCATTTTCCACGCTGTCCAGAACTTGACCCAATTCTCCTAGCTGCACTGGTGCGCCATTTTGATAAGCTACATTCAGGGAGCGATAGCTGGCAGCATCGTTGAGTTGACCGTTTGCTTGAATCGTAGAATTCTGCTGTTGCCCGTAAAGTGTCCCGGTAGGCAGATTGACATTTCCGTTAGCGATCGCATCAGCTACTTCATCAATTCCTATTCCTTTGACACTCAGCGATTCCGGGTCAAGCTGAATCCGTACCGCGTACTTTTGGGAGCCGTACACCTGCACTTGTGCCACTCCATCCACCATCGATAGGCGTTGTGCCAGCAATGTCTCAGCATACTTGTCTACAGTTTAAAGGGGCAGAATAGACGAATTCAGGGAGATGTAAAGGACTGGCTGATCCGCCGGATTTACCTTTCGGTAAGACGGGGGATTAGGCATATTCGTAGGCAACTGCTTCGCTGCCTTGGAAATAGCAGACTGGACATCTTGTGCTGCCCCGTCGATATCCCGATTTAGGTCAAATTGCATCGTAATCTGGGCACTACCCAAAGAGCTGGTAGAGTTCATCGAACTCAATCCCGCTATGCTAGAAAACTGCTGCTCTAAAGGAGTTGCGACTGAGGCAGCCATCGTTTCTGGACTAGCTCCGGGCAGGTTAGCTGTTACCTGGAGTGTTGGATAATCCACATTGGGCAGGTCGCTAACGGGTAGCTGTTGGTAACTGATCAGCCCAAATATCAAAATGCCAACCATAACTAGGGTTGTCATGATTGGACGCCGGATGAATACCTCAGAAATGTTCATCGCGCTTCCTGCCTGTTGTTTCCTACTTCCGGTTTGACTTGGACTGTGGCACCAGCCACTAGGTTGAATTGTCCATCAGTAACTACTTGCTCACCTGATTTCAACCCTTGCTTGATTACCGTTTCGTTCTTAACAGTGTCACCGACGGTAATTGGACGCATTTCTGCTGTTTTGTCGGGTTTGACTACATACACAAACTGCCCCTGCTGTCCACTTTGTACCGCCTGAGAAGGAACAGTAATGGCATTTGGTTCTTCGCTGAGTTTGAGTACTATATTGACAAACTGCCCTGGCAACAGGCGATCGTCAGCGTTGGCAAAAGTACCTTTAAGCTGAATTGTGCCTGTTTGGGTATTAACTCCACTATCAACAAAGGTGAGTTCACCCTGCATCGGATGCCCTGCATCTTTAGGAGGTAAAGCATCGACTTCTAACTTGCCGTTAGCACTGTATTTTTTCAGGTCTGGCAGCAACCTTTGGGGAATAGAAAAGTTGACGTAAATTGGGCGAATTTGGCTGATTATAATTAGCGGATCAGTGGCATTCGCCTGTACTAGATTGCCTTGAGTTAGCTTCAGGCTGCCTGTGCGTCCGGCAATTGGTGAGTAGATGGAACTATAGGAAAGCTGAACTTTGGCATTGTCGATCACAGCTTCATCTGATGCTACTGCTGCTTTGGTATTTTGTACATCTGCTTGGGCTGCTGCCACTGCTGCTTGGGCATTTGCTACTCCACCTTGATCTGCTTTCACCGTTGCCTGTTGAGCCTCAGCAGTAGTCTGGTACTGTTGGGCCTGTTCTTTACTGATTGCCCCTTTGTTGAGCAAACTAGCATAACGTTGAGCTTGCACATCTGCATTTGTTGCCTGGGCCTTATCCTTGACTACATTCGCTTTTGCCTGGTTCACATCGGCAATGGCTTTGAGGACATTTGCCTGTGCCTGTTTCACCACCGCTAAATCTTTGGCTTTGGCAGCATTAGCTTGCATCAGTGCGGCTTGTAGAGGGCGGGAATCAATTTTAAATAACAAGTCTCCTTTGTTAACGTTCTGTCCTTGCTGAAAATAGACGCCAGTAAGTTGTCCGCCTACCTGAGACTTGACAGATACCGTGGAATATGCTTCCACCGTTCCCGTCGCCGATAGCTGTATTGGAATAGTTTTTTGAGTCGCAGTTGCAACCACTACTGGCACAGCTCGTTTTTTTCCTGCTTCTTTTCTGCTAGATTCGGCTTCGGAAGCATTACAGGCACTACACAAGTAAGCTAGACCTAATATCAGTAGCGAGAACCGCCCTATTTGAATAATGCTCTGAAAACGAGGAAAAATTTGAGCAGCCAAGGACGAAGGCTTTATCGTCTCAACAGGGGCTAAACAGCGCATATCAACAATTTGGGGGAAAGGGGAAAGCACAGACACGTACTAGCTTGTCGTTAGATATCGCATTTTTCGCAAAATGGTTGGTTGCGATTAATTCTAATTAGAGAAGCGTAATATTAGTTAATCTAAACATTAGTGTACTAATAATTTTTTCGTTTAGCCTATCCCTTTTGGAAAGAAATTGTTATTAAACGGCTGTGACTTTGGTATGAAGCCGTTGTGACTTTAGTATGAAGTCTTTGTGACTTTATTATAGGGTTGTATTGCAAAAATTGTTTGAGAACAAATGGAATAACCTAAGCAACAACTTTATTTTCCGAAGGCGATCGCTGTTTGTCGTTAAGCCAAAATGAATATTTGGAGTGAGACATTCAAGCGATGCCTACGGCGGTAAACTACGCTCTCAACTGAAATTTAAGCAGCACAAAAAATCGGGGCAGGTGACAAACCCGCCCCGATCGCTTCTGATATACTGCGCCCAACGGCTGTTGCTACAGGCTTTAAACTATCGACTAAATGCACCATATCTTCTAAAGAAAGCGCTTGACGGGCATCAGAAACAGATTTTTCTGGTTCTGGGTGACATTCAATAATTAATCCATCTGCACCGCAAGCGATCGCAGCCCTAGTCACAGGTGCCACTAGTTCCCGTTTCCCGACGGCATGGGAAGGATCTACAATCACAGGCAGATGAGTTATTTGCTTGAGTGCTGCCACTGCCCCTAAATCCAGGACATTGCGAGTGTAATCATCGAAACTGCGGATACCTCTTTCGCATAACACCACATCAGGATTCCCGTGGCTGAGAATATATTCAGCAGCCATGACGAATTCTTCAATTGTTGCTGCTAAACCACGCTTGAGTAGTATTGGCTTACCAGCTTGTCCCAAAGCTTTGAGCAAATCAAAGTTTTGCATATTGCGGCTACCAACCTGAAGCATATCAGCGTGGGCGGCAACTACTTCAATTTGGGAAATTGACATCACCTCGGTGACAACTGGCATATTGTAAAGCGATCGCACCCTTGCCAAAATCTCTAATCCTGACTCTCCCATACCCTGAAAAGCGTAGGGAGATGTACGGGGTTTGTAGACACCGCCACGCAACCCCTGCACGGATGCAGTAGATAGCTTTTGGGCGACTATCTCCATTTGTTCTAAGCTTTCAACAGTGCAAGGGCCGCCGATAATTACCAGTTCTTTGCCCCCGAAAGCGACTTTTTCTGAAAGTTTAACGATTGTCTGGTGGTTCGGATAAGATTGTGCGGCAAGTTTGGCATTAATCATGGTTCCATTCTCCTAAAAAATTAAGTATTGGCGATTGGGGATTGGGGATTGGTTATTCCCCTTATCTCCCATGCCCCAGTCCCAGATAACAATAAAAAAGCCCGGAACCTTTGAGGAGTTCCGGGCGCGTTCTGATTCATCGGCATAACGCTATTTACCCGGAACTTACTCTGGGCCAAAAGTAAAAGCCATAAAACCAGCTACTGAAATAACTCATGACGATGAAATTCTCCTTAAAAAAACAAAAACCGCAGAGTTTGCTCTGCGGTTCACCGGGCGGTTTCCATCAGGAAACTCAATTCACTCCCGGTGAACCACCCTAAACCAAAAATAAAAGTAGGAATTTGTGTTAAGCATTTACGAGGCTTTTGCTAGAAAATTTAAAGAACTATACCTATTTAGGGTAACATTAACAGGAAGAGTAGGCGGTGTCAAGACCCCCATAAACCATAAAAAAGCGATAGACTCAGTACAACTGTGGGAGTCAAGACTAGTAACGCTTTGCAAAATTCAAAATCACGTTTTGTTCTGATTGTGTGGTGAAGTACTAGTTGCTTGTTTGCGTATTAGGATCATCAGTTTCATTATGCCCAGTTCCAAAATCTTAGCCCAATCATTCGACTATCATGGAGTTTACCCCTGCCCAGTCTGTCGGATAGGTAAGATTTCTCATCTGCCATTGATGGAAGCTATGGGTTGTGACTTTTGCCACGAGATTTTTACAGTTAACCTAGAACTACAGCAAATCAAGATGCCTTCTAGGCAACCACCCTTAATTTGGCGTTGGAATGGGTTTAGTTGGACAGAAGCCCAGTTGGAAGGTGTGGAATTAGGTTGGGGTTATGGACTAGCAGCAGCAGTTTTTGTAATTCTTCCCACTACTCTAATTGGCATAGTAGCTTACTATTTTCCTGCTAATCTCAAGGAACCGATTACCTGGATGCCATATATTTGGACGATATTAACTTTCTTATCACATTTATCAATTATTGTTTGGATTTTTATTGAAGTCTATCAGATTCCAATTGCAGCATATTTGAGAGCGATCGCTCGATGGAGAAATGGGGAGATGGGGAGATGAGGAGCAGAGGGAGACAAGGGGACAAGGGGGAATTTTTGAACAAGTTTCTTGCTTGTCTCCCCCCTCTCCCTTGTCTTCCTTGTCTCTTGCAAATACCCAATGCGCCATGATCAATGATCAATGACATAATGATGCAGTGAACAGACGATTTCATCACTAATAATTAAGTTGATTGTCCATCAAAATATCGTATGAGCGATCTGGAGCGGTACTATAGAGTTTTGGAATTAGAGCCTGGGGCAACACTTGAGGAAGTGAACCAGGCTTACAAAGATTTAGTTTTTGTTTGGCATCCCGATCGCATTCCTAAAGACAATCTCCGTTTACAGCAGAAAGCACAAGACAAGCTGAAAGCCATAAATGAAGCTCGTGAAAAGTTGCGCTCTCTAAAAACCAAACCTCAAACCACACTTAACTCACCGCCACCTCAACAGCCAAAACCATCTCAAACAACCCAGGAACCACCAAAGCAAAGCTCAGACTTGAGTGGCAAAGACTACAGTCGGTCAAATTTGAGCAATAAAGACTTATCTGGCAGAAATCTGAGTTATGCCAATTTGAGTGGTGCTAATCTCAGCGATACTTTTATGCATAAAGTCAACCTCAGAGGTGCAAATTTATCTGAAGCAAATTTATTTCGGGCAAACCTACTTTTAGCCGATCTCAGGGAGGCGAATTTACGCGCTGCTAATTTGATTGGAGCTGATCTCAGTGGGGCCGACTTGCGAGGAGCCGACTTGACAGGAGCGCGGATTCGTTCTGGTGAGCGTCTTCTGGTTAAACTAGTTGGTACTAACTTAGCAGGGGCAATTATGCCTGATGGGTCAATTTATCAATAGCTGAGGTTGTGCCATAACACAGAGTGTATAAATTACTCAAATTAAAAAGCAAATAGGCATATTGAGAAAGCAATCAAGGCTTTTGAGAAAGCAATATGCTTGAATGCTTGCTAAATCTACCGAAATGAGAAAGCATTCAAGCATTTTGAGTAACTTATATCTTGCACCTGTAGGGATAAACCCTGAAGATGCACATAAAGAACACAAAAGTGAGACATTAGGACTAGAGGTAAGACTAAATGCTGGCAAGTTGGAAATATAACGATTAAAGCAGTGAAGTTTCGGATGAGGGAAAAAACACCACTTGGGGATGCGCTCACGTTTGGCGTGATCATAACCGGACTGCGATCGTAAATATTCATGATTCGACCAAGGTTTACACTGGTATCCGAAACATGAGAAAAAGGGCGTTGAAGTATATCTGAATTAAGCAAGAAAAATGGTTTCAATTCTTGCCCACGCCCAAAACTTAATGTACACCCTGCTGTCATTGATGCCTTCTGCTTACCAGCAAGAAAATCTTGAAGCGATGTTGGGACTGTTCTTACAGGCACAGGGATACCCGCTACCTGAACACAGTAAAAGTAAGTCAGTGCCTTAAGTCGATTTCTCAACATATACAATTGGCCAAAAAAAAGTGTAGTTTTTGCTACTCGTAAGCGTTACATTATTATGGCGACAAATGTCTCCATTTGGCTCTAAATTCTCAATTAAAAATTAATTTAATCAAAGTCAATTTTGACAATGTAATTTCTCCCTCTACTTAGTCTTCATTGCAGAGTAAAAGCATTTTCAATTACTGATTCCACTTTTTCCTAAATTAGTGGAATATCCTCCAGCATCAATCAAAAACTAAGAAACGCTTGTGACTCAAAACCGTAGATGGCTAACCACAAGTGTTTTTGATAGGTAATGCTTTCTAACACTTTTGCGCGATAATGGCTCTACTGAGTATGGGCGATGTTTAACATATACTAGACGATACTCAAATTGACTTGCACGATCGCATCGTTGAAATCTTTGTCACCACCATTTGCTAAATCCTCAAAGCCAAAGATGTTACTCCCTAACAAGCGAAGGTGATCTAATTTGTCAGCGTTAGCTCCCAAAAAGGGGAAATAAACTGACGGATTGTTATTGGAATTACTATCAAGTAAAGCATCAGGTTTACCATTAACAATAATAAATGGCGCTAATATAGAACCAGGTTGGAAAGTTCCTGTGTAAGTTGCAGTACCTTGATTATTAACTGTCAAGTCAATATCTGCAACACGCCCACGGACTGCGGCTTCAATATAACCAGCTTGTCCAGTGAAAATATCTGCTTTGCCATCTAAGTTGGTGTCAATACCACCATTCTCATCAGCTACTTGATACAAACCGATGAAATTATCGAAAGCTGCCTCTCTGTTGACTACAAAATCAGCTTTTACCTGACTTGTAACATCCCGCAAATCAATAACTTCTCCTTGTGGCTTTCCTTGCAAATTTGTACTCAGAGGTAATGCATCATTGGTGGACTGAATTTTTACCACCAGATCCTTGAAGTCAGTAGTGCTATTACCATCTGTGTCCTTCCAAGCTAGGGAAAACTGATCCGAACCCAGGTCTGTAATCTTTTGCCTTAAAGAGTCAGAAAATAGTATGTCTGTAAGAGGAGTGACTCCAGCACGTACAGCATCAGTTGAGCTGTTTCTTACTAGATAAAATCTCAAGTTATCACTAGAGTTAAATTCCAGCAGATGTGTCAGATTGTTGGTATTAAATCCATTGGGAAGATTGGCAATAGCAGAGAAAATTACTTTAGCTCGGTCTAAAGCTGCTTGGGTGTAACCTGCTGCACCTGGTGCAATACCATTGATGTTACCTTGAGCATCATCAACGGTAAATGCTCCTAGTTCATTGACAAGATTAGAGCTTCGTCCGGTGAGAGTAACTTGAAGTTTTGATTTGCCACTACTATTAAAGATGTTAAAAATATCATCAGCAATTTTTGAGAGCTTGAAGGTAGGTAAGCTGTTGCTTTGTTCGACAGCTAGTACAAATGTGTCAGTTGCACTTACACCATCATTATCTGTGGCTTGTACCTCAATTGTGAAACTTCCAACATTGGTGTTAGTTGGTGTCCCGCTGAAGGTGCGAGTAGTAGGATTAAATTTCAGCCAACTAGGTAAATTACTGTCATCTTTTAAAGTTGCCGAGTAAGTCAGACTGTCACCTGCATCGATATCGCTGAAGGTATTGGCATCAAAAGTAAAGCTGAAGGCTGTATCTGCTGGGATGGATTGATCTGCAATGGGTTGATCGAGTGTTGGGGCATTGTTGAGAGAGTCAATCATCAGATTTACTTGAGCCGGACTAGCGGCGTAAGCTGTGCCATCAAAGCCATTCCAACTAAAGGCGACATTACTTTTAAATTGACTACTGGGTTTGAATTTGAGTTTGCTTAAATTATCGACATTAATCTCTTGATCTTCAGTAACTGCTACACCATCAAATTCGAGAATGCCATTGCTGGGAAGGGAAGAAATTTGAATCTTGGTAAGGCTATTACCATCAGGATCTTTGAAGGCATTATTGAAATCTTCATCTGTAAAGAAAATGATGCTATCTGTAAATCCACTCTTAGTGATGTCACTTAAGATGGGTGGTTTAAAGTTTAAATAACTGGGAATTTCGGAATAATTGATAGATTGAGTGCTTTGAATTGTGCCAGTAGCATCAACAGTCACTAGTTCCAAGGTTGTACCGTTGTTTGTATTCTGGAGCAGCTGATAACCAGTCACTGTTTTTTCAATTTGTAGTAGAACGATACCTAACTGATTTAAAGTTGCTTCTTTTAGTAGCGTACCATCATTGAGTTTAAGATACTGTTTTTCTTCTTGTTCATCGATAATGTAGCCATTAGAACTACTCAATAAACTTGCTGTCCCAACTACATCTATCGCTTCAGAAACTTGATTAATAATTCCATCTCTATTCAAATCTTGTTTGAAGTCGATTTCATAAGCACTCAGATTTGCGAGCAAAACTACTTTTTTCGCAATTTTGCTACCGTATTCATTCAGAATTAAGAGAGAGTACGTACTATCGCTATTTTGCCCCATCGCATAATAGTGGGCTAATGGCAACTCTGAAATATTAACAAAAACTCGTTCTACAGCTATTGGCTTCCAATCACTATTATTCCCCACCTCATTTTCATTAAAGACTTTTTTCGCCCGTGTTTCGTTCTTATCTTTTAGTTGATAGGTTACTTTGGTTTGTCCAGTTTCTATTTGAGAACCTGAAAATCTATCTTTCTCCTTGTAGTTAACTAGAGCTAAAGTGACATCCCCCGCTTCTTCAACTATATCCGTTATGCCAATAAATCCATCTTCGTTAAAATCTTCACTAAATTGACTTTCGTATTCTGCAACTTCAGCAGTAGTATTCAGACCCCTGGTATGATCTGCACCCATGTAATCTTCTACCGCATCAATATTTGGGGGTTGATAAAAAGTTCCAGAATTAGAACTAGGTTCATAATAATTGTTAGATGCACCCATTTTAAATCTCCAGAGATACCATCTGGGATTGTTAGCATCTGGGCTTTTCCACATCACATAAACAAATCCCTCAGAAACCACATCTCTTTTAACTACTGAATAGGGAAATGTGCCAAGCTGTTCTGTTATCGTTTTTAATTCAGTAGGAACAAAAGAGGCTGCGATTGCTTTCCAGCCATTTCCGGGGTTATTTTCTCCAAAATTAAGTTGTCCGGACGGCAGATTATAGTAACCAACTGGAGCAGGAGAACCATTTTCATTAGATTTAAGCAGAAAGTTTGGTATTCTTTCTTGCAAAATTGGCCCAAAAGGAACTTGATTACTATATCCAACTTGGGTAGTCACTCTGATTTGTGGATCTCTAACAGCGTAGGAAACCTTATACTTCTTAGGATCATCTCCTAAAGGCTCGATCAGCTCATAAAGAATCGTGTAATCATCTTTATCAATGTCTGAATCGATAATTCTTACACTTCCTTTAAAGCCGTCCTGATTTAGATCTTCATTGAATAATCTTTCATAAGATCCTAGTCGAAAAGTATTGACTACTTGCCCTTCACTATTGCGTTCTATTAAGCTCCCGTCGTTAGGATCATTAGACGGCACTTTTTTATTAAAACTGTCTATACTCCAAAGCGTGAAATCACCAATTTCATTTCGGAAAATTACTCATTTATAATTAGGATTAATAATATTATTCTCAGGAAATACAAACTTTATTGGTTCTCCAGGTAACGAAACACCTGAAGGATCAGATAAATAATTAGATTCTGGTCTTTCTTGCGCTTGACCTAGCCAGTAACCTTGATCATCTTTCCATAAACCTAGTCCTAGTATATTGCCATCGATCAATCTCCCAGGTTCAATGTAACCTGTTCCGTTTAAGTCCTGCTGTAGTTTGGTTTCATAACCAGCGACTTTGTTAGTGGTTATAAATGAGGGGATAACAGCTTGGACGTAAGTATTGCCATTTTCTATGATTTTTTTTTATTGTTCCCAAACAATAAAAGGCTCAGGATCGCTCTTTTGAAAAGGAGGTAAAAGCTTACTGAAAACAACTGTGTAGTTCCCCGATGCATCTTCTTCCGCACCGATGGGACGATATTCTCCGTAGGGAGTATTATCGAGCGTATCTTTTGGTTCGGTAATTGTATTGCCGTTAGTGTCTCTGAGAATTAGTGCTTTGGAGAGCAAATCAGCGCGATTATAGGGATCAAGAGGATTATCAGATTCCTTTAACTCACTGGCTTTGTACAACACGTAAGTATAGGTGTTGCCCTCTAGCTTTTTAGCTAGGATGGTATTTCCTTGCTTTTCTAAAATTTCTACAATCGGAATATTATCTCCAACTATTGATAAGGGTGTTGCGATGTCACTTTGAAGGGCTGATAGAGGTGAATCTGGTGTAGATAAAGGTATAGGTACAGTAAAGCTTATTATAGGTGCAAGGGAGGCAGGCAGTGTCTTTTGAATATTTCCAGTGCTTAAGTAAGGAATTGGGAATTTTGCAATGTCAAATTTTTGCTTATAAAGCGGGCCAATTGTTTCTTTTTTACTAATTCCGAGAGCATCAACTGTTGCAGTGGCTTTACCAATAATTAGGTTTGAATAGATATCAGCATATAAACCTGCACTAGCTGTCAGTTTGGGAGAATCAAAACCAATATTGAGTTTAATGTCTGCTGTGTTACCGCCTTTTGCATTTAGTTTTGCTAATGGATTGCTTCCTAAATCTATTTTTGGAAGAGAAGATGAAGAAATGAGCGGTATTTTAGATGAAACTGAACCATCTTCAAATTCCAGAGTAGCAAATAAATCCCCGAAGTTAATTCCTGTATCTAATTTGAGATTTATTCCTCCATTTAATGTGGCTGTAATGAGTTTCCAATCTATTTTAAAAACATCGAAATATTCTCTCGTTCCTGATAAAGGTGTTAGAAAAGGTTTTAGAAAGGGAATATTGCTGAGAACCCTAATGAGATCAGCTTCTAAAGTTACTATAGGAATTTCACTGTGAAGACTAATGCCATTTGTTGATACTTGCAGTCCTTGTTTAAGAATTCCAACAACTTTATTATCTGTTGTTGGATAGTCCAGATTTACCTTAAACCCGGCTTCTTTAAATGCTGCTGGTAAATCAACTTTATTCTTGCCAGAATCACTAGATTCTGAACTGGATAAATCTAAAATTGGATATTTTATTCTTGCATCACTTGTACTAATTTTAGGGATCAATGTGACAGTATTGTTGCCAAGCTTGCCGTCTAAATACCCTCCAAGACCTAGCTCAAACCCTGCATACAAATTATAGTCAGGAGCAGTAAAATTAACAGTAGGTAATATGTTATTAGAGTTGAAATTGCTCTGAAGCTCTAATTGATTTCCAACTAATTTGAGTCCTAATTGACTCCAAGGAAACTCTAAATTGAGAGATCCTAAATCCAACTTCGCCTGCAAATCTAAACCTGCTGTTAATCGAACTTCTCCTTCAACACCTACAGTTTTGCCTAGAATGCCTACAGAATTATCGAAGTGAGTAATCTCTTTATCTTTAACACCGATAAACTTACTGTAATTGATGGTCGGAAACCCTAGAAGGTCGTTGAATTTGATTTTTTTGCTTGCATTAGAGAAGTTAAGATTAAAAGCCATAATTCCAAGTCCTATTTGTCTAACAACTCAAAAAATCAGTAGATATGGCAAGCAACGCTTAAGTGTAAGCTGTGTGAGCGTTCCTACGGAACGCCACATGTATCGCTTCTCTTACCGACTAAGTAAAGAATATAAATACTGCTTAATCAAATACCCTACTGCATGGTATAAAGTTTGATGGTCGAAAAAAGTCTAAAAAAAGTTGGCTCTTGGTATTAAATTTACGTATATTTACGTAAATTTAATACATATAACAAAGCTTATAGTGCGAATATAGTTAGTCACAGTATTGCTAAGTTGGTAAATGACAGTTGAAGAAGCGATCGCTCTAGTCGAGCAATTATTACAAAGGGGAAGCTTAACAAAAGTTCAAGAGATTGTGTTTCGCCCGTCTTGGACAGGACAGACGTACTTAGAAATGGCTGTAGAGTCCAATTACGATCGTGGTCATATTAAAAATGTTGGTTGCGAACTGTGGCCATCGCACCGTTAATCAAAGACTTCATACGTGTAATCAGGACTGTCACTAGTTCTGAACACTCGGAAGCCTTTCATTTCTCTTCCCTTTCCTTTGCAACGTGCTGCATCATCAGCATTACGAATTGTCCAAGATGGTTGAACTTGAACCCAAATAACGCATCTACGTGTATCGCCTGCTTCAACTACTCCAGTAAAAGTTTCTGCATAAACTCCAATATCTGCATTGGAGACTCTTCCGGGGAAAGCTACACCACAACTACCAGGATTAAGTTGCAGCCAACCTTTCGACCAAGAACTACCGTCTGAACCTGAAACATAGCTAATTGCTACAAAAGCCTTCGAGCCTGCTCGATTACAGACAGTCAAACTTGCATCTGCTGGAGTTGCCAACAAAGCAGAGGAGATGAAGCTAATCATTCCTGCGCTCATAACCGTAACTAAACTTCTAAGTTGCATTGTATATACTCTCTTTTAGTGATTGAACCTAATCTAATCCCTACACATCCTATTGGCTTAAGCGAAAGTCAGTACCGCGATTTGGAAACCGACGACCAAAGTCCTGTGCAGAAATAGAAATGGAGTTTCCACCACCCACTGCCCTTATAAAATCGGGACTGTTAATGTAATGTCTGTAAGGTTGACCGTCACGGTGACGAATTACCAACGCACCAAGTCCGCTGGGTGTGGTGATATATGGATCGACTGAACCATTGCAAGGAATATCAGCGACCACAGGATTAGCACTCATAATCCGGTTAAATACAGCAGAACTAACAGCCTGTTGGACTGGAACCCGACTCCAAAGACTTCTGAAAGCAGGACAACCAAGTGCATAAGACTGCTTCACATCTTCAAACACTGCGATATCTGGCTTTCCCTGATACTGAACAATGTAATCAGGAACACCATTGGCAGCATGAGCAATTGAGGCTGAAGTAACACTGAGAATTGAGATACCTGCTACAAGGCAAGCTTTGAGAGTAAACTTCAATTTCATAATTACCTGGTAGGTTGATTTAACACTGAACACTGAACGATAGCCTAGCTGCTTGTCCCTACGTAGAGATGAAGCAGCCTAACCTCCATACACATGTCTTCAGCCAGATGAGGTCAGGAAAAAGTCAGATGTATTGAATTCAGATAAATTTATACAAAACAACTTTAATTATCTTTGCCAGTTAAAGTCGAACACTTTCTTGCGATTTGGACATATTCTTGCTACATCATGCGAAATTGGTTAGGTGATATGCCTGTGTATCGTCGGAAACATTTAGCAAAATGACTGGGGTTGGCAAAACCGCACTCAACAGCGATCTCATTGATTGTGCGTCCTCTCTGCTTCAGTAATTGCTTTGATCGCTCTACTCTTTGCTGAATTAGATATGCATGAGGAGACATTCCTGTCGATTTCTTGAACAAGCGACAGAAATAGTATTGGCTTATACCTAATTCTTCCGAAATTTCTACTAACGACACATCTTGATGAAGATGAGCAGCCACATATTCAAAAGCTTGTTTCAGTTTGTATTTGGGTAAACCGTCCTCATACTCCTGCAGGAAGTGCTTACGAGTTGAGTAATACTTCAGGAAATGAGCCGCTAAAGCTGTTGCCATAGATTCCGCATAAAAATAACTGTTATTTGCGTCAGTTTCCAGCACAGATCTTAGGGCTAAGCCAATTTGACAAACCAATGGATCAGGCGCTTGAAGTGCCAGCTTAACTTCAACTCGGTCTGGATTGACTGACTCATGAGCAGCATGAGCTAGGAAGGTAGGCTCCAGGTAGCAGTGCATTAATTCAATTTCCTGTTTACATTTAGAACTTATAGGTACGTAAGCAGGAAGAACTTCAATACAATTGAGGGCTGTTTCTTTCTGATCATGTTGCGTTAAATAACGCTTACCTTCAGCAATAAGTTCTACTTCTACTGGCTGTTTCCAAAATGGAATTACAATCACGTGTTGAACGTTGTATATCTCTGGGACTTCTATCGCAGGTAATTGATAGTGTGCCAGATGGATGTTTCTCCATCCTGCTTGTTGGCTAGAAAGTAGTGGTTTGGGGGCAAACGTAGAAGCTGCATCTTTTTGAGAATAATCAATAGTTAAAGCTTTCTCTTCTGGCATTGCTTGTTTTTCTAGTAGTCCTATTTTTTCTTGTTAAATAGCGGGGTGGGAGAAACACGTCAATCTACTATGGGAAATGAAAGTCGGGTGACGATGTTATCTGAAAATATTGCTGAAGAATTAAAAATTAATTTTCAAAGTGTAAAAATTATACATCAACAAGATTTACAAAAAGGTTATGGTTCGATTTATTTACCTTTTGCATTAGAAAGAAAATATCCCGAGCCAAGTATGATTGGATTTGGCAGTTTGTTTTTCCTTCTGGAAGCATCTCTAAAGACCCCCGTAGTGGTGAAGTTCGTCATCACCTTCACGATACTAGTTTACAAAAAGCGTTAAAACAAGGGGTTCGCCAAGCTGGTATTCAAAAAAAGGTGGGTTGTCATACGTTTCGCCACAGTTTTGCTACGCATTTAGATACCGTTGGCGAATTCCCCAAACAGCTAAACTGAACTAATCGGTTCAGTAATGAAACGATTGAGAACCTTCTGAGCAGTTTTATACCCAGATGCTGACAGTGTTGGCAAACTTTGAGGTCAGCCCGTCCATCCGAGGGTATGATTATCACCGGGGTGACAGGATTGACTCAAGGAGAGATAGCAACTTTGAAAGCTTTGGGGGCATCACAGGTGAACTGAGGCATAACTCCGACCGAGCAAGAACAGTTAACAGCACTGGCTCTCAAAAGCACTGATATTACTTGCTTGTAATAATCAAAGTAAGAAATTAAGTCTTAGAGTTTCTTAATTTGTGGTTTTTGAAAGCATTTTTCCCTCTCCTGCTAGATAGTGATCGCCCTTCCGTAAGCAATATGCTTGAATGCTTGCTGAATCTACCGAAATGAGTAAGCAATCAAGCATTTTGAAGTCGGGAATCTGACCTAGCTTCATCCATCGCTACAACCTGCCTGTAAAATTGAATATGATACATCAAGACTTTTAGGCACTGTGAACTTTTTTATCGGTTGTGCTGTTTGGGCATATAAAGGTTGGGTGGGCGAACTCTATCCCCAAGGCACTCGCACTGCCGATTTTCTCCATCTCTACAGTCGTCGCTTCACGACCGTAGAAGGTAACACCACCTTTTATGCCGTGCCTAACCAAGAAACTGTAACCCGTTGGGCTGCCGAAACACCAGCAGGTTTTGAATTTTGTCTGAAATTACCGCGAGATATTACCCATCAAGGGTTGCTACAACCTTATATTCCGGCTGCTTTAAAATTTCTGGAGGGGATGCGCCCTTTAGGGAAGCGTCTTGGCCCGATGTTTGCCCAGTTACCACCCAGTTATCCACCTGCATTACTTGAGGATTTGACCAACTTTCTGGAAGCTTGGCCGCGTACAGAAGCACCCCTAGCGCTGGAAGTTCGGCATCGCGACTGGTTCAGGGAACCCCATGCTAGTAATTTGACGGCGCTTTTAGAAAAGTTAGGTGTAGGACGGGTACTGTTAGACTCGCGTCCCATCTACACTGGAGATGATGACCCCCAGTTGCAATCGGAACGGCGTAAACCTAAATTACCGTTACAATTGAGTGTGACAGCACCTTTTACTCTGATACGGTTTATTTCTCATCCAAATTTATCAGTGAATCAGCCGTTTATGCAAGAGTGGGTAAGGCAGATTCAGCAATGGTTGCAGACGGGAGTACGAATTTATTTCTTTGTCCATTGTCCAATAGAAGCGCGATGTCTGGCGACAAGCCGCTTCGCGTCTACGCCTAGCACAGCCCGTCACTTCCAACAGCTATTAGAACAGAATGATACACCAGTTCCCCCCCTACCTTGGAATAACCTTGACCATCCCCCCAATCAGCTCAGTTTATGGTCTTGAAAGGCAGGGGGAGTAATGCCACAGAATTAAATTTCTACTTTTTTAACTTTTACAGGATATCTAATGTTTAGTGATTAAAAAAAGAGCGATAATTAGTCTTACGATACTTTTCTGTTAAAGCTTCATATTCCTTTCTCCTTGACAAAAGGGGTAATAGCCCTATTTGTTAAACGGCGATGAAGGTTGAAGTGATAAATGAATATATCTAACAGAAAAGCATTGATTTTTAATGTATATGTGATTTCGGCGAATTTTTTGAGAGCAGTTATACCAAAGGAGGTTGAGATGAGTCGTCTTCTTTATGAAAGTTCAGTCTCATACAAAGGATATCTCATCATTCCATTTGTTTTTGGACAAGCTGATAATTACGAGATTTATTCGTATAAATTGCTATCTGAGATTGGGCAAAGAAGCCAATTTCATAAAGCAGAAAACCCAGCAAGAATCTATGGAAGTGGCGTTAGTAATATCGTTGATATTGCTAAAGAACATATTGATCAAAATTCAGAGTTTGTTCATCGGGGGGATAGTTTTAAGTCTCGCTACATTTATCGGAACAATTTGATTATCATCTTCCAAGAAGGAGACAAATGTTTCTATGACCATTACCCACCAGAGTTATTGAATAATATTGCAGCTCCAAAATTATTCAAATCTGAATATGAATGTCTGAGTTGGATAAAGCAAGGGCTTAATGGGCGACATGTGCGGCAAAGAGCTATTTGAATAAGGCAGAAGTTATCCAATTTTAGATTTTGAATTTTGAATTTTGGATTGAACAGAAATCTAAAATCGTTTACCTGGTTTTATCTGGTTCCTAGTCTTCGACTGGGAATGCCCCTCATTAAGGCTGCTGCCTCCCTTATTCGCGGCCGCAGCCCAATGAGTAGCATTTTCAGCTAGGGGCTGGAAACTAGGTTTGAAAAGGGTTTCAGCTTAAGTTGACACCCATAAAGATGCCAATTCCACAAGATTGGATAATTTAAACGAATTTTCTGTGCAAGCTGTGCAACCAGTCCGGCGAGGTGATGACCGAGGTAGACACACGACAACTCATCGTGAATTGATTTTGCTCCCGACTGGTGGATTAATTATTGATACCCCAGGAATGCGAGAAATCCAAATTTGGGCAGGTGATGAAGGTTTGCAAGAAACTTTTGCAGGCATCGAAACCTTGGCGCAGGAGTGCCATTTCCGCAATTGTCAGCATAATAACGAACCCGGTTGTGTTGTGCAGCAGGCTTTGGCTGAGGGAGAACTTGATTATTCCAAGTTTCTCAGCTACCAAAAGTTACAAAAAGAACTCGACTACCTTACCCGCAAACAAGACCAGAGGGCGCAACTAGCTGAGAAAGAACGATGGAAGAAGATTCATAAAGCCATGCGAAATCATCACAAGCACTAATTGCACAGGTGTCATACCATTTCACACAAACTTTGATACATATAGATAGATTTCTCGTAGGGAACATTGGTCATTGGTGTCAACTTAAGCTAAAACCTTTTTAAAACCTCGTTTCCAGCCTTCGGCTGGAAATGCTCGTCATTGCGGCTCTGCCGCGAGTAAGGGAGGCGGAGCCTCAATCAGGGGCATTCCCAGTCAGAGACTCTTAACGAGCTAACGAGGTAATGTCTCAAAGCATTCTTAATTTATATGATTATAGAACTTACGCAAAAAACCTCTCAAACTCTTATTCCTCGGTGTCCTCTGCGTCCTCTGTGGTTCGATTTTCCGTTACCTGTGCGTAAGTCCTGGATTATTAAAGTGAAACGGTGTCATCTGTGTCCGGCGAAAGTTTTATCATTAAAACCGTAGGAGACAAGGGGAGTTTTGAATTATAGGTAATTAAGCGAACTTGATATTATCCGGTGAAATTTTGTGAGTTATTTAATCTAGTTTCGTGACGAAATTTTTGAGTGCAAAAATCAGAATTTTTTTAGTTGTAAAACATTAGTTTTAAGTACTTTTATAAAATACCCAAAAGTATCTAACTGCACATATTGGCTATGATAAATAATTTCACGAGCTGGCAACGTGTGAGCGCGGAAATTATGACTATTAAAGAGCCTAAGGATAATCTTCTGGCAAGTAGATAAATAATTTGAGATTCAACAAATAAATTAGTGAGATGTATGTTATGGTTTTTATAGGAATCAAAAAAGTGAAAACACAAAAAGACTTCAAGACAAGTTTGAGGCAAGCTCAAGAAGGTTTTTTTGCTCTGGTAAGTCCACTTCAATTCGTTACATCTTTTTGCCACAAAAATCTAAAACTAGATTGAGTAGGATAGTAGCCTTTGTAACAACTTGAAGTCAATCGAAATTTATCTGGGTATGAGCCAATAAGAGTTGGCTAACCTAGCTAGAGCATTATCCGCTAAAGGCAATTACTCTTGGAGTCTGGGAAGAAAGACTCTTAGTACAGCCTGACAAATCCATAGAAATACAGGATATTTACAAACTTAATCTTGCGGTAAAAAACATTTTTAACCGCGAACTAAGTTGAAGCAGTTGCTGACTTTTGGAACGAAAACTTCAAGCAGAATGGTGTTGTTCCAGAATTTTCAGGAATTTAACCATACTGTCAAAAGTCACCAAGATATTATCTAAGCCAGAGTATTAGGGGTTGCCTGTGCAGGCTTTATAGTACTGCACCTGTAGCTACCACTTTTAGGCTGGAATTTATCCTGCTGCATCAATCACGAAACGAGAAGCGCTATAGAAGTTCTTGGCGACTTGATATCAGCAAAATCAGAGAAGTTGTAGCGACCATTTAAGAGTGGATTGCAATTTGGTTGGTTGTGTGGTTCAGAGAACAAATCTGCGTTCATTTGAATTCCTGCTGCAACCACTCTTGAGGCTTGAGCAACCATTTGGGATTCTGTTACAACAACTGACGATGCTGAAGTCAAAGTTTTAAAGGCTTCGTTATTAGGAAATAGAGATTTCTCTATCCCTTAAGCGATGTCTGACGACAAGTCGCTCTGCGTCTACGCTTCGTGGGTAAATATGTTCTGATTTTAACTGTTTTTGTCAGGGTGCGATGTCTAGCGATAAGTCGCTACACGTCTACGCCAACAGGCTCTACTTCCCAACAGCACCAAGGGTGAATATCTCACATCAAGCTTCCGACCCATCAGCTAAATCATTTTAGGAAAACACAACCATGACTGAAGAAAAGATTAGACAAATAGCTTTCTATGGTAAAGGCGGTATTGGTAAATCTACCACCTCTCAAAACACCCTAGCAGCAATGGCTGAAATCGGTCAACGCATTCTTATTGTTGGTTGCGACCCCAAAGCTGACTCTACCCGTTTGATGCTACATAGTAAGGCTCAAACAACCGTTCTTCACCTCGCTGCTGAACGTGGCGCAGTAGAAGATATAGAACTCCATGAAGTGATGCTCAAGGGTTTCCGTGACGTTCTTTGCGTAGAATCTGGTGGTCCAGAACCCGGTGTAGGTTGTGCAGGTCGTGGTATTATCACCGCCATCAACTTCTTGGAAGAAAACGGTGCTTACCAAGACCTAGACTTTGTATCTTATGACGTGTTAGGTGACGTTGTGTGCGGTGGTTTTGCTATGCCTATTCGTGAAGGTAAAGCACAAGAAATCTACATCGTCACATCGGGTGAAATGATGGCAATGTACGCTGCTAACAACATTGCTCGTGGTGTTCTCAAGTATGCTCACACTGGTGGCGTGCGTTTGGGTGGTCTGATTTGTAATAGCCGTAATACTGACCGGGAAATCGACCTAATCGAAACCCTGGCAAAACGGTTGAACACCCAAATGATTCACTACGTACCTCGTGACAACATCGTTCAACACGCAGAATTGCGCCGGATGACTGTTAACGAGTATGCACCTGACAGCAACCAAGCTAATGAATATCGGACATTGGCTAACAAGATCATCAACAACACACACCTGTCTATCCCCACACCTATCGAGATGGAAGAGCTAGAAGAGTTGTTGATTGAATTCGGTATTCTCGAAAGCGATGAAAATACCGCAATGCTGGTTGGCAAAAGTGCTACTGAAGCACCCGTATAAAGTAGTATTAAGTACATAATCGACTAGGGTGGGCAAGCAGCCCACTTTTTTTTAGTTAAAATTTGATTTTATGGCAATAAAATAATAAAGTTATGACAGTATAAAATTGAGTATTTTTGTGAGTTTTGATAATTTATGTAAGATTTTAGCCGAAAAATATCCAACAGATTTTGCGCGTTGGTTGCTAATGGTCGAGCCGAGAGAAATTAAAGTTTTAAAAACTGAATTAAGTATTGAACCAATTCGTGCAGATTCTGTTACATTTTTACAAACAGAAAATATAATTCTGCACATTGAATTTCAAACAACAACAATATCTACTCCGCCGCTTCTTTTGAGGATGCTAGATTATTTTGTAAGGTTAGTGCGACAGTATGATGTTGTAATAATACAGATAGTGATTTTGTTGCAAGAGACAAGTAATGAAGCCGCTTTTACCAAAGAATATGTAAGTGAGATGACAACTCACCGCTATCGAATTATCCGAATGTGGGAACAGGATTCGGCATTATTTCTCTCTAATCCTGCTTTATTACCATTAGCAGCATTAACGCAAACCAGATCACCCTAAGGGTTGTTATCGCAGATTGCCGAGGAAATTGCTAAAATTCCAGATATAGAAGCAAGGCAAAATACTGCTGCGTATACGGAGATTTTAGCAGGCTTACGGTTTAAGAAAAATTTAATTCGTCAAGTATTGAGTGAGGAAATTATGCAAGAATCAGTGATTTATCAGGATATTGTCCAAAAAGAGGCGTTTATATACACTGTACGCTTTTTGAATCGTCGTTTTAGCGATATTAATTTAGCGTTGACAGAACGTTTACAAGTGTTATCTGCTCAAAAATTAGAAGATTTAGGAGAAGCGCTGTTAGATTTTTCTAATATAACTGATTTAGAAGCATGGTTAAATCAGCAGGAAAGCGATTAACTTTAGATAAATAATATTATTTCGATTACTAATAGGAATTTTGACTTATAACAGCATTGAGTTTATCAAAAAATATGAGATTCCAAATTCGATTATTTAAACTCATTGTTTCTGTACTGTCAACAATAGTAATTATTGGACTAAATTTTATCTTGCTTGTGTGAAGTGGAGATTTAATCGGCTACGTGAATGTAATACATCCTGATTTTTCTTTATTTCATCTAACTATCCATATTTTGAAAGTTTTTGGAGCAACTATAGTTGAAGTGGCTTCCTTATGGTTATTAGTAATTTTAAATCCTCTCTCTATTCGATCCGGTTTAATCATTACTTTGATTCTGCTTATGTTAAGTGGAATTTATATTTTAGTACCAATTAGTATTTAAACTATATTCTACCTCCATCGGGCGCTTTGCGAGTTCGCCCATAATTAAACCATCCCCTGTATTTCACTCACTTATGACTATTGCCAGTCAACCCCAATTAACTTTAGACGAGTTCCTCAAACTGCCGGAAACTGAACCAGCATCAGACTTTATTAACAGGGAAATCATTCAAAAACCTATGCCTCAAGGTGAACATGGTCTGATCCAGACAATTCTATCTGAAGTGATTAACGGCGTAGGGAGAAATCAAAAAATTGCTGTAGCTATCACAGAACTGCGTTGCACCTTCGGCGGCGCTTCTATCGTCCCTGATGTCTCTGTGTTTCGCTGGGATAGAATTCCTAAAACTCCATCTGGCAGAATTGTTAATCGCTTTGAAATTCATCCCGACTGGGCAATTGAGATTCTTTCCCCAGACCAAAGGTTAAAAAAAGTATTGAGTAAATTATTGCATTGTTCACGCAATGGTACTGAGCTAGGCTGGTTAATTAACCCAGAAGACGAAAGTGTGCTAGGGATTTTTCCGGGACAGCGATTGGAATTATACGAAGGTGCTGATAAATTACCCATCCTGGAGGGTATCGAGTTGGAACTGACTGTGGAACAAGTTTTTGGCTGGTTGAGTTTGACGTAAAAAAGCGTTCCATTTCCTAGAGAAAGTTGGAAAGGATTGTATCTGTAGGTTTATTGTAGAAACTGGGCAGTACAGCCCAAATTCGTGTTTACTACAAAAATTTGTATTGCCGTGCTTTTATGGAAAATCAACTAGGATTTGTTCTGAAACTGCTTTTACTCTCGGCTTTGTTATCGGTATTGATTAAGTATGCAGGGCCAAGTCTATCAGTTCCGGCGACAGCAACCAACGCGCTGATTATAATATTGTTGCCGATTGTGATTATGGCGATCGCGCTACTGTGGCGATTCCAAGCACAGAAACAAAATTAACTCAAACCATTTACGCACAAGTTACTAAAATCGGCTAACCTAACTGAATTACAAAAAAATTGCATCTCGCCAACCGTTGGGAGTCAGCCTGTGAACCTCGGTCAATGGATCGGCTTAATCGCCATAGTTCTTTCTTTATACATCCTGTGGCAAATTCGGGAAGTGCTTTTGCTCGTGTTTGCCGCAGTTGTGTTAGCCACCACCTTAAATCGGCTAGCGAAACGCTTCCAACGCTCAGGTATGAAGCGTGGATTCGCTGTCCTTCTCGCAGTCGTGATCTTTTTTGCCGGGATCGTGGGTTTTTTCTGGCTAATCGTACCACCTTTTGCCCAGCAGTTTCAAGAACTAACCTATCGAGTTCCCCAAGGGTTTGGACGCTTTAATAGTTGGCTTGACGCCCTGAGAAGCCGCATTCCTACTGAATTGGTTCCTTACATCCCAGATTTAAACAGCCTGATCCAACAAGCACAGCCGATCGTCAATAGGGTATTAGGAAACTCCTTCGCCTTTGTATCTGGCTCCTTGGAAATTGTCCTCAAGGTTTTACTAGTGCTAGTTTTAACAGGAATGACATTAGCCAACCCCGTGGCTTACCGCAAAGTCTTTGTGCGGCTTTTCCCCTCATTTTATCGACGACGAGTCGAAGGGATTTTAGATCAATGCGAAGTCTCCTTGGGGGGATGGGTAATAGGCGCTCTCATTGCTATGGGTGTAGTAGGGTTGATGAGTGTAATTGGCTTATCTATTTTGGGTGTAAAAGCAGCACTTGCTTTAGGGGTTTTGGCAGGATTTTTGAACTTAATTCCCAACCTCGGCCCAACCCTGAGTGTAATACCTGCAATGGCGATCGCTTTGTTGGATGAACCCTGGAAAGCTGTCGCTGTCTTGATTCTCTACTTTTTTATTCAACAGATTGAGAGTAATTTCATCACGCCCATTGTCATGGCGCATCAAGTCTCATTGCTACCAGCCGTAACCTTAATTTCCCAGTTATTTTTCGTGACTTTCTTTGGCTTTTTAGGATTATTTCTAGCATTACCCCTAACAGTCGTCGCTAAAATTTGGGTGCAAGAGGTGTTAATTAAAGATGTTTTGGATGAATGGGGAAATAACCATAGAAAAGAGACTGAGTTTGTGATCGTTTCTGAATCTCCTGAAGTAGATGACTATTGGACAGCAGAAAGTCCTGATATTAATCGGGAGCGACCAATTGATGATGATATCTTGCAAAAAGAAGATTAGTGTTTCTTAGGGGATGTTTGAAAAGTATTTTTGGTAACATCAAAACCTCAGAAACCTAACCCCCCAGCCCCCCTTACCTACAAGAAAATGGGGGTTTCAAAGCCTCTCAGGAGTGGGGAAGAGGAATGGAAATGAGGTTTCTAGTATACTTTACGACTTTTCAAACATCCTCTTAGGCTAAGGTTTCTCCCAAAGAATCGGTTGTGCTGCAATATCATTTAAGCGGATGCTGCTTAACAAATTCCGCCACTCTGCTTGCAGTGCTGCATCTTTAGGATTTTTCTGACGCAGTTGAGCCAGTGTCGTCAGTGCGTCGTACCATATCCCATTTTCGGCATAGATAGCATATTGCTTTAGAGGTTCTATGGTTTGTAGCTCTTTGAGAGCGGCTGGATTCAGTTCGACTCTTTGTATTACACCTTCGACGAAAGTCGGGGGAGAATCCTTTTGCTTGTCACAGTTAATCGTGAAAAACCAGCGATATTGTTTGTCTAGTGCTAAAGCAGGAGCAGTGGTAGGCAGAGAAACGTGGATGACTCCTGGTTTATCTGGTAAAGCGATCGCTTTTTGGTAAATATCGTTAGAGTCCTGATCTTGCAGCACAAATTCAACTTCATAGGGCAAATCTTTGGTATATGGCACATAGAAAAACCAACTTGGGCGTTCTACTGTTGTTTGTCCCCAGACATTTATCACTGAGTTAGCTTCCTCAGTAAAGGGTACTAAAGCAGTCAGGTCAGGTTTAGTAAGTGGACATGCCGGCCCGCGCTTCGCTCCACCACGAACGCGACCTCCAGGAGGGGGGCCCGCTGGAATTGTGGGTTGATTAAAGGCTCGCTTACCTCCGCCACGAAGGCGATCTCCAGGAGGGGGGCCAGGTGGAATTGTGGGTTGATTAAAGGTTGTGATTTGAGCAAGGGTCGTTATAGCATCAGAGGGATCGCTAAGTGGAGAACTAAGAGTTGGTTTCGCCAGTACTGGAGTCAGGCTAACTAGTAAATTAGTACAGCTAAAAGCTAGTACTAAAAACAGTTTTCTCGGTTGTGAATTTGACTTCATAAAAACCTTACCTTAAGTATGTAAACCTTATAGATTTATCTGCTGGTTATCCACAAATTTAATCAAGAAAATCTTTCCCCATTCCCGAAAAAACTCCAAAAATTAAATTTTCCAAATTTTTGTGTCCAATACAACTATCAGATTCTTCTCCTCCTCAATAACTGCTTCCACAGCGATTGAATGTTTTTTGATTTGGAAGCCCCCTATTCCCCACTCGCCACCCGAACTTTTGTTTTTGAATTATAAATTGACATCAAGGCAACCGTAGCTACCAACGACAAAGCCGAAGGTATAAACGGTACCCAAGCACCCGAAATTAACAGACCAAAGCAAACTATATACAGAACACTAAAGGTAATACTGACTGCCAATGCCAACCAAGGGAACGAAAGCTTTTGCCAAGCCAGGACTCCCCCTACCAAAGACCAGCCCCAAATCCAGACCACCTCAATCCACAGTGACCAAACCCGCAGCAACGGCCGCCCATCCTGGACAGCACTGAGGATTTGGCTGACCATATGCGCTTGTACTAAGACTCCTGGCATTTGCTGATCTAAAGCAGCGCCATAGGGTGTAGCCCAGGTGTCTGGAGAATCCCCTTTTGCCACCACACCAATTAAAACAATCCTGTCTTTGATCGCACTGGGGTCAATCGGACTAGATAAAAATTGGGTTAGCTTCACCTGTTCGGCTATCTCCTTTGAGGAACGGTAGTTGAGCAAGATTTGACCACCATTAGCATCAATATTTTGATAGCCGCCAGTACGAGATTTCATATTTGGAAAAATAGTTTTACCCAGCTGCAAATTACCTTGAGGGGTGAACTTTGTTTGAATTCCTAAAGGTCGCAGATAGAGAGAGGCCAGTTGTAGACTGAATGCATAGCGAGCAGGACACAACGATGTCGCCTCTAGGTTCATGAACAGGAGATGCCGACGGATAACTCCATCATGATCATTAATAAAGTCACTGAATCCCAGATTTGTTGTGGGGATTTCTGGTGGCGGCTGATTGCCTGGGATATCTACTGTGCCATCGCTTCCCTTACATACGCCAATCAAGTTCTGAGTTTTTTGGAGACGAGTAATTAAATCTGGTTGTGTGGCTTTAAAATCACGATAGATATCCAAGCCGATCGCGCGGGGTTGGTATTGATTCAGTTTCGCCAGTAGCTTGTTGAGAGATTTTTCAGAAATGGAAGCTCCAATCAAGGACTCGCCATTTTTTCTTTGAGTTGCCAAATCCTCATCGTCAATTGTGATTATCAGCAGTCGGGGATCAACTTCCTCCGCAGGGCGCGATCGCATCATCTGGTCAAAGGCTTGAATTTCTGGATTTTCCAGGAATCCCAGCCATCTCACCCCACAAACCAAGGCTGTAATCGCCAAACTGGATAACAAAGTTGCTTGAAATCTGCGTCTGGTAGACAAAGCTAAATTTGGTATATCTTCAGTTTTTATAAACCTTAATTCATCCCAACTGGGTGGTATCTGCGCTGGATTTTGGCAAATCATTGGTAGCCAAGTCGCACAGGGAAATCGATCCTCAAGTCCTTGCAATCGTTCCCGCGCTTGGCGTACCGCTTGATATAAAGACTTCCCATTGGCAAAACCTTGGAGAAAATACTTTAAGAACTCCTTGGCAACCTGATCTGGGACAGGTTCACGCATGACGATCATCTGAGGGATTTGCAAATCAGCTAATTCTCGCGCCAATCCCAATCCATCACAAGAGTTGAATATAGCTAGTTGCAAGCCGTTTTCAATGGCTTTTTGCAGAGCGTACTTTAATTCGCCAATGGTGAGGCTATCAGTTTTATTCAGGTAAATTCGTCCGCTTTCTCCATTTTTGTTACTGGAACTGTGCCCAGCAAAAAAGAGAATATCCCAGTTTTTTCCCCAAAGATGGTCAGTCAATTCCTTCCGTTGTGGTTCTACCAGAAAGCTGACCTCTGCATTCCTACACTGTTGCAGTAAGGCTAGATCAGCCTGGGTGTCAATCCCCTGACTATTGCCCACAATTGCTAAAATGTTGACTAATTGATTTAAAGTGCGTGGCTTGTGAATGCGATCGTAGGATGGTGAAGAAAGGGCGATTTCAGCCTTGGGGTAGCGTTCTAACAAGTCCCACAGATGCCAGGGTAATAGCTGCAATTGGCTATTTTCTGTTTGCAAAATCACTCGCACTTCTTCTGTGGACGACAATCTTTCTAACCATTTTTCCCTCAAAGGGCGAAACTCCTCTGCTCGCAGCCAGGTATTAAAGCGTGCCCGCAAAATATGGGAAGTGTTTTCGCAGTCTTGAATCATCGATACATTTGTCACCTGCATTTGGTCAGCATGGAGGCGATAACGATTGCCTATCTGCCGATAACTAAATTGCCAATGACTATAATAGAGCGGCATTTCGGGGAATGAAGGTAGTCTCCCGGTGATTTCTGTTGCAGCACGCTCCTGTTCTTCACCAATTTGGAGAGTGACAGCAAACCCCTGCTCAAAACTACCCTCTCCGAATTTCAGAACCACTAACTTACCCATGACTGTCACTATCTCCCTGTGCAAAATCACGCCCTATTTTAGTGTTTGATCACAAGCTCCACAAGCGTCTACAGACTTCTTTCAAAATCCCTAAAAGCCGGCTTGGATTTTAATTTTTAATTTTTAATTAACCAATTACCACTTAATAAATTACCAACAAAGAGGTAAAATAGCTAGATGTTTCAAATCCTAAAATGTTCGGTAATACTGGTATTATCTAAGGTTACCTTAACGCTAAATTGCTCTGTAGGTTCACCGCGAAACTGCAACTGAATGTAGTTGTCTAATTTTCGAGATTGAGCGTCTAGAAATACTGCTCCCGAACTATCTAGAACGGTGAGATGAACTCCTGGTGGCAAGTAGATTTGATTCCCAGTGGCGTGCAATTGGAGATGAATACTGGTTTGTTGATCCTTTTCGGGGCTGATTTCCACAATCAACATCACAGGTTGGTTGAGAATTTGGATACCCAAATCAATCAGTTTTGCACGTTTAGTAATTGATTCTGGTCGGTTGAGGGTATTTAGTTCCAAAGTTTCAGTACTGCGAAAGGCATAAGTTGGTCTGAGTTCCGGCACGTTCCACAGGGATTCAATAGTCTGCCAACCTGTCTCAAATATACCAGCAAACCATTGACTTAAATTCACCAGTGAATTAAGTGGGTATTGGCGCAGTTGGCCCAGGTAGTCGATAAACGCTTCCAATGGTTGCAGTTTTTCTAAAGGTAGTGTTTCAGTTGTGACACTAGGGATAAAACCAAGTAGCCTCGCCTCTTGGAGCGATTCATCAAATTGAACTACTAAATAACCCACCCGTTCTTCCCAGGTTTCTGGAGGAATGGAACATATCTGCTGATCCAAATGGACAGGGCGACACTCCAGACGACCAACTGAGGGCACCTCTAAGTCAGCTACATTCCCACAAAGGCGCATGATCGGGTTCCAGCTGTCACTAGCTTGGAGGTTAGTAGGAATATCCATCATTTCCAAGTAGTTATTTACCACCCACACAGCCAGCGTATTTAGCCGGACTTGTTGTGCTTTTTCAGGATTTGGCTGCTGGTTAGCAAATTCCTGAGCAGTTATGCGAGCTGATTGGGAAATCGGCAATGTTAAAGCGAAGTCGTCTAGCTGATAGGTGGAGTTATTCATAAATCAATCTTTAGGGATCAATGCTGCTATATACATATCACCGGCATTCACTGAATTTATGCCACAAAATAGAGAATGATTATTGGAAAAACAGAATTGGGGATTGGGAACTGGAGATTAGGTAAAAATATCCCCAAGCGCCAGCCAGGAATCGACAAGATCTGCAAATCCCACACTACTTTGACTGTAACCGCAGGAAGTTGTATCTCAATAAACGGAGTTTCACCGAGAATATTGCCCCGTGACAACCGCGCAAATTCTTGCTCTAACAGGATTACCCCAAATTGAACAGGCAGGGTTAGGCGATCGCATCCAATATATTGAAGGTAATTTACTGGATACTGATTGGGGCAACAATTATGATGTTGTGTTTCTCTCCAACATCCTCCACGGCCTCACGGTCGAGCAGTGTGAAATTGCACTCAACAAGGCATTCCAAGCACTGCGAGGAGGTGGAACTTTACTAATCAACGATCTGTTTCATCCCGGCGATCAGGGAAAACTCTCCTCGCCTATCAGCTTGTTCTCTCTTATCTATTACGTTACCTGTGGTGGACGTATTCGCAACCGACGATTTTAGATTGGCTGACAAAGATGTGATTTGATCAGATTCGCACAGGTAGGAATGGACTGGCTTTGTTTGTGTCAGCAGAGAAACCCCAAATTTCAGTAGATCGAAAAGTCAGTAGTTGAGAAGGATCTTTAGGCTAGCGATCGCATTGATGGATTCGCCCAGGAATTATCACCTGTAGTTGATACATACAATGTTTGGAGCGATCGCCGATTATTTTTGTGGTACAGTCCAGGAAACAACAAAACCGCCCAATTAATTGTTCGTGATACAGCAACAGAAGAAGTAGTCTGGACGCAAACCGTCAACCTCACAGACCAAAAAGTTTTTTATAAAGGCTAATCAAGCGTTTGGTGTTGACATCTGCGGCTTTGGTCATCGGGAGTAACTGCACTCAGTTTTACACTCCCCAATTCTCAGTCCCCAAATTACAACCAATTGCCAATCAACACATAGGCAGACCAAAAGCTTGGTGCCTTGTAGTTAGGATGTTTCAGCAGTTGTAGCTGGGCACGGTGGACAGCTTCGGCTTTGGTGATTTTGCCACTCTTGAGTTCTCGATAGAAGGCAGTAAAAAACATTGCCGTCGATTCATCATCAATCTGCCACAGCGAGGCTATGGTACTGCGTGCCCCAGCTCGTACAGCTGCTCCGGCAAGACCCAGTGCTGCACGGCTGTCGCCTGTTGCTGTCTGGCAAGCACTCAAAACTAATAACTCTACTATGGTTTTACCCTGACTGCGGAAAAGAGTATCAAAATCCTTAACATTGATCTGACCATCGAAATCCAAAATAAAAGTGTCTTCAAGGCGAGAACTAAACTGACCGTGGGTTGCTAAATGCACTATGTTGAATGAAGCAGCACCAATTTCACTCTCTAAATTCTTTTTCTTAAAATCTCGATCTAGTAAGCTAGTTGTCGAAACTCCTGCTTTGCTAATGCCGTCGAATTCAGATTTGATCGCAAGCAACGGCGTAAACTTGGAAAACCCTGGCGGCGGCTGAGTTAGTCCTGCGGTTAACGCTCTTAGTTGCTGTTTTACCAGCGGTTTAGGGTTAAGGAGTTGCAGACCCACGCTCAGAGCAACTGCATATTTCTCTACCAAGTATTGCTTACCATCATAAAGAGCTGCCATTGGTAAATTGCGTAACGGCCCATCCAAGACAAACACTAGGGTATCTACCCCACTTTTTTGCAATTGTGACTCAATCGGTTTAAGCAGCCAGTTGTAAACTTGGTGCGAGTGGGTTTGGACGGCTTTGATAGCGGTGGGATTGACAAGATTTTTTCGGAGTTCTACTAAGAGTTTCTCTACTTGTGTGTGAGAAATCTGAGTAGTGTAGTTTTGCAGAGGTTGTTTGGGAATTTTGACAATTACCTGGAGTTCTTTTTCAAGAATAATCGGATAGACGATGGCAGCCGTGGGATTATCTTGGTCTACCACTTGATCGAGGGTTACTCTCTGGCCTTGCAGGCAAGCTTCGCCAAAGAAGTCGTCCAATTCTGCTAGTTGGAGTGCTTCAATCCGCTGGCGTGCTTTCTCTAATATTTTTTCATCTGGTTTTCCTTGTTGGGATTTCAGCAGTAACTCTACTGACTGTCGGTAGACGGGTTCTACACTATCCCGGAAGTTGAATTGTACATCCTGGTTCACTACATCTTTATTGACTACTAAATCTCTGCGGAGAGACTGGAGAGTGTCCACAGCAGCATCATATGCCGCGATCGCACCATTAATATCTTTTTGTGCCCAGAGCAATCTACCTAACTGCCACTGCAAGGTATAGGTAATTTCTGGTGCATTGCTGCTCTGTACCAAAGCTAATCCTTGCCGGGTAAGGTCTTCTGCCTCTGACCACTGTCTGGTTTCTTCGTACAAGCCGCCTAAACTCTTCAGAGCATAAGCTTCTGCCCGCTTGTCCCCTAAACTGCGGGATTGCTGGATGGTGCTGGCGAGTAATACTGCTGAGTCTTTTGTGCTGAATCCTGAGTAGGAATTCTGACTGGATGCTTGCAACACACCACTCTTGACTTTTGCCAAACTTTGTGAAAAGTTTACCTGAGCGTAAATACTAGCACGGCTGAGGGGGAGTTGGTCGAGTTGGGACTCAATCAACGGCAAAAGAGCTTGAACCTTTGCCCATTGTTGATCTTCAATGAGTAGACCGAAGAGATTCAGTTGCGCTTGGACTTTTGTCAGGGGTGAGGGAGATGCTGCGATTGTTTGTTGATAATAAGCGATCGCCTTTGCTTTGTCGTGTTGTTTAAGGGCATTATTCCCCAGGCTGAACAGACTAGCCCCAATATCAGCGCTTGATTGCAGATGTCGAGCAATCATCAGACTTTCTTCTAACGCCTGGCGTGACTTTTCCAAATCGCTCAATACCAAAAGGGCATCACCGAGCGATCGCAAACTCACTGTCTTTTCTATAGAGTCTGGTTGAGATTTTAACGTCTGACTTACCTCTTCGAGTGTTTTGACAGACCGAGGATAAAATCCTTGGGTTCGCCACGCCTGGGCTTGATTGATTAGCGATCGCACCACGCCGCTTTTATTATCTGCTTGCCTGTAAATTTCTTCCGTCCGCCGCCAAGTTTCTAAAGCCGCCTCAGCCTGTCCCGTTGTCAGTTGGAGACAACCTTGAATATCCAGTGATTGGGCAAATATTTCCAGATTTTGGTTTTTATCCTGTCCTTTGAGTAAATTTAAGCTCTCCGTAATTGCCTGCTGTGCCTGACTCCATGCACCAAGTTCCTGGTAAGCTAGGGAAAGATTACTCAGTGTCACTGCCATTCTGAGGTTCTCCCCTTGCTGCTTATATGCTTGGACAGCCTGTTGTAAGACTTCTACCGCCTTGGCAAACTTTCCGGTATTGTATAAAACTTTGCCCTGTTCTAGTAGTGAGGCGGGGTCAGCGGCCACAGCCAGCAACGTCAGACTATTAATTGGTACTTGGAATGAGGAATTAATTGAGCCAGGAACTTTTGCCAGCACGGGTGAACTAAGAATGCATAGTAAAGCGATCAGAAAGTATAAAAGCAAACGTAAAAAGTGAGCCAGCCTGGTCTTCTCTCTTCGCAAAGGAGCGTCTCCAAGAGTTGGGGAAATGCTAAGAGCGACTGAGCGTCGGCAAAATAGGCAACACCCTGGCTGCTTTTGCTTTTTAACTTTTACAGAATTCGCGCCAAAAATCCTAGTTGTTTTAGTCATAAGTATGACAAGAGATAAGTGATAACCAGGAACGCACAGGATTAACTGTAAATGTTTGGGCTACCAGGGTAATGTTACCATTCATATCCATTACTCATCCTTGAGCTTCCACAATCTTATTTATCGTGGTTTGGATGAGATTTTACTGTCTAAATCTCTACTTACCCCATTGGTGATAGTTGAAGATGAAATTAGTTTTGTCAATAGTAGTTACGCTGCAAATTAACGCAGTCCTTGGGTATCTAATTAAATGTTGTACGGTCTTTGAGGGTCAGAATAAATGGTGCTTTTTTTAAAAGTAGCTATTTGCTTTTAAATTGCAGAAAAGCTTAAAAACGCCCTGCCGTCATCCCCTATTTGTCATTTTTCGACAATCTGGTCTCTGAGACTATTCACAAATACTAGCACTTCGTATCTCTCTGTTTGCTTGACCTTATTCTCACCAAGGGCTTTCGCTATATAATTATAAAAAACATTAAATTCACTGTTTGTTAGACCTCCACCCATTCCACTATGGGAAAGCTTCATACTCCGTCCAGTATAAATACAAGGTCTACCTGTCGCTTCGCAGAATTGATCCACCACCAACTGGCGCAGCCGCTGTTTTGAATTAGTACTCAAGCCAATAAAGTATTTACCAATCTGTGAGTCATTAAATACGTATTTTTCAGTATCTTCAACGACGGCAGCGATCGCGTTGTAGCCTCCTAGCCTATTATAAAGAGACCTTCTTCCTGAACGTTGTGACTCAGACTGCACGATAGTCACTTTTGCTGCTGATAGTTGTCCTGGCGGCGTTGTCGTGGAATGAGCCAAACTAGGACTTAATCTGAAAATAGTCACAACCATGATTGTGATCCCAACCAATGTTAACCAGAAAGCTTTTGTAAATAGGCTTTGTATTTTCATCGTCAAAATTCCTCTCTTAAGTTTGATACTGCATGAATACAGAAAAGTTTTTAAATTTTCAACTTTTCTATTACTAATAGAGAAAACTAACGTAACCGTTCACAGGGTGGTCAAAAAAGTGCCCGATGTAAAAGCACACGGAAACAGTACGAAAACCAGTCTAGATTTGATTTTTTCGGGATAATTTTGAGTAGGCAAAAGTCCTATGCTGGGATGCAAATTATTTTTTAGGCATTAAGGAAAGCGATTATCTCATACCAAAAATCACCCCGAAGCCTTGCTAAACATTAGCTCTAGGTGTTTAGGCAAATGTTCTACCGCCCGTGAACAGCTACCAACTAACTCTAAGAGGATGTTTGAAAAGTATTGTTATTAACATTAAAACCTCGGAAACCTAACCCCCCTAGCCCCCCTTCCTTATGAGGGAATGGGGGTTTCAAAGCCTCTCTTTGCTTGCCTAACGGCAGGCTGACGCCAACGGGGAGAAGAATGGAAGTGTGGTTTTTAGTATACTTTACGACTTTTCAAACATCCTCTTATATATTGACGAAAACACTGTACCAAATTTCCAGTATCAAATCCGAATACGGAACCATTTTTAACAAAAATACAAAACAGTCTTATTTGAATTTATATTGTAAAAAAAAAGCCCATTGATCTGAACTTGTTTATATATGTAAAATCAGTCAATTACCCTAACGAAAATATTTTACCTTTATTGGGCACATTAATTATCTTTTATTAATAAAACCTGGTCAATCTTGACCAGGTTTTATCGAGTTCACAGGTTTCAAATTGTTAAACTAATTAAGTAATTAAAAGTTAATAACTAAGGTGGACTAAACAACAAGCAAACTCAGCATCATTGCGTTTTCGCGCTTCCGGATTTGGCTTTGCCTTCTACATTAGGCTTTTTACCACTTCTCTAATATTTGATAGGCTGAAATTTGCTTGGGTTGATGACAGGGGACACTAAGTCATTTACCCTTTTAGTTTGGTTTGATTTTCTTTGGTGTCCTACTATTTAAATTATCACTTAGTTTGTGAGTTGCAACCCTTAGTTTACTAAAATTGACGTTTTGTTAGATTTTGCAATCTAGAAGCAGAAATTTGATCCCTAACCCTCTTTTTAAGAAAGTTGAAGGGATCTTCGTACTCCTAAGGGGAAGCAAGCTATGCAAAGCGTCTCCAAAAAAGAGAGATAAGTATGGCTAACTAAACTGCATTCTCACCAATTCCACATAATTTGACTGTTATCAAGATGGTCGGTGACACTACGTCCAATGGCATCTATTTCTACCAATTGGGCGGCCGAAAGCTTTATTTGGGTGGCTATATGCGTTGTCTAGTGCTTGTTCGGGATAACGCGCTCCGGCAATCGCATTTGTTTGGGTTTGAGCAATTAACCACGCCAAAGCTAACTGAGCAAGGGTACAATTATGAAGAAGGGCTATGGGACGCAGTTGTTGTAGCGCTTGTTGAGCACGTTCAAAGTTTTCGCCTTGAAACAGTTTATTTTTAGCACGGTTATCTGCTTGGTCAAATTTATGACCGAGAGCAAATTTTCCTGTTAACAATCCCTGTGCTAAAGACGAATAAGCAAGGATAGAAATATTATTTTCGATACAATAGGGCAATGCATCTTGTTCTACCTGTCTCCAGAATAAAGAATAGGGTGGTTGTAAACTATCAATACGTCCATAATTTGCTGCTTGAGCCAACTGGGCGCCAGAAAAATTGGAAACACCAATTGCTCGAATTTTACCTTGCTCTTTGAGCAGGTTAAGAGCGCTCATAGTTTCTTCGATAGTTACTATTTCACTATTAAAAGCACCGGAGGGCCAATGAATTTGGTAAAGGTCGATGTAATCAGTTTTCAGGTTAGTTAGGGAATGATGTCTAACGACAAGCCGCTACGCGTCTACGCAAGCTTCAATCACTTGTTCATACTTTAGATGGTTAGGGGAAACTTTCGTGGCATACTCCACGCGATGTCTGACGACAAGCCGCTACGCGTCTACGCGCACATCAGATAAAGCTTCAGCTACAATTCGCTCAGAGTGTCCTTCACCATAAGCTTCAGCAGTATCAATTGTCGTGATCCCAGCTTCAAATGCGGCTCGGATCGTTTTAATCGAGTCAGCATCCTCAACTCCCACCCACATTCTTTTACCAGCTTGCCAAGTTCCCATCAGGATAGGTGTGATTTGGACATCAGAAGTACCTAGCGCTCGCTTTTCCATAACTGCTTCCTAATTCATTTCCTTGGACAGTTTCATACTTTATCGGTTTTAGGTTGAAATTAAATCAGAGTTACAGTAGATGTGATGGAATTGACTACAACTTTTCATGCTCTCAAAGAATGGGCAGTCGCCGTAAATGCCTTAGAAGACGGTAAAACAATTATGTTGCTCCGCAAAGGCGGTATCCATGAACGAAATGGACATTTCCAAGTTGCCCACAAGCAAATTTTGCTTTACCCTACTTATGAACATCAACAAGCTTTCATGCTGAAAGCTGAGTATGCCAATCATGTTTATCCAGTAACATCAGGTTGGCATCCAGAAACAGTTTGCATCAGCAGTTGGGCTGAAATCACGGATATTTTACCAGTTAGTGACGAATTTATTGTCAATGCTTTGCTTCCCTTCCATATTTGGAACGAGCATTTTATTAGCGATCGCCTCAAATGGAAACCACGCCAGCCGCTTTATATTCTCCTCCTGCGGACATATAAACTATTCCAACAAGAAATTCCCTACCACCCCAAATATGGCGGCTGTAAGTCATGGATTGATTTAGATCAACCAACTCAGTTGCAAGCAGCAAAACCAGTTTTATCTGACTTTGCATACACCCAACAAGTAGAGACAATTCGCGGGATTGTCGGCGATAAGTTGTATGCTCCATCCTTCTAATAACCCAAGTTGCTGCCTAGATCCCCGACTTTTTTAAGAAGTCGGGGATCTAAACCTACAGACTTAAGAGGGCGATTATTACATATTTACTACTACTAATTACTGAAATATCTAGCGATATTGACTAATCAGCCTTGATGTACCACTACTACGAAGAATATCGCACCATAAGTCTAAGGAATAACACATACAGGAATGTTTTGGCTAACATTGACCTCAATACTATTTAGCTAGGCAACTAACTGGTCAAATACAATATCATTTGCAAGGGTGTAAATACCGACTGCTTTCATCTTGCTAAATCCTACTTGACTGATTAAATTACTTATGATGTTTATATTTTCCTATATATTTCTCAGTAAAAGCAACAAGTTCACTGTATATTTACAGTAAATTCAGGAATATAAATCGCGTCCAAGTTTTATATTCTTTGGTTAAAGCGATTTCCGGAAAATAAATTACCCGATAGACCGATTGAGTTAGCTCTGATTTCCTATTGGAAAAAGGACTGTTCTAACTGACCTGGTAATTTCTTATTCAGAAATGTCCTAAGACTGTCATTAGTCATTTGTCTTTTGTAAGTACTTTTGACTAATGACAAACAGAGAAGTCTGAGCGGAGCCTTTCAACGTTGGCGCAACCCGCTGTAGGCATCAAAACTTCAAAGACAACCAGATGAAGTAATTATGCAATTTAGATGTGTTTTAGCTTAGTGTTTAATCAACGGAACTTTATAAGTAATTTCCAAAATCTGCGCTTATGTATGTAAACAGAAAAACAAATAGTTTGATTGCGAAACTCAATCAAAACAGTAGTTATTGTTACACACATTCCTCAAAAGCGCGGATAACATTAGAAAAATATCTCCTATCAGGGAGGTGAGGGAAAGCTGTTTGTCTTGGTGTCCTACTAGCAGCTTTCTCAGGGTATGACTTGTTAAGTAATTATCCTGTGGTGGATATAACTTAATTACACTTTGTCTAAAGTATTAGGCAAAAAAGTAACCCACAAGGGTAAGGTGTGGCTTGACAAAAGCCTACCGTTATGAATTAGTTATTAGCTAAAAACAAAGGAGTTTGCAATGCATCGACAAATGTGCTGGTTATCTAAGTCTGGTGGCGACGGAGAGAAAATTTTGTATTTGCAGACAGAACCCAATCAGCCTTGGCGTCCCTACACAGCTTTTGGACATTTCGCAGTCCCAGATTATCAAATACCAGGTGGTTCTAAAGGTTGGGCAACTTATCAAAAACTTCTCAAAGCAGGTTGGACACTAGTACCTAGCACACGGGCAAACGAGTTTGGCGGCAGCAGCTACGCAGAGTCAACAATCCAAAATCAATAGTCATTGGTCATTGGTCATTAATCATTAGTCATTGGGCATGGTTTTTCCCCTTGTCTCGTTCACAAACCTCTGGGGGAACCTTCACCGCGAGGATCAGCGGCCCCTTCTAGAGTTCCATCGGCTGTAACAGCGATCGCGTTACCATTACCCCAAGGAGCAGTTTCCTTTATTTTGTGTCCCCGACGGCGTAAGTCTTGCACAGTCAAAGCATCCAAGCCCCAGGATTCGACGCGCAACTCATCTGGAAGCCATTGATGATGTATGCGTGGAACCGAAACAGCCGCACCAACATCCATGTTATATTCCAGGACATTCAGGATCACTTGTAAAACCTGGGTGATGATCGTGCTACCACCAGGCGCACCCGCTGCCATACGGAAATGACCATTTTCTGTGACAATTGTGGGAGTCATGCTGGATAGGGGAGTTTTACGGGGTGCAATGCTGTTGGCATCGTTACCAACCAAACCAAAGGCATTAGGCACTCCTGGCGCAGCGGCAAAATCATCCATCTCATTGTTGAGGACAATTCCAGTTCCCGGTGTCACTACACCAGCACCAAAACCGAGATTAATCGTGAAAGTTAGACTCACGGCGTTGCGTTCTTCATCCACAACAGTAAGATGAGTGGTTTGAGGAGATTCATGCCGAGTCGCGTTTGTTTGTAGAGACTGATCAGATAAGGGAATGATATTTTCTCCTAAACTCTGATTATTAGCTTGACTAAAACGTTGTAGTATCTTTCTATCTACTGGCTTGACCTCGGTCGAGGGTCTAGCCACTTGCATATTAATTTCTTGACGGCGTTTTTTGGCGTAAGCTGGACTGAGCAGTTCTTGTACAGGAACTTTGACAAAATCAGGATCGCCTAAATATTCTGAGCGATCGGCGTAAGCAATCTTCATTGCTTCTACCATTAAATGTATGGCATCGGGATGATGCCATCCTAAAGATTTTAAATCAGTGTCACCGATAATATTTAAAATCTGCAATAGATGAACGCCTCCCGATGAAGGTGGTGGCATTGAGCAAATTTTAGCTTTACGAAAGTTCCCACAAACGGGAGTGCGCCAGATTGGTTTATAGGCTTTCAGGTCTTCTAGAGTAATTAAACCACCATTTTTTACCATATCAGAAGCGATCGCACGAGCAATACTTCCGGTGTAAAAACTTTGGGGATTTTGGGCAATTGCTGTTAGGGTGCGGGCCAAATCACTCTGCACCAGCTTGTCTCCAGATTTGTAAAATTCACCGTTGCGAGTGAAAATTTCCCGCGCTGCTGGATTCTTGAGAATTACTTGCTTGCGGGAATCGTTGGTTTGCAGAGAATGCCAAGTTTCCCCAGTACGAAGAATAAAGCCATATGCAGCGAGTGCGATCGCAGGTTTCATTACCTCTTGCCAAGAAAGTTTACCATAGCGACGATGCACTTCATAAAGTCCCGCCACCGTTCCTGGTGTGCCTACTGCTAAATAACCATTGATACTTGCATTTGGACGCACCTTTCCTTCTGCATCCAGATACATATTTCTTGTAGCTTTCAGGGGGGCGCGTTCCCGAAAATCTAGCGCTTTCATCTCGCCAGTTTTTTCAGAGTGCATCAGCAAAAATCCGCCGCCGCCGATGCCTGCTGAAAAAGGCTCAACTACCGAGATTGCAAAGGTTGTGGCTACAGCTGCATCTACTGCATTACCACCTTTGCGTAACATCAAAATTCCCGCTTCACTTGCTAGGGGATGGGCCGAAACTACCATTCCCTTTTTGCTGTGTAGGGGTAAAGTCAAGGCGGCTGATGCAACTTGGCTGTAAAGTAAGACGCTCAAGAAAAAGATTACGTAGGCGTAGCCCGCCGCAGGCATCGCAACTCGCTTGGGTTTAACAACAGTAAGCATTTTTAGTTTAGTTATTGAGGTGATACAATTTTTTACTAAAATATTATACTTGTTTAGCATCTTGGTGTGAGATTATTTATATGATTTAAGAAATATACTGTCCTGATGAATGCTATGTTAATCAAAACAAGTAAGACATTTTTCAAAGCTTTAACTATTGGATTATGTATCTCTAGCGGAAGCGTTCTCTCTCAGACATTACCGCTTTCCTCTAACTTAGTGGGTTTTAATACGCCTGAAGGGGAAAAATTATTATTTCAGAGTAAATCCAAAGAAGACTTTTTTCCATTGAGTATGCAATTCACCACTCAAAATAATCAAGCATATTGTGGTGTTGCTAGTATGGTTATGATCCTGAATAGTCTACAAATTCCAGCACCAGAAGTACCCCAGTACAAGCCATATCGAGTATTTACTCAAGAAAACTTTTTTAGCAATGATAATACAAAAAAAGTGTTAACACCTGAAACTGTGTCTCACCAAGGTATGACTCTAGACCAGTTAGGGAAATTACTAGCCAGCTACGGCGTTAAAGTTAATGTTTACCACGCTGCTGACACTAGTTTAGAAGAGTTCCGCAAACAAGCAGCAGAAAATTTAAAACAACCGCAAAATTTTATTTTAGTAAACTATTTACGCAAAGAAATTGGTCAAGAGAAAGGTGGGCATATTTCTCCTTTAGCAGCATATAATGAGCAAACAGATAGATTTTTAATTCTTGATGTTTCTCGTTACAAGTATCCACCAGTTTGGGTAAAAACAACAGATTTATGGAAAGCAATGCTCACAAATGATCCCTCATCAAATAAAAGCCGTGGCTTTGTATTTGTAAGCAAAAGCCCTTGATATAACAATCTGTTCATTGAATTCATGAATTCTGTAATCGCCTTTCCTCCATCTAAACAATGGGATCGGCAATATCTAAAATGTCAGCTAATATGGATACCGTAATTACACCACAAAAAATCGAGTTACCACCTGGCGCGGTGTTGAAACTGTTGGGAAACTGGCAAGACTATCAAATATTGAGTCAGCAACTAGGCGATCGCTCCTCGCCTCGGATAAAATATAGACCTGGAGAGATTTTGCTAATGGCACCGCTACCAGAGCATGGAAGAGATGCGAGCTTGCTGGCATTGATAGTAATAGCTCTACTTGACCACTTAAACCGCATATACGAGTCATTTACGCCCATCACCATGAGCTTGCCAGAAATTAGTGGTATTGAACCAAACTATTGCTTTTACATTGAAAATTGGAGAGCAGTAGTAGGCAAAAAAAGAATTGATTGGCAATCAGATCCACCACCAGATTTAGCAATTGAAATAGATGTGACAAGCTACACCGACATTAATGATTTCTTACCTTATCGAGTGCCAGAGGTCTGGATATTAAAGAGTAATAGGTTATTAATTTATAGATTGCAAGAAGAAAGTTATCTGCTTACAGAAAGCAGTTACTTTCTTAATGTCAGAGAAATTGTACAGCAATGTGTTCAAATTGCAAACGAGCAAACAACAAGTGAAGCGATTCGGTGGTTAAGAAACTTTTTGCGTGAACAACAGTAGACAAGCGGTAATAGTTAAACACGAAAAATGGTATAAGCGATCGCTCCTCGCCTATCTTTGAGATGAACCTAATCCCTTGGATTTCCGAAACTCTTGGACAACATCTTTAATATCTTGCAATTCACCCTCAACTAAATAGTTTAATCGCCGCATTTCATCTGCCGAAATTTTTCCGCCAAGTGAGGCGATCGCTTTTCTTAACTCAGGATATTTTTTTAAAGTTTCTTGTCGAACAATTGGTGTAGCTTCATAAGGAGGAAAATATTTTTTATCATCCTTGAGTACAACTAAACCCAAGCGAGAAATTTGTCCGTCAGTAGAGTTACCCGCTACCATATCTACCTGTTTTTGAATCAAAGCCCGATATATTAAACCCAAGTCCATGATTTGGGGTGGTTTAGCAAAACGCAAATCGTAAGCTTTAGCTAATCCGGGAAAACCATCTTCCCGTTCTAAAAATTCGTAGCCGAAACCGCCACGCCACTGTGGTGTATATTGAGTAGCTTCGGAGATAGTCTGAATATTGTAGCGTTTGGCATCATCACCCCGGACAATCATCGCAAAAGTGTTTTCAAAACCCAGGCTTGGCATGACTTCCAGATTGAATTGCTGGGCATAAGCTTGTTTTAATCTTTGATAAACTTCTTTAGGATCATTAACTGCTTTTTGCTTGAGAATTCCAGTAAAAGCTGTGCCTGTATACTCAATATATGCGTCAATTTTGCCAGCAGTAATAGCACTATGACAAACAAAAGAACCACCCAAACGGAAACGGCGATCCACTTTTAAATTAGTTGTTGCCTCAATTTGCTGTGCTAAAAGTTCACCTAAAATATCTTGTTCAGTAAAATCTTTGGAAGCAACGATAATATTGCCATCGCTGCTACTATTTACATTCGGCGTGCAGCTAGTGGTTACTAGTAACAAAGCAAAAGTTAAAAAGCACAATGCTAAAAATCTTTTCATTAAATAGATGGTGTAAATAAATATGATATGGATTGTCATTGCTAGGAGGAACGACATATTACATTTAATTATGCCTGCCTACTTACTAGCTTAATTTTTAATTTTTAATTTATTCTCCAACCAGCCAATTGCAAAGTCAGCCAGTAATGCAATTACCGCCGCCGGAACTGCACCAGCTAAAATTAACTGATCATTCACAACTGATATCCCACGAAAAATAAACACTCCCAAACCACCAGCACCAATTGCTGCTGCAATAGTTGCAATCCCAATGGCAATTACCGTTGCTACCCGCACTCCTGCTAAAATTACTCCCATTGCCAAGGGAATCTCAACTTGCAATAACAATTGTCTATCTGTCATCCCCATTCCTCTCCCAGCTTCCCGAATAGCTGGATCGACGCTAGTAATCCCTGTATAAGTGTTACGAATTATCGGCAGTAGAGAATATACAATCAGGGCAACAATTGCTGGGACTGCGCCAATTCCGCCAATTATGGGAACCGGAATCAGTAAGCCAAACAGTGCCAAACTAGGAATAGTTTGCAGAATATTCGCTATGCCAAGAATTGGTTGGCGGAGATAGGTTTTGCGTGTAATTAAAATACCTAATGGAATGCCTATAAGTATGGCAATTCCGATCGCGATTCCTACCAAAAATAAGTGTTCTAGAGTATGCTGAAGAATTTCTGGGGCATACTTAACGAGGAAGAAATTTTTCATAAAGTGTCTTGCAGGGAACGCAGACATCGAAGAAAGGCTAGGCTTTCTGGGTGTTGCGATCGCATAAATTCATCTGTTGTCCCCAATACTACCAATTCTCCGCCAGACATTAAACCAATTCTCGATGCCAAAATAAAGGCTTCTTGAATATCGTGGGTAACAAAAACAACAGTTTTACCTAATTCTTGTTGCAAATGCCGAAACTCTTGTTGAAGTTCTAGGCGCGTAATCGGATCGAGTGCGCCAAAGGGTTCATCCATCAACAACACTGGTGGATCTGCTGCTAAAGCCCTGGCTACACCGACTCTTTGCCTTTGTCCGCCCGAAAGTTCGTGCGGGTAACGTCCAGCAAATTGTGCTGGTTCTAAACCTACTAATTGCAACAATTCATAAACCCGCGTTTTAATTTGTTTCGGTTGCCAACCTTCCAAAGCCGGCACTAAACCCACATTGCGTTCTATAGTGAAATGGGGAAATAAACCAATTTCTTGGATTACATAACCAATTTTTCGCCGTAGTTTAATTTCATCCCATTCAGTTGTCGGAATACTATCAAATAAAACTTCACCTTGTGTGGGTGTGAATAGGCGATTAATTAACTTCATTGTCGTGGTTTTGCCACTTCCACTGCGTCCAAGTAATACCAGTGCTTCTCCTTGGCGAATGGTGAAATTGAGATTTGACACCAATGGGCGATGATTGCGGCTAAAGGTGACATTGCGGAATTCGACGGCGGTTTGGTTATTTTGCGGCATGAATGGCTTTTGGTGGACGCTAGCTATATGTATTATGTGCTGATTTCGCTAGCGTGCTAACGCTTAATTTGCCTTTCCTAATTGGTTTAGACCATTTTGGATTTAGGGTTTTAGTATATAGCAATCCTAAATCATTTGTAAATCTTCTCTTCTTACACTTTGCGCCTTATGCGTCCTTTGCGGTAGCCTGGGGCAAGCCGCTACACGTCTACGTTAAAAAAGATAATTTTTACAACTCAGATAGGATTTCTAAATGTAGGGTGCGTTATGGCGCTAGCCTAACGCACTGTAATAGCTCATAAAAACGGTGCGTTAGCTTAACGGCATAACACACCCTATTATGCTACTTTTAAGACCTTCTATGCAGTTTTAGTATTCTCATCTAAGACTAGTTCTGCAACATTTTTCAAGCGACTCGACCTGATTTTGCGGGCGCGATCGCTATTGCGAACACCACCCGCCATCTCATACTCACGGCTGTCTTTGCCGTACTTGATAGCAACCACCATTAGCATCTTCTCAGAAAGCTGACTCAAGTTTTTTTCCATCTCTTCAATTTCAGTTTTAGAAGAGTCAACCACAGACAGAGCAGTATTATAAACATCAATTTTGTTACCTAACTGCTCAATTGACTCAATCAGTTTTTCTAGACTATAATTTTCATCAAATTTAATGTTTGGAACAATCGATTTCAGTCCAGATGATCTTAACTGAGCTTTTTCTAAAATGCGAGATGTGCGTTTTAAACGAGACATAAATTTATTTCTTTAAGATACTTCTAGAGCTAGCTTGCCCTAGTTAAACTGCATTCCGGTTCAGGGTAACTCACAATTTTTTCTCATAAAATTTTCAGGTAATACCAGTAATTTTGCGGTATCTCATCACTAAATGTTGATTTTTATAGTAATAATTGTTTAAGTTTCATAAAAGTTTTAAGGGAGACCGCTCCGGTGAACCCGAAGACTGCTCCGGTGAACCCAAAGACCGCTCCGGTGAACCCGAAGACTGCTCCGGTGAACCCGAAGACTGCTCCGGTGAACCCAAAGACCGCTCCGGTGAACCCAAAGACCGCTCCGGTGAACCCGAAGACCGCTCCGGTGAACCCGAAGACCGCTCCGGTGAACCCGAAGACCGCTCCGGTGAACCCGAAGACCGCTTCAGTTTGTTGGGGAGTGCGTAGACGCAAAGCGGCTTGTTGATGGATATTGCTGCGTAGGCAAAACTTCTGTAGGCGATCGCCTAGTATTCTGTAGGAAAGACCAATATAGGCGATCGCAGTTTGTCATAGATAGTGCGATGCCTACGGCGGTAAACTACGCTTATTGTGGAAGGGCGATTGCTATTACCATACGAAGTTAGAACTTTCAAAATCACTCAATATTTCTATGGTAGTGTGGACTCGGTTCAGCAAAATAAGAATACTTCATGCGGCGAGACTCGATATTTTACAAACTATTTCAACAATCTCCCACGTTATTATTTGAATTATTGACCAATCCGCCAACAAATGCTGATGCCTATCGATTTGACTCAGTAGCAGTCAAAGAACCCAAATTTGAAATAGACGGCGTATTCCTCCCACCAGAAAATGCAGGTGCAGGAGTAGTGTATTTTTGTGAAGTCCAATTCCAAAAAGATGAACAGCTTTACGAAAGAGTATTTGCTGAGTCCTCACTATATTTTTACCGCAACCGGGAGAGATTTAGCGATTGGCAAGTAGTCATAATTTACCCATCTCGCAGTCTGGAACAAAGCCAGATTCATCCCCATCGCTCATTGCTCAATGGCGAACAAGTGCATCGAATATATTTAGATGAATTGGGGGATATTCGTACCTTACCTTTATGGGTAGCGCTGATGGTATTAACGACAGTCACAGAAGAACAAGCACCAGAACAAGCCAGGTATTTATTAACTAGAACTCGGCAAGAAGTATCATCACCCACAAGTCGGGCCATAATAGAGATGATTACGACGATTATGGTGTACAAGTTTGAGCAATTAAGTAGAAGGGAGGTAGAGTCGATGCTGGGAATCACACTTAAGGAAACGCGAGTTTATCGGGAAATTAAGCAAGAAGGGCGCGAAGAAGGACTAGAGGAAGGGCGCGAGGAAGCAACAGTTAATATAGTTAACCGACTGCTAAAAAAGCGATTTGGTGAAGTGACTCCAGAAATGCGTTCCGCCATCACTGGTTTACCTTTACCTGTTCTGGAAGACTTGAGTGAAGCACTGTTAGATTTTACCAGTGTGGCTGATTTGCAGTCGTGGTTAGCAGAGCGATAAGCCCGCTTTTATGTAGGTGCTGCTGAGATAGAAGCGATCGCATTGCTTAACTTTTAGATAGTCGTTTACATCTATAATTTAACGATGAGCAACTGCAATGCCGAAAAGTAATATCATAAACACCACCAAACTCAGCACTGATGGCACTCACCAAGTTGTTATTTTGCCGGAAGATTTTCAACTCACTGGCACAGAAGTCTATATCAAAAAAATTGGTAACGCGATCGCTATCATTGCCAAAGATAACCCCTGGCGATCGCTCATCGACAGTCTAGACAATTTCTCTGATGATTTTATGACTAATAACGATCGCCCACTCATGGACACCAGAGAGAGTTTGTAAATGCGATACCTGCTTGATACCAGCAAAGCGGCTTGTTTATAGATATGGCTGCGTAGGCAAAACTTTTGTAAGTGATGCCTACAGCGGTAAACTACGCAGTTTATGAGAGATAGTTAGTAGCGTGTTATGGAAGGGCGATCGCAATCGCAAGTTAGGCAAATCCAATTGCTGCGTTGTACCCCACAAGTCTGAAGTTTAGATGCATTTGTCCTAAAACACAACCCAAAGACTTTTGGGTTGACAAAAATATAACTGTTAAAATTAGCATAATGGTGTCAAAATGCGAAAGAATACACCCAATAGGAGAAAAATGCCAGCCATTGTTAAATTACAACTCTCCTTAGAAACTTTAGCAGAAGCAATATCTTCCCTTGATTTAACAGAAAAACGTCAACTTCAAGAGCTAATTGAGCAACAAATTTTTGAAGCCGAAGAAGCGTTGTACGAAGACAATGCAGATACACTGGTCGAAATTCAAGCAGTTCGCGCTGAGTATAGCGATGGTGAGTCAGTGACTATAGATGAATATCTTGCTAACCGCTCAGAGCAGAGATAATAAATTATGTAATCGCTATTTCAAAGCCGGTACAAAAGCAGATTGACAACTTACCAAATGATCTTGTTGAGCGTGTTATTGAAAAAATCCAAAATCTTGCTTCAGAACCGCGTCCTGATGGGATTGTCAAGTTAAAAGGTTCTGATAACGAGTATCGTATTCCGATTGGTGATTACAGAGTTCGTTACGAGATTGATGATGAAAGTCAACTCGTACAAATTTTGCAGTGCAAGCATCGGAAAGATGTTTATAGAAAAAATTAGTTTTGAGATGCTCAACCTCAACGCGATCGCTTTTTGCCCAAACGCTATTGTTCTCATTGCCAAAGATAACCCCTGGTGATCGCTCATTGAGAGTCTAGACAATTTCTGTGATGATTTTATGATTAATAGCGATCGGCCACTCATCGACACCAGAGAGATTTTGTAAATCTGGGCGAATGGAATTCGCGGCTACACAGACTTGTGTTGAGCGCAGTCGAAATACAAGTCTGTATAGCCGCGATTCTAATCGCCAGGTGTTTGCAAAGGTGAGATGCTTACTTATTAAGACTTGATAGCAATATCTATGAAGACTTTTCAGACATCCTCTTAAATTAGTACCAGTCGCCTATAACTAATCAAAGTTTTGTATAAACATAGTCTTCAGTAAAGTTCTGCGACAGGTCGCATTTACCGTCTGTTGCATATACGTTGATTCTGATAAGATTTGGCACACTAAGAACAGTAAGTGTATCATACAGCAGTGTCGTACAACCTTTTGAAAGAGTGGTACGAGCTACAACAAGGTCAGCAGTGCGATTATCAAAGAACACACCAGTGATTTTATGAATAGGGGCGTTGGTTAGTGTACCCCCTAAAGTACAACGTTCTGGGAAAAATTAATAATAATACCATCTGGTCTTTTCCAATAACCGCTGACGTTGGGGCAGGCTTTTTGAGCGATCGCAGATTCTTGCATGGGAACAAAAGAACCCAAAAGCAAACCGGAACTAACAATAAGCAAACCAAAGAAATTTTTCACGAAGATACTCCTAGTTGTTCTAATGGTGTTAGCACTGTTCTGTTGTAAAGATTTGTCGTCCAGAGCAAGCAAAACATTGCCCTGACAGATGGTCAGAAAGCTAGAATGTAGCCATGCTCTTTTAATATTCAGAGGCAGTGCCAAAAATTACGTAACCAGTTATAAAATAGTTACAAATTTTCATATACCCAATTCAGGCTTAGAAATATCTGAGATAAGAACACAACCCAATACTGTTCGGTTAAGTCTAAAAAATAACTAACGCACCATGTTAATTCACATCTTGCACCGGGCGAATGGAATTCGCGGCTACACAAACAAAGTCCGCCGACGCGGACTAATAAAAAATCAAGGGTTTGAACCCACGCAGGTGGGTTTTGTATTTCGACTGCGCTCAACACAAGTCTGTGTAGACGCGATTTCTAATCGCCCGGATTTACAAACGTGAGATACTTACCATCAAGACTCCATCTCTGCTAATTCTAACCAGCGTTCAGTCGCCACATCGATCGCTTGCTTGAGAGATTCCACTTGTTCGTATAGTTTCTGTACTTGGCTATAATTCCCCGGTGAGACATTTGCTAGTGTTTTCTCGGTTTCTGCCTTCTCAGCCTCTAACTGGGCAATTTTACCTTCCAACTGCTCAAATTCTTTCTTTTCCCAATTGGATAACCTACGTCGCTTTGTATTCTCTACCTCTTTGGATGAAGATGCACCATTTTGGGCTTCGACATTTTTGGGCTTATCTTTAGTATTAGCAGCTTGTTGCTGTGCTGCTTCTTCAGCCTTCTTATAGTCCAGATAAACTGAGTAATTACCTGGGTATTGCCGGAGATTACCGCCTTCCTCAAAGGAAAATACTGTGTCGATGGTGCGATCAAGAAAGTAGCGATCGTGAGAAACTACAATTACACACCCGACAAAATCTTCTAAATAATCCTCTAGTACTGCCAATGTCTGAACATCTAAATCGTTCGTCGGTTCATCTAAAATCAAGACATTGGGCGCACTCATCAAAACCCGCAACAGAAATAAACGGCGTTTTTCACCACCAGAAAGTTTACTAATTGGGGCATACTGTTGATTACCAGGAAACAAAAATCGCTCCAACATTTGGGAAGCAGTTATTTGAGTCCCATCGGTAATTTTGATAAATTCTCCTTCTTCTTTGATGTAGTCAATCACGCGCTGATTTTCGTTTAAGGCTGTGAGCAATTCTTCAGAATGCTGGTCAAAATAACCGATGTGAATTGTAGTACCAATATCTGCAATACCTGAATCTGGCTTAATCTGACCAGTAATAATATCCATTAAAGTAGATTTACCAGCACCATTAGCGCCGATGATGCCGATGCGGTCTTCTGGACTAAATTCGTAGGTGAAATTATTAATCAGGGTACGTCCATCATAAGCTTTAGAAATTTTATTTAATTCAATAACTTTTTTGCCAATGCGACGACCAACTGTAGAAATATCAACTTTACCCTGAACTTGTTTAAATTCAGTATCCCGCAGAGCGTGTGCGCGGTCAATTCTAGCTTTTTGTTTGGTACTTCTGGCTTTCGGCCCTTTTTTGAGCCATTCTAACTCGCGCCGCAGCAAGCCTTGATGTTTTCGTTGAGTACTTACAGCAGATTCTTCAGCTAATGCTTTCTTTTCGAGGTAATATGAATAGTTACCTGTATAGGTGTAAATGTCGCCTCGGTCAATTTCAATGATCCGATTGGTAACACGATCCAGAAAGTAGCGATCGTGGGTGATTAGAAAAAGTGCGCCGCGATAGCGATTTAAATAACTTTGTAACCATTCAACAGAAAGAGCATCGAGATGGTTTGTCGGCTCATCCATGAGCAAAACATCAGGTTCTGCTAGCAATGCTGATGCTAGAGCAATACGCTTGCGATAACCTCCAGATAAAGTGCCTATTTTTGCATCAAAGTCAGAAATTCCTAATTTTGTGAGGATGATTTTAGCGTTGGTTTCTAGTTCCCAAGCACCACTCGTATCCATCCGTTGCATCACCACAGAAAGGCGAGACATCACTTGGCTATCATCTGGATAGTGAGCTAATTTATCTGAGAGTTCTTCATACTCACGCACCAAAGCCATATGTTCGCCACTGTCGGCGAAAACTTGCTCTAAAACTGTGTGGTTTTCATCTAAATCTGGTAGCTGGGGTAAGTAGATAATTTTAGAACCGGAGTTGACTAAAACTTGACCGCTATCAATGGTTTCTAACCCAGCGATCATTTTTAATAAGGTTGATTTCCCAGAACCGTTAGTACCAATCAAACCAACTTTATCGGTAGCATCGAGGCTAAAGCTAGCATCTTTTAAAATTTCCTTGATGCCAAAGTCTTTTTTTACTGATTGTAGTGTAATGATACTCATAAGATTTAAGTCATTAATTATTTTTCATTAGTGAGTAGGCAAGGCCTATGCCGCATTGGTGTCAACTTCAGTTCAAACCCCTTTAAAACCTCGTTTCCAGTCAGAGGCTGGAAATGCAAATCAAAAGCGGTTCTGCGCCAGTCTTGAGGCGGAGCCTCATATTAGGCATTCCCAGTCGGAGACCGGGAACGAGATACGAGATAATCTATAAAAGCTGGTTCTATACTGGCTTTCATATTAAGTTGACACCTATGCTTATGCCCTACCTAACATTGGCTGAATACTATACAAATAAATCCAAGGGAAGATGTCCATACATTTCGTTGATTCCGTCTTCGTCGTCAGACTGGCAAGATACTAATACACCCCGATGATGTCCAGCATAGGAATCGAGATAACACAAGCCGTTTTTACCATTTAATTTGATATAAACTGGGCCTTCAGGTGTAAGTAAATTGTTTGGTGGTTCATAACCCAAAGCCAAAGAATAGGTCTTCATAGCTAGTATTCCTTCTTCTGCTGTATCAGCACAAATTCCTAAAATTTGATAATCAGCAAGCTTGGTGATTAAAATTAAGGCACTACGAATGACTGATTTTTCTGATGGCTTGAGGACAGGTGCGATGTCTAGACAGTTGAATTTATTCAGTAATTTTTTCGCTTCTTCGGCGGTGAGATTCTGAGGATTGGGGGTTGACATAAACTTCGTTTATTATCTTGTTAGTTTTTCTGTTGTGTTTGCGTTGGGACTAGCCTAACTTACTAAGTATTATTTTCTCGAATCAAGGTTGATTTTGGACATTTCCAAGGTTGAACATGAAGGGGACGCCGCTTTTTGAGTCACCACCCATAACAAGGACTTTTGGCATCTGAGCGCCGCCACTCTTCCAAGCTTCAATTGCTTCTTTTTGTAGAACCAATTGTCCTCCTTGGGCTTTGAGTGTCTCTGCTAAGAGTCTTTGAGATTCTGCCTTACCTTTGGCGCGATTCACATCTGCTTGTGCTTCTTGTTCAGCTTCCCGTGCTACATAAACGGCTCTTTGCGCCCGCTGTTCAGCGATTTGTTTTTCTTCCACTGCTTTGGCAAATTCTGGTGAGAACGCTAAATCAACTACGCTAGTATCTAACACAATTATCCCATATTTGTCTAAGCGATCGCCTAAGGCATTATCAAAGTCTTCTTTCAATTCACTTCTTTTGGTAATTGCTTCTTCTACAGTTCTTCTAGCTGCTGCAATTTTAAATGCTTCCTGTGTCTGAGGTGCAATGATTTTCGATACAATATTTGCTAAGGTTCCTTGTTTTCTTCTAACTTCAACGACCTGCATAGGATCGAGGCGAAAGTTGATTGCAAATCTCGCAGATAAATTTTGCAAATCCTTAGTAGAACTCTCCGCTGGCACTTCAAACTTTTGCACCGTCAAATCATACACATCTATCACGGAGATAAAAGGTGGTTTTACGTGAATCCCTTCTAATAAAGCGCCATCTCTAGCTTTACCCAAGATGCTGATCACTCCAGCTTGTCCAGGGTTAATAATCACAAAGGAATTTAGTCCGAGAATCACAAGTATTGCTAACACAATTCCTAAAACTGTGGTTTGCCAATTTCCCAATTGCTGATTTTTCAAATTCCTCTCTCCATGTAAGTTAGTCATTAGTCATTGGTCATTGGTCATTAGGAGTTATTATTTTTCTCCTTGTCTCCCTTCTCTGTTCCCTAGTCTCTAGTCCAACGCGGCGTAAATAAACATACCATTTCAAATGGCGCAAAAGCCCGGAATACAATTCTTTTGACTTTTGAATGAGTGACTTTTGACTTCCGCCTTGCGGTACTAGTCCCTAGTTCATAGTGCCCAGTGCTGAGTAAAAAGTTTTGCTGTTGACTTGAGTAAACTCAGTTACTATTTTAAGTTTCTCATTAGTCTGTCTGAATCAAGTCTTTCATCTTCAAACTCAGAACTCAGAACTCAAAACTTTGTTTTGTGGTAATATCAGTTGCACGAAACCGCAAAAAGCCGTGGCTACTGGATTAAAATCTCATCGGGTATCAACAAGGCGTAAACATTCAACGCATCCTCTTCAGCGCTTGCTTGAGTATGAACACAAGTATCGTAAACAAATTTGGCTGGCGACTACTTATTCTATGAATGAACAGTAGACATCGGGGAAAATTAATTATGCGTTGACTCAAACCCTTGTAGAGACGCGAAATTTCGCGTCTCTACAAGCGAAATTTCGCATCGCTACATTCTTTTCTGGAGATGTCTAGTAGATGGTTTCTGTGTTGATGACGGCTCTGCCAAACTCTTCCCTTGTGCTAGAATCCCCCTGTGAATAGGGTTTGAGACGCGCTAACTCTGGATCAGTTAGCATACCTTGAAAACCATCGTTGCAAACATAAGGGATATGCAAAACACAGATATAGTTGTCATTGGTAGCGGTATTGGCGGTTTGAGTTGTGCTGCTCTTTTGGCACGGTATGGCTTTGATGTGATAGTCTGCGAAAGCCACTCCATTGCTGGAGGCGCTGCCCATGCTTTTGAGCGCAATGGTTTCAAATTTGACTCTGGCCCGTCCCTCTACTCTGGACTGTCTTACAGCCCCTCTGCCAACCCTTTGCGACAAGTCCTAGATGCAATTGGTTCTGAATTACCATGCGTAACCTACGATACTTGGGGTTGTTGTCTACCAGAAGGTGATTTTGACACGTCGGTTGGTGCCGAGCAATTTTGTGAAGTGCTGATGAAATTCTGTGGTGATGATGCTGTAGCCGAATGGCAGGAACTCCAGCGCGTTATGCAACCATTTGCTAGTGCAGCAACTTCTATGCCACCAGCCGCATTACGTTTTGATTTTGGTGCAGCTAGAACTGTGGGCCCGTTTGTGCCATCTCTAACAAAACATGTTGCAAATATAATCAAGCTGACGGGCCCCTTCAGCCGGATTATGGATGGCGTTGTTAAAGACCCGTTTACGCAAAACTGGTTGAATTTGCTGTGTTTTCTGCTTTCTGGGCTGCCAGCAGATGGCACTAGCACCGCAGAGGTAGCATTTATGTTTGCGGACTGGTATCGACCAGATGCAATACTTGAATATCCAATTGGTGGTAGTGGTGCTTTAGTTGACACCCTAGTACAAGGATTGAAGCGTCACGGTGGGAAGCTGATACTAGGCGCTCATGTGGAGCAAGTCCTTGTAGAAGGTAATCGCGCGGTGGGTGTGCGTCTGCGCGATCGCCAAGAAATTCGCGCGTGTCAGGCAGTGATTTCTAATGCATCGGTTTGGGACACACTGAACTTGCTACCAGAAAAGGCAATACCCAAACAGTACCGCAGCAAACGACAGGCAACGCCTGAGTGTGATAGCTTCATGCATCAACATCTAGGCATTGATGCTCAAGGATTACAGTCAAATTTGCGGTGTCATTACATCGTAGTCAATAACTGGGAATTGGGCGTTACAGCACCTCAGAATGTTGTGGTGATATCAATCCCTTCAACTCTTGACCCATCCCTAGCACCACCAGGTAAGCACGTGATTCATGTGTATACTCCTGGTAATGAGCCATATGCTATCTGGCAGGGAATGGATAGAAGGAACCAAGAATACGCCGAACAAAAGCGATCGCGTGCAGAAGTAATGTGGCAAGCGCTACAGCGGATCATTCCAGATATTCGCTCTCGTTGCGAAGTCACACTTGTTGGTACACCTCTAACCCACGAGCGTTATCTCCGTCGTCACCAAGGTTCCTACGGCCCAGCAATTCAGGCTGGATCTAGTATGTTTCCTGGCCCCAGCACACCTTTACCAGGACTGATGTGCTGTGGAGACTCGACATTTCCCGGCATTGGTTTACCAGCAGTCGCCGCCAGTGGGATGATTGCTGCAAATACACTTGCCCCTGTTAATAAGCATTTAGCTATGCTTCAGGATATCAGGTGCATTTAATTTTTTGAGTATAAAATCTAGTTGCCAACAGAGCCGCACCCGTTGCCAAAACTGCTAGTACACTGTCAGGTTCGGGTACGGCAGTAACTTGAGCATCAATTCGTGCAGTTCCAGCAAACAAACCTGTCAAGTTAGGCTTTGGCAGTATAGTCGCAAACTCTGGAGAAATCAACAATTTAACATCAGGGATAGTTAAATTTTGGCCATCAAATGCCACAGGTCCCGGAATACTTAAATCAAACAAAATTGTATTTAAAGAAAATGTGTCCCTTAAAACAAATCCGCTGGCACCTGTGACAGTACGTCCCGGAGCCAAACCAATTGAAAAGTTACCAACAGTAATATTGTTATTGAAGGTAACAGTACCAGTATGCTCAATTGTACCTGAGAGTGGATTAAAACCGCCTTCGTCACTGAATGTAAAATTGGTGGCTGGGTCGATCTTGAAGCCAACCAAATAAGTGCTGGGAATTGGTGGGACTGTATTATTAGTGCCTGTCAAGATTAGCCCAATACTTTTAAGAATCTCCTCGTGGTCACGATCAATGCTGGTGACTCCAGATATCACTTTAAAAGTTGCAGCTTCTACCTGTATGGGTGTAATTGATATAAAAGCTGCTGTAGTACAACAAAGAATGCCTGCAAACTGACAAAAACGCATAGATACTCCTTATCTTCGTAGTTGATTCTATCTCAATCAACGCTATTTATTAATCTAACAACTTAGGCATTTGCGCGAACCAACTACTTCAAAATATCAAAATTTATTATTCTAAGCTTTATATTAAGTAAGCGTCAAGTTAATACAAAAATGTAATTTTTACAGTTACAAATACAAAATTAATTAAGTGGGTAAAAATAAATTTCACTGTTCAGGATGGAGTATAAAGTATGAGGCATAAGGCATTAAGCATAAAAAATGATAAAAATATAGTTACGTTTAATTATGTCCAATTCCAATTATTTAGCCTTAAACATAACAATTATGTATGATGTGATCAAATATAAGTTTTACCTTTAATATTCATAAGGTTAGGTTAAGAGGTGAAACACTGTCTTATACCGTTTCACTTTAATAATGATACAAATACGTTGGTAGAGGCACAGCAATGCTCATGCATGTCAATTTAAGCCAAAACACGAGATAAAATTCTCGTTTACAGCCTCTGGCTGGAAATGCTGCTCATTGCGGCTCTGCCGCAATTCAGGAGGCAGCAGCCCCCCAATAGGCATTAAGAGCCAGAGTCTGGGAACGAGAGAATACTTAGATTTTTTTAAAAATCAAATCGGATTGCTATAAATTGATTTATTCTCTTCTCGCCGAGTTACTTGTTGATTCACAGACTTGTTCTAATCCACCAGCTTATTTTCTCCAAATTAGGATCTATTTCCTGCCAAAAGCTTGCTGATGAGTCTGCTTCTCTTGTTACTGCGAGTATTTTATCTATACTATCGAAGTTTTGTTGAATCAACTGCTTATCTAGTTTAGGAATATCTAATTTAAGATATTTCAGACGGTTGGGTAACTCTACTTGCTCTTTAGTCGGCAAGTGGGGAATCTGATTCACTTGTTCTAGAATTTTGTCTATTGATGCAATGACTTCTTTCAGGCTCGGTTTTTTAGCTTGTAATTGTAAATCTTTTTCTTCAAAGTTTGCTTCTTGATTACCTAACTTTACTAATACTATTTTTACCAAGAAAACATTGTAATCAACCTCACTGACTTCACCCACTTGCTTGTAGTATTTTCCATTTTTATTTATAAGTACTATGTCACCTTTCTCAATTCTGTCGTTCATAATTTCTACAGACTTTGAATGAAATTGTTAAATAATCTCCTCTACAGAAAATACTACTCTAAAGCCACAAATCCTCAGTCCACCGTCTGACTCATTCCAGCTACGACTGGCGCTGCGACAAAGTTCTGCACTAAAACTCCAAGAACCACCGCGTAGCACCCGGCGATTAATATCACCGCAAACTTCCCAAGCTGTTCCATCTAAGGGTGCATCGTTGTAATTGTTGTGCCACGAATCAGCACACCATTCCCAAACTAGCCCGTGCATATCGTACAATCCAAAGGCGTTGGCTACTTCAAAACTACCGACGTTGGTTGTTTCTTTACGGAATTTGCTTTTTGGTTCCACAGTGTAGCTGACTAACTCAGAGGTAATTGTTTCGCCAAAATGGAAGGACGTTATAGTTCCAGCCCGACAAGCATATTCCCATTCAGCTTCACTCGGTAAACGATAGTCGCGTCCAGTTTTTTCTGAGAGCCTGAGACAGAATTCTACAGCCTCATACCAAGATACATTTTCCACTGGTCTATCTAGACCTTTGAATTTCGATGGATGGGGATTTAAAGCTTGTTTGACTTTGGGTAAAGCTGCTACTACTCTCCACTGTGCTTGAGTTACAGGAAATTTCCCCATAAAAAATGGTTCAATAGTAACTTGATGTTGAGGACGTTCGTCAGCATCTCCTTCAAACTCTGGTGAACCCATCATGTAAGTACCATCGGGAATCGATACCATTTCTAATGTGACAGACTTACCTAATTCTTCGGCAAAGAAGTTTGCATTGCAGCTCATGCGGTTTACTTCTCTACCACCTGTGTCTACTGTCACTACATCAAACTCAAAGGTTTCTAAGGAGAGTAATGGTACTATTACTTTTTGTGGTAGCGGCGGTAATATGGGTTGGGACATCGAAACAATTTTTAGGGCAACAGGTTCAATGTTCGCTGTTGTAAATTTCAAATCGTTGAGAACTTCTACTGCTGTTTGATACCTTTCACTCGCTAGATGTTTTAGTAATTTATCTAAAATTTTACCTAAATCGTCGCTGATAGTAATACCTTTTTTCTGTAACCGTTCGCGCCACAACCACTTAGCATTCATCGCATCATAAATAGGGTCATTAATCTGTCCAGAAGCATCCTGTAAAGGCAAACATTGAGTTAAAAGACGCACGCAAGTTACACCTAAAGCATACAAATCACTGGCGTGACAAGCAAATCCAGCCATTTGTTCAGTTGGGGCATAACCAAGAGTATAAATTACTGTAGCTTGTCTTCCTATACTGGTTTGTGTTACCTGTTTAGCACCGCCAAAGTCAATTAATACGGGTTTTTCATCACTTGCACGGCGAATAATATTTTCTGGTTTGATATCCCGATGAATGACATTATGAGTATGAATGAATTCCAGAACTGGCAATAAATCAGCTAAAAGTTCCCAAATTTGTTCTTCACCATAGATTTGTTGCTGAACTTCTTGTAAGAGAGTTTTTCCTTGAATGAATTCTTGCACGAGATACAAGCTAGTACCTTGTTCAAAATAAGCTAGTAATCTGGGAATTTGGGTATGATTTTCTCCCAGTTCATACAACCGGAAAGCCTCTTCTTTGAAAAATTCTGCTGCTTTAGTGCGTTGTCCTGTTCCATGAAATTGTGGGAAAAATTGCTTGATGACGCAAGGCGCATTTAGTCTGTCTACATCTTCTGTAGCATAGGTTCTGCTGAACCCACCTTCACCTAAGAGTCTCAATACGCGGTAACGGTTTCTGAGAAGTTTGCCAAAGTTGCTTTGTCCGCAACTCACGCAAAATCTATTGCTATCAGAGTTGAATGGATTTGAGCAATTGGGATTTTGGCAGATTTGCATAATCAGAGGGAAATAGCATCTTCTCCAAAGTTAGCCCCAATATTATCTAATTGAAAACAGTTATGTAGAGAAGCGAACACGGAAGTTTATTCATGTGCTTAAAATTATCTTTCACACGAGGTATATGGATGATTAACAATTCAAAATTAAAAACTCAAGAGAGTTACATAGGGAATTGAAACCCCGAATTAAACTGATATTAGTGCTTTCGGCTTGCGGGAACGCACCCGACATTTTAATATAGCTGTTGTTCACCATCCAAAAAAGTTCACAAAGAACCAATTAAAGAATTAAAAACTCAAAGTTTAAGAGAGTTACATCGGGGTATTTAAATCCCAGTGAAACTTTAGCTACCTGTATAAGTAGGGGTATAAAATCCTTTAGACATATTCAAAAAAGAGTATACAGATGTTGCAATCCAACGTCTCTAAAAGGGTTTTAGGCAAAGCATAATTAATTTCTAAAGATGTCTTTTATTTGAAGAGAACCCATAATTTTTCTTGCCAGTTTGACTCTCAATACATTTCGGATAAGCACTCTTGACTTATGCTGTCAATTGGGAAAAAGGTAAAGGTTTAAAATTACCCTTTTCCCTTTTCCCTTTAACCGAACCGTGGAGGAGTGGGAGAGACAAGGAAGAAAATAATAACTCTTAACTCCTAACTCTAGATATCAGATAACTTAGTTGACCTTACGTTGAAAACTAAATGTTCCAGACTGTCCAGGTTGAAGTGGTCCAGCAATTGTGTCTAGATAGATGGTGATATTAACGCCAATCGCATCCGTTACTGCTGCTGCCAAATTTAGATAAGTTACAATTCCGGCAGAATCAATTGCAGTATTAAACACATGACTGGTATCCACCGTTCCATTGCCATCATTATCTTTCGTCCAATGATTATTAGGGGAATTACCATTTTCAGTAATAATAATTCCAGTTGCACTCATAGTAGCGTTATTTGAGCCGATGGGAACTGATGAAATATTGGTGTAAGTAATCCGATACTCAATAATGTTGCCTACACCAGGCTTTTTCGGTGTTGTGCTAAAAGTACTATCATTCGTAGCAACAGCAGATCCACTTCCTTGTATAATTCGAGATTCTTTCACAAGTTTCAATAAACCTGTGTAAATTTGGTCAATCGTCTTATTGTAAGATTCTCCAGAGTTAAACGCTCCATCATTATTGCTATCCACAAAAGCTCGAATTGTCACAGGAAAAGCTTTACCCGTATCTGTTGATAGAGGTGTTCCTCCAGGTAAATCTACAGTTACGGTGTAATCAACTGGAAGATTGATTCAGGGTTGGTAGGACAATTCCTAAGCCAGAAGTCAAGGTGAAGACAGTGCCATTGTATGTGTAAGTGGCAACACTGGCTCCAGAGATAAACGTTACGGTTGTACCTGATGGTAGGTCACTAGTATTGGTTGGGGTAACTGGTACTAATAAGACATTACTCAACAACGTTGGATCGGGGTTTAGTATAGTATTGAAAAAGCTGACAGCACCAGGATCGATGGTAGATCCTGGGGGCAGATAGAGTGGAACGATCGCTGATTGGTTTGAAAAATCATTATTATTATCAGTGGCTCCCACAGCGTCAGGGTGCAAATGCGGCCCATTCAAAATCGAAGTTTGGGCAGTCATCGTGAAGGTGTTAACTTCACGATGACCCTTGACCTGTGTTGTTATTACTGCTATCTGCCCCTTGACTAGCAACATTTGCTACCCCACTATTAGGAATATTTGAACCAACAGTACCATCATCATTAAAGTTGCTAGGGTTTTGGTCGCCTGACTCATCATAAACTAGCTGATTGAGTGCATCACCTTGAGTTTGACCAAAGCTCTGAGCAATATTAGAAATCGTGGCTGTGGAAGTCAGAACTCCATTTGTCACTACTTGGAAGGATAATCCATTTACTGTTGTCCCGGCAGTGAGAGTGCCAGATTTAACAAATCCAACACGAGTTACCAATGTTAAATCAAGGGGTACAATACTAGTCCAAAGGGCATTGTTTGCGGTCAATACTGTAGGCGTCACAGTGTAAACAACACTCCAACCTGTAGGAGAGGTAGCTACACTCGCTAAGTGAGTATTTACGGGAATGGCATCAGATACCAAAATTTTGGCACCAATCAGCGCATCTACATTAATATTCGTACCTACCAAATTTGCGGCAGTTAATCCTGTACTACCTGCCGGACTTGTGGAATCAATTTTTAGACTCAAATCGTAAGTCAACTTATCATCACCCAGGTTGTTGGGTGTACTGGAATCTGAATATGCATAACGAACTTTTAAGACTTTAGCAAAAGCCTGTGGTGTCGCAGCGATAATAGTTGTTTGCATAGCGCTAGCTTCTCGTTCTCCATTCAGAGGTATCCCTGCCGTTTCTCCTGCTGTTGCATCTGAATTATCAACGGTGCGGACTTCCGTAGCGTTTGAGCCATCAGGACTATCAGGTTGGTTTTGAGTAGTATTACTGTTATCGTTAGGGCCTGTATCACCTAGTAATACTGAAATATTAGAACCCGGCGTTGCCAAAAAATTAACTGTGACAGGAACACGCACTTTGACAAATCCACCAACAGGAATCGAACCAGTGGTAAGATCAGCGTTGGGAATAGTAGTTTCAAATGTGCCGTTGCCATCTAAATCTGCGGTAATTGCGCCAGCTGTTGCTGGTCCTGTAATAGTAGCTTTACCTGGAATAAAGAAACGGGTGGGATCATTCCCCACATTAGTAATCAAAAAATCGTAGTACAGCAAATCATTAGAAACAACACTACCACCTGTTGTATCTGTCATGCCTTGAGAAGTCAGCCCAATTCCTGCTATCTCTGCTACACTAATCGTTACAGTATTGGAAGTAGCTTTATTAAGTACATTTACTCCCAAATTATTCACGTAATTATATTCAGCTGTTGCGGTGTTGTCGATAACAGTACCAGCAGTTGTACCATCTGCTAGAGAAGGCATTATTAGTGTAAATAGTCCTCCTAAAGAAATTGCTGCTGCTAATAAAAAACGGTACTGATGCAATTTATAAGCAAAAAAGTTGCGTGATGGTTTCATGATTTCTCAACTGCTTTTCAGTCATTTAGTTTTTGTTGTCTAACATCTGGCACCAGTTAATTTAAAACACTTTTTGTAGAGCAGACATTTCTTTCTGACTTTTCACCGGAAGTCCTCAAGCCCAGAAAAAGCGTGGTTTTTTCCACAGCTTAATTCTCAATAGCCCTGAGTTAATGAAAATAGCTTACGGAAAAATCAGGGCTTGGGAAACCCTCAAAATGACATGAATCCACATACCGTGAAAAGTCAGACTTCTTTGTGTTCGCTCAAGCCGCAATTTTTAAGTTGTAAGTGCTGCTCACTCTATAAATATTGATAATGGTGCAAGACATGAGTTGTAGATGTTCTTAATTCCGCTTCTCAACGAGACCCTTCTCTACAAGAGGCTGTGCCTTAAGCGTTCGCGCAGCGTGTCGCAGACAAGCTATGCCGCAGGCTTGACGGCAAGCTCAGGGCATCGCGCTGCGGGAACGTGTAATTATTTAATGACGTTCGCAAACTTACTAACGTAAGTCGTATTTGCTATCAATCAAGAGTTTTAGACATTTCAGAAGGGTAGCTTGTTTACACCGAACTGTAGTATTTTAAGGGTAGGAATGATGCAAAACCCCTGCAAAATCAAACCACAAATGGATGAATTTGTTTTGTATTTTTATGTAAAAATCACAACAGAAATACCATAATATCTTATGGTCTGTTTATCTATTACATATAATTAATCGACAAATTACAAAATCAAGTGGATGAAAAAAATTAAACATTAGACTTGTACTTTCAAAACCCTATTACTGATAACCTTGATTGAAAGTAACTTCATCTGGACTTTTATAAAAAACCCAGAGTCAACGCCTATTCTCAATAAAAACTATCTTGTGTCAATAAAGCCCAAGTCAATCGCATTAACGCTTATTTGTTGACAATAGGTTAAGCGTAGGCGTAGCCCGCCGCAGGCATCGCTTTCACCCTTGAAAAATCAATCAAACTGTAAACCCTAATTATTTCGTTGATGCATTAGCCAAGATTTTTGTCAAGACTAATTTAGATGCACTTACCGTGATAAAAAACCAACGCTGCTGGGCTGATTTGGCACTCAACTTTAGATACTTTATTGTAGTTATAGACACAATAAGTAACACCGTGAATTTATTGAACTTTTAATATACTAAACTTTTAAGTAATTGTTATAAATATTAAATTCTTGACCCTTGACCCTTAATACCAATTCTGTATGAAGATGCACAGAATGATCCGCCTGAAATCTTTGCTAGATCAAGGGACTGTTCTATGCAGGCTCACATAAAATTGGTATAATCAATAGAGTTAGGTTAAGACAAAAACCAGACAGACTGAGGGTTATCACCCAAGTGTAATGAGATTGAATGCAACTTAAAGAATTCTTACTGTTCTCACCTGTGATTAAATCAGGTACGGTACTTAAAGCCTTAGAAACTGCGATGCCATTTAATGCCATTGGACAAGCGAGATCGTTGAAGCTAAAGTAGGCGAAGATCGTAAAGATTGATTTGACTGTTATTTTAAACTTTTATTCTCTCCAGAAGCGCGAATTAATTCAGCTATCAGAGCAACGATCGCAGATACTGAAATCAACATCACACTCAAAGCGTTAATATCAGGCTTGACTCCTGTTCTAATACGGCTAAAAATTTCCATTGGTAGGGTGTTAGAACCGCTACCAGCAGTAAAACTGGCAATGAGAAAGTCATCTAAGCTAAGGACAAAGGCCAAGAGACAACCAGCTACAATACCAGGCATTAATTGAGGTAGCAATACTTTGATGAAAGCTTGCGTTGGTGTAGCGCCTAAATCTAGTGCTGCTTCTTCTAAGTGAGGATCTAAATTAGTCAGTCGTGAAGCAACTACAAGTCCGACGTAAGCCAGACAAAACACCACATGGGCTGCAACTATCGTCCACAAACTTAAAGGTATTGCAAACGCCGCTAGGCATACTAAGGTAGCCACTGCGATCGCAATATCGGGAATAATCAATGGTAGGTAAGCAATACCACGATACAATTTTTTACCAGGAAATTGGTAACGCGCCAACCCAACCGCCATCAAGGTTCCCAGCACTGCTGAAATCCCCACTGCACAACCAGCAACTACCATACTGTTTTGGAAAGCTGATAAGATGCGATCGTCACTGAATAACTTGCGATACCAATCGAGAGTGAATCCTTGCCAAGTTGCACTGTAGGGCGACTGATTGAAGCTATAAAAGCCAAGTACCAGTATGGGCAGGTACATGAACACAAATATAATCACTGAGAAAACCGCCTGCCATGAGACACGCGGTTTTTTGAGAGATGGAGAGATATTCATGTTTATATTTGATTTTTATTGATTTTTATTGATAGCAATATAAAATATCATATTTTGTGTAATAAGTCAATATTTTGAATAATAAAAAATCTATTTTTGTGTGCGTAGGCGTAGCCCGTCGTAGACATCGCTTCATTTCGTTCGCAATCACAAATAATATAATCTGTGAGGATTCCTCTATTTACAGCAGTTTTCATTTATTTGAACCGCATCTGTTCTAGGGGCACAGCAATGCTGTGCCCGTAGGGCGTGGTCTATTTATCTGAAACTATTGCTGTAAGACAAGCGATCGCTCTTGGCGGCTTTTTGAACTCTTGAATTGCTCAAATGGTAAATATCTAACTTCTCATGGCATCTTGCCCTAGTTATTATAAGATTATTGCTAATTACTAGCATTAATTATACATCAATCGCCAGCTATGACCATTACCATGACAGCGCAGGAAGAAGAGGAACTATGGGATGAGGTTGCCCAGAGTGTTGTATGTGATGCTACCTCAGAACCATTTGAATTTACTTATGAAATGCCTAAGCAATTAGGCAAAGGTGGTTCTCGCAGTATTGAAGTACATCCTGAAATTTCGCTGGCGATTATGGACTATCAATATCATAATGATGTGCTCATAAGATGTACCCAATCCGAACACCCCTTGCAATTTGGCGTTTTGCTTTCAGGCAGCACAATAGATGAATATGGAGGGAAGATAGGAGAAGGATACACTTGTATCTCTGGTGGTGGTATCCAACGCCAGATGTCCATCAAAATTCCTCAAACACGACGTGTGGGTGTGGATATCCATATGTCCTCTAATGTGTTAAAAACCTTTTTCCCTACAGCAGATGGAGAAATTTTGCCCCAGTTGCGTCTGTTAGCAAAAGGTGATGATTGGCAAACTTTAGTTTACCCGGAAATTACACCAACAATACAAGGAGTGGTACAGCAAATCATTAATTGTCCTTACCACGGTGTAATTAAGCGGATGTATTTGCAAGCTAAAGTTTTGGAATTGATGACATTGCAACTAACCCCAATCTTGGCACATCAGGAGGGATTGCAACCATCACCGAGATTAAAGTCACAAACGATTGCCAGAATCCATCATGCTAGAGAAATTTTGCACTCTCATTTAGAAAATCCACCCTTATTAGTGGAATTAGCTCAACAGGTAGGAATTAGCGATCGCACTCTGAGACGTGGATTTCAGGAACTCTTTGGCACAACAGTATTTTGCTACCTGACAGATAAGCGCATGGAGTCGGCAGAACAGTTATTACGTCAGGGAAACATCACCGTTCGTGAGGTTGCCCACCAAGTCGGTTATTCTGAGCAAGGACGCTTTGCATCTGCTTTTAAACGTAGATTCGGTATCCTACCGAGTGAATGTTTATCCAGTAAAAAGTCCGTTTCGGACTGACGATGCCGTTTTTGCCATAGACTCAACAGCCAACTTTTCTTTATACTCAGTCTCATTAAAGAATAAAAATAATTTGCAATAAACCAGATTTTGTTTAAAATTCTGGGCTTGTGTGCATATTCAATAAAAGCTGAGTGGTTTGATTCCCTGTAACAGGGAATTAAATTTTTAGTTATTCAAGGAGTTGAATGATCAATCTCTGCTTTTTGAGATGCTCATTGCAAATAGTGTCAAGAAAGTTAGGTTTAGCAAGTTAGTGTTTGAGGAGTTGTGATGAAAAATTCGTGGTTATATAGCGGTTTTCAGTTATGGCTGGCATTGAGTCTGTCGGGATGTTTGAGTGCTTTAGTAGGTATGCCTGCATCGGCACAGGTGAAATCAGAAAATAATGTCGATTCCCGTACTTCCAGCAACCTGACTCGCCTTTGGAAAGTTGGCAGGGGCGATGCCAAAGGCTGGCTACGCCGAAGCAATTCTCCTATAATTCGACAACTAAGCGAAGTTGAACCCCCCATTACCAATGCCCAACTGTTACTAGTGCAGTCGCCCACACCACAAATAACACCAACTTCAGAAATAGTACCAATAACGTCCGTTAAAGCTAATCCCACTGATAAAGGTATGGAGATAATTTTACAGACTACTCAAGGTACTCAACTGCAAGTCACAAATCGTAGTACGGGTAATAATTTTATTGCAGATGTATCTGGTGGGCAGTTGCGTTTACCGTCGGGCGAGGCTTTCACATTTCGTTCGGAAAAACCGCTTGCGGGAATTACTGCAATAACAGTTACGAATATTGATGCAAACACTGTTCGAGTCACGGTGGTAGGTGTTGCAGCTATGCCTACGGTTGAGTTATTTGATGATAATACAGGGCTGGTTTTTGGGATAACAACTGCTACAACTGCGACTTCTCCATCGCAGCAACCCCAAACATCACAGAAGCCAAGGAGTGAAACCGAAAAGCCAGCAGCACAGCCGGATGAGCCGATTGAGTTGGTAGTGACGGGAGAGCAGGATGGGTATCGCGTGCAGGATGCGACGACTGCAACAAGGACAGACACACCTTTGCGCGATATTCCCCAATCAATTCAGGTCATACCGCGACAGGTGCTAGAAGATCGCAACGTGAAAACTGTGACCGAGGCAGTGGAAACGGTCAGTGGTGTTGTCAGTGCAGATACTAATTTTAATTCACCCGCAGGAAGCTATATTATTAGAGGATTTGAACAAAGAGGAAATTTCCGAAATGGCTATCGAGATGCTGGCAGTCTGACACCAATTGCAACGATTGAGCGAGTGGAAGTTTTGAAAGGGCCTGCCTCAGTTTTGTTTGGAGCAGTAGAACCCGGTGGAATCATCAACGTTATCACTAAACAACCCCTCAGTGAACCCTATTATAATCTTGAATTTCAGGCAGGAAACCGTGACTTATATGAGTCCAGTATTGATTTTTCTGGACCATTGAATGACGATAAAACCCTGCTCTATCGCTTAAACGCCAGCTATGAAAGTTCAAACGGGTTTCAAGATTTTGTTACCTCACATTTGACTACGATCGCACCCTCAATCACTTGGAGATTGGGAGATAGGACAGACCTAAATCTATTTTATGAATCTACTAAATTCAATGGGATTCCTGAGAGTTTCAATACTGTTTTCAGCGATAATACTATCAAGCTGCCTCGAAGTCGTTACTTAAGTTATCCTCTCGATGGTCAACATTATACAACTCAAAAATATGGCTATACGCTAAACCACAAGTTTAGCGATAACTGGCAGCTCCGTAATAATTTTTCTATAACTGCTTTTAACGCTATTGAAGAGTATACGGTAGGAACGAATCTAGTGGATGCTCGTTTCTTAGAGCAATTTGCCGCAAGACGTAACTACGTGGTAGACAACTATTTTGGACAGATCGACTTGATTGGTAAATTTAATACAGGCTCGATTCTACACCAACTAGTATTCGGCTTTGATGGCAACCGCAATGTGCAAATTTATAATCCTACTGGTCTCTCTGTGCCTGCTCTAGATGTCTTCAACCCAAACTACAATATTCCAAAGCCACTTACTACTCTTTATAATTATAGTGACTTTGGGACTATTCAATCTTATGGGTTCTACCTTCAGGATCAGATTAGCTTTCAAGATAACCTGAAGTTACTGATTGGCGGGCGTTTTGATTGGATTTCACAAAAAAGTGGTACAGACCAACCAGAACAGAGTGATAATGCGTTCAGCCCCCGAATCGGGTTGGTGTATCAGCCCAGCAAATCTGTTTCTCTCTACGCCAGTTACAGTCAATCTTTTAACCCTAACTCAGGATTGAACGGTGATGGTAGCCAGTTTGAGCCAACCAAGGGAACCCAATATGAAGCGGGCATTAAAGCTGACTTTCTAGAAAACAGACTTTCGACAACGTTGGCAGTTTATCAAATCACCAAGACGAATATTACAACAGACGATCCCAATAACGATGACCCTAATTACTTAATTCAGATAGGAGAGCAAAGAAGTCAGGGGATTGAGTTGGATATCACAGGTGAGATTTTACCAGGGTGGAAGGCGATCGCTTCCTATGCTTATACTAATGCAGAAGTCACTGAGGATAACTCTGACCCTTCTACTGTTGGCAATAGATTAGAGGATGTGCCAAAGAATCAAGCTAGCCTTTGGACAACCTATGAACTCCAAAATGGCGATTTCAAGGGTTTGGGATTAGGTCTGGGGCTGTTTTATGTAGGTGCGCGGGCGGTAGATTTAGATAACTCATTTGAAGTCCCCGATTACTTGCGTACCGATGCAGCGATTTACTACCGTAGAGATGCTTTAAAGGCTGCTATCAATATCCGTAATCTATTTGACACGGAATATTTCGTTGACAGCAATGGAACAAGAGCAAGGATTAAAACAGGTGCGCCCTTTACAATCATCGGTTCTATCAGTTGGGAGTTTTAACTCGCTCTCTTGTGGGCAATCGGCTGAATAACTTACCCCAACACAGTTTTAACTTCTTAATTTATTCTTTGTCAGTCCCTAAAGCCCCAGAACTAGTACAGCAGGCGCGTAAATCCAGCTAGCATCTCAATTAACAAGACAAGTTGCTCTGAGCAACTAGTTATATCATGTCCGGCTAATTAGTTATGATTACCACATCTGTGCAAAAACCAGGAAACTCTCTTTTCCCCTGCTAGAAAGCTCCCTGCTCCCCTGCGGTCTTAATGATAAGTCTTTAACCGGGCACAATATTAAAGGGAGGCAAACTTCCCTATCTTACGAAAATCTACCCTTTGGGCGGCTACAGGTGATCCTTGAGGTACGGAAAGCTGCCCAAAGAGTGGCTAGACACTTTATTCTTGAATTAACATTTGAAAATCAGATAATTAACAGGTGATAATAGAGCTTTTTTGCCTATTATCATCATTTAACTTAGATTTTGACTATTAGATAAAATTTCTATTCCTTAAAAAATCTATATTTTAAATTGCACCAAATCACCAAAAATTAATAAATTAGAACGTGTTTACCTCTTTAGGAGTGGGTAATTTCCGTACTAGGATAGATGAAAAATCTAGAAGTAAAAGCATACTATTTAAAGGTAATTGTTAAAAAGTTTAGTATCTGAAGTTACTTTCTGATGCAAAGTGAATCAATTACAAGCACTAGAACTACAGAAAGAAGAAACTTCTAATTCAAGTTTTATTTGTTAGGAGGTTTGTGATGCGAATTGCTCAAATAGCTCCACTGTGGGAGAGAGTTCCACCTCCAGCTTATGGTGGTGTAGAGTTAGTAGTGGGGTTATTGACCGATGAATTAGTCCGACGCGGACACGAAGTAAGTTTATTTGCATCGGGAGATTCTATTAGTCTGGCAAAACTAACGTCAGTTCATCCCCGCGCCCTCAGACTCGATACTACAATCAAAGATTACGGCATTTACGAATTGCTAAATCTAGCTTCGGTGTATGAACGCGCAGAAGAGTTTGATATTATTCACTCCCATGCGGGGCATGGGGCACTGACTTACGCGAATCTCGTCACAACCCCTACGGTTCACACGTTGCACGGTATTTTTACCCCTGACAACGAAAAGATATTTAGTTTTGCTAAAAAACAACCCTACGTGAATATTTCCGATGCACAACGAGAACCAAGGTTAGGGTTGAACTCTATAGCAACGGTCTACAACGGGATTGATGTCAGCAGTTATAAGTTTCACTCCCAACCAGAAGATCCGCCCTACCTGGCGTTTTTGGGTCGAATGTCTCCAGAAAAGGGAGCGCACTTAGCAATAGAAATTGCCAAAAAAGCTGGTTGGCATTTGAAAATGGCAGGTAAGGTGGATGTCGTTGATGTGGAATACTTTGAGAAGGAAATCAAACCACACATTGACGGGAACCAAATTGAGTATCTGGGTGAAGCTAACCATACTCAAAAAAATGCTCTGATGGGAGGTGCAGTCGCAACTCTGTTCCCGATTACTTGGCGAGAACCCTTTGGATTGGTGATGGTTGAGTCAATGGCTTCGGGTACGCCAGTGATTGCGATAAAATTGGGGTCTACTGAGGAGGTAATTTCCCACGGCAAGACGGGTTTCCTCTGCAATAATATTCAAGAGTGCATCAGTGCTATTGACCAAGTAACAGAGTTAGACCGCTATGCCTGTCGCCAGCATGTCGAAAATCTTTTCAGCGTTAAGCACATGACTGATGGCTATGAGGCGGTTTATCAACAAATAATAGCAGAACGATTTTCTCAGAATGGGCATTCCCGTAGTTTGACTGATTTAGCTAGCGATCGCGTTTAAATACCGCATTTGTGTAATCTTAGATGTTTTTAACCTAAGTAGAATAAAAACCATCGTAGGGGCGCACAGCTAGCTGTATGCCCCTACTACCAAATCAGGCGTTCGCGCCATTTTTCTACAGTTCTAGCACTAACTCCTGGAACTCGTTCTAAATCTTGTAAAGATATAAACTTTTGCTGTTGACGGCTAAGAATTATCCGCTGTGCTAACTTCTTACCCACACCAGGGAGAGTTGCTAATTCTGCTAGACTTGCGGTGTTGATATTTACTTTTTTAATTGCTTGTACCTCAGTTGATAAAGAAGTTTTTATCTGGGGACAGCGTGTTTGTTCTAATTTGATTTTTTCTTGAATTCTTGGTGGTAAACCTGGTTTAACTTTGGTATAAAGACGAGCAAATTCTCGCACATAATGAGCAGCAACTATGGGACTTTCAATCACTACAAGCGTCTCATCATTACCCTTATTGGCAGCATCTGACCAATTATGAGAACCCGTAATTACTGTTTGACTATCAATAACACCAAATTTGTGATGCAATAAATCGCCTTTGGGTAACACAGGTACACCTACAGTAGTAATTGGATTTGACCAAGGATGGTTATCAAGTTCATATTTACATTTGTTACTGAGAGCAACCCCCATCATATCCAATGCTTCACTATAAGGACGATAGGCAAATTGTGGTTCAATTAAAGCGCGAATTTGCACACTTTGTTGATGGCGTTTTTCTAAAATATTCGCAAGACGCTGTTCGGAAAAGACAAATAACGCCATATCAATAGATTTGGTTGCTGAATCTAAAGTTTTAGCAATTAAACCATTACTACTGTTACTCCAAGGTTGAGTTGGAGAAGTAGGCGAAAATTGCACAGTAATTTGGGTGTTACCTAAAGTTATTTGTTTTGGTAAACGCATCGGCTTTTGCAAACCAAATCGACTATCTGGCTGACCTCCCGGCCCATCACCCCACATGATGTTAAACTCTTGTGTAAATAAAGATGCTAATTCTGGGCTGTCAATCTGCAATAAATTATTGGCATTTCCTAAACTGCTGGAATTTGTAAAATCACCAGAAGTATCACTTAAGGTAAAATTCGCCGAAGTGATAATTACAAGACGATTGTCCACAATCACAAATTTGTGATGCATCAAACTGCTACCCGCTGAACCATCCGCTTTATCATCTATCCAGGGAATTTTAGCATTCTGCAAAATCACCAAAGCATCTCTTTGATTTATTTCTGTGGGACTGAGTTGATTATCTTGGTTAATATCGATAAATTGGCGAAATTCGTGATAGCGTTCCTGTTCTCTTTTATCTAACTTACCTATTTCAGCAGATGTAAAGCTACTCCAAGGTCGGCTATAGATATTTTCTAAAATTATCCTGACTTTTACCCCAGCTTTTTGTCTATCAACCAATGCTTGGGCAACTTTGGGTAAACGTAATTCTTGCACCGCCACATCTACTGTAGATTTAGCGTTCGTAATAGCATCGATAATCTGTTTTTCTAAATCATCCCCAAGGCGAGTTTGCTGACGGTAAGCTTCCTTGTATTCTGAAGACTCAGAATGGTTAAAGTAAACTTGAACTAAGGGGTCTTGTGGTAAAGGTGCTGGACGTTGATTGTAGGACTCGACTCGTTGACAACCAGCGAGGGGAAATATCAGTAAAAAGATATATAAAAAATATCTTTGTCTAGAGATAAGTTGGACTGTAATCTGTTAAAAGTGGATTGAGAGTGGACATATTTATCATTCCCAAAATTTTGTGTTTTGAATTAAGTAGAGAAATAGCTTTCCAATTAAAGGGAAAAATCCCCTGCTAGAGGCATTACAGAGATTTTTTTATAATTTGTCCACTAAAACTGTATATGCTGACAAGATCAGCAGCCTACTACTAACGTGTGTTCTCACCATTATTCAGTTGTATGCAAATTTATCTAGATTACAGTGCCACTACTCCGACTCGAAAAGAAGCGATCGCAGTTATGCAAACAGTCCTCACCCAACAGTGGGGCAATCCTTCCAGCTTACATGAGTGGGGACAACGGGCTGCAACGGTTGTGGAACAAGCCAGAGTCCAAGTTACTGGTTTAATTAACGCCGCCGATCCGGCATCCATAATCTTTACCTCTGGCGGCACTGAGGCAAATAATCTAGCAATTATGGGTGTAGCTCGGTTGTATGCTGTTCCTCAACATATTATTATCTCCAGCGTCGAACATTCCGCAATTTCTGAGACAGTACGGTTCTTAGAGATATGGGGTTGGGAAGTTACGCGCTTGTCTGTAGATATTAAAGGCAGAGTCAATCCCTTAGATTTAAAGGCGGCGTTGCGACATAACACAGTCTTAGTTTCAGTGATTTATGGTCAAAGTGAAGTTGGGACAGTGCAACCAATTGAGAAACTGGGTAAAATTGTGCGATCGCATGGGGCTTTGTTCCATACAGATGCGGTGCAAGCTGCGGGACGTTTACCCATAAATGTGCAACAACTCCCAGTAGACTTACTTAGTCTTTCCAGTCATAAAATATATGGCCCCCAAGGTGCAGGGGCGTTGTACGTGCGTCCTGGTGTGGATTTGATGCCTCTACTGGGTGGTGGTGGGCAAGAAATGGGACTACGTTCTGGTACGCAAGCAGTACCGATAATTGCGGGGTTTGGTGTAGCAGCAGAATTAGCAGCGCAAGAATTGGCTACAGAAACACCACGGTTGATCGAGTTACGCGATCGCGCCTTTGCCCAATTAGCTGAGATTCCTGGTTTAATTCCTACAGGGGATGGCTGCGATCGTTTACCTCACCATGTCAGTATGTGCCTAGAAAACGCCGATGGGGAAAAACTCAGCGGTAAAACCTTGGTACGGCAGCTAAACCTTGCTGGCATCGGTATCAGTGCTGGTGCTGCCTGTAACAGTGGTAAACTTAGCCCTAGCCCAATACTTTTAGCAATGGGCTATTCTGAAAAAGCTGCTTTGGGTGGAATTCGCATTACATTGGGGCGTGATACCATTAAAGCTGATATAGATTGGACGGCGATGGTATTGAAGCAAGTTTTGCAAAGGCTGACACTGGATTTATCTTTAGTTAAACGTTAAATTAAATCTCATAAATTACGTACCTGCGGGATAGAAAATATTGCGTATTAGCCTGTTTTTGGTTAATTTTAGTGTTTATCACTATCTAAATATCCCAAAACAGGATAAATTTAAGAGGTACTCAAGTTTCAGAGCTACGTAAACCAATAAATGAGTCTATCTAACCCAGAACCGAGTTACCCCAAAACTTTAAAACGCAAGGCTACCAGTACAGTTGGTCGTGGAAAAGTAGTCAACCTCAACACAAACTTAAATTTTTCTGCGTGGAATGATGAAAGCGTTGCTTTATATCTGGGTGATAGTCTCGAACATTACAACAATTGGGAGCAGCCTACAGTCATCGTTTCAGATGGAGCTTACGGTGTTCTTGGTTTTGAAGGAGACACTTCAGATCATATTGATTTACCTAATTGGTATGAACCTCATATTGAAGCATGGTCAAAAGCAGCTATACCATGCACAACACTCTGGTTTTGGAATTCAGAAATTGGCTGGGCTGTTGTGCATCCAGTTTTAGAAAAGCACGGTTGGCGCTATGTAAATTGTAATATTTGGAACAAAGGAAAAGGTCATATAGCAGGGAATGTTAATACAGAAAAAATTCGTAGATTCCCTGTAGTTACAGAAGTGTGTGTTCAATATGTAAGAGAAGTTAAAATCAACGAACTTACGTTAAAAAAATGGTTATTAAAAGAGTGGAAACGTTCTGGATTACGACTACGACAGGCAAACGATGCTTGTGGTGTAGTTGATGCTGCAACTAGGAAGTATTTCGATCAAGGACACTTATGGTATTTCCCTCCTCCAGAGATGTTTGAGAGGTTAGTGAACTATGCAAATGAGCATGGTAGTCTAGAAGGAAGACCTTATTTTTCTTTGGATGGCAACCAATCTTTAACAGGGCAAGAATGGAGTAAGATGCGCTCCAAATTTAAGTGTCCTCATGGTTTTACAAATGTTTGGGATCGCCAAGCTCTCCGGGGTGATGAGAGAGTTAAGACTCCTTCTGGAAAAGCATTACACCTTAATCAGAAGCCCCTCGACTTGATAAGCGTTATTGTTGAAGCGTCAAGTGATAAAAACGATGTTATATGGGAACCTTTCGGTGGACTGTTCAGTGCATCTCTAGCAGCGCGTAAACTGAGACGAAAAGCTTACTCTTGTGAAATTGATCCAGATTATTTTTATTATGGAGTGCAGAGATTTAATCAAGAAGTTCATCAATACTCTCTTCTCTAATCTCTAGATAATCTTGCAAATATTTCTTGATCCTGTCTTCTCGACAGCTTGATAGAAGCCTATTCCATTGACCAACTGTAATACTAGAAACTTCAATGTTATAGACACGCTGCTTAAATTTTTCAATACCTGGATGCACGATTCTGTCCATCTTTGCAAAATTAGTATCCAATCTGTATTTGTACCGGATCAATAGTTCACGCAAAAGATGCTGATATTCTCTAGTTGGTTTATATATTTTTGCTTCAATACCCCATGAATAAACTATTTTTTGAGCTTCTAAAAACTCTTCGATAGATCCTTGAAATTTATAACCGCTAGTGTTTGTCTGCTGTAAATTTGCTGTTCTTTGAGTGGTATCTTCTGGCTCCAAAACAAGATAATCTGGCGGATTATGATAATGAGTATCTCTAGCTAAAGCTACCGACAAACCAGAGATAACACATACATCAAGAATACGAGGCTTGCCATAGATAATTTTTTCAGGTAACCATGCCAGCATAGCAACATAGGTCTGATCATACTGAAAGTGATTTTGGCTGTCTTTAAAACGTGCTGTTATTTCCGTTGCTAATGGAAACCATGCTTTAATCTCTAATCCTGGTGTTGGTTGAACTCTTCCTACAAAAATAGTATCTGGAAAGCCTGGATCTTGCCTCTGCCACTTTCCAAACTCAGAAAATTCATTTTGTTTGTTCAAAAATTCAACTGTGTTAAATTCGATTAAATTTCCCAGTAAGGGTGAAAGCTTTGAGATAATTTTAGCCAAGTTTACTGCTGCGTCTACAGTTACAGGCTTAGATATATCTAAAACGTCAAAAATATGACCCGATAAATTATCTAGGTACTGAGATGCAAGTCTGATTATATCCTGTGTATTCATACTTCCTCTTCACAAGATGCTTCAGATATTCCTTGTTCAACTTTTCTGAGAATATCGCAAGGATCTACACCGATTACACGAGTAACTAACAGAAACTCAATTACATCTAACCGACGTTCACCGTTTTCATATTTGGCTACGAAAGATTGTGGCTTTTTCAATGATTTAGCAAGCGTCTGTTGAGTTAGTTTTGCCTGCTTACGAGCCGCAATCATACAACGACGGAATATTTCATAGTCTTGGCTGAAAACAAATTTCATTGTGCCTTAGCTTTAGCACTATGTATACGTTGAATACAATAAACCTGTTTTCGGATAATCCCAAAATAGGATACTTATATCCTAGCTGTAATGGTATTAAACCAAGTTTTGCAAAGGCTGACACCGGATTTATCTTTAGTTAAACGTTAATCGCTCATACTAAAATTTAAATACAGCATTTGTCGGAGTGTTTTTTATGTCCCTGCAAGAGCTTAAAGAGCAAGCCCGTCAACTGCCAGTGAGCGATCGCCTTGAACTTGTCCGTGCGATCATCGAATCCTTGCAAGATGTTCCAACCCAACCACCTGAACGATCACGTATTATCAAGCAGATGAAAGGTTTATTGAAGACCGACCAGCTAGCGCCGACTGATGAAGAGGTGGAGTCCATGCTAGAACAACGTCGGGTGGAGAAGTATCTTTAGTGATTTTGATTATAACGAAGAAGTGCGATCGCCAGTTTCGTGCAAGTTCCTGAGTAAGTGCGATATTTATGCAGTTTCTGATCGCTTTTTGCAAGAAATAACTGGCCATAAGCGATCGCCTTTACCATATTGATCCTTTCGTCACCATCATATTCCTCGGCAGGACTGCTAGGATTTCCATAGATTCGGTTTGACAATGAGCTACTCAAGCAAATTTCAGAGTTGCATTTATCAAATTTCATGCTAACCAGACTAGAAATATTAGCTAATTTTAGGACAATAACACCATGAACACTGCCAAACTCACCACTGATGGCACTCACCAAATCGTTATTTTGCCCGAAGACTTTCAACTCACTGGTACTGAAGTCTATATCAAAAAAATTGGTAACGCCATTGTCCTCATTGCCAAAGATAACCCCTGGCAATCTCTCATCGATAGTCTAGACAATTTCTCCGATGACTTCATGAATTCTAGAGATCAACCACTCTTTGACACCAGAGAGAACTTTTAAATGCAATACCTGCTTGATACCAATATCTGCATTTACCTCATCAAGCAAAAACCCCAAAAAGTACTGGATAAATTCCAAACCCTTAATATTTCTGATGTCGGTATTTCCTCCATCACCGTTGCCGAACTAGAATATGGAGTTACTAAAAGTCAACAGCAACAGAAAAATCGCACAGCCCTGCTGCAATTTATGCTACCTCTAGAAATTGTCGAATTAAATCAAGCATCTGCGACAATTTACGGCAGCATCAGAAGTGATCTCGAAAGTAGAGGACTTATTATTGGTGCAATGGATATGCTCATTGCTTCTCATGCGCTGAGTTTAGGAGTTACCCTCGTCACCAATAATGTGCGAGAGTTTTCTCGTATTCCTACGCTTTTATTAGAAAACTGGGTTGAGTAGTTGTGAATAGGCTGTGTGTCATGACCTTGCGTTGCTGGGGTTTCCCCGGTTATAACCCTACTCAAAAGCCAAGCTACGTGCAGCGTCTCCTAATCGGAAAGGCAAGTGTCGGTGGAGTTTACACTTTTACCACAATGATTTTGCGTCTTTACAACAAGATTCATACATCTAATCAGTAACGCTGCCGAAAGTGTTAAACGAGTTTTTTCCCAAAAGGTAATATTTTGAGTCATAAAGGAGTTCAAGCATGACTTATTTTCATTACTTTTGATTAAGGCTTTTCTTGAATGAGTAAAACCATCATTGGAATTGGGATGTTTCTTGGCTCTACGATTGGCAGCTACATCCCTGCATTGTGGGGTGGAAGTTTGCTATCGTTCACCTCGATATTCTTAGGCGTCATTGGTGGCCTTGTGGGGATTTGGCTTGGGTATCGCGTATCAAAATATCTCGGTTTTATCTGATCGGCACTCTATGTCACTGTCGCCGAAAGCCTTAAACGAGTCTTTTACCAACAGGTAAAATTTTGAGTGTATCTCCCATGCGATCGCACTTCTTCAATTGGGATGTGAAGCACCTTTGTGTTTACTCCTATGAACTTTTCTGCTCAACTTCAACAGCAGATATAAAAATGGGCAAGCAGTCAGGGAATCTCGACTAAGCAGTTTGTTTTGCAAGGGATCTCTGCTACCCTCTAGAAACAATGCCCAGAAATAAACCCACCAGTCTTTTCCCAAAGAAAAGCCAATCCAACCAAAATATGATGTGAACAGCTACTATTACCCAAAATACAACTTGGTATGAAACCTTCCTACTTTTGTGGCGTAATCTTCGTTGGGCGATGAATCCCCCCAACCATCCACCCATGAATTCACACAAATGTAATGTCTTTTCTGGTACTCTCCAACGCCCCTGCTTTGCCCGAGATTTATCATCCGCATACAGTAGAAAGGTAAGAAAACTCATCACAGGATAGAGAATCAGAGGAATTGGATTGAAAGTCGTCAATGCAAAATGCATTCCTCATAAACTTGGTAATAAAGATAAGAGCAATACCTCGAAAATTAAAGAAGATTTTGCCTTAGGCTTGAATGTTCCTTTCTCAATTGGAGAAGATGAGTTTCTCGGCAGAGGTTTGGATACAATTCCCTCAATAAAGGCGTTGCAAGCATGAATTCTGCCGTCTTTACCAACCGTTAGCTGATAACAAATCACATCACCAACTTGTGGACGATGATTTGTTTCTTTGAGTGCAGTGATATGAAGAAAAACGTCTTGAGTGCCATCACTGGAGCGGATGAAGCCAAAACCCTTGTCATTCTTCCATGTTGTTAATTTACCTTTACGCAAAACAGGTTTCATCAAAGACCTTGATATCAATACTTCATTTTTAAGGTTCCCATATCAAGAGCAAATGATTCATATTAAAATTTAGCAACGCCAAAATCATGGCTAATACTGAAACAATGGAAGTAATGCTAGAGTGACATATAAACTATGAGTGAACTTCCAAATACTCTTGAAGATGCGATCGCCCAATCTCGTGTAGCTGTCCAAGCTGCCCTTGCAGATGGTTGTACTCGCTTACAAGTTGAGTTCCTGTTCCCAGAACTTAAGTTTATGCCGGTGGCAGAACAATTTCTGCCCGTGTTTACAGAATATGATTCTCGTTTGAAGATTTTCTTTGCTGACGCCGGTGCTGCGGCCCTCGCCCGCCGCAATTGGGCTGATGCACCATTTCAAATTTTGGATATCGGGACGGGTAGGGCTGCTTCCTTGCAGACAAAAATTCAGCCAGAGGATGAAATTTTCTTATTCATTGCCCCCACTTCCATAGAAGTGCCGCAGTTGGAAAAGTTATGTGAAGTAATATGCGATCGCCCTTTAGTCTTGTTAAATCCCCGCTTAGAAGATTCTGGGGTTGTGGGCATTGGTTATGCAGCAAGGAAAACTCGCGAGCGTTTCACCAATACCATTGAATCCGCCTATTACCTCCGCCCCGTAGACGATCAAAGCGCCCTATGTCGCTGCTACCCAGGACAGTGGGAAGTTTGGCTGGAAATCGGCGGCGAATATCAAAGAATTGCCGAATTACCTACAAAACCATCGGGTGATGAGTTGGATCTCATCCTCTTGAAGGGACAACCGCAAACAACAACAGACGCGGCACCTGCGAGAAAGCCCAGTGTGTTTAAGAGTTTGCAACGGTTCTTAAAGGCGTTGAGTAGTTAGGAGAAAGCAGAGGTAGCAGGAGGAAACTTGATCATCTGCTGCCTCATTTTGAGTTTTTTATTGATATACCCTATTTCAAGTAAAATACGTAACATTTCCATATAACCCACATTCCGCACCTAGTGGTGTCATACATGAAGAAAATGTCGATAAATTAGTACATAAGAACTAAACCGGATGAATGGTCACTAACCTTAATGCTATTAATACTCTTAAGGTTAGTGACCGGGTAGAAAAGAAAGTTTTGTGATCAAGAAAGAAGAGAGGAGGAATTTAGCATATTCCCCTCCGTTTTTTCTATTTGGAGAGAATTTTATTATGGAAAGCGGTCCGACACGCCTGCGCGAAGCGTAGGCGCAGAGTAACTAGCAACTTGGGTTAATTGCTCTTAATTAATATGTGAAAAATTTAGGTTTATAGGTATAATCTATTAGTCCAATCGGTAATTTTTTTATTTCTTTATCATAAATTCGGCTGTTACTGCCGTGTCACACGAGTACACTCACTTGCACTAATTTGTTAATTGGAGCTATTTAATCAATGAAAAGCTTTTTCGCCCTAGCCGCAGGGCACGTAGCAACTAGTTTGGCACTCTCTACAACTTCTATCATTGCTTCTACTAATCTGGCTCAAGCTGCTGATTTAACATTTAATTGGAAGGGTGATGCTGGTTATTCGGCTTCTGGCTCGTTCAGCTATGATGAAACCACCACTCCAGCCATAATTTCCGAAAGTGGTGCGGGATCTACAAAAGCCTTACAGTCACTCAATGTTTCTTTTTTCAATCCATCACAGGAGTTGATTGGAACTAAAAACGAGGTTGTTAATGGTGTATCAAGCAATCAGTTTTTCAATTTTAACTTTGACACGACTACAGGCAATTTATTTGGGGCTTTTGATCTAGGCACTGGTAGTGGTAAAGGTGATGTTTTTATCAGCAATGTTGAGACTCCCGACGGTATTCTTATCTCTCCGGGAGCAACCTATTATCTTTACCGAAATATTACAGTAGGCAATACTCAATTACTCGACTCGAGTCCGAATCGAATTAAAGCATCTGCGGTTCCTGAACCGACAACTATTTTGGGAACCCTGGTAGCTGGCATGTTGGGTGTAGCACTCAGCAACAGAACTGTTTCCAAAAAGATATAACTGATGAGGCTCTTGATTCCCGCTAAGTTGGGAAGCATCGAAATAGCAAGGGTTTCACACCCAAGTTTCTTCTCAACAAGTTAAATTGAATGTTACTGTGCTAAAGGAGATTACCTCTCTGGACTCCCAACCACCGGAGGATCAAAATGCATCACAGGGACAAAAACCCTACGTCTATTTTGCCAATCAATATATATCAGTTGGTAATGGTCTTGTTGTCCGTCAAAAATTGTTTGAGCTTCAATTTAATTATTAGAGGAGGCACGTTGAGCATATTCTGTAAATAATTGAAGAATCCACTTTTGATATTTATCTAAATCTGCTATCGGACAATTTCCTCCGTTTCCACATCATAAACTATCAGATTGATTTGACTGCGCTGGATAACAGTTTTAATAAATGGTTTATTTAAAAAATCGTTATAAGTGTTTAAGGGCACTGCTAAATATAAAACTCGCTCAGAATCTATCTCTTCTAACACATATCGATAATTAATAAACTGTCCCACCGCAGTATGAAACTCAGAAATAGTTGAAGTGGTGATGAAACTTTTAACTTCAACCGCTATTATTTGTCCCTCTCTTTCTGCTGCAATAATTCTCTCTGCTCCCAAGCCAATGTAGATATCGGTAATATTTTCTATGGGAATTAGCAAAGGGTCATGAGTAATTCGCCACCCGTCCTTTTGTAATGCCGATTTCACAATGTTGTGAAATTTATCTCTAGCTGACATAAACTGTTTTCTCAGTCTGTATGGGCATTATAAATATATTTTGCCAAAATCATCAAAGAAGAAGAGGAGTTAGGAGTTAGGAGTTAGGAGTTAGGAATTTTACTATTAACTCCTCACTCCTCACTGTTCACTCCTAACTTTTTTAATTCCCTTGTAACGGGGCGTTTAAGACTTTCTCAATGCGATCGCGTGTTTCTAGTAAGTGCGCTTTGGTGTATTCATCATCTGAATTAACCCTCTTGAGTTTCTCATCAAGCTGTTTGAGTTTATACCACGCTAGAGTACGAGCGTCTTCTGGAACATATTCTTTTCGCAACACCATACCTGTCAAAATGTCCAGATATTGCCGCTGCAAGCCTCGCCGTAAACTAGAAATCTTCATTGGTTTACCTTTTGGTTTGATTACTTCTGTCCAGATACCTGATTGCAAACTGTCAAATAGTTCCGGTAGAGTCAGTGCATTTTCGGGCTTCGTTTTGAGTTCGATATCCTTGAGGCGAGAGAGGCGATCGCCTGAGAGTAAATCCCGCAACACAGAACCCTGCATGAATAGCACCAAGTCATGAATTGGAAAATCCAAACGACCAACTTGCGGAGAACTACCCCAATGTCGCCAACGGGAAGGTGCTAATTTATTCAGTAGTTCTGGTGAAAAACTCAGGGCATCTTCTGCAAATACATACTTTTGTAGTGTTTCTAAAGCTTGCCGTTGTTCTTCAACTGGTACTGGTTCAAATGGTAATCGGTGTTGGTGGACTCCGGAGGCGTTGTCGGAGGGTATCTCGCTAGGGTGAATGCGATAAAAAGACTGTCCCCCGATGTATTTTGTGGTGTAATATATTTGCTGAAAATAGTTACCCAATACTGTGCTAAAACGTTCGCTGACATCGGTGTAACTATCACCAGCCATTGGGTAACGCTGATCGAGACGTTTCCACATCAACCGCGAATTATCCAACTGCCACTGAGAATAAAGCAGCACATCGCTGCTGTCATCCCAAGCATCGGCTGTGGGGTCAAGGTCATACACATCTTCATCTGTGGAATAACTCAACTCTGGCTTGTAGGATTGTGCAGCAATTTCCTCCAAAATTGGCTTTTCCGCTATGGGAGTTGATGTTTGAATTGGCATGTAGCCGTACTGAATCGCCCATTCATCATAAGGCCCCACCATGCTGGGAAAATAATCTCCCTGCTTTGTACCTTGAGGAGCAATATTTGGGGGAATGTAGTCCATTACGGAAGTTGTCAGACCTTTAGTTTTGGTAATTTCCGGATTATTCATCTCCTGTGGTGGTAGCAGTGTACTACCACGGAAGTTATGGCGTAAACCAAGAGTATGTCCAACTTCGTGAGCGATGATTAAACGTAAATATTGATTAATATATTCTTTGATCTGGTCTGGAGTGGCCATGTTATCAGGCAGTAGTGACATCGCCAGTGAACCAAAGGCAAACTGGTTAGCAGCTTCCATCCCATAGCATAAATCGTACTCGCCTGCCATTTTCGATAAATGACTCAAGAATCCTTTTTGTTCTTGTATCTGCTGAGGGACACCATTGTTTTTGGCATCTAAACCATTGGCGCAAAGTAGGCGATTTTGCATCAAAGCTGATAAAGTAGTCAAATTTTGTGTTTGGCTGGGTTGGACGATTTTGCGATAATCATTCTTGAGTGCCCGTATAAAGCTGGCATCTACGAGAATGTGTGCATCCAAAATTTCCCCAGTCAATGGGTTAACGCGGGATGGCCCCATTGCAAAATAACCATCGACTGTGTTAATCCAGCGAATCGTGTTGTAACGAATATCTGCTGGGTCCCATGTAGCATCATCTGGCATTTGACGGACTTCAATTGCATCTTTGAATCCCGCTTTCAGAAAGGCTTTGTTCCACATCAGGACGCCTTCTTTCATCGCATCGCGGTACTCCACAGGCACAGCGTTATCAATCCAGAAGACAATCGGTTTTTTGGGGGGAGAAATTACTGCTTTCGGGTCTTGTTTTTCCAAATGCCAGCGATTGATGTAGCGGACAAAAGAATCGTCGCGATCGTCGTCTTTGGATAAATCTTGGTAGGCGGTGATAAAATAGCCGACGCGATCGTCAGCAAGGCGCGGGCGATAATCTTTATCAGGTAGTTGGGAGAGACTGTAGTGGACGCGCAGGGTAAAGCCACGGTTGTCAGGTAGCGACGCAAAGCTTGATATTTCACTCTCGTGGCCAGCGCCACCAGAAAAATTCAAAACTGATTCAATTTCTAAGTTTTGGGGAAAAGCTTTAGCAGTACCAAAATAGGACTGATCAGTGGTTTCTGGAACTCCTAAACTTACAGATAATCCAGCTAAGTCTGTCAGTAACAAATCGCCCAAGTCGATGAGAATAGTTTTGCTTTTTGGATGAATGCTTTTAATGGAAATGGTATAGAGAACAGAGTCACTAAACGATCGCGCCAGCGATCGCACTTGAGGATCTCCCTCACGAGTGCGAAAATTGACATTGCGAATCACAAAGTTTAATTTATCATCCACCCGCTGGAAATAAAACAAAAAATCTTGTAAAGGCATACCGCTATAAATACCCCGTTCGCCAATGCCTGATTCCAGCGTTGCCGTAGCTAGGTAATTTTTATTGAGTTGCTCTGGCTTAATTTCTAGATAAATTTTATTCTTTTCTTTATTGCGATAAAGGGTGAACAGTCCCCCTGACTTTTGGGTGTCTTTGATTACGTTGTCAAACGGCTCTAAATCTTCCTTTGCTGCTGGTTTAGCACTAGAATTAGGCTTTGAATTCGGTTTCTCTGGGGGTTTTGCAACTTGTAAAAATGGTTGCTGTCCTGCTTTTTTAAGGTCTTTTACTACCCAAATAAACGGTTGAGGTTGTGCGTGTTTATTTTGATTAACCACCCAAACTTGCCCTGATGGTAGCCTCTGTTTTGGGAGAATATTGATATTCTTTAGCGATAAGGCTGAGATTTTAGTTGAAGAAGTTTCTGTCGTTAACTGACTATTGGATTTCTCTCCACTTCTGGCTGTAACCACGGCTTCTACAACCTGCACAACTTTATGGTTGGCTGACAAATCTGGATCAATGTTAACAAATGGTGACTTGGCGCTAGCCGTTGCTATTCCTAAAAACAAACCATGTAACAAAATCATATAAAAGGTGAATCTGTTCATCGCATCCATTCCCCGATAACTATCCTGTAGTTAATTTTTAACTTTTGCAAAGCTATGTAGCCTGCTTTTTGCCAATTCTCTAAGCTACTTTATATCAAGCAGCAAACTTTAGACTTCAATTTTAGTTGCGATTTTTCAGCTTTGTTACACTGTTGTACTGGAGGATTTTTTCTAACAATTGTGTCCTTCACAAATAGTAAGTATTATTTTTACATCAGACTAGTAAATATCTGGGGAAAAAAGGATAACAAATTAGCCAAAGCATGGAAATTACTTGATTTTTGAAAGAATTTTTCTGATGACACTTTATTTGCATCAGCAGAAAAAGCTTGAGGTGACTACGGGTTAGCGATCAGCCGCCCTCCAGGAACGCCGTCAGTGTAGCCCATCGTAGCGAAAAGTCGAGCCAGTGCGTTGGGCGGGTTTCCCGACTTAAAGCAACTGGCGTCGGAGCACAGCGGCTGACGCCGTTGGCGCAGAGAATACCGCAGGCATCTGTTAGCGCAGCCTCTTCTCTACGAGAGGCTGCGCCAACGACTGTGCGTAGCGTCACTTTTCAAGACAGACATCGCCAACGCATGATATTTTTCGTGTAGTATTTATTGATACTATTGATTTTTGGCAATGAGAAGCAAACTAGCACAGAAAAATTTTTAGTTGAGCATTATCAAAACAGTAATCTAAATGTAACAACGGACACAGAAATGTCAACATATTTATCTCAAGTCTGGCAGTTGCTGAGAAATTATGTGAAGGGTACAAGGTTGCAAGAGATGCCAAAGACCACATCGCCAGAAACCGAAGCAGTTTTACCTTTAAGAAAAAGTATTAAAGCAGACAAAAGTGTTAAATTTGCTCAAAATAATTTGCAGGAAGATTTATGGTCTCAAAGACTGCAAAAAAGCTTAGAAAAATGGGCAATACCAAAGAGCGGTTTGACTTCTAAGATAGACGAGCAGACATCGGGCACACTACCCTCCGGCTTTTGTTTTAGAGTGTGCGCTCGCCAGATGCATGAAGAGATTTATGATTTACTGGGCAATGGGGCGCTGAAACCAGAAATAGTCAACTACCTAATAGAATTGGTTGTGACTGGTCAAAAAATTCGCCCAGAACTGCTTTTCTGGCGGCTAGAAGATTTTTATCGTCGCTGGTGTCAGGGAGAATTTATCGATGGGACACCAGATGAGAACCTACCTCAGAAAACAAGGTTAAAGCTAGCGGCACAAAATATTGCTCTTGGGCTAAGACAGGTAGACATATATACAGGGCTGAACGTACTGATTTTACTGCTAGAGTTACACCGCTACGCCCAAGAGCGAGATGAACTCAAACAAAAAATCACCTTCTATCCATCTGCTCAACCGGACACAGACAATTTTTTCACATCCCAACTACTACGGATCATCAACTATAGCGATGCCCTGGAAATTGGCAACTTTAGCAGTATAGTTGGGCAATTCCTCAAAGGCGGCAACTTTCGGAGTGCTTACTTGGGCGATGCCAACCTGACTGGGGCAGACTTTAGCGGTGCTGACCTCAGCCGTGCTTATCTAGGTGATGCCAACTTAACTGGCGTAAACTTCAGCAGTGCCAACCTTAGCGGTGCTAACCTCGGCGATGCCAATCTCAGCGGTGCCAACTTCAGCGGTGCTAACCTCAGTGGTGCCGACCTCAGCAGCACTAACCTCACTGGTGCTAACCTTTGCTGTGCCAACCTTAGCCGTGCCGACCTCAACCGCGCCGACCTTAGCAGTACCAACCTCAGCCGCGCCGACCTTAGCCGCGCCGACCTCAGTCGCGCTGACCTCAGCAGCACCAACCTTAGCCATGCTGACCTCAGCAACGCCATCCTTTTCGGTGCAAATCTAAGTGAAGCCAACCTCAGCAGCGTCAGCCTTAGCCATGCCGACCTTTGCCGCGCCGACCTCAGTGGCGCTGATTTGAGTCACGCCATCCTCAATGGTACTAACCTCAGTGACACAATTCTTTTCAGTACCAACCTCAGTGATGCCATCCTGATCGCCGCAGACCTCAGCTACGCCAAACTTAACGGTGCCAAACTTAACAATGCCAGACTTAACGGTGCAATGTTCTTAGGCGCTGACCTCAGCGGTGTAGACCTGAGTCGGGTGATTCTCAACGAAGCCGACCTCAGTGGGGTGATTCTCAACGACGCTGACCTCAGTGGTGCCGACCTCACCGACGCTATCCTGTTCGGCACAGACCTCAGCTATGCCAACCTTAACAGTGCTAACCTCAGTGGCAGTAACCTCAGTGGTGCTATCCTCAATGGTGCGGATCTTAGCCACAGCAACCTCAGCTATGCCATTCTGGGTGGTGCAGACCTCAGCGACGCCAATATGGAAAAAATGACCTGGGGCAAAAAGCAGCAGTGGGAAGATGTGCGGGGATTAGAGACAGCAGTTAATGTGCCGGAGGCGTTGAAGGAAGAACTGGGATTGAATTGAGATCAGGGGGATGAGGGGAAAGGTAAAACCCAAGCTTTGAAACTGACTTTTCACGTTATGTGGAAAAGTCCACCAAAAACCTAACCCCCTAACCCCCTTCCCGACGCTCTAAGGGGAAAATTCTTCATCTCTCTCCTTTTAGGAGAGAGATGAAGAAGAGAGGTTTTCCACATAACGTGAAAAGTCAGACTTTGAACACGACCTTCCGAGTTCTGAACACCAACTTCCAAGTTCTGAACACCATCTATGGATATTTCAGCTTGAATGATGAACTCAGAAACAGCAAATGTCTAATTATTAGCACGGTGCGATCGCCTCTTCTCTTCCTCCGTGTCCTCTGCGCTTCTGCGGTAGCCTGCGGCAAGCCACTGCGCGTCTACGTCATTCTTCCTACACCCATCAACCCCAAATTTTACACTAGACTCTAAATAAGCAGTAATTATACGAGTCCCAGCGAATGAACAAGCGTTTATCGCAAACCTGGCAGAAGTTTCGGCAATCCTTCTCAATAGGAGAGAGTCTGAACACCACAGTTGAGACTGGTAAGGCAGTTTTAGAAGCCGCAAAAACCCTTTAAGAACAAGGTGCCAGCGTAGAACTCTTGAAACCTCTGTTACAAAATTCATCTTCACTGCTAGATGTGTTGTGTTCACCCTTAGCGCAGGTAGTGGGTGCAGGTTTGCCATTCGTGCCGCTTGGAATAGCCTTGCTGAAGTTTTCCCGCGACATAACTAACCAAGATCCTTCTCTAGAAGACTGTGTATTTATAGTTAGTCAAGCTGCTTATTTGGAAAGTGTCAAAGAAATTTTATCCTTATACCCATCTATTAACTCGGATGATGACCCCAATATTAATAAAGCACTAACCGAACAACTACAAAAACTCAATGATATTGAATTAGATTATCAAAGTGCCAGCAATACTGTCGCCTGTTTCCACGAATCAGAATTAGCGAAAGCATTTAATGTAGTATTATTGGAACGGTTGAAAGCCGTAAGCATTCCAGACACTGATCCCGATATTTTGACGCAACAAGTAGCTTGGAATACTCACCGCTACATAATTAAAGCCTGGATACAATCAGGCGATGTCATCAATAATATAATTCAACCTTCCTTTGGTGAATTTCTCTTTGCTGAACACCTGAAAGCATACCTGAAAGATTGGACACAATACGAAGAAGGACAAAACGGAAGACAACTAGTTATTTCCGAAGCCGAAATGAATTGGCAAATTTATGATTTGTTGGGTTTTGGGAGACTCACACTAGAAATTGTGGAATATTTGGTGGGGTTACTGACTGAAAAACAAGATTTCCATTGGGAGCAATTATTTAAACGCTTAGAAAAGTTTTACGATAACTGGTGTAAGGGAAAATTTATTGACTCTGCGGAAGAGACTTTGCCTCAGAAAAAGCTACGACAGTTGCAACAGTATGGAATTCAAGGGCTAGGTCAGCGTCATCTGGATATTTATACTGGGTTGAACGTGATGATTTTGCTTTTGGAGTTGCACCGTTATGCTATAGGGCGAAATGATCTCAAACAAGAAATTGTCTTCTATCCGTCTGGTCAAACTGGTGCAGAGAATTTTGACAAATACCAATTAACTCGTGTCATCAATTACAGTGACTGCTTTCAGCTTGGAACTTTTAATCGTGTGGTTGGACAATTCCTCAGCGACGCAAACCTCAGTGGTGCAAACCTTTTCTTCGCAGTTCTTAGCGAAGCAAACCTCAGTGGTACAAACTTCAGAGGTGCAGACCTTAGTGAAGCAAACCTCAGCCGCGCAAATCTCAGCGGCGCAGACCTTATCTTCTTAGACCTTAGCTACCTAAATCTCAGCGGCGCAGACCTCAGAGGCGCAAATCTCAGCCGCGCAAATCTCAGCGACGCAAATCTCAAAGGCGCAAACCTCAGAGGTGCAGACCTCTGGGGCGCAAACCTCAGCCACGCAAACCTCAGCCAGAAGGATTCGGGAGATATCCTCTGGGATGAAAATACAAACTGGGAGAATGTGGAAGGGCTTAATACAGCAATAAATGTGCCAAAAGCCTTAAAGAAACAGTTGTGGCTGAGTTAAGAAGAGGTGGGAGCAGGGGAGAATGATTTAGGATTTCCAACAAATAAATTATCCAATCTGATGGGGTGGGCAACATGAGCGCCTTTGGTTATTACGGGCGGGCGAGACGCCCACCCCACAAGAAATTAGAGCTAAAAGCCTTAAAATTGGTAGGTTTGAACACCAACTTCCGACTTCCAATCTCAAAAGATGGGTATCTGGGCTTGAGTAATGAGCAATACTACCTCAAAGCCAGTTCTGAGTATGCTAACTCTACATCACAGGGGTATGTCCCGCTTGCTAGAGTGTGAGTAGTTCACGTAAAATATAATGCCATTGTTGCGGCAGTTCTCATGACCTCATCTGCGTCGTTTGACACATCAGAGTCTTTACAGGCGGATATCACTGAATTGATTACTCGCTTACCGACATTAAAAAATCGGCAATTTATTCAGCAAGCACTTGCTACTATTGTTCGTCTAGCTGATACCGAAATTGAGCGTCTCGATTGGAAAATATTGTCGGCGGCTCTAGCAGATATGGAGCGCGGTTTCCAGCTCTTTTATAATTACCGACACGTTCGCAAAATCACCGTCTTCGGTTCTGCTCGTCTAGCGCCAGATACACCAGAGTACCAAATGGCCCTTGAGTTTGCTCGCGCTGTTTCTCAATTAGGATTCATGGTGATGACCGGCGGTGGTGGCGGGATCATGCAGGCGGGTCACGAAGGTGCTGGGCGAGAAAATTCCTTTGGATTAAACATTCAGTTACCCTTTGAACAGCAAGCAAACCCGTTTATAGAAGGTGATCCCAAGCTAATTAACTTCAAATATTTCTTTACCCGCAAGCTGTTTCTCCTCAAAGAAAGTGATGCAGTAGCTTTATTTCCGGGAGGTTTTGGCACTCAAGATGAAGCTTTTGAATGCATGACATTAACCCAGACTGGTAAATTTGGCCCAGTCCCTCTAGTTTTAATTGATCGCCCTGGTGGTGATTACTGGCGGTCTTGGAGCGAATACATTGATAAGCAACTAGTGCAAAATGGTCTTGTCAGTCCTGAAGACTCCAGCCTTTACACAGTGACAGACAATTTGGATGTGGCTTGTGATGTCATTACTCGTTTTTACCAGGTTTATCACTCCTGTCGATATGTCGGCGATAAATTAGTCATTCGCCTGAAGACAGATATATCAGACGCTCAGGTAGAGCAACTCAATGCTGATTTTAGCCAGATTATTATTCAAGGACGGATTGAAAAAAGTCAGGCATTACCTCAAGAAGCACAAGATGAAACTGTTGGACTACCCCGGCTCATTTTGTACTTCAATCAACGCGACTTGGGGCGCTTGTATCAGATGATTGCCACAATTAACCAGATGGGTACTCCTTCACCAGAGGATGCAGCGCATCCAGAAAGAAAGTAAGTATTAAGAAAGGAAAGGGGGAGAATTTTGAATCCTTTCCCCTTTTTCAATCTAAAATCTAAAATCCAAAATTGCTTGACAGCGCGTCGTAGACATCGCCAGTACCTGAATCAAGCTAACGGCGTAATATCTCCATATATCAAAAAGTCTGTATAAGTATTTTTATCAAAAATCTCATGCGGCTATATTCATCAGCAATGGGCATTTTGGCATTGTCAAAGGAACCACGAAAACAAGATGATTCACCCTACTTACAGATGAGAAAAACACCAGTTATTATGACTCAATACCTGATTATCGTAAAAAAGCTTGTATATTAGCACAGGAAACACGTATCAGATCCTAACAGGGGAATAAAACATGCTGGAATTATTGGGTTCAGGTTTGGTGTCGCTCTGGCTGGAAATGGCTGGGGTACAAATCAAGCCTCTAGATGCTTTAGATGCGTTGACTTGGCAAAGTAGCCCTGGCTTGGTTCTTGCGCCTGATCCCAATCCAGCTGGGGCGACTACGGTGCAGGAATATCTGAAAAAGCTCATAACATCAAAAGTGGTGGCGCAAAATCTGGCTCAGAGTCAGGGAATTTGGATGCAGTCAGGGCCGATGCTGATGGCAAATCACCAAGGTACGACACCTCTGCCAGCTGCCTCTTTAACCAAAATTGCCACTTCACTAGTTGCTTTGAAAACTTGGGGGCCAGATTACCAATTTGATACTTTAGTAAGTGTCACTGGGCCAGTGGTAAATGGAGTTGTGCAGGGCGATTTGGTGATTACAGGCCGTGGCGATCCGATGTTTGTTTGGGAAGAAGCGATCGCTCTTGGTAATACTCTCAATAAAATGGGCATCAAGCAGGTAAAGGGAAATTTGATCATTACTGGCAGTTTTGCAATGAATTTCCAACGTCAGCCGATGCTGGCGGGTCTGATGCTCAAGCAAACACTAAATCGTGCGACTTGGGCCCGCCCCGCTATTTACACGTACTCAATTATGCCCAAGGGAACGCCCAAGCCTCAAGTCGTGATTGCAGGTGCGGTGAAAGTTGAGGCGCAACCAAACCCTCAACAAACTTTATTACTGCGTCATCGCTCATTGCCCTTGAAGCAACTGCTCAAGGAAATGAACGTTTACAGCAACAACGATATGGCACAGATGCTAGCAGACTCCGTGGGAGGAGCAACTGTAGTACAATCCACTGCCGCCAACCTTGCTAGGGTGCCACAAGTGGAAATTCAGTTAATTAATGGTTCTGGACTGGGCCCTGAAAATCGCATTTCCCCCAGGGCTATCTGTGCGATGTTGATGGCTATTCAAGTTGAGGCATCTACCCATCAACTGAATCTAGCTGACTTATTCCCCATGTCTGGGTTTGATCATCGAGGCACACTACACGCCAGACACATTCCCCTGGCGACTGTGATCAAAACTGGCACTCTCCGCGATGTCAGCGCTTTAGCGGGAGTGATGCCCACACGCGATCGCGGTTTGGTTTGGTTTGCTATTATCAACCGGGGGACAAATGTCTGGGGTTTCCGGACTGGACAAGACCAACTATTGCAAAGTGTTGTAAAACAATTGCAATTACCTTTGGCCGTTCCTGCTGCCATTACTCCCCACTCAGCCATAAACTCTTTACCCCAGCTAGGCGCAACCAATCGAAATGAAATTTTATTCAAAAGTTAGTTCATCGTCCAGAGTCATCATCTGACAAGGTTTTGAACTCAAAATGAGCATGGATATCCACTATCCCCTATCTCCTTTTTATGGGTGTCACTACCTTGAAAGGTCTAGTATTATTAACAATCCAAAAGTTTTATTGATGGGTAAAAACCGAACTTGTAAAGGGTTAATGTCCATAATAGCTTTTGGGTTAAATTTTCCATTAAGTTGATTACAGGTAACTCGCAAAATGCCCTAACCTCAGTATTGGGAAGAGCAAGCGAAGCCTGAAGCAAAAAGCCAACGTCAATTTTGTAAAAATAACTGTAAATAGATTTGTCACGACTAAGCAACAATTAGGCTTAATAAATTAGGTTGTGATTATGCGATTTCCCAAATTATTCCGGTCTTTATGTCAACTCAGTTCTCATGTGTTAGCGATCGCGCTAGGAGTTGTGCTAACCGTTAGCACCCTGCAAGTGTTGCCCTCCCAAGCCGAACCAGCACCCCCAGTGACTGCTGAAGATACTTCAAAAATAATTGCCCAACGGCAATCACCAGCCACTGCTGCTATAGGAAACACTAGCTTTGTCACAGCAGCAGTAAATCGTGTGGGCACAGCAGTTGTCCGGATTGATACTGAGCGCACAATTACTCGTCGCCTTGATCCATCTTTTGATGACCCCTTTTTTCGGCGGTTTTTTGGTGACGGTTTCCCACAACAGATGCCTTCTGAGCAGTTACGCGGTTTAGGCTCAGGTTTCATTCTTGACAAGAGCGGGTTAGTTCTAACTAATGCTCATGTGGTGGATAAGGCTGATAAAGTGACAGTCAGGCTCAAAGATGGCCGCAGCTTTGAAGGGAAAGTTCAAGGCATTGATGAAGTCACAGATTTGGCAGTAGTCAAGATTAACGCTGGTAACGATTTACCAGTGGCGCCCTTGGGTTCTTCCAGTAATGTACAGGTTGGAGACTGGGCGATCGCAGTTGGTAATCCTTTGGGATTTGATAATACCGTTACCTTGGGAATTGTCAGTACCCTCAAACGTTCCAGCGCTCAAGTCGGCATTAGTGATAAACGCTTGGACTTCATTCAAACAGACGCCGCCATTAACCCTGGTAACTCTGGCGGGCCACTATTAAATGGTCAAGGTGAAGTGATTGGTATTAACACAGCCATTCGTCCTGATGCGATGGGTATTGGGTTTGCGATTCCCATCGATAAAGCCAAAGCGATCGCCCTCCAACTGCAACGTGATGGCAAAGTTGCTCACCCCTATCTAGGTGTGCAAATGCTGACTTTGACACCCGAACTTGCCAAGCAAAATAACACTGATCCCAACTCTCCTATTCAGATACCAGAAGTTAATGGTGTTTTGGTGATGCGAGTTGTTCCCAATTCTCCAGCTGCATCTGCGGGTATCCGGCGTGGGGATGTAATTCTGCAAGTTGATGGTAAAGCTATTACCAGTGCTGAACAATTGCAGAACCTTGTGGAAGACAGTCGTCTTGGTCAAGTATTACAGCTGAAAGTGCAACGAGGTAATCAGACAGAGCAGCTTTCAGTACGCACAGCCGAGTTGCAAAATGCTTCCTAGAGCCGGATATCTTTTACTGGTGTCAACTTACAGCAGTTTTCATGTATTTGAACCACATCTGTCGTAAGGGCACAGCAATGCTGTGCCCCTACCGTGTGGTCTATTTACCTGAAAATAGCTGGTAAGCTCAAAGTGAGTCTAGAATAACCTTTCATCTCATTCCCAGCCTCTGGCTGGGAATGCCCACCACGAGGCGGAGCCTCGTTTATTAGCAGCAGTAGCCTAATGAGTTGTATTACCTAGCTTCTACTTTATAAAAATAGTTGGCTACTCTGCACTCGTGAACTGGCCACTCTCCTAAAATTGTCTTTGGTGTTGGATTTTCTGACTTCAGCGTTTGTTTATGGTCAAATTATTATCTAAAAGGCCACTTTTATAAGTTGAGCGCAATTTTTATCTTAATCAATCATAAAGTGTATGCTCTACTCTGCGGTAACAAACACATTACATAGGCTTAAGTCAATGCGCTCATACCAACGAGTCTAAATCACTTACCAACAGCTAATACTAGACCTTCATGGGCTAGTATTGCTTGAGGAAAAGCAGATTTAATATCGACTTGAACCTGGTCGAGAAAATCATCATGGTCATCTGGGTGATGATGAGAAATGGCTAGCCGTTGAACGCCAGCATTCAGAGCTGCATTCACCGCAGCTTGCCAGAGCAAATCAGCAGAATCATGGTTGTGAGAGGTAGGGGGAGTGTAAGTGGCATTGGCAATCAGCAAGTCAACGCCTTTAATGAACTGTAAAATCCGCTCTCGCTCCACTTGATCAGCATTTTGGTGCAAATCCGTGACGTAGGCAACACTATACTCTTGCCAAGTAACTCGGTAGCCAACTGACCGCTGAGTGTGATTAATTAATGCGGTTGTTATGGTGACATCATCTAGCTTTACGTCACTGTCTGGAGTCAGATTGTAAAACTGCAATTCCGACTGCATTACCTGTAAAGGATAAGGAAAGTGTGGCTGGAGCATCTGGTCACACAGACATTGTTTGATTGAGGCTCCATTTGAGGCAGCTGTGCCGTAAATGTGAAAACAATTTTCCCCAATAAATGCTGGAGCAAAAAAGGGAAACCCTTGAATGCGATTTGATTGGCAGTTAGTAAAAAATAAATGGGCTTCTAGTGGCTGTTGTACTTCTTGCCAAGTTTTACCTAGTATGCGTAAGCCAGTACCGCCATCAAAAATCAAGCGTTTTCCAGCTACATGCATTTCTACACAAGCGGTATTACCACCATAACGATTGGTGTTGCTACTTGGGGTGGAAATCAAACCCCGTACACCCCAGAATTGCACTATAAATTCACCTGTTGGGCTATTTGGCAGGGTAGCTGACTTTTCAGATATGTAACTCTGGGAACCCGACAACTCAAAATTTGACATTTTCCTTGAAATTAGACCTTACTGAGCAGGTCATCGTAGCGCCGGACTTCCAACAGCCTGTTTTTTTCGTCCACAATGACTACCGTAGGAGAGTAACTTTTTAACTCTTCAGGAGTGAACTGCCCGTAAGTCATTATAATCAAGCGATCGCCAATAATGCCTAGACGTGCCGCACCCCCATTTAGCTCAATTACTCCTGAATGGGCTGGAGCCGGGATCGCATAAGTAATAAAGCGCTGACCGTTGGCATTATTAACTACTTGCACCTGCTCATAAGGTAAGATACCAGCTTTTTCCAAAAGGATTTCATCAATGCTGATACTACCCACGTAGTTGATATTCGCCCCCGTGAGGGTGCAGTTATGAATTTTTGCCAAAAGGAGAGTGCGCTGCATTTAAGTTTGGGGTTGGTGGCAGTTTTTACAATCCGTAACAAGCGGAAGTTATTAAAAGTTAGGAGTTAGGAGTTAGGAATAAAAATTCATAACTCTTAACTCATAACTCGTAACTCTTCTATTATCCTCTATAAGCTTTGACGGATTTTTCTACTAAAGCTGCAACCTTTCCCACACTTTGCCAACCGAGAATTTCAGTCACCTTTTTTTCCAAATTTTTATAACTACGGAAAAATTCGGCAATTTCATCTAAGCGGTGTGGCTCTATATCTACCAGGGATCTTACTTGAGCGTAGCGCGGATCTTTGTCAGGAACACAAAGGATTTTCTCATCGCGATCGCCACCGTCAATCATCTCCAAGAAGCCAATCGGTCGTGCAGCAATAATACAGCCTGGAAAGGTTGGCTCGTCAATTATGACCATACCATCTAGGGGATCGCCATCTTCAGCCAAAGTATTGGGTACAAAGCCGTAGTCATATGGATATTGTACCGAGGAATAAAGTACTCGGTCTAGAGCAAAAGCTTCTAGTTCCTTGTCGTATTCGTATTTATTTTTACTTCCGCCAGTAATTTCAATCAGAACGTTGATTAGACCAGGTTTCGGTTGAGCAGGAATACGAGATAAGTCCACAAAAAACTCCTCTGATAACAGTGAATCATGGGGGCACTCAGTCAGCTTCGCTCCCCGTGTAGAATTTTAGGGCAATATGGATCTCTTCCCAAGGTATTCATTCCAGCGTATTGGGCATTAAGTATGCTGAAGTAAAGAAAATCCTCTGCTCTAGCCAAAAAATGGAATAAGCGTTGCAAGGAAACTTCGCAACGCTTATTCCAAGAGGGTATTATGAATATCCTCCGCCCTTGATTGCTGTTGGCGGGATTTCTGCGCCTATTGTGTCAATACAACTGAAATCTGGAGTCAGATAATACAGATTCAGCCTATTACTGATGAACTACATCCAAATCTACAGAGATTGTCTCAAAATCAGTTTTCTCTTTTTTTGTAGCTCTCCTGCTGGGGAAATGCTACTGGAAAACTTTATCAATCTTTACTTGCTTTGAGGTTTTGAACCAGGGGTTGCTGGTTATTTTGAACATTAGTTGAAGAATAGTGGGCGATGACAAATACGGGTAGGGTGAGAGTTAACAGAGCGATCGCAGTTCCCACAATGTCTGCCAAACGTTGGGAATATATGTCGGCATTGGCAGACTGGCTATTTGAATTCATACAAAATTGAAGTTCTTCGTAACACTGTGTATGTCTACTCTCTGAGCGAGAGTCTTGATGCTATTTTAGCTATTCTTAAATCTGTAAAATGTGTAGCATTCTACAAGCTAAACCAGTTTTACAACTGTCATAATAGCCTTTTTATACATGGAATTCTTAATACAAAGTTACAAGCAAACAAATCATGTTTTATTTGGTGATTAATATTTTCAGATGTTTCCCTGTATGATGTAACGGATCGCATACGCAAAGCCAACTTTAACAGCATCATAAATTACTTTTTTTCGCTGATTAAAGATTAATTAGCAAAATGTATTTTTCCTATACTTCATGATTATAACATCCTGCAACGCCTTTGATAAGGTCATTTTACTTAAATTGCTAATTTGTAATATAGGACACAAAACTGCAAAAGCACTGATATATATTCAGTGTTTTCGATTGTTCTACAGTAGTTATACAGAAAAATATTTGATACAAAGAATAAACTGGTAGGAATGATTCTTGCAACCACTCTAACTACCGAATAAATACAGATACATCAACTATGTTATGCAGCATGAATTCAGTGGTATCACTAAACAAATATTTCCGAATTCAAATTTTCAGAGCTATGTAATAGCACAGCAATTTTGTCAATCTATATACAGGTAAAGTGAAAAATGTTTTAGAAAGTGGTGTAGACATCTAGCGGGTTATCGCCAGACTTGGCTTATATCTGAACGAAATACCCAATCCCAATTTCCAGCTCTTAAAACTAGATAACTTTTTGGATAAATCAAAATCTAATTTGAGAAATTGTATAACAAATTAATCAGCTAAAAAAACCGCCACTAACTATAATAGGGCGGTCTGGTTAAGCAATCGGAGGGTCATTATAGATTACTCTGCTAATAAATAAAATTGCTGTAACGAAGTTTGCACTTGTAAATTCGGGATTGGGCATTTGCTTATCCCCCTTATTCCCAGTGCCCAGTCCCTAGTACGTCACGGCGTAAATAGAGTAACCATTTAAAAACTCTAAAAATCCGATTCCATAATACTTTTGAATGAGTAACTTTTGGCATTTGACTTCCGCCTTGCGGTACTAGTTCCTTCCATAAACACTCATTGGTTCCTTGATAAATCGGGTGTAAAGATGCTTAAACGTAGACTTAATTACGCGGGGCATACCAAAATCAATGGGCATTAACTTGTCTGGTAGCCGCCAATCTTCTATTTTTAATAAGTCAGGATTTAAATGCGGAAACTCTATGGCAGCAAGTTCTGGACAAACTCCTAGCCTTTGGGAAGCTGCAACTGTGGGCACTTGTTCAGGAGGGACATTGAGGATTTCTACCATTGCCCGATCTAGAGCAAATATATCTGATGCAGCTGCTAAAATGCCCAGTTGGCGAGGTTCACCATTACTAGGGCCATTACCTTCATGACCGATGATCCCATCTAATATGGTTAAGTTAGGGTTAATTGCCCTGGCAGTTTCTACTAACATTTCACCAAATCTATTCGCGTCTTTTCCAGCTTCCATGTGCCACCAAGCTTTCATTTTGCCGGGAACGCAACCAAACAAGTTTTTTACGCCCAGTGTTAATGTCAACTGCATATGTGATTTCACTTTCGGTAGGTTAATCACTACGTCTGCTTCCATTGCTTCTTTAGACAGCCGCAGATGGTTAAAATTGTCACTAACGGTTTGGTAACGCTGACCGTGAAAATCGATGATCGGAAGATTGAGTTCTTCTAAAATAGGCAGATAGCCATTTGCCACTGCTACGCCCTTGGCACTGCCAAAAGCAGGACTATCGCCCAAAAATGGCTTACCACCAACCTCAATTACCATCTGGGCAACTTCGTAAACTAGTTCGGCACGGGTGATACACTCTTTACCTGGACGCGTCCCTGTAAGTAGATTCGGTTTGAGTAAAACGCGATCGCCTTTTTTCACAAACGCTGCCATTCCTCCAAAAGGTTCCAGGAGAATGACTAAGGATTCTCGTAAGGACTCTGGTTGGTAAGATGTAGCCCGAATGAGACTAACAGATGGTTTTTGAGTCTGCATGGATAGATAGGGGATAGAGGGAGTGGAGAGTAGGGAGCAGGGTAGGCAGGGGAAGAAAACTATTAGTTATTGCCCAATGCCCAATGCCCAACACCCTGTAACCTATTATTCTGTCCTGAGCGATAAGATAACACTCATTTGTTCTAGATTTAAGACTGTGGCTAAGTCTGTTTCACTCATCAATCCTCGTTCTAGGACAATCTGCCGCAGGGATTTACCAGTTTCTAAAGATTCTTTGGCGACAGCTGCGGCATTTAAATAACCGATGTGGGTATTGAGTGCGGTTACTAAAGCTAAACTGCCTTCGGCGTATGCTAAACAACGTTCCTGGTTGGCTGTAATTCCTTGGATGCAGCGTTCGGTGAGTGCAGCGATGGTATTACCCAGAATTTCGATACTGTGAATCAAGTTATAGGCAATCAGCGGCATCATCACATTTAATTCTAATTGTCCGGCTTGGGCGGCTAAAGCGATCGCACTGTCGTAACCCATCACCTGAAAACACACCATTGATGTCATCTCTGCCATCACTGGGTTATATTTCCCTGGCATAATTGAGGAACCGGGTTGCACTGGAGGCAGTTGAATTTCTTTCAAGCCAGTTTTTGGCCCCGAATCCATCAGCCGCAAATCGTGAGATATTTTGACTAAATCCTGCGCTAAGTTGCGTAAAGCACCGGAAACATTTACAAATGGTGCCATACTTTGCATGGCTGCCATGAGATGGGGCGCAGCTTCTAGGGGAGTATCAATCAATTCTGAGAGAACTTCTACCACACGGGCGCGATACAGAGGATGAGTATTTAACCCCGTTCCGGCTGCACTACCTCCCAAACCCAGCACCATCAAATCACCAGAGGCGGTGTAAATCCGGTTTTGATGTTCTGTGAGGATTTGCGCCCAAGCCCGAAAATTTTCACCCAAGCGCACAGGTACAGCGTCTTGTAAGTGAGTTCTGCCAGATTTGACGATATCTTGAAATTCTACAGCTTTGTTTTCTAAAGACGCGATCGCCCCATCTATTGCTGGGTGTAATGTCTTGGATAATGCCAATAAACCACCAATGCGAATTGCCGTGGGAATCACATCATTGGTAGACTGCCCATAATTAACGTGGTCATTGGGACTAACACGTTTGTAATTGCCCTTTTCTTCACCAAGAATTTCTAAGGCGCGATTTGCTAGAACTTCGTTGAGATTCATGTGGTGGGATGTTCCAGCACCCGCCTGATAAACATCCACAACAAATTGATCGCGGAACTTTCCAGCTAAGATTTCATCAGTTGCTTGCACAATCGCCTGACTAATATCTTGGGGAATGCAATTCAGTTCACCATTCACAATTGCTGTAGCTTTTTTAATTATTAATCCTGCATCTACGTAAGTAGGTAGAGGCTTGATGCCGCTAATTGGGAAGTTTTCGATTGCCCGCAGCGTTTGAATGCCGTAATAAACGCTACTATCAATTTGGCGATCGCCCATCGAATCGCGTTCGATGCGGAATTGGGAGTCTGTGTGTTCAGTCATAGTATTGTTTTAAGAGAGCTACAGAAAACAGATTTTCCCACGCAGGCACACTCAGATACACTAATCTGCATAGATTTTGCATATTTGCTTGGCTGCTTGTTGCTTTACACTTGTTAATTTTGAATTTTGAATTCCCTATGACTATACCCAACTGGATTACCTTCTCTCGCCTATTGGGGATACCATTTCTGCTTTACGGTTTATATAATCCCACACCTCAAGCTAAGTGGATATGTTTGGCGATTTTTCTGATTGCTGCATTGACTGATTGGTTAGACGGCTATTTGGCGCGGAAACTTAATCAAATTAGTGAATTGGGTAAATTTCTTGATCCCTTAGTGGATAAACTTCTGGTACTTGCGCCGTTGCTGGTTTTTATTGAACTAGGAAAAGTGCCGGCTTGGGGAGTGTTTTTGATTTTAGCGCGAGAATTAGCGATCGCTGGTTGGCGGGTAAATCAAACAACGATTACCGGGGCAAATATTTGGGGTAAACTCAAAACTGTTAGTCAAATAGTCGCGATCGCACTTCTGATTGCACCCCTACCTGAAGTGTGGCGAATTCCCTGTCTGATTGCTTTTTGGATTTCTGTCGCCTTGACTTTAATATCTGGAGGTATTTATCTTTTGCCGCAAAATCCAACTCAGGAAAATACACAGTTAGATACAAAGCGAACCTAAAATCAAACCACTGTGGCGATCGCTTTGAAAAATTATTCAACAAAATTTTATAAAAGTTATGAGTTATAGTCTTTATTCTTAACTCCTAACTCCTAACTCCTAACTTTTTTCATGCCATCCAAAATCTTACCACCGCCCCTAAAATCTGGAGACTTACTACGAGTAATTGGCCCTAGTGGTGCTTTGCGAGAATTTGAGGCATTTGAACGGAGTGTAGAAATTTGGCGATCGCGTGGTTATCTAGTAGAAATCAGTCCCCAGATAGATGACAGATGGGGTTATCTTGCTGGAAAAGATGAAACCCGCCGTCAACAATTAGCAGCAGCATGGCAAGATCCTGATTGTCGCGGTATTCTCTGTGCTAGAGGCGGTTTTGGCAGCACCCGCATTTTAGAAGATTGGAATTGGCAACTTAGCAAATCACCCCCAATCCAAAATCCAAAATCCAAAATCCAAAATCCCAAGTGGTTAGTTGGCTTTTCTGATATCACAGCCTTATTGTGGAGCCTTTATACAGCAGGCTTTTCCGGCGTTCATGCTCCCGTGCTGACGACTTTGGCAGATGAGCCAGATTGGTCAATTGAGCGATTATTCGATTGGGTAGAAGGTCGGGCGATCGCTCCTCTCAAAGGTTGTGGTTGGGGTGGTGGTGTGGTTAGTGGTACTTTGCTACCTGGTAATTTAACGGTGGCTACTCACCTTTTAGGTACACCAATCCTGCCGCATCTGGATGGTGTAATTCTGGCGTTGGAGGATGTTACCGAAGCACCCTATAGCATCGACAGGATGCTGACACAGTGGCGTTTGAGCGGTGCTTTGTCTAAAGTTTGTGGTATTGCTTTGGGCGGTTTTACTCGCTGTGAAGCGCCGCCAACTGTGCCTAGCTTTAGTGTAGAAGAAGTATTGCGCGATCGCTTGGGCGATTTAAATATTCCGATTGTCTCTAATCTACCTTTTGGTCATGATAGTCCCAATGCAGCATTGCCAGTGGGTGTAGAAGCAATTTTAGATGGGGATGCGGGGATATTAGCGATTGCACCATAGTTTCCCGCAAATATTTTTATCACAAAAAGTTTTGCTGGTACATAAAATCAAATAATATCCAAGTTAAAGGACATTATTACTATTCATTTTTCCAGGATTTTTTGAAACCATTCTTCTGTGCGATCGCCCATCGCCTCTAAAGAGTACTCAGTTTCTGCTTTTTGGCGACAAGCTTGGCGGTCAATTTCATCCAAATGCTTAATCGCTTCTACTAAACCTTGGACACTATCCGGTTCCACCAAAAAACCAGTTTTGCCCTCTTGGACAATTTCTGTTAAACCACCGCGACGATAGGCAATTAAAGGTACTCCACAAGCAAGCGCCTCTATTGCTACATTTCCAAATGCTTCTATCCAACGAGGAGTTACTAAAAGTGCTCGACATTGACCTAACTCTTTTTGTAACTCAACCGTTGGTAAAAATCCTACATATTCTATGGGAGCATCAGGGTATTGTTGACAAATCTTCTCCCAGTAAGATACATCCTGTTTTAACCCGAATATTTTCAGTGTAATTCCGATTATTTCTGCTGCTACTACCGCATCTTCTAGTCCTTTCTCAGGAGCTATCCTACCTACCCACGCCAAGCTCTGAGTTGGTTCGGGACAAAATTGATAAATAGATAAATCCAAACCATTTAGCAGACATATACACCGTTCTGCAAATGTAAAAGTTGCTGCCTGTGTTTGACTGTGAACACCAATAGTACCCGGAAAATTGATTGCTACTTGTTCAATAATCTGATCCATTGCATCTGTCAAAGAACCCATACTGATTAGATGGGCGATCGGACGGTTAAAAAATGGTGTTAAATACAATGGCAGCCAATCATAAGCAAAATTAACAATCAAATCGTAATCTGTTTGCACTTGGCGAGCATAATCCCACATATTCGCTAAAACAGAATTTTTATGCAGCAAAATCGGATCACTACGACTCTGATTTTGGGCTGGTATCTGTATTAGTTCTCCGGAGATTTCTCTAATAGGTAATGAATTACTGACAGAACCCTGTGGTGCAACAATTTCTAATTGATGTCCTCGCCGCAGCATCTCTGTAGCAAGATTAGATAGGGTCAACTCTACTCCGCCTCCCAATCCTGAACCTAACGCACCCATTGGTGTAGACATAAATAAGAATTTCTGGTACATTTTCGTCGTTAATGTATTTTCAGAAAGATTATTTTTTCACCTAAACAACGTACTTATTGGGTTTCGCGGTGGCTCCACCCAAAAGACATGAAATTAAATTCAACTCTGCTTACGGTAGCAGCGGGTTGTAATCAGGTAAGGGTGAAAAACCTCTAAGAAGTGACTCTGAAGTGTATGGAAAAATATTTTTACTACTTTAGGATCATCTAAATGAAAAGGGTATTCTTGATTAAAACCTTTAAAGAAATACCAATTCACTATCATCTTACCTTCAGAGTTCAAAGCTTGATAAAATTGTAATAACTGCTGGCTAGGATCTAACACATGTTCTAAAACATCAAAGCACAAAATCGTATCAAATTTATCTTTTGCAGGCATTTCAAGAGCAAAAACTATTTTTTTATCCAGTCCCATTTTCTCAGAGCGATACTGAACAAAATCACGATTGATCGGATTAATATCATAATAGATTACTTGGTCAACTTGTGGGCAAAGAGCAGCGCCAAGGGCATGAGTTCCTATTCCACCACCAAAATCTAACACTCGACCTTGGGCATAATCTGCAATCAACCGCAACATATCTCCAATATACTCATGACTTGACAGATGCCAAGCCCCCAATTCAAATAAGTAAAGTTCTCCTATTTTCTCACTATAGAAAGCACTTGCTTCTTGCCAATTAAAATCTTTGTGTCCTAAGTTTTTTATTTCTTCTTGTGCTGCTGCTAACTTTGTCTCTATGGTTTCTGGCTCTAAATGTAAAAAATCTTGTAGATGATTCTTGAAGTGAAAGGAATTTTCTAAAAAGCTATTTAAGAAAGAAGGGGTGGTAGAGTTCATCATAAAAGTTGTGTCACAATTAAATCAACGTATTCTATAATAGAATAATTTCAAACAACCTCTAAGAATAGTAACGTGATAGACACCCAACACATTTAATAATTGGCATGAACCTTACCCTTTTGCAATCTCAAATTCAGCATTTTTCTCGCAAGTTGATCAATTCGGCTTGGCGACTTTCACTTCTATTAATTTTTTTCAGTATATTTATAATATTTTTATCTGGTTGTCAAGGGAAAGTTCAGAAGAATGACGGTATAATTCATCTGAGTCTATGGCAATCAATCAATCCTCCTATTAATCGGGATGTGTTTAACAAACTAGTAGATAAATTTAATCAGAGTCATACTGATGTTCAGGTGGAATCTATCTTCATAGGTCAACCCCAATTGCCAAAAATATTAACAGCAGTTGTGGGCAATGCGCCTCCAGATATTCTATCATTCGATCCTCAATTGACAGGTCAGTTTATAGAACTAGGGGCAATTCGACCTTTAGAAAAATGGCTGGACAAATTGCCATTGAAGTCGGAAATTAGCCCCAACCTATGGGAAGAATTAAAATTAGACGGTCATCTTTGGTCAATCCCACTCTACACCAGCAATTTAGGCATTTTTTACCGACCTAAACTTTTCCAAGCTGCGGGAATTACGCAAATTCCCAAGACATGGGAAGAGTTGAGGGAAGTCGCCAAAAAATTAACCATAGATCGGAATGGGGATAATCAACCTGAACAGTACGGAATATTACTGCCTTTAGGAAAGGAAGAATGGACTGTCTTTAGTTGGTTCCCCTTTTTATTGAGCGCTGGGGGAGAGATTGTGACGAATAACCACCCGAATCTGACGAATCCCGGAGCGATCGCAGCCTTAAAATTTTGGCACGATTTGTTAACAGATGGTTCGGCAACACTTTCTTCCCCAGAGCGAGGTTATGAAGAAGACGCTTTTATTGCGGGTCGTGTTGCTATGCAGATCACAGGCCCTTGGACTTATATAATTAAGTCCAACGTCGATTATAAGGTATTCCCCATACCTGCTAATGTGAAGCCTGCTACCGTGACCAGCACTGGAAATATGTATGTGATGAAGACCACACCGACAAGAGAACAAGCTGCACTCAAGTTTTTAGAGTATGTTTTGAGTGAAGAATTCCAAAAAGAATGGAGTATCGGAACCGGTTTTTTACCAGTTAACCTGAAAGCTGCTCAAAGTGAAGCTTATCAGCAATTCAGCAACCAAAAACCTTGGTTAAAAGTGTTTTTGTCACAAATTCCTCTGGCTGGCACTCGACCGATTATTGCTGGATATAGCCGTCTTTCTGACAGTCTTGGTCGAGCTATAGAGGCTACATTGCTGGGTGAGTCTCCCGAAAAAGCTCTCAAAATAGCACAAGAGCGTTTAGAACTTATTTGGGATGATAAATAAATGGGACTGGGTACTAGGAATTGAGGAACTCGTGATATCCTCTGAGGTGCAGTGGCTTAAGCAGATAATTAACTATTAGCATTAAGGCTATGGAATATATCGATAAAAGTCAGGGAGAAACTCCAGTTTTGCGATGTAAATTTCTTTTCAATGTACACAAGCCAATTGCTGGTATGGCTCCTAGAATCACTGCTGTAAATCCTTGTCCACTCCAATATAATATGGGAATACGGTAGGTTTCTGGAATCAAATTTTGCACAATAAAAAGCAACCAAACCAAAATAGTAATCAATAAAAAAGAGATTGAGGGTAAAAAATTCCACCACCAAATGCTAGCTGTATATCGCCTCAATACCAGCCATTGGCAAATCCCTAGCCAAATTCCAGAAATTATATATGCGATCGCAGATAGAAATCCCAAAATCAAAGTATCTTCAGGAAATGATGAGGCAATGGTTGAAATATTGTTAATCCAGGCTGTAGAAACACCGTTGGCAATCAACCAACCTACACTGGTAGCAAATAGCCACTGCCAACCTGATAAATATCGGTAAAGAACAAGGCTCTGGTCAGCAGCAAAAATCACGGCAAATACAACGTTACTGAGACTTCTGACCAAAATGCTCCATGTTTGTGGTTCGATAGGAACGCTAGGTGAAAGACTTTGGAGAATAATTTTCTCTAAGGCGATACTGGCAACGCCACCCACAACCCATCCGATCAGGGTCATTAAGGTAAACTGAATAAAAAACCTCTGTCGCTGCGATCGCGGAATCAAAAGCTTTCCTGGGTTAGGCTCGTTATTAGCAGATGCAACACGATCGGGACTGTTAGAGTCAGTTTGCATATAAAGTTAGGGGAGTGGGGAGTATAGAAAACAGACAAGAGTAACGAAATTCTTTTATATTCCAATTTCTTTGTTGATTCTTGTTCTATCCCATTTTTACTTCCGACTCCCCAATGCTTTGAAGCGACTAGTGCTTTTGCTGACAACTTGCTAATAAAGTGTAATCCAGAATGATAAGCTAAACAGTGGCATATAAAAGTGACTTTTAGGATGAAGTAATAAATGGGTGTTTCTTCAACGACTCCTCATCTCTTACGGGCTGCTCGTGGTGAAGTAGTAGATCGTCCCCCTGTATGGATGATGCGACAAGCGGGACGATATATGAAAGCATATCGAGACTTAAGAGAAAAATATCCTTCGTTTCGCGATCGCTCGGAAATTCCAGATGTAGCAATTGAAGTTTCGTTGCAACCGTGGAGAGCCTTCCAACCAGATGGAGTAATTTTATTTTCTGATATTGTCACCCCATTACCTGGTTTGGGCATTGAGATGGATATTGCCGAAGGTAAAGGGCCAATCATCTCTTCGCCCCTTCGCACTCAAGAACAAATTGATCGTCTGCGTCCCTTAGAGCCAGAAGCAGCTCTACCATTTATCAAAACAATTTTGCAGACGCTGCGCTCTGAAGTAGGCGATAAATCAACGGTGTTGGGCTTTGTGGGTGCGCCGTGGACATTAGCAGCTTATGCAGTAGAGGGAAAAGGTTCTAAAACCTACTCGATCATCAAAAACATGGCATTTTCCGAGCCGATGATACTGCATCAATTGTTAGCTAAATTAGCAGATGCGATCGCCATCTATGCCCGCTATCAAATTGACTCTGGTGCCCAAGTTGTACAAATGTTCGATTCTTGGGCGGGTCAGTTGAGTCCTCAAGATTATGATACCTTTGCTCTCCCTTATCAGCAGAGGGTTTTCCAGCAAGTCAAGCAAACCCATCCCGATACACCTTTGATTTTGCTAGTTAGCGGTAGTGCGGGTGTGTTGGAAAGAATGGGACAATCTGGCGCTGATATTGTCAGTGTAGACTGGGCAGTGGATATGGCAGACGCACGAGCCAGATTGGGTAAACAAGTCAAAGTTCAAGGAAATCTTGACCCAGGCGTGCTATTCGGCTCTAAACAGTTTATCCGCGATCGCATCCTCGATACCGTTCGCAAAGCTGGCAATTGGGGTCACATTCTCAATCTCGGTCATGGTGTTTTACCAGAAACACCAGAAGAAAATGTCGCTTTCTTCTTTGAAACCGCAAAGGAACTGAATCTTGCAGGAGTTAAGGCTTGAGAGTGAGGAGTTATGAGTTATGAGTTAGGAGTTATAAACTATAAAGTTATCAGTTGCGAGGTGCAAAGTTATTTTTTTATTCTTAACTCCTCACTTCTAACTCCTAACTTGATTCTTAACTCCTAACTTGATTAATAACTCCTGATTGGGAACTTTTAACTTAATTCTTAACTCCTAACTCCTAACTCCTAACTTATTAAAATCTTAGTATGAGCCAGAAACGGATTTTAGTGACTGGTGCAAGTGGTTGTATAGGTCATTATTTAACAGAAGCCTTAATTAAGGAAACAGATCACGAACTGTATCTGCTAGTTAGGAACCCAAGGAAACTGCAAGTTGATACCAAGGCCCGTTCAGGCATCAACGTTTTGCAAGGTGATATGCAAAATATTCGCCAGTTTGCCGATTTGCTATCCACAATTGATACAGCAGTACTCACAGCCACAGCTTGGGGTGGTGATCAGACATTTGATATTAATGTCGTCAAGACTATAGAGTTGCTCGAACTGCTAGATCCAGAACGTTGCCAGCAGGTGATTTATTTTTCAACAGCTAGCGTTTTGGATCGCTACAATCAACCATTAAAAGAAGCTGGGGAAATTGGGACAGATTACATTCGTTCCAAATATGACTGCTTACATAAGATATCAAAATTAGCGATCGCACCCAAAATTACCACAGTATTTCCCACTTTAGTATTAGGCGGTGATGCCAATAAACCTTATTCTCATGCAACCTCTGGCATTCCAGAAGTTACGAAATATATTAATTTGATTCGCTTTTTGGAAGCCGATGGCAGTTTTCACTTTATCCACGGACGAGACATTGCCACTGTCGTGCGATATTTAATTGATCATCCTCCCGAAAGCGATCAACCACGTCGGCTTGTTTTAGGTCAAGCACCGTTAACTGCTAATCAAGCAGTGAAAGAACTTTGTGCTTATCTAGGCAAAAAGATTTACTTTCGCATTCCCATATCTATAGCATTAGCTAATTTAATTATTGTTCTGTTCCACATTCAGATGGCCGCTTGGGATAGGTTTTGCATGAACTATCGGCACTTCACTTATGAAAAAGCAATTAATCCCCATAGTTTTGACTTGCCAAATTATTGTGCAACCATGAGTGATGTTTTGAAAATTAGCGGTGTTGAAGCTGCTAAGTAGTTTATGCAATAAATTACACTAATTATTGAAATAAGCCTTGTGATTACTGAGTGTAGTTATCATAGCAAAACACTTACTTTTGACGGCTGTATTCTCTTAATTTGTTCCAATTTCAGAGAAAAATATTAGTGATAAACTAGAACAACTTTAATAAAAAGTCAATAACTCTTAATTTTCGTTAAAGTTAGATAATAATCAAAGTGTGAGGATTGATACTACATGCGAATCTTGTTAGTGTATCCGATATTTCCCAAAACCTTTTGGTCATATGAAAAAATCTTGGAGTTAGTTGATCGCAAAGTTTTATTACCACCTTTGGGTTTAGTAACAGTAGCCGCGATTCTGCCCCAAGAATGGGAATTCAAGCTGGTTGATCGCAACATCCGCCCAGCAACAGAAGCAGAATGGGCATGGGCAGATGTAGTAATCCTCTCGGCGATGATTGTCCAGAAACAAGATTTACTTGACCAAATCCAGGAAGCAAAAAAACGTGGCAAGCTAGTTGCAGTCGGCGGCCCCTACCCCACCTCTGTACCTCACGAAGTTGAAAATGTTGGCGCAGATTTTCTGATTCTGGATGAAGGGGAAATCACGCTGCCCATGTTTATTGAGGCAATAAAAAGGGGAGACACATCTGGCACTTTCCGCGCCACAGAAAAACCTGATGTGACAAGCACACCAATACCCCGCTTTGATTTATTAGAATTTGATGCCTATGACATGATGTCGGTGCAATTTTCGCGTGGGTGTCCCTTCCAGTGTGAATTTTGCGACATTATTGTTCTTTACGGGCGCAAACCGCGCACCAAAGCCCCAGCACAACTGTTGGCAGAGTTAGATTACCTCTACAAATTGGGTTGGCGGCGGGGTGTGTTCATGGTGGATGATAACTTTATTGGTAACAAGCGAAATGTGAAATTGTTGCTCAAAGAGTTAAAAGTCTGGATGGCAGAACACAAGTATCCCTTCCGATTTGACACTGAAGCTTCAGTTGACTTAGCACAAGACTCAGAAATGTTGGAGTTGATGGTTGAGTGTGGTTTCTCGGCGGTGTTTTTGGGAATCGAAACGCCGGATGAGGATAGTTTGCAAATGACCAAAAAGTTTCAAAATACTCGCAGTTCCCTAACTGAGGCAGTGCAAACCATCACCAAAGCGGGATTGCGCCCAATGGCTGGGTTTATTATCGGCTTTGATGGCGAAAAAGCAGGCGCAGGCGATCGCATTGTCCGCTTTGCTGAACAAGCAGCTATTCCCTCTACAACCTTTGCCATGTTGCAAGCGTTACCAAACACCGCGCTTTGGCATCGCCTGAAAAAAGAAGGACGACTACGGGAAAATCAAGATGGCAACATCAACCAGACAACATTGATGAACTTCCTCCCCACCCGTCCCCTGGAAGAACTTGCACGAGAATATATTGAGGCATTTTGTACTTTATACGACCCAGTGCAATACTTGGATCGTACCTATCGCTGTTTCTTGATGATGGGTTTGCCGAGTTGGAAAGCACCAGCCAAAATGCCTGAGTGGATAGTTATTAGAGCGCTGCTGACTGTAATTTGGCGACAAGGAATCAAACGGGAAACTCGCTGGAAATTCTGGCATCATTTGTTCAGCATCATCAAGCGTAACCCAGGAGTTGTTGAACATTACATTGCTGCCTGCGCCCACAATGAGCATTTTCTAGAATATCGCCAAATTGTGCGCGATCAAATCGAAAGTCAGCTAGCTGAATATTTGGCACAAGGTACAGAAAAGCCATATGTGCTAGTTAAGGAAAAAGTAGAGGAAAAAGCTGAAGCGGTAGTTAGTTAAGCGTAGTAACGGGTAATAGGTAATAGTAAATAAATTACTTATTATCTGTTCTTAATTAAAAGTAAATGAATGCAATAGATGAGTTTAAATTACTTTACAACCATTCGCTGACAGGTGTCAATTGGCATTTGTCAATTAACCAACAGGCTATCCCTGTCACTCAACCCTTAGATTGCTTATAAAGCTTTTTAGGTTTTAATTTACATTACACACAAAATGTTAGTCGATTCAAGTTAGCAGTAGTAAGCTGAAATTAGAGTCAGACTACTGAATTAGGGATTATCTCTAACCATCACTGATTCAGCACGCGAAATTTCAATTGTTGCTCGTGAAGGAGTATTGGACTTTGGAAGCTTTACTACAAAAAACTTGCGTTCCCTGTAGTGGTGATTCGCCGCCAGTAACTGAGACGGAAATTGCTGAACTTCAGCCTCAGATACCCAATTGGAAGATAATTGAGGAGAATGGTGAGTCACATTTACAGTGCGTCTACAAGTTTCCCGATTTTCAAACAGCACTAGCCTTCACTCAACGAGTGGGTGAAGAGGCTGACAAACAAGGACATCACCCTGCTTTGCTTACTGAATGGGGCAAGGTAACAGTTACTTGGTGGACACACGCGATTCAAGGACTGCATCGCAATGATTTCATTATGGCAGCTAAGACCGATGAAATCGCTACTGGGTTTGCTGCCTAGAGCGGTGGGGCTTCAAACTGCCGAAAAAGCTCCCAACAGTTCTACTATTTTCGCCTTGAGTGCTGAAATTGCCTCTTCTAAAGTTTCACTTGGTTCCGTATCCACTAGATGGGCAGCGCCGACATCAGCACTTGACAAGTGTACGAGTGAATTTACGTGTGTAGTGGCATTTATATTTTATCTACCGCGATCGCGTTCTAAATCATCAATTACTTTTTGCAAATACCATTCGTCTGACATCCCAGGATAGTAATCCTGCTTCTGCTGAATTAATCGTTCGGCAATTTCCCAATATCCCCCAACCATTCGTAAAAGTCGCTGACGTAGCAAATTATATTTTTGCTTTTTTGACTCTGGACTAAATTTATGGATTTTTTCTAGGCTACTTAAGACTTGTTGATAATTTCCCCAGTCTTCTTGTTCACAAAAGATACTCGCCGCCCGTTGATAATCTTCCACGGCGTTTTGCATTTCTTCTAAACAAGTATAGGTAATGCCGCGATTGTAGTAAGCTTGAGCATCATCAGGATTTATTTGCAGCGCTTGGGTGTAATCTTGAATTGCACCGAGATAGTTACCCGTTGTCCGATAGGCATTACCTCTGGCAATATAGACTAAGGGATCTTCGGGTTGCATCTGGAGTGCTTGGTTAAGATCCGCGATCGCACCTTGATGATCTCCCAATACAGAACGGGCTTTGCCACGGTTGCGATAGACAATCGCATCTTGAAAATTTAATCGCAATGCTTGATTAAAATCTGCGATCGCTTCTCGATAATTCCCCATTTTACAACGCACAACCCCACGACAGCAGTAAGCTTGGGCATCTTGCGGATCGGCTTTTAATACCCAATTTAAATCGGCGAGTGCCTCTTGCGTATCTCCCTTTTCAGCCTTTTCTAATAATTGCGTAAAATAATCATTCGTGGATAAAATTGGCGCATTGGTGGAACGCGATTGCTGTACAACAGGTAATTCTTTGGGTTGTAGCTGTTTAATTTGTTCCAGACACAGGCGACAATTCTCTTTATCCTGTTGTTCTAAATATAATTGTGCAGCTTTTTTAAAGTTAGCGATCGCATCTTGAATATAACCCTGTTTGCGCCGCACCATCCCCCGCAGATTATAAGCAGCAGCATAATTTAGATTCAGACGAATAGCGCGTTCAACATCCTCCAGCGCCCCCGGTAGATTTTTCAGTGCCACCCTTGCTAATCCACGACAATAATATCCCTTTACACTCTCAGGATTAAGCTTCAGGGCTTCGGTATAATCTGAAACAGCATTATGGATTGCTCCTGAGTCATAATGTGCCAAACCCCGTTGCAAGTAAGCTTCAAGAAAGTAAGGTGTCAGTTGTAAAGCATGGTTAAATTCCTCAATTGCTCCAGCATAGTCTTTTCGCCTAGCCTTTTCCAATCCTCTATTGTAGAATTCGTCATTCATGGCATTTGTTTGGTTGATTGAGTTAGTTGAATTCCAGCAGGCTTGCTTCGTAGCCTAACCTATACACTCACTCTTAATATTCTAAGTATTCAGCGTGGCTTTGCTTCATTTCATATTTTCAGTGAATTAAAATGAACACACTGCCCTAAGAGGATGTTTGAAAAGTCCTTTTGTCGGTAGCAAAACGTTTTAGATCCTCCTAAATCCCCCGATAAATTGGGGGACTTTGATTCCGGTTCCCCCCTTTTTAAGGGGAGCCAGCGCGGGAACAGGGGTCTCCCCAAGTGGAGCGACTGGCGTGGGTTAGGGGGGATCAATAAGTGCCTAAAATCACAGCAAAATACTTTTCAAACATACTCTAAGTTGTTATGAATATAATTCACCCAATGGAATATTGTACACGTCCAGATTTTGGAGTTAAATTTACTGCAAATCCAGGCTAAAAATTTGATTCCTCCTAATCAATAATAAGTTGTACCAATATGCTTCAGGTTTATGAAGATATTGGACTAGCTACCAGAGCTAACGAGCAAACCTATGATATTATAAATTTCTTATTATATTCAGCAGTTTGTGACTATGGACTGGATACACTTGCGATTCCAGGTGATATCACAATTGAAGCAATTGCAGCTTGATTAATTGATATAGAAACTTTAGCCATCAAGTTAGATAAACCACATATCAACCCGATTATTTCCAATTTTAAATAAAAAAGTTGGGGAAATGACTACATTCAATTCCCCATATCTCGTAGATTGTAAAATATTTACAGTTAACTAAAATTATTCTGAAAGCAAGCTAGGAGAAGTCAGTACAAAAATATCCCAACTACCTTGAGCATCAGTTTGTGGTTTTATCGGATTGGCGAAGTGGAAAAAATCATGATCATTGACCAATAAGAGTTCCCCCGGATTTAGAACTTTGCTAAACACAGGCTTTTCTTTTTTGGCAGTATACAAATGTGTTTCTCCACCTTCAATATTATCTCTATTTACTGAGAATATGCCAATAAAATCAGTACCGTCTTGATGGATACCTTCCGGCGCTGGATTAGCTGAATTATCTGGTGAACAAATAATTCTAATTTGATGAACACCGATTTCAGCTTCTGGATGAAGTTTACAAGAATCACTAAATCCTAAGACAAGATTTCTAAAAATATCAAGTTCTATGAGTGCATCATCTAATTCTGCAAACTCTCTTTTTATGTCACCCATTAATCGATTATACTCTTTACTTTGAAAGAAGTAGCCATGAGGTAATTTGATTAACTCATTTCCAGAGACTGTGAACCGAGATAATCTTCTCGAACGATAATTGCCTTTGATATAAGGGTCAATAGGCATATTACTAAAAAATGGCTTGAAACCTTCTAGATTGATCGAATTTACCTTTCTGAGAGTAAACAGAAAAGCATATTCTAATTCCGTTGCTGTCCCCACCTTTTGCATAGGATTTACCTCCTTGCACGTTGAAATTCTCCCAGATTTTTTTATGAGAGGCTTATAATACTTAGTATATGCTACTTTTTATTAAGATGTTGTTAAAGTGACTACATAAACTGACAGTTTATGATAACAAACTGTCAATTTATGTCACAGGGCGGAGTAATCCTCATGGGTGTATGAGTAGCTGCTAAAAAGATTTGCTGATAGGGGTTCAGTGGGGAAGAAATCGACGTATATTTACTAGCAGCAATAAGGTTCGATAATGATTGATTGGCTTTACCGTTACCCGCCTTTGTATCCGGGTATTCTGCTAAAACGCTACAAGCGGTTTTTTGCTGACGTTCAACTTACTTCTGGCGAAATAGTCACAGCACATTGTCCCAATACAGGGCCAATGACTGGAGTCTCGACTCCCCAAAGTGCGGTACAGCTTTCCAAAAGCGATAATCTTAACCGCAAATTGGCTTACACTTTAGAACTAATTCAGGTCGATGATAACGAGCCGACTTGGGTAGGCATAAATACTTTTTTACCCAATCGAGTGATAAAGCTAGCTTTAGCGAAACACCTTTTTCCAGAATTGGGCGACTATAGTCAAATCAAGGGCGAAGTGATTTATGGGCTAGATAAAAAAAGTCGAGTGGATTTTTTCTTGACGGGGAGTAATCAGGAACGCCCAATTTACTTAGAAGTTAAAAATACAACTTTTTCTGATGGGAGATTAGCCCTATTTCCTGACACGGAGACTACAAGAGGACAAAAGCACTTGCGAGAACTAATGGCGCTGCTACCTCTAACTCGTGCGGTGATGCTTTACTTTATCAATCGTAGTGATTGTACTGAGTTTTCCCCTGGCGATCGCACAGATCCTGTATATGGTAAATTATTACGGGATGCGATCGCTCTTGGTTTAGAAGTCTTACCTTGCCGTTTTGATATTTCCCCCGAAGGTATCCGTTATTTGGGTTTGGCAAAACTAAAAATTTGATTACATCTAATCAAACATTAGAGACGTTGCAATGCAAGGTCTCTAAACGCATGAAACAATAAATCCATCTAGATATTGTCTAGATGGACTTATTGGTAGTTGATGTTTACTAAAAGACATCCAACCAGACTGTAATCAACAAACGACTATAGGTAGTCGCCGCCCCACAAATAGCATTCGCTATTCTGAGGTTTGCTTATGCAGGAATCAAAACTGTATCAATGACGTGGATGACACCGTTATCAGCAGCAACATCTGCTGTTGCAACTTTTGCATCATTGATCTTGACGCCATTAGAAGCGTCAATTTTCACCTCTGAACCTTCAACTGTTTTAGCTGTCTTCAGTTTAGCTACATCAGCAGCTAGTACCTTACCTGAGACAACATGATAGGTCAAGATTTTCTTGAGCTTTGGAATATCTTTCAGTAATGCGTCTACTGTACCTGCTGGAAGCTTATTAAACGCTTCATCAGTGGGTGCGAAGACGGTGAATGGCCCATCACCTTTCAGTGTATCTACCAGACCGGCTGCTTGGATTGCTGCAACTAGTGTCGTGAAAGAACCATTATTAGTGGCAGTGTCAATTATGTTGGCCATGTGCTTTACCCAGTTCTGTGTAATCTGTTACAAACCTAAGCTATTTTCTTCATAAAATCTATCTATCATTAGGTGTATGTCAAATAAAATTATTTATTGATATCATAAAAGTTTATATATATTTTTATACAAATAAAAAATTATTATGTACATTGTCTGGGTGGATGAGTTACAAGCACTCCTGGATGCGTATTTTACCGCCGCAGGCATCGCTGCTTTTTCTAGACAGCTGTAGGGGCGATCGCTGTTCACTAGTGTGAATAAAGCATTCTTTTACCAAAAAAATTAGTTGAAAAGATGGTTGAAGGCATCTTAATTTTAAAAAGTTGGTATAAACTAGGGTTTTCGCTATTTAGGAGTTCCATGAAAATTTTTAATATTACCTTTACTAAATAGCCAATGTAGAGCTTTTTCAGTATTTATATTTCTTTGCCCTAGCCTTTTGTCAGGAATTTATAACCAAAAATATTGGTAAAGAGGGTATTTAACTGATATTATTTCATCACCAGACAGATTTCACTCATTGTTTGTGTAATCCTACTTGGAAATCATAAATTCCCATCACACTAATGTTTTTAGCAATTGTGATTGGCTGTTCATTTCCAGAATTGATTATACGTAGGACTTACGCAAAAACACTATGAAAGTCTCATTTTTTTCTATCCTCTGCCTTTTGTGTAGTTGGTTTTTCTCCTGCCTGTGCGTAAGTCCTGTATGTAAATAATGAGACCTTTAGGTAATATTTTCCCCAAACTATAACTTTCATGAAAAGAAGAAGACTTATTGCTTGGATTGCTACGGCAGTTACCAGCATGATGCTGGTAATTGGCTTACAGTTTGTCAATTTTTCACCAGCAAGTTCCGCAACCACACTTAACGTGTATGCGGCAGTCAGCTTAACAAACGCGCTGAATGCCATAAAGACTCAGTACCAAAATGCTAACCCAGGTGTCAACGTTGTTTATACATTTGGTGCTTCTGGTACCTTGCTCAAGCAAATACAAGCAGGATCTCCAGCAGATATTTTCATTTCTGCTGCCAACGACCAAATAAATGTTTTGCAGAATTCAAGCCCAAGTAAATTGGTAGCAGGTAGCCGTAAAAACATTGTCAGAAACCGTCTAGTTTTAATTACTCCGACGACGCCCCCTGTTAGTGCTGGTAGTGCGGCTCTCACTAGCTTCAATGGTTTAACCAATGCCAATATTAGTGGTATTGCTATAGGTGACTACACAGGCACTCCTCCAGTTGTACCAGCAGGAAATTATGCCAAACAAGTTCTGACTAAGCGAGGTATTTTCACTACTCTAAGTCCTAAATTATACCTTGCTAGCAATGTGCGTAACGTTTTAACTGCTGTTGAAAATAAAGCTTCTGTAACTGTTAAAGGTGTAAATAAAACTATCAACGCAGGTATCGTTTACAAAACTGATGCTGCCATTTCTAAAAAGGTAAAAGTCGTACAAACTGCCCTAACAACAGAGAGTGATCTGATTGTCTATCCACTGGGTATACTCACCAAAACTAAAGTTTTAACGACAGCCCAGAGTTTTTCTACTTACTTAACTGGTAGTACTGCCCAGAATATCTTCAAAAATAATTATGGGTTTCTTGCGCCTTAATACCACAAAGTAAATCAATTAAGTAGTCGTTGTCGTTAATTTTGAACTATTTGGAGTAATGTCTTGTGAAGTTCACTAAAAAACTCTCAATTATTGTTTGTAGTTTGACCACTGTCTTCTTTCATACTGCTGTGATTACCAATACTTATAAGTCAGCAGCACAAGCGGAAGGACAAGAGCTAGTCTTTAACGGGGGATTTGAAACCGACCCTCTGGCAGATCCTAATAATCCTAACGGTGTAAATCCTAATGTTACTGGATGGCTTCAATCTGGCGCTCCAGGTACTACAATTAGTAACTTTCCTCACAGTGGTAACCAAGGTTTATCGCTTGGCGCATTTTCAGGCATTAACTACATATCACAGACTATCCCTACAGTTGTTGGTCGACGCTACCAACTTACTTACTATTTCGCATCCATAGAGGAGGAGCCTGACATTAACAATAAATTTCAGGTTTTTATAAATGGAAAGAAGGTTTCTGTTAAAAATGATACTCCTTTCCAACCTTATAAGCAATACACCTTAGATTTTAGAGCAAAAGGAAGAAACACAGAGATAAAGTTTGGTTCTTTCGCAAGGTCTGCTTTTTTATATTTGGATGATGTGAGTGTCAAAGCTATTGGGAAGAATTGGTGATAGATGATGGGGATGAATAAACCACAGGTAAAAGCCTAAGCAATGTCTGGCTCCATAGTGTCAAGAATGCCACTAAAATTCATCTGATTTAAAAACTCCATCATGGGTTTATTGAGAAAAATCGCTTTGGGTGGATGAATCATGATCCATATCTATAGCTAACTCTTATAAACCAGAAGAAAGTGTTCATTTTTATTGACACTACTGAAAGCCAGCATGCATGTAACTATCAACTTGTTTTAGTTGTCAAATTTACAATTTTTTGGAGTCAAGTTTCATGAATTTAACTAAAAAACTCTCAATTATTGTTTTTAGTTTTACTACTACCTTAATTAGCACTGCTGTAATTACTAATATTTATAATGCAGGAGTACAAGCGGCAGAACTTGTTAAAAACGGAAGCTTTGAACTCGACCCCCTCGTAGATCCTAATGATCCTAACGTTACAAATCCTAATGTTACAGGATGGGCTAAGTCTGGTGATCCGATGGATATATCAGGGATAAGAATAAGCAATTTTCCTCAGCATGATAGTGGTAATCAGGGCTTATCACTTAGTGGATTTATAGACCTTAGCTACATATCACAGACGCTTTCTACACAACCTGGTCAGAAATATGAACTTAGTTACTATTTAGCATCTATAGATGAGGCCCCTGACCTTGATAATCAATTTCAGACATTTGTAGGTGGAAATAAGATTTTTGATCAAAAAGACATTTCTTTTCAACCATACACGCAATATAAGTTCAATTTCACGGCAGACGCATTATCCACGGAGTTAAAGTTTGGAAATTGGGATAAATATGGATTTTTATACTTGGATAATGTGAGTGTAAAACCTTTGACTGTGCCTGAGCCATCAACAATTGGAGGAGTAGCAGTTGCTGGTTTATTGGGAATATGGCTGAAGAAAAAGAAGGCAATTAGCTAGAAAGAATAGCCCTTTTTTGTTACTTTCGGAAAACAACAGAGCGAACTCTACGCAACTTAACTAAAAAAGGTGTATCACCGAATAGCTCGTCGTAGAGTTTGCCTTACTTTTTTGATAGCTGAATCAAGTTAAAATTTGATAATCTAACGCTAATATCGTCCTCCCACAGTTCGCCCATCTCCACCTGAGTTTTTTTGTCCCCGTGGTTTCTACGAATGCTCGAAACTTATCCCAGTCGGTGGTTTTGTGCCGATTGCCCCGATGCGCTCTGACTTCGGCATTTAAAGTCACCCGTTTACCTCCGACGCTGAAACCATATATTGATAGTATTACGACTGATGTTGAAGAATTCACTGGCTTTGTAACGCTTCATCCCATTGAGTTTAATCGCCTCTATCACTTTTCCTTGCAGATCATAGCTGTAAGGGTTTGCCATAGAAATACGAAAATAAATCACTTCTTTATATATCCTATATCTTAAGTTACGTGGCAACTGATATAACTATAGAAATCCTATATTATTTATGAACAAAATTCCAAATCAACCCGTGATAATACGGGTTTTTGAGTCTTAGATTTTTGAAAAAATAAAATCTTATTCTTATATAGCGGCTATCGATTGGATGAGAACACCAAAATCCCTGCTGTCAAATCATTTCAGCAAAGTTTTTGTATCTCACTCAACTGCACACCGCTATATCAACTTGTTTTAATTGTCGGAATAGGAAATTATTTGGAGTCAAGTTTTATAAAGTTAACTAAAAAACTCTCAATTATTGTTTTTAGTTTTACTACTACCTTAGCTAGCACTGCTGTGATTACTGGTACTTATATTCCAGTAGCGCAAGCACAATATGATCCCAACTATGTTCCAGATCCTAGAGACCTTGTTTTTAATGGAGGATTTGAACTCGACCCCCTCGTAGATCCTAATAATCCTAAGACTACAAATCCTAATATTACAGGATGGACTAAGTTTGGCGATCCGATCAATACATCAGGAACTAGAATTAGCAATTTTCCTCAAAGTGGTAATCAGGGTTTATCACTTGGTGGATTTGTAGACCTCAGCTATATATCGCAGATACTTTCTACACAACCTGGTCAGAAATACGAGCTGAGTTACTATTTAGCATCTATAGACGAGGCCCCTGACCTTGATAATGAATTTCAGACATTTGTAGGTGGAAATAAGATTTTTGATCAAAAAAACATTTCTTTTCAACCGTACACGCAATATAAGTTCAATTTCACAGCAGACACATCATCCACAGAGTTAAAGTTTGGGAATGTGGATAAATACGCATTTTTATACTTAGATAATGTGAGTGTAATACCTGTGCCTGAGCCATCAACTATTGGAGAAATAGTAATTGCTGGGTTGTTGGGAATATGGCTGAAGAAAAAGAAAGCAATTAGTTAGAAAGAATAACTCTCTCGGAAAATAACAGAGCGTAGACGCGCAGCGGCTTGTCGTTAGACATCACCATACAATCTCAATAGAAAAAGTGCGTCACTGAACAGCCTGTTGTAGACATCGGCTTACCCTTTCCATCAGGGCTATTTCATTCTATTTTTAGGGCAGTTTTTACGAATCTTTTTGTGAAAAACAATAATTTAGCAACGAACCTACCCCTCAAAAATGCCCATTTTGTCAGAATTAACCCGTAAGCATAAAACGTGACATTTTAGAATGAAATAGCCCTGCCCTTTCCATAGCTAAATTATCAAATTTGATAATCTAATGCAACTAAAACTCTGCCACAATGCTGATTTGCAGGTACAGCTTCCAGCATCTTTTTCGGTTTGGGTAAGTTGAGGTTTTTCATTAATTCGATAAACTGGTTGCGGCTGCGTCCTGCAAACCGAGGATTCCAGCACTTTTCCTCGCCAATGGTGGATACTGTCTGTCCCTGGTAGTCGTGAGCAGGATATACCAAGGTGTCATCCGGTAATGTGAATAGCTTCTGAGTAACGGCATCATACAGTGATCCAGCGTCGCCGCTTTGGAAGTCGGTACGACCGCAACCCCCGATGAATAGTGCATCTCCAGTTAATAGATGAGTGTCGTTGACTAAGTATGTCATGTGGCTGTCAGTGTGACCAGGGGTAGCGATCGCCCGAATCTGCACGTTCCCCAATTCCAACATATTCCCATCGGCAATGTACTGGTCTGCACAGGTAGCCGCGGCATTCTCAGGCACAATCCCCAAACAACCCGTAAGTGATCTGAGTCTGTCTGTCCCAGTGATGTGGTCAGCATGGATGTGAGTTTCCAGACAGTAGCGTAGAGTTAGCCCCAATTGTCGCAATATCTGAAGATCACGTTCGACCTGTTCCAACACAGGATCAACTAAGATAGCTGTTTTACTTTCCGGATCAGCAATCAGGTAAGTATAAGTACTTGATTCTTTATCGAATAGTTGACGAAATAACATAGCAGGTTTATTCAACACGAAAGTAGTAGCATCGGGTTTTGGATTGAGGGATTTCAGTAACTCCTGCGCCAAACTTGCAGCTTGAACTCGAATTTCGGGAACAGCGGTGGTTTCCCAAAGATTGCCCTTACGTGGTGTCCCCAAGGTGTACAGCATTTGAGATGTATTTCCATCTGCATCAATTAGCGCACCATTTCGGGCAGTGTCGATTCCCATTGACAATCTGTTGGGACGGATCAGCCGTTGTTCTTGAAGGCTAGCGACTAATGGGTGCTGCAATCTGAGGTAATCACAATTTGCACCAGTGCAGTTGACAATCCGCTTGACTTGCAAAACGATATCTTTGTGCGTTCCCCGTTCGCAGATGCTCACATTCACCCCATCCTCAAACTCCTGACAACTTTGAATCCGACCTGCGTAATGGATCAGTTGACCAGACTCCATTGCAGCATCCAGTATTTCGGCAATTCCTTCAGCAATCCGATGACGGTGAACTTCCCAGTAAGCTTTGACATGGCGCAGAAATCGCTTCTGTTCCGGCAATGGCATTGCTTGCCAAAGTTGGGGAATAATTGGGCGGATGGCATCGACTACTGCCCGCCAATCTTGAGCCAGTCCGTTGCCGGGGTTCCCCCGGTTGTAGGAACTGGCGTGTGCTTGGGTAACAGCCTCGCGCAGTTCTTGACGTACCACATGCAGCAGTCCTCGTGCCGTTTTTGGCGCAGTTTCTACATCAATAAATGCCGGATAAGCAGTTGTTGATTTGTGGCTACAGGGCATCAATCCGTGGCGCGAGACAGTATGAATTTGTCCCTGGAATCCTTGTTGATGCAAGGCAACAACCGCATCTACCATTGTTAATCCAGTGCCCACCAACAGAATCGCATCCTCTGGATTTAGGTCAGCGATCGCATCAGTAGACCAAGCATCTTTAACATAGCGATTGTCTAAAACGGCGAGTGGTCTAGGCAGAATTGCCGGGAAATTGCCCAACGCTAACACCGCCTTTTGCACATGCAAACACTGACCATTGCTCAGGTACACTATTGTGTTATCAGGTTTTGTCTCGATGGCGATCGCTTCATCCCCAATCTTCTCTAGCTGCACATTAGCTGCTGCATTTACCTGTGCTGCTTTTAAAGTCGCCTGCACATAGTCCCCATAAACCCGACGCCCAACGAAGGTAGATGGAGTTACCTGTTCATGCCCATTTTTGTGCAGCCAGTTCAGGAAGTGATTTGGTTGATCAGCAAATGCGCTCATTTTACCCGCTGGCACATTCAGCAAGTGACAGTCCACTGGTGTCCCGTAAGCAACTCCTCTACCCACTTCAGAATTACGTTCAATCAACTTGATAGATAGTGGCATGGTTGCGTTGCGTAAAAGATTAGCTGCAACCAGAGAACCGCTAAAGCCACCACCAATGATAGCGATCGCAACTGGAGAGACGGTTAGGTTAAAAATGCTGTTGTTCATAGGACGTGTGAGTTGCACTTGCTTTCTACTGATTAATTTACGGCCGATAAACTGAAATTTCCGCTTGTCGCAAGCTGTTAGGCAGATGAATTGACTCAAAAAACCACATACGCACATGAATAAGTGGGAATTGCACTTGAGTGTCCAATTCTCCAAATCGAGAGAGTGGCGATCGTCAGATTACACAAATTCAAATCTAGACGAGACAAGGTTTTGGAACTATTTATCTAAAATTGATGTATCTATTGCATCCAAATCCGATGCAAATACCGGGGTTTTTAGTTAACATCAAAAAACCCTGCAAAAGCGAGAATTTTACCTCTACAATTGTCAATATTTTCTGACACTACTAGCATTCAAGTTTCAGATAATGTTTGGCTTAATATCCTAACAGCAATATAGAGGTATTGACAAATACAGTAGCCCTAAATCGATTGTGAGAAAATAATAAGGTTGTGAATGTCACTAAGTATTGGGTGCAAAATGTGGAGGCGTTCCCTAACTGAATTGAACGAAGCCTATCAAAAACTTCGTGAAATCAAAAGCGCATTTACACACAAACTTATAAGGTAATTAAAATGACTTACGATTCCGAAAATGTGCAACAAATCCTTCAAATAGCACTCACTCGTAAACAGGAAGGTGAATTTTCACGAGAACAGCTTGTAGAAATGGCCTCTGAGTTAGGTATTTCTTCTAATATTTTGGAAACAACTGAACAAAAGTGGTTAGCTCAACAAGAAGAAGAACGTTCACGACGCACATTTAATACTTTCCGAAGCAGAGACTTTTGGACACATTTTGTTTCCTTTATAGCGGTGAATTTATTCCTCATTCTCTTGAATTTAATAACTAGTCCTAGTTATTTTTGGGCTATCTTCCCAGTATTAGGATGGGGGTTAGGACTATTTTTTCATTGGTGGAGTGTTTATCAGACTAAAACAGAGGATTACGAGATAGCCTTTCAGAAATGGCGTGCACAAATTTAACTTTTATAGGACTTACGCATCAAATACGAAATGTAGGGGCAATACCCTGCCTTAAGCCGCAACTCTTGGAGACGCTCCGCGTAGCTTGCTTCTCCGTAGGAGTATGCGTCTAGATGAATTGCCCCTACGGGAAATCAAGGCTTTCACTGCCTTTTTGCGTAAGTCCTGTTTTATCTACTTTTAAAAATGGAGACATCAACGCACAGCTATGCGCCCCTACGAGTTGAGAGTAATCTTTCACCTACAAATGGGGAAATTTCCGTACTTGATACTCTGCTGACTCCACTATTGGATAGGATTCTCCCAGTGCTTGGATTAATTTGTCTTCAATAGTCTGCAAATCTGCTTGGGGTAAGGCTTTCCACTGTTACCGCGTTGGAAAACGAATGATCAGGATAACTTCTGTGTGGTGATTGGGGCTGATCAAAACCTCTTTACCGAGAAATCTAGGATACTCAGCCAGCCCTGTTGTCCAAATTTGTGCATCCTTCTGGATAAAATCTTCCCGTAAATCCGGCACAACCTTAAACTTGAGGAGTTCTATAACCACGCCTTTTGAACCCTGTATTTCTTAATTTGCCAAAATAGAGATGTAGGCTAGAATAACTACGCTTTTAGCATAGCTTGATTGCCTACACTCAGGAGCAAGGGTCGGCTGGTTTGAAACAAGTAAGAGGAAGGGAGTATGGACAACAACAACTGGTTGCAACAGCTAATGATGGTGGGTCTTGGCACAACGTCTTTAGTAGCAGAAAAACTGCGCCAAGTCAGCGATGATTTAGTTAAAGACGGTAAGCTCAATCCTGAGCAAGCCAAGGCAGTAATAGATGATATTGCCCAGCAGTTAAAGTCGGAACAGGGAAACTTGGATGTCCAAATGCAACGGCAAATGCGAAATATGATGCAGGATTTGGGGGTAGCTCGTCAGTCGGAAGTGGATGAATTGCGGGGTAGAATTGACCGTTTAGAGCGTCAATTGCGCGATTTGGAAAATAAGCTTTGGCGTTAGGATGTCCTTTCTGATTTAAACTAAATGTGTCCTGTTGGTAATGTTTTTGCCAGGATACCTAAGTAAGGAGAACTGATTTTGAAACCAATTTTCCTCAGTGTGGCGTTCATGCTGGTGTGTGTTGTGCTGTTGATTGTGGGGCAAGTAGCCAGTAAACAGAATACTGCCATTGCTGCCCAGTTAACCCAAACGCCGCCAGCGCCCACAACTGTAACTGAAAACAATATCTTAATTGCGAGTAATACTATGTCTGATGCTAATGCCGTAACTACCCCCTCTGGATTAAAGTATGTCGAGTTAAAAGAGGGAACTGGGGCGACTCCTCAACCTGGACAAACGGTTGAAGTTCACTATGTCGGCACTTTAGAAGATGGTACTAAGTTTGATAGTTCACGCGATCGCGGTCAACCCTTCAGCTTTAAAATTGGCGTCGGACAAGTAATCAAAGGTTGGGATGAAGGACTTAGCACTATGAAAGTAGGCGGTCGACGTCAGTTAATCATCCCCCCAGAGTTAGGTTATGGCTCTCGTGGTGCTGGTGGTGTGATTCCGCCTAACGCCACCCTGCTATTTGATGTGGAATTGCTGGGAGTTAAATAGGGACTGGGGCATGGGGCATGGAGAATGGGGACAAGAGGGAATTATTAAAAGAAGTTTCTATTTTCTCTGTTCTCAATGCCCTATCAAATAAATTAGGTATTTCAGAGTACAGATGGGCCAGAAGTACAGCTAGAAAACGTGAGATAAAGTATCTGTAACTTTGATCAGACTGCCGCGATTATACCAACAACCTAAACGTCAGACTGATACGCCCCAATGTTTCTGGTTGCTTGAGAATTCCATGCTTCCAATGTTGCTGCGTCTTCTGAGGCATAAAAAGTAGAGAACCACTTTTGAGTAAGTAACTATATTTAATGCTTTTGTCTTGTTTATTCTGAAATGTAATTATTCTTTCAGCCCCTAACGAAATAATAGAGATACCAGTATTCTCCATGAGTTCATCAATTGAGTCGGAGTGAAATCCCATTGTTGAGTTACCATTTGTGTAATAATTGACTAAACAGTTGTTCGGTCGGAACCCAAAGTGTTTTTCAAGCTTATCAATAATAGGAAGTAACTCATCCAGCATCGGGCATGATTCGTAAGAAATGTTTGAGTAGTTATATGGGGAACCAAAGCTGGCTGTTTTTCGCGCCCGTATACGCTCATCCCAGTTAGTTATGGATATAAGACTATCAAATAGAGAATGACTATTCGGTAAAAATTCATCATTAATCAGTAAATCAGGCTCGTTCATTGCTCAAATAAAAATCTTATTACGGTTTAATCTTTTAAATCATCAATGTAAAATTATGCCGCAGTTATTTCCCATTCTATCCAGCCTGATGGTTTAATCAACAAGCCCTCGATTAAATATTCTGAATAATTTACACTAGGATATTTACCTAAGAATATTGCACGTTCTTGTGTTGGGCTATTTCGGCAAAAGATAAACTACCTCTATTTTTAACAACAGTATTGATTTAAATAATTATTTGGTCTGGCTAAATTTTTAAATTTTGAAACTTTGTAAACTGTGGATTAAACAAAAGTTTCGCAGTCCCTGTAGGCCCGTTGCGGTGTTTAGCTATAATTACTTCTGCAATGCCGCGATCGGGAGTATCTGGAGAGTAATATTCATCGCGGTACAACATTATTACCAAATCTGCGTCCTGTTCAATCGAGCCACTTTCACGCAAATCTGACAACATCGGACGCTTATTAGTACGCGCTTCCACCCCTCGACTCAACTGAGATAAAGCAATAACTGGTACAGATAATTCGCGTGCTAAACCTTTAAGTTGACGCGTAATTTTTGATAATTCTTGAACTCGATTATCGCCTGCTCCTTCCATCAATTGTAAGTAATCTATTACAATTAATCCTAATTCAGTTCCTATTTCAGCTTGCAGTCTTCTTGACTGACTACGCATTTGTGTAACTGTAATATTCGGCGTATCGTCAATATAAATTGGCATCTCCGAAAGGATACCAATAGCACGGCTTAAAGGTTCCCACTGTGTTTGGCTCAGGCGTCCAGTCCGCAGATAAGTACTTTCAATTTGCGCTTCGCTAGCTAATAGCCGTTGCGTCAGTTGCTCTTTTGACATTTCCAAGCTGAAAAAAGCAACTGGTAATTTATAAGAAGCGGCGATGTTATGAGCTAGGTTCAAGCAGAAGGCCGTTTTTCCCATTGATGGCCTACCCGCGACAATAATCAAATCAGAACGCTGAAAGCCGCTAGTCATGGCATCTAAATCGTAAAATCCGCACGGAATCCCAGGTAAGGCGATGCCTTGATTTCGATCCTCTATATCCTGGAAATTATTAATTAGAGTATCAGAAATATGAACTAAACCCGATTGGGGACGTTCTTGAGTAACACCGAAGACCTTCTGTTCTGCCTGATCTAAAACAGTTGGTAACTCGGTTTCTGTCTCATAACCAAGATGTACAATTTCATTGCCAGCTTTAATTAACTGTCGCCGCAGGTATTTTTCCATCACTAACCCTGCTAAGGCGTCGATGTTCACAGCTGACACTGTGCGGTCTACCAGAGTTGCTAACTTATTTCTGCCACCAATACGGGCAAGGATCTCATGGTCAGTCAGCCAACTTGTGACTGAGAGCAAGTCTGTGGGTTTACCTTGGGCGTGGAGCCTCACAGCTGCTTGATAAATATCTTTGTGAGCGCTAATGTAAAAAGCTTCTGGAAGGAGGCGATCGCTAACTCGACTAATCGCTTCAGGATCTAGCAAAATACCCCCCAAAATCGCTTCTTCCGCCTCAATATTTTGTGGTGGTAAGCGATCGCTACCATCACCTTGAAAACTCAGTTCTTCAGCCATAAACGATTTTAGTTTTGAGATGAAAGCTAGCCGGGAGTTAGGAGTTAGGAGTTAGGAGTTAAGAGTTGTTATTCACCTCTGCTTCCCCTGCTCCCTCATCTCCCCTGCTGCCCCTCCTGACTCCTTCTTTGGAGTTAGCTAGCGACGACTTGAATATCGACTTGTGCCGCTACTTCCGAATGCAGCTTGATTTCGGCTTGATAACTACCAAGGTGGTTAATATCGGGGATGGTAATGCCACGCCGATCAACTTCTTGACCGGTGGCTGCCTTAATTGCATCTGCAACATCTTGGGTGGTGATAGTACCGAAAATTGCTTCGTTTTCACCAACTGGCTTGGCAATTGTTAAGCTGCCAACTTTTTCTAAAGATTCTTTTTGCTCAAGAGCTTGTTGTCTTAGTTCTAATTGCCGTTGACGCTCTTGCTCGCGACGGCGTTCTACTTGCTTGAGAATACCAGGAGTGGCATGGGTTGCCAATTTCTGGGGAATCAGATAATTACGAGCATAGCCAGGAGCTACTTCCACTAAGTCGCCAGATTTTCCCAGCTTGCTGATATCCTGATTTAAAACTAACTGTACGCGTTTTGCCATCGTTTTTCCTGTAAAATCTGATTAATTTGGGTTTGGGTAAGATAGCTCACAATGTCAGTGCTGTATTCCAAGCTTCTTTGCCTATACCCTAAAGCTTACAGATCGTAGCGAAAGGAAGGGTGCGATCGCAACTATTAGCGCTAACAAATTGATGGGGATTGGGGAATGCCCCATGCCCCATACCCTATGCCCAATGCCTAAAAGTTATTTCTCATTTCCCGTATACGCGCAAAGGTTTGCACTGCATCGCTACTCTTAACAGTTAATTGTAATGAGCGCTGATCCCAACGTAAAAAGGGATTGGTTCGCTTCTCCACTCCCAGCAACGAGGGGATGGTAGCTTCTCCTCGACTACGGTAAGCCTTGACTTCATCGAAGCGCCTTTGTAAGTCGGCGTTGTCGCCATCCACAGTTAGGGCAAATTGCAGATTTTTTAAGGTGTATTCGTGGGCACACCAGACGCGTGTATCATCGGGTAGAGAGCGCAGTTTGCTTAAAGAGTCTAGCATTTGGGTCGGTGTTCCTTCAAACAAGCGACCGCAACCGCCAGAAAATAAGGTATCGCCACAAAATAAATCGCCTGTCTCACCAGTTTTTTCCGGGGGAAAGTAGTAAACGATGTGAGCGCGGGTATGTCCGGGAACGAAGACAACTTCAGCTATGCGGTTTGCAAACTGGACGCGATCGCCTTGTTGCAAAAACACCTGCTGTCCGGGAATTCTACCACGATCCTCCGCTCCTCCATAAACTATCAGTTGGGGAAATTCTTCTATTAACTGCTTATTACCACCCACATGATCGTTATGGTGGTGCGTGTTGAAAATTGCTACCAACTCAGCTTTTAATTCTGCCAGTTTTTTTAATACTGGTTGAGACTCCGCTGGATCAACAACAGCGGCGATATTTTGTTTATAGTCGTGTAACAAGAATATGTAGTTGTCTGAGAGTGCTTCCAGACGAATTACCTGCATTACCTCTGCCTCCCTTACAACATAAATGTTTGGTATCCAGTAGGAATCCTAAGCCTCAGCAAGTAACCAGGCTACCTGCATAAACTATATCAAGTATTTTTACTTTGTTCAGTACAAATGTAATGCGTTATTAACATATGATAATATACAACCGTAGTTATACGGTAACTATAGTGGAAAATAGCAAAAATTATCTGGATTTATCAGTGAATTTTCTCTGGAAATAACCGCAAATGCAAAGTTAGATTTATTTTGTTATTTCCTGTTATGGGGATACCAACAAATCGATTCAGTCATAGTGGATATTTACTTTCATCTGCTAGATTTAATATTATTTAAATCCTCCTATGTAGATTATTTTATATATTCAAGGTTGAGCAAATATTATCACTGTTCATTTTTATAGGTTTTATACATGTTAGTAATATCTGCAAAATCTGGACAACTAGGCAATAGATTATTTTTATTTGCTAATTTTATGGCATTTGCCAGTGAAAATAATTTCACAGTTCTCAACCCAGCATTTGAAGAGTATGCTGATTTTTTTAGCTCAACAGCTAAAGACTTTTTCTGTTGTTACCCTTCTACACCATTTTCAATTGCCGGCAACCAATTGCTACGTAAATACTACTATAATATCAGTCGTTATTTGGCTGAAAGCGGACGCTTTCACACAATTAACATTAAGCGTGATCAGCCTTTTAACTGGAGTAATTCAAACATCATAAAAGAGTTGAAATCAGGGTCTATCAACTTTTTTCAAGGATGGCTGTTTCGTGATGGTTGGTTTGTAGATGATATATCAAATCTACAAAAACATGGGGAAAAAATTCGTGCTTACTTTCAACCTTTAAAGAAGTATCAGTTAAATGTAGCAAAACTCATATCCAATATTCGTAGCCAGACTGATGTGATCATTGGAGTCCATATTCGTCATGGAGATTATCAGCAACATCAAAATGGTAGATTTTTTTATTTAGTTGAAGAGTATTTAAAGGTTATGGAATCAGCACAAACGCTATTTCCTAACAAAAAAGTGACATTTTTAATTTGCTCAAATCAGAAGCTAAATGAGGATTGTTTCCCAAATTTATCTTATCTTTATGGCAATAATCATATAATTGAGGATATGTATTCTTTAGCTGAATGTGATTATATTATTGGTCCTCCTAGTAGTTATAGTATGTGGGCATCATTTTACGGTGAGCGACCTCTTTATATGATTAGGGATGTGAATAAAACCTTAGAACTCGAAGATTTTGTTCACTTTTCCCAATGGCAAGGAATTTTTTACTATAACGAAGATTGGAGTAAAAGTCTCTGGGAATGGACACATTAAATTAGATTGACTGATTAGGATTAAAAATAATAATTATTTAAGTTATTTATGTCAATACCAACAAGAGGATTTATTACAATTTTAACCGGACTTTACCCTTTTCAAGATTGTATTCATTTTTTGGCGGCAATTAGAAAGTTTCATCAAGAGCCAATCATTATTTTAATTGACCAAGTTCCAACAGTACTCTATCCTTTTCTGAAGGCTTTCAAAAATGTAATTTTAAAGCCAGCGCCTGCAAGTGAAAATACTGTTTTAGCATCACGGCAAGCAAAACTGGCTCTATATACAGCCTCTGAGTTTGATAAAACGATTTACCTAGATTCAGATATTTGTTTACTTGCCGATATCAATGACGTATTTGAGTATTTGGATGAATATGATTTTCTGTTAACTGAAGATGTGCAACCTTCTATTCTGAAAGCTACAAATTTACTGCGTGGAAAACAAGAAGACCTTTTACCGAATGTTTTGCCAATTCTGCAATCTGTAGGTTTACCCTTACAAGCAGATAGCGTGCAATATAATGGCGGTTTTATGGCTTTTAGTAAAACAGAAGTAACCAAGGTATTTTTTGACGAATTTCAACGTTATTTTGAGATTGTCAAAAACAACCAAGATAAATTACTTTTAAAAGACCAAGGGGCTTTCGCTTCTGCGATCGCATCTGTACGCCCTCACATGAAAATCCTACCACCCACCTATAATTATCTCAGTAAGTGGCAGGATGCTTATAATATTCAGGATCAAATTAAAGTTCTTCACTGTACTTATCCTTATCGACCTCAATATGCTAAAAATATTAGTCGTTCCTTATATACAAGGGTTTTTGACAGATTCGCTAAAGTATTTTTACCGAATCAAGTTACAAATCCCTGGCGCAAGAAATGACATCTTTATTATGAAGATATGCACGGGACTTTTTCCTGGATCACACTCTGGCAAAATTTAAATATTTATTAATATTGAAATTGCGAATTTACAGGAGAAAATCTCAAAATTGAAAGTTTCATTAGTTGTTGGTGATCTATCTGGAGGCGGTAGTATTCGAGCATTTTTACTAGCTCAAGTACTGCAAAGCCTCAATTATCAAGTAGAGATTGTTGGTTTTATTTATGGTAAAGAACTGTATGCCATTCCTCCGTCTGGCATTTCAGTTGTTTCTCTTGCAGGTACAAATTATCCTGAATTTCTGATATCTGCTCGTCAACTCCTGGAAAAAATAGATGGAGATATTATTTATGCAGTAAAACCAAAGTCTACAAGTTTTGGCCTATCGCTACTGAAAAAATTTAGTGGTCGTCGTCCTTTAATTTTAGATATGGATGACTGGGAACTCAGTTGGCACGGAGGTGATGAGTGGAAATATCGTCCTAGTCTTAAGCAATTTTATCGCGACATTTTCAAGAAAAATGGGGCATTAAAATTTCCAGATCATCCACTGTATCTCAAGTGGATGGAGAACTTAGTGTCAAAAGCAGATGCAGTAACTATAGATACTGACTTTCTCCAAAAACGCTTCGGTGGGGTTTACGTACCTAATGGTAAAGATACCGCAATGTTTGACCCCCAGAACTATGATTCTGAGTCTAGCAGAACGTATTACGGTCTTTCTGAGTATCGAATTCTCATGTTTCCTGGGGCACCACGATCTCACAAGGGGGTTGAAGACATCCTAATGGCGCTCAATTTGTTGGATGAGCCAGATTTAAGATTAGTGATTGTGGGTGGTAGTCCTTACGATGATTATGACGATAAATTGATTCAAAAGTGGGGGCGTTGGATTATTAAGTTACCAAAGTGCCCTGTAGAATTAATGCCTAAAGTTGTAGCAGCTGCTCACATTATAGTTGTTCCCCAGCGAGATACTTTGACTGCTCGCGCTCAGTTTCCCCTGAAGTTGACAGATGGGATGGCAATGGCTAAACCTGTATTATCAACGCGCGTTGGAGATATTCCCCAAATTTTAGGTAATACTGGTTATTTGGTTGACCCTGCTTGTCCTGAACAACTTGCTGAACAAATTAAATTGATTTTTCATAATTTAGAGTTAGCAAACCAGCAAGGTATCAAGGCAAGAGAAAGATGTGTGAAACACTATAGCATAGAGGCTATGGCTTCTACGCTCAAGTCAGTAATTGCTCGGTTGTGAATATGGATTGGGCGTAGGGCATTGAAAAAGAGATTTTCATTTCCTCATTGTGCCAAACCGATTCTGGTATTGTATCTGAAAAAATATCTAGAAGCTGATGTTGTAGCGGTGTAACTATATTTTAAGGGAGTTGAGACATGAAAATTATTTAGTTTTATTTTTTTGATGATTAGCTTTCTTGGGCAAAGAATTTGTGAATAATATTAATAAGTGAAAGTGGCATAGAAATATACAATGTCTACCAGAAAACTACTACTAAGATTCGCTAAACCCTATCCAGGTTTGATTCTGCTAACAATATTGTTAGGATTTTCTGGAGCTTTATTTAATGGGATAAGCACAGCTTTAATTGTGCCAGTGGTTTTAAAAATTGTAGGGCAAGAAGTAGATTTAAGTACAGCCCCTCCTATCCTAAAAAGGTTGATATCTCCCTTTGATAATACTCCAGAAAATTACCGGATAGTAGTAATGGCTGGGGCGATTATCTTCACAATTGTTTTAAAGAACTTAGCTACTTATGCTAGCTCCTTAGCATCGAGTTCTTTAACCCGAAAGTTGACATCGGATATGCGCGAAACTGGGTTAAAGCTATTAATAGAAATTGATATAGATTATTATGCTAAAACGAAGGTTGGTGATTTAATCAACCGTCTGGGTGGAGAAATTGCCCGGGCTGCAAGTGCTATAGGTAGTATAGTCAAGATAGTTATCCTGGGAATCACAATTTTAGTTTTTGTGGGTTTATTGCTATCAATTTCTTGGCAATTGACAATTGCTGCTACGCTTTTACTGTCGTTGGTAACGTTAATAAATCAGTTTGCCATTTCCCGGTCTAAAAATTTTGGTAAGCAGCTTAGTGAGATGTCTAGAGCATATTCAATCTCTCTGCTGGAAACCCTGAACGGAATTCGGCTGGTAAAGGCAACGGGAAATGAAGAAAAAGAATATCAACGGATTAAAAAATTAATTCGCGATCGCGAGTTAGCAGATTATCAATCTCAGGTTAATTCAGAAGTGATTACACCTCTGAGTGAGGTGATGGGTATTACAGCTTTACTGCTGATTGTACTTTTGAGCAAAACCTTCTTTGCTAACCAGGTTTCTTCTCTTTCTACCGTACTCTTGACATATTTATTAGTGCTGCTGCGAGTACTACCATTAATTTCTCAGTTAAATAGTATTCGCAGCAACTTTGCCAGTACCGCCGCCAGTGTAGATATAACCAATGAGTTTTTAAGCCTGCACGATAAGCCGTTCATGAGTAAAGGTAAGCTTCCCTATACAAAATTAGAAAAGGGAGTATCTTTTAATTCTCTTTGCTTTGCCTACCCTGGTCATGAAAAGTTGGTACTCAAAGATGTGAATTTATATTTGCCGCGTGGCACAACCTTAGCGTTGGTAGGCAGTTCTGGTGCTGGTAAATCCACTATGGCAGACCTTTTACCCAGATTCTATGACCCGATCGCTGGCAGTATTACCATTGACGGCACCGATTTGCGGGAGTTCGATGTTATATCCCTGCGAAAGCGAATGGGAATTGTTAGTCAAGACACCTTTCTTTTTAATGACTCGGTGCGAAATAACATCGCCTATGGGCGACAAGAAGCTACTGAGGATGAAATTATTACAGCGGCCAAGCGGGCAAATGCCTATGAGTTTATTAGGAAATTGCCTCAGGAACTTGACAGCTTGATTGGCGATCGCGGCGTTATGTTATCTGGTGGACAAAGGCAAAGATTAGCGATCGCCCGCGCCCTCCTCCAAAATCCAGAGATTCTAATTTTAGATGAAGCCACCAGCGCTTTAGATACTGTTTCTGAACGCTTAGTACAAGCTGCACTTGATGATTTGAGTCGCGATCGCACCACCCTTGTAATTGCTCACCGTCTTTCCACAGTTCAAAAAGCCGATCAAATTGCCGTATTAGATCAAGGACAGGTAGTAGAGGTGGGAACCCATCAAGAACTTTTACAAAAGGGTGGTTACTACTCACGTTTGTACTCAATGCAATTTGCCGAACGTCCTGAAACTGCTACCAAACACAATCAAAGCTTGCTCCGCATCTCTCACGAAATTCGGACGCAGTTGAACTCGATGATTGGATTCCTGCATTTATTACTTAATGATCTGGTAGACGATTCCCAAGATCGGCACGAATTAATTGAAAACTCTTACAAATCAGCCTGGAGAATTATTAATACCATTGATGTTTTTGAAGATGTGATTAACTTACAAATCAAGGGGCAAATTCTCTCAATTTCTGATCCAAACCAAAATGTTATCAGTAACCATTATCAAACCTTTAATCATATTGCCGTTGAGTTTCGGACTTCTCTTAACCTCATACTTAGCTCTCTTCGCTCTCTAGCTGATAATTTGATATACACCACAGAAGAACAAAATGGATTAATTACTGAAAGTTATGAATCTGCTAGATATCTACTCGATAATTTAGAAAAGTTTGAGAACAGTATTAATATCTAAAGTTATGAAAAATACTACTTTAAAAAAACACTATATTTTTTTCATTGGTGAAGAGTTACCCCAGCCAAAGGCTCACCTCGTGCAGTCTACAAATGCAGCTAACGCCGCCGCTAACTTGGGGTATTCAACAGTTTTGGTATACCCTGACAAAGGAGCAAAAGCTATTAATCTAGCTAATCTAGCTCGTCCTTTTCAACCGAGACAAACACCAATAGAACTTATTAAATATTACAACCTCCATGACAAGTTAAAAATTGCTCCCTTAGCAATGCCTTGGCCGATTGACCATTTTCGGAGCAAATTCACTGACTCTAATACCATTGTGAGCAAGTATTATTTACCATTTCACATACTTCCAACTACCAAACTTGTCCACAGTCGCAACTGGAATTTTGTCAAAGCTGCCATCAAAAATGGCGTTCCCGCAATTTATGAACACCACCATCACGAAGACAAGCCATTTGAACCAGAAATTGTCACAAATCCGCTGTTGCAAATTGCTGTCACGGTTGTAGACACCATTCGCGAAAGCATGATTAAAAATGGTATGCCACCAGAAAAAGTGATTAAGCTGCACAATGGTTTTAATCGCTTGTTTATGCAAAGACAACCAGAGAAAGCGGCAGAATGGCGTCAAAAACTATTGCAAGAAAGCCAAAAATTGGTAGTTTATGCGGGAGCGTTACAGCAATTTAAAGGTATTGATGTATTAATTGATGTGGCTAATGAAATGCCTAATGTGCAATTTGCCTGTGCAGGTGGTAAGCCAGCAGAAGTCGAATATTATCAGCAATTGGTAAAAGAAAAACAGGTTCATAATATTAAATTTTTAGGCTATGTCTTGCATAATGAGTTAGCATCTTTGCTACAAGCAGCCGATGTTTTAGCTCACCCTCATTGTTCGGGAAAAGCGGCAACTTTCACATCTCCCTTAAAGTTATTTGACTACTTTGCCTCTGGGACTCCCATTGTAGCGACGAAAATTCCATCATTAGTTGAATTTCAAGATACTCAGTTCATTACTGCTTGGTGTGAGCCAGATAACCCCAGAAAATTTGCCGAAAGTCTGAAGCGGGTTTTAGAAACTCATCCCAGAAAAGTAGAAGGTTATCCAGATAAGATCGAGTTTATCAAGCAATTTTCTTGGGAAAATCGAGCGGCAAAAATCCTTAGTTATGTTGATGAATCTCTGCTGCCCCAACTTATTTTGTAAGTAAAAATAAATGGGTAAGATTAGGGAAAATAACTCATGACAAATAATAACTGACTAATAACTAAAATGACTATTAAAACTGTAGGTATGATTAGCAGCTATCGAGGCTTAGAAACCAGAGCCGATTGGCTATGGCAACAAACCCCGAATCAATTTGGAGTTTGGGGCAATATGCAAATGCAGGCACTGGCAGCAAAACCAGATTTTATGCTGATGTATCAATTTGATTTTCCCCAAGCATCACTACAAAAATCTTGGTTAGGTAACTTACGTAAACGCCAGCAAAAATCAGTAGTAAATGTTGATTCTCTATTGCGTGGTGTCAACAAAGAGCGGGTTATTTATTTACTAAGAGAACCGCCTTTAAATGAAATTGTAGAAATAAATAATCATAATTATCAACAAGCTAAAAAGTATTCCGACTACATTTCTGGCCCCGATGATTTTGCCCCAACTCCCGACTATATGCCTGCTATTTGGTATCACTCAAATTCATTTCAAGATTTAAATGAAATGCCACCGCCCCAAAAAGTTGCCCCATGTAGTTGGATTACTTCAGGAATTAGCCGCACAGTTAATCATCGCCAGCGTTTGGACTTTTTACAATCCCTACAATTTAGTGATATTAAATTTGATTTGTATGGGCGTAACTTACCACAATGGGCGAAAAAGTCGGGAGAACTGGGTAATAAGTGGTATGGTATGGCACCATACTATTACAATCTGTCAATTGAAAACTATACTGACAATAATTGGTATGTGAGTGAGAAACTTTGGGATAGTTTACTTGCCTGGTGTCTGCCAATTTATTATGGTGGCCGGGCTGCTGATAAATTATTGCCACCGGGTAGTTTTTTAAGATTGCCCAGTTTAGATGAAAAAGGCATTGCTTACATCAAAGAAGTGACAGCTACACCTGATGCTTGGTATGCTGCTAAAGATGCGATCGCAGAAGCACGTCAAATCATCTTACACAAATTAAACCTGCTTAACTGGTTGTCAAATTTTGTTAATCAACACTCATAAATTATGAATGGTATTTGTACCCTTGGCAATGATTATGTTTTCGATCAACTGGTGGCTTTGCTCAACAGTATCGATGTTATATTGGGGCCAGAAACTCCTGTTTGTATCTATCCTTTCGATGATCAGACACAGCGAATTGCTGACGAAATAGCTAAACGTCCTAATGTATTTCTTTACGATAATCAAGAATCAATTAACCGCTGGGATCAATTTATGCTAGAGGCCAGTCCTGCTAGTATGAACAAAAATAAATACAGAATTTATGGTGGTCATCGACGATTTTGTGCATTTGATGGGCCCTTTGATCGATTTGTTTATTTGGATGCTGATACTCTAGTGATGAATTCACTAGATTTGATTTTTCAGAAATTAGATGAATACAACTGTATTGTCTACGATTTTCAGTTTAAACATCCAGATAAAGTTTATAAAATTAATTCAGTTAAACTACTACAAGTTTTTGATGAAAATCGTATCAAAACAGAAATATTTTGTTCCGGATTTTTCGCTTCTAAAAAAGCTCTGTTTGAACCAGATAAATTAGTGAAACTATTATCTTATTTGAAAGCAGGTGAGAGAGAAATACTTTATCCAACAGGAGACCAACCAGTTATTAACTATATGTTTATGAGGTCTGATATTCCAGTTTATAACTTTGCCCATCATTTACCAAATCATCAAATTACAGGCAACTCTGTTACCTCTGAACATTTTGAAGAAAAAGATAAAATTCTTTATGACAAAGGCAATCGACTAACTTATCTCCATTACATTGGTATTCCTCCTAATATCAATCAAGCAGTCTGTGCTGGAGAAAATATTGAGTTTCCCTATCGAGATTTATTTCTCTATTATCGTTACCTACACGAACCAGAGAAGCGTCCAGTGTTTAAAAATTCTCCTAAGAATTATCATGACGCTCCAGCACCAAATTTACTTACAAGAGCTTTGCGAAAACTTAAGTTAATTAACCAAGGATAATTTATGAGCAGGGGAATTTATATTGTTGCTAATGACCGTGTTATCGATAATGCGATCGCTTTACTTAATAGCATTCGTTACTATGACCCAGAAGTTACCGTTTATCTCATACCTTTTAATGAAAATTATCAGAAAGTAGCAGAACAGCTTGCTACCTTACACAATGTCCAAATTTTTCCAGATTTAGAACTTATTGATACATTTACCAAACGCATTGGAGAAATTTTTGATCGAGATTTTCTCGCCTTACCCAACAAAATGCGTAAACTGGTAGCGTGGTTTGGCCCTTTAGATGAATTTATTTATATAGATACGGATATTGTCGTTTTTGAAAAAATTGCTGAGAATTTAGACAAACTTTCAGAAGTCGATTTCTTCTGTTGTGATTACCATCATGCCAATGACAAGCTGCGAAATATCTTTTCCCCATTTGTGAAAGATCAGCAAATTTTTTCCGATGCCCAACTTCAAGACGTTTTCAACAGTGGCTTTTGGGCTTCGAGAAAAGGAGTTATTACCGAACAACAAATGGATGAAGTTTTGCGTGAGTGTACAATGCATCGCGAATATTTTGATTTTTCCGAAGGAGTTACAGACCAACCAATTTTAAATTATCTTGTGCTCAAACTAATTGCCAAACGTGGTAATCTCGTCAAAATTCCTGGGGGAGGGCCTGGTAGTTGGGCAGGTTCGCAAAATTTTCAACAGCAAGACTACGCCCTCTATGACCGAGGACAACGATTAAAATATCTCCACTGGGCTGGTACAGGGATTAAAACTGGTAGTCCCTATTGGCAATTATGGGAACACTATCGCTATCTTCATGAGGGTAAATTCGCTTTCATCCCCAAACTGACTCGCCGTTTATTTCCCTTTGTTGCTGCCCGTACTTAATATTAGGAGTATCCCAATGATTGATGGCATTTACATCCTAGCGAATGATGTTGTCTATGACCAACTAGTTGCTTTACTTAATAGCATAGAAACTAATGCTAGTAGACAAATTCCTATTTGTATACTTCCATATAATGAGCGATTAAACAAGGTAAAAGCAGAGATTGCATCTAGAGATAATGTCACTTTATTTGAAAACTCTGATTCTATAGCTTACTGGGATAAGTTTGCTACTCAAGTATGGAAAAATTACCCAAGAGCGCAAAGAACTTGGCGAAAATGGGGCTTTCCAGAACTGTATGAGCTACCAATGCACCGCAAATTTTGTGCTATCGATGGCCCCTTTGATAGATTTATTTATTTTGATGCAGATACCTTGTTAATGGGGCCCCTAGATTATGTATATGAAAAATTAGATACCTATGATTGGGTAGTCAATGATTTTCAATATAAATCTGACTTAAAATTTATTTTTGATGGTTCACCAGAGCAGATGCAGCAAATTTTCAACTCAGAAAACTTGCAGTCTCAAGTATTTTGTGCTGGTTGGTTTGCCACTAAGAAAAATATTTTTTCTCCAGGGATAAGAGCAGACTTAATCGACAAATTGACATCAGGTGAGGCAGATGTCATGGCTTTTTTAGCGCCTGACCAATCTTTATTTAACTACATGGTGTTGAGAAGTGGAATTTCCTATTACAACTTTGCTTTTCATGATTGCGAACAGGGAACTGGTAATCACTGGAGTTCTCAATTTGATGTGGTAGATAATATCCTATACGACCAAGGGCGGAGGTTGACATATTTACACTATATGAGCATAAGTTCATCAAGCTTTACTAAACTTTGTACTGGTGAAGATGTTAGTTTTCCCTACCGAGACTTGTTTTTGCATTATCGTTATTTAAAATCGTCAGCAGATAGACCTCAAAACTTTAAGCGTCCCACTTTGCTCACACGGTTACAAAATACTACTAAAAGTTTCCTGAATCAAAGAGCTAATAATATTAAGCTTAACTATCGTAACTTCAAGGATAGAATTACTAAATAATTGAGTAAAAATTAACTTAAAACTTTTTTATTCAATTAGCTACTATGTGAATCATCTCAACATAGCTTGACAGCAATTTATCCCTGCTAAAACGCTCATAAATAGGGAAGCTAACACGAAAGTATCTGCAATTTTATAGTAGTTTGCAACTTCATGAGAGGCTACGGTTCGCCTTTGAAAATTTTCAGCACCCAATAAGCTGTTACCCAGTTTAATAATTTCGCATGAACTTCCATTCTGTTGGGCTAGCAGCAAAAGATAAGGACATGGTTCAGTAGCAACTTCACGAATTAAATAATCCATGCGCTTATGGATTTTGATGATATGACCTACAGAAAGAATTAAATGTGTTTTGTTTTCTCAGGTAGTCCTAGCTTATACCCGAAATTTGGGCTTCTAACCTGGATTTAAAAGTCAAGTTCTGATGCTTAACTAAAGGTTCAAGCATAACAGGTACGGAAGAGTCGAAATAGCTTGCATCTACTGATTAGCGGTAATAAAAAGCAAAGTTACTCAAAGTTGCAAGTCTTAAACGCAATGAACGATAGTAATAACCTACAGTTCTATCTAGTCTAAGTGACAACTTTTTGATAATTGAACGTTTGGGGTATTCAATTGCTTCATGGTCTTGAAAATATTTTAAAGATTCTTCTGGATTTGATTGCCCTTTTTTAATTTTTTCTCGTTGTACCCAATCCTTGAAATAAACAATATCCTCCATAGTATCCCATCTAACTGATAATCCTGCTTTCGCAGCAGCATGATGCCATTGCATAACCTATAGCACAACTAAAACCGTTTAACTCACAGTAAAGTGCAATGGTCACTTGACCTAAACGGTCGTCATTTAAATGTTCTAGGCATATCCCTTCCCCTAGCATCTGTTCTGTCGCTTTGCCTACAAAAAATTTCTCACGCCAGGTATAGTGGAGCACTTACGAACCTAAGCCTGTTGAAAATCATTGCTTTAACTACTTGACCTGCACTAATGATTTCTTGGGGATGAGTTCCCAGCAGACGGTTGATTTGTTCCACTAGCTTCATCTGATCACAGATGCCTGCGACTATGCCTTACTTGGTCAATATCTTGTACTCTGATATCTAATGGTGAAGCTGTCATGCTCCAAAAATACAATGTTTTGCGATCGCCTACGGCGGGCGGGTACGCCATCACACCTGCAGAATGTGGGTTAAATAGTTTTTAGTTTTTACTTGCTGACTGGTTCTCAGCAAAATACCCAAGGAATGTAGCTTTTGGGAGGATAGCAGCTGCGCCTTCTTTGGATAACTCTCTTAAAATGCCGATCGCTACATTTAATAAACGATCCGGTTTTAAGTCATCTTTAACCAGGTTCCACAGGCGTTGGACATCTTCGCTGAGAGCAAGCACCATCTGTCGCCGCAGAAACTTACCTTCTTGGGACATTAAATATTAGAGACCCATCTGGGCTGTGGGCAATACATCAAAGTTGTCATCACTACGAGCGATCGCAATCAAATTCTCTAACCGCTGCCACTGGAATTTACCATCTTTGAACAACACATTCAATAATCGTCGCCGTAATTCCGGCGATTCCCCTGTCAGCAAGCGCCGTGCTATATAGGGATAACCCACTTCAACAATTTTGCAATTCGGGTTGAGGCTAAGGGCAATACCTTCCTGAGTCACCAAAGAACGAATAATCAAAGCAAACTTCGCCGGGACTCGGAAAGGATATTCGTACATCAGTTCCGAGAACTCATCGGTAATAGTTTTGAAGTTAAAATCTTTGACACTTTTGCCAATAGCGTTTCCCAGCACCGCTTCTAATGCTGGTAGACAAATTCCTGTTTGTGTAATTCCATATAATGAGCGGTTAGACAAGGTAAAGGCAGAGGTTGCAGCTAGAGATAATGTCACCTTATTTGAAGACTATCGCTTAGTATGCTTAACCATTAATACTTAATTTTTTTCTCCTTAAATTGATTTCATCCTTTTATACCTTTCACCCCAATTTTGATTTTTTGTTCCTGAATGCCTGAAAACACCTATTTTATCGTAGACTAAGATAGCGATCGCCTATTCCATCTGAATCCGTCAAACCCCTTCACAGTAAGCATTTACGTTTTGCGGATAAGTCTAATTAGCTACCATGTGAATCATCTCAACATAGCTTGACAACAATTTATCCCAGCTAAAACGCTCATAAATGAAGTGATGACGCTGATAAAATTTAGATTTATCTCCATTTTCGGATAGTACTTGACTAATTAAATCTGTCAAACTTCCTTTGTGTATAAAATCGCCAAAATACCCTTCTTTTTCAAAGGTGTAATGGGTGACGCCATAATCATGAACTATACAGGGTAAGCCGTATGACATTGCCTCTAAGAACACCCTTGCTAGTCCTTCGTTGAGGGAAGCTAACACGAAAGCATCTGCAATTTTATAGTAGTTTGAAACTTCATGAGAGGCTACGGTTCTGCCTTGAAAATTTTCAGCACCCAATAAGCTGTTACCCAGTTCAATAATTTCGGGTGAACTTCCATCCTGTTGGCCTAGCAGCAAAAGGTAAGGACGTGGTTCAGGTAAACTAGCAACTTCACGAATTAAATAATCCATGCGCTTATGGCTTTTGCTGATATGACCTACGGAAAGAATTAAAGGTGTTTTCTCAGGTAGTCCTAGTTTATTTCTTAAAGCCTCTTTTTCATCAGGCAAAAGTATTTGTAAGTCAGCAGACATTTCCGTCCCGTAAGTAACTAGAGTTTGTTTTTGAGCAGGTATCCCTGCTTTTAAACAATTCTGAAGATGCTGAGGAGCAACTTGTTGTATGAAGTCACAGTTGGCAAAAATGGGAGAGTTTGGTCGGAGTGGCCCACCATTACAAAAGAGTAATTTATAGCTTTGTTTGCTAAAACGCCGCCAATCCGCGAGGTAATTACCAATGTCGTTGTCACTAAAGTAAATTACATCTGGTTTCTCTTTTTGGATGTGTGGTATGAGACTGAAAAAAAAGGATATTTCCTCTACCAAATAGGCACTACTTTTAGTGTACTTAGCTATCCTACAGGCTGTTATAGTATGACGGGGTAAATTCCACAAAGGAATTTCTTTTGCTTTTGCTTTTCCACCACCTTTAAAAAGGATTACATCTAGAGAAGGTTCTTTTGATAGTGCCTGAAATGCTTGTTCAGCAAAAGATTCATATCCACGCATAACGTGACCAAGACCTGTGCATATCAAAAAGACTTTAAGTTTCATGATTTTAATCTTTAGTTACAAATAATAAGTTTCAAAAAATAGATGTATAACTTATATAGCAATCCTAAATCATTTGTAAGAGAGCAAAAGGCTGAAAAGTTTATAAATACGTACTTTTAATCTCCGTATTTTGTCACGATTCAATTCGGATTGCTATAGCACTTTTCGGTTGTGGTACAATAAACCCGGATAAGTGAAAGGGCCTAGTAATTAGGGCTAGGGGCTAGATTAGTGTGTTCCATCCACATGAAAACTGCTGTAATTATTTCAAAGCAGAAATACCTTGCATCTGCTGATTAGCGGTAATAAAAATTAAAGTTACTCAAAGCTACCAGTCTTAAAGACAACGAACGATAGTAATAGCCGATAAATTTATCTAGTTTACGTACCAGCTTTTGGAAAATTGAATTTTGGCGGTACTCAATCGCTTCATGCTGTTGAAAATATATCAGCGTTTCATCTAGATTTGCTTGTCCATTTTTGATTTTATGGCGTTCTACCCAATCCTTAAAATAAACAATACCGTCCATAGCATCCCATCGAACTGGTAATCCAGCCTTAGCAGCAGCTAATCCTATTGCATAACCCTCAGCACCATAAAAACCATTTAACTCACAGTAAAGTGCAATGGTTTCCCAATGCTTGATAAATTCGATTTCACGTCCATCTTGGCTTCTAACTACAAATAACATTTCCATCACAAACTGGATATTAGTATCTTTTAAATCCAAGTCTAGCTTTTGTGCTATCTTGCTCAGAATGGTTAAATGTCTAGCTCTATTTGCTTTGTAAGCATCATTTACGGAATTAATATATTCTTGATTGTGTTTCACAATACTGGTACAACTTCTTGCTGTTATGCCAGCAAGCCATTTTATGTCTGGTTGTAACTTATCTAATATTCTGATATCTGCATCGACAAATATACAAGTATTAAACAGTGATATTGCTTTGGCAATTACAAACCTTTTATCGTGGTAACAACCAATGCTCTGTTGTTCATGTTTAAAAGCTAAAACATTAGGATATTTTTTAAATTCTTGTGGCTTATCTGTTAATATAATTAAGTATATTCCCGGCGAATGTTTTTCAATATCTTGAGCTAACAGTAAAGCATGAGAGCGATATCTTTTACCCAAAGCTAAACTACAAAAACAAACGTCTGATTTTTCTTGGTTCATAAGATTTTATTTTTTAAGTAAAATTTGACTGAAACTAACATCAAAAATACGTTTAAAGACAGCAAAATTATACAGCTTGTTCCGATTTCAATCAAACACTATATTTACATATATAATGCGGGTACTGACTACTGTAATAATACCTATTTTTATCCAATTACTAAATCCCATCCAAGCCCTAACAGATATGAAGAGGTGATTAATGGCATCTCTACAAAGCCTTGACAAATCCTCATACCATAAATCTAAATGCTCACCATCGCTGGTAAGCATTTAGGTTGATTTGTATATTAGTAAAGTGTCCTAGATATCAATACAGTTCAGTTAATCAGAACTTAACCATATTGTTTGAAATCTATGACATAGAATCTAAATCTAAAGATTGCATACCTTCACGTTCTATAAAGGTCATCATACTTCCCAACTGCAACCAAACTAATAAACAAGTAAACAGACTAATTGGAAGACCGACTCCTAAAGCCAAGGATGAGGGAAAGCCAAATATTTCTAAGCCTGAAGACAGAAATAGACAAGTACCGCCAGTTATGCCGATAAATGGTACAAGTAATTGTTTCAGTGAGGAACGCGGTTTAGTATTTTCTGTACGCTCGCTTGGCCATTTCTGCACAATTACTTTTAAAGTGCCTGATAATGCCAAACCAGATGTTAATGCTGTTAGAAAGCCAACAAGTAACAGAAAATAAGGCGGTTGCACAGGAAAATAGTACATGAAAACTCCTAATTTATATTAAAGATTTTTTACTTTTTATTTGTTGACTGGTTCTCAGCAAAAGACCCAAGGAATGTAGCTTTTGGGAGGATAGCAGCTGCGCCTTCTCTGGATAACTCTGTTAAAATGCCGATCGCTACATTTAATAAACGATCCGGTTTTAAGTCATCTTTAACTAGGTTCCACAAGCGTTGGACATCTTCGGTGTGGAGGCGGTCATCTTCGGTGAGAGCAAGCACCAGCTGTCGCCGCAGAAACTTACCTTCTTGGGACATTAAATATTGGAAACCCATCTGGGCTGTGGGCAATACATCAAAGTTGTCATCACTACGAGCGATCGCAATTAAATTCTCTAACCGCTGCCACTGGAATTTACCATCTTTGAACAACACATTCAATAATCGTCGCCGTAATTCCGGCGATTCCCCTGTCAGCAAGCGCCGTGCTATATAGGGATAACCCACTTCAACAATTTTAAAATTCGGGTTGAGGCTAAGGGCAATACCTTCCTGAGTCACCAAGGAACGAATAATCAAAGCAAACTTCGCCGGGACTCGGAAAGGATATTCGTACATCAGTTCCGAGAATTCATCGGTAATAGTTTTGAAGTTAAAATCCTTGACATTTTTGCCAATAGCGTTTCCCAGCACCGCTTCTAATGCTGGCACAATCGGGCAAATATTCGTGTCTGGAGTCAGAAATCCCAATTTTACAAAATCTTCGGCTAAGTCGGTGTAGTCTTTATTCACCAAATGCACTAGCGCATCTACCAGTGCTTCTTTGGAGCTTTCCTCCAACTGATCCATCATGCCGAAGTCAATGTAAGCCATACGTCCATCAGGCACAGCAAACAAATTGCCGGGATGAGGGTCAGCATGGAAGAAACCATGTTCTAAAAGCTGTTGCAATCCTGAGGTAACGCCAATTTGGATGATCGCCTCTGGGTCTAAACCTGCTTCGCGGATGCGTTTAGTATCTGTCAGCTTGAAGCCGTCAATCCATTCCAGGGTTAAAACATGGGTATTGGTATAACGCCAGTAAATACTTGGAACTTTAACTTGCGGGTCGTTGCGGAAGTTACTAGCAAAATGTTCGGCGTTGCGGCCTTCATTAATATAGTCAATTTCTTCAAATAGCTTCGTGCCAAACTCGTCCACAATTAAAGTTAGGTCGTGACCGAGATTTAAAGGTAACCAAGGAGCTAGCCAACCTGCTGCCCAACGCATCAGATATAGGTCGCGTGTGATTACCGGGTGTAAGTTGGGGCGTTGCACCTTCACTGCGACTTCTTCGCCGCTGACCAGACGACCACGGTATACTTGACCCAAGCTAGCAGCAGCTACTGGGTTAGGTGACAGTTCGCTAAAGCTTTCATGAATTGGACAGTCTAGCTCAGTTTCGATAATCTGGTAAGCGATCGCATTATCGAAAGGTGGTAACTGGTCTTGTAACTTGATCAGTTCTTCTAAGAAATCTTTGCGTATCAGGTCAGGCCTGGTGGAGAGGGCTTGACCAACTTTAATAAAAGTTGGACCGAGGCGGGTGAGCAGTTCTCGCAACTGGATAGCTCGTTTACCCTTGTTCTGCTCAACTTTATCTTGCCATTCGTCCCACTTAAGACTGAATATGAATCCTGCAAAAGAGAAGATAATTCTCAGTAGCCGCCCCCACGCTAGCCAGGGACGGTAACTATAGTAGCGAGCGATCGCATCTGGATTATAGAGTTTTAGTTGAGCAGGTTGATACTGACCCACGCCTTTTTTTGCCTCTTCAACTGAAAAATTTACAATGATTGTTTTTCTCCTGACCCACAAGTTAGTTGCAAGTTCAGGATAGCGGTAGTCTTTTACCTAAAACAACTAGAACTTTACCCTTTAGGGGTACTGTTCGAGGCGATTTTAGCCGATGTTACCGCCTAAGATTTGTTTATCTTTTTCTTAATTATACTTTATAAAACTACAAATACTTATCCAAATTTTAGATGGTTTTATCTTTTATTAAGCATTGTTTATAAAAATATAAATACTTACCTATATATGCAAATTTGAATAAACTATGATAGTTAAGTAACTTTATTTACTAACAGTTACATGGAGCAGTAGTACTATTACTGTCTTGGATTTAATCATTTTAAATTCAGACTGTCTTAGCCACCCGTTTAGCTTTGCCTGAATACTTCTGCGATGATAGTTTTCTAAAACACTCGTTCATAATGAAGTTGATAAAACAGCACCACAGTTAACTTAGAACTTAGTGCCAGCAGATTTCAGCGGAGGTTGCATTTGATTAGTTAGAGGATGTTTTAAAAGTCCTATTGTCGGTATCAAAACGTTCTAGATCCTCCTAAAACCCCCGATCAATTGGGGGACTTTGATTCCGGTTCCCCCCTTTTGAAGGGAGGTTAGGGGGGATCAATAAGTGCCTAAAATCACAGCCAAACACTTTTAAAACATCCTCTTAGACATACCCTCAATGAACCGGGCTTTCAGCTACTGCGATAAATTTGGTAAGTGGTAGTGGTTTTGCCACAATTACCAATTACCAATTAGCTACTTTTAATTATCATCATGTAGTGCTATTTAGATTTGGCCTCCAAGTTTTCTAAACGGCTTCTCAATTCCTGGTTTTGTTGTTTGAGTTGGTCGAAATCTTCACGCAATTGACGCAGGGTTTTTTCTGAACCAATATTCTTTTGCACCTTGGAAATTTCTTCTTCAGCATAGCGACGTACACGCCCATCGGCTGTTTGTTCAGCTAGCGATCGCAAAATCCTGACTGCTTTGGGTGTTTCCATTTGTCCTAATGCTGCGGCTACCGCTACTTGCGTTAAAAAGAAGGTTTCTTTGGCTAGTTCTGTTAATTTTTCTAAAATCCGTTCCAAATTAACCGGACTTTGACCTACAGAAATCTTTCCTAAAGCGCGAATTGTGGCTAAACGTAGGGGTTGTGGTATACCGAGTTTGGTGTATTCAAGCAGCAGATTTAAAGCTGCTTCCGAGGTTTTGAATTCAGCTAAACCGACGATTGCACCACTCCGCACAACTTCATTCCAACCCGCCTTTTCTTCTAAAACGGATTTTAGCAGCTTTAATGCCTTGTCTTCTTTGGGTTTTTCTTCCAAGTTTGCAGATGCGATCGCCCCGATTACACGAGAAGCTGTTGCTTCAACGTAGTAGCTGGGATCGCCTTTTTGCAACAGCCCTCTCACGACTTTATAGCTTTCAGCAGTTTTGATTTGAGCAAGTGCTTCCACTACAGATCGTCGCACGTAGGCATTTTTATCTTTTAACCCAAGAACTAAGCCATCAAAGGCTTGGTCTAAATTAATTTGGGCTAATTGTTTAGCCAATTCCACACGTACACCCCACAATGGGTCATTTTTTAGCGCCGCAGACAGTGCTTTCGTTGCTTCTAACCCACCTTTTTTTGCCAAAGCTTCCGCTGCATAGATGCGCGAAATCGGGTTGGAATCAAATTCTAACTGTGCTTTTAACTCTGGTAATGGATACTCCAAAGTTACTGTTTTCAGGTAATTATTCCCCACATCAAAACTGATAAATTCGGGCTTATTTTCTAGTGGAAAGTAGAAGCTTTGTTCACGTTCATTCACCCGTACAGTGAAAGTAGTCAGTGCGGATAATGAAGGGTTGAGTTTGGCAGATGAATCCTGCTGTACATAGCCAAAACCAATAGGTATTTTTAGATCAAACAAATCTTTACTGCCATTTTTACCTTCAGCAGCTTGGGTTTGAGTTACGGTAATTTTTGCCAAATTAGCATCCCCATCCCAAGAGTAAGCTACTCTAAAATCGGGATGACCACCACGATAAACGTATTGGTCAAAGAGGAACAAAAGATTACGTCCGGTTGCTTTTTCAATCGCCCTGAGTAAGTCAACTGTCTCTACGGTTTTGTGGGCATTATCTTCGATAAATGTTTGAATTGCCTGCCAAAACAATTCATCTCCCAATTGGGCCCGAATCATGTGATAAACACAAGACCCTTTTTCGTAGATGTGGCGATCGTAAAGTTCAATAGCTTCCCGGTAAACATGTGTTACCATTGGACGACGGTAGCGGCTACTATCTTCACTAATGTAACGACGAGCTTCCAATAAACGATAGTAAGCTGCTTCTTGAAGACTATATTCCTGTTCTGTCCACATCACCTCAGAATAGGAAGCCATCCCTTCCTTAATCCAAGCATGAGACCAATGCTTAATCACCACCAAATCACCAAACCACTGGTGCGCCAGTTCGTGGACAACTAAACTTTCTGTGTTGCGGTTATCTAAGGCGGCGCGTTCATCCAGCAAGCATCTATCTGTTAACAGGGTTGTGGAGGTGTTTTCCATCCCACCAAAGATGAAGTCATCGACGCAAACCTGGGCGTATTTTGGGAAAGCATAGGGATAACCATACTTTTGGCTCAAAAATTCGATCATGCGCGGAGTTTTGCCCATGCTGCGTTTAGCATCTTCCTCCCGTCCCTTTTCTACGTAGTAGGTGACTGCTTTCCCGTTCCACTCATCCCGAATTTCGGCAAAGTCACCGACTGCCAAAGTCATTAAGTAGGTAGGATGGACTTGTTGCTGTGACCAATGGTAGATTTTGTAATCACCATCTTCTGTGGTGTCAATCAGTTCGCCGTTGGAAATCGCCACCAGAGGGTTGGGGACGCGGACGCGAATTTCTGAAGTAGACAGTTGTCCTGGATAATCAAAGCAGGGGAACCAAAAGCGAGAGTCTTCGTCTTCCCCCTGAGTCCAAACTTGGGTGGGCTTGTTTGGGTAGTGTTTATCTGGTTGAATAAAGTAAATACCGCGTTGCGGTTTTGCCACCGAGTAGGCGATCGCAATTAGCAAGCGTTTACCAATCTGGGTCGCCTCAGAAAGTTGGATGGAAAGCTGTTCCCCATCGTAGTCAAAATTCTGTGACACCTCGTCCACCTGCACAGACTCGATATTCAAGTTGACAGCATCTAAAGTCAAACGGTCAATGCCATTACGGATTGGCAAGAGGCGAATGCTACAACTGCCCTGATAGCTTTGCTTGGGGATATCCAAGCTGAGATCGAGAAAAATATGCTCTACCTGTCCGGGGCGATCAGGGTTGTAGTGTGGTCTTGCTCCCGGTAACTCAAAAGGTTTGTGTCCGTTATTATCTGTATCAAAATAAGACTTCGACATTGATCCTTACTGACCTTGTAATCCTGAAAAGTCTGGCTTGGCTGGTGGATGTAGTTAAGCAAAATAGCGGTGTCTGTATTTCCCAAATCAATAAGGCAATATGGGGGTGAGAACTCCCCTTTGGGATTGGGGAATTGAAATTAATCTCACCCGAATTTCCAAAGGTCGGTTGCCGATCCTTGGACTTTTTTCCATATCCCTTCCGCATCTACTTTTTCTGATGTTTTGCACTTTTTTGTCATCGAGTCAAGAGTCTCTTGCACCTCGGTAGATTCTCATTAAGTACAAATACTCCTAATTATTCTTATAACTTAGAATAGCTTGCCGCTGTTGAGCAGGCTATTTTGTTTGAGATGAACAGTATCTCATTTGCGGATTTGCCCCTCATCCCATTGAAGTATTTTTTAGAGTAATTTTAGACCACTAACTTATAGGATTACTAATTTTATCAGTAAATACCGATCAATGAGCGTAAATTATTAAGAAATCCGAGAACTCTACAATGACACTTGTATAAATCTCGGTGACAATCTGAGCAAAAGAGGATAACAAAATGCCTGAAAGTAAATCAAAGTTTTTGATTCCTGCTGTTGGTGCTGCTGTAGTTGTAGCAGGAAGTATAGCGGCTTATACGTATTTTAAAGGGCCATCAGGAGGTAGCTTAGATGCTCTAGGCAGTGCTAAAGTAGTACCTTCAACAGCATTGATGGCAACTTATATTACTACTGACTCTCAAGCCTGGGCAAAGTTACAGCAGTTTGGCACTCCAGAAGCACAAAAATTAGTGGCAAAAGGTCTGGAAGATTTCAATAAGCAAATGTTCAGTGACAGTAACGTTTCTTATGAAAAAGACATAAAGCCTTGGGCTGGTAGTGTAATGATTGCTGTACTGCCACCAAATCCGGTTAAACCGACGCAGTTCAATGTGCCGTCTGGGACACCTAATGTACCAAAAAATTTACAGCAGGAAGCGAATATCCTGATAGTAGTGGGAATCAAAGACAAACTCAGTGCCTTGAATTTTGCTAATAAATTGAAGTCACAAAAAGGGTTGAAATTCCAGGAATCTGACTACCAAGGTCAAAAAATTATCGAAACTATACAAAATGGTAAGCCGACGTATAGCGTAGTTTTAAATAATAGTCACTTGGTATTAGCCCCCGAAAAGCAAGCTGTAGAAAAAGCAATTGACACGTTTAAGGGACAGTCTTCTTTTGCCAGTAAAGAAGGTGCCAGCAGCATTCTTAAAGGAGTAGATGTCAAAAACAGCCTCGCCCAAATTTATGTACCAGACTATGCAGGGATGGTACAGCAATTAGCAGCCGCAAGTCCGCAGGTAAAGCAGTTACCTCCACAAACCCTGATGCAACTCAAGCAGATAAAATCTGTGGTGGCGGGTGTTGGTGTTGATAATGCAGGAGTGCGGGTAAAAGCGATCGCCAATTTAGATCCGCAACTAAATAAATTTCAGTATCAATCAAGTCCTGGGAATATAGTGGGGCAATTTCCGATTGATACATTTGGTGACATGCTCTTGTCTCTTCAATTTTTGTAAGATGCGAATTGTTACAAATAAGATGAAAGCAATGATTAAAAAGTCAAGGATGGCGCTGAAGAACTGACCGATCGCAATTCCTGGTCTGATGGTGATTGTTCTCCAGTCTTTGCCAGTCACACTAATTAAGGGGTTAATCAAGGGCATGATCATATCCTCAACCAAAGAGGTGATAACCAGGCTAAAGGCAGTAACCAATAATCAGTGTGATCGCCAAGTCTATTACACTGCCTTTGAGGGCAAATTTTTGAAAATCCCTTAAAAAGCCGCTTGCATTTCTTCTGGCTCTTGCCATACTTGAAACTCGATAAGTTGATTGTAGTTTTTTTTAGATGGGATTCAGCTTTTTACCCTCTCTGTTTAGATAGATTTTCCTAAGTATCGAAATCTTACCAATCTTGAATGGATGGCTTTGATGAAGTACAAATTGGAGATCATTGTGATTCTCTAGAGAAAGAAATCACCTGAGATATTAATGTCAACTTTCTATGACATTAGTCTCCAGAGGTCAGTGAGGGGAGGCAGACTGCGGTTATGCAATTCCATTTGCATCTAGACTGGACTCCAGCAAGTATGTCATAAGTAAAAAAAGCTGTTGAACGCGAATTAATTTATGACCGCTACTGTAAACACTAATCCTGGTTTCGCTTCCCACTTGGTGAATGGCATATTGACAATCAAGCCTTTAGCTAACCTAGCCAAGCATCAAGCTAGACAAATGATGATTAAACGTGCCGAAAGAATTGGTGTGCCTTGGACGCAAGAAGTCGAAACACTACAAGCGCTTGATTGGAAGGCTGATCTAGCTCAAGTACAAAATCCTCAGCTTTCCTACCCCAATTACTACGTCACCTCATTCCATGCTTACGAAACCGGAAATCTCAGTTGGCAAGCCGCTTTTGAGGTAGAATCTGCTGCCTACGCTGTCCACGCTAGGATTTGGCAGGACGCCCAAGCGCAAGGTGATCCCATGCTGCGCCAAAGCTACCACAATATCCTGAAAAGTCAAATCCCCAACGAGCCGCAATACATCTTAGATGTAGGGTGTAGTGTTGGCTTGAGTACTTTTGCCCTACAAGCAGTTTATTCTCAAGCTAAAATTATCGGCTTGGACTTATCTCCCTACTTCTTAGCCGTTGCCAATTACCGCGCCCAACAACGTCAAGCTAAAATTAATTGGCTTCATGCCCAAGCGGAATCTACTGGGCTACCAGATGCCTCATTTGATTTAGTTTCCATTTTCCTGATGTGCCACGAATTACCCCAGTCAGCAACCCGACAAATTTTAGCTGAAATGCGGCGCGTGCTGCGTCCAGGTGGCTACTTGGCAATCATGGACATGAATCCCAAATCTGAGGTTTATAAGAAAATGCCAGCTTACATTTTGACGTTGCTCAAAAGTACTGAACCGTATTTAGATGAATATTTTGCTTTGGACATTGAGCAAGCTATTGTTGAAGCGGGTTTCCAAAGTCCTACTATGATTAACAATACCCACCGTCACCGCACAGCGATCGCTCAGGTGAGTGGTTGATTATTTCTCTACTGCTGTGGGCAGCAATACCACCCTTGCTGCTGCTAGGGTACTACTACTGTCGGGTGCCATTTGCCCCACTTCTGTTAAGGTTGCTGATGTTCTTTATCATCGGGGCAATATCTGGTATCTTAGCCCTTAGCCTCGAATGGATTTTTGAAATTGTAGCCAACAAGATTGGGGACTGGCATCACATTCAGCTATGTCTGCCGACAAGCCGCTGCGCGTCTACGCTTACTGGTATAGCCTTGCGGCAGCTTGTGGAAGTAGGCCCAATTGAAGAAGGCTGCAAGTTGGTAGCGGTTGTTGTCCCAACCTGCTATCTGCAACGCAGGTATCGATTACTTCACTCTACCGTTTTTCTGTTCACTGTAGCGGTTGCCCTCGGATTCACTGCCGAAGAGAATTGGATTTACCTTTTCCACGATACCGCATCAATTCTTGACCGGACTATCGGCACGCCAGTCCACACCATGTTCTCTGCACCTTGGGGATATGCCTTAGGAATCTATATTTCCTCCCACACTCGGTTAAATCGAGACAGGAAGTTCATTTTTCGGGCTTGGCTAAATTCTGTAATCTGTCATGCCCTAGTTAATGTCCTATCTAGTGCTTGGCGTTACTCACTACCCTTGCGTTTCCTTAGCTATAGTTTATTTCCGTTTCTATTGTGGATGTTTTGGCGACTAGAACAATTAATGCGAAAAGTGCAAGGCAAACCCGCCATTACCCTGATCTCAGACCGTACACCCCAGCGCCGTTACTGGCAGAGGAGTTTAGTGCTATTTGCCCTCGTGCTGGGTGGAAATGCTATTTTTGGGCTGTTTCTCTTAGCTAGGATTCTAAGTCCGTTGAGTCCGTCGAAGCTTTTTGATACTGATATTTTGTGGTTTATATTTACTCGCTTTTTACTAAATCTCTTTTTCGGAGTTTTAGCCTGGGGCATTTATCGCTATTTGCGACATTCCGGTCGGCGTCGGTATTTTTAAAATATGATTTAGGAAAATGCTAGGGGGTTTCTATGCAAACAACTCCAGTGCGTTGGACGACTGCTGACCTAGAGCTATTTGCTGGCGATTCTCGTTCCGAGACACTTCGTGAACGCAGAAATCGCTATGAGATTATTGATGGAGAAATATTTGTGACCAAAGCGCCTAACTGGGATCATCAAACAAGCTGCGCCAATATTGTTACAGTTCTTAAGAATTGGTCAGATGAAACTGGTCTGGGTAAAGCTGCGTAGATGCAAAGCAGCTTGTCGTCAGACATCGCACCTGGAATTATTTTCTCAGATTCTGACAATGTGATCCCTGATGTGGTGTGGGCAAGTCATGAACGCTTAAAACACTTGCTAGATGAAGCTAAACACCTCACGGGCGCACCAGAGTAGTAGAAGTTCTGTCACCTGGCGAAAAAAATTAGAAACGCGACAAGGAAACAAAGCTAAAGCTGTACTCGGTGCAAGGGGTTCAGGAATATTGATTTGCGATTCTATACAGAAAAAAGTTGAGGTTTATCGTCGTGAGCAGGCTGCATTAAAGTTAGCAGTTACTTTATTTAATCAAGATGAATTGACAAGTCCTTTGCTACCTGGTTTCAACTGTTTAGTTAGTAAACTTTTCTAGTTGGGCATTGGGGAGCCAGTGCGTTGGGCGGCTCTGCCGACTTGAAGCAACTGGCGTCATGGGGATGATATAAATTCCCTATGTCCTATGCCTGGATTTCCAATTAGCTAAACCCGTGCTAATACTGGCTGATTCACGGCTGCACTGGCTGAATTTGATTCTGACTCAGTACAGTAGATTTCGCAGGAGTTATTGGGACTTTCAATCAGTTTCACTTTGTAAAGTTTAGCTCCCAATTCCTCAATAGGCGATCGCAGTAAATTACTAATGTAAAGTGCGATATTCTCAGCAGTGGGCACGACTTCGGCAAAGTAGGGAATGTCTTTATTTAAAAAGGTGTGATCGAATGGCTCAACGACATAATCTTCTATAACTTGGTTCAATGCCCCTAAATCAACAATCATGCCGGAGCGTGGATCAATTTCCCCTTTGACGGTAACTTCTAAATGGTAGTTGTGTCCGTGACCGTGAGGACGGGCGCACTTACCGTAAATTTCAGTGTTTTCTTCGTTACTGAGGTTAGGATGAGCCAGCCGATGGGCGGCGCTAAAGTGAGTACTGATGGTGAGGTAGGCTTCCATTGCGTTTCCCATATAATCTGCCCAAAGTTCAGGATGTTCAAATAACTGCACACGGACTAAAGGCAAGTAGGGTGCTAGTCGCTGCCAAATAATCCGTGCAATATTCTCAGTGGTAGGCAGAGTTTGTTGAAATTCTGCCCACACATCGTTGAGATAAGAGAAGTCCAATTGACTGGTAACTTCCCCTGTGATTACGTGTTTCACATTAGACAAGTTTAGCACCATGCCATATTCATCTAATTCCCCACCGAGGGAGATAAATAAGACATAGTTATGTCCGTGTCCAGGAAATCTAGAACAAGCACCAAATTTCTGAATATTTTCGGCTTCACTCAGTTCTGGCAACCAATAACGATGACTTGCCGAAAACTGGGCGCGGCGATTAACAATACATTGCATGAGTACACTGGGAGCAAAATTTAAAATTTCTTACTCTTTTTCTGTTTCCAGCATAAACTAATTTCTTTGTCAGTGCTTAGGGGAATAATATACGAAGAAAAATGCTCGTCAAACTTGGAGTTTGAAAGATGACTGCTTTTCAAGAGAATAATGAGGCGCTGAGTCGTAATGAATTTCTGGCAACAGAACTACTAAAGATTGTGAACTCACTTCCCGGATTTTTCCCATTAAAGAACGAACTTCAGGAAAAATTGGACAATTTACGTTCTATTATCCAAGGGCTACGTCCACCACGAGTTATGGTAATTGGTCGTTCTAGATCCGGTAAATCATCTCTGATTAATGCCATTTGTGGTTTAAAAGTTGCAAAAGTCAGTGATACAACACCAGAAACGGGCATGGCTGAATGGAAGAAATACTATCACAATGGCAGTGATTTACTCTAGATTCTAGACACAAGAGGCTTACAGGAGTCAATAGCTCCAAGGCAATATGATTCAGCCAAAACGCCTTATGAAAGCATCATGCAAGCAGTAAAAAAAGATTGCCCAGATGTCATTCTCTTTGTCTGCAAAGCGGAGGATGTTCATGTTGCTAGTCAGGAAGACCTTAATATTTGTGAATTAATCGTTGGAGAAATCAAGAAGCTATATCGGCGGGACTTACCAATTATTGGAGTTTTGACAAAATGTGATCAATTATCACCTCCAGGAGTTCTTTTACCAACTGACAATGAAAGGAAAAATAGCAATATTCAGGAACAAGTTAAAAGTTTTTTTGCTTTCTTGAGAGCAAGAGAAGGATTAAGCAAATCTGTAAAAGATGTTATTCCTACTGTTGCATACGCTGAATACGAAGATGGGAAAAATGGCTTGATTCTCCCAGATGAAGATTATAGGTGGAATATCACTGAACTAGTGGAAACAATGATTCAGTATACACCGAAGGAGATACGCGGCTCTTTATCACGGATGGCGCATATTACAAAATTTCAACTCCATGTTGCTAGGATACTTGTTACAACTTGTACTGCTTTGTGTGGTTTTGTTTCTGCCAATCCTATTCCAGGTGCAGCAATACCAGTAGTGGCTAGTATTCAAACTTTTATGGTTATGTATATTGGCTGGCTGAGTGGACGGGAGTTTTCTGATCAAACCGTCAAAGACTTTGTTGTAAATGCGGGAATAGGTGTTGGAGTAAATTTTGGGATGATCGGTATTGCTGATATTGCCTTAAAATTGGTACCTGGCTTAGGTAGCTTGCTGGCGGCTGGGGCTGGTGCGATCGCTACACAAGGTTTAGGGGATGCAGCGATCGCATATTTTCTCACGTTACCAAAGGCAAGAAATACAGCCTCCTAAACTAAACTATTGATTAACTGAAACTTGCGCTTCACAGTGTAATCCCGTAGCTATGCGGAATAGTTCTTGACCTGTGTGTAAATAACGCTCATCGTAGTTCAAAGGAAAGTAACCCAACTCATCGAGTCCATCTGCTACTTGATCGAGGCTGTAGTAGAGGTGAGCCGCTGTTCTTGCTAGACTAGGCGGATTCGGCAAGGAGCGAAAAGTAATTTGTGCCTGCTTGAGGTCATCTCGACAGGTTTTTAAATATTCCTGAAATTCATCTAACAATTCATCATCAAAGGGATCAGCGGCTAATTGCTCCATTTGTTCTTCTAGGGAATAAAGAATGGTACAAAGCAAGCGATTGACTGGTTGGTAAACTTGGCGCAGCCATTCTTCAACCTGCTCGTCAACATCGCGTCCAGTTTTTCGTCTTGTTTGGTAATGTTTTTGCGCTGATGCTGTACGCTGTAGGCGATCGCTATTTAATTTTTGAGAGTCATCTTGCAGTTGTTGGTCATAATTACGGCGATTTTGGTTGTCGCCTAAAACCTCATAGGCTGCATTGATGCGGATTATCTGCTCGTGATCGGCTGTTTCCTGATTACTGTCAGGATGAAACAATTTAACCAAGCGGCGATAAGCTTGCTTAATCTCCGCCTGGCTGGCACTTGGACTAACTTTGAGAGTTTCGTAATGGTTAGAAACGTGCTTAGAATTGACCATTAATTCAATTTATCGTTAACTGACGCTAGCGGCCAACCTTGCCTCCAGATCTTGGAACAACGGCGTACTCAAATACCTCTCACCAAAACTGGGCTGAATCATCACGATTAAACGCCCTTTGTTTTCTTGACGTTGGGCAACGCGAATTGCTGCACATAAAGCTGCTCCACTGGAAATGCCAGATAGTAGCCCTTCTTCTTTTGCTAAACGCCGACTGTAAGCGATCGCTTCTTCATCGCTGACGGTAATCACTTCATCAATCAATTTTATCTTTAGCACTTGGGGAATAAACCCAGCGCCAATTCCCTGGATTTTGTGGGGCCCTGGCCGTCCCCCAGATAAAACTGGGCTATTGGCAGGTTCAACAGCGATCGCCTTAGAACTTGGCTTATGTGCTTTAATCACTTCTGCTACACCAGTGATCGTACCACCTGTGCCCACTCCTGCAACAATCATATCTACTTGTCCATCAGTATCTTCCCAGATTTCAAGGGCTGTAGTTTCCCGATGCACTTTTGCATTGGCTGGATTGCGGAACTGCTGCAACATATAGGTATTTGGCGTAGTATTAACTATTTGCTGCGCCCGCCCAATTGCCCCACTCATGCCTTCCATACCTGGTGTTAGTTCCAGTTCTGATCCATAGGCCCGCAACATTGCCCGTCGTTCCCCACTCATTGTCTCTGGCATTGTCAAAATTAACCGATAACCCTTAGCTGCTGCTGCCATTGCTAGGGCAATTCCTGTATTTCCAGAGGTGGGTTCTACCAATATTGTCTTAAGAGGAGTAATCAGCCCCTCCTCTTCGGCGGCGTTAATCATACTTACCCCAATTCGGTCTTTAACTGATGCCGATGGGTTCATACTTTCCAGTTTCACCACAATTTCAGCAACACATCCTTCTGTTTGGGGAATGCGGTTCAACTGCACTAGGGGTGTACGACCAACCAGTTCTGTAATGTTACGAGCAATTCGCATAATTTATTCCTTAGTTATTAGTCAAGAGTCATTTGTCATTAGTCAATAGTCATTGGTGAGTCCAGAATTGTGGGAGGGTTTCCACGCTACTTTCTTCAATTTGGGCATTGCCTTTCGGCAGTTCACCCAAAACAATAATGGCTCCCCATGCGCGGCATCGTCTCACGCCACTTGACGCCAGTCCGCTCAAGTCGGGAAACCCGCCCATGCGGCTGGCTCCTCTATTTGGGGAAACCCCAGACGTTCGCGGACTTGCTTACGATGCGCGAACGCTAACACCAACGCAGTGATTAGCGACTGGCTGTCTTCATAGCGGTAGCGAAGTTAGGAGCGTCACTCATAAAGGTCAAATAACAAATAACAAATGATAAATGACTCTTGACTAAATGTAGTACATGATATCCAATTGCCGCCGCGAATCTCGTTTTTCACAAAGATCCTGGAGCGTATATTTTTGCAACACTGAATTTGCCGCGCGACTTGCTTCTTGCCAAATTTCTTCTATAACCGAACTGTCTACCGTTTTGAGATTAACGTTGTCTTCACAAGTCCGCACCTCTAACCCTTCTAAACATTCCAAAATCTCAAAAAGGATGATTTTCCGGGGTTCTCGGGTTAACAGATAGCCACCTTTTGATCCGCGCTGACTCTTGACTATACCCCCACGCCTCAGGGTTGCTAGTAGCTGTTCCAGATAGCGATCGGGTATGTTTTGTTGTGCTGCAATTTGTCGAATTTGCAAAGGTTCGCCGCTTTCGTAGTGAGCAGCCATCTCTAATAAGGCCAGAATTGCGTATTCCGATTTACACGATAGTTCCACAAGCAGCAATAAGTTAGGGGTTAAGAGTTAGGAGTTAGGAGTTAGGATCTGGGAGTTATTCAATTTGGATTTGATATTTTTCCTTCAATCTAAAATCCAAAATTCAAAATCTAAAATTGGCAGAGTTAGGATATTACGCAATATGTAACTTTATACCGCCAACCTCTATTAGAAAAGCTCGCTCAGAAAAAGTTGCTCACGGCGTAAGTTACTTGTAGAGTGGGCATTATAATGACCAGCCTACTCTGGTCTATTCATATAAAACCCGCTATAACTCACAACTCCTAACTTTTCTAGTATACTCCGGTTAACTACGGGGTTTATTCGTTGCTGCTATCGACAACAAAAAGCCCCGCCTGATGGCGGGGAGCAATAAAGTTCAACATTGTCGCTGGATAGTCAACACTCTAGAAGGTGAAAGTTGTTCTGAGCGTACCGATAAACGCATCATCGTTATCGCTGTTTTGACCAGGAGAGGTTAACCAGATTACACCAGGGGTAACTGAGACATTATCCGACACACGATACTTGTAGAAGCCTTCAAAGTGATAAGGTATATCATTACCAACAAAACCTGGTCGGTTAAAGGCATAGGGTTCTGCACCAGCAAAAAGACCTAAAACGTTACCTTTTTTACCAAAATCAGGTAAGGCTAACCCAACACCATAACTCCAAGCTTCATAATCATCATTTGCACCGAAGCCTACGATATTGTGGTAAGAGACGAAGCCACTAATTGACAGTTTGTCGCTGGGTCTAAAGGCAGCCGACACACCATAGGAATTACTTGAAGATCCATTTGCGGGACTTAGAACGTTAGCTTGTCCAGTACCTACCGTAACATTGTCTCCATAAACATCTGATGTGGAACCTGAGTTGAACAACAAACCACCTGCGGCACTATATCCGTGAACATAGGTAGCAGCTAAAGCCAAGCGATTGCCAACACTAAAGTTCAACTGTCCTAAAGCAGCATAGTCGCCGTTGGCCACACCTGAACCAAGAGCAGGATTATTAGCTTCCGATGACAAGTAACCCGCTGTGATTGAACTATTTCCCAAAATACCGCCACCTTTACCAAGGGGTAGATTGAGCGCTATACCTGCACCGCCACCAATCCGATAGATGGGACTTTCAGAAGCAAAGGTAGACAAAGCACCATCACCACCGTCAGTTTGATCAAAAAAGTAAGGATTATTGACGGCTGCATAATGGCTATGCCGTCCGCCACTAGCTGCGATGTAAACTTGGGCTGGGCCGATGGGAACTTCATAGGTCAAGCGGTCTATGTTAACACTGTTGGTACCAGTGCTACTGACTTGAAACGTCTGTGTGCCTTCCGCAGTGTTGATAGGCAAACCAGCGTTATCCACTTGTGCAAAATCTCTTGCATTACCAGCAGCCAGACGAGTATGTAAAACGTCTCTACCCGTGAAGCTGGTTTGCAAGTCTAAACGTACCCTATCTTGGAAGACGGTATTATTGTTGTCACCAGTTTTACCTCCAAACACATCACTAACGGCAAAAACGGCTTCACCGACTAGTTTAGTGGTAGTGGAGAACTGATTAGCTTCCAATTCAGCAGTCCGCGCTTCTAAGGAATCTACGCGACCCCGTAGAGTTGCCAATTCGGCGGAAAATTCTTCTTGCAACCGTTGCAAGGTAGCTAAATCTTGTTTGGTCACCAAGTCAGCTGTTGCTGTGGCAATCAATTCGTTAACCCGATCCAAACAGGCATTCAAACCAGCAGCAAATTCATAACGGGTCAAAGCACGATTACCGCGATAAGTGGCATTCGGATAACCTGCAATACAACCATAGCGCTCAACCAAGGACTGCAATGCTTGGAATGCCCAGTCAGTGGGTTGTACGTCGGAAAATTGAGAAACCGATGTTACTTGAGACTGAGAGTTATTTTGGTTGCCTTCGTTGCTGTAGCGATTAACTTGATCTATGGTTGTTTGAGCCAATATTTCTGGCTGTTGGGCAACTTCAGTTACACCTAGTTGTTTTGCTGGTGATACTTGAGTGGTTATCTTTGGAGCCGCAATTGCTGTTGTCGAAACTAACAATGTTGCTCCCAAAACTGCTGGGCTAACCACTAAGGATTTCCACAAGAGATTAGACATCTTTTCTTTACTCCTCACACCTTGTTTAGATAATTCTGTTCGTGCACCTAGATCTCAAAAATGCGACATCTCATTGAAACCTGTGGATGAGGCATAGTTGCCATTACTACAATTTTAGTTTTTGCAAAGCTAATAAACGATTAACTTAGGGTTAAAAACTTATGTAATTAACTTATGCAAAAACATATCTTTATATCATAACATTATAAAACATCTGATCTAGATGGCAAGATCACAGCGATCGCCTTGATAACTGTCACACATAGTTATCTAAATATCTAAGCAGGGAGTAAGAGCTGATTCGTAAAGAAAATCTAAAGAGAATTAAGTCTCGCTTTACTCAGGTTATAGGCTAAACCGAGAGCAGTTATGTTATTGTCGATGA
>NZ_JBALCZ010000069.1:0-215977 GCF_036917615.1 Nostoc sp.
AAAATAGCGATCGCAGCAAAGCGTCCACTGCTCTTAAGGCATTAATGCCTGTAATCATTATGGAGTATAGGTTAGAGCTTTTCTTAGTGCCATTCAGCTATAGACAAAGGGATTATCGTCAATCACCCGAATCTCAAACAACTCAATCCTACCCGCGATGCAACACGCGCTGAGGTAACTGTGATGGTATACCAAGCTTTGGTAGACGCTGGTCGTCTAGTGGCGATTGACTCAGCTTATATTGTGAGTGCTTGATTGACAAAATAGTTTGTTTTGCAAAATCGGATGATTTTTCTAGAGGCAATTCATGAATTGCCCCTAGAAAAGGATTCTAAATTAGAGTCAGAGCAAATTCATACTTAATTTCAACAAACGCGGTTTTTAGTTTCTACTCGAACGGGGGCAAATTATTCGGGTCAATACCCTGAGATTGCAAATAAGCAATCAGTCGTTCCTTTTGCTGGCGTTCTTGTTCGGCGCGTTGGCGTTCTTGTTCAATCTGTTCCACAGCCCAAGGTAATAAATTACCAGCTTTATCCCACCAGCGCAACCAATAACCAGTGCGAGCTTCTTTTCTTCCTTGCCATGTTCCCAAAAACAAGCCCATAACATCAATCCAATGACGACCATTTTCGTCAGGTTGCTTTAACTCATAGCGTCTATTTTCCAGTTGATAAAATTCCAATAAACCGCCATCTGGTTCAAAAATTATGTAGATGGGAATCTGCAAAATTTGCTCGTAGAAAAACCATTTCCCTGGTGGATAAGTTCGCTTTACCGAATATTCTCCACCCTCAGTGTCGGATAAAAATTCGATAGCGATCGCTGGGATATCTCCTTCTAAATTTGGTGTATAACTTTTACGATTGCCCACAACTTGATTAACCGAGGGCACATAAACCCAGTCAGGTGCTTTGGCAATAAATTGCCCGTTAACTGTCGCACAAAGACCAAAGTTTGAAGCTATCAACATCTGGGGTTGGATGAATCCACTGATTTCTAGGCTTTCACGTAAAGCACCAGCCAAAAGTGGTTGACCCGTATTTTCCACTGGTTCATCCTCTAGTTGAAAATCCTTGGGTAAGGCTTCCCAAGAGATTACCAGTTCAGTTTGGGATTTGGCTTCACTGAGTTGGGTTGCCATAAACACAGCATGAATTTATTTTTGATTTTATCGCTTCTAGGACGGTATGAAGGCGATACCAGTATCAAAAAAAGGGGCAAAAAACCCGCCCCTCTATATACTGCTGCGGGTATTGATGATGTAGAAATATTTATGTAGTTAATTATGGTTGTAAATTATTTTAAAGATTTTTTGCTAAGAGGATGTTTGAAAAGTTCTCTTGTCGGTAGCAAAACGTTCTAAATACCTCTAAATCCACGCCACGTGCTAAAGAGCGGGAACGCTAAGAGCGAATAAGTCGGGAGAGCGCAAGGGCGCAGTGGCTAAGAGATAAATTGGATATTAGATTTGGAGATTGACTAGATTGTCCGGCGGTTAACTGCTATGCACTCAGCAATAATACGGCTAATATCAAGTCAATAAAGCGATCGCATGGTGACGGATATGATCTTCAATAAAACTGGCGATAAAATAATAACTGTGGTCATAGCCTTCTTGGTAACGCAAATTTAGGGGTTGCTTAACATCTGCACAAGCTTGCTCAAACACCTCTGGCAGTAATTGTTCAGCTAAAAATTTATCAGCAGTCCCTTGGTCAATAAGAATTGGACTGTGATATGCTACTTGCTTGACCAATTCACTAGCATCATAAGCACGCCAACTTTCTTGATTGCTGCCAAGATAACCACTGAAAGCCTTTTGACCCCAAGGACAACGCATAGGTGCAGTGATCGGTGCGATCGCTGATACTGATTTGTAGAGTTCTGGGTTTCTCATCGCACAGACTAGCGCCCCGTGTCCCCCCATTGAATGACCGAAAATGCCTTGTTTCTCAGGTTGGGCGGGGAAATTTGCGGTAATTAAAGCAGGTAATTCTTGGATAATATAACTATACATTTGGTAGTGCTGATGCCACGGTTCTTCTGTAGCATCAACATAAAAGCCCGCACCCGTGCCAAAGTCCCAATCATCATCCTCACCAGGAATCCCTGTGTTACGAGGACTAGTATCTGGCACAACCAGCATCAAGCCATACTCAGCCGCGTAGCGCTGCGCCCCCGCCTTCCCCATAAAATTTTCTTCAGTGCAAGTTAAACCAGAGAGGAAATAGAGAACTGGTACTGGCTGTTGAGTTGCTTGTGGTGGTTGATAAACAGCAAAGCGCATTTCACTGTTGCAGGTTGAGGAGAAATGACTGTAAAAGCCGAGTTTACCACCAAAGCTTTTATATTCTGAGATGAGGTTGAGGTTAGACATTGGTTATATTCTCTTTCCTGAGCGGCTGCCGGAGAATGATTATTTTAGCGTGAACTATCCACAATTAGCTTCTAATTGCACCTTCTCAATCAACCCTGCGACTAGGTAACTTAGTCCCGCACCTTTTACAAAACCCAGCATCTAGATCATGGAAAGCCAAACCACAACCTGAACAAACTGTTTCTATCTGATTAGCAGTTTTCACCACTCGCTTAATTAAATCCCCCACTTGCCAAGGAATCAGCGCAATTCCTGTAAAAATCATTAATAATGTTAGCAAGCGACCTAATTCAGAAATTGGAATAACATCGCCAAATCCTACAGTTGTCATTGTGACAACAGAAAAGTAAAAGGCATCCAAAAATGTTCCGTAATTTTGAGGATTAACCGGATGCTCGACTTGATAAATTAAACCAGAGTAAATAAAAACAATTGCAAATAATGTAAATAATATTCGCGCAAAAATCATCCCGTCTTCGGTACTGATACTGGCGAATAAAAATTTTCTATCTATAAATCTGATTAATCGTAAAATCCGAAACCATCGTAGTAGGCGGATAAAGCTAATATCCACCATTCCTAGAAAGAATGGCAAAATCGCCATTAAGTCAATTATCGAATAAAAGCTAAAAATATATTTAATTTTATTTTCCGCACTCCACAGGCGGAGCGAATATTCTACCGCGAAGATGATCACGATCGCAGTATCAGCTACATTCAACTGAAACCGCACGTAATCAGGAATATTATAAGTTTCTGCTACAAAAATTCCTGATGATAGTAGCACCATCGCAGCAAGTGTTAAATTAATTGCTTTACCTAATGGTGTTTCCAGATCTGTTAAGTAAAATTCTGTTTCTTGTCTGCTCAGTAACATATTCGACCATTAACTAATCTTAATTCCCAGTTATAGCATTAGAAATACGATATTATTAATCTTATCCTTATGTTAACCTCAGCTTATATGAACCCAGAATATTTTATGCGTTTAGCATTAGCAGAAGCAAAAGAAGGTGATGCACCTTACGGTGCAGTGATTGTTAAAGATAAGGAAGTCATGGCAGTAGCTCATAATACTGTGAGGAGAGACAAAGATCCATCAGCCCATGCGGAAATCAACGTCATTCGTAGTTTAACAGCTAAACTGAAAAACCCTTCTTTAGAAGGTTATAGCATATATACAACTGGCGAACCTTGTCCGATGTGTGCAACTGCTTGTATTTGGAGTGGTTTATCAGAAATTGTATATGGTGCTTCAATTCAAGATTTAATTTTGTTAAATCAATCACAAATTACTATATCTTGTGAAGAAGTCATTGCTAAGTCATTTAGGCAAATCAAAGTCGCCAAAGGCGTTTTAAAGCACGAATGTTTGGAATTATTTAAATAAGCTATCAAAAAACTTATTTTTAGGAATAGTCCTTTCAAACTAACTCGAAAAATCTCGTTCTTTCTCTCTGTGTCACAGACACTTTGCTCAAGTCGTAAAACCTTCCTAAGTAAGTGTTATCCTCAGTGACTCTGCGGTTTAAAGTAATTTATTTAACCAATATTCATTTACTTATATCAATGCGTAAGTCCTAAAATATTTGTATATATTTCATAGTTTTCTGGGTCATAGCAGCAAAAAATTATTCTTTGTGGACGACCATTCTTTTGTAGCTGTTCGTCACATATTTTCACTGCGACCTCAGCTGCTAAAGCTTTAGGATATTTATAAATGCCTGTACTAATGCAAGGAAATGCCAAACTATTAAACTCTTTCTCGGCGGCAATTTGCATACATTTATAGTAACACTGAGCTAGAAGTTCAGGTTCTCCGTGATTACCTCCTCGCCATACTGGGCCTACGGTATGAATGATAAAGCTTGCAGGTAAGCGATATCCTTTGGTTAGTTTAGCATCGCCAATCTTACATCCTCTAAGTGACCTACACTCATCAACTAGGTCTGATCCAGATGCTTTGTGTATCGCTCCATCTACGCCACCACCTCCAAGCAGACTAGTATTTGCAGCATTGACGATCGCATCAATTTCTAACTTTGTGATATCACCCAAAATTACTTCCATAAAACAATTAAGCCTAATCAAGACTAATTTATATACTACAAGTGTATTATGTAGATGTCCACCATCCAGTTTTAGCTTCAAGCTAAACGCTCAGTCTGCTTAAGGTGATCAGCGATCGCAAATAATGGTAAGTTCGCAATTTCTAGCGATCGCCTGTTTTTTCCTGATTTATTCAATCATTTTTTGTCTACTTTATCAATGGGTAAGTTATGATTTTTTCATTTGTATAAATAGCTCGACAAAGAATTACGAATTATTTAACTTAGCTCATTCAAATAGGATAAATATGTATTTGCCCAAATAGCAGCTTGAGTGCGATCGCGCAAGTTCAACCTGTTTAAAATATTCGTAACATGATTTTTTACTGTCCCCTCAGAAATGTAGAGTTTCTGAGCAATTTCTCGGTTACTAGCGCCTGTAGCAATTAACCGTAAAACCTCTTTTTCTCTAGGAGTAAGTTCAGCTAAACTAGATGGTACAGCCGATGACTGGGTTGGTGTACCATTAGAAAACTGAGTTAACAGCTTTTTAACTATACCTGGGCCTAATTGAGTATATCCTTTATGAACGGCACGAATAGCAACAGCTAATTCTTCTGATGGTGTATCTTTCAATAAATAACCCATTGCTCCATTTTGCAACGCTGCTGATACATATTCATCATCATCAAAAGTCGTCAGTACTAAAATCTTAGTTTTGGCAAAACGTTTTTGAATTTCTTGCGTGGCTGCAACTCCATCCATAATGGGCATTCTGATATCTAGTAATACTACATCTGGCTGAAATTCAGCAACCAAATTAATCGCTTGTTCACCGTTTTCTGCTTCTCCCACTATCTCTAAATCTGATTCTAGTTCTAATAACGCTTTTAATCCTTGACGAATTAAACTTTGGTCATCTACCAGCAACACTTTAATCATTATGTAACCCTTGTTAATGGAATATTAACTGTAATTTTGCAACCGCAACCAAGAGCGCTATTAATATTAAACTCCCCTCCAAGTGCTAAAGTCCGATCGCGCATACTCTGAAGTCCAAAACCAGTAGTATTTTGCCCTAAATCAAAACCTCTACCATTATCTTGAATTATCAATCGTAAATTCCCTCTTGTCGTAGTGAGTTCTAGTTTCACCTCGGTTGCATATGCATATTTAGATATATTAGTCAATGATTCTTGAGTAATCCGGTAAATAGCGGTATTGATTTCAGGTGGTAGAGGATATTCCAGATTTATTTTATAAATTGGTAAAATGCCATTTGAGCGATGAAAATTTTCTGAAAGACTAGCGATCGCCCGTTCTAAAGATTGCTCTTGTAAGGGATTAGAACGCATAGTAGAAACAGATTGACGGACATCTTTTAGCGCTTTTGAGCCTAACTCCTTTGCTGTTGCTAGAAATGTTTCAGCCTTACCTGGGTTAGATTGCCACAATTTTAAAGCAGTTTCTAATTGCAGATTTAAAGCAGTCAGAGAGTGACCTAATGAATCATGAATTTCACGAGCAATGCGGTTACGTTCTTCTAAGGTAGCTTGATTTTCAATTCGCATGGCATATTGACGGAGTTTTTCGTTAGCAATGGCCAACTTCTCTCGACTGTGCCGTTCAGATAATACTGCATTCATCATCAACAATACAAAAACCAAACTTAAGCCAAATACCAGCGAAGAATTCAAAATCAGAAATCGATATCGTTCTTGTGCTTGTGGTGATGTTTGGAAATTGAATAACTGGTATTTGAGTTGCGTAGTAACTAAAAATAAGGTAAATGATAAATTTGTAACGAATAAACGCCCAGGTAACTTAAAAATTAAGCAACTGCGAGTAACTAAAATTATGTATAAAAAAGGAAAAAGCCGAGCAAATCTCTCACCAAAAAATCCAGTTGTTAAAATCAATAAAATTTCAATTGCTGTGTAGATTACCTTAGTTATCTGGTTACTCTTGGGTAATCTTAAGCCCATTAATGCAAAAATAATTAGACTATAAATTGACAGTTCTGGCAAGATGCTACAAACTGACAAATCTGGAAATACACCACAAATTGATAGTTCTGGAGGCTTATGATGATCTCGCCGTAACGGAGGTGGTATAACTGCCGTCAATGCAGTAATCGCTAGTAGTGTCCACTCCAGATAAAGCAGAGATGGAAAAGGATGTTTCTTAATTTGAATTAGAACACTCATTAGTCGCTTCGCTCCAGTTATAAGTTATGAGGTATGAGTTAGAAATTAGGAGTTAAGAGTTATGAGTTAGAATTACCGAAGATTTAAGCGGCCGATTCTGCCGCTCAAATTGATCGCTGAGTGAAGAAGTAAGAGGAAGTACAGAGTACAAAAACGTTAGGCAATAAGCTAAATAAGGATTTATAAATTAATCATAATCAAAATCTTCATTATTCATAACTCCTAACTTCTGAGAGACGCGATTAATCGCGTCTTGACTCCTAACTCCTAATTATTTATTGTCAATCATCTTTGTCAAAATTCAATCATGACTAAAGTCATGGGCAGAACCATGACTTTCTCCTCATGTGACTACTGAAGATAAGTTCTTATGATAGTGGCATCCAACCAAGAAAAAACAACGAGACAAGTAATGAAACTCAAAGCATTATCACTAGTCGCTGGAGCGATCGCCTTAACTTTAACTGCAACCTCCTTTGCTGTTGACGCCCAAACAGCCTCTCCTTCACGCGTGCTACTTGCACAAACTCCACAAAAAGAAAGGGGTCCTTGGAAAGAATTGGGTCTAACAGATGCCCAAAAAACCCAAATTCAAGCAATTCGCCGCGATAGCCGCACCAAAATGGAAGCAGTTTTCACCCCAGAACAAAAGGCAAAATTAGACGCAGCAAAACAAGCACGTCGAGCTGAATGGCAAGCGCGTAAGGCTCAGGGGCAAACAGGTCAACGGCAACCAGGTCAGCATAACGGTCGCGGAAAAGGTGATTTTGCTGACTTAAATCTGAGTGAAGTACAGAAAACCGAAATCCGACAAATTCGGGAGTCTGAAAAACAACAGATTCAAGCAGTCTTAACCCCCGAACAGCGTCAAAAAGTAGAGCAATTCCGTCAAAATGCTCCTTCACGCCGTCAACAAGGCAATCCCCAATAATCTATCTTTTAAGAAATAGTTAATAAATCTGGGGTGGGCAGTGCTGCCCATCTCATCCCAAGATAGATAGATTATGATGCAACCCTTTGCCGCTTCCCCAAATCCCGCTTTTGGCTTGCAACAGGTTTTAGGTTTACTCGATGGCATCGCTAAAGCACAGGGGCGAGATGTTCCCCAAATTGTGGAAATACAGAGATTGCGTTTCCTCCCTACTGGCACTTACCTTTGACTGATGTCCAGGCATTGTTTTCTATAGTCAAAAATTAATAGACTTCTTGCAGAAGATGCGGAAAGGGGAAAAACTTCATCCCCTTTCCCTTTCCCTATTTATTGCCAATGCCCCATTTTGTAGACTTTCAAGCTAGTTATGAGTTATGAGTTAATTCAAAACTCCTAGCTTGATTAAGATGTCCAAAGAATTCGCAATTGGTAGTAAAGTCCGTGTTGTGGCACTACCAGCCTACGTCAAAACTGCTGAACCTATGCCGATGCTGCGCCCACCCGATGTAATTCACATTGGCGAAGAGGGTATAGTTATTGACCGCAGACCCGGTGGATATTGGGGTATTCGCTTTGCGAAGGGGGCCTTTCTCCTAGATAGTCAATACATTGAAAGCACAGAGATTCCTCCCGAATCACATTTAAAGTGAGATTAATAGTAACCAGGAATTGTAAACTTGTGTAAAGTTGTGATTCTGGTTTGCACCATGATTTCCCGCCGCACTTTTTTAAGCATATTATTTGCCAGCTGTATTTCTGTGATCAGCTGGCTGAATTTTACCTCTGCTGCTGATGCTCTTGGTGGTAAACTTCCTGCAATTAATCAACCCGCACCAGAGTTTACTTTGCCAACTAACACAGGTGATGGCAAAATTTCCCTCTCTGACTTGCGCGGTAAGTGGTTAATCCTCTACTTTTATCCTAAAGACTTCACCTCTGGTTGTACTATAGAAGCTCGTCGTTTTCAACAAGACTTACCCCAATACCTCGAAAAAAACACTCAGATTATTGGCGTCAGTGCTGATGACATTGATTCCCATGCCAAATTCTGTGATTCAGAGGGACTAAAATTTCCGCTGTTGGCTGACACTGATGGTTCAGTGAGTAAAGCTTACGGTTCGTGGCTCGGTTTCTTATCGATGCGCCACAGTTTTATCATCGATCCTCAGGGCGTCTTGCGCGAGACTTTTGTCAAAGTCAACCCAACCATTCATAGTTCAGAAGTGCTGGCACAACTAGAAAAATTACAGTCGGCAGCTTCTTAGACGATTAGCCTAAGTTAGGGATTTGCCTCCTTGGCTGAGGCTAAAGCGTATAATTTGCTCTATTTAGCTATTAACGCCCAATAAACCCCCTGCCTATCTAATAATCAGTATTTAGGAGTTTGAGGCTCAAGCACAGTACGAAGTTCCTGAGTAAGAGAGTGGCGGGTTTGAATCCCCCACTTTCTTGTTCTGAATTATTCTTCAACTAGCGGCAAGCCAGAAATATCATAGCAGTGCAATAAATTAGTTCCGCGTGGTAATTGATAACAATTGTTCGTAATCCTTTGGTGTATCAATATCGATATCCCCTAGTGGAAACGGAATGGAAAACACTTCCTTGAGGTTATTATTAATAACTTTTTTTGCTCCTGAAGTCTCTTTCAAAGCAGCAAGTTCTGAAAAAAATCTCTGACTAAATAGAGCGGGGACACCTAATGTACCCCCATATTCACAAGCAATAATCGGTTTATTTGCCGAATAATATGCATCAACAAGTTGATTAATAATTTGGTGAGAAACAAATGGCTGGTCGCAAAGTGTAATAACTACTGCTTCTATTTTTTGAGGAAGATTATTTAACAATTCAATACCGCTTTTAATTGAAGCACTCATTCCACAAGCCCAATCCGAGTTCTTAACTACTGTAACGGGAAGTTGCTTAATTTGAGGATGAATCTGTTCTGCATTTGCTCCAAGTACTACTACTACAGGTTGACAAACTGAAGCGATCGCCATTTCTGTTATGTATTGCAAAAAACTACGTCCTTGATAAAGCAATAGTTGTTTAGGTGTACCCATACGAGTAGATGCACCAGCAGCAAGAATCATAATGGCTATGGTTGATTTTTCCTTGTCTATTTGCTCAGTGTTAAATACCATAACAGATAAAAACTATGTGGGAAGTAGCAAGTTTAAGTTGCTTTCATAGCTTTGGTGAATTGGTTGATTGCGATTTCTTAAAAAATTCCCACTGCGGTTTGTTAGCACTGCTTGAATTTCAGCAATAATGGCGATCGCTATTCCTTCAGGTGTATCTGCTCCGATGTCAATTCCAATAGGGCCATGCAATCTTTTTAATTGTTCAGTAGTATAAACTATTCCTTGCGAACGTAAATCTTCAAGTAATCTTTCAGTCCGCGGCTTTGGACCTAAAACCCCTATGTAGCGTGCAGGAGATGGCAGCAACATTTTCAAAATTTCTAGGTCGTCAAGGTAATTATGCGTCATCACGACAGCAACTGTGTAGGCATCTATAAACACCTGTTTATGTACAATTTCTCGCCGACTAAGAATCACATCACAAGGCATAGGAAATCGCGCTCTAGTTGCCTCATTAGCTCGACAATCTACTACAGTAACCTGCCAACCTAATGCTTGAGCAAACTGGGCTACGGGTACAGCGTCATAACCTGCACCAAATATTACTAAAGGCGTGGGTGGTTGGATGACTTCGATAAAAACTTCTACACTACCTAAAGGTAACTGATAGTTGTTTACGCTCGACTTTTGATTAGCCAAGGCTGCTTGAGTATCTGTAATCAGAGATTGAATTAAATTTGGATCTTTGATGTCAGTGATTATTTTACCATTTGGATACAGCAGTAAGCGCGACCCTAGTTTGACCTTGACTGCGCCTTCAAAGGCAAAAACTGTAGCAATAATACCCAAATGTTTTTTATCAAAGCACTCTTGTATAAAAGCGATCGCATTCGGTGAACTTTCTCTCTCAAGACGTTCGATGAGAACTTGCACTGTCCCATTGCACCCCAGACCAAAGCCCCAAAGAATATCTTCAGAGGCGGTGTTATCGTAAGTAACAACAATTGGTTTGCCGTCTGACATTCGTTGTTGAGTATGCTCAAATACGTCGTTCTCCAAGCAACCAGCGCTGATTGTGCCGATCATCCGACCTGTATTTGTGATCAACATTTTGGCACCCGATCGGCGATAGGTTGAACCTTGAGTTTTGACTACAGTGGCAAGGAAAGTGATTTCACCACTTTTTTGACTTGATTCAAAGCCTTCTAAAATTGCTTGTAATTCGTTCATTTGATTGCTTATTTTTCTGTTTCTAGCAGTTTGTTAGCTTGAATAGGCAGTCCCAATGAAAACAATGTGATGACTGTGCCATTGTGCATCGCTGCTATTGTCAAACACTCCTTCGATTTGCCGCCCGTTAACGATTACAGTATATGCATTAGATTGAGGTGCGTTGTTTACCGCCGCAGGCATCGCGATGTTGTGTTATCCAAGATAAGCGAAAATACCGCTGAAATCATGCCTCCCAGGATAGTTGCCAACTTGAGTTATTTATCTATCATGAGAGTTAGCACGGAATACTGATTTTCTGTAACTTACAGTTTTAGCAGAGTACTTTAATAGCTTTTAAAACATCCTTGAAAATTATTTTTATTAAAGCTTACCTGCTGTCTCAGGGCGAGGAGCATTGTAAAGATGAGTGATAGTACTAATAATCACTATTAAGACTATAGCAGTAACTAACACCCATGGTATGATTGATGCTATCTGCTCCGGCAAATATTGAGATAGCAGGCTTCTAAGGAACTCCCGACCAAAGCTCAAGAGCAACATAACCATCCACAACACATAGAGCAAAGATAAACAACCGTACAGCAACTCTACTCTATGACGTTTGAGCTGATTGGGTTGCTTTAATGCATCAATTGCCTGCCACCGCAGAAAGCTTAGTGCTTCTTCTCGGAGATTAGGACGTTCTATGTAGTCTGTTAGCACATAGTAGCCATCGTACTTGAGTAATGGGTTTAAATTCAATACCACCCCGACGTATCGTAGAAGCGCAAATGACCACAGCATTGCTGATATCAGAGGACTTGCCATAAACCAGGCTGTAAGTGCAGCGATGCCAGCTATAATCAAATCTGTATAAGGTCCTGCCAGACTCACAGCAATCTGTTGCCAGCGTTCAGCTAGCCACATATCTGAAGTATCTACGAAGAATACTGGTCCGAACCAGTACCAACCTACTCCACCTCTATGCAGATCACGACCAAAGCTTTTAGTAGTGAAGGCATGTCCTAACTCGTGAAAAAGAGTGGCAAACTGAGAAGATATTATTATGAACGGTAAAAATATTGCAGTTTTTTGTACAACTGCAACATTTGCTACGATGTGAGTACTAATAATCATAAAACTCAACAGTCCAGCTATGGCGATCGCTGCTAGGACAATCTGACTCTGACAAGTGTAAAGGTAATGTACCACCTTGCGATAAAGATAGGTGAGAAATGAGTCTAGCTGATGAAGATAAATCTATGATTCAGCCAACTTAGAAACTTGTTTGCTTGGATATTGCAACCAATAAAGGTGAGATTTCCACTGTAGCTGAGATAGAGTTTTGAGAATGTCAGGATGCACTTCTCGTCTTTCCAAAAAGCCAGATATTGCCAAGCGCTCCACAATTTTGGCAATTTTTTGAGGTGCGAAAGATTTGAGAATGCTGAAATAGGTAAAAGTCAAATCCTGTAAATTATGCTGTCCATCTAAGTGTTGCCACACTAACCAACCTTCAGGGGAAAGACGGAAATATAAGCCACATTGCGGATTTTTAAGAACTGTAAATATTTTACCAGTAGTTGTGGTGCGGTGATGAACAAGAATACCTTCACGCTGTCCTGGGCGATCGCAAAAGTGCATCATCCCAACTACTTTAAGATATACCTTATTGTCTACTGCCAATATTGTGAGCAAGTCGGCATAGTATAGACAGAATAATTGGCAGGGTTCAAGGGTTTGCACCGTCATCTCATGGGGTGCTTGCGTCAGGAGAGCTACCTCACCCACTAAAACATTTGGCAAGAGCGTAGTTTGGCGCTGCTCTAAATGGCTAAAATCATCTTTTTTACCTTAAAATCTTACGTAGTAAAGATTAATGTTTTATTCTCTGGTGAGAGTGATGAAAGAGCGTTAGGTTGAGTCACGAAACCCGACACCAAGAATCCTTGCTTTTATTGGGTTTCACTTTGTTCAACCCAACCTACAAATATTTTATTTTTTCAGAGTAATATAAAGAGCGTTAAGCAACGAAAGAGCGATCGCAATTCATAGGAGGTCTTTTCTAAGCTCGTGTTTATTGATATTGGTGAGGATAAATCATGTGAGAAATAACCGGGGGATCATCGCCTTGATGAAAGGCAAAAACCCTTTCGCAAATCTCTCAATCTGCTACTGTAAATGTGATTTGAATTATCAAATAAACTTTTACCTTAAGATATGCTTCAAAAAGAGTTAACCATTTTATACTTCAAAAACCAGAATCAAAGTAGAATACATCTTCCATGTAATACACGCTTAGGGCTAAACTAACGGTGTATTACATAGGAAGGTTGATCCTGAAACGGGATATTCAAGGGAAGTTTGCGCTTCCCCTTTGTTGAACTGGCGATTCAGCGTGCGGTGATTGGTCTCATCGGCATACCAACGCAGAATATGAACTGTCTTGATCAATCTGCCGTATTTCTGAAGTGCCCGCGTTAAAGGATGTTTGCGTGGAAACGATTTCTGGCAAGATTAGGACGTCTTGAGGAGATCATATTGAACTAGCAGTCTCCCTAGCAGCTTCTCGCAGCCGCTCTACATCACGCATCGGTGGTGCACCAAAGAGCCGCTTGTACTCCCGGTTGAAGTGCGAGGCATCGTCATAACCCACACGGTAGGCAGCACTGGTAGCGTCAAGGCTTTCCCCTAGCATCAGACGTCGAGCCTCCTGGAGCCGCAGTTGCTTCTGGAACTGCAAGGGACTCATTGCAGTAACAGATTTGAAGTGATGGTGGAAGCCTGAGACACTCATTCCAATATCTCGTGCGATGCTTTCAATACAAAGCGGCTCCTTAAAGTCTTTATGAAGTCGCGCGACGGCCCTGGCGATGTGGTGGGTGTAGCCACCCAGAACTACAATATGACGGAGCCGACTACCTTGCTCTCCCATCAGGAGTCGGTAAATGATTTCCCGTGTGACCAGAGGCATCAGAACCCGAGCTTCGGCGGGGGCACAAAGAAGCCTAACGAGCCGTAGTACGGCATCTAGCAGAGGCGCATCCAATGGACTCACGTCTATCGCTTTTACATTGGCACGGCTTTGTGGTGAGGGATAGCCCGCCTCGACCATGACTGAACCGACAAGGATGGGGTCGAAATCGAGGCGAAGGCTAAGGTACGGTTGGGCCTGGGACGCTTCCAGAATTTGGCTGACAATCGGCAGTTCGACCGTCGCCAGCAGATAATGCATCGGGTCGTACTGATAGCGATCGCTGCCCAGAAGGACTTCTTTACTGCCTTGGGCAATTACACAAAAGGCAGGGACAGAGATACTATGAACGCATTCCGCAGGCGAGGAGGAGCGGTTGAGGTGTAATCCTTTCAGTGGCTCAATCGTCCCATCGTTACGGATAGCCTGTGAGATGCGCTCAGTCAGTTCGTCTCTGTTGGCTTGCGCTCTGGAAGCCTCGCGCTTTGCCTGCTGGTCGTTCATTAAATCCATATCGGACTTTTCACTCCTTTTGGCAGCGTTCATTTCTAATTTTGCAGGATTGTACAACGATCTTAGACGATCGTCATATTGCTTGCCCTTGAGAATCCTTAGAATGAAGCTAAAGCAATGAAAAATGATTCCGGCTTCTTATAAGCGTCTGGATTTTTATCCAAGAGAAAACTCAGTTTTGATTGGGCAAGAGACTCGCCTACTGACAACCAAAATGTCATCAAGGCTAACCTTGTTTGTTAAAAAAATCCATCCCTACAGATAGAGCAAGCATAAATGCTCAATCTCTATGATTGGGCTAGCAACCCAAATGGCATCAAGTGAAGGAATAAAGCAAATGGACATCAAAAGAAGTGGCTCACAGCCTTCCGCCAAAGGGCCGGCTGAGTATTTTACCGGCACTGTCCGCATTGACCCCCTGTTCGAGGCGCACGATCCAGCACGCGCGATCGGCGCCAGTGTCACGTTCGAGCCTGGCGCTCGGACAGCATGGCACACTCACCCGTTAGGCCAGACCCTGATCGTGACGGCAGGTTGCGGCTGGGTGCAGCGATGGGGTACTCCAAGGGAGGAAATACGAACAGGTGACGTGATCTGGATCTCGCCGGATGAGAAGCATTGGCACGGTGCTACAGCAACCACAGCCATGACGCACATCGCCATTCAGGAACAGCTCGACGGCAAGCCCGTGGACTGGATGGAACAGGTCAGCGACGAACAGTATCAAAAGTGATCGCCGTATCCGAAATTTTTGGGAGTTGAGATGCACGTCCTTGGGTCCACCACACGGCAATAGATCATGGAAATTCTGATAAAGACTTTCCGAATAAGCAACACAAGGAGTAAAAAATAACACCGAACGATAACGGAAACTACACAGGAAAGGTTGCGTTTGTGACCGGAGCAGCGAACGGCATCGGTCGAGCTACGGCGCTGGCATTTGCACGTGAGGGCGCTAATGTGGTGGTCGCTGACATTTCAGAACAGGGCAATCAAGAAACGGCTCGTATGATCGAAGAACTCGGCAAACGAGTGCTCACCGTCACGTGCGACGTGGCGCAAGCTAAGGATGTGAAGGCGGCTCTGGACAAGACCATCGAGACCTTTGGGCGGCTGGACTTTGCCTTTAACAACGCCGGTGTGGTGCGATCTATGGTGGGACGAAATGGTTTGTACGCGATTTCATGGAAGTTCTACGCATGGAGTCTGCCCAAGAAGGGACTAACATTCGTACTGCGACAATTTACCCTGCCGCAATTAACACTGAGTTGTTGGATATGATTACTGACCAAGATGTGGCTGAAAAAATGACAAAGTTGTATGAGCAATATGGCATCTCACCAGATCGAGTAACCAGTGTTGTGGCGTTTGCGATTGACCAGCCAGAAGACACAAACGTGAACGAATTTACGATTGGCCCAACCACGCAGCCTTGGTAAGGATTGTGCTGGCGGTGCTGCTCTTCATCCTCCTCAACGTCTTCTATCTTTGGCCTCGATGGGGTCACACAAGTGCTTCGTTCCGCATCAACGACCTTCCCTGTGAGCAGCGATCGCAGCGAAGGCGACTGACAACGGCGGGAGCGATCAACGGCGAACAATATCAGTTCCACATCAACGGAGAAAAACAATGCAAAACCGCAAACTTGGCAATAGTAATCTGGAAGTCTCGGCGATCGGGTTGGGCTGCATGGGAATGAGCTTTTCTTATGGCCCGCCCAAAGACACGCAGGAGATGACCGCTCTTCTGGGGGCCGCCGTCGATCGCGGCGTTACCTTCTTTGACACCGCCGAGGTCTACGGCCCGTTCACAAACGAAGAGCTTGTGGGCGAAGCCCTCGCTCCCTTCCGCAAGCAAGTGGTCATCGCCACCAAATTCGGGTTCGACGTGAGTCCTAATTTCGATCCCCGCGGGATGAAGGGTTCGCCCGGACTGAATAGCCGGCCGGAGCACATCAAGCAGGCTGTCGAGGGATCGCTCAAGCGACTCAAGGTCGAGACAATCGACCTGCTCTATCAGCACCGGGTTGACCCAAACGTGCCGATCGAAGACGTGGCAGGAGCGGTGAAGGAACTGATTCAGTCAGGTAAGGTGAAGCACTTCGGACTTTCTGAAGCAGGAGTGCAAACGATCCGTCGCGCGCACGCTGTTCAGCCAGTCACTGCTCTCCAGAGCGAATACTCACTGTGGACGAGGACGCCGGAGAAGGAAGTGATACCGACCCTTGAGGAACTCGGAATCGCCTTTATCCCGTACAGCCCACTGGGCAAGGGCTTTCTCACTGGCAAGATGGACGAAAACGCAACCTTCGACAGCTCCGACTTCCGCAGCACCCTGCCTCGTTTCACGCCGGAGGCTCTCAAAGCGAATCAGTCCCTGATTAATCTGCTCGGCAGCATCGCAGAGCGGAAGCAGGCGACACCTGCTCAGATCGCGCTCGCCTGGCTGCTTGCTCAGAAGCCGTGGATTGTTCCGATCCCAGGCACCACGAAGATGCATCGCTTGGACGAAAACATCGGGGCAGTCTCAGTCGATCTCACGCCCGACGATCTGCATGACATCAATGATGCGGCCTCCAAGATCACGGTGCAAGGGGCTCGGTATCCCGAAAACCTGGAGCAAATGACCGGTCGCTAAACGGCAAAAAATGTTTTCTCTGGTTGTGATATTCAAGCTGGATATCATACTTGTCCAGGCAATCCCAGCTGCTAGCAAAGCCAGCAACACCATAGGTACATTGTGAATGAATGCCAAAATTAATGTGGCGATCGCAAACACAAAAGTTCCTGCAATCACAACTCCATCGGCTGTGAGATGTTGCCGCAGTCGTGGCATCAAAATCGCACCGACAATCGCCCCAAATCCAAAGCAACCTAGTAGTAAACCATACCCACCTGCTCCCTGTCGCAAATCCTGTTGTGCCACCAAAGGCAGCAAGGCTAACAAAGCACTCGTGCAACTATAGTTAAAACAGCCGCTCGAATTAACACGGCTTGCAGGGCGGGAGAAAAGCGGACATAGGGAATACCAGCCCGCATAGAACCTAATACTCGCTCTGCGGGCAGGGCGCTTTCATAAAGCGGTTTGCGCTGCCAACGGTAAAGGATAATAATCACCCCGACAAACGAGAGGGCATCAGTCAAAAAGACGACTCCTGCATTTGCCGCCACCAGTATAAAACCTGCGATCGCCAAACAAAGATTTATCGAGCATAACTCCAAGCAGAGCTTGTGATGATTGCGGTATGCACGTATTTACTTCAGCATTCGAGGAGCGGGGCCACGAGTGGTATCTAGTCCTGACACACGAGGTAGAGTAATTGTTTTGCCTGTTTGTGCCGCTTCGTAAATCAACGCTATCAGTTTTTGGTCTTGCAAACCTTCTTCACCAGGCGTATGGGGTTGCTTATTTTGAATCACACAATCCGCCATATGATCAATTTCTAAGGCGAACTGGTTCTTCTCGCCTATCCGCACTTCGCTGACATTTTCTGCCATGCTGTTTGTTGGTGATTTGCGTGAAATCATCATCCGCAAACCGTTGTAGGAGAACGCCGGATCGATTTGTCCCCAAGCATCAGAGCCGAAGACGCGAAACCGACGCGCTTCGTGAAAGCCGTAGCTGGTGGAGCAAATTGCTACTATCCCACTGGGAAACCGCAATTGGAAGGTAACACTTTCTTCTACTTCTTTGAAGCGCGGATCACCGGGAGTACTGAAGGTTTGGGCGCTAATTGCGATCGGTTCCTCTCCCGTCAAATAGCGAGTTGCATTCAGGCAATAAACTCCCACATCTGGTAAACAGCCACCTCCAGCTAAAGCGCGTTTCAACCGCCACTGGTTTAAGTCACCACCCTGGTTTTGTCCGTTATCTGCCTGAATCACCTTCACAGTTCCTAATTCTTTGCTGCGGATCATCTGAATCATGGCGCGATGGTGCGGCTCGTATTGGCAGCGATAAGCAATCATCAGCTTGCGATCGGCTTGTTTGCACGCATCGATCATCTGTTGAGCATCTTCGACTGTGGTTGCCATTGGCTTCTCACACAGAATGTGCTTCCCTGCTTTCGCACCACGCACCGTATATTCTCGGTGCATACTGTTAGGCAGTACAATATAAATCACATCAACGTCTGAATTGTTGCGGAGATTGTCGTAATTCTGATAATTGTAAACGTTCTGCGATTTGATGCCATACTGCTGGGCAACTTGATTGGCTTTGGCAGCATCGCCACTAACTAATGCAGTTGGCTTTGCTAGTTTACATTCTGCAAACGCAGGCATGATTTCTTCCAATGTCAGTCTGCCCAATCCGACGATCGCAAACCCCAAGCGTTGCTCTGGGGGTAATGCTGTTGGCGGCCCCCCTGTTTCAACTTCGGTTGATGCCGAAATCGGCGGAAACTCTATCTGAGGCGGCAAGGAACCTCCGCGTGGGGTGGCTTGCTGAGTTGGCTGTTGGGCAGCAACTTCTTCGCCCATACTACCAATTGCGGCGGCTGAAATGGCTCCTAACCCAGCAGTAGTCATAATCTGACGACGAGAAAATTTTCCTTTAAACAATTCAGACATCGTGGTTCCTTAATGATGAAATTTTGGATTTAGTAGAGCATTTCATTAATTCGTAGCGAATGAAATTTGGCAATACCCTGCAATGCCAATGCGTCGGCTGACAATGCCAATGCGCCGACTGACAATGCTAATGCGTTCCCCTGCAATTAAAAACGCTACGCATAGCTTGCTTCTTTGCAGGAGTACGCGCAGCAGATGCATCACAATAACGCAAAAAAGAGGCAGCGCAGTCTTTTTTACGAGACGCTACGCGTTAGCGAGTCTGCGAACGCGAACAGCGTCTCGTAGAGGGCGTCAGCGGGTTTCCTCCAGGAGCGACTGCCATCGTCAAGAGAAGGAAGAAATACTTAACTGAACTGTATTACTTTACGGGGTACTAGTTGAAGTTGGGGTACTAGTTGGAGTTGGGGTGCTAGTTGAACTTCCAGGATTAACAATGGAACCAGCCTGTTGCAGGTGTGCTCGGAGGGTTGGTAGCTTTTGAGCCGCAAATGCTTTCACATCTGGATCTTGTCCCTGTTTAGCTTCAGTTTCAAATGCGGAGACATCATTTTGATGATCTTCAAGCATCTGATTCATATATTTGCGGTCAAAGGTAGCACCAGTAAGTTTGGATAAGCGTTTTTTGACTTGCTGATTTGTGCTGTCGAGACTAGTTGGCGGCGTTACACCTTTTTTTTTCGCCAACTTTTCGAGTTGAGTGTTCACCGGGTTGTGATCTTTAATCATGCGCTGTGCAAACCGTTTTACCGCATTGCTAGTTCCACGTTTTAATGCCAGTTGTGCTAGTTGGACTTCTGCTAAACCACCTTGAGCGGCTTCAGTTATGAACTGTATGTCTGAAGAACTGAGAGTATTTTGCCCTGGTGTAGTTGGTGACGCAGTAGGTGATGCCGTAGGTGATGGACTCTCAGTCGTTTGCACAGACTGAGCAAGTGGAGCTTCAGATGTAGTCTGGTCATGCGGAGTAGTTGGTGTGCAACCAGTCGCCAAAGATAAGGCGATCGCTACTATACCAGTAGAGAATATTTTAAAGTTGGACATAATCAATGCTCTCCTTAGATAAAGCTATATCTTGCAACGTAAAATGAAAAACAAGCGCGATCGCACAATTGAGTACGACCACTAATGCTGAAGATGACGAGTTGAAATTGTGAATTACAAACAGAGTCGATTAATTTCAGTAATTTGCAGTTATGATTCAACGGTCACTCCTGCTTCTAACTCCAAAGCTTTGATTAATGCCGATGCATTTTCTTCCCCCCATCCTTGATTAACTGCTGTTTTAATGGTTTCTTTGACAATTGCCGCAGCAGGCATTGGAGAATTTAAATCTTGGGCAAATCGAGCGATCAAATTGGCATCTTTGAGCAAATGCTTTAACGCAAAACTTGGCGTGAAATCACGATTCACCAACATCTTGCCTATGCCGTCAAAAATCGGAGAGCGAAAATCCACCACATGCAGCACATCAAGAACATCTTGTGAATTCAGTCCGGCTTTAGTTGCCAGAATCAGCGCTTCTCCTAACGCTTCGATTTGGGTTGCCACAATCGAGTTACCGATCAGTTTCATCGACGCGCCTTTGCCAGTGTCGCCCAGATAATGAATCGTTTCGCTTAACGACTCCAAAATTGGTTTGACTTGCTCAAATACCTGCCGTTTGCCACCAACGACAATCCACAATCCTCCAGCTGCGGATTCGTTTTTACTGCCGAAAACAGGTGCATCAAGAAATTCAACTTGCTTTTCGGCATAGGCTGCGGCTTCTTTGCGGGAAGTGTCAGGATGAACTGTACTCATGTCGATCGCAATTTGTCCTGAGCGCACGTTCGATAAAATGCCATCCTGCCCAAAGACAACCTCTTCAACCACATTGTCATTCGAGAGCGAGTAGATAATCGCCTCGGCATTTTCTACAGCTTGTGCTGCTGTTTGTGCTTGTGTTGCACCTTGTTCAACTAAAGGCTTACAAGACTCTGGGCTGCGATTCCAAACCGTGACCTCGTAGCCCGCTTTGAGCAAGTTGGTTGCCATACCACTGCCCATGATGCCAAGTCCTAAATACGCAATGCGTTTCATGATGATGTTCTAGATGGTGTCTTACTTCAAGAAAATAGTGATACTTTTAGCACACATGAAGTGTGTCGAAGTCAATCAATTTTGGATTTCAGATTTGGGATTGACTTTTGACTTTTGCTGACCCCGACCACGTTAGAGTGGTGGGACGTTCGCGTTAGCGTCTCGCAAAGAAGTACTGATACTGATCTGTGATAGCGCAGCGTTAGGGACGTAGGAGCGTCGGATTTTGGATTTCTTTCAACCACGCTTGGACGGGGCATGAACCAAAAAAATCTAAAATCTAAAATCTAAAATCTAAAATTGACACGGTTGAACATAGTATTAATCTTTACCCCAGATAAGCTGGATTCATCGCTGTACTGTCATTTTGGTTTGTGGTCTTATATCGTTCGTACAGCCCTTTAGCCGCTGCCTCACGGGTACGGGCTAACAGTGCTGTAACTCGTGCCTGATCCATTGGCTCAAACGTGCGGACTGCCTCAAACGCCTGGTCTAAAATTCTCATGCTATCGATGCCTGTAATTACAACTGACGTTGGCAAATTCATTGCGTAGTGCAGGCACTCGATCGCACTAACGGTGTTGCTTCTGAGAATGTAAGACTCCCCGATTGATTTCATTCCCAGCACACCAATGTTGTTTTTCACTAACACAGGTAAAACCTGATGTTCAAAACTTCTAAAATGGGCATCCATCACATTCAATGGCATCTGCACGGTGTCGAAGCGGAAACCGTTTTGTGTGGCAGTTTCCAGCATCTGAAGGTGAATTAGGGGATTTTTGTGTCCTGTGAAACCGATATAGCGAATTTTGCCCGCCTTCTGCGCCTCGACGACTGCCTCCATCGAACCGCCAGGAGCAAAGACGCGATCGGGGTCTTCAAAGCGCAGTATTTCATGATGCTGCACTAAATCAATGTGATCGACCTGCAAATCTTTGAGCGATTCATCAATCTGCATCTTCGCAGCGCCTTTAGTGCGACCATCGATTTTCGTCATTAGGAAGACCTTTTGGCGATAACCATTTTTAAGAGCATTTCCCATCCACCGATGGCTACGTCCGTTGTGATAGTCCCAAGAGTTATCCATAAAGTTGATGCCGCGATCAATGGCACTGCGGATCAGCTTGATACTTTCTTGCTCCTCTTCAATTTTTCCAATGTGAAACCCACCCAAGCCAATCACAGATACTTTTTCTCCGGTGCGTCCGAGGGTACGATACAACATTTCGCCGCGTCGAGTTGGAGTGGGTGTTTGGGCTAGCAGTTGAGTATTTTCATTAACAGGTTCTGTTTGGGCTAGGAGCGGCTGCAAAAATCCTTCCGAAACTGCAAGTCCTGCCGCCACTAATCCCGAAGCAGAAGCAGTTTTCAACAAGCTGCGTCTACTGATCTCCATAATTGTCTCCTACAAGCAACAACAGGAATGAGCCGAATCGTAGCACGACAATCTGGCACAGAGAATCTAACTAAGGTGTGCTTTGAAACATACACCGGAAGATGCATTCACAATACAAGTCGATGCATTAGTAACCCATACGCTTCAATCCCTTATCAATTCTTAAATTTAGAATTGCTGTAAGATAATACACGCTTCTTTTTGCTATCAGGCAAAAAACTGAGCTGGTAAAATCCTCTATGGTTTTAGTGGAAGTAATTTTGACTATCCTGTACGTCTGGGTAAGGATTCTACCTTTTGCCTAATACTTAAGCAAACGCAAGTCTATTGGCTGTTTCGGCAAAAGTTAAACTACCTCTGTTTTGGGCAAAGGTATTGCAATTAGTAATATATTATCTTAAGTAGGGTTCCGTGGGGCTGTGGGCACATAGCACCCGCAGACTTGAGGCGATCGCTAAAGGCGTCTTTTATGCTGTATCTCAGCTAGATGATGTCGATGTCAACGAAGTGATTGTCCGCCCGACAGCTAGCGCAGTCTAGACAACGGATCGTATTGTTCCAGTCAGAGAAAAACCCCCATGAACCTCACCGCCTTCCACACCCTCGGTCGCTCCGGCTTAATCGTCAGCCCGCTTGCCCTCGGCACTATGACCTTCGGCACCCCGCGATGGGGTGCGCCTGATGAGGTTTCGGAGTCTATCTTCCACACCTATGTCGAGGCGGGCGGCAACTTCATCGACACTGCCGACGTGTATGCCAAGGGTCGCAGCGAAGAACTAATCGGTAGCTATATTGCCGATCGCAGCCTGCGCGACCAACTGGTACTTGCAACCAAATTCACCTTTCACAGCGGCGAACTGGGCAACCCGAATGCGGGCGGCAACGGACGCAAGAACATGTACCGGGCGATAGAGCGATCGCTGCGTCGGCTACGCACCGACTACATTGACCTCTATTGGATGCACGCCTGGGATCTGGTCACGCCCGTCGAAGAGGTGCTACAGTCGCTCGGCGATCTGGTGCGCGCTGGCAAGATCCGCTATTTCGGATTCTCAGACGTGCCCGCTTGGTACACTGCCAAGGCAGCTGCGCTTGCTACAGCGCACAGTATTCCCGCACCGATTGCCTTGCAGCTTGAATACTCCCTCACCGAGCGCAGCATCGAGCGCGAACATCTGCCCGCTGCCCGTGACTGTGGACTCGGCATCTGTCCCTGGAGTCCGCTTGCTGGCGGCTTTCTTGCTGGCAAGTACCAGCGCGAGGGTGAAGGAGCTACCGGACAGGGACGCCTCAGCGGCAGCAATCCCTTTGGCAATCAGAAGTTTACTGATCGTAACTGGCGCGTCCTCGACACCCTCCGAACAGTCGCCGCGCAAGTTGAGCGCCCCCTGGCGCAGGTCGCCCTCGCCTGGGTTTCGGCGCAGTCCGGCATTACCTCGCCCATTCTGGGTGCCAGCAAGCTCGAACAACTGCACGACAACCTGGACTCGCTGGACATCCGCCTCACCCCGGAACAGTTCCAGATGCTAAAGGAAAGCAGTGCGCTTGATCCCGCCTTCCCCTACGGCATCTTCACAAGCGAGGTGAACCGCAGCATCTTCGGCGGTACAACCGTTCAGGGCTGGTGATAGCTGCTTCGGTTCATCAGCAGCACAACAGACATTACGCAATACCGACACCACCCGTTATGCCATAAACCTCTCCTGTGATGTAGCTTGCCTCCTGTGAAGCAAGGAGTACGTATACAGGAGCGATCTCTACCGGCTGTCCGGGTCGTCCTATCGGAACCGTGGAGCCAAATTTCTCAATCTTTTCCTGAGTTTGACCGCCACTGGGCTGTAGCGGCGTCCAGAAGGGGCCGGGCGCTACAACGTTGACACGCACACCTTTCTCAATCATTTGTTTAGAGAGTGCTTTGCTGAAAGTAACAATGCCTGCTTTGGTGAGCGCATAGTCAATGAGTGCCTCTGAAGGTTCATAGGCCTGAATGGAAGCTGTATTAATGATGGCTGCGCCCGGTTTTAGGTGCGGCACTGCCGACTGTATAATCCAAAATAACGCGTAGAGGTTAGTCTTGAGCACCTTATCGAACTGCTCGGTGGTGATATCGCCAATGGAAGGACTAGTACTCTGTGCGCCAGCATTGTTGACGAGAATATCTAAACCGCCCAGAGATTCTACTGCATCTGTCACGAGTTTTCGGCAAAAATTCTCATCCGTAATGTCACCCGGAAGAGCGACGGCTTTACGTCCCGCTTGTTCGATCAGTTCTATAACTTCTCGTGTATCCGACTCTTCGCTGGGGAGATAGGAGATTGCCACATCAGCCCCTTCACGCGCGAACGCGATCGCTACAGCACGTCCTATACCGGAATCTCCTCCAGTGATCAACGCCTTTCGGTTTGTAAGCTTTCCACATCCTGTATAGCTCTTTTCACCGTGATCCGGCTGAGGGTCCATCTGTTGAGCTAGTCCCGGTGCAGGCTGGGGCTGACGAGGGAAGGGCGGCCCTGGATATTGCTGACGTGGATCTTGCATCTTCAAGCGATCGTTTGTCATCTGTTGCTCTCACGAATGTGATGTATTCAATTAATGTAGCGATCGCTTTTGTTTCGCACCTACCCACTTGGTACAACAAAGCCATTGTAATTAGTAACAGCTTTAAGACTCTGATGCATCTCTTCGACTCTACCTTTCGGCAGACCCCCAACAAAGCTCTCCTCATGGATAGCAAGACATTTGGGAGATTATTAGCAGCACAGTTAATCAACTTAATTGAGTTTGGAAATTAGCGATCGCCGAGCGTGTGATTGAGCTTTGATCGTTTCGGCGATCGCGACCGCCTGTAGCTGCCATTAACCAGATATCCGATTGCTTGATGTGGATCGTCCCTAGAATCGGGGTTGCAACTCAGAAGTCAGATATCTCGTTTCACTGTTTACTTTGCGGCTTGCTGTTTGCGCCGACGGATGTAGGCACAAGCGACACCTGCGATCGCTAGACCTGGAATTGTCGTCGGTTCAGGAACAGCACGCGTGTTCGTTTCATTTGCGGTAGATAATCTCAAGGTAAAATCAACAGGCGAACCATCGCTGACCGTGCGCTGAATGCGGAACACTTCACCAGGGTTGACGCGCGCGCCTGTGAATGTTGCAACGGAGTTGTTTTCAGATAGCGTCACCTTGTAAAGGTTTGAAGTAACAGTGCCAAACTGAGCATCAGGGCTTAACAGACGATACACAATATCACCGACAGAGACATCCAAGTTATTCAGGTTATTGTTAATCCTTAGTGCAGGTCCCGATCCCGTCGTGAGAATAGGACTAACAAATGGCAGGGACGTAGTTCCTAGCTGGGTGAAACTGAAGACTGGTTCACGCAAGGGAGGCGCTGGGAGAACGTCTAAGGCTTGATTGACGAGCGAGACTGCTTGTGCAGCCGTTGCAGTGCTAACTAAGGTAGCTAGCGCTACAATAGTCCAGAGTGCGAACTTTTCGGTTTTCACGATTTTGAATCAACTCCTAATAAGAAAGAACTACAATCATCAAAGCTAGCCAATTGAACTTGAAGATGCACAGGATGGAAGGGAGGGATTTAATTGGCGCTCATCAGCACAAAATTTCCTACTCAAGGCAGCTGGAAAACTGAGCGATCGCTTAAGAAAACCAGATTGATTTTGTAGAGATAACTAGATATCTATGGTTTTCCTCCTAATTTACTCTCACCACAGCATCCTTAAAAATCACTAGTATCATAGTAGATTCACTAAGCTTTTTCTTGTCTTGTTTACTGGCTTCACAAAAACTTTAAAGTAGTTGATCGCCCTCTTAAGTCATCTTCAGTAGACCGAAAAATGAGTGCGATCGCCAATCGTGTGATTCAGCTTTCATCGTTTTTGTGATGCCTACGGCTGGCTACACCTACGCATTTGCAGTATTCGGCGTTGCAGTTGATGAGAGATGGGATCAGGCGATTCCTTAAAGCTCAACGGCAGCAATTAATCTCTTATTTCATATTTTGTATCTGTTGATTGCTCGGACGCTCCAACTCCAAATCTTCCCAAGAAACTGGATCTTCTACAGGTTCCAGATGAGTTGTAACGTGGGTTGAAGGCAGCACCCGAAGAATAGCAAGCTCAATTGCCTCGCACAAATCATGCCCTTGTTGCACTGTCCAAGATCCAGGCACAAGAACATGAAAGGAAACAAAGCGGCGGGTTCCAGCAGTGCGGGTTCGCAAGGCATGGAACTGGATCTCCTGATGTTTGTACTCGTTAAGGATGCTCTTGATTGCGTCAATTTCTTTTTTAGGCAAAGCTGCATCCAGTAACGCGCTACCGGTTTCGCGCAGCAAACGAAATCCTGTCCAAGTAATATTTGCTGCTACTATCAGTGCGACAATTGGATCGAGCACGAGAGCGCCTGTTACCTTGACGAGTAAGATTCCAATTACCACACCACCCGAAGTCACCACATCGGTAAACAGGTGGTGAGCATCAGCCCTCAGTGTAATGGAACGCAACCGTCGCCCTGCCCGTAGCAAGATAAAGGCAACAACACCATTGATTGCCGTTGCTAATAGGGAGAGTGTCAACCCCAATCCCAGCTGTGCTAACGGTTCTGGATGCAATAACCGTCCCCAAGCTTCAACAGCAATGCTAATGGCTGCCACTACAATCAACGCACCTTCAGCACCACTGGAGAAGTATTCGGCTTTAGAATGCCCAAAGGCGTGTTCGGCATCGGCTGGTTTATCAGCATAGGTCAATGCCCATAGAGCTACCAATGCTGCCACGAGATTTACAATTGACTCAATAGCATCTGAAAGCAAACCTACTGACCCGGTTAGCAGGTAAGCGCCAAACTTTAGGGCAATAGTGACGATTGCCGCCGCAATCGACAAGAAAGCGTAGGAGCGGGCTGATCGACTACTCATCTCGGTCACGGAGGTAACTACAGTGATTCCGAGCTAACAGTACCAAATTTGACTTTAATCGTCATCAGCCCTGAGACTTCTACTGATTGGTAAAAGAAACTACAAGATATCATTGCGATCGCCAATCGGATGATTGAGCTTTCATCGTTTCGGCGATGGCTACGGCTGGCTACGCCTACGCATTTTCTATCTACAGCAGCTTATCTAATGTAATTGGCAAATCGCGGATGCGCTTACCTGTGGCATGATAGACAGCGTTAGCGATCGCCGCCGCACTTCCGGTAATCCCAATTTCACCAATTCCCTTGACACCAAGCGGGTTGATATGTGGATCGTGTTCATCAACAAACAACACCTGAATATCAGGAACGTCTGCATTCACTGGTACGTGATATTCAGCTAAATCATGGTTGACAACACGCCCCCGATGAGGGTCTGTTACCGTCTGTTCCATCAGTGCCATACCGATACCATAGATAATCCCACCAATGAGTTGACTGTTGGCTGTTTTAGCATTGAGTATGCGTCCCACACCAAAAGTTCCCACCCAGCGTGTTACTCGCACTTCGCCCAAGTCAGGCTCAACGCGCACTTCGGCAAACTGCGCTCCAAATGCGTGCATTGAGAACTTCTTTTGTTCGTCTCCCAGCTTGGCATCTGCACGTGCTTCGATCATTTTCATTCCATGCCGTGCCAAGATTGCCGCATAAGTTTCGGTTGCAGACGATTTATTTTTTAAGAAAAAGCTGCCATTTTCGGCAATCACATCCTCAACATTTGAACTATAAAGCGGCGATTTTTGATCGGCAAGTGCTAGTTCCAAAAGCTGACTGCGAGCTTGATTTCCGGCTAAATGCACGGACGAGCTGACACTGGCGGCAGTTTGCGAACCACCGGAAACGGGGGTTTCTGGCATCTTAGTATCGCCCAGTTCAAAGCGAACTTTCTCAACTGGTAGACCAAGCGCCTCAGCAGCAACTTGAGTCATGACAGTGTAAGTTCCCGTACCAATATCTTGCGAACCACTTTCGACAACGGCTGTACCGTCTGCCATAATTCGAGCGATCGCTGATGCTGGGGAACGGTTGGTAGGATAAGTCGCTGTCGCCATACCCCAACCAATCAAATAATTGCCGTCTCGCATCGAACGGGGTTTAGGATTGCGCTTTTGCCAGCCAAACTTTTCTGCTCCTAATCTATAGCACTGGATGAGTGACTTGCTCGACCAAGGCAGTCCTTTACTAGGATCGACATCAGCATGGTTACGCAGACGCAGTTCCACCGGATCGATATTCAGCGCATAAGCTAATTCGTCCATTGCCGATTCTAAGGCGAACGACCCAGAAGCTTCTCCAGGCGCACGCATAAAAGTTGGTGTACCCTCATCCAGCTGAACTAGATGATGGCTGGTTTCGATATTCGGGCAAGCGTAAATCATGCGGGCGCTTTTACCAACTGGTTCGATAAATTCATCGAAAGTTGAAGTCTGGGAAATGCCACCGTGTCGCAGAGCGGTTAATTTGCCCTCGCGGGTTGCACCTAGAGAAACCTGTTGAATTGTCTCTGGTCGAAAGCCGACAGGCCCATACATTTGTATCCGTCCCAGTACCAGTTTCACTGGGCGATTAACCCGCCGTGCCGCCATCGCCGCTAGAGGCACATGCGACCAAGCCGACCCTTTGCAGCCGAAGCCACCGCCAACAAAGTAAGACATAACGCGGACTTTCTCTGGCTCAATTCCTAATACCCCCGCAACTTTTTGTTGAGCCTGAAAGATTCCCTGAGTTGCGTCATACAGCAGCAGTTGATCGCCCTGCCAAACTGCTGTTGTGGCATGAGGCTCCATCGGATTGTGATTTTCAATCGGTGTTGTATAAGTTTGCTCGATGCGGACAGCAGCAGCCGCTAGTCCCTGTTTGACATTGCCGTGAGCGGAATCGGGCGGCTCCTCTTTGGGGATTTTTCCCTTAGGCAAGTATGCTTTAGCGAGGTTGTCCCGCATATTGATCGTCGGTTTCTCTTCGTCATAGCGAACTTGCACCAGCGAGGCAGCATACATAGCTCGTTCAAAGGTATCGGCAACGACGACACCGATGTGCTGACCGCTATAAAGCACAACGTTATCTTGCAGCACTTGCAGCTTGCGGCCGCCGCCCTTTTCTCCAGAAGCTTTGGGCGCGTTCAGGTGGGTAATAACTGCTAATACACCCGGTACTTGCTCCGCCGCCTTTGTATCGATTTGGGCAATCTTACCTTTGGCGATCGTGCTTTGAATTGTGACTCCATAAGTCATTTTTGCTACCGGAAACTCTGCCGAATAGCGGGCGCCACCCGTCACCTTCAGGTGTCCATCGACTCGATTTAGCGGTTTGCCGATAACTGTATTTGTATCCCTTGTATTCATGCCATCCCTCCTACCGTTGCCAGCGCCTTAACAATTGTGCGTTTAGCCAGTTCGACCTTAAAGCCGTTATATTTTTGAGGTTTAGCTCCGGCGATCGCTGCGGACGCTGCTGCTTGGAATGCTGCCTGATTTGCGGGCTTGTTCAAAAGTGCTTTTTCAGCTTCGTAGGCACGCCAGGGCTTTGTTCCCACCCCACCGAGGGCAATACGTGCCGAGCGAATAATCCCATTTTCAATATCTAATGCAGCCGCAACCGATGCCATTGCAAAAGCATATGAGGCGCGATCGCGGACTTTTAGATAGTGCGATCGCGCTGCAAACGGTGAAGCAGGTAAGTCAACGGCAACAATTAACTCTCCGTGTTGTAAAACTGTCTCTGTTTCTGGTGTATTACCCGGTACAAGATGAAAATCGACCAGCGGAATACTGCGCTCTCCATTTGGTCCGCGTGTTTGCACAACTGCATCGAGTGCTACCATTGCCACCGCCATATCAGAGGGATGGGTGGCAATACAGCGATCGCTACCGCCAAGAATTGCGTGGATGCGATTGTAGCCCTCGATTGCCGCACAACCTGAACCTGGAACGCGCTTGTTACAAGGCATCGAAGTGTCGCGGAAGTAATAGCACCGGGTGCGTTGCAGCAAATTTCCACCCACCGTCGCCATGTTTCGCAGTTGCGGCGATGCCCCAGACAGCAACGCCTCCGACAGCACAGGGTAACGCTCCTGAATTGTCGCATCATAGGCAACATCGCTATTGCGTGCCATTGCTCCAATCCGCACACTGTTGCCCTGCATTTCTATCTTGGTTAGCGGTAGTGGGTTAATGTCAACTAACTCTCTTGGCGTCTGGACATTCAGCTTCATCAAATCGATTAGGCTGGTACCACCAGCAAGATACGAGGCTTCGCCATCTGAAGCCACCAATGCCACGGCATTTTCCGCTTGTCCCGCTTTTTTATAGTTAAACGGCTGCATCTTTTTTTCCCCCTAAGACATCGCGGACAGCAGCCACGATATTTGGATAAGCGCCACAACGGCAGATATTGCCGCTCATCAGTTCACGAATGTCGGCATCCGACTTAGCGTGTCCCTCGTTCACCAAACCCACCGCGGAACAAATCTGTCCAGGTGTGCAGTAGCCGCACTGAAACGCATCGTGGGCAACAAATGCGGCTTGCATCGGGTGCAGATTGTTTCCTTGCTCCAGTCCTTCAATAGTTGTGATCGCAGCGTCGGTGTGCATAATCGCAAATGTCAAGCAGGAATTAATCCGCTGCCCATCAACCAGCACCGTGCAAGCACCACACTGACCGTGATCACAACCTTTTTTAGTACCAATTAGACCGATGTATTCCCGAAGTGCATCAAGTAAGGTAACACGCGGATCAATCTGTAAACTATGTGCTGTTCCGTTCACTTGCAGCGCCACCTTCATCGTCTCAGGTGTCGGAGTTACCAGCTTTGGCGTAGTTTTTCTGACTTGAGTTTGTGCTATACCTTTCACTACAAAATTATTAATTGTAGCCGCTACTGTGCTGAGAATCATCAATTGACCCAGCCTGCGGCGTCTTAGGACAAACCTCATCTGTTTACTCCACTCTGTTTTTGTTGGTAATAATATTGAGTAATTCTCTTGACTTCAATTCTTTATAGAAAACCACTCTTCCTTCCAAGAATTTTCCTAAAAATGACATTGTTAACAGAATACAATTTCATTTTGTTATCGTCTCTCTATCAGAAGATTTATGCCATAAGTATCATCTATATCTATCATTATGCTTTACAATAAAGATAGTTTATATTCAATAAGAAAGTTAAAATTGATAGTAATTATTCAATCATCATCTCTACTAATTATTAAAAATTACTGTTAGAAGAATCTAGGGCGATCGCATCTAAATTACTCTTGCTCACAACCAAAGTTAAGAAGCAACCAAAAAATCAGCATTTCTCTTTTGATTTATTTTTCCTTACTCAAACCGATGCCTGTCTGGAGTGAAGCTCCTGCGTCGCTAACTTGCGCTATTCATCAACGAAATAATCTGTTCTTGAAGAGCATTAATAGGTGTTATGAAAATGGTAAAATTAGGGAGAAAGTAGAGGGTTATATTACAAAAAGCCTTAAGCATTTGCTCGGCAGATGGGCGGTTGGTTTTTCGTTTTTGATTACCATTATCGCTAATTTGTTCAGAGCAGTAAGAGCTGTATTGATGCGTGCGTCTGTGTTGTTATCAGACATAAATTAAGTTTATTCCTCATCTCCCAAATATTTACGGAGACTTTTGGTAAAAACTATAGCATTAAGTGAAAACGGTAGAATGCGCCCAAATAACTAACTGATGCTTCGATAACTTAACCAGATTGTCGCCAATGTGTCGGTGCTTCGATATAATCAGGTAGGCGAGTGGTGCGATCGCCTAGTGCCTTTCTAATCTGGTGCAACTCTAAGTTTTTAGCTCCTGTCAAAATTGTCCCTTCCAGTTTGACATCACTGAGGTTAGCTTCTGAGAAGTTAGCTCCCATGAGGTTTGCCTGAGTTAGGTTAGCTTGAAAAAAGGTTGCCCTATATAGATTTGCTCCGATGAGGTTTGCTTGATGCAGGTCAGCTTCCGTTAAGCTGGCTTCTGAGAGGTTGGCAAAATAGACTTCTGTTTGGTGGAGTTTGGCTGCATTCAAGTTAGCCCCAGAAAGGTTGGCCCCATTTAAGTTAGCCCCTGAGAGGTTGGCTCCAATCAAACCCGTCATGTGCAGGTTGGCTTTCCCCAGTTTTGCTCCTTGCAAGTTAGCTAAAAACAGCTTTGCCCCAGAAAGATTGGCGACTTTCAAGGTCGCTTGTTGCAAGTTAGCTTTATAGAGATTTGCTCCTTGCAGATTAGCTATACGCAGACTCGCTCCAAAGAGGTTGGCTGAACGCATATTCGCCCCAGAGAGGTTGGCGCGGTTGAGATTAGCCCAACAGAGGTTAGCTCCACATAAGCTGGCTTTTAGCAATTTGGTTTCATAAAGAATAGACCTGACGAGTTTAGCGCCGTTGAGGTCAGCCTCACTCAAGTCAGCTTCACGCAAGTCAGCCCCACTTAGGTCAGCCCCACGGAGGTCTGCTTGTTGCAGGTTAGCTTTGAGCAGGTCTGCCCCTCTAATGTCGGTATTACGTAAATCAAGTTTCTGCTCTTTTGGGTCTTCGAGTAAATTACGCCTTGCGATGACAGTTAGGGCTGCTTGAATATCGGTGCGTATTTTTGGCAATTCTTCATGGAGGTTTTGCTCCAACTGCTGTGTCGGACGTGACCCACCTCTAGGCTTATTTGAGTAACCTGCTCCTTGACATTCCGCCTTTTCTTGCTCTGCTTTTAGCTGCTCTTTTGGTGCATTCTCTCGCACAAAGGCAGTGAGAATTTCCATAATTGTCCAGTGTTCTTGGGGAAAATCCTGAGCAACTCTTTCTAATGCATAAATTGCGCCTGTCCGGGTTTCAACCTTTTCATGACCAAGCTGGGCAATTGCCCCCATAAAGCGCTCTGCAATCAATCTGTCTTGATTGAGTTTTGCATTTTGAATGCCAATTTCGAGGTTTTTCTCAGCTGCGATCGCATTTTTCTGCATCGCTTGGGCACGCCTGGCTGCATAATAAGTATTAAACATTGCTGCCGATGCTAGAAAAACTATTGCAGTAGTTGTTAATGCTTGGTTTCTATACTGGATTTTTTCCGAAATTGACAATTCCTTAACACTGGACAAGGCGAAGAAAATTACAGTCAATGAGAAGCCAAATATAACTGTTATACTTATCAACCAATTCAATAGAGCGTCTGTCTTTTTAGAAGACATGGTAAAGATTTTCCTTACAACCTAGAATTATTACTTAGATGTTGGGGAAAAATAGTATAGCATTTAGCAGAAAATTATAATAGGTGTCAAGACACTCATTGAACTAGGGAATGACATCGAATATACTTGTACGTTACGACAAAAATAAACCACTCATTCCAAAACAATGAAACGCTTGCGGTACAAGAATTACGAATTCCGGCTTCTCATAGAGAAGTCGTACTAGTAAACTGTGCCAGAAGTTTGCCTACCTTTAATAAGGGGATTTTGCCCCAAGTCTTGTGAATTGAGATAGTAAGTAGATTTACCCCTTGCAATACTAGTACAGCGCGGCGGAAATAAACAACCCATTTCAAATCAATGAAACGTTTACGCTGTATTTCTTTTGACTTTTGAATGAGTGACTTTTGACTTCCGCCTTGCGGTACTAGTGTTTTACCTGTAACGGCAAGAAGGCTCACACTGTACCTGTACGACTGTCAGTGTTGAGACGGCAGTCGCTACAAGTCGGGAAACCCGCCCAAAGCGCTGCCTTATGAATTGCGAGTGAGGACAGGAGTGTAGTCTGACCACATTTGAGCGCAGCGAAAACCGGGAAGACTACCACGACGAAACGAGCAAAATATTCTGTTTTAGCCACCAGAAATAGCAAAATACGTGTTACCATGAAAATCTAAACACGGTAAGGTCGATGCCACTTGTGTTGAGCAAAGCCGAAACATGTACAGAGCGCTGTTAGTCAGAATTTATCCTACAGAAGAGCAAGAATCACATTTAGCTCAATGTTTTGGTAATACTCGTTGGTTGTGGAACTACATGCTTAATGCCACAACTAGCGCATATAAAGAAACAGGTAAAGGTCTTTCTAAAGCTGCAATGGATAAATTGCTTCCCGGTTTGAAAAAAGAATATGAATGGTTGGGGCTTGCTTATAGCCAAGTTTTGCAAAGAGTAACATTCAACCTTTCAAGCGCGTTTGTCAATTTCTTTGAAGGACGTGCTAAATATCCTAATTTCAAATCTAAACATGGCAAGCAATCGATTCAATATCCCCAGAATGTCAAATTAATTCTGCAGGATTCTGTAATCAAGTTTCCTGGTAATTTGGGGATGATGAAAACCGTGTTTCACTTCCTTCTGCCAGACGCGAAATTCACGACTGTAACAATATCGAGAAATGCCGACGGCATGTACTACGCATCTATCCTTTTCAACCAAACAGATACTCCAGTAGTTGCAGTCAGAGACGCTATTGGAGTTGACCTGGGTTTAAAGAATTTTGCTATAACTTCCGAGGGGTCAAAATATGATTTGCCTAAGAACAAGCTCGCAAAGCTGGAAAAGAATAGAAAGCGCAAGCAACGTAAATTAGCTAAAAAAACAGATAAAACTTCAAATAAGCGGCGTAAGGCTAAACGGCTACTTGCAAGAGTTACGAGCAAAATAGCTAGAATTAGAGTTGATTTTCTACACAAGCTATCTCGCAAAATAGCATACGAAAACCAAGTGATTTGTGTAGAAGACTTGGCAGTTAAAAACATGGTTAAAAATCCAAGTCTTGCAAAAGCTATCAGTGACCAAGGATGGGGAATATTTCTAACCATGCTTAAGTACAAAGCCGAGAAATTTGGTCATACATACCAAGAGATAGGACGTTTCTTCCCGTCTTCTCAACTTTGTAGTGAGACTCTACTACCAATCCCGATGTTGCAAAATGGTTATGATGCATTGGGTGTAAGGTTTGTAGACTGTCCTCATTGCAAAAAGCAGCATGACCGTGACATTAATGCCGCGATCAATATTAAAAATGAAGGATTGCGATTATGGGCGTTAGGAACTAGCGCTTCTGCCCTTGGAGGGGATGTAAGACCAAAGTCTTCAGGACGTAAAAAATCTATGAAGACTGAGGCAATTCCTAATGAATTGGGAAGCCTACACTATACCGCAAGGTCAGTGTAGGTAGTTCACTCAGAAAATTTGGCTTCCCTGAGATTTGCGCCATCCAGTATGACATCATTGAGAATTGCCCCATGCAACCCAGCTAGATATAAACTTGCACGATGCAGGTTAGCTCCAGAGAGGTTAGCTCTTTCTAGGTTGGCTGCACTGAGGATTGTCCCTTCTAGGTTGGCTAGATATAAGTTAGCTCCTTCTAGGTTAGCTGCACTGAGGATTGCTCCCGCTAGATTAGCTTCTCTGAGGTTAGCCCCAGCAAGATTAGCTTGATAGAGATTTGTTTGTTTTAGGTTCGCCCCATTTAGGTTTGCTCCCCTCATGTCCGTATGACTTAAATCAAGTTGCTCATTTTCTGGGTCTTTGCTTACATCTCTTCTAGCGATAACGGTAAGGGCTGCTTGAATATCTGCACGAACTTTTGCTCTGAGGTTGCTCATTGCTTCCTCTTGGGGCATGTAAACAGCATTTTCTCGGACAAAAGTAGTAAGAATATCCATGATTATCCAGTGGTACTGTGGATGATTTTGGGCAATTTGCTCTAAATCATTAATTACAGCTAGACTGGTTTCTATTGTCTTATTTCCTAGTTGTTCAATTGCTATTCTTAAACGTTGTTTTGGCGACTGATGCTGATTTTGTTTAACTTTTTCTGGGAAAGCATGTATCCTCAGATATATTTTTGATAATTGACTGTTATTTATCGGTAAAATATTTTTCATGGCATGAAAAGCATCAATAATTACTGTCAACATTTTCAAGTAATCACAGGAGGTTTAAAAAATTTAGTCGCGTCTGCTATTGTTTGATACAAGGTCAAGATTTGAATATGTTAATGCAACCAACAAGATAGAGAATATAACTGTTGAGGAAGTAGACATTAACATATATGCTGCCTGCCATACTCAATTATTAGTTGTACTCACTACTATTCATTCTTGACTATCAATTAACCCTGATAATGATGATTTTGATTGATGCCTAATCAGTGATAGAACAAATCACTCGAAGTTGATATTACACCCGATAGTTAGAGATTTAGTGCTGAATGGTGGCGGTCACAGCCATGCGATTGTCCTGAGAATGTTTGGGATAAAGCCTTTATCTGGAGTCCGTTTGACGTTGATTACCGCAGCCAAAAAGACAGCTGACTCTGGAATATTACCAGGACATATTGCCGGATTTTACAACCACGATGAATGTCATATTGACTTGCGACCTTTAGCAAACTTTGCTCAAGCACAGTTGTATATTGACAGAGTAGTTGCCCTAGACTTGAAAAATAACAAAGTTCTCTGTGCTAACGGACTTGTGGTAGATTTTGATGTGCTGTCTATTGATATTGGCAGCACTCCGGCCACAGTGTCTGTATCAGGTGCAGCAGAATATGCGATCGCAGCTAAACCAGTATCGCAGTTATTGGAACATTGGTATGAACTAATTGAAGCTGTAGGTAAAAATCCTCAATAAGCAATTAGCATTGCGATCGCAGGCGGTGGTGCTGGCAGTGTAGAATTGGCGCTGTCGATGCAATCTCATTTAGCTCAGATTTTACGTCAAACTCAACAACCAATTCAAAATCTGGAAATTCATTTATAGCGGTTCTCAATTGCATAGAATACAGACCTAACCCCCAGCCCCTTCCCTACTAAGGAAGGGGAGTAAGATTCAAAGCCTCTCTCCTTTTAGGAGAGAGGTCAGAGTGTATTGCATCCAAACGAGAAGCGCTATATTCCAGCGTGACACGGAACTGATGCCCAATGTCCAATATCTTCATTGAAGCTGTTCAATTAGCTCAATAATTTGTTGGTAATACTGGATATTTCCTTCTTGGTAATACAAGTCTGCGGATTTCTGGAAATCGCCAATTGCTCCTTGAGAGTCTCCCAGATTTTGGTAGACATCTGCCCGAAGGATGTAAGCTGAAGCCCAATTAGGCTGACGCTGTAAAGCTTGGTTTAAGTCTGCAAGCGCTCCTTGTAAGTCTTTTAATAAAGAACGGCTACGACCCCGATTGTACCAGTCTTCTGCAAAGCTGGGGTCGATCGCAATTGCCCGACTGTAATCTTCTATTGCCCCTTGATAATCTTCTAGGGCATAGCGAGCATTAGCGCGATCGCTGTAAAATGCAGCAGATTGGGGATTAATTTCCAAAGCTTGGGTGTAATCTTCTATTGCCCCTTCATATTCTTCTAAAGCATAGTGGGTTGAACCTCTGTTGTAATATGCTTCAATTAAATCGGGATTAATTTCTAATGCTTGATTATAATCTGCGATCGCTCCGTGTTCATCCCCCAAAAGACGACGAGCATTTCCTCGATTGCAGTACGCTTGAGAAAATTCCGGAACAAGCTCTATTGCTTGGGTGTTATCATCAATTGCTCCCTGTAAATCTTGCAGAGCTTCACGGGCAATCCCCCGACCATAATAAGCTGCGGCTAAGTTATCATTAATCTCTAATGCCCGATCATAATCTTTAATTGCTCCTTTATGATCTCCTAAAGAACGACGAGCCGCCGCGCGATCGCAATATCCTTCAGCTAAACTAGGATTGAGTTGTAATAGGCGATTGCTATCTTCAATTGCACCTTGATAGTCTCCCAATCGGCGACGAGCATTCGCCCGAAAGCCGTATACTAAACCTAGAGTCGGATTTTCTTGTAAGGCTTGGTCATAATCGGCGATCGCACCCTCATAGTCCTCAAGAGTACTACGGACAAGACCCCGCTCACAATAGGCTTGCACATCATCAGGATTCAACTTTAATGCTTGGTTAAAATCTTCAATTGCTCGGTGATATTCTTTAAGATGAGCAAGAACCAAACCCCGATTGTAATATGCTCCAGCAAAACTGGGATTGATTTCTAGGGCGCGGTTGTAAGAAGCGATCGCACTTTGATAATCTGTTAAAGCGTAGTGGGCATTACCTCGGTTATGATAAGCCTCCGCCAAGTTAGGATCTAATTGTAATGCCCGGTCGTGGTCAGCGATCGCTTCGTGATAATTTCCTAAGATATGGTGAATATTACCCCGATTGCTGTAAGCTGCGGCAAAATGGGGATGCCATTGTAAAGCTTGCTGAAAATCGGCAATCGCTCCTTGATGATTACCCTTTTCAAAACAGGCTACACCCCGATTATGATAGGCATTGGCAATATCAATATTGATATTATCAGCTAACTGGGTACTAGTTTCTATTGTTTGGATATAATCAGCGATCGCTTTGTCGTAGTCTTCTAAGGCAAAGTAAGCATTACCCCGACTGTGGTAAGATTGGGCGAGATTGGGATCGATTTGTAATGCTTGGTTATGATCAGCGATCGCTCCTTCATAATCGCCTAAAAAGTAACGTGCATTAGCTCGATGACAGTAGGCTGTGGCAAAATTAGGATTGATTTCTATGGCGCGATTAAAATCTGCGATCGCACCGCGATAATCTTTGAGTTGACCATTGAGAATAATTCCTCGATTATGGTAAGCTTCAGCATAGTTAGGGTTGAGCTTGATTGCTTGGGTGTAAGCTGCGTTCGCTCCTTGATAATCCCCTTGCGAACTGTGGTTTAATCCTTGATTTAAGAAGTCTTCAGCATTCATGTAATTTTTTTAGATTTCGACATTCCCTAGCTTTCAGGCAACGGGATTTTTAACGATATGTTTTGAAAATCGTTTCAGCTACTATTGTGCCTCTTGCTAAGATTTTAATTCCTGATTTTCTGTTAGCCCAGCTCAGTGCGACGTATTTCAGGTGACTTAAATAGCAGCAAGCACCACAAATTAAGAACGGTGGGTGTCTGACTCGCCGTTTTTTACTAGTATTGCTATAGTAGCGGATAACACATTTAGCTAAGTGCGATCGCATCTACTATCAATATGGCTAAAGAGTCTCAAAATCGGTTAAAATATTTTGCTGCTTTAAAGTCCAAATATCAAGCAACTCAATATCAAGATTCATCACCCGCTAGTCTACTGTATCTTATACTACGAAAAGTTGATATAGGAATTGAACTCCTTGACTTAGAATTTAATTGGTTACAAGAACATGAGCTTTTTGAAACCCTTGAAATTATCTGGCTACAACAATTTAGGATGGGAGAATCAAAAAGACTAGAAGATGAATTTTCTCATCTTAAAGCTAAGTATAAAGTTGCCAAAAATTGGGAATCATCAGTAGGTAGTGTTTTGTATCCGATACTTTGGAAACTTGAATCAGAAAAGAGTTTGACTGATTCAGAAATCAAATTATTGCAAGATAATAATCTTATTCAAATAGTTACAATTGCTCAAGATATAAAACGTTTTGCACAACTAAAGGAGAAATATCAAGCCACCAAGTATCAAGATTCACATCCTGATAGCCGACTGTATAGAATACTAAAAAAGCTAGACACAGAAGCAAGTTTAAATGATAATGAATACGAGTGGCTGTTAAATAATGAACTTTTTGAAGCTATAGAAATTTTTGAAAAACAAGAGTTTGCAAGACAAGCTAAAGTTAGCCAACTAAAGAGTAAGTATCAAGCAAGCCAATATCCAGACATATCCTTATCAAGTCAACTATATCAAATACTGCAAAAAATTGATGCAGACGAAAAATTAATTTATTCAGAAATTTACTGGCTAGAACAGCAAGGACTTACCGAAACAATTGCTATTGCTGAGGAACTCGAACAGAAACAAGAATTTATTGCATTGAAGGCAAAGTATAAAGCTAGCCAATATGAAGATTTATTATCTGATAATTATTTATATGTAATTCTGAAAAAACTTGATTCAGAAAATTATTTAAATGAGCAAGATATTAATTTTTTAAGACATTATAAATTGCCTAAAACCATTGAAATTGCTAATGATAAATATGCTTCTATTTTGAAGTCAAAGATAATGTCATTAATGGTTATGAGCGATTTAGAAATTGACTGGCTAAGAAATAATGAATATGAAGACATTATTATTTTAGCCCAACACAAGCACTTTGCTGCGCTCAAAAGAAAATATGGATTGGTAGATCCTTTACTTCCGCTAAAGCCATTTTACGCGATCATGATCAAACTAGAGAAAAAAGAACGGTTAGATCCTAAGTTTGTTTTTCAGCTTATGGAAGAGGGACTATTATCTAATGATGGAAAAATTGCTCTAGCCTATTACAAACTAGAAGCAGAGTTTTATGAACAAGAACTTGGCCGTACTGGACACAAGTGGAATATCCCCACAGCTAGCGGTTATTGGCGCAAAGCAAATGAACCTGAACAGGCTTTAAAGCTTACTAACTTGGACTTAAATAGAGTCAACGATAGTAATCTCAAATCAGCTATTTTAGTCACTAGAGGAGCAGCATTTAGAGATGTGGATAAATTAGATGATGCGGAAGGTTGTGCGAAGAAAGCTATGGAGTATCAGCCTGATAGTCATCAACCTTACACCTTAATGGGTGCTATATGTTATGACAAATATAACTATGAGCAAGGTAATTATTGGTTTGAACAAGCGATTCAGCGTGGGGCTGAAACTAAAGATATAGATGCTGAAATAAAACGAGTAATCAGGAGTACAAAAGATGAGAAGAAACGACATGAAGCAGCAGAATATTTACTAAAAAAAGATTCACAACGCTACTCTTGGGCTAAGTCTTATCTCAAAAAGTCGCAAGATAATGGTAAATAAACTGGCTTGCATCACCAAACTACCAACATGACCAGATTTATTCACGACCAATTTGCCAAAGACTACCTCGAACAATTACTCACTCCTTACGGCGAAGTCCAAGCAGCTAGACGAGTTGCAGGAGAAGTTAGACAAATTGACGTTTATTTCATCCCTAAACCACAACCAAGTAACATACCACAAACACTCGGATTATTAGGTCAACTTGTCTCTACCCCTTCTCTATTTGAACCCTTTCGTAACGCAGCGTCAGCTACAGAAATTTGCGATTGTCTATTAAAATTATTAGAGGTACGTGGCGATTTACAACGACAAGCCAATCGAAATAAAACACGCATTCTAGAATCTGATTTACCAAAATTATGGATTTTTACCCCCACAGCTTCAGCGCAACTATTATCAGGATTTGGTGCTAACCCAAAAGATGACTACCTGCCTGGAATACACTTTATGTCAGAATATTTACGTACTGCAATAGTAGCAATTCATCAGTTGCCTTCTATCTCAGAAACCTTGTGGCTGAGAATCATCGGTAAAGGAAATGTTCAAAAAGCAAGCAATTGACGAACTAGAAGCACTTACTCCTGATAATCCATTCCGAAAAGCAGCGTTAGAATTGCTATACAACTTGCAACAAAACTTACAAGTTACTCAAAATCAAGATGAGGAAGATAGGGAATTACTTATGCGATTAGCACCACTTTACCAATAAGACCGAGAACAGGCTAAACAACAAGGAATTCAGCAGGGAGAACGCTTGGTGGTGGAAAACTTGCTGAAAGTTCGTTTTGGTGAAATAGATAATGAGCTTCAAGAAATTATTGAACCTTTATTAGCTTTACCACCAGAAGAGTTTACGCCTTTACTATTGCAGTTATCCCGTGAAGAATTAATTAATCGGTTTTACTAGTGTTAATAACATATCTTTTAATGATTAAAATAAAGCTTAAAAAAGAATGAAAAAAGTTAAACTATCTACCCTTTTTGTTTTATTCACTTTCTACCTCGTGTTAACAGGCAAAGGTGAAGACATTAATCCAGTATTATAAAAATTGGTTTCTAAATTTTTAACCAAAAAAAATTATTTTATAGGTTTGTATAAATGGATTTTCTGACAATTCTCGGATTAGCAGCTGCTACACTAACCACCACTGCATTTTTGCCACAGATGTTTAAAACTTGGCAAACAAAATCGGCTAAAGATGTTTCTTTGATTGCGCTGATTACATTCATTACTGGTGTTTTTTTATGGTTAATTTATGGAATATATCTACAATCCTTACCAATTATTCTTGCTAATAGTGTGACATTATTTTTTAACTTGATAATTCTATGGCTTAAAATTAAATATAGATAAAGAAGACCTAAGTACACAAACTATCGTCCGCCTCCCTAGACTCAAATGAAACCCATAAAGGTGAGTTTTGCTTCTGTAAGCGTGAATTCTATGAGACTACATTATTCAAACCTTCCTAAAAAACACCTGTGACATCATCTGTATTTGACTCTGAACGCCTCCTTTTCACCCCCACCACCCCAGATACCAACGCTATCCCCATAATCTTCGCCTTTCCTAATGAGTACAGCGTAGGTATCACTAGCCTCGGCTATCAGGTAGTTTGGGCAACTTTGGCAATGCGTGATGATGTGCAGGTGAGTCGCCTGTTTACAGATACTCACGAACAACTCCCCAGAACACCGGAAATTGTGGGATTTTCGATTTCCTGGGAACTGGATTATGTGAATATTTTAAATTTGCTGGAATCTTTAGAAATTCCCATTTTGGCAACTTCTCGCGATGATTCTCATCCAATAATTTTTGGTGGTGGGCCAGTTCTCACAGCTAATCCCGAACCTTTTGCAGATTTTTTTGATGTAATTTTACTGGGGGATGGCGAAAACCTGTTAGGGAATTTCATTGAAGCGTACAAAGAAGTAAGAAATGCTTCTAGACAAACTCAACTAAAAAGACTTGCACAAGTCCCAGGAATTTATATTCCTAGTTTGTATGAAGTCGAATATCACACAAGAGATGGTGCAGTCAAGTCAATTCAACCAATTTCTCCTGAAATTCCCGCAGTGGTGCAAAAGCAGACTTATCGCGGAAATACTCTATCAGCTTCGACTGTAGTCACCGAAAAAGCCGCATGGGAAAATATTTACATGGTGGAAGTAGTGAGAAGTTGTCCAGAAATGTGCCGCTTTTGTTTGGCGAGTTATCTCACACTGCCTTTTAGGACAGCCAGTCTTGAAGGTTCATTAATTCCAGCGATCGCAAAAGGTTTAGAAGTTACAAATCGGCTAGGATTATTGGGGGCTTCAGTAACTCAACATCCAGAATTTGAGACTTTGCTAGATTATATTAGTCAGCCAAAGTACGATGATGTCCGTCTCAGTATTGCTTCTGTGCGAACCAATACCGTAACAGTGCAGTTAGCAGAAACTTTGACGAAACGAGACACGCGATCGCTTACCATTGCTGTAGAAAGTGGTTCCGAGAAAATCCGGCAAATCATCAACAAAAAGCTGCATAACGACGAAATCATCCAAGCAGCGGTAAATGCCAAAGCTGGTGGATTGAAAAGCTTGAAACTCTACGGAATGGCAGGAATTCCTGGTGAGGAACCAGAGGATTTAGAGCAAACCGTGGCGATGATGCGTAGTATCAAGAAAGCTGCACCGGGATTGCGCTTAACATTTGGATGCAGCACCTTTGTACCTAAAGCACACACACCATTTCAATGGTTTGGGGTGAATCGCCAAGCAGAAAAGCGGTTGCAGTTTTTGCAAAAACAGCTAAAACCGCAGGGGATAGAGTTTCGCCCAGAAAGCTATAATTGGTCGATTATACAGGCTTTGTTATCGAGAGGCGATCGCAGAGTGTCCCAACTCCTCCAACTTACTCGTGACTTTGGCGACTCCTTGGGTAGCTACAAACGGGCTTTCAAACAACTCAAAGGACAAATCCCCGATTTAGATTTCTACGTCCACGCCGAGTGGTCAACAGAGCAAGTATTACCCTGGAGCCACTTGCAAGGGCCTCTGCCACAGTCTACACTACTAAAGCATTTGGCTGATGCTAAGAGTTATATCAACCCATCCCCAAAGGAATTACAGCCATTGAATTCATAGCTGAAAACTTGATGCAAAACACAGCTGAGTATTACTGCGCCTATTGCGGCGAACCAAATTTAACTTTTATTGATTTGAGTGCTGGAGGACAACAATCTTATATTGAAGATTGTCAAGTTTGCTGTAACCCAAATATTTTGTATGTCCGGGTTGATGAAGATACTCTAGATATCGAGATTGATACCGAATCCGAAAGTTGAATTTTAGGTTTTTCTTTCCATGCTGCACTTTAAACATTCCTCAGTAATTAATGTCCCACCAGAAGTAGTTTGGAAATTTCACGAAAGGCCAGATATTTTGCAACTGCTGAATCCACCTTGGCAGCCAGTCCAAGTGGTTCGTCGTGAGGGGGGGCTGAACGTGGGCGCTATCACAGAATTTCGCCTATTTCTGGGCCCATTACCCTTAACTTGGTTAGCGCGTCATACTGAATGTGAAAAATATCGCCTGTTTACCGACGAACAGATATCTGGCCCTTTTGAATCTTGGGTACATCGACATGAATTTGAACCAGAAGATGGCAAAACTAGGCTGACTGATGCTATCTCCTTCTCTATGCCTGGTGGAGGAACAGTTGAATTGGTCAGTGGTTGGTTAGTGCAAGTGCAACTAGAAGCAATGTTTCGCTATCGGCACTATGTGACTAAACGGGAGTGCGAGTCCTGACAAGCCAATAATCCTTCCTTTTTTCAGGATGATTCACTTTTTGTAAGCGGCTTCAGCCCTTTAACCTATCTGGCAAAAATTAATTATCCTGATTATTCAAACCTTGCAGCGAAACCCACTTTATCAAACTAGGAAATAACCGATACAAAGCCTGGGAGAAATTCGCCGAACCAACCATTTTCAAAGTATTTCCTGACAATCTCAAAAATCTCATCCTTTAGACCTGTTTACACTTTAGTACTACAGACAGATAGCTCTAATTTATTGGTTAAATAGGATGAAAAATATACAGCAGATTGCAACTTCTCTACGAGAGACTACGCCAAGGTGAGGTACAGATAATCGTAGGGGCACAACATGTTGTGCCCCTACCCGTGTACTTCATTTATCTGAAATACGCTGTAATTTAATTCTTCAAGAAAATCAACAATGGGACTTTAGCCAAATGACATAACAGAAAACGCATATAATGTCAAGGATTGGGATTTACTCCTGAGTTTGAACTTTGGAACGGTCGTTTAGCTATGGTCGGTTTTCTCGCTTACTTACTTTGGGATCTCAACGGCTACAGCGTAATACGGTAATTACTCAACTTGATACCCTATTCCCGCTAATGATGTTACCGTGCTTTTCGCCAGCTTCGGCTGTTTAGCAACTACTAGATTAAAAAAATTAGTTTTTATAAATACTAAAATTATCAGTATTATTATTTAGGTATCGCAACCTCTCAACCGAAAATACTTGTTGGTATCGACTTGGATGTGTAATAATATTTAAGGTATCTTAATATTTTTAAACATTTTCAAGTATTGGCACTGTCCAATGCTAAACACTGACCACTAAAAGAGTTTTATGGCTGGTGGTTAGTACTTTTTGTGGTGACTATATTTTAGGAATTATCACCTGAATACTAGGCGGAGTAAAAGCGTGATTCAATTAGAACAACCACCCAGTCATCAAACAAAACTGACCTCAGTAGTGAAAAGTAAATCTCAGTTTAAGGGACTTTTCATTGCTATTGTCATTCTAAGCGTATGGAGCATTAGCCTGAGTTTATTACTTTCCCTTGACATCTCCAAGCTAAAATTGTGGATATTATTGCCTATTGTACTATGGCAAACATTTTTATATACGGGATTATTTATTACATCTCATGATGCCATGCATGGGGTAGTGTTTCCCCAGAATACTAAGATTAATCATCTTATGGGGACATTAACTCTATCTCTTTATGGTCTTTTACCCTATAAAAAATTATTGCAAAAACATTGGGTGCATCACCACAATCCAGCAAGTGAAATAGACCCAGATTTTCATAATGGGAAACACAAAAATTTCTTTGCTTGGTATTTTCATTTTATGAAGGGTTACTGGAGTTGGGGACAAATAATTGCTCTAACTATTATCTATCAATTTGCTAATCACATCCTTCATATACCTCATACTAATCTAATAACCTTTTGGGTAATTCCCTCGCTTTTAAGTTCATTCCAATTATTTTATTTTGGTACTTTTTTACCCCATAGCGAACCCATAGGAGGTTATATTCAGCCTCATTGTGCCCAAACGATTCCCCGTCCAATTTGGTGGTCATTTATCACCTGCTATCATTTTGGCTATCATGAAGAACATCACGAATATCCTCATCTTTCTTGGTGGCAACTACCAGAAATTTACAAAGCAAAATAGTTATTAGTTTATCTGATATCATGGCAACAAGAGTCAAAATAATTCGTAATTTATAATGACGCTCTCTACGAGACGCTGCGCTAACGTAATTCGTAATTATTACCTTATGACTAAAGTCGCTTGCTTTGAAATAAGGAATAAAATTATTTGTCTCCATAACTAAAGCCAGGGGTTTGTACCTTTAATTACGAATTACGTAGCTTGCTTCTCGCCGGAGGCGAGTATTACGAATTAGTAATTATTTGGTCACACGGTAATCTATATAGTTTGAGCAAGGCATTCTTTTAGATTATCCTGCTTATGCCAATTAATAATTCTCGTCTTGTTACTTATAGCCCTGCTTATACAATCGTTCCTACTTACGAGTGCTTTAATCGCTGTAGTTACTGCAACTTTCGCAGCGAACCAGGTAAAAGTCCCTGGATGAGTCTTTCAGATGCAGACAGTATTTTAAAACTACTTCAAAGCGAAAAAGTCTGTGAAATTCTCATACTTAGCGGTGAAGTACATCCTCATTCGCCAAAGCGTCAGGCGTGGTTTGAACGGATTTATGATTTGTGTGAATTAGCGCTTTCAATGGGGTTTTTACCTCATACAAACGCCGGGCCACTGAGTTTTGAAGAAATGCAAAAGCTCAAGCGTGTGAATGTTTCGATGGGGCTGATGTTGGAACAGTTAACGCCAACATTGTTAAATAGTGTACATCGACACGCACCGAGTAAATTACCAGAAGTTCGTTTACAGCAATTGCAATGGGCGGGAGAGTTGCAGATTCCCTTTACAACTGGTTTACTGTTGGGAATTGGGGAAACAGTTGATGATTGGTGGGAAACATTAACAGCTATATCTCAACTGCATCAACGTTATCACCATATTCAAGAAGTTATCCTGCAACCTCATAGTCCAGGACATCAGCAAACTTTTGATGCACTACCTTTTGACCCCCATCAGTTACCAGAAGTCATTTTCAGGGCGCGTCAGATTTTACCACCAGATATTACTATTCAAATTCCGCCGAATTTAGTTAAAGATGACCGATGGTTACTTGCTTGTATTGAAGCTGGTGCGCGAGATTTGGGTGGAATAGGGCCAAAAGATGAGGTGAATCCCGATTATCCTCATATACAGGAACAGGTATTAAGAGAAATTTTACAGCCTGCGGGGTGGGAGTTGATGGCGCGTTTACCAGTTTATCCACAATTTGATAACTGGTTGTCAGAAGAATTACAAACAGCAGTGAAGCGATCGCGGAATGCTATGTTATTGGTTTAACAGATCATAGTGCGATCGCTAACCAAGAGCGATTACCTTACTACTGATTAACTAGAACGTATACATCTCCCTTGACTTTGCCCAGATTTGACGATGATCAATGATCAGGAATTCCTTCATGGTGCTGCGTTTTTGCGGCTAATTGATCATGGAGAACGCCTCACAATAACTCACGCATCTTCAATACATTCATCCATTTATCAAGTTGAAACTGAGAGCAGGAAATCGGCTATTCTTTTTAAGGTTTCTAAAAAGCCCAAATCTGCATGGTCTTTTACCTTCAGTAGTCAAGAAGAATTAGCCTTAGATACTCTACATAATAAATATCGTAGTATTTCAGTATTTTTGGCATTTATCTGTCATAAAGACGGTATCTGTTGCATTGCTCAAGAAAGGCTTTGGAGTATATTGGACAAAGATATTAGCATTGCTGGCCAACATATATCTGTGTCTCGAAAAACACATGGTAGTTATCATGTTAGTGGCCCAGGTAGGCAGCATCTGGATCAGACAGTGCCTCAAAATGACTGGCCTCGTGTACTTTTTTCCAACCAGGACAATACTGATGAGTAAGATAGATATCGTAACAGATGGATATTGTATTAATAAGGTTATTGACAAAGTTAAAAGCAAAATTGGGGATACAGCAGCAGAGCAATTAAAACAAACTGCTGTTGAGGTAGTCCAAAATTGCGTTGATGTCTACTCCACAACTTTTGGTTCTGGTGATGTTGGTGCTACAGGTACAGGTATTGTTAGTCAGCCTCACAAGGGAAAAATAGCTGATGGTACTACCGGATTAATTTATGGCAAAGTCCAAAGCGGTAAGACCAATACTACCATTGCTACACTGGCACTTGCTCAGGCTAATCATTTCCGTTGTTTCATTGTGTTGACTTCTGATAATACCTGTCTAGGCGAACAAACTGCTGATCGTTTTGCCGAGCAACTTAAAGGTGGGCCTCGTATTTGTAATTGGAAAGAATGGAGAAATGATCCAGAAGACTTTGCAACTAATCAATTACTTGATTATATGAAAGATACTGGTGTTGTCTTAGTATCTACAAAGAATAAAAGTCATCTAGATAACTTGTTGAAAGTTCTTAAGTATTCTAAAGCCAGTAGTGTGCCTACTCTCATATTTGATGATGAAGCTGATAATGCTAGCCCAAATACTAACGAAGCAAAACAGGCTAAAAAAGGTAAGGAGACAGTTCCAGATAGTGCAATTTTTGAAAAAATTGGCAATATTCGTAAAGAGGTAGCGAATCATATATATTTGCAGATTACTGCAACTCCTCAAAGTCTTCTATTACAAAATATTAATCATCCCTGTAAACCAGTTTTCTGTGCTGCTCTCCCTCAACCTGGTAATAGTTATATTGGAGGAAATTTATTTTTTTCAGACAATAGCAAATATTGCTGTACAAAAATTGATTTAGAAGAGCTAGATCAATTAAAAAAACAGGGAGGCAAGATAAACCCTGGCAATAATTGGGATATACCTCCCGGATTAAGGCTATCTCTATGCTGTTTCTTCTTAGGTTCAATATATAAAATAGAATCTGCAAAAAATTCAGAAGCTAAATACTCTTTCCTGGCTCATATTGACCACAAACGTATCACTCATAGCACTTTGGAAAAGGTCATTCGCGGCTTTATTGCGGAGCTTGATAAGGCGCTTCGAGGAAAACTATCTGCTGCAAAACGTGAAGAAGCAATGAAGTGGCTGAATCAAGCCTATACAGAGTTAAGTGAAACAGCAAAAAATCTCCCACCACTAAATGATTTAGTTATAGAGCTAGAGCATGAGCTACGGAATGCTATCCCAAAGGTTATTGATGCGAGTAATCCAGATAAAGGACTAAAATATAGCTCAGGAATGAACATTATTATAGGGGGTAACAGACTTGGGCGAGGTGTCACAATTGAGGGATTAATGATTACTTATTACGGACGTGATGCCAAGCAAAAAACGATGGATACAGTGCATCAGCACGCACGAATGTTTGGTTATCGTCAGGAACTACTTGATGTGACTCGCCTTTTTTTGCCTCAGCATATCTTAGAAGATTTTCGAGCGATTCATGAAGCTGATGAGGGAATGCGTCAAGCGATTGGAGACGATCCTAATAATATTCAGATTACGCCAGTCTGGGTAGGGTCAAAATTGAAAGCAACTCATTCTAATGTATTAAATCCGGCAGAAATTAATGCTTTTACACCTGGGAAAGCTATTTTCCCCCCTGCTCCACTCTGGAAAGCTTCGGAAATTAAGGAGCATACAGAGGATTTAACCAAGCTTTTAGAACCGTATAGCGATGAAGATATGTTATATGAAGTAAATATTGACTTTTTACTACAGATTTTATCATATATGCCAAGTCGCCCTGCTGGTAATTATCCTTGGGAGGATAAACGAGTTCAAGAGGTACTCAAGGCAATGAAGAATATGGCAGGTATTCAGCAGGGACGACTCAATGTTCGTCGAGGAAAAGAAACAAAAGGCAAGGGACTGAGATTAAAAAATAGACCTGCAAAAGATGGGTTAGGAACATGGAGAGGAACTTCTGGTTTTACTAGTCCTGAATGGGTAAATAATGCAAAACAAGAATATCCTAATATTCCTACACTTATTGTCATTTTGGAACAAGGTAGAAAAGAAGATTACTGGGATAATCAACCGCTTTATCTTCCAACATTGATCCTACCTAAAAACAAATTTGTCTTCATGTTCAATTACTCAGAAGCTGCTGAAGAAATAGAAGATGATATAGACTTGCAAGATTAAAAAATAACTGCGTGATGTAGCGATCGCACAATTAATCCAATTTTTTTATAACCGATCGCTTTCACAATCTCACTTGTAGTAGCAACTGAAGCCAGTACCACCAAAATAGCCTCAAATAAATACCCACCGTGAACTAATTACTAACGCATCCCTCAAAGGAGAGAGATAGGAGCCGAAACCCTGTTGTAAAATAGACCTATAAGGATTCGGGGGGCCATTTAACTGGTCATAAACGCCTATAGAAACTATTTTTGGAAATCTCCAAGGTCTGAAGTCCAGCCAGCTGAAGCAACTACAGCGGCTGTATCACCAGCGCATACCAGGCGATCGCATCACCACGCCTGAGTTTTCCCAGCGTCTGGCAGCAATTAGCACAGAAGTCAATCAGCCTGTGTGCGCCTATATCAACCGTCGTGGACAAGTGATTCGCGTCGGCGTAGGCACACCGCGTCAAACGCAAATACCACCACTGGAATTGCCCCGTTATGGTGCAGAACGACTCAGCGGTATTCGTTGTATTGCCACACATCTGAAGCCAGAACCGCCAAATGAGGCGGCGCTCACGGCTATGGCACTGCAACGCTTAGATGCCCTAGTTGTCCTAAACATTACTGGAACAGGATTTACACGGCGGGGAGGCGGTTCGACTGGGTACGTCAAAGAAGCTTATCTAGCTCATCTGACACCCCAAGAATCTCGCACCCTGATTACTAGTCCTGCTGCTCTCAAAATAGAGGAGAGCCAAATCCAATCTCCAAGTTGGAATATATCGCCACCTCTGGACTTGGATGATCTGGCAGACCAGGATTTAGTAGATTTGGTAGAAAATCTGGAAGCAGAATTCCAGCGGGAATTTGTCGCCCAGGAAGTAGATGCTGACCACGATCGCGTGCTGATTGTGGGGCTAATGACCAGTGAGGTGACTCCCCTACAATTCCAGGATACCCTAGTGGAATTGGCACGTTTAGTTGATACCGCTGGGGGAGATGTATTGCAGACAATACAACAAAAGCGATCGCGCATTCATCCCCAGACAGTAGTTGGCGAAGGTAAGGTGCAAGAAATTGCCCTAACTGCCCAAACACTAGGAGTCAATCTCGTCGTCTTCGACCGCGACCTCTCACCCTCCCAAGTCCGTAACTTAGAAATGCAAATTGGTATCCGGGTGGTTGACCGCACCGAAGTTATTTTAGATATCTTTGCCCAACGCGCTCAGTCCCGTGCTGGTAAATTGCAAGTAGAATTAGCACAGCTAGAATACATGCAGCCGCGACTGGCTGGTAGAGGCCGCACCATGTCCCGATTAGGTGGTGGTATTGGGACTCGTGGCCCTGGTGAAACAAAACTGGAAACTGAACGCCGTGCCATTGGGCAGCGCATTTCCCGACTGCAAAAAGAAGTCGATCAGTTGCAGGCTCATCGTTCGCGGTTACGGCAGCGACGGCAGCATCGGGAAGTTCCCTCAGTGGCTTTGGTTGGATATACCAACGCTGGGAAGTCCACTTTGCTGAATGCTCTTACAAATGCAGAAGTTTATACAGCCGACCAGCTATTTGCTACTCTCGATCCCACCACGCGCCGTCTGGTAATTCCTCATGGCGAAGCTGATGAACATCAGGAAATTCTGATTACAGATACAGTAGGGTTTATACACGAACTGCCTGCATCGTTAATGGATGCCTTCCGCGCCACCTTGGAGGAAGTCACAGAAGCCGATGCCCTACTACATTTGGTGGATTTGTCTCACCCGGCTTGGTTGCGTCATATTCGCTCAGTTAGGGAAATCCTGGCGCAAATGCCAATAACTCCTGGCCCGGCGCTGGTTGTTTTTAACAAGATTGATCAAGCCGATAGTGAGACACTGGCTCTAGCTAGGGAAGAATTTCCCTTAGCAGTGTTTATTTCTGCGAGTCAGCGCTTGGGATTAGAAACCCTACGTCACCGCCTTGCCCAGCTAATTGAATATGCCGTTGACTGTGGGTAAATACTGAAATTAAAGTTTTGTATTTCAGTTAAAAATGCCGTAGTTCTATTGACTACGGCATTTGCTATTTAAAGATAAAGAATATTTCTACTCCACTAAGCTGAAGTTACCCATACAAATAGACTAAATATACTGAAAAAGCTTTTACCGTACTAGTTTGAGCGATTGTGATCAAAACTGTATACCTTTATAGACTCCTTCTGTGTGCTTGCGATCGCACTCCTGCGATACCACAAAGTATGAAATAAATTCAATTATATTTTATTAAAGATATTTTTAAATTAGAAAATAGTTCATTTAATAGTCCAGTTTTTTAGTGGAATATTCCAAATATAGTTACTCCGTGTAATTACTCTTTCGTAGATACATACCTAGAAAGTTACAACTTTGACCTCCTAAATTAAATTTTTAATAAACATGTAAATAAAAGATGGACTATGCAGAATTGTCTATGGCAAGTTAGAGCTATCAATTCCTAATCAATAAATCCAATAGTCATTGAGTAAATCCGAATTTGGACTATCAAGCTACAACAAATTGCAGCTACCCAATATCAGCTAATCCTTGCTGGAACTAAATTTCAAAATCCATATGCTTTTCTTTTGAAGAAAGAGCATAAAAATTTGACTACTAAAACATTATAGCCAAACCAATGAAATTTCACCGCATCTCAACTTTTGTTTTGATCTACTTTGGAACAGCTTTAGCGTTTTCTCCATTCGCTAATGCTGCCACCTTTGAGACTAATTTCACTCAATCTCTTACAGGAACGGACGCTTCTAAAGGTGATATTTGGCTAAATTCTATTACTCAGAATAAAACCAAATTTAATAATTTCTCTTTCATTAAGAAAGCAGATATCTTATATAACACACCAATCACAAACGTTCAAGCAGGAAGTACGAGTACACCAGGGAACAAAAACAATAATACCGGGGCAGCGAGTACAGATAAAGGTGATAAAGCTTCTGCTCCTTTACCTGTTTCTGGTCTGAAAAACCCAACTGGTGCTGAAATTGCTGCCTTCCTGGGTAATAAAAACTTAAACAACATTATTGATACAGAAGACGACGGGTCTTTTCAAATCAACCTCTTCTTCGACAGTTCCATTCAGAAAGATAATAGTGAATTAGACAATCTGTTCTTTTGGGAACGGGGTATGAACAGTAACTTGGGCATTCAAGCCATTGATAGCACTGGCAAGTTAATAGGTAATTCCTTACAACTGAATAGCCAAGACCAAAAATATGCAGGTTATAGCATTGACACTACAGAAATTGATGGCGCTCAAAAAGTGGGTTCATGGGGAGTTCAACTGAAGCAATTGGGAGTAACCTCTCTTAGTGGTATTCAAATAACAACGAATGCAAAGAACAACGGACCTGATTTCAAAGTAATAGCGAGAAATGGTCCAGCATATTATCAGACCCCGCAACCTGCGCCTAAAAAAGTGCCTGAACCTAATACAGCCGCCGCCCTTGGCCTATTTGCTGTCGGTGCGCTGAGAGTGGTGAAGAAAAAGTCTTTAATGACAGCTACACTCCCTAGAGGTTAACGGTACGATACAAGGTTTTGAAACCCACGTTCGCGTAGCCTCTCGTTGGCGTAGCCCAAAGTAGAGAAGAGAAGGAAATGTGGGTTTTGTTTTGCCTGTGTAGCCAAGCCAGTGCGGTCTTCTCCCAAAGGGAGCCACTGCATTATGGGGGTTCCCATGCCACTTGCTCATGGGAGAAACCCCGATGAACAAGTGGCGTGCGATTTCTAATCGCCCAGGCGAGTCATCAATTAGACTTTACAAACATCCTCTAAAAATTGACCTAGTACAGTACGGCGTAAAAATAGACTAACTTACCCCTACTCTAAGCAAGCTAGACAATCGCTAAAAAGCCTAGAAAACAAGCTTTTTAGCGATTTTGATTTTTGAATGCGTACTCCTCCAAAGAAGCAAGCTACGCGTAGCATGTCTCCAAGGGACTCAGCTGTACTAGTAACTTAATGTGGCAAATTTAGTTAGCCACTTCTGAGGATAAAGTCAAAACGACATAGAGCCGCTACAGCCAGTGGCAAAGTTCTAAAATTAAGAAGTATTAAATCAAGTTGAGGATATTATGGCTACAAAAGTAGAAATTTACACTTGGAGGACTTGCCCGTTTTGCATTCGGGCCAAAAGTTTGCTGAAGAACAAGGGAGTTGAATTTATCGAATACAGCATTGATGGAGATGAGGTCGCCAGAAATAAAATGGCTCAAAGAGCAAATGGAAGGCGCTCTTTACCACAAATTTTCATCAATGATGATCATATTGGTGGTTGTGATGATATCCACGCTTTAGACAGTCAAGGCAAGCTGGATGAACTACTAACTTCTAGCAATAGCGTTTAGGTTGAGAAGGTTTTGTGATCGCTAGCGACAAGCCGCTGCAAATTACACGGCAGTCGCTACAACTCTGGAAAAACAAAGCGCTGCCTTGTCTACGGGCTTTTATCCCCACAAAACCAATGTCTATCTACAAGATTTTACCTTCAGGTTCTACTCAGCAGTACAGATGTACGTCAATTGGTAAAATCATCAAGAGATAATAATTGAATAACCATTTAATTTCTTGGCGATTGAGGTATAAAGGGTGAAACTGGCTTTTATCATTGATCCCATCCATCAGCTTGACCCGTGTCATGATACCAGTATTGCCCTGATTGAAGCAGCGCAAATCCTGGGACACGAAGTTTGGGTAACTCAGGCAAATTTGCTGAGTGTGGTGAAGGGCAAAGCTTGGGCTGTCCTACAGCGAGTCGAACTTGTACCAGTGCAGTTGGTGGAGGAACGCTGGGTAGCGGCGAATCCTTGGTATAAGTTGAGCGATTCCTCCTTAACTTCTTTAGAGACAATGGACGCCGTATTTATGCGGACAGATCCACCAGTCAATGATTCCTACCTCTATGCCACCTACATTCTGGATTACATTGACCAAAATAAAACCCTGGTGATTAACAGTCCCAGTGGCATCCGAGGAGCAAATGAAAAAATGTATGCCCTCCAGTTTACTAAAGCGATTCCAGAAACGATTGTCAGTGCTGATAAGCAGTTTATTCGGCAATTTTTAGAAGTAAAAGGAGCTGCGGTTCTCAAACCACTGGGTAACAAAGCTGGGGAAGGAATTTTGTTTTTGCAATCAGGCGATCGCAATTTTAACTCCATTGTCGAACTCAGTACCCTCCAAGGTCGAGTACCTGTAATGGTGCAAACCTATTTACCAGAAGCAAAAGAGGGAGATAAGCGAATTATCTTGCTCAATGGCGAACCGATTGGTGCGCTCAATCGCCTCTCTAGCGGAACTGATTTTCGCAATAATATGGCAACTGGTGGCACAGTCGCTCAAACGGAAATTACCCCAAGAGAGTATGAGATTTGTACCCTAGTAGCCGAACGCTTACGCCAAGACGGCTTAATTTTTGTGGGTATCGACGTTATCGGTGGCTACTTAACTGAAGTTAACGTCACCAGTCCTACCGGAATTCGTGAAATTGACCGATTAGATGGCACTCGTCTTGGTCATCAGGTAATTCAATGGATTGAACAGACACTAAAAATCAAAAAATAATTTACATTTATTTTTTGATTTTTAGTGTCCTATTCTCCAAGAAACAAACTTTATTCGGACACTTACGTGGTCAAGTTTCCCACGCCACTTGCTTTAAGTAAATATATTTACTTCTACCGAATATGAGTTTAATGGATGGATCGCAAGGGGTAGATGTAGCGATGTTTACGACGGGCTGTGACGCTCGTTCGCCTTTGGCGTCTCCCCTTGGGAGAAGACTCGAAGAGGCTGCGGCATCGTCTCCCCAACTCTTGGAGACGCTCCTTCGCGTTGGGAGAAGACTCGGCTTTACTTCTCTACAAGACGCTGCACCAACGCTATCGGTGACGCATCCGTAGTTGGGCAGGTCTTCCTGTTTTTTTGTAACATAAAGCATAGCCGGATATGCGAGCTAGTAGACTCCTGCCCAAGTTCCTTCTATAAAATAGCGTTGACGAGTTTTTTTACCAATTGGCAAAATCGGGCATGGCAACAGATTGCTTACCCCTGCCCTTGGTAAAACCCTGAAACTAGCAGATTTTATACAGCACTCAGCCTGACCTAAGACTGCTAAGTTAATCTAAAATCTCAAATCCAAAATCTTTTAATTCCTTGGTGTTCGTCGGTTTCTCAGAAAATCAGGTATATCCAATCCAGGTTTTTCTTTTGGTTCCGGAGTTGGAGTTGGAGTTGGAGTTGGGGTTGAGGTTGGGGGATTAACTGTGGGTTGCTGTGTTGTTGGTCGCTTCGGAGTATTAGGTGCTACCCGAACGTTAGCCACGCTTTGTTGGGGCACCGCTTGCACTTCACCTGTGAACCCGGTGGCAATTACAGTAATTCTTACCTCACCTTGGAGTCTGTCATCAATTACGGCCCCAAAAATAATATTGGCGTTGGGATCAACTACTTCATAAATTGCTTCTGCGGCAGCATTCACTTCATGCAAAGTGAGGTCAGTACCACCAGTAATATTAAATACAACTCCTCTAGCGCCTTCAATAGAACATTCTAGTAACGGCGAAGAAATAGCTGCGATCGCTGCTTCTCTGGCTCTAGATTTTCCAGAACTCACTCCAATTCCCATCAATGCCGAACCCGCATCTGCCATCACAGCTCGGACATCAGCAAAGTCAACATTTACCAAACCAGGGATTGTGATGATATCAGAAATACCTTGCACCCCTTGACGCAGCACATCGTCTGCATAGCGAAAAGCTTCTTGTACAGGCGTTTGTTCGGGGATCACTTCCAGCAGTTTGTTGTTGGGGATAATGATCAGTGTATCTACTCTACTTTTTAGTCCTTCAATACCTTGTTCCGCTTGGCTGGTGCGGCGGCGTCCCTCAAACACAAATGGACGTGTGACGACACCAACAGTGAGAGCGCCCATTTCTTTGGCTACTTCTGCCACGATTGGAGCTGCACCTGTCCCAGTACCACCGCCCATACCAGCAGTGATAAATACTAAGTCTGCCCCCTCTAAAGCTGTAGCAATTTCGTCCCGTGATTCCTCAGCTGCCTTTTGACCGATGGCAGGATTACCACCTGCTCCTAAACCCCGCGTTAGCTTCTGTCCAATTTGCAATCTACTTGGAGCACCAGCTAAGGTAAGAGCTTGGGCATCAGTGTTAATTGACCAAAACTCTACCCCAGAGACATCAGACTCGATCATGCGGTTAACAGCATTGCCACCACCACCACCGACACCAATCACTTTGATGTTGGCGACCCGACCAGGAACAATCTCCCCAATTCGGCTATTTTCAGTGGAAATCTTCTTATTATCGTGATTTGGTCCGAAGTTCAGCCCAGAGTTATTAAAGGGATTGGTCGAGTTAACTGCCAGAGAGAACCCCGGCTGTCCCGTAGATTGGGAATTTTTATAGGTAAGTCCTTGGTTATTATCAAGTGTCATTGGATTTGTGAAAGGGTAGATAAACGACTTTTTCAGGTGTTATTCACCTCAGAGTCAACTTTAGTTTGACAGTGCCACAATACTATGGCACTGTTCTTTATTGTTTTCACTACTGCCAAGCCTAACAGAATTGCCAGTGCGAAAATTTGCTATGGGATAAGCTTTTAAGGCAGCCGATCGCACAGCCAATTCTAGAGAAGTATACCTACATATATCTAAAAGTGACGTGTATAACTTCAACCAGACATTAATCTTTTGATTATTCTCAGCGGAAGGCATAACTTGTAAAGACACACTATAGCGCCTCTTCTCTGTCTCAACAATAATATTGTTAATAGGTTTCACCATTGGGAATGATTGCAACTTTAGACACAAAACTTACGTTATACTTACTTATCCTTTAGGTGAAAGTAAGCAAGAATTTACTTGTCAGACTATACCTGATTGACTTGTTGTTTGGGGGGTCTTAATGGACACTTTGTTGAAGCAATAGTCTATGCTGCGAGAACCCTCACTAGTGCGGTCAACAAATCAAGATTTCCTAAGAGGTTTCGTCACCCAATAGGAATTACGGCACAGAGTAGTCCAAACTTATTGCCCAGAAGCAATGCTTACGCAACTTTGGGCGGTATCGTTACATATTGAAACTTTGGTAAACTGTCTTTGGAAGTGTCCTCAACAGACCAAAGCCAGAGTGTTTTTGGTTCTGCACTTGGATGGCGGCGTAAATCGTTCTCATCAGTGCCCCTGTTCGCAAGTCTGATCTTAATGAAAAACTCAAGCATTTTTCTCTTTTCCGCACTGGATTTAGTCAAAAAATGTATGGGCAGAAGGCATTTTGCACGCCATAGACCATCATTAGATTGTCCGACATCTTGCACCCTACTATTAGATGTTAGGGTAACAATTGAGAGTGTTTTACTCGCAATTGAGATTTTATGATTGATCTTCTCATTTTAATTAGAAGTTAATGCCGATTTTCGTGAGGTTTGCCGGAAAACTGAAAATAATAAATATATTTATCAGCATAAAGCTTCTTAATTTACTAAGAACGCTCAATATATTAAACACGCTAGATATTTTTAGGGATTTTGGGAGTTAATTTTTGGTATTTTTGGTTCATTTGTACTATTGGAGATTCGGGATTTTTCAGATCAATATACTCTATTTGACCAGAATTAAGTTTTGCTGCTAAATGGCGCATTTGGGCGAGTACCTTAATTTGTTCAGACAACTGGGAGCCTGGAACGCCGAGATGCACATTTCCTAATTCTGTTTTCAAAATTAAATTCGTTGGATTTTGGCAATCAATTTCCATCACTTTTACGGGACTTTGGCTGACAGCTTGATGAAGTTGAGTCCAGTAGAGGCAGTATTGTTTTGGCGATCCAATTACTCTGAGATTGGGTAATTTCCTGGTGGGATTCAGTGATGTGTATTTTTCTAAAGGCATCCAGACCCCACTTGCATCTAGTAAGCCGATTATTACTTTTTTGTTGCCAGGTGTTTGAGTCACCGCTACAGGTACTCGTTCTTGGATTTCAATGATTAACCCAGGAGGAAACAGACGGCGTTTCACGATCGCTTGGGCAATAGTTGGTTGTTTCTTCAAAGAGTTAGCGATCGCCGACGGTTCAATTCGCCACAAAGACTGTGGATAAGATAGCACCAACAGTGACTGAGCTGTCTCATCCGACAATAATTTATTGCCTGATTTCATCACTATTTGTTTGGGAGCTTTTAGCATCCACACTGGTTGGACTGCCACCCACAGCAATCCACCTGCCAAACTAGTAATGGCAAAGGTTCGCCAAATAGCCTGAATAATTCTCATCTGCCGCTGCCGACGTAATTTCTGACGACGCTGGGCTAGATCCGTGCGGGAAACTGATATTATGCCAGCCATTCAAACCCCTTTCTGGTTGCAATCCAAATTTCTTGACGCCCTCGGATCATTATTAATTTCAGTAAACAGTCTTGGCATCTGTTAGCCGCTCTCCTCTAGACTTTTTTATTTTTAGTAATACTTTACAGTAACTACACAAGGATGATCGCGCTAGTGATCATTTCGATTAAAGTTTTCGGTGTCACTTTTTAACTGAATGTAGCCTTTTTGACAAGTTAGTTTGGAAGATTTTTTCCTAAAGATTACAAAATATTAATTTAGATGTTTAGGATTTTGTTCTCTTGACAAATAGAATTTGAAATGATATACCAGTATTCCTGAATCTCTGTGTATCTTGCTATAATTCATACCAGTCCTCCCTCATCAGCTATACAAACTGAGAACGATGTAATCTAGTAGCTTTTTTTACTGATTCACTAAGTCCTAAAAGTTTGTGCCAGGTCAAGTAAAAGCTACAGATTGTCAAAACCTCAATAGCAGGTGTAAAAAGGACAGATATGTTTAGGGTTATTAGGATCAATTAAATCTCTACCATTTTACTGACAGTTACTGACAGTGATCCTGCACCAAGTGCTGTCCCTTGCAAGACACTACCAACTTGCGAGTTATGCGTATGCCTACATTCAGTCTAGAGATTCTTTGTATAAAAAGTACAAGCTAAAATGCATCTACACACACATCTACATACATGAAAACGACATTAAATTTGTCACGTTTTTATAAAGCATGTAACCCAAGTTACACGCTAAATATAAGTAACGTGCTAGATCGTCAGTATTACATAGATTTTGCTGATGTACGTGGTTGCAAGATTGTCGAAGAATTGCAACGGACTATCATTCGGATTTCTCCTGATGAGCCAACCTGTCAGTTATTTACGGGTCACATTGGCTGCGGTAAGTCAACGGAATTGCAGCGTCTGAAGACAGAATTAGAAATGGCGGGATTTCATGTGGTTTATTTTGAGTCTAGTCAAGACTTAGATATGGCAGATATTGATATCAGCGATATTTTGCTAAGTGTAGCTCGTCAAGTCAGTGCCAGTTTAGAAGGCATTAACATCAAACTCAAACCTGGTTATTTTACCAATTTGTTTAAAGAAGTAGGCGATTTTTTGCAAAGTCCCATAGAGCTTTCTGGACAAGCAGAGTTGTCGTTGGGTATTGCCAAAATTACCGCTAAAACCAAAGATAGCACTCAGATGCGGAATCAACTGAGGCAATATTTAGAACCACGTACCAATAGTATTTTGCAAGCGATTAACGAAGAAATTTTAGAAAAGGCTGTTGAACAGCTAAAGCTGCGGGGTCAAAAAGGGCTGGTAGTGATTGTAGATAATTTGGATCGAGTGGATATGCGTCCCTTAGCATCCGGGCGATCGCAACCAGAATATCTGTTCATCGACCGAGGCGAACAGTTACGCCGACTCAAATGCCACGTAGTTTACACAATTCCCCTAACGTTAATTTTCTCCAATGAGTATGAGACACTGAAAAATCGCCTGGGGGGAGGGATTGCGCCAAAAGTACTGCCGATGGTATTAGTGCGGCAAAGAGATGGCAGTGACTACGAACCAGGGATGTCACTAGTGCGCCAGTTAGTTCTAGCAAGAGCTTTTCCAGAAGTTCCTTTGAATGGCAGGCTTTTATTAATTACAGAATTATTCGATCACTCCCAAACTTTGGATCGTATCTGTCGCGTTAGTGGTGGTCACATTCGTAACTTATTAGGTTTACTTTATAGCTGCCTGCAACGACAAGATCCGCCTTTTTCTAAGGACTGCTTAGAAGCCGTGATTAAGGACTACCGCGACGATCTTCTATTAGCTATTGATGAATCCCAGTGGGAATTATTGTTTGAAGTAGTGCAGCAGCAAAGAGTTAAAGGTGAGTCTGATTACCAGAACTTACTAAGAAGCATGTATCTGTTTGAATATCGCGATCCTCTGGGGCGCTGGTTTGGCATCAGTCCAGCCTTGGCAGAAACAGAAAAAGTTTTGGCTTGGCAACAAAACAAGTAACAGTGCTGGGTAAGTCAATTGTCATTAGTCAATTGTTCTTTGTTATTGAACTTTTGACTAATGACTAATAAATAACTAATAACTAATGGCTAATCACCAATAACCAATGACTAATGACAAGCAGCTACGCATCTACACCAAAGAAAATCAGCATACTTTGCAAAGACTGATTAGAGCGATCGCGCTTTCTGAAGGTCAATTTGCCCTGATTTTGGTTCGATGTAACTATGGGCGATTACGTGAGCAAATGTTAGAGAATATTCGCTCCATCACCAAAGACATCAACTTTAGAGAAATCGTTCTCAATCCATCAACGACTTCCTTACACAACACAATAATCTCAGAACTATCTTTAGATAATCCTGCCGTCCTTACAGACTCTTTGCCATCTGCTGTGATGGTTTTCGGTATTGAGTCAATTATCGACCTGGAAAACTTACTTACAGGCATCAATCAAGCACGAGATATCTATGCCGCAACTTTTCCATTTCCAGTGGTGTTGTGGCTACAAGATGAAGTGGCATCATTGCTGTCCAGGTTAGCGCCTGATTTCAAAAGCTGGGCTGCAACCACTATTAAATTTGAAATGGCAAAAGCAGATTTAATTGCTTTGATCCATCAAGAGGCAGAATCTCTATTTACCAAAGTTTTAGAAGCAGGTGCTGATACATTTTTATCTAATGCCTCCCTAGATTTAGATCCCAAGTCTCAACACCGCCACGAAATAGAATCAGCCCGTAATGATTTGCTGCGCCTGTATGGCGTTCAATTAACACCAGGATTAGAAGCTAGTTTAGAATTTGTGTTGGGGCGAGATAAATACGCCAACGATCAAATTAATGGTGCTTTAGCCAATTATCAAAGAAGCCTAGCATTGTGGCAGCAAGAAGCAAGCAGAGTGGCAGAGTGGCAGAGTAATTCTTCTTTGCCCCTTTCACGTCCACACCCTACCCCTCCCTCATCTTTACTCAAGCAAGCAATAGTACTATTCCACTTGGGGCTGTGTTATCACCGAATGGCAGACTTATACCAGAATACTAGTAACTATTGCGAACATGCTCTCTTGTGGTTTAAACAATGCTTGCAGCTATTGGAGCAGGTACAAAGAGAAGATTTAGTTGCTAAATTTATTTTGCCTGCTTGTGAAATGCTGCAACGCTTACAAGCTTGGGATGACTTAAAAGAATTAGCTCAAAAGTCATTACATCTACATAGAACTTATGGAACTCCCGCACAAGTTGCTCAAAATTATGGTTTTTTGGCAAATGTGGCGGCTTCTGAGTCGAATTGGGTACTGGCTCATGAATTAGCAAATACAGCACTTTCTATCTCCGAAGAAGCAACAGAAGTTTCTCTGCGAGACGCTTTGCGAACACGACGACAAGAAAGTTGGTATCTTCTCTTGCTAGCACGTACACAGCGGCATCTGGGTGAGTCGGAAGAGGCTATCAATAATCTGGAATGGGCGAGGGTAGTTTGTGAACTACAACATCAGCCATCACTTTACTTAGAGATTTTAGAGGAACTGCGATCGCTTTACTTTTTTGAGCGTCATGACTATACAGAAGCCTTTAAGCTGAAACAAGAAAAAATTCAAATAGAACATCAGTATGGCTTTCGTGCCTTCATTGGGGCAAGTCAATTGCAGCCACAACGCCCCAGAATTAACCCAGTACTGGAACCTCACAAAATACCGTTTATTCCTGAAGAAATTGCCCTAGAAATATCTGCTTCTGGACGGCAGCAAGATGTCAATCGCTTAATTGAAAGAATTACGCGTGCTGATTACAAACTCACAGTAATTTATGGGCCATCAGGTGTAGGTAAAAGTTCAATTATCAAAGCTGGTTTAGTTCCAGCACTTCAGGGAAAAGTTATCGGTGAACGCATTCCTATACCTATTGTTTTATCTGTTTACACTGATTGGATTACAATCTTGATCAGCAGTATAAACCAAGCGCTGGCATACGCAGGAATATCGGTTAATCTTGACTCTACACCCACAATACTGCTAGAAAAAATTCGGTTAGCATCTGAGCGTAATTGTACAATAATTATTATATTAGATCAGTTTGAAGAATTTTTCTTTGTTAGTAATCCTCCCACGCAAAGAAGAGAATTTTATAAATTTTTTAGTGAGTGTTTAAATATTTCATTTCTGAAGATTATTCTTTCATTAAGAGAAGATTATTTACATCATCTATTAGAGTTTGAACGTTTTAGCCAGAAAAATAGTACTGGATTATATGATTTAGGAGTAATTAATAAAAACATTCTCGATAAGGACATTCGCTACTATTTAGGAAAATTCTCTAACCAGGATGCTAAAGCCATAATTCACAGTCTTACTCAACGTTCACATTATGAACTGAGTGATGAATTAATTAACCGATTAGTCCAGGATTTGACAGGAGAACTAGATGAAGTACATCCAATTGAATTACAAATAGTTGGTGCTCAACTACAAATAGAAAACATTACCACACTTGCAGAATATAAGCTTTGCGGCGGCTCGGCAAAATTGGTGGAACGCTGGCTTGGGGAAGTTATCAAAGACTGCGGTCAGGAAAACGAAGAGTTAAGTTGGAAATTATTGTTTGAGTTAACTGATGAAAAGGGGACGCGACCATTAAAAACTAAAGCTGATTTAGCCACGACATTAGTTAATAATCATGATCTAGACACAATATCAAGCTTTGACACCGTTGGGGAACTGATTTTAGAAATATTAGTGGGTTCATGTTTGATGTTGCGAGTCAGAGAAGAGTTAGGCGATCGCTACCAGCTAGTTCATGATTATTTAGTTGAACCAATTCGCCAAAAAAACAATTATGGCATGGTCGCCGAATTAGAAAAAGTCAAACTAGAGAAAACTAGAGCTGAAGTGGCCCAAAAACTTAGTCAAAAACAACTTAATTTTGTATTGCAACAGCGACTACGGGAAGCACGGATAGCAGGCGCGATCCTGGCAATTATGGGGGGAACAATCGCAGCATTATGGTGGCAAGCTGACTTGCAAAAAAGAGCAGCAATTCGCCAAACTCTACGAGCTGAACGCAGTGAAACTAACTTTAAAATTAGTGCGATCACTGCTGCTAGTGAAGCTTTATTTGCGTCTAATAAAGAGTTTGATGCCCTATTAGAAAGTTTGCGGGCTTGGAGAGGACTTAAACAGGGAGATGGAGTGCAACCAGATACCCGAATGCGGGTGGTGACAGCCCTGCAACAGGCAGTTTATGGGGTAACGGAGGTTAACCGCCTGGAAGGGCACACTGATGTTGTCTGGGGAGTAACTTTCAGCCCTGATGGTCAGTTGCTAGCATCAGGCAGCAAAGATAAAACAGTGAAACTTTGGCGTCCTGACGGTACCTTACTCCAAACCCTCAAAGGTCACATTGATGCTGTTACCTGTGTAAGTTTCAGCCCTGATGGTCAAACCCTAGCGTCCGCCAGCCTCGACAAAACAGTGCAAATCTGGCACAAAAACCCGGTTAAAGGTGAATTTGACCCTAAGCCATATAAAACCCTCAAAGGATACGGTGATTCGGTTTATAGCGTTAATTTCAGTCCTGATGGTGAATTGTTAGCTACTGGCAGTAAGGATACAACCGTAAAACTCTGGCGCAAAGACGGTAGCTTAGTAAAAATACTGAGAGGACATCGAGGGTCGGTTAACTGGGTAAACTTCAGTCCTGATGGTCAATTCATCGCCTCCGCCAGCGACGACAAAACAGTGAAAATCTGGCGACGGGACGGTAGCCTCGTTACAACTTTACAGGGACATCAACAGGCTGTGATGATAGCTGTTTTCAGCCCGGACGGTAAATTCTTGGCGTCAACAGGTCGAGATAAGACAGTGAAACTTTGGCTTAGGGAAAGTAACAGCACTAAAGACGGTTTTTACTTTCGTCCTTACAAAACTTTACGGCAGCATACTAAGACAGTATGGAGTTTAAGCTTTAGTTCTGATAGTAAAAAGTTAGCTTCCGCAGGTGAAGACAATACTATAAACCTCTGGAGTATCACTGGTACTTTACTCAAAACCTTCAAAGGACACAGCGATGATGTTGTCAGCTTAGCTTTCAGTCCAAATAACAAATTGCTGGCTTCAGGAAGTTTCGACAAAAGTGTGAAACTATGGAGTTTAAATGCCCCAAGACCGTCTATTCTTCAAGGGCATCAGAAGCGAGTTTTGAGCGTTGCTTGGAGTCCCGACGGTCAGATGCTAGCTTCTGGTAGTAGGGATCGCACTGTTAAACTTTGGCAACGATACACCAGTAATGGCGAGGTCAAAACCCGACTTTACAAAACTTTGGTGGGGCACACAAATGAAGTTCCTAGTGTCAGTTTTGACCCAAAAGGTGAAATGCTGGCCTCAGGAAGTTATGACAAAACTGTGAAACTTTGGCGGCTTGACGGTACTTTAATTATGACTCTCCACGGGCATACTGATAGTGTGATGAGCGTGAGTTTCAGCCCTAATGGTCAGTTTTTGGCATCAGCTAGCAAAGATAAAACAGTGAAACTTTGGAACCGTGAGGGCAAGTTGCTCAAAACCTTAGTGGGGCATCAAGATTGGGTAAATAGCGTGAACTTCAGCCCTGATAGTCAGATTTTAGCCTCTGCAAGTAATGACCAAACTGTCAAACTTTGGCAGCGGAATGGTACTTTGCTCAAAACTTTTTCACCCCATGACAGCTGGGTGATGGGTGTCAGCTTTAGTCCGACTGACGAGTTGCTGGCTTCTGCCAGCTGGGATAACACTGTGAAACTGTGGCAACGGGATGGGACGTTGTTAAAAACTTTATTAAAGGGTTACAGCGATAGCGTTAATGCTGTGACTTTCAGCCCCAATGGTGAATTGCTCGCCGCCGCCAGTTGGGACAATACAGTGAAACTTTGGAGCCGTGAAGGCAAATTAATTAAAAGTCTCAATGGGCATCGCGCTGGGGTATTAAGTGTCAGTTTTAGCCCAGATGGTCAAACACTAGCATCAGCTAGTGATGACAACACGATAATTCTGTGGAATTTACATCTTGATGATCTACTTGTTCGTGGTTGCGACTGGGTGGGCGATTACCTCAAGCACAATCGCAATCTTGAGGAGCGCGATCGCCTTCTTTGTGATGCCATAACCCGTAGACCCTAGCGTAGTTACGCAAAATTCAAAATCACGCCCTGTTTAGTATCCCGTTGGAGATGGCAAAGCCAGACGTTCTCTACCTTGGGTTGCGCTATCGGCAAAAGCCCCGCCTCGACTTCTCTGAAGGCAAAACGTCTCTGACTTTGCTAAAAATTCAAAATATGACGTACTAGATTAAACAGTTATTAGTTTCTTGGAAACTATGAATTATAAATTAAGAATTATGAAATACGTTGAAGCCTCAATGAGCAACCGCTCTTGGTTTAGCGGTTGATGAGGCGCTTAGAGTTGTTAATTCAGAGATCGAAATAATTTTCTAGCTAATCAGCTGCATGAGCGATCGCTCTCCAAAATCTCGTGGCTATTTTCTTCGGGAGTCTCTTGTAGCAAATTCGCTAAAAATGCTTGTAGTCTTATACGCTCAATGTAAGGCCAGCCTCCTTCAGACTCAATATCTTTCAGTAGTGAGTAGAGTTGCCGACGGTTAACAGGCAAACTCTCTTGAAAAACCCCATCCCGGATTTCTCGGTGTAACTGCTCCAATTGCCGCAGCAAAGCCAAAAGAGCTACACTATCGCCTTGAGAAACCTGAACTGCATCATACACCACGGTTGCGATCGCTTGCAGTTTACAGGACAACTTCTCTGATTCAATATTTTTGTTATTGTTCATTCCACCCTTTCCGTATAAATGAGGCCAACTCAAATTTACCGAAGATTTTTAATTTTCCCTAGCTTGCCAGCCTAGATTCATTAGCTGTCATTCTAGACAAGCAGTAAAGGAAATAAACATTCTGTAGGCTTCTAGATGGTTTTTTTGAACTCACCCTCTAAGAGCGTCCCTCCGAAGTTCTGTACCCTTCTCCTGACAAAGACCAAGGCAACGGATGGCAAAGCCAGACGCAAAGAGTGCGAACGCGCAAGGGACGCAAACTCGTTGGCGCAGCCCAAGATAGAGAAGAGGCAGCGCTATCGCCAAAAGCCCGCGCACCCTGTGGGATCTTGCTACAGCCGACTTTTCTTTTTGTCTCCGCATCCCCTCACTTGCCCTAGTAAGGGGTGAATATAACTAGATTTGTATCTTTATCAAAAGCAATTGCGATCGCTCCTAAAAGGGAGCGGTAAAGTTTAACATAGCCGACAACAGCAGCTAGATGTGATCAAAACGAGACTTTCTTGGATTTTGAGTACTTTGATTTTGAGTTAAAAAAAATCGTATGATCTGGCTGATTTCCCCATCAAACAATGGGCTGTATGTAGTGGCGTCACATACATAATACAAAAAGACTTGGGCGATGCCGCTTTTGCCATAGGCAAGAGCAAAGTGCGAAGCAGACTCCTCTGTTGGCACTCTTCTAGGCAAGCATTTATGCCGCTCTGTGTGGGGCTTACTCATCCACGCGCCCAAATCTAACAAATGCCACCAACAGTAAAACTGCTGGTTTTTTGCTCCCCTAGTTACACACATCCAAAATAGATGCAGTGTGCTACTTAATCTGGGGTTTACAACCCAAACTCAAGAGAGCGACACGTTTAACTACGTTTAGCAACAGAAAAGTTTGAGCAGCGGCTGACAACCTAGACGCCCGGACACTTGCTTCAACTGTCTTAATCAGAGCAAAGCCGTGTCCGACCAAAGGTAGCTTTTCGCAGAGTAGCGGCTTCTCATCAGAGATCAAAGCTTCGATGCAGTTTTACAACTTAGATATTAATTTTTGAGATTGAGGTTGACCATGAGGTATCGCGCTTTAATTGTTGCATTCTTGGCTTTGTGCCTGGGGCTAATAACTGCTTGTAGTGATGCTCCTGCTAGTAGCAGTAGAGATGTACTCACTTACGATCAAATTCGCGGGACTGGCTTGGCTAACAAATGCCCCCAACTAGCAGAAACACGCCGTGGCTCTATTCCCCTTGATTCTAGCCAGTCCTATGCCATCAAAGAACTTTGCTTGGAACCAACTAGCTTCTTCATCAAAGAAGAACCTGCTAATAAACGCCAAGAAGCAGAATTTGTTGCTGGCAAATTGTTGACCAGATACACTTCCACCATTGATCAGGTGCAAGGCAACCTAAAAATCAACTCAGATAATAGCTTGACCTTTGTGGAAACTGATGGTCTTGACTTCCAAGCCATCACTGTGCAACTTCCTGGTGGTGAGCGAGTACCTTTCCTGTTCACCATCAAAAACTTGGTTGCTCAAACCCAACCCAGTTTGAGCAGTATTAACACCTCCACGGACTTTGAAGGCACTTTCAAAGTTCCTTCCTATCGTGGTGCTGCCTTCCTCGATCCTAAAGGTCGTGGTGTCGTCAGTGGCTACGATAATGCCGTGGCTCTCCCCGCCCAAGCAGATGATGAAGAACTTACCCGGACTAACGTCAAGCGTGCTGAAAATCTTAATGGCAAGATTTCTCTGCAAATCGCTAAGATAGATGGTTCTAGTGGTGAAATTGCTGGTACTTTCGAGAGCGAACAGCCATCTGATACAGATTTAGGTGCTGGCGAACCTAAAGAAGTCAAGATTCGCGGTCTATTTTATGGACGGGTTGAACCAAGTCGTGGCTAAATCCTCTTAAATAACGCAACTGACTGGCACTCAGAACGATAATTCTGTAAGTATCAGATTTGATCACAAAAGTTAACTTATTTACCCTCTTTTTTCAGGAGGGTAGATAGGTTTTTTACAAAGATGGGGAAAAGTGAAAGCCAAGCAAGATTGTGGGCGAAATAACCCTTGCTATTGGGAATATTCTGATACCTCGGTCTTGTGGGTGACTTGATTCATCCTTTTAACCTTTTCCCTTTCATTAAAAGATTATAGACTTAAGTACAAAAAAGGGTGAGATGCCCTTTTTTTATTGGCTTACATAAATATACTTAGTATTTTTTAAAGATTATTAGTAATTTTTAAAGATTGGATAAATCCCAGTTGAATGGACAAGTAATTTTACTGTAAATTCAACTTTTGCTGATCCAACAAAATCCTGACTACTGTTGTTTTATTTTTCTAAATTAACTTGATCATTAATTAATTCAAATTAAGTACAATCTCGGTTTGATATTTAGTAATTAATTTTATATTTTATTTGTATGTAGTTCTCAAAAAAGCTACAGATCATACCAAAGATAAATAACAAACTTAATCCCGATTTCACCCATTTAAATTTTGCTCGATTGTCAAGCAACTTATAGAATTCTTTCTATAAAAACCTTGTTATCTACCATAGTATTTGCTATGAAATATAGCGCGATATTGTCTTTGATATCGTGCGATCACAGCTAAGTTTAAAAGTGAGTAATTAATTGTTGATTTGCTCAATAAACACGGTGCTATGCCTACCACAGTCACCAATGAACTAAAACACGAAATTTGGCAGTTGTTGCGAGAATATCAGCAATCTCCGTCAGAAAATGTCCGCAATCAACTAGTAACACTCAATTTTGGGCTTGTGAGAAAAGAAGCTCACTACTGGACTAATCAATGTCATGAAACTTATGATGATTTGCTCCAGGTTGGATGTTTGGGTTTAATCAGAGCTATTGAAAGATTTGAACTTTCCAAGGGACATGCCTTCAGTTCCTATGCTCTTCCCTATATTCGGGGTGAAATTCAACACTATCTCCGAGATAAAAGTGTCACCGTGCGAATTCCTCGGAGGTGGTTAGCGCTACAACAGCAAGCAATAGGAGTTTCACGTTCTTGGCGTGAAAAACATAATCGCCAACCAACCGACTTGGAATTAGCAGCAGCACTGGAAATTTCTCCAAACGAATGGCAAGAAATTAAATTAGCATGGATCAATCGCGCTCCCTTGAGTCTCGATGTGCCAGTCCAAGACGGAGAAGAAGGCTCTACCTGTTTGGGAGAATTGGTTCCAGATCCTCACTATCGCAGCTTTCAACTAGCACAAGAAGACCAACTTCGCTTACAACAAGCATTGGTTCAGGTAGAAAAACGCACCCGCGATGTGTTGGAATGTGTGTTTTTGCAAGATTTGACACAAAAACAAGTTGCAGAACATCTAGGGATCAGTGTAGTAACGGTTTCCCGTAGAGTCAAGAAAGGCCTGGATTTGATGAAAGAGCTTATGGGTGTGGCACAAGATTGACTGCAAATAAACACCAAGCCGCAGTTATGCTGGGGAGGCAGTGCTAAAAATAACCCTTGAAATGTAAAAAATTAGGTTATAAAGGGAACATACTTTGCCTTTGATACAAATTTCAGGCGTGTTGATTTCTACTTTTCAATTTTCCAATGGCTTTTGAGAACAGCTCATGGGCAGAAATTCCAAAATTACAATTGCAGCTATTTTAACTTTAGCGATCGCTGGATGTGCTTCGGAAGATACACAACAAGCCATCAATCCGGCGCCGATTCCCAAAATAGCTGCAAAGTCGCCACCAGCAGCTCAATCCTTTAAAAATCCAGTGATAGCTGCCAAACAGGTTTCACAATTTAATCCTGCATCTGTTAACTTGATTCAATCCACTAATGCTACAGAGCGGGCACGGTTAGTTGTGCTATCAAAAAATCGAAGTGACCCGTTTGCACAACTTTTCGGGCAGACGGTTACCGAAATGCCTAAAACATCTGGAAGACCTGTTCCCGTCTTGCCTAAGCTACCTACTGCATCACTAGCAGGACGAAAACTTCCAACACGCAGCATAGCTTTAAACAGACCTGTTCCCCTATCGCCTAAGCTACCTACTGCATCACTAGCAGGACGAAAACTTCCAACACGCAGCATAGCTAAAAAAGTCAATCCTACCTTGACTTCAGTCTTGCCTAAGGTTTTGCCTCAAGTTGTCCCCAACCCTACTTTAGTATCTGTATTGCCACCGCCAGCACAACCTGAGTTAGCAAGGGCAGTGCTTGTGACTGGTGTAGTTCTAATTAGTAAGGAACCACAGGCAATTATCAAAGTACCGAATGAGCCGACGAGTCGCTATGTGCAGGCAGGACAGCGATTAGCAAATGGCGTACTGGTTAAACGTATTGAAATGAATCAGGGCTACAACCCCATCGTGATTCTGGAACAATATGGTATTGAAGTTGCCAAAATGGTAGGGGAAGGGGCTGTCAATTCAACGCCGTCGGCTGCATCTGCTACCGGCAATCCTATTTCAGTGACAACGCCCTCCTCAAATCCTTCTAATCTGGGAGCTTCATAAAGATGGAGATTAAGGAAAAAATTGAATTTCCTGGTTTGCCTTTAGCTGTCTATAGAGAGATAGCAGCTCATTTACGTCAAGTCGAAGGGGTGGAAGTGGATTTAATTCCCCAGTCATCCCAACAGTTTGATTACAATCAAAGTCAAATTGGTGGCTTGTCCATCTCGTGGACAGCAAACTCTGGTTCAGAAAGTCGGCAACGAGTTAACCAAATTTTGGTTTACTATCAAAATCGCTATAGTCTTTAACGACTTGAGTTTATATCAAGTTCGGAACACGGGTTTGGGTAGTGGAAATTTCAGGCATTTTTCAGGTAAGGAATCGCCCCTCTCGGCAAGGAGTATCAATATCCACTCTGACTTACACAAAAGGTTATGTTATTTTAAGAGCAGCAGATGGTTTACGATTAAGTATCATCCTTTTAAAGGAGTAAACTACTCACCGTTATATTTCTTGGAGGATGACTGTGGTCATCCTAGTTAAGAATTAAAATAAACTTCACAGACTAGTACCGTTTCGTGGGCATCCTGCCCGCCCGGAAATACAATGGATGAGCTTTACTAATTAATCAATGGCTAGAGTATGTTGAGCTAGCAGAAAAACGTGATGATTTGGTAAAATCCCTGTCTGGGGGTATGAAACGACGGTTGCAGATTGCAAGAGCTTTATTGCATCAACCGCAAATCTTGTTTTTGGACGAACCAACGGTAGGACTAGACCCCTAAACCAGGCGACGCCTCTGGGAAATTATTCGAGATTTGAATAAGCAGAGGATGACGATGCTACTGACGACCCATTATATGGATGAGGTCGAATTTTTCGGCGATGCTTTCGGTTCTACCAAGCCAGGAGGCATCGGTATTATGGATAGCGGTAAGCTGATTTCTTTTGGAACTTTACAATAGCTCCGTTCAGTTCACAGTGAAGGTTTGGTGATGAAGGAATTGGGTGTGTCTGAAGTGGGAAGTGATGCCGCTCGTTGCTGGGAATATTTATTTTTCCCATCCCTGGAAGTAGCAAATCTCTACTTGAATGAACAGCCCGATGAAACCGGAATGATGGTGCGTCCCTGTAACCTGGAAGATATTTTTGTGGAATTAACGGGACGCCAGTTAGATTAACCTCATCCTCCTAACTGTCGCAGCATGGCATCTACCCTGTTGACGCCATCTAAGTCATTGCGCCGCTTGTACAAGTCACGGGCTTTCTGAAGCAAGCTGTTCGCTTGTTTGGTTTGTCGTCGCTGTTTATACATCGAACCCATCAACTCATAAGTCTGGGCATTGTTCTTATCCAAGCTGATTGCTTGCTCGTATGCCCAGGTAGCAGCACTATAGTCTCCCATACGAGATTGCGTCACAGCCAATCCTAAATAGGCGTTAACGTTGTTACGGTTGAGCTGTATGGCACGACGGTAACCTTCCTTTGCCCCAGCTGTGTCGCCCAAATTCGCTTTGATGTAACCCACAGCGTAGTAAAAATCACTATTGTTAGGGTTGATGGCGATCGCACGACGATAAGCTGTTAATGCCGCCTGGTAATTTCCCTGTTGAGCATATAAGTAGCCAATACCTGAATGAATTTTGGCATTTTTGGGATCTAGGCTAGCTGCTTGCTGATAAACAGCGATCGCACCACCATAATCGCCCGTATCAACTAATCTCCGTCCATCTTCTAGTAGTTGCTTTAACTGGGGGTTTTTGGCTTGTGCCACTAATACCTGAGCCTGAGCCACTGAAGGTATGCTGAAGGCAAAACATCCTAATAACACCACACTAAACACAAATGATGTTGGCTTGTACACAGTAAAATTCCTGAAACTTTAGAGGACTTTTTTTCTTGTACATTAAAACAAAAATATGGACTTTTGAAAACTGTATTTCTTCGTATTAATTAAGATGTCAATAGTTCATTCACTATTTCCTCTACAATCAGTGGTATATCACAGAGTTTTTACTGAAAGATGAGGTGCGAGGTATAAATAATGAAATGAGGTGACTCTACATATAAATTGGGAGAATATCAAAATTACACTCTTTTTTCTCAGTAGTTATACGTGTCATTCCCAAAAACCCAATAGGTATCTCACTTAATCCTCAATAGACGTGACAATACTATAACTCATTGAACATTAATAATTACTATTGAGTATTTCACTTAACAACTTGCTAAAGGTGTATCCAATTTTTTGTTCTTTATACTACCTTTGGTGAAGCCGGATACTTTTTGTACAGCAGCTTTCTATCTATCGATTGTCTACATCTTTTTTTGGTAATTACACGATAAGATAAATCCAAAAAGCAAAATGCTCCTTCAGATTATGATTTTTCAGACAATACTACAAGTGCGATCGCACTTCATGCCCGATGTTAGCGATCGCAATCTAAAATTGTATGAGAATATGTTTATCAAACCTATCTCAACGCAGTCTAATTATATATCTCTAAATAAATTTACATTTGTTAGAGTATTTTAATCATAAATATCAACATACATGCTATTTTGGAGGCTAATTTGTGATTATAACTACCACTGATGTGATTCAAGGAGCCGTTATTGAGTCATATTTAGGCATTGTGACAGCAGAAGTAGTCTACGGCAGCAATTTCTTGCGGGATTTTTTGGCGGGTATTCGAGATATTATCGGTGGACGCACTGGTAGCTATGAGCGTCTATTTGAGCAGGGTCAACGTAAGGCATTAGAAGAATTAGAGCAACGAGCACAACGTTTAGGAGCAAATGCTGTGATTGGGATTGAAATTGATACTGGGACAATCAATATTGACCAGTCAGGAGTTCTTTTGCTGATTACTGCTACAGGCACTGCTGTAAAGATGCGTTAATCTTTTATCGTAAATTAAAGGATTTAAGGCCCGCAACGTCAACAGATAGCTTTAGTTTCAGTCAGGGTTTAAATCCACTTATGTAACTCTCTTCTCTACAAGACGCTGCACATAGCTTGCTTCTTCGTAGGAGTACAATTTTGAATTTTGAATTTTGAATTGTTAATGGCTGTCTAATTACTTTGTTAGAATTTTTTAATAAGAGTTACAAAGTTTTGTATTAAATCTAATTTTTTTATCAAATATCAGACTGAATAGATTATTATAGTAGTTAATATTAATAACTGTATTTAACTTAACAATTTATAGGAAAAATATCTAAAAAGTCATTAAATAAAGAAATTTTAAATTATCTTAAAAATTATTAAAGACGTTTGTTTTTTCTCACTAAAGATACATTTATTAAATATTTCTATTGATAGATATAAAAGCAGATGATTTAGCTATTTAATTTTAAGCATAAACATGAATATACCTAAGTAGCAACTTTGCTCAAACAGCACTGGAGAACATAAGCTATGTCATACGTAAATCGGACAGGTGATGAGACTATTCCTACTGGGACTGTGGTAGCAGGCCGAGTAGCTGAATATCATGATCTTGTTCGCTGGGGGCCGATTATTTCTGGATTGTTGGTTTCCTTAGCTACCCAATTAATTTTGAGCGCTATAATTGGTGCGGTTGCGGCAGGCACAGTTGAAGGTTCAGGTGCACCCAGATCAATTGCCCCTAACGCTGCGGGTAATGCAGGACTTTGGTCAACTATTGCTTTACTAATTTCCCTATTTACTGGTGGTTGGGTTACAGCCCGTGCTTGTGGCCCGATGAACCGCAATACAGCTCTTCTTAACGGCGCGATTCTTTGGGCAACGACTTTGGCTGTTAGCTCGTGGCTGTTAGCAAGTGGAGTATCTGGTGCTTTTGGTGTTGCTGCTTCCAACGCTGGGGCAGTCATAAACCAGGTACAACAGCAAGGTGGTGTTAATGTACCACAAGCAAACATAAGTGCCCAACAAGCTCGTGATGCGGCAGCTAATTTACGTTCGGGATTGTGGTGGTTTGTGTTTGGTTCTTTGTTGGGTTTAATAGCCTCAATGATTGGAGCCGTAACTGGAACTCGTAGTCCTCGGGTTAACAATTACAATCCTTAAAGAATTGTTTGACAAACAAAATCTTATCAACTTTAAAAGCACCTTGAAAAAGGTGCTTTTTATTTATTATTTAAGACTGGTTTAGATTGATCACTACTACTAGGGGTAAATAGACTCATCGTCTGGGACTTAAAAGGTTCTTGCTTTAATATTGGGTTTTAGGCAAAATTGCCAACATATCTGATCTGTTAATATCCCGCTTCTAAGCAACATAAATTTTTATTAGAAGCGGGATATTTTGTGTGGTTATTTTTCTAAGTCAATGAAATTAAAACTTTACCACCACAGTTCACCATTTCAGGTATGAAGCTTCAATCCCTTGTTCACGTCGAATTTTGCCATCTTTTTCAAACCAAGAAATTAGTTGCTGTGCTGTCAAATCTTCAATAGCAACGCCGTACTCTTGAGCGATATACTTCAAAAGCTTAAGTGATGAAATTGTCAATCTTGTTAAAAATTTTTCTGGAGAAGACAATAAAGCCGCGTCTACTTTTGCTGACTCTTCCAGTGTTAAAAATTGTGCTGATGGTTGCTGTGGTAATACGTCCATAAACGCTATCTCAAACTTAGTTGATTATTGATAATGGGTAGTTGCTATTCAGCTATTATCCATTACCGAGATAAATGTAAAACCGAATTTATCTATCAGAATTTTGCAGGCGAGCTTGTACCAAATAGCCACAACGATGTTCGCCGTTGATAATCCAGTGGGTGCGTTCTACGGTACAATCAGGTAAGACGGCAGCAAACATTTCTAATTCGTGACCACAGATGCTGGGGAAAGACTCGGCAACGTTGGAAATAGCGCAGTTATGTTCCATTAAAATAAAGCGATCGCTCTCAAAGCAGTCATTCACATCAACAGGGTGATATTCCGCCATGAAGCCTTCCGCTTTTCTGAACTCTACTAAGTTGGCTACACGTTCCCGCAGTGAACCGCTACCCACGCGATCACGGTACTCTAGTGCTTTGCGCTCCCACTGTTTCTGTAAAATCCATTTAAATTGGTCGTGTCCTACCGTTTCGGCTAAGGTGTCTAGCAGCGAAACCGCAAAATGACCGTGGCCATCACCAAAGCGATCGCTCATTGTTCGGTGCAAGCGATCGCGTCCCTGATGACTCAGTTGATAAACGTGCTGCGGACGCCCCATCCCCGCCGCCTGCACTGTCGATGAATACAAAACTAGCTCCTCCGTCTCCAAATCTTTGAGATGACGACGAATCGCTTGAGGGGTAACTTCTAAAACTTCAGCTAACTCAAAAGCCGTTGCTTTTTCATGTTTGTGCAGATATTCTAGGATATCTTGCTTGGTTGAGGACTGGTGGGTAGTCGCCATCTTCTGCTGCGAGACGTTGAGCTAACGTCCCAAAAATTTCTGGGAAAATTTGACTTTGACAACATTGTTGTTGTTAATCTAGCGTAAAATGAAGATAGGTTAAACAACAATGAAGTTGTTTTAGTCTCCACCCCTATTCTAGCAGCCGTGTAACCATTCCGTAACGTGATATGGGAATCGGTTAGCCACAGCCCGTCTCCCATCCTAAAAGAGTTCTGAATACGAGAGATTATTACTGATGAGTGCCACTGTCAAAACCTTAGTCAACCAACCCTACAAGTACGGCTTTGTTACCGATATTGAAGCCGACACTATTCCGCGTGGACTAGACGAGGACGTTGTTCGCTTAATCTCCTCTAAGAAGAACGAGCCGCAGTTCATGCTGGACTTTCGCCTCCGGGCTTATCGCCAGTGGCAAAAAATGACGGAACCAACTTGGCCGAATGTCAAGTATCCGCCAATTAATTATCAGGATATCATTTACTACTCAGCGCCGAAACGCAAGAAAGAAAAACTAAACAGTTTGGACGAAGTTGATCCAACCCTTTTAGAAACCTTCGAGAAGTTAGGCATTTCCCTATCTGAACAGAAACGACTGGCAAATGTCGCCGTCGATGCGATTTTCGATAGCGTCTCTGTCGCCACTACATTTAAAGAGAAGCTAGCGGAAGACGGCGTTATTTTCTGCTCGATTTCGGAAGCGTTGCAGGAACACCCAGAACTGATCAAAAAATACCTGGGTAGCGTTGTTCCTATAGCTGACAATTACTTTGCCGCCTTGAACGCCGCCGTATTTAGCGATGGTTCCTTTGTCTATATTCCTAAAGGCGTGAAATGCCCAATGGAACTGTCTACCTACTTCCGCATCAACTCTGGTGACACGGGACAATTTGAGCGGACTTTGATTGTCGCCGAAGAAGGTAGTTATGTTTCTTACCTCGAAGGTTGTACCGCACCGATGTATGATAGCAACCAGTTGCACGCCGCCGTTGTGGAACTCGTCGCCCTTGACAATGCTGAAATTAAATACTCCACCGTGCAAAACTGGTACGCTGGAGATGCCAACGGTAAAGGCGGTATTTACAACTTTGTCACCAAACGCGGTTTGTGTCAGGGCGTAAATTCCAAGATTTCCTGGACTCAAGTAGAAACAGGTTCGGCAATTACTTGGAAATATCCCAGCTGTGTGTTGGTGGGTGATAACTCTATAGGTGAATTCTACTCGGTGGCGCTGACAAATCATATGCAGCAAGCCGATACTGGCAGTAAGATGATTCACGTAGGTAAGAATACTCGCAGTACAATTATTTCAAAAGGAATCTCCGCAGGTAAATCCAGCAATAGCTACCGGGGTTTGGTGAAAGTCAACCCGACGGCGATTGGAGCGAGAAATTATTCCCAGTGCGACTCGATGCTGATTGGGGATAATGCCCATGCGAACACTTTCCCCTACATTCAGGTGCAAAATAACGCTGCGAAGGTGGAGCATGAAGCTTCTACTTCCAAGATTGGGGAAGATCAGTTATTTTACTTCGCTCAACGGGGTATTTCCTCAGAAGATGCAATTTCGATGATGATTAGCGGCTTCTGTAAGGATGTTTTTAATCAGCTACCAATGGAGTTTGCTGTAGAAGCTGATAAGTTGTTGAGTTTGAAGTTGGAAGGCAGTGTTGGATAGGGCTTGTAGTCAGCATAGTGCTGGAAAATCGCTACGAACTGAAAAGATTAACGCTTGTAGTCGGCGCTTTAGCGTTGTTAAAAAGCGCTAAACGCCGACTACGAACCAAAAAAGATGAGAGACAACATGATTATTGAAAATAGTGAAATTGTGCTGTCAGTAAGGGATCTGACGGCTAATATTGATGGGACACCAATTTTGAAAGGTGTAAATCTTGAGGTGCGATCGGGTGAAATCCATGCGATTATGGGGCCGAATGGTTCTGGTAAGAGTACCTTTTCTAAGGTGTTGGCTGGACATCCAGCCTATGAGGTGACTGGCGGGGAGGTAATTTTCCAGGGGCAAAATCTCCTGGAATTGGAACCAGAGGAACGAGCAAGAAGTGGTGTATTTTTAGCGTTTCAGTATCCGTTAGAAATTCCAGGTGTGAGCAATTTGGATTTCTTGCGGGTGGCGTACAATTCCCGTCGCAAAGCGCAAGGTTTAGAGGAAATAGACGCCTTTGATTTTGACGATTTGATTGAGGAAAAGCTGGATGTGGTGAAGATGAATTCCAGTTTTCTCAGTCGGAGTTTGAATGAAGGGTTTTCTGGTGGTGAAAAAAAGCGGAATGAAATTCTGCAAATGGCGCTGTTAGAACCAAAGTTGGGAATTTTGGATGAGACAGATTCGGGTTTGGATATTGACGCGCTGAGGATTGTGGCGAATGGGGTAAATCAACTGGCAAGTCCGGAAAATGCCACAATTTTGATTACCCACTACCAACGGTTACTCGATTATATTGTGCCAGATTTTGTGCATGTGATGGCAAATGGGCGGATTATTACGAGTGGTGGTAAGGAACTGGCACTAAAATTGGAGTCTCGCGGTTATGACTGGGTGCTGGAAGAATTTGCCGTTGAGGTGGGTGTGTAATGAGTATTCAAGTGTCTCCCAGTCCAATTCCTAACTCAAATGCAGTTAGTTTGACATCGATGTTAGATAGAGATGATTATCTGACTGGGTTATTAAATCAAGTAACGGCAACGAAAACAGAAGGTTGGTTGCAGGAATTACGCCAAAGTGCTGCTAATTGGGTACGCCACTCGATTATTCCCACTACCCGCGAGGAAGAATGGCGATTTACTGATTTGTCGTCTTTGCGAAAGGTGCAATTTAATCTAGAGATGGGAAATTTCCCGTCTTTAGAATTTGATATTTTGCCAGAAGCGCCTAATAGTCGTTTGGTATTTGTTAATGGCGTTTTTGTGCCGGAGTTATCAGCAGTTTCAGATTTACCATCTGGAATTGTGGTGAGTAATTTGGCTGGTTTGTCTGTGGTTGAGCAGGAGGGTGTACGGCAGTATTTAGCTCAAACTGAGGGAGCGCAGGAAGTTTTTACTGCTCTCAATACGGCTGGGATAACTGATGCAGCTGTGGTGTGGGTGAAGAAGAATGTGGTGGTTGAAACGCCCATTCATTTGGTGTTTATTTCGGTTGGGGGGGGGATACCGACGATTTCGCAGCCGCGTTGTTTGGTGGTGGCGGAAGGTGGTTCGCAGGTGACGTTGGTTGAAGAGTATACGAACCGCAGAGGCGCAGAGAGCGCAGAGGAAGAGGGAGTATATTTTACTAATGCGGTTACGGAAATTTGGGTTGGTGACAATGCTGAGGTGAATCACACTAGGGTTGAGCGAGAAGGTGCAGAGGCTTTTCATATTGGGAAGACTGCGATCGCACAAGCTCGTGATAGTCGATATACTTGTCATGCCATAACTTTAGGCGCGAAGTTGTCACGGCACAATTTAGAAATTTTGCAAACTGGTGAGCAGACAGAAACTACTCTCAATGGGTTGACAATGATTTATGGTAAGCAGTTGTCTGATACTCATAGTGCGATCGCACTCAACTATCCTCACAGTACGAGTAAGCAGTTGCATAAGTGTATTGTAGGCGATCGCGCTCATGCAGTATTCAATGGCAAAGTTTTTGTTCCTAAACTGGCACAGTTGACAGATGCAGCCCAGTTGAATCGGAATTTACTGTTATCATCGAAAGCCAGGGTTGATACTAAACCCCAATTGGAAATTACTGCTGATAATGTAAAATGTGCTCACGGTGCTACCGTTAGCCAATTGGAAGATGATGAAATATTCTATCTGCAAAGTCGAGGAATTGATGAAAACGATGCTCGGAAGTTGTTAATTAACGCTTTCGCTGCTGAAGTTATTAACCAAATACCAGTTACCTCTCTGCGAGAAATCCTTTTAAACACAGTCAATAATCTTAAGTCCCTGACTAATGACTAATACTTCTCTACGAGAGGCTGCGCCAACGGCTTCTCTACGAGACGCTCTTGCGTTCGCTCAGTACAAGTGACTAATGACTAATAACTAATCTACCAATGAGTTTCACCCCTACCAAAACTATTGCTGATCAAGTTCGCGCTGACTTCCCGATATTGCATCAGGAAGTTAATGAGAAAACCTTAGTTTATCTCGATAATGCTGCGACATCACAAAAGCCTTTGTTCGTATTAAATACCCTGCGGGATTATTACGAGCAATATAATGCTAACGTGCATCGAGGTGCTCATATCCTGAGTGCTAAAGCTACTGATGCTTATGAAGGTGCTAGAGATAAAGTTGCCAAATTCATCAATGCTGCATCACGTCAGGAAATCATCTACACCCGCAACGCAAGTGAGGCAATTAATCTAGTAGCCTACAGCTGGGGAATGAACAATTTGCAACCGGAGGATGAGATTATTCTCTCGGTGATGGAACACCACAGTAATATTGTGCCTTGGCAGTTTGTGGCGCAAAAAACGGGTGCAGTACTGAAATTTGTAGAACTAACACCAGAAGAAACGTTTGATTTGGAACAGTTTAAAAAGCTGATTTCTAACAAAACAAAATTGGTGTCAGTGGTGCATATTTCTAATGCTTTGGGTTGTATTAATCCAGTGGAAGAAATTGGTGCGATCGCTCACAAATCCGGTGCTAAATTCTTAGTTGATGCTTGTCAAAGTGTTCCTCACTTCCCCATTGATGTGCAGCAGATAGATTGTGATTGGTTGGTAGCTTCCGGTCACAAAATGTGCGCTCCAACTGGGATAGGATTTCTGTATGGTAAGTTGGAGTTATTAGAATCAATGCCACCATTTTTTGGTGGTGGTGAGATGATTGCAGAGGTATATTTAGACCATTCTACTTATGCAGAATTACCGCATAAATTTGAAGCTGGTACACCTGCAATTGGAGAAGCGATCGCACTTGGTGCTGCGATAGATTATCTTAGCAGTATCGGCATGGATAAAATCCACGCTTACGAAGCAGAATTAACAGCTTATTTGTTCCAACAATTAGAGCAAATTCCCCAAATTAGAATTTACGGCCCCAAACCAAATGCTAAAGGGGAAGGTAGAGCTGCTCTTGCGTCATTCACAGCTGGAGAAGTCCACGCCAACGACTTATCTACATTATTAGATCAAGAAGGTGTTGCAATTCGTTCTGGACACCACTGCACTCAACCATTACACCGTTACTTAGGTCTTGCTGCAACCGCACGAGCAAGTCTATCTTTCTACAACACCCGCGAGGAAATTGATATTTTCATCAAAGCACTTAAAGAAACTCTGGACTTTTTTGCAGGTTTCCTTGCTTAAAGTTACAAAATATTCAGACACTGATTGTGCCAAATATCAGCAACATATCTTGCTAATAGTTGGCACAATTTAATTATCTGGATTTTTTACAGGAGTAACTAAAGTGTCATCCAATGACTTTACAGGAAGATGGCAATAAAGCCGATTCCTTTTAGGTATGGGATTCTTCGCCGCTCGCCGACAAGCGTCATTAGTCATTGGTCAATAGTCATTATTATTACTGAACTTTTAGGAATTGGGTATAACTACTAATGACTTATGACTTCGATTTCCCCACCTTTATTTTTTAACTATCACAATAGATATTAAGACTTACGCATCATACATATGTAACATACGAATATTTGGGCTTTTGAGCCATATCTAACAACCAACACAATAAATAAGCTAAAAATCTTTTAATTTGCATCCTCCAAAAAATAAATCTCTTGTGGGGTAGATCGAAAAGCCCGCCTTAGTTGTGCAAATTAAAGCAAGGGCAGCTTATGCGACCTGTGATCAGCACCGGAAAAGGACATTTTGTGCAATATACATGATGGTTAATTTGTACAGTACAGAATTTTTAAAATTCTGTATAAAATATATCGTCTAAATATTTTTAGCAAAATTAAATTCACATAAATTTTATATATAGATATCCATTAAAGCACATTAAAACCTGGTGTTTGCTAGCTTTTAGCAGTATTTTACCAGGTTGATGTAAAATATATACTTTAAAGTTTTCATAAAGCCAGGTAATGATTTATTGAAAATACTTGCTTGTTCAGTGATATTAACCTTGATACTTACGAAAAAACACGTAATTATTCCTAGGTATTAAATATGGAAGCGATATTGAAGACTGAAGCCGTGTTCCGTTTTTAGGTGTGACAGAGTGAGCGCTCATCCCTCTGTTGCGCGTGCTTTCATTGAGTGCTAGCAAATATTACCCATTTACCTTTTGAGAGGAGTTAGTTTAATGACCATATTAGCTGTCAGAAAAGAGTTGCTGAAGGTTTGTAGCATAGCAGCATTTACTGCTATTGCAGCAGGAACACTTGGCACAGGACAGGCGCAGGCGCTTGTTTTGACGTTTGATGATCTTCCCGCGCCTAAATTTGATTATGGCAGTGCAATTCCAAACGGCTATGGCGGATTGAATTGGGATAACTTTAATTATAAGACTGCTCAAACTTCTAACCCATCTGGTTATATCTATGGAACAGTTTCATCACCAAATGTTGGGTACAATGTATATGGAAATCCTGCCACGGTAAGTACTGTAAATATTGGCGGTGGTCAGTTTGACTTCAACAGTGCTGATCTCACAGCAGCTTGGAATAATGGCTTAGATATTCTGGTAGAAGGCTTCTCAGGTGGAATAACTAAGTATGCAACGACAGTAACTGTAGATACTACATCCCCTACACTGTTTAACTTTGACTTCCTTGACATTGACAGTTTAAAATTTACTTCCTTTGGTGGCGTCAATGTAGGTTATGGTGGCTCTGGCACACAAATAGTGTTAGATAACTTCACCTATGAGCGTGTCCCTGAACCTACAACTATCTTGAGTTTATTGACAGTCGCTAGTTTTGGTGTAGCTTTGAGCCGCAAGCAAAAGCAGCAACAAAAAGTTACTAGCAAAGTCTAGGCTAACAAACTCAACTAATACATAATTCTGTTCAGGTAAATAGAGTGTATTAAGTGTGGAGTTAAAAATTGATAACTCTACACTTAATACCCTGTCTAATATAGCCTTTGGTAAAAGATGGTATTGCCTGAAACATTGTATGGCGATCGCCTTTAAAATTGATTTAATATCTTGCGCTGCACTAATGCCTACTCTTTGAATATCTACGACGGGCGTAACTGCGGGAACTTTGCTCAATCTGAAAATTATTCCAAATCTCAAAAAAACGTAGTAGTATAGCACGGGCATTAACTATCTTCAGCTACATCTGATTGTTAGCGCTCTTAAATTTACAATCTATGAGAATATAGCGTGAGCCTAACTATTTATTTCCTTCGTCATGGACAAACAGAATGCAGTCGCAATAATTCCTTTTGCGGTTCCATAGACTCACAACTTACCCCAGAAGGCTTGGAGATGGCTAAGGCTTTTGCAGACGCATATAGTTCTATGGATTGGACAGCAATATTTTGTAGTCCAATGCGGCGAACTGTATTGACAGCAAAACCTTTATGTGAAGCAATAGGGATGGAACCACAACTCAGAGATGGTTTGAAGGAAATTAACTATGGCTTGTGGGAAGGAAAAACGCCAGAAGTAATTAGCCGTGAATATCACGATGATTATATTCGCTGGTCAGCCGATCCAGCTTGGTATGCGCCAAATGGTGGAGAAATGGCAGTTACAATTGCTTCTCGCGCTATACAGGTAATTGAAGAAATCAAGAGTCTTTACAGCAGTGGTAATGTGTTAGTGGTTTCCCACAAGGCAACTATCAGAATTATTCTGTGTAGTTTACTCGGTATTGATGTGGGACGCTTCCGTTTTCGTTTGGGATGCCCTGTTGCCTCGGTCAGTATTGTAGAATTTTCTTCACACGGGCCGCTGTTGAAGGCTTTGGCAGAGCGGACTCATTTGGATGAGCGGTTGCGAAATTTACCGGGAACGTGAGGGGAGTTAGGATTTGGGAGTTGGGAGTTGGGAGTTAGGAGTTAGGAGTTATTATTTTTCCCTTGCTCCTGCTCACTCGCTGGCTCAATGTATTTGCAGAAAACGTTTATTCCAATTTTCAAAATATATAACACGACAATTGTTCCGATGTCTACGACGGGCTGAATAACCACCTTGTCGTGACCAAAACGATCGCTTTAGTGATGAAAACGATCACTTTGGTGATGAAAATGATCGTTTTGGTGATGAAAACGATCGCTTTGGTGATGAAAATGATCGTTTTGGTGATGAAAATGATCGCTTTGGTGATGAAAACGATCATTTTTGTGGCAATGCTTATGCGATCGCTACCAATGCTTAAACAAAACTTATTTGAAGGGCTGCGAGATCCTCAACTTCTTGAAGAAGTCGGGGAGCTGAATAAACCTACCATTTAAAACAGCCAGAAAGCCTAAAATTAAAGCATTTTGAATGCGTGAATGCGTGACTTTTGCCTTGCGGTACTAGCCCATCCTGCACTAAACTCTCATCAACTATGTCAAACCCTTATTGCTACGTTAATTGAAGACATATTATAGTCCGCCGTGAAAAGCCTTCTATTGACTGAGTTGTAAATTTATGGCTAAGTATAAAGATATATATTTTATATATCTAAAGATAGATTGTATGAAATGCTGAACTAGTGGTAATTATACTGAGGTCACTGAGCTTCTTGTACTGACTTGTGGCGCAATGCCCTGAGCGTAGCCGTAAAGCCTGCGGCATAGCTTCGCTTAAGGCGCAGCCTCTCGTAGAGAAGAGAGCATCTCGACTACGCTCGATGGAGCCAAAGCCGAGGTAGCGCAGTCGAAGTATGTCGGGCGTTGCATAAATGCAGGATGAATTGGCGCTTGAAACCATTGATAATTCGTTCCAAATTGGGCGAAATCATCCGATGATTCAGCAACGCCGGATCTCGTACCACTTCCCTACGGGACGCTGCGCGAACGTGGAAGCAAGCTACGCGCAGCGTCTGGTAGAGAAGTGCGGACTACGCCTACGCATCTACTGTTGGGTGGGTTTAATGCCCTGAAATTCTGATTATTTTGTTGGAACAAGATTGATTTAACAGACTTCTCCAAAAGCTATTCAATGATTGAATAGCCGTTGGAGAAAGGATTCTGGGAATTTGTTTGAGAAACTGGTCATTTGAATCAGCTTTCGCTACCGTACTAACTTAAATTGAGAGGATTTTGCTCATGCCTAGACTAAGCGTTCCACCTAATTTCATCGGCACGGGGGTGCAGATACTTTAATCGGAGAACAGTTAAGTGCATCACCGGCAATTGGTATTGATATTTTAACTGGAGGTTACATTCGTACACTTTCAGGAATAGACACGATCACTGGCATCGCTACTGGCGATGACGGCCCTGAACAGAGCAGCAACGGTGCTTCTGGGACAGGCATCGCTAACAGTGGCAGTATTAATGCAGGAGATGGAAACGACGCGATCGCTGGCACAGGCAACGGCGGCAGTGGCAGTGGCGGCCTCAATAACAGCGGCAATGGTGCTTTTGGGACAGGCATCGCTAACAGTGGCAGTATTAATGCAGGAAATGGAAACGACACGATCACTGGCACCGCTACTGGCGGCGGCGGTGGTAGTGGTTACCAGGGCGGCAATGGTGGTACTGGAATCGGCATCGCTAACAGTGGCAGTATTAATGCAGGAGATGGAAACGACGCGATCGCTGGCACAGGCAACGGCGGCGGCAGTGGTGGGGGTTACGTGGGCGGTAGCGGCGCTACTGGAATCGGCATCTCTAACAGTAGCAGTATTAATACAGGCTCAGCAAAAGACACGATCACTGGCACAGGGAAGGGCAGCGCCGCCGGCAACGGCGGCGGCGGCGGCGCTACTGGAATCGGCATCGCTAACAGTGGCAGTATTAATACAGGCTCAGGAAAAGACACGATTACTGGCACAGGTACTGGCGGCAAGGGCGCTAGTGGGTTTTTCAACGGCGGCGGTGGCGGTACTGGAACTGGTATCACTAACAGTAATAAACTGGATACCGGAGACGGAGAAGACACGATCACTGGCACAGGTACTGGCGGCAGCGGTGGCAATAAGGACAGCACAGACCAAAACGGCAAGGGCGCCAACGGTGCTACTGGGACAGGCATCGCCAATAGTGGCAGTTTGAATACAGGAGACGCAAACGACACGATCACCGGCACAGGGAACGGCGGCAATAGTGGCACCAGTACTGGCGGCATCGGCGATGGCGGTGCTGGAATCGGCATCCAAAACACTAAAGACGCCACCATTACTACAGGGTGGGGCAACGACACGATTATCGGTTATGGGAACAGTTCTGAAAAAAACGCCACCAGCTATGGCATTTTCAACGATGGAGTCATTGATACGGGCAATGGTTCTGACAAACTTACCGGACAGGCATCTTCAACAATTAGTGGTACTGTTTATGGCATTTATGGACAAGGAATCATCAAGACTGGCGATGGGAATGACTCTCTTATCGCCACCAGTATCCTAGATGGAGTTCAACAAAAAGTCTCTATCGGTGGCGGGATCAAGATTGATCTGGGCACTGGGGATGACTACTTGAAAGGATTTGGGGGAGCGACTGTTGATGGTGGTAAAGGTTTTGACACCCTGGATTTGGGCGCTTTCAAACGCTCCCAAGTGATTGTATCTGGTGTTATTTCTGGCAATACCCTTGAAAGTGCCAACATCAGTTTCAACAACAATGGAAACACCATTAGTTTCTCTACGACTGGCTTTGAGAAATTTATCTTTGCAGATAGCTCTTTCTCATACAGCACTTTGGCAAACGGGGCATGAGTTTGTTAATTCCTTTATAGCGGTTCTCGTTTGTATGCAATACACTTTGACCTCTCTCCTAAAAGGAGAGAGGCTTTGAATCTTACCCCCCTTCCCTTGTAGGCTGAACTTTCTGACTTTTTGCTTGGCTTGTCGTTCTTTATATCTCAATTTCTCTTGTTTGACTAACAAGAGAAATTGAGCATAGCTAATTCTCAATATTTGTTTAGTACGGTGTGGATATTTGTAAATATAGGGTGGATTACACCTTCGTCGTAACCCACCATTGCTATCAAACCCTGTCAGCATAGATAATTTGGTGCATTAGCCTACCCTTCTTTTATCGGAGATGCTACGCGTAGCTTGCTTAAGAACAGGGGTGCGGGAACGCTAAAAGCGAACGGCATAACACACTCTACATAGATACTTGGTATGATTTGGGTTTACATGGCTTTTAATTCGGTACAGATACAGCCATAATTTACTCAAATTATCACTGAATTCTCTTATGCTGCCAGTTATTGAAAGTATTGTATTACGTCAAATGGCTTCTGGCGATCGCTTGTCTCTACAAGTTTACAAATTCATCGGCGCTCAACCTGGTAAAAAGGTTTACATTCAATCTAATCTGCATGGTGCAGAAATTGCTGGGAATGCCGTTATTCATCAACTAATTGAGTTTTTTTTAACAATAAATGCTCCAGATTTAGCTGGAGAAATTTGGCTAGTTCCCGTTTGTAATCCAATGGGGACGAATGAACGCGCTCACCATTTTTCCCCTGGAAGATACTGCGTTTACGAAGCCAAAGACTGGAATCGGATATTTTGGGATTACGAGAAAGAAGCTGATGATTTAGTAGCTTTTACTAAATCTCAACTTCATATCGATCTAGAGGTCGTTCGACAAAATTATCTAACTATAATTAAGCAACAATTCGCCAAAATTTTAGAAAAAATTAATTCTCCTAGTACAGTGCCCTACACTGAGCTTTTTGGCTACAAGCTACAAAATCTCAGTTTAGATGCAGATTACTTAATTGACTTACATAGTTCTACTAATCAAGCTTTAGACTACCTTTATTACTTCCGACATCGAGAAGACAGTGCAAAATACTTCCTACTTGATTTCGGAATCCTACTTGATAAATACGATGGTGATGCTTTTGATGAAGCTTTTATCAAACCTTGGTTAGCACTGGAAGCTTCTTTTAAAGAGTTGGGTAGAGAAATCAAGTTTGATGTGGAAGCTTGGACACTGGAATTAGGAACAGGAATGCAAATGAACCCTGATTCAGTCGCTAAAGGTGTACGGGGTGTAAAAAACTATTTAGCACAAAAAGGTGTACTGCAAATTCCTGATTTATCGGATGACACAAAAACCCATGAAATGAATTTTACATCTAGCAGCAACCGGAAAAAATATTATGCGATCGCAGGTGGTATGATTCAATCCAGAATAAAATTGGGTAGTCACATAAAAACTGGGGAAAAACTGTATCAAATTCTCAGTTTTAATAAAGAAGGTAAGTTACCCAGTGTAATTGATGTCTGCGCTCAACAGGATGGATTGGTTTATGATGTTGCAACCAATCAAGCTGTGAATGAAGGGGAATTTGTATTGGGAGTTATTAGTTAGGAGTTAGGAGTTAGGAGTTATAAGTTATGAATTATGAATTATGAGTTATGAGTTATGAGTTTTTTAACTCCTCACTTTTCACTCCTCACTCCTCACTCACTTTAGTCGCCTAAATAAATACCCATACCACGAGCGGTTTTAACTAAAGTACCATTCGGATCGACGGCGCTATATTGAGCGATCGCTTCTGTAATTGGTACACTTAATACTTGGCGATTTTGCCAAGTCACCATGCGATCGTATTTACTCTCGGCAATTAGATTAACTGCCGCAACGCCAAAAACAGTTGCAACTAATCTATCTAGTGGTGAAGCAGTTCCACCCCGTTGAATGTGTCCTAAAACTGTAACTCGCGTTTCTACACCAATGTGCTGAATAATTTTATCGGCTAAATATTCGCCAATTCCACCGTATCGAGATTGACCTAAGCGATTTGTGATCGTCACATTTTCCCCATCTTGGGTACGAACCGCTTCGGAAACAATAATCAAACAATAGTTTTTGCCTTTATCTTGGCGTTCTTTGATTTTATGGCAAATGTGGTCAACTGTGTAAGGGATTTCCGGAATTAAAATTACATTTGCTCCCCCCGCAATTCCCGCAGCTATTGCTATGTGTCCGGCATCACGCCCCATTACTTCTAAAATCATGACTCGGCTATGACTTGCAGCAGTAAAATGTAACCGATCTAGTGCTTCTGTAGCAATATTGACTGCTGTATCAAAACCAATGGCATGTTCAGTAACGCCAATATCGTTATCAATTGTTTTAGGAATACCAACTAAATTAATCCCGCCTTGTTGAGCGAGGCGACGCAGAATTGCCAAGCTACCATCGCCACCAATACCAATCAAAGCGTCTAAACCTAGTTGATGATAACCTGCAATAATTTCTTCGGAGCGATCGCATAAACTTCCATCCGCCATTGGAAACGCAAAAGGGTCGCCCTTATTAGTTGTCCCCAACATTGTGCCACCCGCAGTTAATAGCGAGTCAACTTGATCAATTTCCAGCTTTGTGAATTGTGGCGGACGCGCCATTAATCCTAGAGTCGCTTGACGAATTCCCAAAACCTCCCAACCGTAAGTACTCACAGCACAATTTACTACAGCCCTAATCACAGCATTTAAGCCAGAACAATCACCTCCACTGGTAAGAATTCCTATGAGTTTGCGTTCTCCCATATCTTTTATTGACATTTTGATCCAAATATATTAACTAGTCGATGAAACTTAAGCCAAAGTTAGCAGCAGATTAAACCGTTTCAAAAATCTTCCCTGTAAATACCAAAGTAATTTTATGTTTGTTTTGTATCTAAAAAAAAAACAAAGTTATCTCAGCTGTAAAATATAAGTGTAGAGCCAGTAGTAGATTAAACCTCGGCAAAAGCAATCCTTAAAAATGCCAGGTTAATTTTATGCTTGTTTTGTGTCTAAGAAAAAATCAAGTTATCCCAGCTGTAAAATATGAGGGTGGAGCCAAAGGTGACTAGTATTGAAAATTACACTTTCTCTTTTTCAGGAGAAGTAACAATTCCCCAGGCTCCTGCTGAATTTAAATCAGGTTTTATCGGCATTGTTGGTCGTCCTAATGTCGGTAAATCTACTTTAATGAATCAATTGGTAGGACAAAAAATTGCCATTACATCACCAGTAGCGCAAACAACACGTAACCGTTTGCGCGGCATTTTAACTACACCAGAGGCGCAGTTAATTTTTGTAGATACGCCAGGAATTCATAAGCCCCATCATCAATTGGGGGAAGTTTTGGTGCAAAATGCCAAAATTGCGATTGAATCGGTAGATGTAGTGCTGTTTGTGGTAGATGGAGCGGTGGCTTGTGGTGCAGGCGATCGCTATATTGCCGATTTGCTCAGTCGCAGCAAAACACCGGTAATTGTGGGTGCGAACAAAATTGACCAACAACCCACTGATTCTCAGTTTCTGGATGATAGTTACGCCCAGATGGCCAAGTCCCATGAATGGGAAATCGTAAAATTTTCTGCCAAAACTAGTGCAGGATTACCGCAACTTCAAGAATTATTAATTGAACATTTAGAAATTGGGCCATTATACTATCCCCCAGACTTGGTAACTGATCAGCCAGAGCGCTTTATTATGGGTGAATTGATCCGAGAACAAATTTTATTATTGACTCGTGAAGAAGTACCCCATTCAGTAGCGATCGCCATTGATCTAGTAGAAGAAACTCCCAGCATTACCCGTGTACTTGCTACCATCAACGTCGAGCGCGATTCTCAAAAAGGCATACTCATTGGCAAAGGCGGAGCGATGCTCAAAGCGATTGGTAGCGAAGCTCGCGAACAAATTCAAAAGTTAATCGCTGGTAAAGTTTACCTAGAATTGTTTGTGAAAGTCCAGCCAAAATGGCGACAGTCGCGGGTGAGTTTAGCAGAGTTAGGCTATCGCGTGGAAGAATAATAATTTGGTCATTTGTCATTAGTCATTAGTCATTGGCAAACAAAAAAAGCAAAGGACAAATGACAAAGGACAAATGACAGATGACTCCTAATTAATAAAAATGTCTTTAGATACTCGCTATCCCTTAAATTTACCGAGCAATGCTCCGCCGTTGCGTGTGTTAATTGTCGAAGATGATCCGATGATGCAACTGGGATTAGAGCAATCGTTAATGGCTCATCCTCAGTTGGAGATAGTTGGACAAGCAGAAGATGGTTATTTGGGAGTCCAAGCTGCACTGAAATTGAAACCTGATTTGGTAGTTATGGATATTGGATTGCCGCGATTGGATGGCATTGCAGCGACACAACAAATTAAGGCGGCGCTGCCAGCAACTCATGTGGTGATGCTGACATCTCATCAAACGGAGACAGAAATTATTGCTGCCCTGTCTAGCGGTGCAGATGCATATTGCATCAAAGGTGCAAGTGTGGAACGATTGTTAAGTGCGATCGCAGCCGCAGTTGATGGCGCAGCCTATCTCGATCCTCAAATTGCGCGGCGAGTAATTGATAATCTGAAACCGCCCTCACCCACCACTAATACTGCCAACTTATCTGGGCGCGAGTTAGAAGTATTGAAACTCATGGTAGACGGGTTGAGTAACCCAGAGATTGCCGAAAAACTCTATCTTAGTCCCAACACCATCAAAACTCACGTCCGGGGGATTATGAATAAATTAGCAGTAGACGATCGCGTGCAAGCAGCAGTTGTAGCACTGCGTTCTGGGTTGGTTTGATTACGATACGATAGCTAAAGGCTGTGGAAGAGTTTAGCAGCAACAAAAAAAACTATGAAAATTCTCTGCGGCCTCCTGCTGAAATACCTATTAAAATAGCAAGTCGTATATACGAAGTTGTGCAAGAACATTATCGTCAACTGTGAACCAAGGAAAATAACCAATGCACATTTTAATAGAACTCCCTGACAACGTTGCTAATCAACTGCAACTCCAACCCGCCAACATTTCCCGTCGGATTTTGGAACTTATCGCAGCTGACAACTATCGCCAAGGTAACATTGGAGCAGCTGAAGTTCGCCGAATGCTCAACTTTTCTTCCCGTTGGGAAACCTATGAATTTCTCAAGCGTGAAAAAGCCTACTTGCCTTACACTGAAGATGATCTTGAACAAGATGTTCAAAGCATCCGCAGCGTTTTAGGCGCACAATGATTATTGTTTGCAATACTTTTCCAATCAACTACTTAATCCTGATTGGGCACATTAATCTTTTGCCCGAATTGTTCTGGCAAATCATCATTCCCTAGGCAGTCTATAGTGAACTATCCGATGCATCCGCTCCACTACCTGTCCAAGCCTGGATTGCGACTCCACCCACTTGGCTCAAAATTCAACTTGTCAGTCAACCTTCAGATGAAATCGTCGAACTACTCGATCCCGGAGAACGTGAAGCGATTCTTTTAGCCCAAGAACTGAATGCAGATTTACTCCTGCTAGACGAAATGAAGGCGCGTCGCACCGCTAAAGAAAGAGGGTTTATGATCACGGGCATCCTCGGAATTCTGGATCAAGCTGCGACTATGAAACTCATTGATCTACCTATTGTTGTTCAAAGCCTTCAATCTACATCCTTTTGGGTCTCTGACAGTTTGTATCAGAAGTTGTTAGATAAGCACTCCTAAAAACTCTTGATATTCTTGGTTTCGCATCACTTGCAGCTACAAGGCAATACGCTTGGGTTAAGGATTAATAGTAGGTTGGGTTGAACGTAGACGCCGGAGGCGGCTTCCCGCAGGGTAGTGAAACCCAACAAACCGCCAAAAATGTTGGGTTTCATTCCTCAACCCAATCTACGCAGTTTAAGGTTTTTGGCTTTAACCCAAGCGTATTGGGCTACAAGGTACTTTGACACCTGCGCTATAGAAATTTGATAAACTCGCCCATCTGCCGCACCTTTGGCTTTCAAGTTCGCACAAATTTTTAATCCCATTTACAAGTAGAGGCGTACATATATATGTACGCCTCTCTAGCCGATTCATTTGTTGCCAAGATTTTTGAAAAATAGTCTACCTCAATGCATTTTAGTTAAAAGAGTTTGAGAATTCATTCGGGTCTAGATTAGCAGGAAATAATAAAATTTCCTTGCCTTCTAGCTTTGCCTTCTGGTGAAGCAAAATTGCCTTTCCCAAAGAACAATATTTAATTGGAACCCACCCATCGCAATAAAAGTAGACAGTCACTCGGCTCATTGCATACTCTTTCAACGGCAGTGGAACGTACCAGGACGAGTCCACAATTTGAACTTTACCTGTCCAGTCCATGCTTTGAACCTCAGTTAGTAAGTATATTTACTCGAACTCATCACTCTCACTACTTTTACTCATCCAGGTGAGTTTTAGTAACTATCATAAGTAATAAGCTAATCAGCCTTGAAGTTAGATATTTAGGTAGAAGTTCAGGAGTCAACCAGTTTTTAGTTGGGATTAAGCTTTAATAGTTGGTAAAGAATTTTCAGGCAATGTTTGACAGGTTGTCTTTTGACACAACTATTCTTTTAAAATTATCGTTCCTAAATACTGGTGGAAAAATAGCATCAAAAATCTGGGAATTTTCCTTTAATTGCCTTTCCCCAGTCAACCTGGTCTACTTCGCTTACTCTTTAGAAACTCTATGTTCCACTTTACCTTAGAGAAGAATTTGGGATGGCTATTACTAATTTCGGTTCTGATTGCTACACCAGTTAATGCCCACACCGAAAAGGTGTCTGGAGATGTAGGCGGGATGCTGCATATTGAACCCAATGACAATCCTCAAGCTGGCAAAACCGCTCATGCTTGGATTGTCCTCACCCGTAAAGGCGGGCGACTAATCCCCCTGACACAATGTAACTGTCAGTTGGCTGTCTACCCTCAACCTCACAGCGAAACTGATACCCCATTGCTGAAGCCCAGTTTACATAATGTATCAACTAAGCAATATAAAAGCATTCCCGGAGCCGAGATCGTATTTCCCAAAGTAGGAGCTTATGAATTGGAGTTAAGCGGTACTCCAAAATCTGGAGCTAGTTTCAAGCCCTTTGTGTTGTCTTATACCGTCACTGTCGGCTCATAAAAGCTGAACTGTGCAAAATGTCATGCTGTAGCAAGATCCCGTAGGGTTCAGAAACCGCTGTGCGATCGCATCCATTGCGGTAGCGATCGTATAATCTAGTTTTATCAAGATATCTCTTCTGTCCTTGGGAATCGCCTGTAAAGGTTGGAATGCTGTCGTCTCACCTCTCTTTTTGAGATTTTAATCATTGTTCACGAGTATCAAAGACTGATTAATGGAGTTCAAAAGACATCTCCAGAAATTAAATATGCGTTATCCAGAACCCTTGTAGAGACGCGAAATTTCGCGTCTCTACTCTCTTTTTCGGAGATGTCTAAAGACTCGTTAACGGAGCTAAAAGACTGATTAATGGAGTTAAAACACTCATGACAATTTACTCAGGAATCAAAATTTACTACTCAGTATAAGCTTTTTTCCCTTTTGGCTTCTGCCTTTTGTCCATCTACTTACCTTCTGGCACTAGTTTTGATGCACTCGCTCCAGCAACCAGAACAAAGCGACAGTACCCACAAAGTGAGCAGCAATCCCAGTGATGTCTGCCACAGCCACAAAAACTAATCACTTCAACATTGTGGAGAATAAATCAGGAGTGGGGGACAAGGGGGACAAGGAGAATAATCAATGCCCAATGCCCAATGCCCAATGAATAATGACTAATGACTAATGCCCATAAATTAAAATCCTGCCAAACGATCTGAAGGTATCAAACTCAGGGATGATGAGTAATTAGCAATTAAATTGACAAAATCACACTATAAAGAGTGATATTAAGCGATAGATAGCGCTTGTAAAGGACTAACGGGCATGATTAAATCTTGGATGGTGATTGGGGGTGTGGCTTTCTTAGTTGCCCTAGCAGCTAACCTGATTACGCCTAGCGATCGCCAATGGTTCAAGCGCTTACAACGACCGAGATGGCTAACTTTTGAGGGTGCGATTCCAATTATCTGGACTGTAATCTTTATTTGCGGTGCTTGGTCGGCTTATATTATCTGGGAAAAAGACCCAGGAAGCACCTCAACCTGGTTAATCATGGGTTTATACTTGCTTTTAGAAATTATTACCATTGCCTATACGCCTGTAATGTTTAGGCTTCGCAGTCTGAAAGTGGGTACAATTATTGGTGGCACAGGTTTTCTCATTTGTGTTTTGTTGATACTTGCAGTCTTAGGTTTTTCTGGTTGGGCAGCATTGCTACTAGTTCCTTATTTACTCTGGAGTCCCATTGGTACTTATACCACTTGGCAGATGGCTAGTCTCAACCCTCAAGATGTTTAAGATTCGCACCAGCGAATGATTTAAACTACGCCCTAAATTGTCAAACTTGCAGTGTATGACTTGACAAAATACACAAGCAGGAGTGCATTATGATTCCATCTTGGATAATAATTGGGGCTGTAACTTTCTTCATTGCCCTTGGTAGTTTCTTAATCACGCCGCGCGATGTTAAATGGTTTGCACGGTTAAGTCGCCCTCGCTGGCTAGTTTTTGAGCCGCTGATTCCGCTGATCTGGACTGTGATTTTTATTAGCGGTGCAGCTTCAGCTTATATTGTCTGGGAAAAAAATCCCGGAAGCCTAATTACTTGGCTACTAATGGCTTTGTACGTCTTGGTGGAAATTATCACCGTCGCCTACATACCTGTAATGCTGAGGTTTCACAGTCTCAAAGCTGGGGAAATTCTTGGGCTAATCGGTTTGATTTGTGCCGTTGTCCTAGCAATCTGCGTTTTGCCGATTTCTGGACTAGCGACGCTGTTACTCCTTCCCTATCTAGTTTGGACTCCTATTGGTACTTACACTACTGACGAATTAAAGCAACTGAATCCTCAAGATGCCTAGTTAACTAAATACAGCATTTCATTAATTCGCAGCAAATCAAATCTGGCAAAGCTCTGCGTCCCTCTGCGTTGAAAAAAGTAGTGTTTTTAAACGCTCCAAAAGCGCAAAGGTTGGCGCAGAGAAACACAGAGAGCTTATTCTTCATCATTAGCAATAGACTTAATAATTCCATCTACAATTTGTCTATAATTCCGCCAACTACCTATTTGGAAACTGCCTGAATGTATCCGATGATAATACTTTAGATTATTCAGAATATATAATGCATATCCTTGTTGCAACCATGAATAGTTAAAAACTATAACGTCGGCAGCAGGTACAGAATTAAACTCGTTGATTTTACTACACTCTATATATTTTTTCACATTAAGGAAATAATTTCCATCATTAAGGAGATTACGCAATAATTTTATATTTTCATTTTTTAAGATAAGTTTTTTGACTTTATATAAAGTAAGTTCTGTGTTTGTGAATTGTCGAAAATCAAAGTTCGGTTCGGAAAAACTGGGGCAATATATAAGGTTAGTATTCCATGTGGATATTTGGTAAAGTCTATCGACATAATTTCTGCTCAGTGCATTATCAAAGTCAAAAATAATTGGCCATTCATTTTTACAGTTTGATATTGCTGTCACCTTACTATTGAATGGCCCTAGATTTTTTTTGCCTCTATAAATAGAAATTTTATTAGACATTTTTTTAGTAATAGCTTGCATTTTAGAAAATTCTTCCATGCTAGAGCAATCATCATAAATTATAATGTCATTAATTCTATCATCCATCAAAACATTTCTCAATGCACCTGCTATTAAATTAGACCTGTTATAATGTGTAATAGCTAAAGATATTTTTCTTTCATTTGCTGTAGCATTTCTTCTAATCGATAAGAAACGAACTCCAAGAGGGGAGGTGAGAATTTCGGCAGTCAGATTATATGAATAATTATAAATTTTTTGCCTGATGCCTAAACTTTTAATTTTGCGGTTAATTTTGCCTAAAATCTCCATCAGATAACTCCTGTTTTATTTTGGAAAAAACGCACTCCTCATCTACCTCTCTTCTTTTCCTGTTGTCGGTTGCCTGCCTCTATAAGTAAGTACACTAATTAATTAGGACGGCTAGATGACAGCAGCATACTCAATTTCCATTCTTGGGAGCAATCCCTAATTTAGATAACTTTGAGCCTTGCAAGACGCCCATAACGTGCTGTGACCGGATTTGCTGGATTAGATTGATTATTCAGCCAAGCCCACATTTGATCGCCAACAGAAAAATGCCACCACTCTCTGGGATTGCGCTGAAAGCCGGCTTTTAACATTACATCCCGCAATAGCTGACGGTGAGCATGATACTTTTGCGCTTGTGGGTGGTCACTATTGGCATAATAATCGGGATGCGATCGCTCTGACATTTCATCAATTGGCGAACCCATATTCACTATTTGCCCTGCATCATCTAGCAGCGTCACATCCACCGCCGCACCTGTACTGTGAGGAGGGGGAGTTTTTTCATCCAAACTTGGTACAGCCCAAATTTCATAAACTGCTTCCCAAATCTCTTGGCGCTGGTTTGATGATAACTCCACCTCAGTCAGTGCCCTGTCCTGTAATGCTTGGACGAAGCTGTAATCTACCATAAACTGCTGGACTGCGATCGGGCGATAAGCATCAAAGATTTGGATACGCCAGTTAGGATGCAGAACATCAAGGTAATTTTGCGCTTGTAGCAAATTTTCAATAACGCTTTGACGGAGATAATAGGGGGAGTGTTTGCCATAGGGCGCACCCAACTTTTCATAAGGATGGGGAGATTCCACCGCAAACAATTCTAAAGGAATCTCCACTAACGGTTCACCACACTCGAAAATTGGGATTTGACGATAAGGCCTCATCTAGTTAGCCACGCAGGACTTACGAATTTTAACGCAAGCATAGTATTCTGTGTAACGAGTCTCTTCTTCCTCTGTGTCCTGCGCCTCTGCGTGCAATACCAATTTTCCTCAATGCTGAACAGTAAACCAAAAACTTTTTTTCTAAAGGGCGATCGCTAATAATCTGCTAGGTATACAAAGTCATATAAATTATTTAGGATATGACTACTGCTTATAACGTTCTGAAAACTTTCAATAATGAAAGTAACGTGTAGCATATTAAGAATCGTTGCCAGACTCAAATTAATCGCGCCCGAAAATTGTAACAATACCATATACCTTCTTCCTATTATTCAGGAAGATACTTGTATGGAAAATTATATAAAAAATTAAGTATGGCAGATAAAACCAAAATTATTTCCTTTCAACTTTTGGACGGCAAAATAATTAAAGTAGAAGTTACGCCTATAGGGGAACAACCTGTTTCTGCTGAAACCAGAGTCTTTAAACAAGCCACAGAAATTATTAAATCCATTGCTGAAGATGTCGCAGGTACATTAAAAGATATTAGCCAGACAGTCAAACCAGATAAATTTAGTGTCAAACTAGGTTTACAAATTGGAGTTGAGTCAGGACAACTAACCGCTTTAATTGTGAAAGGAACAGGCACAGCTAACCTAGAAATTACGATGGAATGGAATAAATAACAGTTGATTACTTTACAGTTGTGATAATCTTTTTACAAAGATATTAGGTGAGAGCAATTAATGGGTAACGAAGACGATTTACAACGCTGTACAGTGCGTTTAAATGTTGCCAGTAGTCAGGGAACAGGTTTTTTTGTTGCACCGAATTGGATTCTCACCTGCGCCCATGTAGTCGAATCTGCGGAAGATAAACCTGTGCAAGTATTCTGGAAAGCAGGAAACCAGAATTACACAGCTAAAGTTACGCAATTATGCAAATATCCCCTTGATTTAGCCCTTTTACGACTGGACGAGGATTGTTTGGATCATCCCTGTGTTGAATTGGATGACACAAAACCTAATACCAACGATGATTTATATATTTTCGGTTATCCCAAGAATAGCGAAGTTGATTATTCGCAGGGAGATTCAGCAAGCTTTAAATATGAAGGAATAAGTTTTAAACAGGATATTATTCTCTATAAGTTAAAGCAAGGGCAAGTTATCTCAGGCTTTAGTGGATCGCCTTTGCTAAATTTACTAACAGGTAAAGTTTGTGGAATTGTGCATCTTTCCCGTGATGAGGGTAACGATTTAGGGGGGCGGGCAGTTTCGGCTCAAGTTATTATGCAACAGTTTCCCAAAATTGCCTCACTTAATAAACAACTTTATCAGCCAAAACCCGAAGGTGAAAATCCATTTGAATATGGTCTTCCTGTTCCTCCAGAACGTTTTTATGGACGGAGAAGAGAGATTTTAGAGATTAAAAACCGTATTGGCGCAATTAGTCCTCAATGTATCAATTTGATAGGCTTGCGACGCAATGGAAAAACCTCTCTATTGCGATATATCAAAGAAAGAATCAGCGAATTTTGTTCGCCAGAACAAAAGCCTTTAGTTGTGTTCTTAGATTTAACAAATGGGAATTTTCATACTCCAGGGGGTATTATTGAAGGCTTAAGGCGAGGAATTCAAAAACTAACAGGGAATTTTCCTTGGTCAAAGGAAGATAATGAAGATGGCTTTGCAGTAGAAGATGGCTTACAGGTGTTAGTAGATGAAGGGTATCGTTTAATTATTTTATTGGATGAGTTTGAAGCCATTGCGAGTAAAAAAGATAGATTGGAATTGTTTCAGGATTGGGGAGAAGATTGGCGTTCTAAGGCTTCTGCGGGTTTATTAACAATGGTAATTGCCAGCAAACGCCCTCTTAATGAAGTTTACGAAACTTTGAGTCTGGGTTCTCCCTTTGCCAATATTTTTAGTACGACTATTTTAGGGGCATTAGAGGAGGAAGCTTGGCAAAGCATCATGCAGAAAGGATTTCTGCTGCCTAATTCTGTGGTATTACAATGGGTGGATGAGTTAGCAGGAGGGTTGCCCTATTATGTGCAGATGGCGGGGGCGATGCTGTGGCAAAATAGGAATCAAGAAATAGCTAAAAATGAGTTTAATTTTCAAGCAAAGCCTCGTTTTGAAGAACTTTGAAAAGATTTAACCGAAGTTGAACGTTTAGCATTACGTTATGAGTTGGGAGAGAGTAATTTACCTATTCCGGATCTGGCAATTGTAGATAGGCTTCAGCGTCATGGGTTATTACGGAAGAATCGGGGTTTATTTAGCAGTGTTTTTGCAAAGTTTGTGAAAGGTCAAAGATAAAGTAATAAGCTAAAAATCAGACATTAAATAGAAAAAATGCTGCTGTTTTTGCGAGAAACTTGGGAACTATTTTGGTGGGCAATGTTTTGTCCTTCAAGGCTTCAACAACGAATGAATGAATGGTTGCCTCAAGAAGAAAAAGATGGACGCAGACGAGATACAAATTTCCATGATATTTTAGTTTTAGGAAACTTCCGATTTCTTAGTGAGTATCTATTATTATTAGTTATTTCTAATATCATTTTTATTTTAAAGCTAATTGAGCGTAACCAATTGTTGGATTGGTTACAGTTACCTTGTGTAATGTTAATTGCTTATACGACAGGAGTTTTATTTTTACCTTTAGGACTGGTTATTCCTTTGTTGTGGTTGATAGTTGTATTCAATCAGTCTGATAGCTGGTTAAAGGGCTTAAGAGAAGCTATTAAAATTTTACCTTCTTCATCTCAAATAGAGATAGGTTTTGCAGTTTTTGGAGTATCCATATCATTAACTATTTGGTTAATATTGCAACTATTAAAAAAAGAACATTTTTACCTCGCTCGTAATGTGATGGTGGTAGGAGGAACAATCAGTGTGATGTTAGGAGTGTGGTTAGCAACTCAAAACTGGTTATTTCTGTTATTAGTAAGTGGAATGACAGGCATTTTCCTATTTCTAGCAAGAGAAAATATAAAAAATAGTGATAATGCCGGAGGAGTGGCGGTCATGGTGGCGGGAGGACTGGCGGTCGTCGTGGCGGGAGTCGTAGCGGGAGGAGTGGCTGTCATCGTGGCGGGAGGACTGGCGGTTGTCGTGGCGGGAGTCGCGGCGGGAGGAGTCGCGGGAGGAGTCGCGGTCGTCGTGGCGGGAGGACTGGCGGTCGTCGTGGCGAGAGGACTGGCGGAAGTTGTGGTGGGAGTCGTGGCGGGAGTTGTGGCGGGAGGAGTCGCAGGAGGAGTCGCAGGAGGAGTCGCGGGAGGAGTCGCGGGAGGAGTCGCGGTCGTCGTGGCGGTCGTTGTAGCGGAAGGAGTGGCGGGAGTTGCTACTTTATCGCTTACTTGGTTTTCGGTTGTTGCAAGTTTAATCGCTTTTGCTCTTGCACCAGCAAAAGACAACAGAGTTTTTATCACTATTACAGTGATTTTAATAGCTCTTTCTGCCCAAAGTTTAGGATGGCTTTCAGCATTAATTATCCCTGTAACCTTAGTCAGCTATTACAGAATATTTCCTCAGTATTGCTTTTTTAATTATAACTTTTTAGGTGATTATTATAGATTTCCTTATTATTTACTAAAATTTTTCAGATTTTCAGATTCAACAATTAGGCGGTTACGTCCCCAAACAGCAAAAATACTTTTTCAATTACCTCCTTACACTAGCGAACTCCTGTGGATACCTTTACCTAATCATGCTCAACTTCTTGTTTCTGAATTTCGTGAAAGACCTCAACAAGCCTTAACAATCTTTCAATATACCCAAACTTTTTCCTTACCAGGATTTCAAATAACTCTGCAAAATGCCTTACCACAAATTGTCGCCGACCAACTCAAGCAAATTCAAAGTATTCCAGAACTAATCTTTACTGCCAACTCAGACCATCCTATATTACCCTTCCTGATTTCTCCCTTTTATCACCTCGATTCTGATAGCGATACCCCCACTCCAGAAACACCTTTACCAAAAGTTAAACCTGAACTTTCTATCCTTCTTCCTCGCTTGCAAACTATTATTCAAGATATTCAATCTGCATTTGAAAATAAAAATATATATCTACGAGAACGAGGATTAGAAAAAATTAATAACAAGCTTGTTCGATTACAATCCCAATTATCCTCTCTCGGACTTAAAGGCGAAGCCATCAAACGCTGGACACCTGTACTGGAACATTGGCAAAGGGTTATTGAACTGGAACAAAATGAACAACATCAATTCTCTCAAGGCGAACTAATCAACCCGTTCCAATATGGAAATCCGGTGCGACTTGAGCAAAAAAACTTATTTAAAGGTCGTCAGAGATTTGCCAATGAAGTTGTCCGTCGAGTTTTAGACCGCGACCGACCTACCCTTGTGCTGCACGGCCCCCGTCGCTGTGGTAAAACTTCCTTTTTGTATAACTTTCCCCGCCTGCTTCCCAGTGATATCCTCCCTGTATTTGTGGATATGCAAAGTTCCGCCATTACCACCAGCGAATCTGACTTTTGCTTTGGCTTAGTCCGTGCAATTCATAAAGACTGCAAAAGTCAAGGCGTTCAATTATCAAACATTCCTAAACGCCCCGATTTTCAACCTAGTCCCTATACCGCCTTAGAAGATTGGTTGGATGAAGCACTTGCCAAAATCGGAGAACGGCGCATCCTTCTCAACATAGATGAATTTGAAAAAATCGGTGCCGCCATCCAAAAGGGACAGATAACTTTACGTTTATTTGACGAACTGCGCCACTTAATTCAACATTATGAACAACTCGGTTTTCTCTTTTCTGGGGTGCAGACTTTAGAGGAATTAGGTCCAAATTGGAGTAGCTACTTTATCAGCGTTGTCCCGATAGAAATGCTTTATCTGGAACCTAGCGAAGCGGAAGAATTACTCCTTAATCCAGATCCAGCTTTTAAACTGCGTTACGCTCCAAGCATTGTAGAGAAAGTATTAATACTGACCAATTGTCACCCTTATTGCCTACAATTATTAGGCGCATCAATGGTGAATCAAGCTAACTTTAACCATACTGATTTTATTACTTCTAAACTCTTGCAAGCTTCTATTAATGACGGATTTACTTCCGGTCAACCTTATTTTACAAATATTTGGACAGAATTTACAGGAACTACACCAGAAGAAATGGTAATTGGTCAAGAATTATTATTACAAGTTGCCAAGACAGATATTTTATTACCTATAACTACAGAAATTGCTGAAAAGGTATTAACTCGCTTGTTGCGTTATCATATTTTACACAAAATCAATGGAGGATATGATTTTGAAATTCCTCTGTTAAAACAATGGGTGAGAGAGCGTGCAGTAAGAAGCTAATTATTTAAAGTCAGGAATTATATCATGTCCGCTTGATTACTTATTAAACCCGCAGAACCCCACCCCGCCAAAGCTACGCTTCGTTTCCCCTCCTCGCAGTCCTACGATGTACATACAAGTCGAATTACCCCCCTTATAAAGGGGGGAAACAAGAAATCTAGTTCCCTCCCCTTTATAAGGGGAGGGTTAGGGTGGGTAAAACCTTGGTTAATCAGCTTTTATCATTAACGGTTTGTTTTTTTAATGCTCAATCAAAACCAAACACCCTTATTAGATGCCTTAAAAGCCAATGCAGCAAGACTCCATGCACCTTTTTACACCCCAGGACATAAACAAGGTGAGGGAATTTCTCAATCCTTGGCTGACTTATTTGGTAAAGCCGTCTTTCGTGCTGATTTAACCGAATTAGCAGATTTAGATAATCTCTTTGCACCCCAAGGCGTTATTCGAGAAGCACAACAACTAGCGGCTGAGGCGTTCGGCGCTTCACAAACATGGTTCCTTGTCAATGGTTCTACCTGTGGGATTGAAGCAGCAATTCTCGCTACCTGTAGCACAGGCGATAAAATTATTTTGCCTCGCAATGTGCATTCATCTGCGATCGCTGGTTTAATTCTCTCCGGTGCAATACCTATTTTTCTCAATCCTGAATACGATCCAGTTTTAGATATTGCCCACAGCATCACGCCTAATGCTATAGAATTTGCACTCCAACAACATCCAGACGCTAAAGCAGTGTTGACAGTTTACCCAACATATTACGGCGTTTGTGGAGATTTGAGTGCGATCGCCAACATCACACATCAATACAATATTCCTCTAATCGTAGATGAAGCACACGGCGCCCACTTTGCCTTTCATCCCGAATTACCCACTCCAGCCTTAGCCGCAGATGCCGATTTAACTGTACAATCTATCCACAAAGTACTTGGTGCAATGACACAAGCATCAATGCTGCACATTCAAGGTAATAGGATAGATGGCGATCGCATCAGTAAAGCTTTGCAACTTCTACAGTCCACCAGTCCTAGTTATTTACTTTTAGCTTCCTTAGATGCAGGGCGTCAGCAAATGGCACTCCACGGAAAAATGCTGATGTCTCGCACTTTGCAACTTGCTGATCAAGCTAGAACAAAAATCAGTCAAATTCCTGGATTATCTGTCTTAGAGATTCCTAGCCCCCCTTATCAAGGGGGGTTGGGGGGATCTTCCGGCTTTATGGCTTTAGACAAAACGCGATTAACTGTGACTGTTTCTGGTTTAGGCTTAACCGGATTTGCGGCAGATGAAATTCTCAATGAAAAATTTGCTGTCACTGCCGAATTCGCCTCACTGCAACATCTCACCTTTATTATTAGTTTGGGCAACACCCCAGCCGATATTAAGCAATTAGTCCAAGGTTTCACTACCCTTGCTAAAGAATATCGTCAAACCAACTTGACTTTAAAGAGCCAAACTTGGGATAATATAGTCAGTACTGTGAGCCATACTTTACATTTTTCTCCGCGTGAAGCCTTTTTTGCTGTCAGTGAAACATTACCCTTAGCAGAAACAAGCGATCGCATTTGTGCCGAAATAGTCTGTCCCTATCCCCCAGGAATTCCCATGTTAATGCCGGGAGAAGTCATCACAAAACTTGTTCTTGACTATCTGCAACAAATTCAGGCGATGGGAGGATTTATTAGCGGTTGTGCTGATACTACTTTACGCACCATCAAGGTAGTAAAAGAAGGACTTATATGGTAAATTTAACAAGAATAATTTGAGGGAATTGCTCAGAATGGTTGTTCGTTTGTAAAATTTACCTGAAGAATACTCTATTAAAAATAAATTTAAATCAATGAAGATAAAATTTTGCTTCATAGTAACAGTTGTACTTTCGCTGGTAATGACCTTTGATAGAGCCGCTTTTGCTCAAACTACAACTAATACTATTGCACCAATTAGTAACGCTGAAGAAATAGATAAAACTAATAATATCAAGAAATTGTTAGAGATAAGTGTTACGAAAAATCTTTTTCGATCCTTGATTACTCAATTATCAAATGAATTCAAGTCCGAATACCCTCAAGTTCCTCAAAAATTTTGGGAGACTTTTGCAGCTGAACTAAATCCAGATGATCTGATAAAGGAGATGATTCCTATTTATAATAAATACTTCACTAATGAAGAAATAAAACAACTCATTGCATTTTATCAAACACCTGTAGGACAAAAAACACTTAACCCGCAAATTTTGCAAGAAGCTACTTCTATTGGTATAAGATATGGAAAAGAAGTAGCCCAAAGAGCCTTAAACAAATTGGAAGCAGAAGGATATATGCGCCCTAGTAAATAAAGCAGTGTCTAATGTTAACTTGAATTTAGAAATGGGTAATTTTTAGGTTCTGCTCAATTACTAATCCTGTCAATAAGAAGCAAAGGGGCAAAGGAGAAAGATTATTTTTGCTCTACTGCTCTCGGTGTACCTATTTTAACTTGCTTGATAAAGCAACTTTAAACCCAGATCAACTTTGCTCCCTACCTTATACAATAAAGATAGACTTTATTGAGATTTGTATAGTTGGGGATAAGCTGTCATGGCTCCCGCCGTTTTAATTCAAAATCTGCAAAAACGCTACGGTACAGTTGTCGCCGTCCAAGATGTTTCCTTTCAGGTAGAATCAGGAGAAATCTTTGGTTTACTTGGCCCCAACGGTGCTGGGAAAACTACTACCTTGCGTGCCTTGTGTACACTTACCACACCGGATGCTGGCAAAATCGAAGTATCTGGCATCTCTGTGTTAGACAATCCGAGAGTGGCAAGACAACGACTAGGCTATGTTGCTCAGGAAGTTGCTATAGATAAGGTGCTGACTGGAAGAGAACTGCTGCAATTGCAAGCAGCACTTTATCACCTCCCAGGCGCAGTAGCCAAACAGCGCATTGAGACGGTATTAGATTTACTCGGTTTGCAAGAATACGCCAATAAAAAAACAGGAACCTACTCTGGCGGTTTACGCAAGCGCCTAGACTTGGCTGCTGGGTTGCTCCATGCACCGGATGTTCTGGTATTAGATGAGCCAACTGCGGGACTTGACATAGAAACCCGTTTTGTGGTATGGGATTTCCTACGTAAATTACGTGCCTCTGGAACGACGGTAGTAATTACCAGCCATTACCTAGAAGAAATTGACGCCCTAGCCGATCGCGTGGCAATTATAGATCGGGGCGTTGTGATTGCCTCTGGCACACCTTCACAATTGAAAGATCAAGTCGGGGGCGATCGCATCACCTTGCGAATCCGCGAGTTTTCCCCCATTCAGGAAGCAGAAATTGCCAAAAACCTCTTGCAACCTTTGCCGTTTGTGCAAGAAGTGATTATCAACAGCGCTCAAGGTAATTCCCTCAACTTGGTGGTGACACCTCAGAATGATGTTCTGATTAACATACAGCAAGCGCTAAATACCGCTGGCTTACCCATTTTTGGCATCGCCCAATCTCGCCCCAGTCTCGATGATGTTTACCTCGCCGCCACAGGACGCACCTTGTTGGATGCAGAACTCGCAGCCGTTGCCACTCGCGATCCCAAGGCTGAGAAAAAGCAGAATATGAGATAGGGGCAGGGGGAGCAGGGAGCAGGGAGCAGGGAGCAGGGAGCAGGGAGCAGGGGGAGAAGAGTTTTCCCCTCTGCCCCCTGCACCCCGCCCCTCTGCCTCTTTCCAACCCCCAATTCTCAATCTAAAATTCAAAATCCAAAATCCAAAATTGCTATGAGTGTTACTCCTAAATCTGATATTAATTGGCAGCCCCTAGCATCGCCGCAAGCAGATGCGAATGCTGCACCTAACTTTTTCGGTGAATTGGTACAAGAGACGTTGGCTTTAACTCGTCGCTTGTTTATTCAGTTGCAACGCCGTCCCTCCACATTGGTTGCTGGAATTATTCAGCCAGTAATGTGGTTATTGCTATTTGGTGCTTTGTTCCAAAATGCTCCCAAAGGTATATTTGGCAATACAACAACAAATTACGGACAATTTTTGGCTGCCGGCATAATTGTGTTTACAGCCTTTGCCGGAGCGCTGAATGCTGGTTTGCCAGTAATGTTTGACCGCGAGTTCGGCTTTTTGAATCGTTTGCTGGTGGCACCGTTAGCATCAAGGTTTTCCATTGTCTTTGCTTCGGCAATCTTCATCATCAGCCAAAGTTTGCTGCAAGCAGCGGTGATTGTAGCGGCGGCGGCGTTCTTGGGGGCTGGACTACCAGATGCAGCGGGTTTAAGTGCGATCGCTCTAATTGTCTTCCTCTTAGCTTTGGGCGTGACAGCCATCTCCCTTGGTTTAGCTTTTGCTCTACCCGGACATATTGAATTGATTGCAGTGATTTTCGTTACTAACCTGCCATTATTGTTTGCTAGTACTGCTTTGGCTCCTCTATCCTTCATGCCTCAGTGGTTGCAGGTTGTGGCTACCCTGAATCCTCTCAGCTATGCGATCGAACCAATTCGCTATCTCTATCTCCACAGTAATTGGGGACTAGGTAGTGTAGTAATGCAGGCTCCTTGGGGTGATGTTACCTTTGGGGGGGCGTTGCTGGTGTTGTTTGGTTTTGCCCTAGTCGCCTTAGTGAGTATTCAGCCCCAACTGCGTCGGACTCTTGCTTAAGATAAAATAGAGAAATTTTAGGGTCAAAATCCCATGAAAAAACCATTTTTACAAATTACTAGACTCTTTGTAGCTACGGCGGCAGGAATTAGCTTTGCTTCCTTACTCATAGCTCAACCCAGTTCGGCTCAAATCAGTAGCCCAACAGATGCTTTTCCCAGTAATAGTACAACAGACCAAAATACCGATCCGTTCTCCCGTTCAAACTCAGACAATTTCAACATGTTTGACCTGATTCATCGGGCAAATTTTGGGACTCTCAACTGGGATTCTAACCAACAGAACGACCAACTAAACTCAGCAGCAGCAGCTTTTAAAGCAAGGCAACGAAAATTAATTCAAGGTGAACAACTGCAACCAACTCCCAGTTTGCCATCGGTTACACCATCAGTGGTTACACCACGCTCAATTACACCACCATCAGGTAACTGAATTCAAACAAAGAACCCCAAGCCTCTAGGGCTTGGGGCTGAGACTATTTAAAAAATCCTTGGTTATCAGGTAAAAACTACAGCCCAAGTGCAGCTAAAATATCGCTAGCATGGCTAGTGGTATTTACATTAGCGTCAACATGGGTAATTTTGCCGCTAGGGTCAATTACGTAGGTGACGCGCTTGGCATAACCGCCGCCATCCACATCGAAAGCTTTGATGAGGGATTTGTCGCTGTCAGCCAGTAGGGGAAAATTCAAATTATATTTTTGGGTGAATGCCTGATGGGAAACTTCATCATCTGCACTGACTCCCAAGATTACAACATCTTTGCCTTGATATTGAGACTGGGCATCCCGAAAACTACAGGCTTGTTTGGTGCAGCCTGGCGTGTCATCTTTGGGGTAAAAATATAAAACGACCGTCTTGCCGACGAAATCAGATGACGAGACTGTGTTGCCGTTTGTATCTTTGGCGGTAAATGCAGGTGCATCCGTACCAACTGCTAGAGGCATAATTAACCTTTCCTGTTTCAGATTGTTGATGCACTTGAAATTTTACATTAATTTATAATGATTAAATATAATTACTAAAAAATAGCATAGTTATACTTGAGGTCACTAATTTTGGTTAAATCAGGTAGCTGGTACAAGAAAAAATATATTCTTAAATTAATCTTTCTTAGAATAAAAATTTCTACCCATACACAATGCCTGCTGTTGATTCCCAAAACCCAAATATCTTTGTCTATCCTCGGAGCACAGTAGAAAGAGCCGAGCGATCGCTAGTCTGTTCACCCTTTAATCTATCTTTATTTGAAGTGATGGGACACCAAAGTGTGTCAGTAACTGCGATCGCCCTGGAAAATGGACTCAAGCAGGGCTATACTAAGCGCCCTTTGTCAGAATTAGCCTGTGACGATGCCTTAGGCTGGTTGATCCAAGTAGGTGTATTGCGGCGAGAAGTCGATGGTCAGGGAATTACGGATAGTTTTCGCCTCACTCCCTTGGGACGCCAGTTAGTAGAACAATACCAAGGAAAAAATTGGCGGACTCCTTCATGGCGCGATCATTTATCCGATGCTGTGATTCGTTGGTTACGGATACCTTTTTAGAATAAAAAACCAAAGAGTTAGGATTAGGGAATCAAAGGGAACAATATATACGGAAACATCACATCTATTCATGAAGTCTTTACCATAATCATCTAATTGAATTTTGTGATCGTGCTGGTAGGGAGTAAAAAAGGGAGACAGAGAGAGGAAGAAACGGTCTGACGCGGAGAAATTATCAAATCCTCTCTCCGTGTCCGCGTTTTCCCGTGTCTTTCTTGCCTCCTAAAATTTCACCCTGTATCTTGAAAAACTAAGTGATAGCAACTATGAAATCAATTATGGTGGTGGGGACAACATCCCATGCAGGGAAATCACTTTTAACTACAGCTATTTGTCGCATTCTGTCGCGGCGTGGCTGGCGGGTGGCTCCCTTTAAAGGTCAAAATATGGCTTTAAATGCTTATGTCACTGCCAATGGTGGAGAAATTGGCTATGCCCAAGCAGTGCAAGCTTGGGCTGCGGGAGTCGTGCCTTGGGTAGAAATGAACCCAATTTTACTCAAACCCCAAGGGGATATGACTTCCCAAGTAATTATCAAAGGTAGGTCTGTGGGTAAAGTGAGTGCCTCAGATTACTACGAGCAATATTTTGACCTGGGCTGGCGGACAATTGAAGAATCGCTACAGCATTTAGGAACAGAATTTGACTTGCTAGTTTGTGAAGGTGCCGGTAGTCCAGCGGAGATTAACCTCAAGCACCGCGACTTAACTAATATGCGGGTGGCAAAATATTTGAATGCGCCGACGATGTTAGTGGTTGATATTGATCGGGGTGGTGCTTTTGCCCATGTCGTTGGAACCTTAGAGTTATTGGAACCAGATGAACGCGCCTTAATTAAGGGTGTAGTAATTAATAAGTTCCGAGGACAGCGATCGCTCTTAGATCCGGGAATAAAATGGTTAGAAGAACGTACAGGTATCCCCGTTATCGGTGTTATACCTTACTTACAAGAAGTGTTTCCAGCGGAGGACTCCCTTGATTTGCTGGAACGGGAATCGCATAAAGCCCAAGCTGACCTCAACATTGCCGTCATCCGCTTACCCAGAATTGCCAATTTCACCGACTTTGACCCACTGGAATCAGAAAGCACAGTTTCAGTAAAATACTTAAGTCCTAAGCAAGATTTAGGACATCCTGATGCCGTTATTATTCCAGGGACAAAAACTACAATTGCTGATTTGCTACTGCTGCAAAAGAGCGGTATGGCAGAAGCTATCCAACACTATGCTGCCTCTGGAGGAACGGTTTTAGGTATCTGCGGCGGCTATCAAATGCTCGGTCAAATCATCGCCGATCCAGAAGGGATAGAGGGACAAGCTGGCAGATTTCAAGGGTTAAATCTTTTACCAATCAGAACTGTAATTACAGGACAAAAAATTGCTCGCCAGCGCCAAGTTAGCTCAAATTATCCGCAACAGGGCTTGCCAGTCACTGGCTTTGAAATCCACCAAGGGCGATCGCGCATCGAACAGCAAGGAATAGATCCCCAATCCTACCATGCCCTATTTGACGATATTAATTTAGGGTTAGTGGATAGTTGTCAATCAGTCTGGGGTAGTTATCTCCACGGACTTTTTGACAATGGCCCTTGGCGACGGGCTTGGTTAAATCGCCTCCGTCAACAGCGGGGTTTAAAATCTTTGCCCACCGGTGTTGCTAACTATCGGGAACAGCGAGAGCAGATTTTGGATTTTTTAGCCACTCAAGTAGAAAGCCATTTAGACTTAAGTCTGTTTTTGTCTTAAGCTAAAGTGCATAAAAATCGCACATTTTTTCGTTCAAACTGTCATTGGTCATTAGTCATTTGTTTTTACAAAGGACTAATGACAAAGGACAACCCTTATGAGTCAATATTAAATTAAATGCGTAACATTGATGATTGTTCGTGTCCGCTTTTTACCAGATGATGTCACAGTAGATGCTGAGGTGGGAGAAGCCCTCTTAGATGTAGCAGACCGGGCTGGGGTATTTATTCCCACCGGTTGTCTCATAGGGTCTTGTCACGCTTGCACTGTCGAATTAGAGGATGGAGATATCATCCGTGCTTGTATCACCGCAGTACCGCCACGTGAGGAATTGACGATTAATTTATTTAGCGATCCAACTTGGTAATGTCGCCCCTGCTATTGAGAAGGACTGATATGCTATGCGGATATTAATTGTGCTATCGTAAATAGAGTAAATTATGAGTTACGTAACGCATAATATCTACCATTACTAATTTTATGTCTCCGTCAGACAAATATCCCAAGTTTAAAGATAAAAGGACGGAGCGATTTGCTTTAGGTGAGAGAGTAAAAGAGTTTCAGGCTTTTACAGATCAAGCATATAAACGACTTGATATATTAGAAGCCGCTACTAACAAAGAATCTCTTATGAAACTACCGAGCAACCATTTTGAATCTTTAGAGGGTGATCGAAAAGGTCAATATAGCATTCGGATAAATAAGCAATGGCGAATTTGTTTCAATTGGCCAGACGAAGAATCTAAACCTTTCAACATCGAAATTACAGATTATCATTCTTAAAGGAGAAAAACATGGCACGGCCACCCATCCATCCTGGAAAAATTCTTGCTGATGAGCTTCATGAATTGCAAATGAGCGCAAGTGAGTTAGCACGTATTCTTCATGTACCAACAAATCGTATTACTGAAATAATTAATGGTGAACGGGCAATTACTGCTGATACAGCATTACGATTAGGGCAATGGTTTGGTACTGGTGCTGAGTTATGGATGAATTTACAAAAGAATTATGAACTTAGACTAGCTAAAGAAAAAATGGGTGAAGAAATTCAGGCAACTATTTCTCCCCGGATATTACCTGAGTTAAAACAAGTCAAGGCATAAAAAAATCGGAGATTCGATTTTTTTGGATAGATAGCAAAAAAATTTGACACATTGTTTATTACTGTGGCGATCGCATCTGTTGAGAAAATTAATGCCAAAGAAAGTTAGGGATCTGAAGCAAATGCTTCGTCAACATGAATAAACTCAAGTACCAAATGATAATTCAGTGGTCGGAGGAAGATGATTGCTTCTTAGTAGGATTCCCTGATTTTCCAGGACAACGCTGGCGGACTCATGCGGATACTTACGAGTTGGCTGTGGCAAATGGAATTGAAGCCTTAGAGTCTTTAGTTATTGCCTACGAAGCTGTCGGTGATCCACTTCCAGAACCATCTTATGAGGCTGGATTATAAAAAATCGAGCTACCAAAAAGACTTTCAGGAAAAAGATAGACCAAATTCACAGTTTCTATATCGCCATTATCAAACTGAACATCAACGTCATGAGATAAACTCTCTTTCAGAATTGTTCCAATCCTACCGGATGGAAAAATTCTGCATTTACCACCAATATAAAAATCGTAAGTTCCTGTATCAGTTTTAGAGCAAGGTACTCCTTTAGAAAAAAGTGTCTTTATACCGGATTCATCAATGTACTTCAAACTAATGTGACGATGCATTTAATTCTCACTTGTTTTTACAATAAAGAAAATTTTAACATTTTCTAATAAGTGTCATAGTCTAAACAAGATTTTTGTATATTAAACTTAATCCCTAACGAGCAATAGAGATGTGCAATCGCACCTCCTCCAACCCTTAAAAAATCCATATTTCCCCATCAGACAGCAAGAAACTTTTAAAGTTTGTTTCCTACTGCCTGTTTTTGGTATCTATATCAATTAGCTTTAACATTCAGCGCGTATTCTTTAAACCTTTCCAAATCAGCTTGAATTGTCGATTCAACTATCCGCCCCAAAAACAAGTTATCCATAATTTTGCCAATAATGCCGGGGATGGCGTAGGAAATGGTCATTTTGACAATGCTACTATTGTTGCGATCGTAAAAGCGAATCGCTCCCTGATTGGGCAAACCATCAATCGATTCCCATTGGATAATTTGGTTGGGAATAACTTTGAGAATTCGGGATTTCCAATTAAATTCTAGACTGCCCGTTTTTAATTTCCAAAGAGATATATCTGGATTATCTGGCGGAATTTTCACCGAATCAATCCACTTCATCCACCGGGGCATTTGCTCCAAATCAGACCAGAGGCTCCATACTAAATCTATGGGAACTTCTACTTCTACCTGTACAGTATGCTCTAACCAATCTGACATTCTCTTTTCTTCCTTTGCGTCCTTTGCGCCCTTTGCGGTTAGTTATCTCTTCAAACTTTCCAAAATCACTTTTGCCGCCCGCCGTCCAGAAATAGTCGCACCTTCCATGCTGTCGATGTAATCTTGCTGAGTATAACTCCCTGCAAGGAAGAAATTATCTACTGGTGTTTTTTGGTTAGGACGGTACGCGTCCATCCCTGGCGCTTCTCGGTAGAGAGACTGGGCAAGTTTTACCACACTGTACCAAGTCATATTTAGCTCCCGCGACGAGGGAAACAGTTCATGCACTTGCTTGAGGACATGCTGCGCGATCGCTTCATTACTTTGGGCAATAAACGGATCTCCCGGTGTCAGCACCAGCTGCAACAATGACCCCTGTCCTGGGCGATAATAATCAGCAGGGCTAGTCAACGCCAAATCAGCAAAACAAGAAAAATCAGCATCGGCTGTGTAAAGTAAATTATCTATTCCAGCCGCATGATTTAGCTGTTTACGTTGCTCTCCATCACTCAGTTCCGTTACCCAACCATCGAAGCGTAACTGCACTGTAGCCACTGGCACTGCATCCAGTTTGTAAATATTGTCAAATTCTGACCACTTACGCCACTCGTGGGGTAGGATGCGTTGAATTCCTGGAACATCACAGGCAAAAACGTAAGCATCAGCAGTGATAGTTTCTACTGTATCACCTTGGGCAACTACTATACCAGTGACGCGGGTTTGTTCGTCTGATGTAAACTGAATTTCTCGAACTTGCCGACGCGTGTAAACTTTGGTGCCTCTAACTTGCAGATATTCCAGAATTGGCTTGTGTAAATACTCATGGGGAGAACCCTCCAGCATTCGCAAAACTGAAGCTTCAGTTCTGGCAGCAAATAGCTGGAATATCGTTAACATACAACGGGCAGACATATTTTCGCAATCAATAAATCCCAGAGCGTAGGCGATGGGGTTCCACATACGCTTGATGCTGCCATTACTTCCACCATGACTGCGGAACCAATCGGCAAAGCTAATTTTATCTAATTTGCGGATGGTTTTCATCGCCCCTTTAAAGTCTACCAATCCGCGAACTATGGGACTAGTACCCAAAGCGATCGCATTTTGCAATTTATCCTGCAACGATAGTTGGGAAGTAGTGAAAAAGGCCTTTAAGCCATTGAAAGGCGCACCTGTAAGGAAACGAAAATCTAAAGCACCAGTCTGGCCCCCTTTGTTAATGAAAGTGTGGGTATGTTCCTTGAGCCGTAAGTTTTCTAACACCCCCACTTTCTTCATCAAGTCAAATAGTTCGTAGTAGCACCCGAAAAATACGTGCAACCCCATTTCTAGATGGTTGCCATCTCCATCAACCCAACTGCCAACTTTACCACCCACAAACGGACGAGACTCAAAAATCTCTACTTCACAACCAGCATCCGCTAGATCTACTGCGGTTGCTAGCCCAGCCAGTCCCGCACCTACGATTGCAACGCGCATTCCGTCGTTCCTTTTCAGTTTCTTTACAGATTGTAACTGGGTTGGTGTCGGAATTTACTACTTAATATCAACTCCACCACCATATCTGGGCATAAGTCGATACTAGAACTTCTTTGATCACTCCTTTTAGCCCCGGCAATTGACCAGACGCGAGAAAAACGCGTCTGTATCACTTAGACAAACTCTTGTCCATTCCGGCGGACTCAAAAAAGTATTATAGCTATTTTTTTGGTGGCAAAGCAGTTATCTGGATCAGTCGTGAAAGCATCTTCTTACCTATTTACATCTTTGCTGTCGTCGGAGACAGGCAAACTTCTAATCAGTTCACGAATCACGTCGGTTGCGGGTCTACCTGTTTGTTCGCAATATTTTTCTAGTTTTTCCGCTTCCTGTGTTGCGAGATTAACTGTTATACGTTTAACGGCCCATTTTTTATTTGTCATTATCATGCTATTTGCTGTATATTTTAGATCATTGAAAGAATCTAACTAAAGAAGAGACCGATAACATTATCAGAGTTTGTCTCAGGAAACAAGTAATACCATTAATATTAAAAATGTTCCTTTTGTCAAAGAAGTCATCATTTTCTAAATAAATCAAAAAACTACACTTTATTTGTTGCTATTGTGACAATCAAAAGAGCACATAGTTGCTTTGGAAGATAATAACCCTACTAACAGCATGAGTAAAGCCTGACAATGAAATTTGAGAAATTAATTTGAGACACCTACTGTTGACTCAATCAAGATTTCCAAAATTATTCTCCATTGAAAGCATTTGACCTTCTATCTTAACCAAGTTTGTCAAACCCGCTTGGAGAGAACATCTGGTATCACACCAGACAAGAAAGCTTCAGAATCCTTATGATGCTGAAACGCTGGCTTACAGGCGGGTTAGAGTGGTGTGTATAGATCGTGAATAATCACTTAGAAAGTAGGCAAATAAGCGATCGCTCTAGAACAAACACCCATCTGCACCCATTACTGGAACCAAGAAGTTAAGAGCTACTTGAACGGTTATAAATTTTGGCTTCCCTCGATCAAGCTGATTGCTTTTCCGTGCCAATATAGTAACCATATACTAGCCACAAAAAAGGGGACAAGACTCAGTTTTCTGGGTGTAAATAGCCCAGTTTTTTGGTAAATTTTAACAGCATTATCTGTAATTTCACACAGATGAATGCTCCGAGAACAGATATGATGTTAGTTGACTGTTGCCGATAATAGTATTTTAGTTTTGTTTTATGCTTTTACACTAACTCCCCGTAAAGATACGATGAAATTTTAGATGTGTTTTCTCTTCCCTCTAGCGATATAGTTTGTCTCAAACTCAGCAATTTTTTTCCCGTTCATAGTATTCATCTATTGGCAGGTTCTACTAATCATTTTTCGCCAATTACTGTACGAAAAATTCGACATTAAATATTTTTTATATCTAAAGTAAGATATAAATTACTGCCAATAAAGTTTATAGTTGCAACTATTTATTATTGACTAAGTATTTCCATAAAAATAATTGTATATTTCAATTTTTTTCGATTATGTGTTCATTATAGCGATTATTTATGCACTTTAAAGAATCTTCATTTAGCGACTAAATAAGCTCATTTTCATCCTTTATAAAAAAAATACAAAGAAAAAGATATCACCTAAGCTTTTGCTTAATGATATTGATACATAACAAGATGCTAAACTCAAAAACTTGTTAAAAAAACATTCTGATATATCAGTACGTCAGGTAGGTTTGATTAAACGGAACTTTACAGAGAAATTTTTAGCATATTGTACGGATTTATACTGATAAATATCCAAATGAAATGACTGGAAAAATAGGAAAATACAGATACTTCATGAAATTAAGGTAAAGTTAACTTCTAATCATTGGTTGCTTTTTGGCAATTGTTATACATACAGCAGAATTCAGAGAGAACTCTGAGCTAAACGAAAAACTGGAGCGGAGGTTTCCGACGCTCGTTGCGCGGCATCGTCTCCCCTTCGTGAGAGGCTAACGCTAACGCCTGCCGTAGGATGCCCAAAGGGCTGTAGGGAGAAGACAAAGGCTACCGCTGCGCTATCTGTAGACCCTTTGGGGTGAGTCAGCCCTGAAGGAGGGTTTCCCTCCATAGGGGACTGCGTAAGCTTGCTTACGAGCGTCACCCGATAGCGCAGCGGTAGCGAGTCAGACGATCCTACGTGGCTAACGCTTCTTCTCTACAAGACGCCCAAGAGATGCGTTCCGTACCCTGCAGGAACGCTGCGCGAACAGAATGACATTCCTGATTTTTTGACTTTTGCAAGAGGTCTAATATGGGAATCAAATACACATCAACTTAATTTTTCATAGACACAATTTGAGATTGAGGATTGCGGGAATTAGTGCAACTATTCAAATTTAAGTTGGGGCATCAGTTGGAGAGTACCAATACCTAAATCTTTAGGTGAAAGCGATCGCGCTTCAAACAAAGCCATCATGTCTCGTAACTGAGGATTGCCACGGGAAGCTCCCGTTAGTCCTTTGGCAATGATTAAACCACAGTAGCCCTTAGTATTTTTACACCGCTGGTTCCATTTTTTGCGGGCTTCTACATGAATAGGATCTTCATCTAAAAATTCACCAAATAGGAACAATTCGCCATTTTGAGTTTGCAATAAACCTAAATCGTAACGATCGCCATCGAAAGGGTCGGCACCTGGATTAAAGCAAATTGCTCTCAGTCCGTCTGCGGCTTCAATTCTTTCAATTACAGTCTTAGCCTTGGGCCGGGAAGTTTGAATTAAAATCACCGGCAAACCGTCACCCACTTGTTTTATTTCACCAGCCTTATGGTAGCTGACCCCCTTCTGGAGGTACTCCAACATTTCCCAGGACACCACACCTAAGCTGAGGAAGGAATCTTCTGGTATCAAGTCATCTTGCAATGATTGGAACCTTGGGGAGCCAAGGTTGTCAATCTCCTGATCATCAACACCAAAGCCTGCCATTTCCTCTAATTCTGCTGCTAACTGCGGCATGGTAGAAACTGTCACAGCCACAGATTTAGTTGATTCTTCCGACTGCGGCAGAGAAATGCGATAGCGACGGCTGAGGGTAGGGAAGGTTTCCTCATGAAGGTGGCGACGGTGATCGCGAATAAAGCGGCTCAGGCTTTCAATCGCAACAAATATTACTAGTGCTTCTTCGTCATACAAAACAGACCGCAGTCCTTCTAAGGGGTGGATATTACCGAAGGTGGGGTCAATTTCTGATACTGGCAGATCCGCCAAATCACCCGCTTCATCCTCATCTTCATCGGTTTCATCAGCACTTTCAAAAGTAAGAAACAGGCAATCTTGCTTGAGGAACGCTTCTTCTAGATGCTCCGTTGATTCTTCATCTTTTAAAACTGCGGCGCGAAACTGTTTTAAAGACTCTTCTGAGCGATAAAACAAAATCCCATACTCCATTCCCAGCATTCCCATAATTGAGGCGTAGAGTGTGCCAACATCCCACTTATTAATCTCGATTGACAAAATTTGTTGTTCTTCCAAAAATTCCCAAGGTGCTGCTTGCCAAATTGCAAATGCTTTCTCTCGCAAGATTTGTGCATATTGTGGGGGTAAGTCGGGCGTTTGACTATCGAGGATGTCCGCAAATCCACGAAATAGTTCGTCAATTAAAGGCAGTTCTGGTGCGTAGTCAATGGCGATATCCAAATCTTGCAGCACCCCCCGCAGGTAAAATTGGATCTCGCGGTCTTTGACTACAATTCTTTGGGGTCTGGCAGGTCTTGCCGGACTGTGGGGATGCTCCATTGCTCGCATTAAAGTGCGAACTATTGCTTCTGGACCGATATCTGAAGCTACCACGTCCATTCCTCGAACCATACCTTGGGAGAAATCTACCCAAAGAATGCATTCTCCCTTTTCCTCGGAGTCTGAGTGCTGGTTTGGTGATGATAACGGACGGCGATCGCCCTCCCATACAGAAGGAATTTGAGTTAATTTCTTCAACCGACGACTGGTAGAGCGATTAAAACTTGTCATAGAGTAAGTTAATCAAAAGAAGCAATTTGGAAGTAAACTTTGGGGGATAGCTAGCCTCGGATTAAATTTTTATGGCTGCACCTGAAGGGTGGTTGCTTCTCAGGCTGCCGCAAGGCTTGAATTTCAAAAATACCGAATCTATAAACACACTGAGTCTCTCAATTCTAGAATAGAAATCTTTGGCTGCTTTTGACGGAGTGTTTACAATTTGGCATCTAGCAACATCTAAGCCGCTAGAATGAATACAAAAACACCAAGGGCAAGCCACAGGCATTAACAAGCCGATACAAGGTAACGCTAAGACTAATTAAGGAGTTTAAAAAGCAGATGACACAAGCAATTCAGGCTCAACAACGCGGAATTCTGTTGAGCGAAGCCGCATTGCACCAGGTAAAATCCCTCCGGGACAGACAAGGCACAGACTTATGCTTACGGGTAGGAGTACGTCAGGGTGGCTGTTCTGGGATGTCTTACATGATGGACTTTGAAGACAGCAGTAAGATCACCCCTCAGGATGAAGTTTTTGATTATGATGGCTTCAAAATTGTCAGCGATCGCAAGAGTCTGTTATATCTCTACGGCTTAATGCTCGATTATAGCGATGCCATGATTGGCGGTGGCTTCCAATTTACTAACCCCAATGCCAACCAAACTTGCGGTTGCGGCAAGTCATTTGGGGTGTAATATTGTCATTTGTCATTTGTCCCTTGTCATTTGTCCCTTCTCATTTGCAGTTGCCTAATGACTAATGACCAATGACCCATGACCAATGACTAATGACTAATGACTAATGACTAATGACCAATGACTAATACAGTTGAATCCCTGTTTGATACAGGTTTAGAACGCTATAAAGCTGGAGAAAGAGTAGATTCTTTAATCCCTGTGTTTAAAGAAGTGTGCGATCGCGCTCCCAAAACTAGTGCTGCTTGGATTTGTTTGGCGTGGTTATATCTACTCGATAACAAACCCAATTTAGCTTACAAAGCTGCACAGAAGGCAGTTAAGTTAAACCCACAAGATCCACAGGCCAGAGTAAATCTCGCCTTAGCAATGCTGGAAACAGGTCAAAAAGGTTTGCGGGAACACATTGATATAGCACAACAGTTAATTTTTGTTAACGAAGAATGGAGTGATGAAATAAAAAATAGTATTGAAGACGGTTTAAGTAGAAAACCAGATTGGCAGAGTTTGACAAAAGTTAAAAATTGGCTATTTGAAAAGTAGAGGATGGGGAGTGGGGAGTAGGGACTGAATTCTTCCCAATACCCAATCCCCAATACCCCATGCCCAATCCCCAATCCCTAATACCTAGTCCGATCATGAAAGATAAATTATTAAATTGGCTAAACAAGGCTTTAGTCGCAGATGTTTTTTTGGTTTTGTTTGGCTTTGGCTGGTTAGCGATCGCAGCGATCGGTGATGCGGCGGGACTAAACCTGGGTTTGGATTTGTGGCATCAACTGTGGCAACCCTTGTTTAACCCAGCAATTGGCATCCTCATGGGCGGTGCTATTCTCAGCGGTATTATCAGTTGGGTTTCCAGAAAATTTCTCTCTAGTCAATAGTCAAGGGACTGGGAAGTGGGGACTGGGGGCTGAATTCTTCCCAATAGCCAATCCCCAGTCCCTTTGAACTGTTAACTTTTGAGTCTATGTAAGAATTTGTGTTAATGCTGATTGCAAATTAGGATGTTTGTACTCAAAGCCTGTTTCCACAGTACGTTTCGGGATGACTTGCTGACCTTCTAAAACTACTATAGCCCCGTCTCCTAAAAGAGCTTCGATCGCAAAAGCAGGAACAGGCAACCAAGAGGGGCGATTCATCACTCGTCCCAAAGCTTGGCTTAAATCTGCCATCCGGACTGGGTTAGGGGCAGTGGCATTATATACGCCTTCTATTTCCGCTTTAGTTAAAGCTTGCAGAATCAGGTTAACTAAATCGTCTACGTGAATCCATGAGAACCACTGCCGGCCACTGCCAATGGGGCCACCGGCAAAGAGTTTAAAAGGCGGAATCATTTTACCTAAAGCACCGCCATTGCCCAAAACAATCCCAAAACGCAGAATTACCAACCGTACACCAGCATCTTTTACCTTTCTCGCCTCTGCTTCCCAGGCTTGGCAGACTTGGGCGAGAAAATCGTTACCAGATAGGCTTGTTTCATCAAAGGTTGCCGTTTCACTGGTGCCGTAGTAGCCAATAGCCGAAGCGTTAATTAACACGCTAGGGAGGCAGCGCGTTGCGGGGGTTCCCACGCCACTCCCCCCAACGGAGGGAACCTCCGCAAGGGGGTGGTTCCCCGTTGTAGCGACTGCCGTTTTGGGGTTAGCGCTGACTATTGCTTCAACTATTTTTTGTGTACCTAACTTTCGGCTATTGAGGATTTCTTGTTTGCGTTCTGGTGTCCAGCGTCCTTCACCAATGGGTTCTCCTGCCAAATTAACTACGGCATCACAACTAGCGATGACACTTTGCCAAGAACCAGAAGCATTTGGTGTATAGGCAACAATTTCTAGATTGGGGTAAGCCTCAGATGGAAAAACCTTTTGAGCAAAGGCAGTGTTCCGAGTTAATACTACTATTTTATCACCTTTTCCGTGGAGTCGTTGTATCAAACGACTACCTACAAATCCTGTTGCTCCAGTAATTGCGACTTTCATTTTCTACCTCAGCCAAACCTTTATTGTAAAGTTTTTGATCAAACTTTCAGCTTACCAAAGAGGGCAGAGAGCAGGAGGAAGAAAATATATTTTGCTCTCTGTTGAAAAGTGACGTTCCTGCGGACACTCGTTCCAACGCTTGATTACTCGTTGGCATAACCCAAGGTAGAGAAGAGGCTGCGCTAACAAATCGCCGATTTTCGGCACAAGAGACGCCAGTTGCTTCTCCCTACAGCCCTTCTCAAGACAGGAGACGCTGTTCGCGTTCCGGCATCCTACGGCAGGCGCTAGCCTCTCACGAATGGGAGAAGGGGAGACGCGCTTAGGACAAGTCGGGAAACTGCAAGGTAGCACTGGCTCGATTTTTCGCTTTGTCACAGGGTTTAAATACCTAAATTTATTTATTGAATTGGGTAAAAGGATTTTGTTCAAGACGCAAAGTGCCAGACAAAAGGTGCCCTTGTTAGAAAAATACGAATTTATTTATGGGGTTTCCTTCCTGCCTGATGGCACTCTTGAGTTTATACAATATTTCATCAGTGGTTTCCCTTCTGCCTTCTACCTTCTCATGGCACTTTCTTTGTGGATAGAACAGATGTGACTGTATATCTTGGTAATACCTGATCTCAAAACTCAAAAACTTTGCTTTTTAATGACTTTCCGTTTAGATGCTTCGGTATTATACGATGGACGGAGTGTTGCAAGGCGTGGGGCTATTATGGCTCGCTATACCTGTTCATTTATTGTTTCTGTTCCTAGTGAGCATCTCCAGGCGTTACTTGTGGAACTTCTACAGGACTGTCAGTTGGATATTCAATACCACACGGCCGAGTACATTATCGCTCGTGAGGTTCCCGGCAATGTTCATTTTGCTAAATTAGTTACCGTAGAAGTACTGATTGAAAAATCAAAATCTACTGAAACAGAAACCCGGATGAGTATTGTAATTAAAAATGAAGAACTACCACTCCAACTAGATAATTACTGCCGACAAATGTTTGAATTCATCAAGCAGGCTATTGAAAGTAGCCGCCATTGGCATTTGATTGAAAGTCTTGCAGGATAGCTTTGGTGATTGAATTGATACTCCCACGACTTCAAGCCGGGGGATTCTCAGACTGTTATTGGTAGTTATAATTCACTCTCCCAGATCCTCTAAATCCTCGGTCATACCGGGGTTTATTAGTGTAATGTCATACTCACTCGAATCCGTTTGTCCCAAACGCTGAGTGTTTCTTAAAAGGTAATAAATGGCACGTACTTGAGGGCCAAAAACGATCTCGTCTTCATTTTTTAGATCGTGAGCTGGTATCTTACGTCCATTAATCATCAAACCGTTGGAACTAGGCTTCCCTTTGGCATCGCCATCTACAATCCGGTAATAGTAGCTATGACTATTATGCTCTCGTGGCAATCTCACTAATGTGGCATGGCGGCGGGAGACAAACTGCGACATCAAACGGATATTACACTCACGGTCTCTACCAATAGAGTAGACGGGGTGCTCTAGAGAAAATTCTTTGCGACCTTGATCGTCTTCAATAATCAGTAGATGGTTTTCATTGGTTTCTGCTGCCATTGACAAATCGGTGGAACTGTGATTAATCAAGATTTGTTTAGTATTGTATCCGGCCATTCTCATGCACCATAAGTCTGTGGTGCTGATCTAAATAAGCTTTAAAATTGCATAATACCTTGAAAGAGTAGAACATGGCCGTTCTACTCCAGTAGCTATAATAGCTTTGGTAAGTGTCTCAAGAGGCTTTGTGGGCTGCGTAAAACCTGACGGGGCGACTCAGTTTAACTTGAGATGGGAATAACCAAGATTTGTGCTTGGAAATTTTACGTGCAAAAGAGTATTCTATGGGTGATGAGCTAACCGCCGTAATAATATTGAGTTTGTGACGACGCTAACAGAGCTAAAAGCCATTAATGCAGCAGCACCAGATGGGTTAAGGACAAAACCCAGACTGGGGAACAAAACACCAGCTGCTAAAGGAATGCCAACTGTATTATATGCAAAAGCCCAGAATAAATTTTGGCGGATTTTGTTGAAAGTGGCGCGACTAAGTTGAATAGATTCGACGACATCGTTTAAGCGATCGCGCATTAGGACAATTTCAGCAGTTTCCATTGCCACATCTGTCCCAGAGTGTAAAGCAATTCCTACATCTGCTTGGGATAAAGCTGGAGCATCGTTGATTCCATCTCCCACCATTGCGACTACGGAGTGGGGAGTTTTCTTTGTCCCCTTGTCTGCTTGTCCCCCTTGTCCCTTTGTCCCTTCTAACTGGAGAGACTGGATTGCAGCCGCTTTTTTCGCTGGGGGGACACCCGCTATGACATCAGCGCTGTCTAATCCTAGTTGTTTGGCTATGGCGCTAGCTGCTTCTGGACGATCGCCACTGAGTAGCATTACCCGTAAGCCCATCTGACGCAACTTGTCTACGGTGGATCGGGCATCTGGTCTGAGGGTATCAGAAACAGCAATTAACCCGGCTAAAGTTCCCCCAATTGCTACGCAAACGACTGTTTTCCCATCTGTTGCCAAATCCTGTGCTACCTGTTGTGCAGTTTCGCTAATCGAAATGCCGTGCCAACTCAACCACTCCCAGTTACCCAATAGTACAACTGTGCCCTCTACCACAGCAGACACCCCTAGTCCTGGTTCCGTGTGAAAGTCCACAGCCTCTGGAATAGATAACTGTTGCCGCTGTGCTTCTTGCTGAATCGCTTTTGCTAGAGGATGGTGAGTACCGCTTTCTACGGCTGCTGCTAATTGTATGAGGGAGTAGGGATTCTCACTACCCCTTTCTAAAATTAACAAGCAATCTGTAACGATGGGATTACCCGTGGTTAGAGTGCCGGTTTTATCAAAAACTACGGTGTCTAGCTGGTGTACTTTTTCCAAAACATCGCCGCCTTTGATTAACAGACCCCGTTCTGCACCCATAGCAGTCCCGACAAGAATGGCTGTTGGTGTGGCAAGTCCCAAAGCACAGGGACAGGCGACTACCATAACTGCGATCGCTAGTTTTAAGCTGATTAATAGGGGGGAGTGGGGAGTTGGGAGTGGGGAATGGTCAGCGTGGCTGATCATTTCCATACCACCAGACATGGTGATATCAGTCCAGATGTGAGTGCCGAAAAAGTACCAAAAGACAAATGTTAATACAGATGCTGTCAGCACCCCGTAGGTAAAGTAACCAGCTACTGTATCTGCTAATTTCTGTACTGGGGCTTTCCGAGTTTGGGCGGCTTCTACTAAAGCGACAATTTGAGCTAGAGTTGTATCACTTCCAGTCCGGGTTGCCTGAATAGCGATCGCTCCTGACTGGTTTAGCGTCCCTCCTGTCACCATATCTCCTGGTTGCTTGATTACTGGCACCGCTTCCCCAGTCAGCATTGACTCATCGACCGTTGTTTGACCAACCACCACTTCACCATCAACGGGGATTTTATCACCTGGCAGCACTTGTAACCATTCACCAACACGCACCTGTTCTGCAGGAATCTCTACACTAGAAGACCCGACTCCAACTTTTTCTGGGTTGGCAATCAATCGCGCTAAGAGTGGCTGGAGTGCTAGCAATTTCTTAAATGCGGCAGCGGCGCGACCTCTAGCTTGTTGCTCTAATGTCCTTCCCAAAAGAATAAAGCCTAGCATCATTACTGGTTCATCAAAGAAGCACTCCCAACCCATTTGGGGAAAGAGCAGCGCTACTAAACTAGCAATGTAGGCTGTTAGCGTTCCCAATCCCACCAGGGTGTTCATGTTAGGCGCATTTCGCCGCCAGCCCAGCCAGCCATCTACTAAAATCGGGCGACCGGGAATTAATAGCGCCACTGTCGCCAGTCCACAGTGGAACCAGATGTTATTCAGCACTGGCAGTACTGAGCTACCAAGATTACCAAAATGTCCACTTCCCGATAACACCAGCAACATCGCAGCAATCACCAACTGCCTAACAGAAGAGCGCATTTCTCGGCGTTGTCGTTCTGCTGGGTCTTGTAAGGTAGATATCTCGCCTGCTACTGTGCCACTAGCTTTTCGGGATTGAGTCGGGAATCCAACGGCTGTTAATCGCTGTGCCAGTGCATCTGCATCTACCGCACCAGTTTCTGACTCTACAACTGCTACCTCTGTGGCCAGGTTCACACAGGCACTCTTGACTCCTGGATGTTGAGTTAGCTGTCGCTCTACTGCGTTCACACACCCAGCACACTTCATGCCTCCAACATCTAGAATAATTTTCTCTAGGATTGGGTCAAGTTCTGGGGCTAGCTTAGTTTTCGGGACAAGTTGCATGGCAAGTGTTTAGATTCGCTACAGAAATTCAACGCCTGACTAAAAGCGTCTCTAATTTGAGCGTAGACGAAATATGGAACTACGACTGTATGTCAACCATATTAAATTTCTTAATTTATCGTAGTTCGCTGAAGGTCAATGACGGCTCCAGCGTAAATAAGTCACATAGATAATAGCTACCACCTGCATTGGCATGATCACAATCAGACTTTTTAAGAAATAGTTGGTTTCCAAATGAGACATAACACTGAAATACCCTATGCCCAACAAGAAGAACATTACCCAGTTAAGCTGTTTAGGTTTGAGAATAGCGTGTGTTATCTTCTGCCGCAAGCTCGACCTGCCTTCTTGCACTAGAACCAGGCCTGCTTATTTACAAAATAGGTATTTACAAATTCTTCCGGGGACTTATTCAAGTAGATCATGCCTTCAATTAAACCTACAAGTTGCATAATTAACAAGGCAATGCCGTAGGTGAAAGAACCCCCAACTACAGAAATCACCAACATGATAAAGCCTTCCGAAGTGTATCCTAGAATAAACTTATGAACCCCAAATCCTCCAAGGATAATGCCACAGTAACCAGCTAGAAGTTGTTTGGTAGGGTGAGTGGGGTTGAGATTTGCCATATGAGTGTTGCTCCTTGATAAGTGAAGTATAAAAATAAAATCTTTATTGTAATGAAAGCGAGTAAATGTATTTGCCTAATAAATTTTTAATTTTTCCAGTATAAGTAAGCCCCAAGACGAATAACCAAAATCAGCGTGCTTCTATGCCAGAGGGGACGCTAAGATGTTTTGTGGCATAGCCGGAAAATCTGGCGCTCCTTAATGACTTTTGGTGGATTTGATGATCGCAAATCCTGGTGCGGCAGTTTTGCAGATTTTTAGGTATAGCGTTTCCTAAGCAACTGAGGTACACCCAAATCTTGTTTAACAAGGTTAGTAGCCTTGAAAACGTACCTCACCAGATCGGAAACTGCTATAAGACATTTATCTTGAGAAAAATGAACCTCAATAATCAGCAAAAACTGCTGTGATATACCACTTTTTACAAGTCCATCAGTATTAGTTCCGGAGTTTTTTACGTAGGCGTAGCCCGTCGTAGACATCGCTTCCAACGGACGTGAAACGCCATCGCACCAATCACCAGACCAGTTGCTAGTGAGAATGTAGAAGCGCAAGAGGCATCTTCCATATCTTTCCAACCCGTTTTTAGTTGCCGATCCCTACTTCCATAAGTGCAAAACGGAATTTTAATCCAATTCATTACACCTAAAAATGGTTCAAGAAGACAATTAACATCTCAAAAATGGCTAAAATCACCCGGATGAGAATAAATGCTTAACTAGATAATTTGTTGTCTATGTTAAGAGCATTCTTTGATTTGCTTTTGCGATTATCTTAATTGGGTTTTCAGCTAGTATTTATGCTTGCAACCAATTAATACTAGTAAATTGTTCTTACCTATGGAGATAAAAACAGATATTTTCGTTTTAAACAACAGTAATTATCAAGTATTAATTACTACCTAATACGAACAGACTTAATAATGTACCACTATTCCAGAGGCTGTGGAGGAGCATAGGAGCAAGGAGGTTGCGCGATCGCGTGTAAACGACCCCCAACACAATCCCCAATGCGGTCAGCGGCAGAATTTCTGACAAGCTGAGGTGAGCGATCGCAAACAACAAACTACTGACAAGAATTGCTCCCCACACGGGTAAGTAACGAGTCAGAGATGGTAACAAAAAACCGCGAAACAGAATTTCTTCAAAAAATGGAGCGGCGATCGCCGCTGTGGAGAAAAATATGCCAAGTGCTACACTATCTTGGCTTTCTAGCGCTAATTGCAACAGGGGATTACTACCACCCTGTCCTTGCCATAGCTGTTGATTAATCAAAGATACTATCACAACTATAGGTAAAGCCGCGCAATAGCCTCCCAGTCCCCACAAAAACCAATTATCTTGAAAACGGAAGCGAAACCAAAATTCAGGTAGTGGAAAAAAGCGCTTTAGAGAGAAATACAGCACTAACAGCGCACCCGATGCTACCAATAGGTAACTAACCAAAACAGAAAACGCCTGAAGTCGTACATCAACAATGGGACGCGGGATGGGTAACACCGATATCACCAAGGGCACAAAAATTTGCCCCATGAAGAAAAAGCCTACAACAAAAACCTGCAAAATCGTTTCACCATCCCAAGGCGTTGACCAAGGGACATCAGCATTTTGAGCTAATAAGGAGGCTTTTCCTTTCAACAAGCGTTGAGCAAATAATAAAATCAGCAGTATTAGACCAATTAAAGCTGCCAAGGTGGGAATAGTGCCAATAACCGCTAATTTGATCACCGCTTGAGCAGCAGATTCTTGTTGTGCAGCTTTAACTGCTGATAAAGCGTCTTGTCGTTCCTGGAGTTGGTATAGCTTAACCAAAGCAGTAGAGCGAAACCAACCTTCTAAATTTTTTTGAATTGGTTGTTGAGCATTTGGGAGGAGACGGGGAGGATTGCTCCATAGTCCACTCAATACAGCAGTAGTTTGTCCAAATTCTGAATTGATACCTGAGCGTTGTTGTAATTCGCTCCAAGTCTTGAGAGCTGTATCCGTCTGTCCTTGCTGTGCTTCTAAAATTCCCACCCGCAGGTCTAATTCAGCCAGTAATTTTTGTAATTGCTTAAAAGACTGCTGTAACTGTTGCTGCTGTCCTTGTCGAGAGGTTTTAGTAGTCGGAGGAACGTCCGGTAGAGGTTTCGGAGGTATGGGAGTTATTTCAGGTTGAGAGCGTAATTGTGCAAGTTTATTGTTAACTGTGTCCAAATTAGCTTGAACTGATTGACGCGCCTCTTGATACTGCTTTGTAGCACTTTCCAGGGGTTGCTCACCAAGTATCGCTTCCCGAATTGTCTGGAGATTGTCATCGTTGCTATCTTCTGATTGCCAAGCTTGGGCTTGTAGAGCAATATTGGTTTGGTACAGTTCCAGGCGACTTTGGAACTGAGGTTCTTGCCAACTACCGAATAAAGACGAAACTGCCAACAGAACTGCTATCGGCGTTAGCACAAAAATTAAAACTAACCGCTTGAGTGTCATCTATCCCCCTTTGACTAACCAGTGGGGAGCGCGTCCCCCTTGGGAATTATCGCAAGAAAAAGTCAGAGGTGGATAGATATCATCAATATTATGAGTTTGCGATGAATGTGCGTCACCGAACAGCCCGTCGTAGACATCGCACCCAGCATGTTACAGCATATTGCAACTTTTCTACGAGAGGCTACGCCAAGGTGAAGTACAGATAATCGTAGGGGCACAACATGTTGTGCCCCTACCCGTGTACTTCATTTACCTGAAATATGCTGTAAATTACAACCCATTGCACTGCTTACCCTCCGCCGAGGATCTGCCCGATTCTGACGATGAACCTGTGGATAATCAACTACAACATTTGATTCCTGGCTTGCTAGAAGCCATCTTACCTTGGCTGTGGGTAAACCGAATGGATTGGTTTTTTGGCGTTGATGTGGGTATTTATTACGATCTCGAACTACCGCCGATTGTGCCCAATGGGTTTTTAAATTTAAGAGTCGAGCGAGTTTTTGGTCATAACTTGCGTTTAAGTTATCGGGGTAAGCGCATCTCAGTTGGAGTTAACTAGTATAAATCAGACTCATAAATCAAAACCTTTAAGTCTTGATTAGGGAAGTTCTTATAAAAACCTTGAACTAGGGATTTTGCTAATGGTCGCACTTCCTTAGAAGGAATTTGATGGTAAATCACAACACCTAAGTTGTTGTGAACATGGAGAATATATAATAGAGTTTGATTATCTAATTTTTTTTAATTCTGAAAATTGTAGAGACGTGATTAATTACGTCTCTACAAAATTTCTACCAATCAAGCGATATTCTATTTTCTATTCCTTGCTCAGGGAATCTGAAAAGAGTTTAGCTTAATTATGGAACAACTCATATTTTTTTTGCAAAGATGGGATACACCCCATTTATATCCCTCGATTTTATGCAAAAAAAAGTATAAATTCTTAGTCAATTTTTTTCTTTACGTTATCTTTGACGTCTTCAATACCGTGACGTACTTCGCTTTCAGCTTGCTTTGCTTTACCTTCAGCTTTATCTTCTGGATCTCCAGTAACATTTCCTAATGCTTCTTGGGCTTTACCTTCAACATTTTTAGCAGCGGCTTTTGCGCGATCTTCTATGCTCATTTTGGTACTCCTTATTTTATGGTAAGTTAATTTCAAAGCTGTAAACTAACTTTGAAATCTTCTTGTTATTACCTTTACACAATAGCTTAAGGTTTTTGCTAAAGCCTTCCACCACAAGGCATATTAAACAATTCAAAATTCAAAATTCAAAATTCAAAATTCAAAATGGAGAAAAGTAATTAGAGTAAGCATCCTGGGTGTTGTTTGAATATCAATTAAAGACCATAACGGTTTAATTACCTATGCTAAAAGACATAGAAAAAGTGCAAATATCGTAATTTCTACTTTTAACTGTTTAACTAAAAAAACCCAGATCCATACAGAAACTGGGTTAATAAAGTTATGGGGATATTTTTTGTCTAATCTAGAAAACCCATTAGGTTTTCAGAATTGTCCATCTCATTTGATGCTATCGGACGGTTCCCGAATGTGGAATAGCTTTCAGCAATTACCAATGAACTTGAGCCAATTGGACGAATACCAGAAATATTAAGACTTTCAACAACTTGGAATTTATTAGAACCAATTGGACGAATACCCATTTCATTATAGGTTTCAATTACTTCCAAGCCACTGGTGCTAACGGGACGCACCCCAGCAATTGAGAGATTTTCAGCAACTTCTAAGTCACTAGGGCCTATGGGACGAACTCCAGCAAGGGCAAGTGTCCCAGAAGCACCCGACACTGGCTGTTCAGTAACATGCTCGAGTTTATCTCCATTCAAGCTATGGTCTTGTTGATTTTCAACTTCCTCTGTAGTTTCCGCTAGAGATTTGGCATATTTTTGCCGAGAACCCGTTGTTTTGCCAGTGTTGCTAATAGTCATAAACTAACACCTCTGATTTGTTAATTGAATTTTACAATAATTAAGGAAAGATGAAATTTTTTCCCATATATCTTAGAGTTTAACCTTAAAAAACCTCATATAGATATAAATATTTTTCAAACTGATACATAAGTAAATAAATAGTATTAATTTTTGTAAAAAATTAATACTATTTATTTTGGTCTGATAACCCCGCTACAATGGATACAGGGTGAAATCGTCACCATGAGTGAGATTGGGTATTTTCAGCAAAACTGTATGACAGAATTTTGTCTTCAAGCTCCCTTTAGTCCCACAGGCGATCAACCACAAGCGATCGCCCAACTTACCGCTAGTATCCAATCTGGTAATCGTTACCAAACTTTACTAGGAGCCACTGGAACTGGCAAGACATTTTCGGTAGCGGCAGTTATTGAGAAAATTGGCAAGCCTACTTTAGTTCTGGCACATAACAAAACCCTTGCTGCACAGCTTTGTAACGAGTTGCGGGATTTCTTCCCCAACAATGCAGTCGAGTACTTTGTCAGCTACTACGATTACTATCAACCAGAAGCGTATATTCCTGTTACCGATACTTATATTGAAAAAACGGCGGCAATTAATGATGAAATAGATATGTTGCGGCATTCAGCGACGCGATCGCTTTTTGAACGCCGTGATGTAATTGTCGTTGCTTCCATCAGTTGCATTTACGGTTTGGGAATGCCAGCAGAATATCTGAAAGCTGCCATCCCCCTTCAGATAGGTATGGAAGTAAATCAACGCCAAATTTTACGGGATTTGGCAAATGTTCAATATAGCCGCAACGACATAGAAATGGGTCGGGGAAAATTTCGCGTCCGAGGCGATGTCTTAGAAATAGGCCCAGCATACGAAGACCGAATTATTCGTGTCGAATTCTTTGGTGATCAAATTGACGCGATTCGCTATATCGATCCGGTGACAGGGGAAATTCTCAAGAGTTTGTCAGCAGTAAATGTCTACCCCGCACGTCACTTTGTCACCCCAGAAGAACGCTTAGAAGTAGCTTGTGATGACATCGCCGCAGAATTAAAACAGCAAAAAGCAGACTTAGAACAAGCTGGGAAATTATTAGAAGCGCAACGCATAGATCAACGCACACGCTATGACCTAGAAATGCTGCGCGAAGTAGGTTATTGCAACGGTGTCGAGAACTATTCCCGTCACCTAGCAGGAAGGCAAGCTGGAGAAGCACCAGAATGTTTAATTGATTATTTTCCCAAAGATTGGCTACTAGTTATAGATGAATCTCACGTTACTGTGCCCCAAATTCGCGGCATGTATAATGGTGACCAAGCTAGAAAAAAAGTTTTAATTGAACATGGATTTCGTCTTCCTAGTGCTGCTGATAACCGTCCTTTGAAAGCAGAAGAATTTTGGCAAAAGATGAATCAGTGTATTTTTGTTTCAGCAACCCCAGGAAATTGGGAATTAGAAGTTTCTGAAAACCATATAGTTGAACAAGTGATTCGACCAACTGGGGTGATTGATCCAGAAATTTCTGTACGTCCCACAGAAGGACAAATTGATGATTTGTTGGGAGAAATCAAAGATAGAGTTGACCTCCATGAACGAGTGTTAATTACCACATTAACTAAGCGGATGGCGGAAGATTTAACCGAGTATCTGCAAGATCATAGTATTCGGGTACGGTATTTACATTCCGAGATTAATTCAATTGAGCGAATTGAGATTTTGCAGAACTTGCGCGAAGGGACATTTGATGTATTAGTTGGAGTTAACTTGCTGCGGGAAGGTTTGGATTTACCCGAAGTTTCCTTAGTAGCAATCATGGATGCTGATAAAGAAGGTTTCTTGCGAGCCGAACGTTCCTTAATTCAAACTATTGGTAGAGCCGCGCGTCACATCCGGGGACAAGCGATTATGTATGCTGATAATTTGACAGACAGCATGATTAAAGCCATTGATGAGACAGACAGGCGGCGTGGGATTCAAACTGCACATAATCGATTACATGGAATTACACCGCAACCGATTGTGAAAAAATCGAGTAACGCGATTTTGTCTTTTTTAGATGTATCTCGGCGGTTGAATGCAACTGACTTGAAAGTCGTAGATGAACATATAGATGAACTGCCATTAGAACAGATTCCACAATTGATTACCGTGTTGGAAGCGCAGATGAAAGAGGCAGCAAAGAAACTGGAATTTGAAGAGGCGGCAAAATTGCGCGATCGCATTAAACATCTGCGGGATAAAATGTTGGGACATTAATGTGAATCTTATACTCACGAATCAGCAATTACCCGCGCAGAAAGGTTATAGCTTGGGTGACAAAGCGCTCAACTTGCCACCAAGAAGCGATAATGGATAAGATGCCATTTACGTTTTAAGAGTGTGGTAGCCATGACTGAGTTACTTGAGCGTGCCGCAGCTACGCCCGTCGTAGACATCGCCCAACTAAAAACTCTACCTGTTGCCGAACAGGATGCGTAGGCGTAGCCCGCCGCAGGCATCGCTGCTCGTCTCCTTGCCGAGATAGAGGATGAGCAAAGATGGAAGGCTCAGTTTGAATTTACAACAGATGCTCAATGGGATCGGCTAGCTGATATGGTACGGCAAGAAATTGCTGCTGGCGATATCACTCCTCTAGCTGACGTTTTTCCCTATGAGCAATGAAGTCAAGTGTTACGAAGGTATTTCGCAACAAACTTGATGAACTTCCTGCATCAGTTCAAGAACAAGCGGCCATTGCCTATGCCCTTTGGCGTTCAGATCCTTACCACAATAGTCTTCAGTTCAAACGAGTTAGCCAGCGCCAACCAATCTATTCGGCTCGTGTTAGTTTAGACTACCGCCTTCTTGGCTTGTTGGAGGACGATCACATTTACTGGTTCTGGATTGGCGCACATGCAGAGTATGATGAACTGCTTCAGAAATTGTAGCGCCAGCAGCCTAACCGTTAGCTTCTCCATGCGCTGCAGCTACGCCCGTCGTAGACATCGCCAGTAAAGCATCTACGGGATAAAATACTTGCTTAGAATAGTGCAGTTTGAAACCGAAGCCAACCGACAATTTAATAAATGATCGACGAGGATGCATAGACGCACCGATAAATATATAGTTTGAGGTTGAAATGCACAGTGGAAGGCAGATTTAGGAGGCTTACTTGCTAAGATCGAGAACAGTCATACACATTTTTTGTTATCAATATGAGACAGGTAATCGTGTATCGAGATGAAGATGGCTACTGGATTGTAGAGTGTCCCAGCCTAAAAGGTTGTCTTAGCCAGGGTAAGACTAAACAGGAAGCGCTTTCCAATATCAAAGAGGCGATCTCAGGTTACATCGCCGCGTTGGAGGAGGATGGCTTGCCTGTTCCAGAAGATAACTTTGAAACGTTTCTGGTACTCGTGTGAGCAAACTACCGAGCATTTCAGGAAGAGATTGCACCAAAGCCTTAGAAAAGGTGGGTTTTTACGAAAAGCGTAGGCAAAGTAGCCATATTATTCTACGACGAGATGAACCGTTTGCTCAAGTTGTTGTCCCAGATCATCAGGAATTAGCTAAGGGTACGTTGCGGGCAATAATTCGGGATGCTGATTTAAGCGTAGAGGAATTTATTGCATTGCTATAGGGCTGCACTGGCTGAGGCGATCGCATTAAGCAACTGCGAGATAAAATGCTAGGACGTTAATCTGAATCTTATACTCACGAATCAGCAATTACCCGCGCAGAAAGGTTATCGCTTGGGTGACAAAGCGCTCAACTTGCCACTAAGAAGCGATAATCGATAAGATGCCATTTACGTTTTAAGACTTCTGCCTTCTGCCCTCTGCCTTCCCCCAACCTAGATCACCAAAAGTTGCCAAGACCCTTAATCCTGGTTCAGTTGCACATAATCCTGGTTGAAGTGTAATTATAGTTGCAAATAATCCTGGTTTGAAAATGTATTGATTGCAGATTTGAGTGATTAGTATTGCAGGTCGTTACACATAGAAGGCATACATCACAGTATGTTGGGGCAATCCGACGAAGTTTGCCTCAACATGTTCAATCTCTCGGTTGTGGTTGACTTAACACACGGTTTCTAGAAAATGTTGATGGTACCACTAAAAAACGAGAATGTGCTGAAAATAGAGGAAACTGTGGCAATCTGAGTGTCTTCAACGAACAGTGCGCCTGTTCTGTAGTTGGTCGTAACCGCATCGAGAGAGTCTATATCTATTCCGAAACCTTCGGCGGAAATCCAAATCTCATCATTATCAGTTACGTTATTGAAGTCAGTGATGGTATCAATTCCTTCATCTGGGGAATTAAAGTAAAATCTATCGGCACCGTCTCCGCCTGTAAGTATGTCCTTGCCCAAGCCTCCAACTAGGGTGTCATCACCGTCTCCGCCTGTAAGTATGTCGCTGCCCAAGCCTCCAACTAGGATGTCATCACTGGCATTACCTTGTAACACGTCATTGCCATCATTGCCAATCAGGCTATCATTGCCAGCGCCACCGAAAAGGCTGTCAGCACCCGTCCCACCTTCTAAGGTGTCATTACGGGTGCCGCCAGTCAGCACGTCGTTGCCATCATTGCCAATCAGCCTATCATTGCCAGCGCCACCCAAAAGGCTGTCATTACCAGTAGCACCATTTAAGATATCGTCACCAAAGCTGCCATTCAGGGTGTCATTACCAGACGGGCTATTAGCATTGCCACCCCTAGCCCATCCATATAATGTGTCATTTCCCGAAGTTCCATTTCTTGTGTCAGAACCTGTGGTGCCGTAGATAGTTGCCATTTTTGTTTTTTCCTAACTTTCCTAATTGATATTCAGGCAAAAGTCAGCTTATCACATTTGCAGAAATGGATTTATCGAGCAACAGTGATGACAGGGTTGTTTGGCGATTAGCTCAGGAAAATCAGATGATTTTGCTTACAGCTAATCGCAGCATGAAAGGGAAAGATTCGCTCGAACAAGTCATACGGTAATTACGATTGGCAATGCCGATCGACTGCTAAACGACTCTGAATATCGAGGTAAGTGTGTTGAAAGTCTGATTGAAATTGTGCTTGATATTGATAGTTATCGAGGTGCAAGGCGAATCTTCATCCCGTAATGTGGTTAACTATTCGTTCATTGCGATCGCATTAATCATCTGCGGGATAAAATGTTGGGACATTAACGTGAATCTTATGCTGACCAATATTCGCCTAATTAGTGTTCAAGAATATCACCGAATGGCGGAAATGGGGATTTTTCATCCTGAAGAACGCTTAGAATTAATCGTGGGACAAATCTTCAGGATGTCAGCAAAAGGAACTGTTCACGAATCAGCAATTACCTGCACAGAAAGGTTATTACGTCAACGTTTGGGTGACAAAGTTTTATGAAAAATCCAGTCACCAGTGCAACTTGACGATTACTCAGAACCAGAACCAGATATTTCAGTGGTGAAGCTGAATCCATTAGATTATGATGACCACCATCCCGATGCTTCGGAAGTGTTTTTATTGATTGAAATAGCAGATTCCAGTCTCAAATACGATCGAGAAGTAAAAGCAATCGCCTACGCTAAGTCAGGTATTATTGAGTACTGGATTTTAGATGTTAATGGACGTAAGTTGTATATGTATCGTCTTCCCAGTCCAGACGGCTATCACAGCGAGAGCATACTTGCAGAGGATGTGACAATTTCACCTTTAGCCTTCCCTGAATGTGCGATCGCAATTCGAGAATTATTGCGAAAAATCTAGGAGGCGATCGCCAGAAAGCATCTACGAGATAAAATGCTAGAGCATTAGTGCTTGGTCAGGGTAGCAATTCGGTGGATGTAGAAATAGCGATGTCTACAACGGGCGTAGCTGCGGCTCATTTCTACCGACAAGTGCAGTTTGAAACCAAAGCCATCAAAAATTGAATAGATGATTGATGAGGATGTTATTCGGATAAATTTAAGATAGCCCCGATATTTATACGGAAATTTTCCAGTTAATAACCCATATAAGGTAGTTATACGAAACATTTTTGCGTAATGCTCTGATTGAGGATTTTATATGGAAAAGGTCTGTATAAATACCCTATACGCCATCGTTATCTTGATATGAAAAGTTTCAGTATAATGGTAGTTTGCAAAAATCCGATCAGTAGTGTGGTGAACGACAAAAGGCTGTCTAGGATCATAGAATAGAGTCTTTTGTTACTATGAGTTGCATAGCACATGGCATCCCAACGAGAAGCTGTTATTTTTGTTCATGGTTTTTATCTTGGCAGAGATAGAAATCACTTTATTGATTGTTTATCCGTTGGTCTTACAGAGGTTTTAGAGTTCCCCAGAATTAAAGAAATAGGAGAGGAAAAGATAACAGGACACATTGGAAAGAAATTCAAGTTAGATTTAGGTAAAAATAGCTCTAAGGAAATTGATATTTATGATGCTTATTGGAATGACTTATTTAGTAAACAGCTAAGTGGTAGCAACTTGAAAACTCAAGTGTTTCGCGGGATATATATCTTGTTCTATTGGTTCTTTACAAAGAACCTACTTGCACTGAGAAACTCTCCTCCTCTACTAATAGGTTTAGGAACGTCCTTAGTATTGTGGATTTTTTGGTTTTATGGAATTGTTGGACTTGCATTTGTAGCACTAGGACAAGAGCCAAACTTTTTAGGATTTCCCATTCCGGAAGATTGGTCAAAGCCAATCAGTTCTTTCGGAAAGCAGATGACTAATTGGTCAGCCTGGCTAGTTGTAAGTGGCATCTTCAGCTTTGTGCCAATCAACCTAATTGCTGATATTGCAGATTTTTCAACACGATATTTGGAAGAGAACTCTGAAGGGAAAATCTTGAAGGCAAAGATCCGAAAGCAGGTTGCAGATAAATTGAATGCTGTTCTAGAGACAGGGCTTTACGATAGAGTGACTATTCTAGCCCATAGTTTCGGCGTTGTTATCGCAACTGATTTACTCGCGGATTATCAAGAAGACCATAGAGTTAGATATATATCTATGGGAGGTTGTCTAAAATTGCTATCATGTAAATCTAGACAACTAGAGAAGGAAATTAGCAAATGTCTTGACAACGAAAAGATAGAAGCTTGGATTGATTTTTATTCAGATCAAGATTGGCTGTGTACAAAAACACCTATTCTCAAAAAGTCTAATCCTGAGAGAATACAGCAGAAAGAAACTCGAACGACCTTCTCTCTGTGGAAGCAGCTTACTGGTGAATCTCATGATCACTATTTTACGAATGAAGAAGTTCTGAAAGCAGTTCTGAATCTGCAAAATTAAATATGTGGTTCAGTATTTTAGAGACCAAAGTTACCTTTTTGGAGTTGTTGCCAACCTTTTTGTTTGTCAAATATTTAGGATTAATGAATAAATACCTTCGCAACAGGTGCAAACGCCTCCTCTAAAAAATCAGTAAATTTGGACAGACTAAAAACAAGCTTTTGATTAGATAAACAACCTTTGTACTAAAATTGAGATGTTAGCCTTTGTTGGAGGGTTGATCTATGTGTTTAGAAGAACTCAAAGAAGAAGTCTACAATATCTCTGTGAGCGATCGCCTAAGCCAGTGACACATCTGAAAAGCACATATATATCACTTCTAACAAGCATAAACGCCTACAATAGCGATTCTAAGACAGTGTGCGTAGGCGTAGCCCGTCGTAGACATCGCCCAATCCATGAGCGGAATTGACCGAGACATCACTCCAGATCCCCGACCAAGCCTCCTTGATCGCCATTTGCCCAATACCCTCTACTTCAAGTTTATATTTCTTCATATACATTTAATTTTTCTCGCCGACTTACTTATCTAGAGGGAATTACTGAAGATTTCCAGAAAAGGAAATAATCTACATTATGTCACTCAGTCGTAGCGACCTCGAAGCCGGAAATGAACAGACAAGACTATTAGAAGCATCACACTCTGGAATCAAGCTAACTACCCTGAGCGAAGATGAGTTACAGCGATCGCTCGATAATACACTACAACAGCAACCACCAAATTCTGATATCTGGATATTTGCCTACGGTTCGCTGATTTGGAATCCCCTAATCACATACGTCGAGCGCCGTGCTGGGATCATTTATGGTTGGCATCGGTGCTTCTGTACATGGATGATCCTTGGTCGGGGGACTCCAGAGAATCCCGGATTACTTTTAGGACTTGATCGGGGCGGTAGTTGTCATGGTATTATTTATCGAATTGCTGCTGCCGATGTACCATCCGAATTACTGCTGATTTGGCGACGGGAGATGATAGCTGGTGTCTACGTTGCTCGTTGGGTAAGGGTGTTTGATGGTACGCAGGAATTCCAAGCGATCGCCTTCGTTGCCAATCGCCAACATCCCAGGTACGCTGATCAGATACCATTAACAACCACTGTTAATAGTATTGCCACCGCATCTGGAAAATTGGGTTCTTGCGCTGATTATCTGATGAGAACTGTCGATGGATTAATCGCAGAAGGCATTAAAGATAGAAAATTGCTCTTGTTACGCAAACAAGTGCTGGCAAAACAACAAGCCCTTTTAGTTAATAGCGATCGCTCTACTTTACCGACTATTTACGGGCAACAGCCATGATGTGAGCGCTCATCCCCAATATAGAGGGTTCGGTTTCTAACCAACGAATCGCTTTTAAAAGGCGATCGCCAAAGTTCAGCACCTGACATAATCAGCATCTTAGTTAAGCCCAAGTCAAAAAGTTGTCACACAGTCCCAACTGCTGGCTCGTCTGGGACTGATCAAACAACAGCCGAATTGGGATAAGGCAATTGATACAGCGATCGCCAAAACTATTGCCTCTTGAGTAGCTTTGGTAGCGAGTCGTGCAGAAATAACTTACCTTCATAGATCATAGCTTACAGCCGTATTCACAACTGAGAGGGGAGTGGCACTGATACCGCGCACAAAAATATCTATACAGGTTTCGATATAGTCCTCACAGCTATAGCTGCCTTGATTGTATTTTACACTGCGGCATAGCATTCCAGCTAACAGCATTCCTGTAAACATATCGACTGCTGGAAATGGATCAAGGTCTGCTCTGACGATGCCTCGTCTCTGACTCGATTGCAGGTAAGCTACCAGTTTTTCTTTTAAGGGCTTGGCAGCTTCTTGAATCACTTGTTTGGCTGCCTCAGGATGACGTTTAGCTTCTCCAATGAAGGTACGAATTAAGTCTTCCTGTGCCTCGAGCATAGTATTGTAAAGATGGGCATAATGTTTTAAATCAATTTTTAGATCCTGCGTCCACGCTTCCGGGTGTGCAAGGGCTTCTGTCTGGAGTGCAAAGGCATTTTTGATTACGGCTCCCAGAAGTTGTTCTTTGCTAGCAAAGTGGCGATATAAAGTCACCTCATTCACACCAGCAACACGAGCTATTTCACGGGTAGTTGCTCCTTGAACACCTAAACTGGCAAATATCTGCGAGGCGGCTTCTATCAAACGTGTACGGGTGAGAGTTGATGAACGGATGGTTTTATTCATTTATGCTGGCAAGTACTTACTTAGATCATAGGTTATGTGGAAAAAGTGGTCACAACTTGGGGAAAAATAATCTTCATACCAGTATTTTTAAAGTTATTAAAAATCTTTCCACTATCAAATTTATTTATGTGTAGTAACTAATGTTTTACTCATTTTAGTAACTGGGACAACCACCCCACTGCTTAAATAATGAGGTACTCTTTGGATAGCAGTAAATCCCAGTTGTAAATAAAACCCTTCAGCATAAAGACTAGCAGTTGTAATTACCTTATCTATATCTTGCTCAGTTGCTTCATCGCAAAAATGTTGAACTAAAGCACGCCCGATCCCTTTACCTTGATATTTAGGATGAACATACAGCCCGATGAGTTCATCAACAATAAAACTAGCAAAACCGATAACAACATCTCCCTCGATCGCAACCCATAAAGTTTCCACTTTCATACTCTTCAAGATATTTGAACCATCAGGTTTGTTGCGGTAATTACGCCAAGCTAAAAGTTCTTTTTTTGTGTAGAAAGTTGCAGGCAAAGCTTTGATAGCAGCAATATGAATTGCACTCAGCACCCACGCATCTGTTTCTTGTGCAGGTCGAAGAGATATTTCCTTAGCGCTCATAAATTTAGGGCTAGCATTCAGATTACATCAGGACTTACGCAAAAAAGCAGTGAAAGCCTTGATTTACCGTAGGGGTAATTCATGTAGACGCATACTCCCACGGAGAAGCAAGCTACGCAAAGCGTCTGTCTGCGACACGCTGCGCGAACGTAGAGAAGCGGCTTAAGGCAGGGTATTGCCCCGACATTTCGTACTTGATGCGTAAGTCCTATACATACCTGTTTGACTTTTTGGTATGTTATAAGAAATTTTAGTTGCCGCAGCTACGCCCGTCGTAGACATCGCAAGACATCAACTAGACAAATTCTCAACTGCCTTACTGGTATTAGCAGTTTGCAATTGAGTTACAACTCGCTGGACAATCTGCCGTCTGATTTCCTGAACATTTTGACTCGCCGCTGTAACGTGAGCAAGTACAGCTACAGGGGCAGTTTGGGGAGAACCACTCTTAAAGGGTGGTTGGGGATTATATTCGATCCCTAGTTGAATTGCTTGAGCTATCGCTTCCCCAAATAACTCAGCTGCTAGAGCCAGCCCAAAATCAATGCCAGCTGTCACACCGCCGCCTGTAATTCGATTGCGATCAATCACAACTCTTTCTGAAACTGTCTCAACTCCCAACATCTCAAGCAAATCCAAAGATCGCCAGTGAGTAGTGGCGCGATATCCCTGAAGTAAACCGGCCGCCGCCAGCAGCAGAGAACCAGTACAGACAGCCGTAACGTAGCGGGCTTGTTTCCCTTGGGTTTTGAGAAAATCGAGGAACTTTTGATCTTCCATTTTGGCATTGATGCCTGAGCCTCCTGGTACAAATAACACATCTAAGGCTGGGGCTTGAGCAAAGGTTGTGTCCGGAAGAAAGGTAAGGCCGCGATCGCTTTGAATTGGTTCGAGTGTTTCTGCCAGCAGATATAATTGCACGTTTGGCAATTTGGCAAAAACTTCGTAAGGCCCTGTGAAATCTAACTGCGTCACATTTGGGAACAAAATTATCCCAATGGATAGAGAAGAAACAAGTTCTTTTACAGTCACTATTTATATCCTCATTCAAAATACTCAAGATGCCGATGCTTAAGATAGTTTAGGCTAAATTCTAATGTATCTAGTTATACTATTTCACAAAAATCTTGAGCCAATTGCTCACCCAAGCTCAATAGTAGAACTCTCGAAACATAAACACCCATAGACCTATCGACAAAACGTATAATAAATTTTAAAATACGGTAAATCTATCGGTAAAGTGTACATTATGGATAAAGCAATAAAATAACCAACTTCAAAAGACAAAATTTGAAGTAATTAAGCAATATCGTTTGATATTTAGCTAATTTTGCTGTGTTTACTTGAATATATTCTCAAAGTTTGCTTATCAGAGTATTTACCAAGCTGGAAGACATTAGAAAGTCAAAAGGAGTGAATGTGATCAACGCCATACAGATTAACGAAAACCTGACAACCACAGGACAAGTCATACCAAAACAGCTTGAGCAAGCTATCCAAGAAGGTTTTAAGTCCGTTCTAAATCTGCGATCGCCTGATGAACTAGGATTTTCCCAGGATGAGCAAAAAGTAGCGGAAGCATTGGGGCTGCATTATACGAATGTTCCACTCAAGGTGGATTTAAAAAATTTGAATGAAGAGGCGATTACCAAAATCCTCAGAACACTCCAAGAAATTCCTAAACCAGCAGTTGTGCATTGTGCAGCCGGAATGCGATCGACTGGAATTGCGCTATTGAGTATCGCTATCCAGGAAGGATTAACACCAGAGGAAACCTTAGCAAGAGCTAAGAATTTGGGTTTTGGATTCTTTGAACACGCAGGCGTTAGTCCCAGGCTGAAGCAATTATTTGTAGACTACGTTAACAAACACGCGAAAGTAGCTGTGCCTACTCGCAAAAACAGCTGTACTCATCTAACAGTAAGGTAAGCTAAAAATCTTTTAATTTGTATCCTCCAAAAAATAAATCTCTTGTGGGGTGGGCCGAAAAGCCCGCCCTAGTTGTGCAAATTAAAGCAAGGGCAGCTTCGTAAGTTGTTTACCTGCGCTTCATACCCCATTTTTCTACTGTTCTAATCTCAATCAGAAGATGTAATCGAGAGCTAAACCCAAAGCAGCAATCACAACTAATCCGGCAAACCGATCGCGTGTTTACAGAAAATAGCGACTGTTATTGATGTGCCATCTTAAACCAGCGTTCCCCGTTTGGTTTCAACAAATATCCAGGTGATTGAAGGCGGGGTAGTTCACTGTCTTTAACTACCAGTAGGCTGGAGAAACTTGGTTTTTATGACAAGTTTGAGGAGAAGCGAACATCTCAATATATATAAAATATAAGCGATCAATCAAAAGATGTGACTAATGCATAGGTAATGCTTAATTCCAAACTCTCTGCTCTATCTTCTTCCTAACCTTTCGCTCTTTTGTTAAGAAAGATATAAACAATGCAAAGGTATTGAATAGAGGTAGTATTTTATTTCCTTAGTTGAGGCTAACTTAATTTTCGGACGGGTCTATTACAAGGATCGCAAACGCGGATCAGCCACTCCTGTGGTTTGGGTACAGACACACTTCAAGGGATTACTCCCGAAGAACGTTTACTGGGGGCTTTTAGGTCCATGTGTCTTTTCCCTTGTGTTGCTCCTTATGACCTTACTGCTGAAGTTATCCTGTATCGACGACCCCTAAGCAGGAAAAAGGAGGCAAAAAGATGAGCACGATCACAACGAAAGACGGCACGCAAATCTATTACAAGGACTGGGGCACAGGACAACCCGTCGTCTTCAGTCATGGTTGGCCGCTCAATGCTGATACCTGGGACGAGCAGCTAATCTTCTTGGCAGACAACAGCTATCGCGCGATCGCCCATGACCGTCGCGGCCATGGACGGTCAAGCCAGCCCTGGAGCGGCAATGAAATGGATACCTACGCAGACGACCTGGCGACGCTGATTGAAACACTGGATCTAAACGATATAGTTCTGGTGGGTCACTCGACGGGTGGCGGCGAAGTCACCCGCTATATCGGTCGCCACGGCACGAAGCGCGTTGCTAAAGTCGTACTAGTCGGCGCAGTGCCACCGCTGATGCTGAAGACCGAAGCTAATCCCGGCGGACTGCCAATCGAAGCCTTTGACAACATCCGCGCGGGTGTTGCTAACGATCGTTCCCAGTTTTACAAAGACCTCAGTGAGTCATTCTACGGTGGCAACAGAGCGGGTGCTAAACTCTCCCAAGGTCTGCGGGAGCAGTTCTGGCTCCAGAGTATGCAGGTCGGTCTTAAAGGCGCGTTCGACTGCATCAAAGCTTTCTCGGAAACGGACTTCACCGAAGACCTCAAAAAGTTTGACGTGCCGACGCTGATCATTCACGGCGACGACGACCAAATTGTGCCGTTCAATGACTCAGCTCCTCTCTCCTCGAAGATTGTCAAAGACTCGACTCTGAAGGTCTATCCGGGCGCACCTCACGGACTGGCAAGCACGCATCGGGATCAATTTAACAGCGACCTACTGACATTCCTCAAGACCTGAGATCGGAATAGCACGCTCGTAAAGCTCTAAGCTGTGACGGATAAAGATTCCAAGCTTTAAATCCCATTGAGCAGTAGGCGGCTCGGTCAGGCGATGTCTACGACGAGCTACGCCTACGCTTTTTGAGGCAGTGGCATTCATCTTGGCTAAAGAAGATATATAAATTCTGATTAGTCGTAATGGTAACTGGGAATATCCATGAGCAAACCAAACTTTGATGCTATGAGTAAGGCAGAATTACGCGCCTACGTCATTGCACACCAAGATGATCAAGAGGCTTTTTACGCACTTGCGGATTGTTTGACGGCAAAACCTCCCTCTGCAACTTATCCCGCATCCATGACAAGAGAAGAAATCCACAAGGCAGTATTAGACATTATTCAACAAAAACAGCGATGTCTACGACGGGCTGCGCCTACGCTAGACTCCGAAAAAACAGCTTAATACCACACTCACCTCATAAATTGTTAACACCCTTGTTCGCAACCATAACCAAGGTGGTACACTACATCCATGCTAGGGGTGCCTACATAACCAGGCTGAGATCACACCCTTAACACCTGAGTCTGGGTAATACCAGCGGAGGGAAGCTGTTTATTGAGGAATATACAATATGCGGACAGAATGGGTTGCTAAACGACGTGGGCAAAGTAATGTATCTCAAATGCACTACGCCCGCCAAGGTGTTATCACCGAAGAAATGCACTATGTCGCCCAACGGGAAAATCTCCCCGCTGATCTCATTCGTGAGGAAGTGGCGCGGGGGCGAATGATTATCCCGGCTAATATTAATCACACTAACTTAGAGCCGATGGCTATTGGCATCGCCTCCAAATGTAAGGTAAATGCTAATATCGGCGCTTCCCCCAACTCTTCTAATCTTCAGGAAGAAGTTGATAAGCTGAATCTGTCGGTGAAGTACGGTGCTGATACCGTGATGGATTTGTCCACAGGCGGCGGTAATTTGGATGAAATTCGCACCGCTATTATCAAGGCTTCGCCTGTTCCCATTGGTACGGTGCCAGTTTACCAAGCGTTAGAAAGTGTCCACGGCACAATCGAGAACCTAACTGCTGATGACTTTCTCCATATCATTGAAAAGCACGCCCAGCAGGGAGTAGATTATCAAACTATCCACGCTGGGATTTTGATTGAGCATTTGCCTTTGGTGAGAAACCGCATCACTGGTATTGTCTCTCGCGGTGGCGGTATTTTGGCGCGGTGGATGCTGCATCACCACAAACAAAACCCGCTTTATACCCACTTCCAAGACATCATCGAAATTTTCAAAAAATACGATGTCTCCTTCAGTTTAGGAGATTCCCTGCGTCCCGGTTGCACCCATGATGCCTCAGATGAAGCACAATTAGCTGAATTAAAAACCCTCGGACAGCTAACTCGCAAAGCCTGGAAAGATGATGTACAGGTGATGGTGGAAGGGCCTGGACACGTGCCAATGGATCAAATTGAGTTCAACGTCCGCAAGCAGATGGAAGAGTGTTCGGAAGCACCTTTCTATGTATTGGGGCCATTGGTGACAGACATTGCTCCTGGTTATGACCACATCACTTCAGCCATTGGAGCAGCGATGGCTGGATGGTACGGTACTGCAATGCTGTGTTATGTAACACCTAAAGAACATTTGGGTCTACCAAATGCCGAAGATGTGCGGAATGGGTTGATTGCCTATAAAATAGCGGCTCATGCGGCTGATATTGCTAGACATCGCCCTGGTGCAAGGGATAGAGACGATGAACTTTCTAAGGCGCGTTACAACTTCGATTGGAACCGTCAGTTTGAATTATCACTCGACCCAGAAAGAGCTAAGGAATATCACGATGAAACTCTGCCAGCAGATATCTATAAAACTGCTGAGTTTTGTTCGATGTGTGGGCCTAAGTTCTGCCCAATGCAAACTAAGGTTGATGCTGATGCGCTGACAGAATTAGAGAAGTTCTTGGCGAAAGAGCCTGTGACTCAAAGCTAACAGATTGTCATATCGATTCCGGTTGAATACTTGTAGCAGTTTTCAGATGGATGAGATATAGGATAGAACACGCAGTAGGGGCGCATAGATGTCCGCCCCTAATGGAGATTGTGGTTTACAGCAGTTTTCATGTATTACCTCGTTAAGAGTCTCTGACTGGGAATGCCTACTTTGAGGCTCCGCCTTCCTTACTCGCGGCAGAGCCGCAATGATCAGCATTTCCAGCCAGAGGCTGGAAACGAGATTTTAAAAGGGTATTGGCTTAAAATCCAATTTCAATGGTCAAACTCCGAATCTTTCCTGTATCTCCCTCAGCTTTATCTGCAACTTGAAGAGTCCAGATTCCTTGAGGACTTTTACCCTTAAAGGCAGCAAGCTTAAGGGTGTTTACCTCGTCATAGGTTGTTTTGATATTATCTGTAACTCCACCTTGGCGATCGTGCAGAATTATCGGAAGTACGCCTATTTGCACTGGGGGAAGGAGAGTAACTACAAGATCCCCAATATAGGTATGCTCAATGTCTACATGAACTTTGATGGATTTGATCAGGCTGCTATTAGCGATCGCCACCGACAATGTTGATATTTGCAAGTCGTTAATTGGGATATCTTGGACTGCCTTGAAAATGCTGATAGGTGATGTTTGAGCTGGCTTGGCCAATTCTAAAGCTTTGAGAGTATTGATTCGACCGTAACCGTAGAAGGGGCTGTGACCATTGGCATCATATTTACCTCCAGCTTGATCAATGCGATCGCACGAGCGTTTAATAATATCTCGCACCTCGTCCCAACGCAGATTTGGGTTTCTGGCAATAATCAGGGCTGCGACACCAGCTGCACCTGGACAAGAACTGGAAGTGCCGCCGAATTCGTTCGTGTAGTTGCCTGCGGCCTCACCCAGATTCCGATTACCCGAATTATAACCAAGTACACCAGAGCGATCGGTTGTCCAAATTCCAGGGGTTTGAGAATTGTCGCCATTGTTGCTGGGAAAGGCGCACCAGACCGCTTGACCAAAGTCACTGTAAGCGCTTCTGATGCCGTAGTCGTTACAAGCTGCCACAGCAATCACCTTTTGGTAGCTGGCATAGCCGTCGTTACCCACACTTTCGTTACCATTGCCAGCCGCGAATAAAATTACACAACCCTTGCCGTTGCGTCCCTTATTAATTGCAAAGTCCATAGCAAGCCGTGTGGAGTCAGGCAGAGGTACTTTCTGATTGTGTGCAGGATCATTTGGCTCATACCAAACACCATCTGCTGGCCCCCAGCTACAAGAAATAACATCAGCACCATTTTGAGCCGCCCAAATAAAAGCATCTGCTTCATCCTGTGACCCCAGTGCCGAAGCTAAACGAATCGGCATCAGCTTTGCACCCGGTGCCACACCAGATGCACCAAAGTTGCCGTTTGCACAAGCGACTCCAGCACAGCCTGTCCCGTGGTTATTGTCGTTTCCCGGTCTGGGATTGTTAGTTTTACGTGTAACATCACGCGGGGCAACAATTTTTCCAGAGGAACGGAACTCTTCATGATCGAGATCCACACCGTCATCGATAATTGCAATAATCGTCCCTGCGCCATCGCTTAACTTCCAAGCTGCCTCAACGTTGGCATGAGCGTTAATTACCTTACCATTAATTGTTGTCTGCTTTAAGTGCCACTGCTGCGGGAAAACCTGACGTTGGCGTGATTCACGCGCTAGTTCAGGATGGCACAGTTCTACTGATTTCTCATTCAGAAGTCTCTCAGCGATGTCAAAGACGGCTATACCAGTATTTGTCGGTGCACTGACAAAGTAAGCATTTCGTGCATATTCAAGTTGGCGTTTAATTGTTAAGCCGTAACGTCCTAATACCTGCTGGCAGACCCTTGACTCTTCTTCGTTGTCGAATTTAACGAAGAGGTTTTCGGTGTAAACTACAGGTTGTTTGGATACTGGATCGACAAGAACACGTCCGGCAAATTGGACTTCAGACTCGTTGTTGAGAATTTCACGGGCGTGATCGCGCAAAGCCACACCTTGAGTCGGAACTTTCGTTCGCAGAATTTCTACACCCGCTTGCCGAAACCGCGTTACTAACTCGAATTGATTGAGAATGCTACGAGCTGTAGGTGACATAGGTGCAACTTCAAACGGTCTTGCACCGACAAGAGTACTGCGGCTTTCGGTACGCACTACAACGTGTTCGTTACTGATAGCAAGTTCATACTGTTGACCGTTTTGTCCACCATAGCGAACCTGAACCATAGTTTAATCTCCTGGGATATTAAATGTCTTGAGAATTGGGCATTGGGCATTGGGCATTGGGCATTGGGCATTGGGCATTGGGATGAGAAAAACTGCATCATATGTTGTGTTCCCGCAGCGTGCGCTTTATGCTTACGTTTAGTTTATAGATGCTTCTTATTTCATGTGTTATACAGCGTTTTTCAGGTAAATGAGGTACACAGGTAGGGGCACAACATTGTTGTGCCCTTACAATAATCTGTACCTCACTAAGTTGCAATCTGCTGTATGTGTATTACGGCATTAAAAAGATATAGCTTAAACAGAATCTAATCTCTCCAAGTATAGTTTTGCGTAAAAGCGTAACGTTTTTAATGCAAGCTGACGCATTAATAATGCAAGCTGACGCATTAATAATGTAAGCCGACACATTCACAATGCAGCCGACGCATTGGCATTGTAGGGTATTGCCAAATTTAATTTGCTACAAATTAATGAAATGCTGTACTAAGTTCATACAAGCCTTCGATTCGTCTTGCTAGAAAAAAGGGATTCAAAGTCAGGTTACTTTAAAAATCTTCACTATCAATAGGGGCGTATAGCTTGCATCCCCATGAAAGATTTGTATTCCATACCACTGAAAAACGCTATAACATCATTAGAACTTAAGAAAGATGTTTTATTTTCCGGCTGAGTATTTTCTACAGGTGTACTCTTTACCCCTGATTGTTGAAGTGAGATTTCAAAAAGACTACTTTTCTGAGTATCCTGAAAAAATTCGCGTTGGCAGCGAGCGCACTGCTGTATTCTACACTCGTAAGCCTGGATACTATGCAGTCCACTATAATCAACCCAACACCGTGGCACCAGGAGCAATTTTACAACTTAACGACGGTGCAATCGCAGTTTTTCCAGGCGAACCCAATCAATTAGAACAGGGGATACTAAGTCCAATTTATATACTAGAACCCAATGATTCGGTAGCAGTACCAACTGGACTAGTTTTCATCCGCTTTGCTGAAGGCGTTGATGTGGAGTCCCAGCGCCAGGTAATTAATCAAGCGGGTTATGAAGTAGCCCAAAGTCTTGCCTATGCGCCTCACGCCGCTTGGTTGCGTGCCCAATCAGGTAATATTGCTGATGCGATCGCCGGGATTCCTCAGTTAGAAGCGATACCTAAAGTTGAGAATATCGAACCTCAGATGCTTATGGAAAGAGGTTTGAGACTAGGGCGTTGATTTAGTTGCATATTTACTATCTTGAGTGTTAGATATGGCTCAAAAGCCCAAAAGTAGTATAGTACATATGTATGCATGATGCGTAAGTCCTAGTTATGATCAAAAGATGTTTAACCACAGCAATAACTCCCAAGCTCACCAAGCTAGTGTTCTCTACAGACATGGCGACGTTCTGATCAGACGTATTGCTAGCTTACCTGTCGGTGTTCAGAGGCGTGTAGGTGCAACTCTGGCTCATGGTGAAATCACAGGACACAGCCATCGCATTCAGCAATTCAATGCTGTTCAGTTGTGGGTGCATGGTAGTGACCTTTTTCTTGAGGTGAAAGAACCAAGTGCCACTTTAGTTCATGAGGAACATCGGGCGATTGAATTACCCCAAGGGCTTTACCGCGTCTGGAGACAACGTGAATATCGCCCTGATGCTTACGTAGAGGTGATGGACTAATGCTGAAGATGATGTCGAAGGGACGTGTGCCGAATAAACCAGTTAAGCAGCGCCCAAACGAAAGCCACGAGCCTGTATCGGCTGAACATGCTCGAAAACTGATCCTTGAGCATCGCGCCTGGGATGGTATGCGTGTTTTGGGTCATCTAAATTTAAGCGGTGCGTTGGCTCTTTACAATCTACCTGAAAATCTCACCTGTGAAAGTATTGATATCAGCGACTGTGTAAACCTCACTACCCTTCCCCAAGGACTTCACATCACTTATTGGATCGAGTTGGCCGGAAGTGGGATTACCAGTCTATCTGCGGGGCATGGTTTTGTCTTGCACTGGCGAGGCGTGCAGGCGAACGATCGCATTGCCTTTGAATCCCAGTCGATAACGGGGCAGGATATCCTCAATATAGAGAATGTTGAGTTGCGCCGCGTGCAGATTGAACGTCTGGGATACGAGACATTTTTGCAGCAAGTGGGAGGGTTGATTCGCGATCGCGATCGAGACGCTGGTGGAGAACGTCAACTAGTCTACATTCCTTTTGAGGATGACGAGCCGCTGATGGTTTTGAAAGTTACCTGTCCATCCACAGGACATATTCATATCTTGCGTGTTCCTCCGAACATGCAAAGTTGCCATCAAGCAGCCGCCTGGATTGCAGGCTTTAATAACCCAGATGATTATAACCCTGCGATCGAGGCGTAATCTCAATTTGGGATTTTGCGAAAAGTTATAGAAGCGTACCTATTCTCTTGACCAATCTTCTGTTGGCAATTCTCTGATTTGCCCAAAATCTGACTGATTACGGGTAACAAGAGTCGCATGATTGGTCAAGGAGATTGCAGCTATTTTTAGATCCATATTCCCCAGACGAGGATAGGCTTTTCGTAAGCGTTGATGTTCCAAAGCTCCTGTCCGGTTGAAAGGGATAATCACGATAAAGCGGTAGTCTGTTGCAAGTTGTTGTAGCCCTTGATAAGCAAAAACTCGTTCATCTAACGTTTTTGATCTAGATAGGAGGTCGAGCCGACCTCTAACTTGCTCTTCATAGGTAATCACGGTGACTGCAAGTTCAACTTCTTCAATGGCTGCCAGCCTTGTCAGAATCCGCTTCCCATCCCGTCCATTGCGCTGGATGAGGCTGAGATGGTCGGTATCAAGAATGTACATTGTGAAATGTCTACAATCTACTTAAGTAGGTGGACGCTAAAAAAGACAACTAGATTAAGAAATGTAAATTGCTTAAAAGCTTATATCTAAAGCGTTTTTGGCACTTTACATAATTTTACACATTTCGGTTTAATTATGCCTACCTACTTAGCAGATTTTCGCCATTCTTGTCCTAGACGAACAGCTTCATCAAAAGTGGGATCATCTTCAAAAGTACCTACAATTTTCAACCACCAGGGTTCTTTTTTCTGAAGGGACTCTGCTAGCATTTGCTTCATCTGCGCCAGTTCTCTCTCCAATGTTGAGATTCGTGCTTCGAGTTGTTGAGAACGTTCTTCAAGTTGCTGAGGAGTCATGGAAGCCTCTGGTTGATAAAGGGGCTAGAGGTATTATATAACGACGATTAGTAACACCTGGTCTTTTGGGCTTCGTGGAATTTTACTCTGAGTCAATAGTGGTCTGTCAAACTAGTTTTGATGGTTTGTAGTAAGGACTTTAGTGCTTACAAAATAAAGACTAAAGTCCTTACCAAGAGCTTGTCTACCCATCAATTTCAACTTGACATAGTAATGGTAGGTTGGACAAATCGCTTAATTTCACCACATGCAATATAGGATTTGCCATCAGGTGCTGTTTTGACTTCATCAACCAGGTAAAGCATTCCTTCCTCGCGAACCGATCGCGGAAAACGCATGTTCCAATCTGGTTCATATCCGTCGGCAACCACCCTAGCGCGTAGCTTGCTGCCATCTTTGACACACTGAACTAAAATGCTGTCCCCAACACTGTCAGTTGTGGGAAGATCCGCGGCACTGGCAGGGCCTTTGGAGGCTTTGCCTGTGTTAGTTAGGTTCGATTGTCTAGGGGCAACGAAAATATCTGCTTCACCGGGTTGAGCAAAACGGGTGATCTTACCATGTACACGGTAGAAAGTGCCATCGCTTGAGAGTTCCAGTCCTTCAACAACATAGCGTGCTCCCTCGGCACGAATGGCCCGAGGAAACTGGACATTCATGGTTGAATCGTAGCCTTCGGATATGACTTTGACTCGCAGTTTACCCCCTTCACGAACACAGCACAATTGAACACCTGAACCAACTTCATTGACAATCGGCATCGCATACACATCATCGCCAGCAGTGACACCGCGACCCACTAGATCGCTGCGATTGCGCGTCATCGTCTGGTAAGTCTGATCCCGCATCTCTTTACGTCCGGCATTACCTAGAGCTTTTTGGGCGATCCGACCCGCGAAATACTCAAGCTGATCAATCTCCTCAGCAATTTCAAAATTCTCATTCAATCCTTTATCCCGCAAATCTTTCATCAGCGCCCGGAGGATTTCTTCAGCTTCCTGATGCCTGCCATGTTCAGCTAGATTGAGGGCAGTCTCTTTGGCCTTAGCGATCGTCAGGCGACTCAGTTCCAGAATGATATGGCTCGTAGAGGCAAAAGCTGCTTCCTCAACGGTGCCAATTTTGGCAACGATATCTACTGTACCTGACACACTTTGAATCAGGTCATCTTGCACAACATCGGCGCTGTAATGCAGTTTCATCACAGGTAACTCACCAACTTGAGCGCTTGATATCTCCAGACTCAAGCCGAGAAGTTTGTCTTCGCCTTCGTAAAGCTCTCCCAAGGTGAGGACAGCTTGAGAAGCGTCATTCTGGGTAACTTTAGCAAGACTTAAGGTATCAACAAGGCTAACACCATCAGCCAACTCAAGTGTCACCTTAAGATTCTGTCCTACTACTGCTCTGAGACTGTCTAGCTCAATACCAAACACTTCAGTTGCTTCGTCGATGCTCTGAATGAAATAGAAGTTGCCCGTGGCGGCCCTTGCCATACCAATCAATAGGTCTTCATTGAAACCCTGAGCAAAACCTAACGTAGTTGTGGTAATGCCTTCCTCAGCTTTTTGCCCCGATGTCGCCGTGAGTACCTTGGGGTCTTGAATGCCCATATTGGCGTGACCATCGGTAAGCAGGAGAACACGGTTGATTTTTTGCGGATCAAGTCGCGTCTTCACATGTTCACAACCTTTGAGCCATCCCCCCGATAAGTTGGTAATACCGCCTGCTCTAACCTTGTGGATAGAATTTTTCAGTGCGGCCTTGTTAGTCACTGGCTGGGGTGGCACAACACTGTCCACTTCATCGTCGTAAACAACTACTGAGAGAATGTCATCTGGCTCAAGTTGATCTACCACAGACTCAGCGGCTTTGAGTGCGTGATGCAAGGGAGCGCCTGCCATAGAGCCTGAACGGTCAATTACAAGAGAAAGGTTAAGGTGACGTCGGGGAGATGAAGCTATGTCAGCCCGAAAACGTAGCAGAATATTAGTCTTTAATGAAGATCCTGCGGGGAGGATAGACTGGTCAAATTCGTAACTTGTCTTAATCATTTTTTATATCCCTCAAAATTGTCTGTTATAAGCTACAAGCCCTATGATGCCAAGATAGGAAGTGCTGTTTTTAGTTTACCCAGAAATCAGTTTATTCAGTAGCAAGATAGAATTTGATGTAAAATTTTATAGTTGTGACATCTCCCCAGCATTGGCGTAGCCTCTCGTAGAGGGAGCATGTCTTAGACATCGCTTTTTGGGGAAAAGTTTGTGGTCATACTGACTTTATCCTTCCCCGCTCCCCAGTACTGAAAGGCGTAGACGCTTTGCGGCTTCTTGTCAGACATCGCACTGGTCACAATTACGGGAAACTGAAAGCAGATCTATTAAGAAAGGAGAACCATTGTGAGCTGGACTAAAGTTCTTGCAGTCGAAGCACTTTCCCCAGGTGCGCGACAAGTGGTGAAAGTTGGTAACCAGAAAATTCTGCTTTTGAATCACGAAAGTCAGCTTTATGCTGTAGATAACAACTGTCCCCACTTAAAATTACCGTTGAAAAGTGGGAAAATCACTGAAAGTGGGGCAATTGTTTGTACCTTCCATCGCAGTGCTTTTGACCTGCGGACTGGTGAGGTACAAGGCTGGTGTTCCTGGCCACCTGGTGTAAGTAAAGTACTCTCGTTGGTTTCACAACCGAAGACACTGCCAGTATTTCCAATTCGTGTGGAAGAGGGCAGTATCTGGATTGATGTGCAAGAGGAATAGCACCCTCTGGCTGAATTTACTGCTATTGGGCAAATATCTAAAGTTGCGAGTAAGCTACAAAATTTTACTCAAACTTTTGCTAACATTTTGCCTATTCCTTTTTGAAGGACAATAGAAATATCGGAAACGGAGGCTTGACAAAAAAGCAACCTCCGCTTCCATAGCTTGCTCAAGCCTCATTTGAGCGCTACAAAAATATAAGGTGTAGGAATGTGGATGCAATGATTGGAAGATTTTATTAAAAATAGTCAAGTTCAGCATAAAATCACGCGAACAATGGTAGTCTAAATGCTGCTATGTGGATACAAACATCAAGAGATAATGCCAATACTGGGTGTTTCGTGTGGCTTCATCAGTATATCGAAAAAAGCGTGTTTTCAAAACATCAGCGTTTTCGGTACTGGACTTCGTGCTTAAATTCATATTGGGGAGATTTAATATTTTGAAAAAATGTCGAGCGGACAAATCCCAGATTATGCAATAAAGCAATAGAATGATGATTTTCTATATCAACGTCAGCGCAAAAATCAAGATTTTGATATGTCTCAACTAAATAATTAATCATACAATTCACCGCTTCGCCTGCATAACCTTTTCCCCAGAAATTAGGGAAAAAAACATATCCAAGTATTGCACTGTTATCTAGAGTAATTGTTGCTTGAACATATCCAACATAGCATCTCTCTACAAGAGAGTAGACAGCCCAATTCAACCAAATCTCCGTTCCATCTGGTGATTGACGACGTGCCAACATCATGTAGCGATCGCGAAGCAATTCGACGCTTTGTGGCGGCACATCTTCGATAAAGTCGTATATACTCGTACTCTGTAATCCATCAAAAAGCAGTTCGGCATGATCCGGTTCTAGTGGTTCTAAACAAAGTCATTGAGAGTACATTTTCATTTTCTGATCTAGCGCTGCACTAACAGGCTACACCGAATAGCTTGGACTAACTCATCTTCAACATCTATTGTCCAAAAATTTTACCCACCTTGAAAGGGCTAATATATAAGACTTACGCAGTCTACAAACTAATCCTAATGTGTATTACCCATATCCGTTTCAAGAGCTGTTCACAACGCTGATTTAGTCGTATATTTACTGGTTAGGTGTTATATATAGCTCAAAAGCCCAAATTTTGTATAGTACATATGTATGATGCGTAAGTCCTAACTTCTACATTCAGATTCTCCATCTAATATCACTAGTTAATGATTGCCTCTGACACGTTAGGCGATCGCCCCATGCCCTCGCACTACATTTTTCCGTTTATTTTGTGAATTATACAGCCGTTATTTACAGCAGATTGCAGGTAAATGAATTACACAGGTAGGGTCACAGCACTGCTGTGCCCTTAAAATCATCTGTACCTCACCGGCGTTGCAATCTGCTGTATTTCTGTTATCCCCTCCGCGTCTGCCTTACACCTATGTTAAGAAAGATCCGGGTAATGCATAGCTTTTATGGGAGAGGCTAGCGTCAAGGGAGAAGATCGCATTGCTTCACCTTTTGCCTTTCTTTTTGATAGCGATACTCTAGACCTTGCGCCGAAGTCTGGTGGTAAGCGACGATGATTTTATTTATAATCTTGTAACAGAGTTTTGCTTTCTAATTTCATGTTCGGTTTGATTCAATAATTTATTCCTGATTGACAATTAACTTAGTAACTGATATGGATGCTCAAAAAATAAAAATTTTATTAGTTGATGAGAAGCTAGAGAATTTACATTTTTTATCAGACATCCTACAACACCAAGGTTATCAGGTGCAAAGTGCCCTTTCTGGACAATTGGCAATCAATACGGCGCTAGCTTCTCCCCCTGATTTGATTTTGCTAAACGTTCTCATGCTAGAGATGGATGGTTATGAAGTTTATCAACGTTTGAAAGCTAACCAGAAAACTCAAGATATTCCGATAATTTTTTTCGGTGTTTTAGATGAATTATCTGAAGAAGTTAACGTCTTGGATTTAGGCGATGTTGACTATATTACTCAACCATTCCAAACTAAAGAAGTTTTGTTACGCATACAAAATCAACTCACTCTCCAAAGGCTAAAAAAACAGTTAAAAGAACAAAACGCCCAACTGCAAGAGGAGATTAAAGAGCGTCAGCGGGTTGCTGTTGAGTTAAATATTCGCAACAAACAAATAGAAGAGATTTTTAAAGAAATTCCTGTTAGCCTTGGCGAAGCCTTTTGTAAAGAAGTTTACCAAAGCGAACGCCTTTTAGTCGAAGCCGCTCTGAAGAAGAGTGAAAGTCAGTATCGCCACCTAGTGGAGACATCCCAGGATATGATCTGGTCGGTGGACATTGATGGAGTAATTACCTTTGTCAATCCGGCAGTCAAGCAGATTTATGGCTACGAACCCCAGGAAATAATCGGGCGTGCCTTGACTGATTTCATCTCGCCGACACAAGTTGCTAAAGATAAAGTAGCCTTTGAGCGTGTTTTTCAGGGAAAGCCGATCTTCCAGCATGAAACTACCTGTGTCGCTAAAGATGGTACTTTACTTTATCTAATGTTTAATGCGATCGCCTTACGCAACGAAGAAGGTCTGGTTATAGGCATGACAGGCACTGCTAGTAATATTACACAGCGTCGAGGAGTAGAAAAATTACTCCAAGAAAGTGCGATTAAGCTCCGCAATCATAACCTAGTGCTAACCCAACTCGCACAAAATCAGACGCTTTATCAGGGCGACTTGAAAACAGCTTTGAGTAAAATCACAGAAACAGCTGTCAAAAATATTGGGGTGGAACGAACCAGTGTTTGGCTGTATGACAAAATAGGCACGAAAATCCGGTGTTTTGACCGATTTGAGGCCAGTCGTAATCAACATAGTGAAGGATTTTCCTTAACAGCAGCAGACTATCCAGCTTATTTTGCAGCTTTGCAGCAAGACCAACCCATCGCCGCAGATGATGCCCATACCGATCCCAGAACTAGAGAATTTTCTGCATCTTACTCAAGATTAAGCATTACCTCTATACTCGATACACCTATTAGGCTGGAGGGCAATACCGTAGGAGTTTTATGTATGGAGGCAGTAGGAGTTACTCATCATTGGACGCTGGAAGACCAAAATTTCGCTCGCTCTCTGGGCAATTTAGTATCCTTGGTATTGGAAGCAAGAGAACGCCAACGCGCAGAAGCAGCACGACGGGCTTTTGAAGAGAAGTTAGCATCAGCTTTTCGGTCATCTCCTGATCCAATTGCCTTAATTACTGTTCCCGACAACCGCTATGTCGAAGTGAACGACAGCTTTTGTCGGTTTTTTGGTTATTCTCATTCTCAGATTATTGATCGCACCGAGCAAGAATTGAATATTTGGGCGAATCCAGAAGAATATAATTTCCTCGCCCAGATGCTGCAAAAAACAAAAGCCATCCGCAACTATGAGGTTGATGTCTGCACTTCAACAGCAGAAATTAGGACAACACTGTTTAGTGCGGAAATGATCGAGATTGATGGGCAATGGTACATACTGGGCACAGCGAAAGACATTACTGAACGCAAGCAGGCAGAAAATGAAAGCCGTTTGCTGTTGTTGACAACCCAAGCTATCACTCGCGCCAGTGATGTCAATAGCGCTTTAGCAGTGGTCTTGCGCTTAATTTGTCATACCATTGGCTGGGATTTTGGTGAAGCATGGATACCTAATGAAGATAATACTGTTTTAGAACACAGTCTGGGCTGGTACGGTGAGCAGGACAATTTAGAAGAATTCTGCCGCCAAAGCCAAACTATCAAATTTGCTCTGGGAGTGGGACTACCAGGAAGAGTTTGGCAAAGCCAGGAAGCAGAATGGATAGAAGATGTTTGTCAAGTTACAGAGCCAGTTTTTTTGCGATCGCAACAAGCAGCAAAGGTAGGATTAAAAGCTAGTTTTGGTGTTCCCATACTGGCTGGAAACCAAGTATTAGCTGTTTTAGTGTTTTTTAAACGTAGCTCAGTATTGGTAGATAGACGTTTGCTCTTGCTAGTAAATGCTGTTGCTGATCAGTTAGGTGGGTTGATTGAGCGCAAAACCCTAGAACAAGAACTAGCGCTCAGAGAAGCTCGCCTCAACGCCTTTTTCAGCAGTGCTCCTGTCGGCATGAACATTGTAGATAACCAACTGCGGTTTGTGCAAATCAACCAACTGCTGGCGGAGATTAATGGACTACCCCAGCAAGATCATATTGGCAAGACCATCCATGAAGGCTTACCCCAGATCGCCCCCCTAGTGGAACCAATCTATCATCAGGTTCTGTTGACTGGTCAACCCATTCTCAACCAAGAATTAAGCGGCGCATCAATTAAACAACCAGATATTATCCGCCACTTCTTAGCTTCTTATTTTCCGATTCCTGGTGAGGACGATCGCCCCTCTGGTGTGGGAACAGTTTTAGTAGAAATTAGCTATCGCAAACGTATCGAACAAGAACTGCGTTTAGCCAACGAACGCCTACAATATCTGCTCACCTCTAGCCCTGCGGTCATTTATAGCAGCAAAACATCAGGAGATTTTAGCACTACCTTTATTAGTAAGAACGTTAAGGCAATGGTTGGGTATGAAGCCCAGGAATTTATCGAAAATCCCAGTTTCTGGCTGCATCACGTCCACCCAGAAGATGTTGAACTCATCTTGGGGAAATTTAATAAGCTTGTTGAACGGGAGTACAGCTCTTACGAATATCGCTGGTTACACGCTGATGGAACTTATCACTGGTTTTACGAAAAGATGAGGTTAATCCGTGACGAAGTTGGTAACCCTATAGAATGCGTTGGTTATTGGGCAGACATCAACGATGCTAAACTGGCAGAACTGGCTTTGCAGCAAGGTAGGCAGCGATATCAACTTTTAGCAGAAGCCTCACCAGTTTGTATATTTGACGCAGATATAGATGGCAATTGGTTTTATTTAAATCAGCGCTGCACTCAGATTACCGGACTTTCCCTACAAGAGTCTCTGGGGAAAGGTTGGATAAATGCTTTACATCCAGAAGACCGCGATCGCGTGCTGAGTTTATGGGATGAAGCAGCCGCAGGGAAAGTCCCGTACCAGTCAGAATATCGCTTCTTACATCCAGATGGCGCAGTTGTCTGGGTAATTGCTCAAGCATTGCCCGAATTTGGTGATCATGGAGAAATTAAAGGTTACATCGGTACAATTACAGATATTACTGAGAGAAAATTGGCAGAAGAAGCCTTGCGTGAGAGTGCAGAACGGGAAAGAGCGATCGCCCAAGTGATTCAAAGGATGCGCCAAACACTGGATTTAGAGACTATATTTGCGGCTACAACCCAAGAATTACGGCAAGTGCTTAACTGCGATCGGGTTGTTGTCTATCGTTTCAATCCCCACTGGAGTGGCGAATTTGTCTCCGAATCGGTGGGTAATGGTTGGATTTCTCTGATAGAAGAACACAACAATGACCCTGATCTCACAGAAGGTGTCTTACAAGACGGTCTTTGCCTAGCGAAAATTTTGGATAGCGCGGATAACCAGGTGGAAGATCCTCATCTGCAAACAACCCAAGGTGCAAGTTTCCGCTGTGTCCCAGACATTTACAACGCTGGGTTTCATCCTTGTTATATCAACCTTTTAGAGCGCTTTCAGGCTAAAGCCTACATTATTGTCCCCATTTTATATGGTAGTCAGCTTTGGGGATTACTGGCGAGTTATCAAAATTCCGATCCCCGCCAATGGAAAGCAGGAGAAATTAACATCGTAGTTCAAATTGGCAATCAGTTGGGTGTTGCTTTACAGCAGGCACAATTGCTGGCACAAACCCAAAGGCAGTCACAAGCATTGCAAGAAGCTGTGATCATAGCTGATGCTGCCAACCGCGCCAAAAGCGAATTCCTCGCCAACATGAGCCACGAACTACGTACCCCACTCAACGCCATCCTTGGTTTTACCCAAGTCATGAGCCATGATCATGCTTTATCCACTGAACATCAGCAAAACCTAGTAATCATCAATCGGGCTGGCGAACATCTTCTTAACTTAATCAATGACATTTTGGAAATGTCTAAAATTGAAGCCGGCAGAATCACATTAAATCTCAACAGTTTTGACTTAATTCGCCTCTTAGAAAACCTCGAAGAGATGTTGCGCTTCCGCGCCACCTCCAAAGGATTAGAATTGGTTTTTGAATATACATCTCACCTCCCCCAGTATATCCAAGCTGACGAAAGTAAACTGCGTCAAGTCTTGCTTAACCTCTTGGGAAATGCAATCAAATTTACCGATACTGGGAGGGTGATGTTGCAGGTGGGTCTGTGGAACTCGGGGCCCCCTCTGGGGATAAGGGGCAATGGGGACTGGGGAGTAGGGGAGCAGGGGGAGCAGGGGAGAATAATTAATGCCCAATCTCTAATCTTCGAGGTACAAGATACTGGTCACGGTATTGCTCCACAAGAAATTGACTTGCTGTTTGAAGCTTTTGGGCAAACTGAAACCGGAAGGAAATCGCAACAGGGAACTGGACTAGGTTTAGCAATTAGCCGCAAATACGTGCAACTAATGGGAGGAGATATTAGCGTCTCCAGCGCTATTGGCGAGGGAAGTAAATTTGCTTTTGATATTCAAATTGGTCTAGCCGTAGCCAGCGAAATCCAGATCAAGCAGATTAGACGCCAAGTTATTAGTTTAGCGTCCGTTGAAAGTGAATACCGGATCTTGGTGGTTGATGACGCCACAGACAGCCGTTTAGTCCTAGTGAAAATTCTGACATCTATCGGCTTTGTAGTCCAAGAAGCAGCAAATGGCACTGAAGCGATCGCACTTTGGCAGACATAGCAACCACACTTAATCTTAATGGATATGCGGATGCCGATTATGGACGGCTATGAAGCCACAAGAATTATTAAAGCTAGAGAAGAAACCTCAATCCAAAATTGCAAGACTATTATCATCGCCTTAACCGCTAATGCCTTTGAGGAACAGCGAGAGGCAATGAGCAAAGCGGGTTGTGATGATTATATTAACAAGCCTTTCCGCGAGGAACAATTACTAGAAAAATTGAGCGAATATTTAGGAGTTCAATATATTTATCAAGAAGAAAGCTATCAGATAGCAAACGCAAACCAACAGGAAATAGAATCAATGTTGACGCTTACGGATTTAGTGAATTTATTATCTGAAATGTCGCCTGAATGGGTGAAACAGGTGTATACTGCCGCAGCCCAATGCAGTGATGACCTGATTTTAGAATTGATTGAGCAAATTCCTTCAGAAAATGCTGCACTGCGAAATTTTATTAAGAATTTCGCTCATGATTTTCAGTTTGAGAAAATTATGGAATTGACGAGTATTACAGGAGTCTTATCTAGTTAAGAAGAATTTGACCTCTTGCAAAAGTCCAAATATCAGGAATATCATTCTGAGCGGAATGCAGTGCAGAGAAGAATCTCACTACTCTGTTTCGCTCCGCTCAATATGACATTTTAAGCATTTATGCAAGAGGTCTATTGTAGATTGGGTAACAATAAGATCCCCCCTAACCCCCCTTAAAAAGGGGGGGATAAGAGCAAGCATTTTTGAATTAAGCCCCCCTTCTTAAGGGGGATTGGGGGGATCTTCCTGGGCAAAATATCACTAACACCAAGCGTATGGCTTTTTAAAGGGGGTTGGAGGGAATCTCAACTAACTGTTAGTAAAAGTGATAACCTCCTCTATCTGTTGACACACCCCTTCAAAATTGTTTAAAACATCATTATTGGTGAATCTCATCACCTTTAGTCTATAACCTTCTAGTATCGCTGTTCTTTCTGTATCATAATCTTTACCTTCATCGGTGAAATGGCTATCACCATCAACCTCAATCACTAATTTCAAGTTTGCACAGAAAAAATCAACAATAAAGTTATGAATTGGTCTTTGCCTTAAAAATCTAAATTTCAAGTTTTTTAGGTAGTTATTCCACAGCTTTTTCTCTGCTGGGGTCATGTTTTTTCGTAGTTCCTTTGCCCTTTCCACAAGTTTCGGGTTGTAGGGTAAGTGAAAATTTGAGTGGAGTAAGCTTTTTTATCTAGACATTTGTGGATACGGGTGAAGATCCCCCCTAGCCCCCCTTTTCAAGGGAGGGATTTGAATATTTAATTTATTAAGGGCATGATTTTAATCTATTCCACAGATATTATAAAGAGAAACCGTAAATCCACTATTAGTAAAAAAAGCCCCCTTTTTAAAGGGGGGTTGAGGGGATCTCTTATCTATAATCTTGCTTTTGAATATTTCGCAAACGTGCAGCATCACGAATATTATATTCGGGTCGAGTAAAACGATTTAGCTGCATCTCAAAAAAATCTCGATTGGCTTGCAAATGTTTAGGATTTGGGTCATCTAAAGGATATAAAAGTGCAGTACGCAAGGCTTGAATTACCGCAGAAGTGACACAGTACATTGACCGTTGAAAACTAACTCCCAACTGAATCAACATATCTTCTTCACCTCGGCAATGTTGGCTGTAGTAATCAACAAGATATGGTGGCAAAAAATGCAACATATCTTGCATTAATAATGTCGGGGGAATGCCAGCAGTACCCACTGGAAATACATCAGCGTAAAGAATGCCATAGTGAAAATCTTTTTGGTCTTCCGGTACTTGACGCGCTTGAGCATTATAAGATTTTGTCCCCCGGAAGGGTGCAGTGCGGTAGAAAACTGCTTCTACATAGGGTAATGCGGCTTCATATAGCCACATGAAACCCTTGGATTTGGGGATAATTTCGTAGCATTCACCACGAATATAAACGTGATGGTAAATGGGACGACCTGCGATCGCAAATATACCATTAACTAAGAAACTCATTGCTTCTGGGACGCTGGTAATCGTGCCCTCATCATAGCGGTCGGACATTTCAAAGAATACCGGGGCCATGACTTCCCAGAATAAGCCCAGATTAGCGTAGTATGACATCTGGCGACACTGTTCTAAAAACATATCGGGGAACAGCTTGTAAAGTCCCAGCATTACAGGATTGCCTTGGAAGTAAGCTTTAATTGCCCTGTCAGCGTTGGCTTTGTATTCTTCAGAATCTAGGTAAGGGTCAAATTGTCCACCCATCCCTCTATGCCACAACATCGCCCGCATACAAGCTTCAGCAAATTCCATGTTAATGCGGTCGTGGAACAAGTGGTGCAGCAACTTTGGCATTTTAAAAGTTTCACCCCTCTCAATAAATGCCAAAAGTTCTGGATGTGCAGTAGCTTCACCACGCCAAATTCGCAAATCGGCATCATCGCCAGCGTAATGATTATGCAGTTCTAAATACTCTTTGGGTAAGAAGTATTTAAACAAGGGAAGCGGGTTTAAAAATTCGCGTTCAGCAATATAAAGTAGGTCGCGCCAGTAAAAGTCCATCGGCACAGCATAAGCTTTGTATAACCCGATGATTTGCATTAAGTTTTCTGGGGTATCGGGTAACATTGCACCGCCTGCTTCTAGGCGATGAATTACTTCGGCAAATTCATGCTTGGAAGAAGGTAACTTAGTCGCTATCTTAATTGCTGTCATGGTAATAGTATTTGCTAAATTGCGTAAATTTATAGCGAATCGAATTCACAAACTCTGCGCCCCTTTGCGCCACGCTGCGTTTAAATTCCAACTCTCAATTATTTACCGCTTCAGAGATTACGGTTTTTTCCAAAGAGGGAATTGCAGCCACCATTGTTGTAGTTGTGGATTCACTCCAACGCACTAACCAAGTCGGTTGTACTCCCAAAAAGATGATAAAAGCTGCCAAAATTAAAGCTGGTATTTTTTCAGACCATAGGACTTTGGGATAGTAGGCTAAATTATCGAGTCTGCCAAAACAAGTGCGGTTGAGGAGGATGACGAAATAAACTGCGGTTAATCCACTAGCTACTACACACAAAATTGTTGAGATGGGAAAGGCAGAAAAGCTACCTTGAAAGACGAGAAATTCGGCGATAAATCCTGTTAAACCGGGTATACCTGCACTAGCCATACCGCTTAAAACTAGTAAGGCACTAATTAGAGGTAAGCCGCGTATAGGACTCATCAAACCATTGAGTTTATCTAACTCGCGGGTGCCGACTTTGGCTTCCACTACTCCCACCAAATGGAAGAGAATCGCCAGGATGATGCCGTGGCTAAACATTTGGGCGACTGCACCAACGAGTGCTAGGGGAGTACTGGCGGCAGCAGCTAGCAATACATAGCCCATGTGGCCAATGGAACTGTATGCTACCATGCGCTTGATATCTTTTTGAGCGATCGCAATTACTGCCCCATAGATAGCGCCGACTGCTCCCCAAATTGCCAAAGTCGGTGCAATAATACTCCAAGCATGGGGAAACATACCCAACCCAAATCGCAGCAGTCCATAGGTTCCCAGCTTTGCCAACACACCACCGAGAAGAATGGCAATTGGTGCTGAAGCCTCAACGTAAGCATCTGGTAACCAAGTATGGAAGGGAACCAAGGGAATTTTGATGCCAAAACCTAATACTATCCCTGCTAGTAAAAGGATTTGCTTTGCTGTTGACAGATTTTCTGTAGAGACTGCATCAAAAGCAAAATTGGTAGAACCACTCAGCCACACCATACCCAAGAATGTCGCCAGAATTAATGCTCCCGAAACAGCAGTATAAATCAGGAATTTAATCCCAGCATAACCCCGTTTTGTCCCTCCCCAAATGGAAATTAGTAAGTAGAAGGGGATTAATTCTAGTTCGTAAAATAAGAAGAATAGCAGCAAATTCTCTGCTAAAAAAGCACCCGCAACTCCTCCACTAACTAATAAAATCATGGAGTAGAACAGACGGGGGCGTTCAGTTTGTTGACTGCTGCTGTAAATAGAAATCCAGGTGAGTAGGCTATTTAAGACCAACATCAATATAGAAAGCCCATCAACACCTAATTGATAACTCAAACCGAGAGTTTCATTCCAGGGAAGATATTCTTCAAATTGTATCCCCGGATTGCTGATATCAAATTTCAGCAGCATGAAAAGGTTCCAGAAGAAAACTATCGCCGAAAAAATTAATGCTGTCAAACGAATGCGATGAGTAGGGATACTTACAGGTAATATTGCTATGAGAACAGCAGCGAAAATCGGGAGCCAAATCAAAACACTTAACATGGTATACTTGTCCTTTATTTTTGGTTATTTGCCTTTTGTCTTTTATGATTTATTTTTAGCCAATGACCAATACAACTATTAGAGAGGCTACTTCTCTGCGAGAGGCTGCGCCAACGGCTACGCTCAGCACAAGTGCGCCCTAAGCGTAGCTATGCCGCAGGCTTTACGACTGCGCCCTTCTCTACGAGAGGCTGCGCCAACGACGCCGCTCAGGCTAAACTCAGTACAAGTGACTAATGACAAAGGACAAAAAAACTAACTTACTATACTAATTTCTCCAGTATCTAAGTCGTAGTAACCACCAACTATTTTCAGCTTTTCTGCTTTGATTAACTCAGACAAAACTGACGATGATTTTAGTTTTTTAATTTGTGCCAAAATATTTGCTTTACAAACATTTTCTACCATATCTCCTGATTTACCTTTTGAACTTTCTACACTTGGTTTAATTGCTTCCAGCAAACTTCCAATATTTCCCGGTACTGGATCACCTTTAATCGCCGCTTGTACCGCACCGCATCTTTCATGCCCTACTACCATGATGACTTTGGTGCCTAATACTAAGCTGCCAAATTCTAAACTACCAATTTGCTGTGTTGTGGCAATATTACCAGCTATCCGGCAAACAAATAAATCTCCAAGTCCTTGGTCAAAAACAATCTCTGAAGGCACTCGTGAATCAGCACAACCGAGAATAGAAGCGAAAGGCTTTTGACCTTTAGCAACTTCGACTAAACGTGAATAGCTTTGGTCAGGATTACGACGTTTTCTTTTGGCAAATCTTTCATTTCCATCTAATAACTCTTGCAGTGCTTTATCGGGCGTAATATCTTCTACTGGTTTTTTTTCGGCTGCAAGTAAATTTGAACCAAGTCCGGCTGTCAATACACCTGTACTGATCGCACCTGCACCAAACTTGAATAAACTTCTTCTGGAAAGATTAATTTGGGGATGTTGTCTGCTCATGGAATTTTCCTTAAAATATGAAACTGTTAACTTTTAGTAGGATAGTTACTCCTACCCAAGTGTCGAAATTTGAAAAACAAAATTTAAAAACTGTACTCCCCAAAATGGCCAAGTTACCCACATTCCTAAAACACTTACTCCTAAAAGGACGGTTAAGGCATAAAACTGGGTTTGACCAGAGGTGCTGTATTTGAGACCTTCGCCACCTAATAGCGAAAATAAACCAATGAAATTAACGATGCCATCGACTACAAAGCGGTCAATCATATCGGCAAGTTGAGAAATCTTGGCAACGCTGAAAATAATCGTCATTCGATAGATATTGGGAGTGTAAAAATCGTATGCGATTAAGTCTTGTAAACCTTTCCAGGGCAAACGAATCGGTTTAGGAATATTCCCTAAATAAATTATGCCAGTAATACTGCACCCGAGAAAACTCGACCACATTAAAAGTAGTGCGACATCTTTATTGAGGTTTGTCCAATCTGGTAAAAGTGATAAGCTTTGCAACACTAAAGAAAGATGTAGACTGACACCAAGTAAAATCATTGTTGGCAGAATCATCGGCCAGTGGGCTTCAGGCGATCGCTCACTCATTTGTGTAGCTTTACCACCAAAAATTAAAGCGAATTCTCTCGTTAAACTGACGGCTGTCAAAGCATTTACCGCTATCAATACTCCCACTAACCAAGGTTGGGTTTTCCATAACCCATCTGCTAATTCCAGCATCGCCGAAAAGCTACCCAGGGGTGGAAAACCAATTAACCCCAAACTTCCAACGATAAAGGCGATTCCGGAAATTGGGCGGCGTTTCCACAGTCCACCAAGTTGGGTTACGTCTTGGGTGATGCTATTCCAGATAATTCCGCCGGTACTCATTACCAATAGTGCTGCGGATATGGCATGGGTAAGGACTAACAATAGTGCTGCCTCGTCTTGTTGCACTCCCACAGCGATAAACACTAAGCCCATGTATGCACTGACAGAATAGGATTGACAGCGTTTTAGGTCAATTTGAGCGATCGCAATTAAAGAAGCACCCACGGCTGTCACCGCACCAATTCCCACCATCGCCGAGGAAACTATCGGCGACAGGCTTAACACAGGTTGGAGTTTAATCAGCACCCATGCACCACTAGCGACTACTACCGAATTCCGCAAAATTGTACTGGGAACAGGGCCTTCCATTGCTTCATCTAACCATAAATGCAGGGGAAATTGGGCACATTTACCCATCGGCCCAGCAATTAAAGCTAAACCCACCAGTGTGATTGCTGTCGGGTTGACGTTCGCAGTCGCCGCCCACTGGGCTAATTCTGTATAATTCCAAGTTCCAGCTAAAGGCCATAATGCCAATACACCCATCAGCAAGAATAAGTCTCCCACCCGCTTTGTTAAAAAAGCATCTCTTGCACCTGAGACTACCAACGGCTGACTAAACCATAAGCCGACTAGCAGGTAGGTTCCCAGCGTCAGGACTTCCAGAATTATATAACTGAAGAACAAGTTATTACATAGAGCAAGGGCACATAATCCGGCTTCAAATAATCCCAACAAAGAATAGAAGCGTCCCCAACCCCAATCCATTTCCATGTAGCCGATCGCATAAATCTGCGCCAGCAAATTCAAGCCAGTAATCACAACCATAGCGCCGACACTCACCGAGGAAATTTCCAAAGCAATTGTCAGGTTTAAACCAGCCGTAGATAACCAAGGAATAAATACTTCTTGGGCTGGCTGATTCCAAGTTGCTTGTAAGGCGATCGCACTATGCACAAACGCCAAAAATGTCATCACCAAGTTTACATAACCCGCCGGTCTTGGCCCTGTTTTCCGAATGATCCCTGGCGACCAAGGCACGGCTAACAAGCCACCTATTAAGGCATAGCAAGGAACTAGCCAAACAGTCTCAAGTAGAAACTGAGCCATCAACTTACCTCTAGATTTTCATCAAAAATTTCGGGTTTTGAATCAACTTGCGTTGATCCCTGTGAACCCAGCAATTGCAGATAAGGCAAATTTATCTTTGCTTAATTTTGTTAGAAATAGCTTACCTTTATATGAAGCAAAAAGAAATTATTTTACTAAATAAATTTGAGATAATAACTCTAATAATTTCTTATATAAGGAACTATTCAAGTAACGAATAATAGCTATTAAGTTTTATCTATGCATTGAGTGAGGAATGAATCTATAGTGATCATTAGTTTTATCAATTGATCTAAATGACAAGAGACGCTATTGATTGCGTCTCTACAAATCGACTAAATGTAATCTATATTTGTGTAATTTTGTCAACCTGCCAGTGAGAGATAGCGATCGCAGGCGGTGAGTCAACTTGACTAATGGGGGCGGGTTTCATGTCCCGGTAGTCCAGGAGTTGGACTAGAATCAGGTAGGCGATCGCTAAAATCACCGAAATCGCACCTGTAAGAATAGCAATTATTTTCGAGCGGTTCATCAGTATTTCCTGTAATGCAAATTATTGTGCTGTGCCTATCTCTACATTAATACTTGAGAAACACATAACACACTTACCGATATACATCGCTCCGATGGGCTACCAGTAAAATAGTAATTAGTTTTAATCATAATTGAGTACCAAGAGACTCCAACTCATCCACTGTTAAAGTTTGCAGGCATTATCAGCGACGAAGAAGCAGCACAATTGCAGTCTGTGATTCATCAGGAATTTGAGCCATTGCCATGACAACCAAACAAGCCATTTTTGACGCAATAGAACAACTGCCAGAGCAGCACCTCAAAGACGTGTTGCAGTATGTTCAAAAACTTGCAGGTACTCTATCACCAGCATCTAACCCACCCACCCAAAGCAGCGATCCCCTTGCAGGCTTCATTGGTGCAGTCTCTCACGGCTCCCTGGCTGCCAACTTAGACGACGAACTTTATGGCGACTAAGCTTTTTATTGATACATGGGGCTGGCTCACGCTTCATGACAGAAGTGAACGCTATCACCAAGAAGCCACAGAAGCTTACCAACGTGCCATCGCTCAAAATGGGCAAATTTATACAACAGATTACGTTCTTGACGAGACGATTACTTTCTTTTTTCGGCGACTTGCAGCTCCTTTGGCAGACCAATCCATGAAAGTGCTACTGTCGGCTTTTTCAGCTGATCACTTTTATTTAATCCGCATTACTGAAGAACGCTTTTCCCTAACTGAAGCATTCCATTCTAAGTTTATCGATAAGCCTCTTATTTCTTTCACTGACCTGACCTCAATAGTTGTCATGCAAGAATTTAGCATTAAAACAATCCTCACCGCAGATGCTCACTTCACCCATGTGGGTATGCAATACGGTTCGGATAAGATCCCCCCGCCTGCGGCGACCCCCTTCAAAAGGGGGTAAATATCAAAAAAAGCCCCCCTTTTTAAGGGGGGTTGGGGGGATCTTCGAGAGACAAACATGTTAACCGAACCGTATTGTGTAGGTATGAGCTTTCAGCTAGTTACCTAGTTTTGACTCTTGACAAACCGCAATAATCTTGAACTTTTCATCTAACAGCGGTAAATCATTTAAGTCGCTTTTAATATAAAAGTGCAAAAATGAGCCTTTGATGCTCAACCTTGACCTTCTGAGGCTCGATGTTGACCTTCTGAGGCTCAACGATGACCTTCTGAGCCTCGAAGTTGCGCCTTTAACCCTCGAAGTTGCACCTTTGATCCTCGAAATTGCACCTTTTAACCTCGACGTTGACCTTCTGAGGCTCAACGATGACCTTCTGAGCCTCGAAGTTGCGCCTTTAACCCTCGAAGTTGCACCTTTGAAGCTCAACTAACAAATATATCTAACCATTCCTGAATGTACAGGGGTGAGCGTGTAGTAAAATTTGCTCACCTCTGTAAAGTGGAACATGGCTTTAGACTTCTCCGGTCAAAATCTCCGAGGACGCAACTTCAAAGGTAGAAAAGACCTTGCGGGTGCAAACTTTAGCTATGCCGATATCCGAGGGGCAAACTTCACCAATGCTAATTTAACAGGTGCAAACTTCAGCCATGCCAAAGCTGGACTGCAACGCCGTTGGGCAATTTTACTAGTCATTGTCTCGTGGCTGTTGTCAGGACTGTCAGGATTGTTATGGGCTTTCAACGGTTATTTGGTATTACTAATATTTGATTCCAGGTTAGAGATGCAGATTGCCGGCTGGACTACCCTAATTGTATTAATTGCCTTTTTCTTCGTCACAATTCGCCAAGGAGTAGTAGCCGGAGCTTTAGCCGTCGCCTTCGCCTTCGCCTTCGCCAGAGTCGGAACCGCAGCCGGAGCCTTAGCCGTCGCCTTCGCCGGAGCCTTAGCCGGAGCCTTCGCTTTAGCCGGAGCCTTCGCTGGAGCCGTCGCCGTCGCTGGAGCCGTCGCCGTCGCTGGAACGTTATTTAGTATCTACATCAGTTGGCGAGCCATGAAAGGAGATCAAAAACACTCCTTAATTCGCAATATCGCTGTTACCTTTGCTGCAACAGGAGGTACAAGTTTTCGTGGCGCTGACTTAACCAATGCTGATTTCACCCAAACCACACTCAAAAGTACAGATTTGCGAAACACTATTCTTATCTGTAGCCGTTGGCATCAAGCCAAAATGCTTGACCGTGTTCGTCCTGGCTCAACTTATCTGCAAAACTCACAAGTACGTCAACTGCTGGTTACAGGACAGGGACAGGATAAGAATTTTTACCGTGAAGACCTGCGGGGTATCAACTTACAATCAGCAAATCTAGCTGATACCAGTTTTATCGGCGCTGATCTCAGTGAAGCAAACTTGCAAGATGCCGATTTGTCAAGAGCAAAACTGAAGCAAACGCAACTAGACGGCACAGATTTAACAGGTGCAACTCTCACCGGCGCGTACATCGAAGATTGGGGCATTACAAATACAACTAAATTGCATGGGGTGAGGTGTGAATATGTCTTTATGCGTTTACCCACTGCATATGACCCCGACCCCCTCCGCAAACCTGATAATAAACAAGAGGTATTTGCAGACGGCGAGTTTGCCGACTTTATCAAACCAATTTTTGACACCCTCGACCTTTACCATAATCAAGGCGTTGACCCCCGCGCTGTTGCCATTGCTTTCAAAAACCTTGCCGAAAACCATCCCGAAGCCGAGTTAGAAATCGTGGCAATGGAGAAACGCGGCGATGATAAAATCTTGCTCAGAGCCAAAACCGCAGCTCTTAGCGATAAATCTCAACTGAGTGCAGAATATTTTGATGATTATAATCAACTCAAAGCTTTATCGCAGAGTCAGCAATTATTGCTGGTAGCAAAAGATAGTTATATTAGTGATTTAAAAAATATGATCACAACTGCACTTGGGCAGCCTAAATCTTATACACAAGGAAATACCATCATGTCAGATATCAGCGGCATCAACATTCAAGGTAGCAGTAATGTAAGCGGTATTGCTGGCAATAGTTCTATTGCTAATCTGGGAACCATTAGCGGTAATGTGAGTATTGTCCTCAATGAGTTACCTGATGCGCCAGATGCCGAAAAACCAGGAATCAAATAATTATTGTCGCAGTTGCAAGATGCAATTATACAATCTACATATTTGCCAGAAGAAGACAAAGCCGAAGCGCTAGAACAGGTGAAAGCTTTAGCAGAAGCGGGTAAAAATCCCCAAGAATCCACCAAGCAGAAGACGGCAAAAACTGCAATCACCATGTTGAAAGGGATACTTACAGGCTTACCTGCTGTTGCCTCGCTGGTGGAAGCGGGTAATAAATTATTGCCTGCGATTTCTAAATTATTCGGTTTAGGATAATTTCTTGACACCAATACACAGAAATGCTCTGACCAGAACGTGTATCGTGGTTTATTAGACCTCTTGCAAAAGTCCCTAACACCCCACCCCCAACCCCTCCCCGCAAGCCAGGGTGGTTTCATACAAGCAGAGAAAAACTTAAAACTGAGTTTCAAAGCCTCTCCCCCCGTGGGGGAGAGGTTTGGAGAGAGGGAAAAAGCCATGCTACAAAACGAGAAATCAAAACTTATGTATTTTTCTTTTTTCGTATGAAACCACCCTGCTCCCCGCAAGCAAAGAGGGGAGACAAAGCGTAGCTTTGGCGGGGTGGGGTTCTTATTTTTGATTTATGCAAGAGGTCTATTGTATCCAAAAGAGAAGCACTATAAAAGACACAAGCAATGTGCAGATATTCACAGAGTAGGGCAAAGAATTAATAATTACTCTGGGTTATTATCGCGTTAAAAAACAGTACAAGCCCTGTACGCTGGAAATTCTACCCTCTCTAGTGCCAGAGTTAAGCTAGTGCGCGTCTAAATTGCGGATTTTTTCGTTAAAACTGTCATTAGTCCTTTGTCCTTTGTAAATACGAGTGACTAACGACCAATGACCAAGGGCGATCGCGAATAAATAAGCAATTAAAATGCGTAACAGCCTAGCAATAATTGCAGTTTGCTCCAGAAGCTTAGTATGACAAAGGCATTCCCAAGCATAGCAAGGCGCTTGAAAAGTACAAGAATCAAGTTGTTAAATATGGGAACCTTCCTAATAAACCGTTTTATCGAAAGCTGGAAACGCTACTTCTTGGGTGACACTGTTGATGTCCGCCCCTCCCCCTCTCCCTCCTTCGATGTCCGTCCTTCCTTAGCGGGCCCAGTCCTTAGCTTAGGTGGGGGTGGCCCCGATGTCGATGATGCTATCCAGTGGATGATTAACCAAGTTAGGGGAGGTACTAACTCCGCCACTAAAGTTAATGTTGTAGTTATCCGCACTAATGGTAATCACGATTACAATCGGCTAATTTATGACATGAGGGGCGTAAAGTTTGTGGAAACTCTTGTGATTAGCAATAGGCAAGAGGCAAACAAAGCCGAGATTATTGAAAAAGTCAAAAATGCTGATGTGATTTTCTTTGCTGGCGGCGACCAATGTGAATACATCCGTAACTGGAAAGATACCAAGCTTGAAACTGCCGTTAAGTCAGTTTACCTGAAGGGAGGTGGTGTTGGTGGCACCAGTGCGGGTGCGATGATCCAAAGTGATTGTGTGTATGATGCTTGCGCTTCTTCCGAAAAAGGCATTGAAACTAGGGATGCACTCGAAGATCCTTACCGGGACATCACTTTTACTTACAACTTTTTCAATTGGAGCAATTTGCAGGGAACTATTGTAGATACGCACTTCGACAGGCGGGAAAGAATGGGTCGAATTATGACTTTCATTGCCCGTCAAATTAAGGACGGTGTATCTAACAGTGTTTTAGGCATAGCAGTTAGTGAAAGTACATCGGTTCTTGTGGATAAAAACGGTTTGGTGAAAGTTATAGGTAGGGGTGCAGCGTACTTTGTACTTGGCAATCATATGCCGGAAGTATGCCAACCCCGAACGCCTTTGACCTTTTCCAATTACAAAATTTGGAAAGTTCGCAGTGGCGACACCTTCAACTTGAGAAACAGACCAACTTCTGGGTACTATCTCAGAAGCGTCAAAAGGGGACGGATTGATTCAAATCCCTATTGAATGGGGCATGGGGCATAGGGCATGGGGAGTTAAAACTTGAAGGTTCAGCCTCAGAAGCTCAACGTTCACCCTCAGAAGCTCAACGTTCACCCTCAGAAGCTCAACGTTCACCCTCAGAAGCTCAACGTTCACCCTCAGAAGCTCAACGTTTACCTCAGAAGCTCAACGTTCACCCTCAGAAGCTCAACGTTCACCCTCAGAAGCTCAACGTTCACCCTCAGAAGCTCAACGTTTACCCTCAGAAGCTCAACGTTCACCTTCAGAAGCTCAACGTTCACCTTCAGAAGCTCAACGTTCACCTTCAGAAGCTCAAGTCTAAGTTTTACACTCCTCCTCCTGCCCAATGCCCTTTTACTTTCTACCAGGGAACCACGCCATTTTCATCAAAAAACCCTCCGCTAGAACCATTATCAGGGAGAGTCGCAAGTCTCACTGCTGCGATCGCTCCCTGCTCAACAGTGCGGTGCCCTTGGTATTGATTAATGTCAGTTGCTGTGTAACCAGGATTAGCAGCATTGACTTTAATCGCGGTATCTTTAAGATCAGCAGCCAACAGAACTGTGATCGCATTCACTGCTGTCTTTGATGAGTTATAAGCAAGATACCTAGAATCAGCGAACTCACTATTTGGGTCAGAGTTTAGAGTCAGAGAACCTAAGCCACTTGATAGATTCACTATTCGCCCTGCTTTTGACTTCTTTAAGAGTGGCAACAGCGTTTTTGTAACTGCAAACACTCCAAATACATTTGTCTCGTAAGTGTGTCGCAGTGTTTCAATATCAACTTGACTAGGTGGAAGGCGATCGCCATCACTTAGTATCCCAGCATTGTTCACAAGGATGTCAAGTTTCCCGAATTCGCTCTCGATTTTTTCAGCCGTAGAGTCGATTGTTTTTTGGTCGATGACATCAAGCTGAATTGATCGGGCATCGATTTGATTTGAACGAAGTTTATTCGCTGCTTGTTCACCACGTCCGATATCTCTTGCACCAACAAGAACAGTTGCACCTCTAGAACCTAATTGGCGTGCAATTTCATACCCGATACCTTTGTTTGCACCTGTAATTAGCGCAACTTTGCCTTTTAAATCTTCTGACATATTACTTCTCTATTTTGATAAACACTGACACTGTTACTATTTTCGAGCAAGTCTAGTGTATAAGAGGTATGTGTCAACATAACATTCATAATTTAGTAATCCTACATAAGTAGTGATTGGCTGTTGTGTTTCCACCAGTAGTCATTCACACTTTTGATAGCGGTTGAGAAAATATTTGCAGCCTAAACTAGCAATTGACTCAAAAATTCTTGGAAAAGCTAGATATGCAAACCAAACAACTCGGCAATTCGGAGCTTCACATTACCCCAATTGGTTTTGGAGCCTGGGCGATCGGTGGAGGTGGATGGGCTTTTGGTTGGGGAGAGCAGGATGACCAGGAATCGATCGCAGCGATCAATCACGCTCTCGACCTCGGCGTTAATTGGATTGACACCGCAGCTGTCTATGGTCTGGGGCATTCTGAGGAGGTTGTTGCTAAAGCGCTCAAAGGTCGATCTAGTCGCCCCTACATTTTCACTAAATGCTCACTGATTTGGGATGAAAAGGGCAAAATGGGTAACAGCCTGAAGGCCGATTCTCTGCGGGGGGAAGTTGAAGCTAGTCTACGCCGACTCGATATTGAAACTATCGACCTTTATCAGATCCACTGGCCCAACCCTGACTCAGAAGTTGAAGAAGGCTGGACGACTCTCGCCAAGCTCAAGGATGAGGGGAAGGTTCGCAATATTGGGGTTTCAAACTTCAATGTAGAACAGTTGAAACGTGCCCAGGAGATTGCACCAGTTACCTCATTGCAACCGCCTTATTCACTAGTTAAGCCGGATGTCGAAAAGGAGATTTTACCTTTTTGTAAGGAAAACAACATAGGTGTGATTGTTTATTCACCGATGCAATCTGGCTTGCTTACAGGAAAGATGACACCTGAGCGGGTTGTTAATTTCCCAGATAATGATTGGCGCAAGAATAATAGTGAATTTCAGGAGCCACGTCTATCTCGTAACCTGAAGCTGGTGGAAGTATTGCAGCACATTGGTCAACAACATGATCGCTCCCCCGGTGAGGTGGCGATCGCTTGGACTTTAAATAATCCGGCGCTGACAGGAGCGATCGTTGGCGGACGCAATCCAAAGCAGGTGGAAGGAATCATTGGTGCTGGAGAATTTCGCCTCAATCAGCAGGAACTAGATCAGATTGGCACTTTCCTGCGCGAGAATCCATAAAATCTCTGAACCGCCTACCAAAGTCGAAAACAGAACGGCAATCTTTGGCACTGACAATAAGTGATGATGATCATCACTTATTGTCAGCTTTGTATCAGTATTCAAGTCCAGAATGATTACAGGAACTATTCCCTTTGACTAAGAGGTTGTTTGAAAAGTCGTAAAGTATACTAGAAACCCCTCTCCAAACCTCTCCCCGAAGCGGAGAGAGGCTTTGAAACCCCCATTCCCTCGTAGGGAAGGGGGGCTAGGGGGGTTAGGTTTCCGAGACTTTGATGTTACGAAAAATACTTTTCAAACATCCTCTAATCGTAATTCCTCTGCCATTATTGTGGGATGTTTGGTAATACCCTCGTTTAATTCGCCAATAGTCTCATTGAATTCACCTAATACTTTTCGGACATCCTCTTCAAATCCGCTGTATAAAAGAGTTTAATTCCCACATTTATACTAGGCAGTCTCCAATCATCTGGTGGTATAGAACTCCACTTGATTCATCCTGAATACTGGATTATGACGAATGTATTCTTTTTTAATTTTCCAATTCAAACTCAATTTTTCAAAATTCTCTTGAGCGTTCAAAACGCCTTATACCAAAATCGTAAATTAAATGATAGAAATGCTAAATGTGATATCAACAGGTTGCAACAATGGCTGGCGATCGCATTTTATATGTTATAAAGCTCACAGAAATTCATGTTAGGCGGAAACTACTTTATGGAACCAGATAAACTGGGCCGTTTTAAGGAGTACGGCGAATTCATCCTCCGAAAGATAGATTCTGTGCCCCAGTACCCTTCTAAACAAGAAGATTGGGTTCCAGCTAGTCTTGATGACTGTCTGCTTCGTCTGCGGTCAGCTGCCCAGAAAACTGTAGACCTTGCAACCTCGCCTGTCAAAATTGGTGTGATGGGGGAATTCAGTAGTGGGAAAACCTTACTTTTAGGCAGTCTAATTGGATATGCAGATGCTTTGCCAGTCAGTGAAAACCCGACTACAGGTAATGTTACCGCCATACATATCATCCCGCAAGACGACTTTGCAACTACTCAATTAAGTAATTTTACTGTAGAGTATCTTTCTCATCAAGGAGTACATGAGTGTCTACGCTTCATGCTAGGGGAAACCAATAAACGGACAACAGCAGCAGGGCTTCCTCCTATACCAGTATCAAAACTCAATTCTGGCAAAGATATTATTAGCTGGTGTGAAGAAGCATGGAATAGTAGTAATAATTTGGAGCTACGTTATTTACTCCGGGAGTTGGTATTATTCCTGCGGGCTTATCAAGCTTATGGGGAAGTTCTGTGTGGTGGCCGCTACCAGATTGATGCTACCACCGCCCACGAGGGGCTACAGCTAGTCGAACAGCCAATGGCAATCCAAACTCTGAAATTTGAGGATCTACCTCCAGCGCATATCCGATTACCGAGTCCACCCCAGAGGCTACCAACAAAGTTATTGCAAAACAGTTTCCCACTGATCCGCCGCGTCGATATCGATGTGAAAATCTCACGGGAAATTTGGGATTTTGCAGACGCAGCTAAATTTATTCTTATCGACTTTCCCGGATTGGGGGCTGCTAATTCCGGGGCTAGAGATACCTTTTTGTCACTGCGGGAATTGGCAGAAGTTCAGACGATTTTAGTACTGCTAAATGGTAAATCTCCCGGTAGCGATCGCGCCAATAAAATCTTTACGATGATGCAGCAGCAGCGACCGGGACAAGACCTGAAAGATTTAATTCTCGTAGGTGTGGGTCGCTTCGATCAACTACCTTTAGACAGCGAGGGTGGCGAAAGAGAACTTGACCAACTGATTGAAGATAGCCCAGCTAATAGCCATTTGCAGGAAGAAACGGTTTTCCAAAAACTCAAAGTTCTGCAAACTACCATTGACGGTGCAGAAGCCTTTACAACCCAAAAAGATCACATCGTTTTACTGTCGCCACTGTTGGGATTGGCTGAATTAGCAAAACGTTCTACTACAGTCAAAGCAGGCTCACCAGAGTTTTTGGCTAACTTAGACTATCCTGATTACCTAGATCGGTCTAAACGGCTACAAGAAAAATGGGAGCTATTAAGTGAACGGTTGCTAGAATCTGACACCCGCAGCTATTTGGGCAGACAGCTGGGTTACTTTAGTCAAGATGGGGGTCTTAGTAAGCTGCGGGAATTGATTCAAACCCACGTAGCTACTCATGGTCTAAAGCAACTGTATGAAGATACTAAAAGAGCTGCTAATGTGGTGAGTCAGCAACAAGATCACTTGAAAGACATCATAGATGAAATTCACGAGCAAGGCATCTCCACAGGAGACAGTCCCGCTTTTATCGAGTTGCGCTTTATGGTCGAAAGCTTGGATAAAATCTACAGGAATTTTCAAAAAGATTTAGGGAAAGAACCGCTCAAAGACCGGCGCGGTGTTGTTGTCAGCGATGTAGTGAAAGATGAACTCACCTTTAGAATCCTCAATTGGAACCAATGGACTTTACTCTTCAACAAAGCCAACAATGGAGCGATCGCTCTGGCAGAATCTAAAGGTGCAGCCGGGAAATTATTTGATCGGGGAAACCGTGTAAATAGCTCCCTTCCGACTAAGAGTGATGATTTTTATCCAGTATTTGAAAAAACTGTTAAAGAAGTAGAAGATTTTGCCCGCGATCGCATCCATCAAGCAGTAGTAGATTTGTTGAACCAATTGTCAATTTTTGTAGCCCCAGAACGCGAACACTTGCAGGCATTTTTCCATCCAGAAATGGAACAAGAAATTGAAGAAAAATTTGGTTTTGAAGATGCTGATCTCTTTTTCAAATTATTACTAGGATGTGATCCTAACGAATGGAAAGAAGCAATTCTCTCCGAAATCAGTAGCAAAGATAAAACCGTTGCACCCGAAATCATCTTTCCCCTAGCACGTCAAGACGACAAACATAACGTTGGTCAAATCTTTGACTGGGCACCAGAGAAAAGCCAAGGTTTACCAAGATCAAGCAATCACCAACTTTTAGTACTGCGACTGCGAGATGAAATTACTGCTAGCGCCAGTCTCCATCTTGTGCAGTATGTTAGCGAAGTTAATCAGCAAATTAATTCCGAAATAGAAGGCATTTTGGATCAAATTATTCCTAGTTTGCAAAACATCTCAAAAAAAGAAACTTTGCTGAGATATTTGGCAGCTGGGGAATTGCCATCTGAAATAGAAATTCCGACTTGGTTGCAGATTCTTTTAGAAATTGCCTCTATTTCTTACTTAGATATTTCGTGACTGGGGAATAGAGCAGCGGGAGAAATAACTACTTTTATCCCGTTGGAAGAATAGCTAATTTTTTTTACGTAGACGCAAAGCGCCTTGCCGCAGGCTACCGCCTTCTCTGCGCGTTGGCGGAGCATCTCGCAGAGAAGGCAATTCTATAATTTTCATAACTCAAATAGGATTGCTATAGTACCAAATTCTCAATGCTCAATTCCCAATACCTAACAGAAAGTGATACTATAATGAACCCTTTTCAACTCAACAACTATACCGAGCAACAATTAAGCGAAAAACAACAAAAAAGATTTCCAGGATGGTTTGCCTTAGATTTTGGTACATCGAATTCTACAGTCACACTTTTTGATCCGATTGAAGTACCGATCGCAGAAATTTTACCAAAAGAACAAGAAATGCGGTTGCGCGATCGCTTATCACAATGGCTAAGTTCTCCCGCCTCAGAAGCTTTACCAGATGTTAGCGATGATGATTGGGAAAAGTTTATTACAGAAATTAGCAAAAACCTGGAGATAGATCCAAGAAAATTGAGTGAAGTATTTGAAAGTGATAATAAAGAGCGATTTTTGGAAGCAATTCGCCAAATTGAACTTTCTTTAGGAAACAGCGAGAGATTCCGCCGGGCTGTCAGCAAAAAACTTTACCAAATCTATCATGAGGTGTTCCGCGTCCCTACCCTAGAGTCGCAAAATCTGATCTCAGTTGTGCTGGATATCGATCGCCGTGACACGGAAATTCCTAGCGAGTCGGAAATTTCGCAATTAGGAGACTTAAAACTGCGGATGGGTAGGGAAGCTAGAGATAACCGAAAAAAAGCGATCGCTCAAGGTACAAGCAGTTCTTTAAAGGAAATTATCAGCAGGTTTCACCATTCACCCAAACGCTATTTTGGTCAGGAGCGGTTGTTTTCAGTTATTTTGGATGGTGAAGAAGAAATAATTACCGCTAACCACCTGATCCAATCTGCTTGGGCGCATTTAATTGAGTTAACTGAAGATTATCGCCAACGCGCACAACGTAGGTTTTCAGAAGGAGATTTTTTGACAGCAGTTGTCACCTACCCCACTGTCGCCCCACCAGTTGTTCGCAAGGAAGTTAGGGAACTGGTTGAGGAATTGGGAATCGATGATGTACAAACTGCTTATGATGAAGCCGTTTCCGTAGCAATATTCTTTTTATGGCGAGAATTTGGCGGTAATCTCAACATTGGAATTGAGTCATTTAAAACTCGTTGTCACCAAGCAGGAAACAAATGGTCACAAAATGTTCTCGTCTTGGATATTGGCGGGGGAACCACAGACTTAGCTTTAATTGAACTGACTTTAGAAGATAAAACCCCTACTTTTGCTGATTATGAAGACCGGGGTTTAGGAGGACGTTACTATAAACTTACCCCGAAACTATTAGGGTCATCCGGTCATTTACAATTAGGCGGGGAATTAATTACACTGCGAATTTTTAGATTATTAAAAGTTGCGATCGCCGACTTTTTATTGACAGCAGTAACAACAGGTGATCTTGACAGCGAAAAGCTCGAAGATTTAATTAACTCTGAGTTAAACGAGCGCTTTTTAGAGCAAGGCAAATTCAAAAGTGGCAGTCTTTTAAAATGTCTCGACAAGGAAAATCCAGAAGGCGATGTTGCTTACAAAGATGCCCTAGATACTGCTGAGAAAGTATTGCCCACCCGTTGGCAACAAGCACCCCAACGTCTGCAATCCTTTTATATTCTCTGGGATCATGCAGAAGCAGCTAAACTTAAACTTGGACAAAAACCACCAGTAGAGAATTCTTTATTAACCTTCACACTTTCTGAGCAGCAAATTTCTGAACTGCTTACCCAAAGCGCCGTAAAATTGCAAGTCAATGATCCAAATAACATCTGCGTTACTCTAGATAACCAGCAATTTGAACGAGCCGCCGCTTCCGGAATTAAAGAAGCGATCGGTATTGCTAAAGGATTGATGGAAAGTCGCTTGCGTCCCGATGATCTCACCAAAGATTCTTGGAATTCCCAAAAAGTTGATTGGTTAATTTTGTCTGGTAAAACTTGTAATTTAGACATAGTGCAGCGCCAAATCTACCAGGAATTTAGTAAGTCTCCATATTTTGTCTGGAATCCAGAACGAATTACCTTTGTATTGGAATTTACCAAATTAGCCACCTCCGCTGGTGCTTGCTATGCTGAGAAACTGCGAAGATTGAGATTCGATCCAGAAGAGTCAAAAAGCTTGCTGCGTAAGGGAGCCAACCAGCTAGAAATTGATGTCAAAAACCTGTTTTATTATTTGCCCTGCAACTTCAAACGCAAAACCCAAAGTAACGATTTGCTAACTATATTCAAGGCTGGACAAGAACTCTATCAACTAGCACCTTGGGAAACTGTTGCTAAGGTTCGTACTGCATGGCAAGGAATCCAACTAACTAATATTATTTACCGTCAAGACTACGAGGATGGAGATTTACGACTATGGGGTAGCTTCGATGGCAAAAACCTCATGAATAAACTGGTAATGCAAGAAGCAGAGTTTCTGAAAAAACTTAAAGTCCAGTTTGAAATTGACCAAACCCTTGAATTTAGTGTGTTGCTTTGTCAGGGAAATCCTCATTATTTAATTGATATTCCTGGCATTGATTTGGAATCGGTAGTTTCAGAAACTTCAGCACTCTTTACTGATGGTAAATTGAACTGGAATCTGGCTGTAGAAGGCTTCAATAAAAACTTGAATGATGGTGATATTGCCGTCAATGTTATTGAGTCAGCAACTGTTGATCAACCAGATGCCTATCATCTTGTATTTGAAGTAGGAAATGATGGTAGTAGAACGTTCCAAAAATTTCACTATTTGCGCGATGGGGTGACGCAACCAGGAATCGGGTTAATTAGTAATCCCTTACCTCCCTTTCCGCAAACTGGCCAGCACACTTTCTATGTTTATCAAACAGATGCCGAAACTAATAGTAAAAAATGGATAAGAATTGGCGCACTCAGCAAACCAGATGTGACAACAGATTACCCTTGCCAATATCGTGTAACTCTCGATGATCAAGGTATTCTGCGGATGCACGCTGGTGAAGTGCCTTACTGGACATCAAAAAGTCAGGAATGCCTGAAGGAAGAGGGATGCGTTTATTTTGCTGAATTAGAGCTGCAACCCAATGAAGTTGATAAAGAACGCGATCCATTTTGCGGCATACATTAACTAGAGTGATGATAGCCTCACGCAAAAGTTTAGTTTTTCAGCGCATAGGCGCTTCGCCTTCTTGCAAGGTAGGGGCGCAGAGTTTTGCCAAATTTAATTCGCTACGAATTAATGAAATGCTGTACTAAGAAAACCTTTGCGTGAGGTTTTTAGAAAAATCATTACATACAGGTAATATTTGGAGGCAATATTCATGCAGCACTTGCGTCAGCTATTAGAGATAAATAACTCGGAGTTAGCCCGGTTACTGTGGTTTAACCTCTATGGATTAGAGGCTACTTTAAATCAGGCTCGCACAGAATTTCCACTAGATCCAGGAGCCAAGGTATGCGATGATGTGCTGCAAGAACTTCATAGCCTGTTGCAACCTACACCGCCACAGCAAAATACTGGTTGGGAAGATCCGCCAAATGAGTTAAAACTAAGTCACCTTCGAGAAGCTTTCGATTCTGACTCAGAACTTAGTTATTATCTGGGTAATTCCCAACTGCAAAGTCAAACAGATTCTGATTTGTGGAATGAGATTCAACGCAAACTGCTGCGAGTCCCAGAGGATTTAGCTGCATCTTGGCGACAACGCACCTTGGATCTGGCTCAAGAAGTTGGTGCGATCGCAGATAATTCTAATCTCTATCAACTTCCCTTTATCCGCGATGAAATTATCTACCCTGGGCTTAGTGGTACTGTTCAAACTCAGGGATTGAGCTTATATCAACAAGCACTTTCAAATTCTCAAATTTCCCAAGGTAATGCATCCGATTTACCAGCAGCATTCCTATTTTTATATATGAATTTTATTGAAATAGACCCAGATTTACATCATGCTTTAAAAAGCGTTTTTAGCTTCGATGTCATCTCTTTACACTCCAAACCAGAACAGCGCCATCAATATATTGATGCTTTAAGCGATCGCTTCCAACGCATCCAAAAAGCTGAGGAAAATGCTGATCCGCTGTCAACTCTTCGTGCTTGGATTGACATGGACGAGGCCATACATTCCCTAGTATTCGTACCACCGGCTGAACGCTATTCTTGGTGGGGAAAGCTACAACACGAATCACGACGCATCCTGAAGAAAGTCGCTGATGAGGCAATTAATGCAGGTAATGAAGTGCGAATTCGTCAATTATCGGGACATTATGCAGATATCTGTGCTTCATCCAAGGATGACTTACAACTAGACTGTGGTGGTATTCCTGGGGAAGTCTTAACTTGTCTTCGGGTATACGCGCGAATTAATCAGGAAGAATCTCCAGGTCGTGTAATATTTCGCTCATCACGTTAGTTGCTGGCGAGTTTTCTAATTCTTGAGATTATGAGGCAAGGCAGACAATTTTACTAATCCCCGCCTTGCCTCATAATCTAATGAAGGTAAAAACCTTTAAATCTAAAGGATGCCCCAGAAGTGTAAAATTCCTTGGCCAGAAAACACTTCAAGCGCAACAGCAGATATAAAACCAATCATTGCAAAACGACCGTTCCAATTTTCGCTCTGAGGAGTAAAGCCCCAGCGTAAAGCATTAGGATCTTCTGGAACCAAAGCCGTAGTTTTCTTAACGTCTGCCATAAATAATACTCCGAGCTTTTATGTTGTAACAGGTATAACTGCCTGTAAAGTAATGTAACAGACTTTTACGAAAATGCAACATAAACTCAAAGCAAAATTCTTTCCCATAAATAAGGGTGGGTAATCCCTACTGGCTGGTAGATTAATATTTATACCATAACAACATAAGTAATATTAATAGTGCAGTTGAGATACAACAATGAATATCGACTTACTGGGATATCGTCAGAAAGTAGGCATGGGTCAAGTACAGGTTGCTAATGTACTGGGCATCTCCCATGAAGAAGTTTGTATTTATGAGCAAAAGCCTGAAACAGTTCCAATGGGGCTTTTAGAAAAATGGCTGGGAATATTTGGGCTTGATATTGCCACTGCTATATCAGCATCAACACCACCACTCAAAGGAATTGATCCAGGAACTCCATATGCTGAACTTTATCACAAACTAAATTTACTCAATCAGTACATTGATGCTAGTCATCCCGTAGGCAAACTAGATATACCAACACCACCAGCTACACCACATGATCTCAAAAAGCAACTGAAGCTCTATAAGCAAAAACCTAATTTAGCACTGACAGGAGGCTTTGACGCTGGTAAATCACACTTAGCAAATGCTCTATTGGGTAGCAAAAATTTACCAGTTGGTTATCAACCAGCCACTAGAGTAATTACATTTGTTCGCCATGTAGAAGACCGCCCCGAATGGTTCAAACAAGATGTCTTGGTTTTTGATGAAAACTTTTGGTTAAAAGATGAGAGTGGTAAACCAATAATTGACTTGTTACTTCTAGATGACAAAGAACGTTGCGAGCAGTATTGTTTACAAGCAGGAAACTTTCATATTTTGCAGAAATATGGAGTACATGGTAGCAATGATGATGTAGCAGCTCATGCAGCCGTAGTTTATATCGATTCTCCTCTACTAAAAGCCTGCAACCTAATAGACCTCCCAGGCTATTCTGATCAACCTAATGAAGTCTCAAAGGACGTTGAAAAAGCTACTAGTGCTGCACAGATAGCCGATATATTGCTGTATGCTTCGCCAGCCAAAGGTCATATTAACGGCCAAGACATGATTCGCCTTGGCGGTTTACTACGCTTACTTCCTGCTCCAGAAACTGAATGCAATAATTTCCCAACACTAGGCAATTTCTTCATTGTAGCGACTCATGCTGATCCAAGTATCTCTGACCATCAGCTGAAAGAAATCTCAGATAAAGCTTCAAAAAGATTTTATAAAAACCTCAGCGAAACTGTTCTAGAGCGTCGTAGAGAAAAAACAAATCGCGCCATCACTGAAGCAGAAGTACGAGAAAGATTCTTCACTTTTTGGTCAGAAAGACCGGATAGATGTCAGCACCTATTTGATGAATTAACCAATATACTTGGCGATTCTCTACCTCAAGCACGTATATGCCGTATTGAACGAGAAATGAAAGCTATAAAGGAGGATAATACAAAAAAGTATACTAGCTTGATTGATACATATAACACAAGTATTGCTGATATAGAAGCACAAAATGCACAACGATCACAATTAAGTGTATTGACAGAAAATGAGTCTGTTCGGCAGCAAGAAAATAAACTTAAACGTGACAACGTTAGGAAAAATATAGATAAATTAAAAAAAAATACCAGAATTGATTTTCAGAAGTATACAGAAGAACTACTCAATGTTGATGCTGTAGAACAAATCATTCGCCAAAAGTACGATGACAAAAAAGAAGCGCAGGAATATCTTGCTGGGTATCTGGTTGAAAAACTTCAAAATGAGTTAGAAAACCTTATGAAAGAAAATTCTGAAAAATTCAGGACAGAACTTGATACTTTCTTTCAAGGCTACCCAGAAGCAGAATTTAATGGATACAAATCAGGAGAACATACAAATTCCAAAAATTTTCGTTTTGATTGGGAAGCATCTGTTATGGGCGCAGTTGCAGGTTTAAGTAGCTTTGGTGCTTTGGCGGCTTGGGCAATATCTTTTGGAAATCTTGGCGGTTACATCTTAGTTGCTAAATTCGTCAGTTTTTTATCAGCACTTGGGGTTGGTTTTGGTTTTAGTGGTGGTACTGCTGGAATAATGACTCTCGTAGCGGCCATAGGTGGCCCAATTGTCCTTGGGATAGGTTTATCTGTTACGATAGGTTTGGCTGTAACAAACTTATGGAGTTCTTGGACAGAATCATGGCAAAAGCATTTAGCCAAAAAAGTTGTTAAATATTTTGATAAACAGAGTGTATGTGAACAGTTCCTCAAAGTAATTGATAAATTCTGGCAAGACACATCTGATGGTTTTGAAAAAGTAGCTGATGTAGTAGAAGGTGATTGGAACAAATATCTTGATCATCAGCGTGAGATAATATCTCCTACAATAGAATCAAAAGATTGCATTGAGAAAATCATTGAGATATTAAAGGTAAATAGGGATTTTTTTGCTGGAATTCCTTGGTCTAACATTAAGTACCAATGTTGAGTAGTAACATATTCTCAAATCTGAGAGAAATATTCTTGCTTTTTCGTAGTCTAGCTGAGATACCCATGTAAAGTGCAAAGTCCTCTTTGGAGGACTTTTGTTATTAGCTTATAATTTTAAATTCTGGTGAGTTAACCGAAATGTGACGATTCCTAAATTATGCTCAAAAGCCCTTTGCGATATCCTGGTGGTAAATCGAAAGCAATAAATCAAATAGTTGAATACTTGCCAGAGAATTTTTCAGAATTTCGAGAGCCTTTTGTAGGTGGTGGTTCTGTATTTATTTATTTAAGACAAAAGTTTCCGCATATCAAGATTTGGATTAACGATTTAAACCGCGAATTATTCTTATTCTGGAAGTTTGCCCAATCCGATCTAGCTCAGTTAGTTAAAGAAATTCGGCATATTAAAGTTAAATATACAGATGGTAAATTATTATTTGCAGAACTAACTAGCGTAGATGTCAATAATTTATCTGATTTAGAAAGAGCAGTTCGTTTTTTCGTACTAAACAGAATTACTTTTTCAGGAACTGTAGAATCAGGTGGTTTTTCTGAACAAGCTTTTTATAAAAGATTTACTGATTCTTCAATAGAACGATTAGAAAAATTAAAAGGTATTTTATCAGAAAATGTCCAAATTACTAATTTGGATTACAGTCATCTATTAAAATCAGCAGGAGAAGATGTATTTGTATTTTTAGATCCACCATATTTTAGTGCTACAAAATCAAAGCTATATGGTAAAAAGGGTGACTTGCACACTTCTTTTGAGCATCAAATATTTGCTAACCTTTTGCAACAATGTTATCATCGCTGGCTAATTACCTATGATGACTCACTGCACATTCGAGAAAATTTCCAATGGGCTAATATCTCAGAGTGGGAATTACAGTATGGGATGAATAACTATAAGCAGAGTGGTGCAGCGAAAGGAAAAGAGTTATTCATTACTAACTACGAAGTAAAACTTGATTTGGAAAAAAAATCACAAGTTCAGAATCTTGCTAATCCAGCTTTGCAATTAAGCCTTGAGATTTAAACCTAACTTTAATAGCTTCCAATTTTCCGGTAGGATAACCCCATAGCTCTCAATATAGCTACAACATATAAACCTTAGCTATGATAACTTCCCCAATCCCTGCTCAAGAATCTTCTGCTAGCTGGTATCTCCTGCTGCAACAATTAATAGATGGCCAATCCTTGTCCCGTACTCAAGCTGCTGAATTGATGCAAGGATGGCTCAATGAAGCGGTTCCCCCAGAGTTATCAGGGGCTATTTTAACAGCGCTGAACTTTAGAGGCATTTCTGCCGACGAGTTGACTGGCATGGCTGAAGTATTACAATCTCAATCAAAACTGGGGACTGGAGACTCTTTACTGGGGACTGGGCAAGAATCTACCCAATCCCTAATCCCTAATCCCCAATCCCCAATCCCCCTAATTGACACCTGTGGCACTGGTGGAGATGGATCATCAACCTTTAATATTTCTACAGCAGTTGCATTTGTCGCCGCAGCATCTGGCGTACCCGTCGCCAAACACGGCAATCGTTCAGCGTCAAGTCTCACGGGAAGTGCAGATGTATTGGAAGCTTTGGGTGTAAATTTGAATGCCCCTAGTGAAAAAGTGCAAGCAGCACTACAAGAAGTGGGGATCACTTTCTTATTTGCCCCTGGTTGGCATCCAGCACTCAAGGCGGTTGCCTCATTACGGCGGACTTTGAAAGTGCGAACAGTTTTTAATTTGCTCGGGCCGTTAGTAAATCCCTTGCGTCCAACTGGGCAAGTGGTAGGGTTATTTACTCCAAAACTTTTGGCAACTGTTGCCGAAGCTTTACAGAATTTGGGCAAGGAAAAGGCAATTGTGCTGCACGGGCGAGAAAAACTTGATGAGGCTGGGTTAGGAGATGTAACTGACTTAGCGGTGTTATCAGATGGAGAAGTGCAGTTAACTACGATTAATCCCCTGGATTTGGATTTAACGCCTGCTCCCATAGGTATGCTTCGGGGTGGGGATGTCCAAGAGAATGCGGTGATTCTCAAGGCAGTACTGCAAGGTAAGGGAACTCAGGCGCAACAGGATGCAGTAGCGTTGAATGCGTCGTTGGCGCTGCAAGTAGCGGGTGCGATCGCTCTGCTGGATCATGCCCAAGGTATTAAAGTCGCTAAGGATATCCTACAAAGTGGCGCAGCTTGGACAAAGTTGGAGCAGTTAGTTGAGTTTCTGGGGAATTGATTTGCGATCGCGATTGCGGACGAAATTCTACCACATTACGTTTGATGGTGACATCGTAGTTGCCAAAAAAGTCATGTCCTAGAAGTCCAGTTTCTAGTTCTGCACCTGCGATCGCTACTGCTACTTTATTCACTATTACCCCGCCAACTGCCATCGAATTAACATAGCCCACAGGAAATTCTACAGCTCTAGAACTAGCGGTGTTTGCCTTCGCTTTCCCTACTGGCACTATTCCCAAAGCATTGGCCATGTCTTGGGTGATTACAGTGCCACTGGCTCCTGTATCCACAATCATCTCAAATTGTCGCTGACCATTGAAGGTGACTTCGACAATTGGCGTTCCACCAATCCGCCTTTTAATCGGGGCTGTAAATACTGCTTCATCTGGAATCAGCACTACTGATGAGGGCAAACCTGGGTCTGGTGGTAACGGTTTTGTTTCTTGTGGAGGCGATAGAGGTAAGGTATACTTTGGTGTAATTGCTGTGTGGGGAACAAGAACTACTATCCTCTTCGGTTCGGCAACGCGCACAGGGCGAGGAGTCGCTTGCTGTTGGGCATATTTGATTTGCCGCCGATATTCAGTAATTTTGGTTTGAGCGATCGCAAATTCTGGGCTTTGTCGCCGCACTCTTTGCATCAGCGCGATCGCATCCTGGTACTGACTCGCCACCAATTTCCAATCATCTGGAGATTGAGCAGATTGGCTGATACTCCAAGCGCCAACAGCTTTGTCTCGCCCCATCTCAAAAAGACTTGGTTCACTTTCAAATGGCTCTAGCGGCTGCGCTTCTGGGGTAGCTGCTGGTGTTGTTGGTTCGACGGCAGGCTGGATTGATGCCAGATCCCCAATTGGTGCGGGTTGCTCATTGCCACCAGTCGCAGTGTTTTGTTTGTCTTCACTACAGCCAACACACAAAACCGCTAGAGCGCTCGATAGAAAAATTAGGGTTGCACGGGATAAAAAAGACTGAAGCATAATTAATTTTAACTGCCCAAGCTTTGCCAAAGCCACTCCCGCTACTTTAATTCCCTTTTAATTTTAATTAACTATTCTAAAAACTCCCAATTGCTCAAATCATGGGATAATTAACAATCGCAGTATTAGGGCATGGGGCATAGAGTATGGAAAATAGGGAACAGGGAAGAGTTTTCCCAATGCCCAATGCCCGATCCCCAATGCCCAATGCCCGATCCCCAGTATCCAATCTATCGCCTATGCCCCTGTCTGACGCAATACCAGCCTTACTTGTCCTGGCAGATGGAACCACTTATCGCGGTTGGTCTTTCGGTGCTACAGGAACCGTGATCGGAGAAGTGGTGTTCAACACTGGGATGACTGGCTACCAAGAAGTCCTGACCGACCCAAGTTACTGCGGTCAAATTGTCATTTTTACCTATCCTGAATTGGGCAATACTGGCGTCAATCCTGAAGATGAGGAATCAGATGGTCCCCAAGTGCGAGGTGCGATCGCGCGCAATATTTGTCACCGACCAAGTAACTGGCGATCGACACAATCCTTGCCTGACTACCTCAAAGAAAATCAAGTACCAGGGATCTATGGCATCGATACCCGCGCCCTCACCCGCAAAATTCGGATGTTCGGAGCCATGAACGGTGGCATTTCCACAGTCATTCTCGATGAGGCGGAATTGCTAGAGCAGATACAGGCGGCTCCCAACATGGCGGGATTGAATCTGGTTGGTGAAGTCACCACCCCAACGGCTTATGAATGGTCAGATCCCACAATTCCAGCTTGGGAATTCAACTCTGAGGCTGCGGAAAATCTTGGGGAACCCTTTACGGTTGTTGCCCTTGACTTTGGCGTAAAACGCAATATTTTGCGTCGCTTAACAAGTTACGGTTGTCGGGTGATTGTTGTACCTGCTAATACCTCACCAGAGGAAATTCTCAACTACAATCCAGATGGTGTGTTTCTTTCTAATGGGCCTGGTGACCCTGCTGCCGTCACCGAAGGGATTGCAACTGCCAAAGCGCTCTTGTTAAGTCAAAAACCCATCTTTGGTATTTGTATGGGACACCAAATTTTAGGTCATGCACTAGGGGCAGAAACCTATAAACTCAAATTTGGTCACCGTGGTTTAAATCAGCCTGCTGGCTCACAACAACGGGTAGAAATTACCAGCCAAAACCATAGTTTTGCTATTGACCCAGATTCTTTGCCTACGGCAGTTGTGGAAATCAGCCACCTGAACTTAAACGATCGCACCATTGCCGGGGTACGTCACAAATCTTTACCTGTATTCTCCGTACAGTATCACCCAGAAGCCAGTCCTGGTCCCCACGATGCTGATTACTTGTTTGAGCAATTTGTCCAAACCATGCGAACAGCACGTCAAGCCGTGGCAGCCGAGGTGAGGTAAAAATAGGGAATGGGGCATGGAGCATGGGGGAGGCAGTGCGGTCTTCTCCCTTGGCGTTAGCCTCTCCAAGAGTTGGGCGGCGTCGAAGTAGCAAAGCCGAGGTAAGCCGTTGGCGCAGCCTCTCGTAGAGAACTATACGGCATAGGGACTAGAAAAGAATTTTCCAATGCCCAATGCCCAATGCCCTATTCCAGCAGATTGTAGACAACTTGCTCAAAAACCATCTATACTTGAGCGTTCACTTTAACTCATGAGGAGGGAATTATTGCTGAACCACTGAATCTAACCGTTAGCCTGAGGGGCACTCGTGAAGTCCGGGATAACTGTCAGCTATTCCGCCTCACAGGTTTGTTAGATGCCTTTTCGGAGCCGACATTTCGCAAGGTACTTGGCAGCAAGATTGACGAGGGCCCTAAGCATATTATTTTGGATCTCTCACAAATCGATTTCATTGATAGCTCTGGCTTGGGTGCTCTGGTGCAGCTAGCCAAACAGGCTCAAACTGCTGAGGGCACTTTGCAAATTGTCACGAATGCCCGCGTCACTCAAACGGTCAAGCTTGTTCGCCTAGAGAAGTTTCTCTCCCTGCAAAAATCAGTTGAAGAAGCTCTAGAAAACGTCAAGTAGTCTTGATTGCTCGACCTGAGAGATCAATTCAGCTATCCAGATTCAACATCGGATAGCTGAATTTTTAAAATTTCTGGCAGAAAACCTCTCTCCTTGTGGGAGAGGGGCAAAGCCAGTTGAGCTATTATGTTTCTAAGTTGAGCAAGAATTAAAGATATAGACAGCCAATTCTTGGGTATGCAATTGTTGGCTAGAATATTCGGATAAACAATCAAGGCTGAAAAACTTGTAGGAAATACAAAGCCAGCAGATTTGTCTATATGTAAACTTTTCTTGATACTGTATAGTTAAAAATTGTCGCTTACTAAGTAAGCATGGCAATGTGATCAAGTAAAAAGGTGAATTTGATGTCCAAATTTTACTCTATCTTAGGCATAGACCACAATAAGTAAGGAAAATTTGGTTTATAGCCGTTGACATCAGGTGATCTAAAATGCCAACTCTCAATCAAAAAGATGAAATTAGGAAGTAATTTTGATAGTATTGATTATGCTAAGTATACTATCATGGCATACTTCATAAAAATTAGTCTTTGGGAAGAATGCCTGCCAAATCTAGCCCGTCAAGGAATGATTTATTTGTGAAGTCACAGGAGGAAGAGCTATTAGATGGACAAGATGAAACTCCCAAACACAGTTTATCTTGGACTCAAGCACTCTTGGCAACCACAGCGCCATTCCAAGAGGTTTCTCTTTCACAAGTACAACAAATTTCTCCTAGTGCTTTAGCATATTTGGGGGATGCAATTTATGAGTTATATGTTAGAATATTCTATCTGCTGCCATTACAACGGTCAGGAATTTACCATCGTCTGGTAGTGGAGCAGGTAAGAGCGGAAACACAAGCGCTACATTTGCGATCGCTGATTCCTCATCTCAGGGACACCGAATTAGAAATTGTCCGACGGGGCAGAAACGCCGCTACAGGACGCCCAAAGCGACTTAATCCCGAAATTTATCAACAGGCAACTAGTCTAGAAACCTTAATTGGCTACTTATATCTCACCGATTACCAGCGTCTAACCGAACTGTTGCAAATACTTCATGTAGAAAAAGAGTGAAAACTCGATTTCCCAATGGCCACAACACTAGATTAGGTTCAAGATATCGAGGTAATCGGGATGATCAACCATACGCTATATCTATAACTCAAATGCAGCAGAAACCAAGAAAAGTCAAGACTTCTAGCGAACCAAATCGTGGACAACCCGTAAAAATTCCGGGTAAGCGTGTTGTTACGAACCCCACTCGCAATCCCAGAAAAATAGATAGCAACCCCATCTCTGTTAGTAATCCTGTTCGCAATCCCAGAAAAATAGATAGCAACCCCATCTCTGTTGCTAATCCGACTGGCAATCCCAGAAAAATAGATAGCAACCCCATTGGCAACTCCCGACAACGAAATAGCAACTTCTCCCAGGCGTCTGAATCTACACCGATAGAAGAAGATAGCGATCTCATCTATGGTCGTCATCCAGTATTGAGGGCATTGCAAAATCAGCGCAATCTCAACCGGATCTGGATTACTACCCGTCTGCGGTACGATCCTAGCTTTCACCATTTTCTCCTGCAAGCGAAGGAAAATGGCACAGTTATTGATGAGGTTGAACCCAAGCGCTTAGACTATCTCACCAACGGAGCCAATCACCAAGGTGTAGCGGCACAAATTGCTCCCTACGCCTACATCGAATTGCCGGATCTAATTGAACAGGCCAAATCTGTAACCGATGGCGTAATTGTAGTGGCTGACGGAATTACTGATCCCCACAACTTGGGAGCAATTATTCGCACCGCCGAAGCAATAGGCGCTCAAGGATTGGTGATTCCCCAGAGAAGGGCATCTGGGATCACTTCCACTGTCATGAAAGTGGCAGCAGGTGCTTTAGAAAATTTTGCTGTAGCTAGAGTTGTCAACCTCAGCCGCGCCTTAGAAGAATTAAAAGCAGCTGGCTTTTGGATTTACGGCACTGCTGCAAGTGGGAGCGAACCCTTGCATACAGTCAATTTCACTAGCCCAATCGTTTTAGTAATCGGCTCAGAAGGCGAAGGTCTGAGTATGTTAACTCAACGCTCCTGTGATTTTTTAGTATCGATTCCTCTACAGGGTAAGACTCCCAGCCTCAATGCTTCCGTAGCAGCGGGTATGGCGCTTTATGAAATTTATCGGCAGCGATCGCTAAATACGCTGCACTTAGATAAATTACATAAATTTTCTTTGAAAAAATAACAGTAACTAGAGTATAAAGAAATGTAAAAGATAATCAAGTAACATATCGTTTAACACTCTGTAGCACGTTATATAAATCGGCGAAAACCATGAAAACCATTTGGCATAACCTCAAGGAAGTGTTGATTAACACATTCGACTACATCGGCTTGGCTTGGTGGGTAGAAATTGTGACGCAGAATCCGCGCTGCACGTACTACTTCGGACCATTTCTGAGTTCTTCTGATGCCAGATTGTCAAGCACTGGATATATAGAAGATTTGGAGGTCGAGGGAGCGCAGGGAATTGCTGTGCATGTCAAGCGCTGCAAACCTAATACCTTAACAATCGCTGAAGACTTGGGGGAAAGATTTGACCGCAAAGTACAGCCTGCCTTTGGCGGTCAAATTTTAAGTTAGGCCAGAGAATGAATAGGACGCGGGGATACGGAGGTGCAAAGACATCGGGACACCGAGAATTCTTTTACCGCGTTACCGCGTCTTTTTCACTCACAGCGTCACCATATCTTCTGTGTCAATAGTCAAAATTTTTTAACGAGATCGCGAAAGTCCCCATCCTCTCTACGAGACTATGGATGGGAATTTAGACCCCACTTGTAACGGCACAACCCTTAGAGGTCACTTCCTCTGACTCTCAATTTAATTACGAATTACGTAGCTTGCTTCTCGCCGGAGGCGAGTATTACGAATTACGAATTAGTAATTATTGTTGACTACCAATTACCTGCGGATGAACTTCGAGCCAATGGTCAATGTCATTCAGCACCTGCTGGGGAACTTCCCACGGGAAAAGATGGGCGGTGTTGGGATAGCACTGCCACTGAGAATTTTGCAGGTGTCGAGCAGTTTCTAAGCTGGAATCAGATGTAATGTGGCGGTCTTGGTCACCAGCAAGTACTAAACTAGGACATTGTATTTGTTGCAAATCTAGAAGTCGGTTGTATCCCGATTGAATTGCACTATAGAGGGCGCGAGTAGCAGTAGGAGAGGTTTGTAAATAAGCTGGTACTGCTTCAGTGGCGATGTAGTTGTAAGTGGTAGATGTATGTTGTTGGATTAGGTAGCGGAAAAGCGATCGCTTACCAAAAGTTTCAATATTCCATTGCCAACTCGGTTTTATATAGTTTAATAGCGCAGCAACGCCAGTATATAAATTATCTTGCCAAGTGATGATCGGATGGCTGCCACGGGGTTTTGCCGCTGTTGCCACCAAAATCAGCCCTGTAATACGCTCTGGCAAACGTAATGCCAATTCCATTGCCAAAATGCCCCCAAGTGACCATCCCAATACTAGGCACTTTTCAATTTCAAAGCGGTCTAGCAGCGCTTCTAAATCAGTTAAATGGTCATTCATATCAAAATTGCCATTCCAGCGACTTTTGCCGTATCCACGTAAATCAGGGGCAAAAGTTTGATAACGTTTTGATAAATGATTGGTAAAGACAGAAAGACTACGACCAGTACCAGGATGACCATGTAAGCCCAGAATGGGGAATCCTTGACCTTGGATGTAGACATTTAGACGTGCAGCAGTAGTATGACTATGGCGATCGCTCATTACTCGCCGTTCTCCTGTCTACCGAATAAATGTTCTAGAATACGTTGACTTTCAGTTCTCAACCCTCTAATTTCCGATCTGATTTCTCTGAGTTCGGTTACAATTCCTTCAAAGTTACCTTGAGTTGCTTCATGGTTGAGCTGATGTATCTCAACTACCTGCACCAACGAATTTACGGTTAAGCCTAGTTGAGCGTAGACGCGTTGGCGCACTTGTGCTGAGCGTAGCCGAAGTAGCCTCTCGTACAGAAGCGGCTTGTCGCTAGACATCGCAACTCTATTCGCTTCAGCCCTTTGTGCTGTCCGTTCTAGGATTGCCTCAATCCGATTTAGCCTTTGTGTCATAGCAGTTGCTTATATTATTCTTCTAATTGTGTCACACGGCTAGTAGCGAAGCATTCCAGTGTTTAGTTAGAGTTCAGCACTTATTGATCCCCCCTAACCCAATACGCTTGGGTTAAGGAAAATTGTAGGTTGGGTTGTAGCTTGCTTAGAGGATGTTTTAAAAGTCCTATTGTCGGTATCAAAACGTTCTAGATCCTCCTAAATCCCCCTTCAAAAGGGGGACTTTGATTCCGGTTCCCCCCTTTTGAAGGGGGGTTAGGGGGGATCAATAAGTGCCTAAAATCACAGCCAAACACTTTTAAAACATCCTCTTAAGAGCAGGGATACGAAATGAAACCCAACAAATCGCGAAGAATGTTGGGTTTCGTTCTTCAACACAACCTACGCTCTTTAAGGTTTTTGACGCTAACTGAACCGTATTGCCCCCTAACCCACGCCAGTCGCTCCACTTGGGGAGACCCCTGTTCCCGCGCTGGCTAAGAGATAAATTGGGGGAGACTAGAATCAAAGTCCCCCAATTTATCGGGGGATTTAGGAGGCTCTAGAACGTTTTGATGGCAACAATAGGACTTTTAAAACATCCTCTAAGCTCGACTTTATCCATTTTTTCGCAACGCTCAAGCTAACGCTGAAACCTTTGTGGGACTGTCGTTTGACTTTTTCGATTTCACCGATAATCAGTGACTTGGAAAAAGTATTTGCTAAAAAGCTAAGGTTTTTCCAGCTCAAGAAAACCTAGTTCATAATTTTGGATAAAGTCGAGCTAAGAAATCGGTTCATAAACCATTTGAGGAATCAACACTTCGTCTTGTAATTGGCCAATACCTAAAAAGCGAGTCTCTTGATCATAAACTCGCACTATTTCAGAAACATCGAAAGTTAGAGAAATTCGCTGACCTTGACACCATTTTTGAGCCGATGTTGCTGGTAAAGTAACAGATGACAAATGTTGTAAAGCCGCATCAGGTACAAAAGGTTGAAATGTCTTAGCTTGCAGTTTAGTTTCTAAGTCTGTCAAAGTGAGACTATCTGTTAAATCGAAACCACTGCTTTGAGTGCGAATCAAAGCTGCAAGAGTGCCACCAGTTTCTAAAATTGCACCTAAGTCACGAGCGATCGCTCTAATATATGTACCAGAACCACAGGCGATCGCTACATCCAATTCGGGAAAATCTCCTTCTCTCCAGTCCAAAATATCTATCTGAAAAACTTCCACTGTTCGCACTGGAACTTCCACCGTTTTCCCTTGGCGTGCTAAGTCGTAGAGACGTTTACCATCCACTTGAATTGCACTATAATTCGGTGGTATTTGCTCAATCTTGCCTTCAAATTGTGCCAGTACAGTTTTCACTTCTGCCAAACTCAATCCAGCACAAGGTTGAGAAGTGATGATTTCACCTTGTAAATCATCGGTTGTAGTCCGCACACCCAGCCGAATAGTGGCTTTGTAAGCTTTGTTTTCTGGTAGATATTGTAATAATCTTGTGGCTTTACCAAGTGCGATCGGTAAGACCCCTGTAGCTGCTGGATCTAAAGTTCCTGCGTGTCCTACACGTTTGAGGCGCAACAATTTTCGCACCCGCGCCACGCAGTCGTGAGAAGTCCAGTCAAATGGTTTGTTTAAGTTGAGAAAACCTTGAAATAACACAAAATCATTAGTTAAGTAGGTCGGTGCAATTAAAGATAACTGGCGTACCCTTTCGGGGAAGCAAGCTACGCCTAGCGTCTCCGACAGGAGAGGGCTGTCATTTGTCTTTAGTCATTTGTCATTGGTAAAGCTTTTAAGCCTATTTACGTTTTTTAACATAGTTTGGTTTATTTATATCAACTTATTTACAACTTCTAAATTTTAGAAAATGCTCATCAATATAATGCTCAAAACATCAATTAAATCCGCAATTTTTCCTACACCGTAATCTATTGATTCGGTGTTGGGAAAAATTGTTAATATATCCTTTAAGAGGTTGTTTTAAAAGTAGTTTGCTGTAATTTTAATCACATTATTACCCCCCTTAATCCCCTCGATGTATTGGGTGGGGGGAAACAAGAAAAATCCGGTTCCCTCCCCAATACATACGGGGAGGGTTAGGGTAGGGTAAAAAATATTTGATACATCAATCATGACTTTTCAAACAACCTCTAAGGGGGGCTGCTATTTATTGTAGAAATATGATAAACAGTTTATGATACTAAAATTTGGCATAAAATTGGCAAAATATATATAAATTGTAATTATTTATGCTTAAGGCTTTCTTGCTGAACGGATCTGTAAGATTCTTCGGTCAGGCGTTACCTGACTATTATTACCGTAAATGAGGTTAAGGTAGCGTGGCTAAAGAGCTTTTTGTGACCAATGGAAATATGAAGGCACTGGCGCAAATCTGCTCGGCAAATGTCGAAGAAACCGCCGATCGCAAGCACTTGTCACTGGGTACTACCAAAACACCAGAAGGAAAATAATGTCAGCATTTCAGTTTCTCTTGCTCGAAGCCAATCTACTTGATGCACAAGTGGTGCAAGCCACGCTGAGAGAGGGTGGGATTGACTGTGAACTACTGCGAGTAGAGACTCGCGCTGATTTTATTAGAACACTGGAAACCGACGAAATCGACTTGATTTTGGCAGACTATGCCTTGTCTAGTTTTGATGGGATTGCGGCACTAGCGATCGCTCGTCGCCTACGTCCTGAGATACCGTTTATTTTCATCTCTGGCAGTTTGGGCGAAGAATTGGCGATTGAAGCGATCAAACAGGGGGCGACAGATTATGTACTCAAGCAACGCTTAGGGCGGTTAGTGCCATCGGTAGAACGGGCATTGCAGGAAGCGCCGGAACTTGACAAAGATACCATTGATCGCAAACAAGTCGAAGTCGCGTTGCGCGAGAGTGAGGCGAGACTGGCGGTAGAATTGGCGGATGCCAAGCAATTACAGTTCATTAGCAGCCAGTTGATTCAAGAGGAAAATATTGATGCCCTGTATGAGCAGATTTTGGATGCGGCGATCGCCCTCATGCGCTCAGACATGGGCAGTATGCAAATGCTGCACCCTGACCGCAACGAACTTCAGTTACTTGTCGTGGAAAGGATTTGACCCGGCATCAGCAGCATTTTGGGAGCGGGTGCAGGTTGATTCAGAGACTCCCTGCGGCATCGCTTTGAACACGGGTGAGCGGGCGATCATTCCCGATATAGAAACCTACGAATTTATGGCTGGCAGTGGGGATCTCAATGCTTTTCGCCGTTCGGGAATCAGGGCTGTGCAAACCACACCGTTGCTCTCGCGCAGTGGTCGGGCTGTCGGCATGATTTCTACTCATTGGCAGGAACCGCATCAGCCATCTGAACGGGAGTTGGGTCTGCTCGATGTGCTGGCACGACAGGCGGCAGATTTAATTGAGCAGAGGCAAGCGAAAACAGCCCTGCGGGAGAATGAGAAGCGGATGCACGGGCAGAAAGAAGCATTTCAGGCAGCGGTCAATGGCGCACCGCTGGCAGATTCGCTCGGCATTCTCGCTCGCCTTGTTGCTGAAGAAACTGCGGGCGAGGCGCGGACAGCTTTTTACATCGCCAATGCGGAGGGAAAAAGCCTGCACCCGGTTTATGGCGCGGGAAGTATGCCCGATTCTTACTTGAAGGAGGTGGACGGGTTTGCCATTGGTGAAGATTCCCTCGCCTGCGGGCTGGCAATTCCGATGGGTTGTCCGGTTTTAACGCGTGATGTTGCCCAAGAGCCGTTGTGGCAACCCTGGGTTCAGATGGCTGAGGCGTATGACTATCGCGGCTGCTGGTCTTTACCTATCGTGACGCGCGACGACAGAAAAGGCGTCGGGACGTTTGCAATGTACTTTTGCCAACCGCGTGAGGCAATGCCCGGCGACCTGGCGCTTGCCGAAATCGTCACGCAGTCCGCCGCCGTGATCATTAATAGTCACTTTGAGGCTCAGGAACGCGCGCGTGCCGAAGCAGCGTTGCGCGAATCGGAAGAAAAGTTCCGCAACGTGTTCGAGACGATTGAGGACGGCTTCTGCATTATCGAAGTGTTGTTCGACGACGCGGGCAAGCCTTTTGATTACCGCTTTCTGGAAACGAATCGGTGGTTCCAGAAACAAACCGGGCTGGACAACGCAATCGGTAAGACTGTGCGCGAGTTTGCTCCGACCCACGAACAATACTGGTTTGACGTTTACGGGCGCGTCGCCCGCACGGGTGAATCGGTGCGCTTTGAAAACGAAGCCAAAGCGATTGGGTTTGTCTACGATGTCTACGCCTTTCGCGTCAGTGCGCCGGGCGAGAATCGCGTCGCCGTCGTGTTCCATGACATCTCTGAGCGCAAGCGGCAGGAAAAAGCCCTGCGCGAATCCGAAGAAAAATATCGCGGCTTGTTCGATTCGATAGATGTCGGCTTCTGCATTATCGAGATGATGTTCGACAAAAAAGGAAAGCCGTTCGATTATCTTTTTCTCGAAGCGAATCGGGCGTTCTCTAATCAATCGGGAATGGAAAACGCCGTCGGTCGAACGATGCGCGAATTCGCGCCCGAACACGAACAATTCTGGTTCGACTTTTACGGCGAAGTCGCTTTGATCGGCAAGTCCGCGCGTCTCGAACACCACCGCGCCGAAGGGTTACACCGCTGGTTTGAAGTTTTCGCTTTCCGCATCGGCGCGTCCGGCGAAAACCGCGTCGCCGTTTTATTCAGGGACATCAACGAGCGCAAACAGCGCGAAGAACAGCAGCAATTTATTTTGAAGTTGAGCGATGCGCTGCGCCCTCTGAGCGATCCGTCTGACGTTCAGGATACGGCAATGCAGATATTGGGCGAGCATCTCGACGTGAATCGCGCCTTCTACGGCGAAGTCCTGAATGACGAGAACACGATAATTTTCAGTCCGGGTTATGCAAACGAAGTGTCTTCGCTTCCCCGGCAGATGAAGTTTTCGGATTTCGATCCTGAGATGATGAACCACTATCGCGCCGGACAAACGATTGTGCTTAATGACACTCAAGGAGACGCTCAACTGACGGCAAAAGCAAAAGCGGTATTCGATGCAATTCTGGTGCGGGCTGCCATCGGCGTGCCGCTGGTGAAAAACGGAAAAGTACGCGCCATCATGAGCATTCACCAAGCCGCATCGCGCCAATGGACGAAAGCGGAAATATCTTTGATCGAAGAAACCGCCGATCGCACCTGGGCAGCAGTCGAACGCGCCCGCGCCGAAGCAGCGTTGCGCGAATCAGAAGCAAAATATCGATCGCTGTTTGAGTCGATCAACGATGCCTTCGCACTGCTCGAAATGCTGTATGACGATGACAATCAACCCGTCGATTGTCGCTTCTTAGAAGTCAGCCCTTCGTTTGAGTCCCAAACCGGATTGCCCCAGGCTCAAGGCAAAACCCTGAGAGAACTCATCCCTTCTGTTGAGTCAGGTTGGTTTGAACACTACCACCAGGCGCTTGTCACGAACGACCTGGTTCACTTTGAGATGTACGAGGAGTATCTCAATATCTGGTTTGAAGTCGATGTGTTCCCCTACGGTAATTCACAAAATCCACAAGTGACGATCGTCTTCCGTAACATCAACGATCGCAAACAGGCCCAAGCCAATCAAATCCAACTGATTCGAGAACAAGCTGCCCGTGAACAAGAACGCCAACGCGCCGAGACTCTTGCAGAACTCGATCGCGCCAAAACCCTCTTCTTTAGCAACGTTAGCCACGAATTCCGCACACCGCTAACGTTGATACTGGCTCCTTTGCAGGATGCACTGAGCGATTCGGCCAATCTCCTTCAAAAACAACGGGAACGGCTAGAACTCGCCCACCACAACAGCTTGCGTTTGCTGAAATTAGTCAATACCCTACTCGACTTCTCCCGCATCGAAGCCGATCGCCTGAAGGCAAACTACGAACCCACCGACTTATCCACCTACACGGCTGAACTGGCAAGTGTTTTTCGCTCGGCGATTGAGAATGCCAATTTGCAGTTAATCGTCGATTGTCCTCCCCTGCCCGATCGCATTTACGTTGATCGAGAAATGTGGGAAAAGATTGTGTTGAATCTGCTCTCCAATGCCTTAAAATTTACCTTCAAGGGGATCATTTCTGTCTCGCTCCAACCCAAAGTAAACAGAGTTGAATTGATAGTCAGCGACACGGGCGTAGGTATTTTCGCTTCCGAACTGCCTCACCTGTTTGAGAGGTTCTATCAAGTCAAAGGCGCGAAGGGGCGCAGCTATGAAGGCTCAGGCATTGGCTTGTCTCTGGTGCAGGAACTCGTCAAGCGGCATGGCGGCGCGATCGCAGTTACGAGCGCAGTAGACCAAGGTACAATCTTCACCGTCACTATCCCCGCCGGAATCGCCCATCTACCCGCCGACCAAATTTGGGTTGCCTCGACACTGGCATCGTCGGCTGTAACGGCGAATGCTTTTGTTGAAGAAGCCTTACATTGGCTACCTGAAGAAAGTACAGAATTTCAAAACTCGGAAGTTCAAGCTCAGAACTCGGAAGTTCAAGCTCAGAACTCGGAAGTTCAAGCTCAGAACTCGGAAGTTCAAGCTCAGAACTCGGAAGTTCAAGCTCAAAGCTCGGAAGTTCATGCTCAGAACTCGGAAGTTCATGCTCAAAGCTCGGAAGTTCGAGCTCAGAACTCGGAAGTTCAAGCTCAGAACTCGGAAGTTCAAGCTCAGAACTCGGAAGTTCAAGCTCAGAACTCGGAAGTTCAAGCTCCAAGCTCCAAAAGGGCGCGTATTCTCCTAGTGGATGACAACGCCGACATGCGCGGCTATCTCAGGCGGTTGTTAAACCAGTATTACGAGGTGGAAACTGTAAATGACGGGTTAGCCGCACTGACTGCGATCCGGCGTGGTGGGAGTGCCATCTATGACTTGGTGTTAGCAGATGTGATGATGCCGAGAATGGATGGCTTTGATTTGCTGCGATCGCTACGGGCTTCACCAAATACCCAGACAATCCCGATTATTTTGCTCTCTGCTCGTGCTGGTGAAGAATCACGGGTGCAAGGTTTAGAAACTGGCGCAGATGACTACTTAATTAAACCCTTCTCGGCACGAGAATTGTTAGCGCGAGTCAATGCCAACCTTCAATTAGCACAACTGCGACGCGAAGCGGTCTACCGCGAACAGGTGATGCAGGCGGTACAAACACTCAATGAGCGTTTGGAGCAACAGGTGAAAGCCCGCACGGCTCAACTAGAAGCCATCAACCAAGAACTGGAGGCGTTTTCTTCCTCAATATCCCACGACTTGCGAACGCCGCTACGCTACATCAGCAGCTTTGCCGAGCAATTGCAAGGCAAGCTCGATGCAACCGTCGTCGATGCATCCAGTTTGCAGACTCTCAATATTATCACTAAATCTGCTCTTGAGGCAGAAAAAATGGTAAACGACCTGCTGGAGTTTTCCCACCTGGGGAAGACAAAAATGCATTTGACCACTGTTAATATCAGTCAATTGGTGCAGCAGGTGCGAGAACAATTGCAGCCGGAATTAATCGGGCGATCGCTCCACTGGCAAATCGAACCATTGGCAATGGTAGAGGCTGACCCGATACTCCTGCGGCTAGTACTGCAAAATTTGCTGTCGAATGCCGTCAAGTACACCCGCAATAACAGCGAAGCTGCAATCAAAATTGGTAGGATTGAACAGGAGCAGGAAGTGATTTTCTTTGTCAAAGATAATGGTGCAGGGTTCGACATGAAATACTGCAATCGACTATTTAGCATATTTCAACGGCTGCATCCCCAGGAACAGTTTCCTGGCACGGGAGTCGGGCTTGCCACTGTACGGCGGATCATTCATCGACATGGCGGACGCATCTGGGCAAAAGGCGCAATCGACCAGGGCGCAACGTTTTACTTTTCGCTCCCCAAACATGAGGTGTAGTTATGACAGGACTGCGCTTTCTTTTGCTCGAAGACAATCCCCTTGACGCAGAGGTGATACATGTCACCCTGACCGATGGCGGCGCTAATTTTGAACTGCTCCGGGTAGAAACTCGCGCTGAGTTTGTGAAGACATTAGAAACCAATGCGTTTGATTTGATTTTGGCAGACTATACCTTGCCTGGTTTTGATGGCATTTCCGCCTTGAAAATTGCCCAGAAGCTTTGTCCTGACACGCCCTTTATTTTCGTCTCTGGCAGTATGGGCGAAGAATTGGCGATTGAAGCGCTGAAACTGGGAGCCACTGACTATGTGCTCAAGCGCAACTTACGGCGGTTGGTTCCTTGTGTCCAACGAGCGCTGCGAGAAGCCCAAGAAAAGCGCGATCGCCAACTTGCCGAAGCCCGCTTGCGTCAAGTCGCGGCCAAACTGCCTCATGGCGCTGTGTTCATTGTGGATCGAGATTTGCGCTACCAGCTGGCAGAAGGCGAAGCGCTGGAGTGGGTCGGCATGACTACTGAAAACTTTGTTGGCAAAACACTCAGGGAAGCCCTTGAACCCGCCCTGGCAGACAGCTACGAACCCTACTACCGTCAAGCTCTCAATGGCGAATCGTTTAGCTTAGAGCATTACAACCACAATCGCTACTATATCTCTCATGGCACACCCTTACGCAACGAGCGCGGTGAGGTTGATGCTGTGCTGGCAATGTCCTACGACATTACCGCTCGCAAACAAATCGAAATTGCCCTCAAACAAAGTGAAGCTCGCCTTCGGTTAATGGTGGCAAGTGCAAAAGAATATGCTATTTTAACCGTTGATCCCAACGCTATAATCACCAGTTGGAGTGCTGGTGCTGAAGAGTTGTTTAAGTATTCAGAAGCAGAAATAATTGGCAGTGACTGTCACAGCCTTTACAGCCGCGAAGACAACCTAAAAGACCGCGTTGGCTGGGAATTCCAGACCGCCCAAACTCAAGGACAGGCAGAAAATGAGTGCTGGCATATCCGAAAGGACGGTAGTCGGTTTTGGGGTAGTGGCTTTGTGATGCCCTTACGCGATGAAGCCGACAACGTGCAAGGATTTATCAAAATCATGCGCGATGTCACTTCACAGCGGCAAGCTGAAGAACGCTTGCGGTTGCTCTATGACATCACCAGCGATCTCCTGGCGGTTGAGCAACCGATGACACTGATGCATAACCTATTTAGCAAACTCTCACCCCACCTAGGGTTGGACTATTACTACAACTACATCGTCGAGTCAAAAGACAACCGCCCCAGACTGCATTTGCAAAACTATGAGGGCATTAGTCAAGAGATGGCAGAGGCGATCGAGTGGCTTGAGTTCGGTGAAGACCTTTGTAGATGGGTAGCTCAAGAACGACAGCAACTCGTTCTCGATCGCGCCCAAATTGCCACTCATCCTCATGCCCAAACCCACCGCGACCTGGGTGCCACCGTTTATGTCGGTCAACCGTTAATTGTCCAAGAACGGTTATTGGGAACCATCTGCTTTGCTAGCTGCACCCGCACTCGCTTTACCTCAGAAGAAATTGATTTGATGCAATTGATGTCTGAGCAGATAGCGATCGCCCTTGAGCGAGCCAACCTAATTGTCTCGATTCAGGAACACGCAGAACAATTGCAACGAGCTAACCAGATTAAAGACGAGTTTTTAGCGGTGCTGTCTCATGAGTTGCGATCGCCCCTCAACCCCATCTTGGGCTGGGCACAACTGTTGCAAAAAGGCAAGCTCAATGCCGCCCGTCAACACGAAGCACTACTAACGATTGAGCGCAACGCCAAACTGCAATCACAATTAATTGAAGACTTACTCGACATTTCGCGGATTATGCGGGGCAAGCTGTCCTTAACAGTGGCTCCCCTTAATTTAATCTCTGTGATTTCTGCTGCCCTGGAAACGGTGCGTTTAGCAGCAGAAGCAAAGAATATTAACTTACAGATTGATCTTGATCCGACTGCACCTATCTCTGGTGACGCTGCCCGCTTGCAGCAAGTGGTGTGGAACTTGCTTACCAATGCCGTCAAATTTACACCAGATGACGGACAAGTAATCATTGAATTAAGGCAAATTGCAGGGCAGGCTCAAATCCGGGTGATCGATACAGGCATTGGCATTCTACCGGAATTTTTACTACATGTGTTTGAGTATTTCCGGCAAGAGGATAGCTCGACGACACGCAGATTTGGTGGCTTGGGTTTGGGCCTTGCGATCGTCCGCCAAATTGTGGAACTGCACGGTGGCACAGTCAAGGCAGAAAGCTTGGGTGAGAATCAGGGCGCAACCTTTACAGTTCAAATACCTATCTTGAACCAGTCAGTAAAAATTGTACTTGACTCAGCCGACGCTGAAGCATCAAGCGCAGAGACTCCCTTAAGCAACCTGCAAATTTTGCTTGTAGATGATGATACTGATACTCGCGAGTTTCAAGCATTTTTGCTAGAACAAAATGGCGCAAAAGTGACAGCCGTAGCGTCTGGGCTAGAAGCATTGCAAGTACTTGATAGTTTCATTCCTGATGTAATTGTGAGTGATATAGGCATGGCCCAGATGGATGGCTATATGCTGATCCAGCAAATTCATTCACGCCCACCTAATCAGGGAGGAACGATTCCGGCGATCGCGCTTACCGCTTATGCCGCAGATATTGACCAGCAAAAAGCACTGACTGCTGGGTTTCAAGCTCACATTACCAAGCCATTAGACCCAGAGGAGTTAGTGAGGAAGATTCTAAACCTGCTAGAAGACAACTAAGATGCGTAGAACGTCAAGTTGATGATAGAGATACTTGACCCTTTGGGAATAACTTCGGTAAGCTGACTGTAACTTTAGTTCCTTGTCCCACTTCACTAGACAAGGTAATATTGCCACCATGTAACTCGACACAAGCTTTAGCGATCGCAAGCCCTAAGCCTGTGCCAGAGATTGTATCAACATTACTTGCACGACTGAACGATTGAAACAAATTTTCTTGATCTGCTATTGGGATACCAATTCCCTGATCTTTGATGTAAAAGATTACTTCTGATTCTTTGCCGATCAGGTGGAATTCCACAGTCCCTCCATCTGGAGAGTACTTAATTGCATTGGACATTAAGTTAATAAAAATTTGCTGCAAAAGTCCGCGATCGCCCCAAAAGCCCTGGTGATTCCCAGTAATTTGAAAAATAAATTCGTGGCGATCGCCTGCTGTTTCTCGCTCTTGTTCAATCAAATCAGCAAAAAATTGCAGTAAATCGAGCGGGATTGGCTTAAATTTGGGTTTTTCTAGTTCAAATTGGTTAACCAGAAGCATATTATCCACGAGTTTGGACATATACCTTGCTTTATGTTCAATGATTCCTAGAAACTTCTGTTGTTTATGCTCATCCAGTTGCTGGCTATGTTTTACCAAAGTTGATGCAGCCGCAAGAATTGAAGTTAGCGGCGTTCGATACTCATGGGAAACCGTTGCAATGATTTGAGATTTAAATGCATTGAGTTGCTTTTCTTTGGCAAGCGCTGCTTGAGTTTGGGCTAGCAATTCCGCTTGTTGGATGGCGATCGCTAGTTGCACCGAAACTTCATTGAGCATCTGTGCATCATCAGTTTGCCACTCTCGTTCCCCGGAATTATAGTGAGCAATCAACAAACCCCAAAGTTTGGGGGTTGGGTTCCCATTGTTGCTGAGATTAATCGGAACCACCAGATTTGCTTTAGGATTAAATTGCTCTTTCAGGCTGACACAATTACACAAGCCAAGCTCATAGATATAAGGGATTGGGGATTGAGGATTGGGCACAAGAGGCAGAGGAGCAGGGGAAAGGGTGCAGAAGAGAGGAATTTTCCCCCTGTTCCCCTGGTTACTGAGCTTGTCCTGACTTGTACTGAGCTTGTCCTGAGCGGCGTCGTTGGCGCAGCCCAAGGTAGAGAAGGGCGAAGCCGAAGTAGCGTAGCCGTTGGCGCAGCCCAAGGTAGAGAAGGGCGCAGTCGTTGGCGCACTTGTGCTGAGCGTAGCCGTTGGCGCAGCCTCTCGCAGAGAAGTAGCCTCTGGTAGAGAAGTATGCTCTCCTGCTTCTTGTGCAGTTTCCAGCCCCCAGTCCCCAGCCTCGACGCGATCGCACAGTGCTACAGTGTGGTATGACTCAACTGATGAGGCAACTATTTTACCGTCGGTATCTGGGGCAAACTGATACACCATCACGCGATCGCACTTCAGAAGTTGCTGTACCTCAACTACAGCCGTATTCAAAATTTGCTCTAGGTTAAGAGACTGGCGAATTCGTAGAGATGTGGTGGCAATTAGGCGCTGTCTCTCCTGAGTTTTGATCAGTTGGGCTTGCAAGCACGATTGCTTGATGGCGTTGCGAACTGCTAATTGCAGCACATCCTGTGTCAGATGTTGCTTGACTAAATAATCCAACGCACCCCGTTTCATTACTTGCACAGCTATCTCTTCATCACCACGCCCTGTCAACATAATCACGGGGACAGAAGTTTTAAATATCTCCTGCTGCATCTGATCGAAGAGTTCTAATCCACTCATATCAGGTAGGCAAAAATCCAGCACAATCACATCGCAGCGTACTTTTTGGCACAAAGCAAGTCCTTCTTCTGCACAGTCTGCCTCCAAAATTTGGTAAGACTGGTGCGGATCTTTCAAAAGATATCGACGATAGATTTTCCGATCTGCTGCACAATCATCAATGATCAGTAGCGTCCATGTGTCCAACATAAGGTTGTGAGGATCAGGGAACCATATAGATCCCTTTTATCCAGATTGTGTTTTCATTGCATAATTCTAAAAATAATATAAAATAAGTCTAAATAAAATCTAAATTCTTTAGTAATTCTAAAGCAATACAAGCAGTCGAACACGGTAGGAAAAACAGGAAGATGGGGAAAACGCATCTACCACAGACAAGCAGACACAGTGACTCAAAGAGGAAAATATCGCTATGCCCTCTGAGCCGTCTTTTTTGTTATCCTATTGTCCCTACTGCCTGATCAACAGAAAATAAACAAATTAATCCAAGACTGGCGGCGTATTGGCTTCAAGCCAATAGTCCACGAATGCCTGGATTGTCTTTTTTAGTTCCTCAGCATCCATCGGCTTTACCAGATATCCATTTGCGCCCTTTTGGTAGCACAATTCAATATCCTTGGGGTTAGATGATGTGGTAAAAACAACGATGGGGATTCTGTTGAAACTCTTGTCTTGCTTGAGCCGATCTAAAATGTCACGGCCATCAATACCTGGCAAATTCAGATCGAGCAAGATCACAGAGGGTCGTAGTGCTACTTTAGAGTTGCATAAGGCTTCGCCCTTAGCGCCGGCATCGCTCCCCTGTTGATAGAGGAACTCTAAAACCTCATCCCCATTAGTACAACGGTGTATGGGGTTCTGGACGGACATGCGCCGCATGAGGCGTTGCAGTATCCGAAAATCTTCATTGCTGTCTTCAACAACCAGCAGCGGTTCATGAAGTTTTTTTGTCATTCGTGGTCTTAAAAGAACTTAACAAAAATATATATTTGGTCACTATCTTAAACTATTCCAGCGTAAAATAGAACATCGAGCCAACGCCTACGGTAGATTCAACCCAAATTTGACCGTTATGAAGCTCAACAATCTTCTTAACAATAGCTAGTCCTGCACCTGCTCCTCCACCGTACTTTTCCTGAGAGTGGAGCCGCTTAAATAGTCGAAAGATAGTTTCTAGGTGATGCTCTGGAATTCCAATACCGTTATCTCGGACATAAAAGATTGGAGATTGGGCACTTGTACTGAGCATCTCGACTTCTCTACGAGACGCTACGCGTAGCTTGCTTCCCCGTAGGGGTACGCTCGATGGAGCCGGCGTCGTTGGCGCACTTGTGCTGAGCGTAGCCGTTGGCGCAGCCTCTCGCAGAGAAGTAGCCTCTGGTAGAGAAGTATGGGGCATTAGTTTAACTTTATCTCCCCTGCTCCCCTGCTCCCCTGCTCCCCCTGCTCCCCCTGCTCCTTCTTGATCTAAGTAGCCAATCTCAACCCATTGCTCTGCCTTATCGTTGTATTTGAATGCATTGCCAAGCAGATTACTGAAGACCTCATTAACAAGAACTCGGTCACACTGAACTGTTGGTAAAGGCCGAGGAATGCGAACATCGGCAAGTTGAGCGTCATGACGACTAGCACGAAAAACATCAATTACTTGGTTGAGCAATTCGTTGAGGTCAGTTGCTTGCAAGCGCAGTTGTGCTTGTCCTAACTGCGAGAGTCGCAGTAGAGCATTAATCAGAGTTTCCATGCGTACAGACAAGGACACTACTGTTTGCAAGCACTCAATTCCTTCATCATCTAATACTTGACCATAGTCTTCCAGCAGCACCGTCGAGAAGTTATAAATTCCCCGCAAAGGTTCCTTGAGGTCATGGGAAGCCGCGTAAGCAAAGGATGCTAGTTCTTGGTTGCTGCGCTCTAACTCCAGGTTGATTTTAGCTAACTCATCCGCTTTCGAGAGTACAATACCAACGATCGCATTCCTGAGAGCGATCGCACTGTCAAGTTCACACGTCCTCCAAGGTAGAGAAGTTAATCTAACCGTTTCTTGCCATTGTTCAAAGGATTTTCGCACAGACAGGCTAAGGCTACCATCTGCTTGAGCTTGAATGGATTCTTTTGGATTACCTGCCCAGTGTACCGTTTGGAGAACTTCTGGGCGAAACCACAGGATGTAATAGCGCCGGACTTTAGAAATCCGCAGTAGCAGCAAGCCACTGGCAGTATCTTTAAATATCAGCGCCTTTGGGTAAAGCTTCGGCAGAGAGTCAGTAGAAAACAGGTTGTCGCTAACTTGGGTATCCGCCCATTCAATCAGTGCCCGCACCTGCTCAATATTCGGTGTTGTTCCCACAAGGGTAATTTCATTATCCAGACAAACCGCCGCTCCTGAGGCACTAACAAGATCCAGCAAGCGGATTTCAGTTTTGATTAAGGCATCTATAAAATTGTCTGCCTGGGAAATGGACTCTAGGAAATCAGACTGTAGCGATTTCAGCTTTACCTTATAGTCCCATTCCGAGTAACTAATTTTGTGCGCTAATTCTGAAGACACAATCTGTCCCAAAAATTCGCACATCTTGCGTACTTCGTAAGAAATATACTTTGGTGTTTGATGGTGACAGGATATTAATCCCCAAAGCTTTTGCTCTTGAATCAGCGAAATCACCAAAAGAGCCTTCACTCCCATATTTTGATGATATTCAGCACAACACCAATCAAAACTTCGTAGCACAGAATAGCTTAAGTCAAGATGCTGATCTGTTGTCATTTCCAGTGGAACTAGTTTGACAGGTTCAGCAGTCAAATCGGGGAGAAATCGCAGAAAGCAACGCGTGTATAACTCCCTAGCCTGCGCTGGAATATCTGTAGCGGGATAGTGGAGTCCTAAATAAGGTGATAAATCTTCGCGTTTGACTTCTGAAATAACAGAACCCGCTCCCGACTGGTCAAATTGATAGACCATTACCCGATCAAAACCGATGATTTTTTGGATTTCTTGTGCCACCAAATCCAAAAATTCGATCAGATTGGATGTCCTTTGCATTTTAGCGATCGCTTCACCCACTAAAGTATAGAAGCTTAAGAAACTCACCTCAGATTTTGAGTCAGTCGGTTCTAGCTCCAGAATCACAGCCTCTTCTGTACGATGAGCAATAGCGTCAAAATCTTGTTCTTGATGCAAAGTATTTATTGATACTTTAAAAGTATTAGCACTGCCAATTTTTTTCACCAAGCACTGCTTGACAGTTTCCACTTGCCGAGCGTCAAGCAAATAGCTCAAGGGTTTACCGAGCAAATTTTCTGGCTTTTTGCCCAAATATAATTGGGTATTGTTGCTAACTTTGAGTATCTCTAGCTGAGTACTGAGTGCCAGTAGTACACCATGAGGTTGAATAGAGCCAGGTATGTGAATGGGTATGCGATCGTGGTTAGTCAGAGCAGTAGCTTGGGCGGTAGTATTTTCAAACTGGCTCATAAATCAACTTATGTAAAGCTGAATTTTACAATAGCGCAATTAAATGTCATATTTCTTTAAAGTATATGCCGATAAGGATGAATGCGATCGCATATTCACTCTGCTTGTTACATTTTTTACACTAATTAGGTAAGTGCGAACAATGAGAAGATGGTTTTCGGTGTATTACAGCTTCAGTAACGCACCAAAAAGAGAAATTATGGTATATTCAAAGTAGATACGTAAGATAGGCCAAAGTAGGCACGTCAAGCTGCGAAAGTTTTATCTTTGGGTGTGTAATTCTCTAAGAAAGCATTTTGAAATAGTTATGACTACAGTTGTTACTAAGTGGGGAAATAGCCTAGCTATTCGACTTCCGAAAGCTTTGGCTGAACAAGTTAATGTAAAAGAGGGGACAGACATAACTTTCAGTGTCTCAGGCAATAGTATTGTAATCACGCCGCAGCAGCGAAAAAAATATACGCTTGATGAATTATTGGAAGGTATGACTCCAGATAACTTCCATCCTGAAATAGATACTGGTTCTGCTGTGGGGAATGAAGTTTGGTAGTTAAACCATACGTTCCAGGTAGGGGTGATATTGTCAAGTTAGACTGCGGAACAGCAAAGCAAATTACGGCTGATTCTATCCGACAAGTGTTAGCGCTGAGAACATCAGGAATGTCATTTGAAGATATTGCTGAAACACTGAGTGCTGAACTGAAACCTGAAGGGCGTGAGCAGATGGGCTATCGCCCTTTTTTAGTTATATCGCCATTAAAATATAATCGAATGGCTTCTATAGTTCTAATTTGTCCAATTACTAATCAAAAAAAAGGTTTTAATTTTGAGGTTCCGCTTCCTGATGGAATGATAACCAGTGGCGTAGTACTAGCGGATCAGATCAAATCCCTAGACTGGAAAGCTAGGAAAGTTTTGTTTGTAGAGAAAGTTGAAGAGGATCTAATTGAAGAAGTGCAAGCAAAAATTGAGCCTCTGATTTTATAAAGATGTAAATGACTTAGTGATTGGATTAACTGCGATCGCAGCTTTCACTCTCTCATCCCGCAAGTTATAATCCATTTTGGATATGTTTTTCACCCCAGCATAGCCAGCCGCAGACATAGTTTTGAACTGGTAAAAATAAAGGTTCGCTAACTAAAAAATTTCCTTTGATGATTCTTAGAGGATTCAGATAAGCGCAAAGTTATTTGCAGTTAGGAGATAACTTTACTATAGCCGTTCTCGCTTGGGTGTAGTACAGTTTTGATCTCACTTCCATTCCTCTGTCTTTTTAGGAGAGAGGCTTTGAGCCTTACTCCCCTTCCCTTCAAGGTAAAGGGTTGGGGGTTGGGTCTGTATTAAAATACTGCTCGGTTAAGGGGAAAAGGGGAAGGTGAAAGGGGAAAAACCTTTAACCCTACCCTTTAAACTTTTCCCTAAGCCAAATTCCTAGTCTAAAATGCTTAACCGAAAAGTATTGGTCTGTATTAGACTAAAATTTCAAAAGTCGGATCGTATATTCTCGATAGTTGTAAACTGAACATATAGTGAAAATTTAAACTCACCTTCAGTGATGGCTCTATTATTAAATGAATGAACCTTGTCCATTGTTCAAGTGACTTGCGGACTTGAATACTGCTCCATCTTGCCAAACTTCAATTAAATCACTATAACCATCTCGATTAACATCTCCAGTGAGATACTGTGTGTTATCTCTAAAATCACCCACAACAGTTGTGGCAGCTAGGTTATTAAATACACCTTGTCCATTGTTCAAGTGACTTGCGGACTTGAATACTGCTCCATCTTGCCAAACTTCAATTAAATCACTATAACCATCTCGATTAACATCTC
>NZ_JBALCZ010000070.1:0-147268 GCF_036917615.1 Nostoc sp.
TTATACGCGCACCCATATCTTACTTACCTCAGTAGATACATTCTCCGTATTTATTTATCTTTACATAGTTTGGTTTTTTCACGCCGTTTTACTTAACACAATAAGAATTGTTTAATGAGTTTTTATCCCTTTCTGCGGAAGCACAGCGTCAAGTCATTGACTATATTGCTTTTTTGGGACAAAAATATGCAGTAGTTGAACCTACCTCTCAGTCGCCAGATTTTGACTTGATAAATGATAGCTTTATTGGGATGTGGAGCGTAGGCGTAGCCCGTCGTAGACATCGCCAAGATTTAGCTGATAGCACTGCTTGGGTGCGTAGTGTTCGAGAAAATGAGTGGTCAAAGTCAGATGACTAATTCAACCATCGTTGATACTGATATTCTAATTGATACAGGTCGCGGTGTTCTCGAAGCAGTAAAGTGTTTGCAAAATCTGAAAGCGAGTTCTGGCTTGGCAATTAGCATAATCACACAGATGGAACTAATGGTAGGTGGTGATAACAAAGCAGAACTACAAACACTAGAAAATTTTCTCAAACAGTTTTATATCATTAAGATTGACCAGGCTGTGTCTGACACAGCAGTTGATTTATTGCGGTCTTATCGGCTAAGTCATGGCTTGCTCATTCCTGATAGTCTCATTGCAGTTACAGCAATAGTGTTGAATTACCCGTTTATCACAAAAAACCAACGGGATTACAGATTTATTTAAGGTTTAAACCTATTGCCATATCCATAACACGTTAGAACACCTAACGCTGCGTTGCACTGAATAGATGGCAGCTCAACGAATACGTAATAGTGATTAAGATTAGGATAGGTTAATTCACACTAGACGTAACTCCTAACTCAGCACGGGCTACGCCCCGCTATGCTAACAAAATTCAAAGTATGGAACTATATTTAATTCGTCATGGCATCGCTGAAGACAAGGGATTAGGCATCAAGGATGAGGAGCGCAGCCTTACCAAAGAAGGACGGCAAAAAACTGAGAAAGTTGCCCAGCAACTTGTTAAATTGGGTTTAAGCTTTGATTTAATTCTCACCAGTCCTTTAGTGCGGGCCCGCCAAACGGCTGAAATCCTTATAGCAGAAAAACTAAGCTCCCAGTTAGAGGAATCTAGCCACCTCGCCCACGATGGTCAAATTTCTAGTTGGCTAAAAGACTGGTTAGAGGCAAGGAATTATTCTCAAAATACCCAACTGGCGCTGGTTGGACACGAACCTGATTTGACCAATTGGGCAGAAATTCTCCTATGGGGAGAAGTCAAAGCAAGCTTAGTCTTGAAAAAAGCAGGTATGATTGGGATAAAACTACCAGAAACAGGTTATCCTCTGGGTCGGAGTCAGATGTTTTGGTTGACACCACCCAAGTACCTGCTATAACAGTTTTCAACATTTTCAATTGTTGTTAGAAGGGCTACTGTTATAGCGACAATAATTTCTGGTAAGTTAGCTTGATCAGGTATTTCAAAAAGCAAATGGTGTTGCCATGATGGTGTGCGAATACAAGCCTGGTTTAGAAGGCATTCCCGCCGCCCAATCAAGTATCAGCTATGTTGATGGGCAAAAGGGAATACTAGAATATCGTGGCATCCGGATTGAGGAATTAGCAGAAAAAAGTACATTCATAGAAACTGCTTATCTCTTAATCTGGGGTGAACTGCCAAGCAAGGAAGAACTGCAAGGATTTGAGCATGAAGTTCGTTTCCACAGGCGGATAAAGTACCGCATTCGGGACATGATGAAATGCTTTCCAGAAAGCGGACACCCAATGGATGCCTTGCAAGCCTCTGCTGCTGCTTTAGGCTTATTTTATTCGCTCCGCGATTTACATAATCCTGTCTACATTCGAGATTCAGTGGTGCGCCTGATAGCAACCATTCCCACAATGGTGGCGGCGTTCCAACTGATGCGAAAAGGCAATGATCCCGTGCGTCCTCGTGATGACTTAGACTATTCCGCCAACTTTCTATACATGCTCAATGAGCAAGAACCCGAACCTTTGATGGCGCGAATTTTCGATATCTGCTTGATACTTCAGGTCGAGCATACAATGAATGCTTCCACCTTCAGTGCTAGGGTGACAGCTTCTACCTTAACTGATCCTTACGCTGTGGTTGCTAGTGCCGTGGGCACTTTGGGTGGCCCCCTGCATGGTGGAGCCAATGAAGAAGTAATTCAGATGTTGGAAAAAATTGGCTGTGTGGAAAATGTCCGTCCCTACATAGAGCATTGTCTAGAAAGTAAATCTAAGATTATGGGCTTTGGACATCGTGTCTACAAAGTAAAAGACCCACGAGCCACAATTTTGCAAGGACTTGCAGAGCAACTGTTTGAAAAGTTTGGGCATGACAAGTTTTATGACATTGCTCAAGAGATGGAACGAGTGGTAGAGGAAAAACTCGGTAGCAAAGGAATTTATCCCAATATTGACTTTTACTCTGGTTTGGTGTATAGAAAGATGGGGATTCCCACAGACTTGTTTACGCCAATATTTGCGATTGCCCGCGTTGCCGGTTGGTTAGCCCACTGGAAAGAACAACTAGCAGAAAACCGGATTTTCCGTCCTACCCAGGTTTACAACGGTCACCACGAAGTTTCTTATACCCCCATTGACCAACGTTAACTCGGATTGGGCATTGGGCACTTGTACTGAGCATCTCGACTTCTCTACGAGACGCTACGCGTAGCTTGCTTCCCCGTAGGGGTACGCTCGATGGAGCCGAAGCCGTTGGCGCAGCCCAAGGTAGAGAAGTATTGGGCATTGGCCAAACAGGGCATGGAAAATTGAACCAATGCCCGATATACTATGCGCTGTTTGGGCGGTCTTCACAGATCGGATCACTGCGTAAGTCCTGAAATATATACTTTCCCCTTGTCCCCTTGTCCGCTCAATAGCCAATCTCAATGCCAACCATAAGTAGAAGTTCTCATCTCGCTTCAGGGTGCTCAAACCATCCAAGGATATACTAGGCATGGGAATTGGCAACAAATCTTCAATCAGGCCTCATCACAGTAAAAATTATAAATGGGTGAATTTACGGATATTAATTCAACTAATAGTTGTAACTCACCATGACTCGATGTCTTAAAGAGCGGAAACATGAATTCAGGAATTGACCTCCAAGGAACTTTTATTGAATCCCTCCGGGATTTAGGTATACCAGCAGGAACAGCCAAAGCGATTTGGATGCCCTTGCCAATGATACTGATGCTGATTGGGGCAACAGTGGGGGTATTAGTTGCCACTTGGCTAGAACGGAAAATTTCCGCCGCCGCACAGCAACGAATTGGGCCAGAATACCAGGGGCCTTTTGGGTTGCTGGTGCCTGTAGCGGATGGTCTGAAGCTGGTATTTAAAGAAGATATAGTACCAGCCAAGTCTGACCCCTGGCTGTTTACCCTCGGGCCAATTATTGTTGTAATTCCGGTGTTTCTGTCGTTCCTGATCGTCCCCTTTGGGCAGAACATCGTAATTAGCAATGTCGGCATGGGAGTATTCTTGTGGATTGCCTTGTCAAGCATTCAACCCATTGGCTTGCTAATGGCTGGCTACGCATCAAATAACAAATACTCCCTCTTAGGAGGCTTGCGGGCAGCAGCGCAATCTATTAGTTATGAAATTCCTTTGGCGCTGGCGGTGTTAGCGATCGCTATGATGTCTAACAGCCTCAATACCGTTGATATTGTCAATCAACAGTCTGGCTATGGCATCCTAGGCTGGAACATTTGGCGACAACCGGTCGGTTTCCTGATCTTTTGGATAGCCGCCCTAGCTGAATGCGAACGATTACCCTTTGACTTACCCGAAGCGGAAGAAGAAATTGTAGCAGGCTATCAGACTGAATACTCAGGCATGAAATTCGGTCTGTTCTACCTGGGTTCCTACGTTAACTTGATCCTTTCTTCCCTACTAGTAGCAATTCTCTACCTGGGCGGTTGGGACTTTCCTATTCCCCTTAACCTCATCGCTGGTTGGCTGGGAGTCAGTGAACTAAATCCCGTGTTCCAGATAGTAACTGCTGCTTTGGGGATCATAATGACCGTTTTCAAAGCCTATTTACTAGTATTTGTCGCCATCCTGTTGCGCTGGACAGTGCCACGGGTACGGATTGACCAACTGTTAGATTTAGGATGGAAGTTTTTGTTGCCAGTTGGTTTGGTTAATCTCCTATTAACCGCCGCCCTGAAACTAGCCTTTCCCTTCGCCTTCGGCGGGTAAACCAATTTTAGATTTTAGATTTTAGATTTTGGATTGAATCTGAAATCTAAAATTAAAAATCCAAAATCCAAAATCCAAAAGAGAGAGTGAGACAAAATGCTCAAGTTCCTGAAACAAGTTGGTGATTACGCCAAAGAAACGGTACAAGCTGCGCGTTACATTGGTCAGGGACTTTCTGTCACCTTCGATCATATGCAGCGGCGTCCGATTACCGTACAGTACCCTTACGAGAAACTGATTCCTGGCGAACGGTTTCGCGGTAGAATTCACTTTGAATTTGATAAGTGCATCGCCTGCGAAGTTTGTGTTCGCGTTTGTCCGATTAACCTGCCTGTAGTAGATTGGGAATTCGACAAAGCCAGCAAAAAGAAAAAACTCAACCACTACAGCATTGACTTTGGAGTTTGTATCTTTTGCGGTAATTGTGTAGAATTTTGCCCCACCAACTGTTTATCCATGACAGAAGAATATGAGCTTGCCACTTACGATCGCCATGAATTGAACTATGACAACGTAGCGCTAGGTCGTCTGCCCTATAAGGTAACAGATGACCCAATGGTTACACCACTGCGCGAACTAGTTTACCTACCCAAGGGCGTTCTCGAACCACATGGAGTGCCCGCAGATGCGCCACGTGCAGGTGTGCGTCCAGAAGACCTGGTGGAACAAACAGAAAAATAACAGAAAAATAAATGTCATTTGTCATTTGTCCTTTTTCTAGTGACCAATGACCATGCAAATTTGTGATTTGTGATTTTGGATTGAAACAAAAATCTAAAATCTAAAATCTAAAATCTAAAATCCAAAATTGATTGACTAAGGACAAAAAACAGTGAATCTAGCGGAAGGAGTACAGTTTGTATCGCTTGGCATACTGGGCGTGATGATGATTGGGGCGGCTATTGGCGTGGTGCTGTTCTCCAACATCGTCTATTCTGCCTTTATGCTGGGGGGCGTGTTCATCAGCATAGCGGGAATCTACCTGTTGCTAAATGCTGATTTTGTTGCAGCTGCACAAATACTAATTTACGTTGGGGCGGTTAACGTGCTGATTTTGTTTGCCATTATGTTGGTGAACAAGCGGCAGGATTTTGTAGCATTTCCCAATTCTTGGGTGCGTAAACTGCTAACAGGTATAGTCAGTGTAGGATTGTTCGGTCTTTTAAGTACGATGGTGCTGGCTACTCCTTGGGCTTACTCAGCTGCTCCTGTGGCAGGTGGTGAAAGTTCTATAGTTTTAATTGGAGAACATTTCTTCACTGACTTTTTACTGCCTTTTGAACTGGCTTCCATTTTGCTGCTGATAGCGATGGTAGGAGCAATTATTTTGGCACGCCGTGAGTATTTGCCAGACCTATTGACACCATCCGATCTGGGGCAAACTGTTTTGACTTTGCAAGAACGCCCCAGAGAACTGGTATCAACAACCAGCGAAACGAAAGAGTAAGATTTGCGACCTCAGTCGCAGATAAAAAGCCAGTCTTTTCCGGAGGGATACCCAGATTCATGCAACTCCAGTACTTTTTATTACTAGCAGCAGCTTTATTCTGCATCGGCATCTACGGTTTAATTACCAGCCGCAATGCTGTGCGGGTGCTGATGTCAATTGAGTTACTGCTCAATGCTGTTAATCTGAATTTAATGGCATTTTCCAACTTCCTCGACTCAACATTAATTAAGGGTCAGGTTTTCACAGTATTTGTGATCACAGTGGCGGCGGCCGAGGCGGCGGTGGGTTTAGCGATCGTGCTTGCCATTTATCGTAACCGTGATACCGTCGATATGGAGCAGTTTAATCTCCTGAAGTGGTAATTGTGCGTGCAACTCAAGCAGGTAATCATTGCTTATAAAGCGCGAGATGCCCAGAGTAAAGAATGGGCAGAAATCTGTGCTAAACAACTAGAAAATCGCCAGTGCCATGTGTTGATGGGGCCTAGCGGGCCGAAAGACAACCCTTATCCCGTCTTTTTGGCTTCGGCGGGTCAACCAATCGATCTGGCTTTGGTACTTGGTGGTGATGGCACTGTTTTAACCAGTGCAAGACATTTAGCCCCAGCTGGCATCCCAATTCTGGGAGTGAATGTGGGGGGTCATCTGGGGTTTTTAACTGAGTCAGTGGAAGAGTTTCAGGATACGGAGAAAGTTTGGGATCGGCTGTTTGAGGATCGCTATGCTATCCAACGGCGGATGATGCTACAAGCTGCGGTCTATGAGGGTCATGGGTCTAATTTGGAACCTGTGAGTGAGCGTTACCTGGCTTTGAATGAATTTTGTGTCAAACCCGCTTCCGCTGACCGGATGATTACCTCAATTCTGGAAATGGAAATTGACGCTGAGGTAGTCGATCAATACGTCGGGGATGGGTTAATCATTGCAACTCCCACAGGTTCTACTGGTTACACCGTTTCTGCCAATGGGCCAATTATGCATGATGGTATGGAGGCGATTACCATCACTCCTATTTGTGCAATGAGCCTTTCTAGTCGCCCCCTGGTTTTACCCCCTGGTTCTGTGGTGAGTATTTGGCCTTTGGGAGATTACGATTTGAGTACCAAGCTGTGGACAGATGGGGTTTTGGGGACTTCAATTTGGCCAGGACACCGCGTTGATGTGCGGATGGCAGATTGTCGGGCTAAATTTATTATTTTGCGCGAGAACAATTCCTACTATCAGACGCTGCGGGAGAAGTTACTTTGGGCAGGTACAAGGGTTCACTACAGCAATAATCACCGTAGTTAATTAAGTCCTGTTAGAGTGCATTTATCGCAGATTGCGATCGCTACGCCCGCTGAAGGCATCGCAACCAAAATTATCCAAGCCCCTGGATTCATCCGGGGGCTTTTTGCCCTGATTTTGACTTTCTTAGCTGACTTACATTTATAGCGTATATCAAAGGAAAATTTTGTATCTTATTGCCAGATTTTTTGGTAATTAATGTCCATAATAAAAGCACTCTACCCCTAATTCAAGAGAGTAAAAAAGCACTATAGAGGTTCTTTTATCGAAAAGTGTCCCAATCACCCTTCGACACATTAATGCATAATGTAAGCTATTGTATAGTGCCTAAATCCTGGTAGGATATTTTCACAAATTTAAGTAGGAAGATAGATGGAAGTTTCTGGACGCAATATTAATTACCCACTGAATCCTCCTTCCCCTCTTGAAGATTTTCCCGTCCTTCAAACTGAAAAATATATCCTACGGCTGGCATCAACTGAAGAAGAACTAGAATCAATTTTTCGGTTGCGCTTTGAAGTTTTTAATCTTGAACTGGGCTTGGGATTTTCTGCTTCTAACTTTACTCAGATGGATATAGATAAGTTTGATGCGGTTTGCCATCATTTAATGCTGATCTCCAAACAAACGGGTAAAACGATTGGAACTTATCGGATGCAAACCTATACAATGGCTTCTCAAAGACTAGGCTTTGATGCTGCCGATATATTTAATCTTAATGCGATTCCTAATTCTGTGCTTCAGGCATCAGTTGAAGTTGGGCGTGCATGTATAGCTAAAGAATACCGCAACAGCCAGGCACTTTTACTACTATGGAAAGGTCTGGCAAATTATCTCATCTGGAGTAGAAACCAATATTTCTTTGGCTGTGCATCATTACTAACACAATCTTCTTGGCAAGCTACTTGTGCTTATGATTATTTTCAGCAGAATGGCTTGATGCATCCAAGTATTTTGGTTTATCCAAATTCACAATCTTGTCTAGAAATGCCTCAAAATTGCCCAGATTTATATAATGTTGAAATCCCTCAAATTTTGCAGGCATATTTAAATATTGGAGCTAAAATATGCAGTATTCCAGCTATCGACCGACACTTTAAGACTATTGATTTTTTAACTATATCTAATAGCAAAGACTTTCCTAGATGGCCTTACCAAATTTTGTAAAAATTCTCTTTTATTCTAAGACGCTCAGTTGCGGCTACAGGAACAAAGTCCGTATGGTGCGCTAGCAAAAGCGCACCATACGGACTGTAAGAATAGAAAGTTAATAGAAGAGAAGTATTTATTGTCAATATTTGAAATCAGATGACTCCCACTCAAAGGAGGTTGGTAATGTCTGATGAACAGGTTCAGATATAATTACTAGCGATGTCCACGACGGGCGTAGCTGCGGCACTTCATCCAGTGCGCCTGCCTGACTGGATTATTTTAGACAACTTCTTGGGAAAACTACTTATGCGCCATCTCAAATTTGCTCCGAGTTGGTTGCGATTTTTAATTATTTTCTTATTGACGATGGGTATATTGTTTCGCTTTTTTAACCTTGATGGCAAAGTTTACTGGCATGATGAAACTTATAGCTCATTACGAATTTCTGGTTACACAATTAATCAAGCAAAACAGCAACTTTTTAATAATCGTGTGATTGGCAAAGAAAGTTTTGCCCAGTTTCAAGGTGCAAATCCAGAAAAAAGCTTAAATGACACAATTATGACTTTGGCAACAGAAGATTCTCTGCATCCACCGTTGTATTACGTAATAGCGAGATTGTGGATGGAAATCTTTGGTAATTCGGTGACGGCGATTAGAAGTTTATCAGCCTGCATTAGTTTGCTAGTTTTCCCTTGTGTTTATTGGCTATGCCGAGAATTATTTAATGTATCATTATCGGTTCCTGGTGTAGCGATCGCACTCATGGCAATTTCTCCAATTCACCTAGTATACGCCCAAGAAGCACAAGAATATATTCTCTGGTTAGTCACTATATTACTAACCAGTGCGTCTCTGCTGCGAGCAATGCGGTTGGAATCACAAGATAAAGAGGAGCTAGTAAAAGCACGACAACGACCAGATTTATTCGCTATCTGGAGCATTTATGCAGTAACTTTAGCCATTAGTCTTTATACATTTCTTTGGAGTGGATTTGTAGCAGTTGCTCACGGAATTTATGTGATCAGCACTGCTAAGTTTCAGTTGACGGAAACGGTCAGAACTTATTTGCTAGCATCACTGGTAGGTTTTTTAGCCTTCATGCCTTGGATAACGGTTGTGATGGGTGAGTTTTTTCAATTTTTGATTTCAGCAGATAAGACAACAACGCAATCATCTTTGATACCTATATTTCCATTTTTGCTGATGCAGTTAAGCCGGATTTTTTTTGATATAAACCTGAGCTTAGACAATCCTATAAGCTATTTAATTACACCAATTTTTTTAATTTTTGTAGGATATTCAATTTATTTTATTTGTCGAACAACTAACTATAAAGTCTGGTTTTTTATGAGCACATTGATTGTAGTGCCAGCACTACCCCTAATATTGCCAAGTTTAATTGCTGGGGGCATACAATCATCTAGCGAACCATATTTCATACCATCTTATTTAGGAATCCAAGTGACTGTTGCTTACCTACTAGCTATGCAACTATATAATGGGAACGTGTCACGCCGGAGCATTTGGCAGATAATCATAGCATTAGTGATTATTTGTGGTCTGATTTCTTCTAAGGTGAGTTCCCAGGCAGAAACTTGGTGGAATAAGGGTATGAGCTATGACAATCCACAAGTTGCCCAAATTATCAATCAAACGACTCGCCCACTTTTGATTAGTGATGCTTTGGGCAATAATTATGGGAATGTCTTTTCTTTAAGCTATCTTTTGGAACCAAAAGTGCGATTTCTGTTGGTGAACAACCAAAAAATTCCCAAAATCCCTGATGGGTTTGCTGATGTTTTTTTATTCAATCCTTCAGATACTTGGCGCGAAACAATCGAAATAAAGTATAAATTAAAGACAGATATTGTTTCCAGTGAAAAATATTATTCGGTCTGGAAAATGGCTAAACCTCGTAAGTTGCACCGACGTAATATCTCACGCAGAGGCGCAGAGAAAGAGTCTAAATAGCAGGTTTTTTAGCCTTCACACCTTGGATACTGGTTGTGATAGTTATGGGGTCAGCGTTATCAAAGCTTTGGGGCGTTTGTACAAGGGCAATTTTTTTATCTGGAAAAAAGCCGATGGTACGAGTGAGAAAGTTTTTGGTAGCGACAAAATCAGCATCAAAAACTACTATTAGTTCTCCATTATTTTTAGCGAGCGCATGATTCAAATTACCTGCTTTTGTATAACTGTTATCAGGTTGCGTCAGATAGTGACAACCTAATTATTTTGTTAATTCTCTTATTTGTAAACGATTGATATCATCCAAAAGATAGATTATTTTATTTGCATAATCTAGGGCTTGATAACCAATAATTGTCAGCCGCAAAATAAAATTATGCAAAAAAAGCATTTAACTTAGTTATAATGTATTTTTTAAAAAAATCTCATAAAATATTTTCAATAACACTTCATCTTCAAAAATACTGTAATACATAAACTAGGTTTAGCTATAGTCATAATCTTTTATGAGATATTCAAATATTTGCTTTCTTAAAATCAGCTAAAAATCACAAAAGTAAATATTAAACAGATTCTCATCTGGAATTAATTTAAGTAGTCGGACGATGCTTTAAATTGTCCTTTGAGATGAATTTAATGATTTTTTGAACGGTGTTGTATGCAAATAACAGATTTTCTTGGTCTTTTACATCCAGCGATCGCAATTATATTCGTGTTTCCACTGATCGGTACAGTGGTTAATTTCGCTTGGCAAACCCGCCAACGCAGATTGCAAATTTTAGCCGGGAGTAAGAGCAAAATTCCCCCAGTGGTGGGTGGAGAACATAAGCAGTTAGGTGAAAGACTAACAGGTGCAGTTGTCGGATTAACTTTAATCGGATTAAGCTACCCGATTGGCAAAAATATTCTTAAAAATCAATTGTGGAATAAAACACCTTTTCAAGTTGTTTTTATCTTGTTAATATTTGCCGCAACCATCGCATCTTTAGTATTTCTTTATCAGGCAAAGCAGCGAGTGTGGAGGGGAGTTTTTGCAACTTTAACTGGTGCAGGTTTAGTAATACTAGGCTGTCAGGATGGAGTATATCGCCTCACCAAAGAGTGGTATTGGTCACATTATTATATTGGGATTACCGCAGCACTGCTGATGATTTTTTCATTAGCAATTGTTCAAGATATTTATCAAGATAAGTCCAATCGCTGGCGCATCGTCCATATGATTTTAAATTGTATTGCTTTGTTGCTATTTATTGGACAAGGCATGACAGGAACGCGAGACTTATTAGAAATTCCTCTGAGTTGGCAAGAACCCTATATTTATCAGTGTGACTTTGTTAATAAAACTTGTCCAACACCAAATTCCCAAGTACCAAAGTGAACTAAGGGATTTCCAATTGAATTGGAGACTCTTTATTGGAAACTAGTACCGCAAGGCGGAAGTCAAAAGTCAAAAGAATTATATTCCTTGCTCTTGCGCCATTTTGTAGACGCAAAGCGGCTTCCCGGAGGGTATGGTAGGTTTATTTACGCCGTGCTGTACTAGTAGTCTGTCAAAGCAACTTTGATGAGTTAATAAGTTTGTAGTTATGACTAAAGTCCTTGATTTGAGTGCTAAAGCGCTCACTACAAACCCAGCAAACTTACAACAACTATCAGATTTCTTAAAGGATATTTAGTCAATCAAGCGATCGCAATTCCCAAAAAACCTTATGCCAAAATTCTGTGGTGGGACTAAAAGCCACTACAGGAAAAATTAAAATAATCAAAGAATTAAAAAAAACTTGTCAGATTGAGAAATTGGTTGTTTGTTTATGCAATATTATCTACAAGCCGATCGCGAATTGTTTTGAGTTGGTCTTGAGTCTTTATTGGCTCTCGCGGTGCTGGTAATTCGGTATTAGGCCAGTTAGGTAAATTATTGCAGGGGCATAACAACGGCGGCATCCCGACGTTTCGCGCGGCTACTGGCATACTACATCGGCTGCAAGGTAACATCTCCCATGCTGGTGTCAACAGTTCAGCAATGGTTTCATCTGTACCCTCCAGGTAACAATCACCCGATTCCGGTGAAATAATTTTCTGCCAGCACTCTTCAAATTCTTCACTATAGCGATCGCCATTTAGCACCGATAGCGTAGCGTTAGCGAGTCCGCGAGCGTCTTGGGGCAAAAAGCTTGCCTTACCGTTGTCCGTAATCACTTTCTTACCTAACTGAAACCAGTAGGCAAGGTATCCTCTAACTTCTTGTTTGGTTGCCATATTACAATTTTAGATTTTAGACTTCGGCTTACTTCGACTTCTCTACGAGACGCTGCGCGAACGCTCAGTACAAGTCGCTCAGTCGAACGATTTTAGATTAATTTGAATCAAGAGTTAAGAATCTTGACTCCTGAATGTTCCAGCATCCTCTCTATTTGGCAATGGCGAACCAAGAACGCTGAGATTGAGAACATGACCACCAGTAACTAAATAAACAGTTTCGCTGAGTATACCTAGTTGGCGCACTAAAGAACCCAGGCGATCGCGGAACGTCCTCCCAAGGGGATAAGCTGGTACCACACCCCAGCCCGTTTCTTCTGCTACAAACAGCATATCAGCAGCAACCAGATCGACTGTCTCTAACAACTCTGCAAGGATGTTTTCCCAGCTAGATTCGTTTTGTTCCAGGAGATTAGCAACCCAAGTTCCTAAAGAATCAACTAAAAGGCAGGTATAGGGTTTGGCATCGGCGAGGGTAGCAGACAGTTCCACAGGTACAGATAGAGTTACCCAGTCTTGAGGACGACGTTGTTGGTGTTCTAAAATGCGTTGATGCCATTCTTGGTCATCTGAGTTATCGGTGGCTGTTGCTACGTAGACAACTGCTTTTCCTGACTGCATGGCCAGAGTTTCTGCCCATTCACTTTTACCAGATCGTGCTGGCCCTGTTACTAAAATGATTTTACCCAAAGTTGTTTCCTAAGTATTTTAACAATAAGTAGCTAATTGCAATTTATCACCGCAGTTTTTTACTTCATCGGTGAGATTTTTGGTTTCAAATAACTTTTAAGGGATAAAATTAGCACCAGCATCATTGATGTCACAACTGGCAAAAGCCGAAAATCCCAACAACCCCATTCTTAATTATTCAACACCACTGGGGACAGCAAATTTTAGGATATCTTTATGAACGCAGGCTTAAAACGCATTGAAGCAACTCTACACGATTTAGGGAATCGCGGCACTGCCTCTGCCGCCCAAACAGGTGATTCGACGACAAAAGGGCCTTTCTCCTTTAGAATCAGCGTCGGAGCCAACGAACCCACAGGAAGTACACAAACTCCATCCTCTCAGGATGGAGAACTAAAGACACAAGGACAAACAGTTGACTTGGGCGTACCTACTGAGAGTGATTATCCTTCTGAACAAAATTTCTTTCCTCATCATGACTCTGTGCAGACCTTTCAAGCACAAGAGAACGATAGTAAAACACCCAGCCTACCCAAGTTCAAAACTCCTAACTTTAGTAGCCATCGCCACGGAGCTAATCCAGGATTGGCGATGAATCTATTGCAAGAAATTCAGGAAACTGTCGTCGGTTGGCAAACAGAATTGCAAAATATTTTGAAGCAAATTCAGGATATTTACTTAGAAGGGCCAATTGTCAATGGTTGGTTAGAATCCAATCCCCAGGAACCAGAACCGGGAGGAACCGCAACACTGCGCCATGCAGAAGTTGACCGCCTAATGAACTACGTAGAAGAAATTTGCGCCACTGGTGGGAAAGTATCTTATCAATCATCTATTACTGGCTATCGCCTCTGCGGTGTAGACGATGCTGGTAAAGTCTGGTCGCGCCTATGTCCCGCAGATCAGGTTCCCAATGTTAGCATGGCGATCGCTCGTCACCAAAAGTTACGTCAACTCTTAGGGCGCAAGCAATCTTTGGAAACTCATCTGAGTCAACTAGCCCAAACTCTTGTAGTTTTACACAGTCATATTCAACAAACGTGAAGTTTTAAAGATTATTTCCGAAGAAACTCGGTTGGTGGGTCAGTAACTTTTGGTTTAGATTAACTCTCAGCAGCTGTGTGTTGGATTTAAGATTTTAATCTAAAATCGTTCGACTGAGCGTAGCAGAAGTCCCAAATCTCAAATCCAAAATTAAATCTATGCCAGACACCCAAATCTCTGCCATTATCTGTACCCACAATCGAGATACCTATTTAGGGGCTGCAATTGATAGTCTTTTAGCACAGGATTTTGCTGCTGACTTTGAAATTGTAGTAGTTGATAATGGGTCTAGCGATCGCACCCGTGAGGTTGTAGAACAAAGGGGCCACAATCCGCGCCTGAAGTATATATTTGAACCCACCATTGGTTTATCTGTCGCCCGCAACACGGGTGCAAAAGTAGCTAGTAGTGATATTCTTGCTTATCTAGATGACGATGCCGTTGCCAGCCCTCGCTGGCTACAAGTTTTATATTTTGCCTATTACAATAACTCTAAACTAGCGATCGCCGGTGGCAAAGTAACTCTTTTATGGCCCCCAGGAATCCAACAACCACGGTGGCTATCTCCAGGACTAGCTGCAAATCTGGGTGCATACGACTTGGGAAACAGTACCATCTACATCGAGCAACCTGGCTCAACACCCAGAGGCTTAAATTACTCCATCCGCCGCAGTTTCCTAGAAGAAATTGGCGGTTTTGATCCTCATCTCGGTCGAGTGGGGAAAAATCTATTATCAAATGAAGAACTGCAAATGACCGAATTTGCCCTACAGCGTGCTTGGCAAGTCGCTTATCTTCCCGAAGCACTAGTTGCTCACAATGTTGCCCCAGAGCGCCTCCAACGCTCCTGGTTTTTAAACCGAGGCTGGTGGCAGGGTATCAGTGAGTGCTATCGAGAACAACTCGCTGATAAAGCTGGGATTGCTCAGTTGCAGCAAGGTAGCGAACGGTTTGTGCGCGGCTTGTATAAGGCATTGCAATATTTCTCTGATCCAGCAGAACGGTTTGACAAACTTGTCTATGCTTACGGTCAGATTGGTTATTTAAATGCTGCTATTCAAGGTCTTTTATTCCCATCAAATAAGAAATAATCAATAACATAATTTATAGTCATATGTCATCTAAAATACCAGTTTCAGTACTAATCCCGGCAAAAAACGAACAAGTAAACTTGCCTGCCTGCCTCGCTAGCCTTAGTAGAGCAGATGAAATATTTGTAGTAGATTCTCAAAGTACCGACAACAGTGTTGAAATTTCTAAAAGTCACGGTGTAAATGTCGTGCAATTCAACTTCAATGGACGCTGGCCCAAAAAGAAAAATTGGTCTTTAGATAATCTACCTTTTCGCAACGAATGGGTACTAATTGTAGATTGCGATGAGCGCATCACTCCCGAACTTTGGGAAGAAATTGACCAAGCAATTCAAAATGATCAATATACAGGTTATTATCTCAACCGCCGCGTATTTTTCTTAGGGAAATGGATTCGTTATGGTGGGAAATATCCCGATTGGAATCTACGTTTATTTCAACATAAAAAAGGTCGTTACGAAAATTTAAATACTGAAGATATTCCCAATACTGGTGATAACGAAGTTCACGAACATGTGATTTTAGAGGGGAAAGTTGGGTATCTCAAAAATGATATGCTCCACGAAGACTTCCGCGACCTTTACCACTGGTTAGAACGACACAACCGATATTCCAACTGGGAAGCTAGTGTTTATCTTAATATTCTCACAGGTAAAGATGATAGCGGTACTATCGATGCTAATCTATTTGGTGATGCCGTACAACGCAAGCGATTTTTGAAAAAAGTGTGGGTACACCTGCCATTTAAACCCATTTTACGGTTTGTTTTATTTTATATTATTCAACGCGGTTTTTTGGATGGCAAAGCAGGATATATATATGCACGCTTGCTAAGTCAATATGAATATCAAATTGGCGTTAAACTTTACGAATTACGCAACTGTGGTGGTCACTTAAATACTGCAACTATCCCGAAGGAAGGAGCAGGGGAGCAGGAGAGCACTTGTGCAGAGGGAAAGCTATTAACCATTGACTCTTGATAAATGACTAATGACCAATGACTAATGACTAATGACCAACCTTTCGTAGATTTACGTAAATATGATCAATCTTGGTTTGATCGGGGACGGCCAAGTTGGTATATTTTTTTATGGTGGTTTGTACAAGCGATCGCCTTTCCCCTGACTCCTCAACCGTTAAATGTTCTACGTTGTGCTTTGCTACGACTATTTGGCGCTCGAATCGGCAAAGGCGTATTAATTCGACCTACTGCCCGCTTCACCTACCCTTGGAAAGTTACCATTGGCAACTACAGTTGGATTGGAGATAACGTAGTTTTATACAGCCTTGATCAGATCCGCATCGGTGAACACTGCGTAATTTCCCAAAAAAGTTACCTATGTACTGGTAGTCATGATCTCCAAGACCCTGCCTTTGGGTTGAAAACAGCGATTATCACCATTGACAATGGTGCATGGGTAGCAGCAGATTGTTTCGTTGGGCCGGGAGTGCAAATCGGGGCTAATGCTGTGATTGGCGCTCGTAGTAGTGTTTTTACTAATATGCCTTCTGGGCAGGTTTGTTGGGGAAGCCCCTGTCGTCCCAAGACGGTTCGGATAAAACTTGATTCCCCCACAAACCCGTGATTTGAGTGCGTTGCGGGGGTAAATGAGCAATCGTACAGAAAGTTACGCGCTTGGCTGGAAATTTTACTAAATATATTTTTTATTAATGAATACTGGTTTAAGTAAGTATCGTTTCTACTGTATTCATAGCTTATCTGACAGTATGATTTTTTGAACTATTTACAGCATACAACAATCAGTGACTTTTTTATCCACTGTCCCAAGTATTAATCAATCATTAATTTGTTAAGAAAAATAAATGTTTATTTATAGATTGAAATAACTCTAGAGAAATTTAATTAAATCATAACCAAAATTTAATAGTAATCTAACTCACACTTGTCGAATTTTATGATGAACTGTAGAGCGGAAGTAGAATTGCAGTTTTAAATTCTTACTAAGAATACTGTAGTTTCTGTTACAGCAACTGATGCTAATACTGGTATTTGTAGGGCAGTTTATATATTGGGAATGTTTTGAGAACTTTAAAAGTTTCAATAAGCAGAGGATTACCAGGACTATTTACGGCTCTTAATGCCTTATTACATGTTTAAAGTTTTGCCTTGAATTTGCTTTAACTCTAAATTTTTCAGCGTTTTATGCAAACTTTTGATTTATTAATAACCCTGATTTATGATGCCAGTTTTTTGAACTTAAAGAAGGTTATTTATAATCATTAGTTTAAGACTTGATTGAGATTTGATATGGTGTGGAACCGGAAATTAATTTTAAGGAGCAAGACATGAGTTTATACCCCATTCGCCTGAATAATTTGACAAGTTCAATTTCTGTACTTGCCATCACAATTGGTTTAGTAGTAGGCCAATCCGCTACTCAGAAATCTCTAGCTCAGACCATAGGTAATGGTGCAGGTGCAAGCACTGTAAATGCTTTGTTTACAAGTCTAAAAACAGTCGCTCCGAGCATCACGCTCACATATTCTCCAGTTGGTAGTAGCGCAGGGTTAACAGCTTTTTTCACTCAAACCCCACCAGCTGGTACTCCTGGCCCAATCACTTTTGCAGCTAGTGACGACCCCGTAGCAGGAACAGAAACAGTTACTGGCGGTCGTGGTTACGTCCAAGTGCCTGTGGTAGGTGTCGGAATCACATTAGCTTATAACGCTAATGGTCTGACTGTACCAACAGGTGGAATTAAGCTTTCACGAGCTAGTTACTGTGGTATTTTGAACGGTAGCATCAAAAATTGGAACGATAAGAGCATTAGTGCAGATAACGACCGCCAAATAGCACTCAATCTACCCATCAAAGTTGTACGTCGTAGTGACTCAAGTGGCAGCACTTTTGTCTTAAGCAGTCATCTTAATACTGCATGTAAGCCTGCTGCAACTCCAGGTATTCCAGCAGCTTATATATGGAAAAATGGAGTGGGTACAACTGTTAATTGGCCAAGCACTTTCATTGGCGCTACTGGTGGTGGTGGTGTAGCCAATGCGATCACAAGTACTAAAGGTGCTATTGGTTATGTGGATAGTGCTACCCGTTTAAGTAAAAGTCTTCCAGCCGCACTCTTACGTAACAAGAAAGGTAATTACACTGCTCCCTCATCAGATGCAATTACAGAGGCTCTTCTAGGTGGGACTGTCGTCAAATATGGTACTAACCCCACTAACAGGCTGATTAGAATCAATAATTTAAACGATCCAACCCGTCCAAATGCTTATCCCATTTCCACAGCAACTTATTTCTTGTTTTATGACATATATTCAGATGCTACCATAATAAATGGTATCAAAACCTTGCTCACCTTGGCTTCGGGATCAATTGCAGATATTTTCGTTGCATCTCTGGGATATGCTCCTCTTCCCGCTCCCATTAAAACTGTGTCTACAGGTGTTGTGAGTACTTGCGTAAATAGTGTTTTAGGTCCTTCTCCTTGCAATTAGGTTATAAATTGACCTATCAGCCTGTCGGAGCATAGCTGTTAATTCTGTTTGTAGACTTTAACAGCTATCGGTGGCATTGCTGAATTTAATTAAGACTTACCCACTCAAGCCTGAAAACCTGATCCCTCCTAATAAAAAGGGTAGAATTCTAAAGCCCCATTTTGGCGATCGTAGTAGTGTTTTTACTAATATGCCTTTTAGCCAGGTTTGTTGGGGAAGTCCTTGTTGTCTAAAGATGACTGCGATAAAACTTGATCCCCCCAAAAAGCCGTAATTTTATAGATAAACATAAAATCAAAGTTTCCTCAAGCAAGATGGTAAGCAGCAATGATAGTATATTTTCATGGCTGCTCTAATCCTTGCTATTGATGAACAAACTATTGGATGAAACGCTGTCAATCAAAATTGCTGAACACATAAACAGCAGAGCTAGTACTCCGTTTGATAATGCTTACAAAGCAGCATTATCCACTGAGGGAGCAAGATATATTCAGGGATTTTTAGCTTTTGCTGGGAAGCCATACAGACCAATTGAACACAGTTGGATTGAGCTAGGCGAAGGCTCCGACATAACCATTATCGATCCCACATTACCGCACCTGAACAAAAATCCCCAAGGACTCTGGTATTTTGCAGCACAAAGGCTAACCCTTAAAAAACTGAAAGCGATCATAGAAGAATCGAAAGAAGATTATCCAGAAGATGATCCATTGCCAATCTATGGTGATCCACCTTATGAATATTACGGTGATGTAATGTTGGGTGGTCAAGACTATTTAACTGCATATCAAGCCGCAGAGGCTAAGTGCAGAGAAATCAACGAACTCAACCCTGAGAGAAATTAACAAAAGTGAATTAAATAATTCGTAATTACGAATTACGTTAGCGCAGCGTAAAGCCTTCGGCATAGCTTCTCTACGAGACACTGCGCGAACGCTTAGAGCGAGTTCGCGAGCGTCATTACGAATTACGAATTATTTAATACGATTTACCATCACTGCCAAAGTATTCCCGATAGGCACAAATTTTGTCTCCCCGAATATCCCAGGAAACCGCTAAACGATTTTTGTAAGGTTGTTCTAACAAACGTCCCTCATCCCGAAACTCAAAAACAACTGTTGTGTCATTGCTAGTAAAACGGTCTGGAGTCAGGGTGAGTCCGCCTTGGAATGATTCAGAAACGTACTCGAAAAACTCTCTAGCTCGTTCTTTTCCCACATTTAATCCGTGGAATTTCCCCACCGGAAACCAAAGGGTAAAATCTTCTGTGAGCATATCTAAAAATGCTTGCCACTCCCCAGTTGCTAGACCATGTGTAAAATGCTCAAATGCCTGTTGAGCAACTTTTAAAGTATTTTCTGACTCTTGTGTCATCTCCACCCTCAACCGGATATAAACTAATACCGTGTTATTTAAAACCTCACAACCACTTTGCCACAATTTTGGCCACTGAGAAGATATTCTACAGCGTCGGGTATTGATTCTAGACCTTGAAACTGTTTTGGGTCAACGGCAACTTTGAGTTTGTCTGTGTAAAACAGGTTTAATAGCCGATCGCGTGCCTCTGCTATATGTTCTTTCTAATGAGGCATGAGAAAGCCTTTCACAGAAGCTGCTTTCCAAAATAGCTGGTGATAAATACGTGATTGTGTAATTTCTTCTACCTTATTTGCATATTCTGATATAAAACCAACCACTACTAACCGTCCCCGCACTGCCAAGTTTTCAACGCAGGTATCAAATACGGCTTTACCTACACATTCAAAAATTAAATTAATCCCATTGGGGTATTCTTGCTTGAGGATTTGATTGAGGTTTTCTGTGCGATAGTTGATAATGCGATCGCACCCTAATTCTCTCAATAACTTTGCCTTCGCCTCAGAACTACAAGTACCAATGACATGATTACCAGCTAACTTTGCCAATTGCACCGCAATATGACCAGTTCCCCCTGCTGCTGCTGTCACTAAAACCACTTCATTACTTTTCATCTCTCCCACTTGTTCCAATGCCACCAAGGCTGATACACCTGTAGGAATCAGGGTTAGAACTTCTGGTGTAGCTTCACGCACTTTGACTGCTAAGTTTGCATCAATAACCTGATATTCACGATAACCGCCGCCACGCGCTGTAGTTATGACAGCATCACCTATTTGAAAATCTTTAACATTTTCACCGATAGCGACAACTTTACCCACAGCTTCCACACCTAAATCAAAGGGAGGAATTGAGTTAACATAAGCAACATCACCACGACAAAGTAAGGTGTCAAATCCACCGTTAACGCCAGCAAATTTGTTTTGAATTAAAAGTTGACTACCAGCAGGTTGTGAAATAGGAATCTCGACAACTTCAACGGCAGATTTAAAATCGGGATTCAGTTGCTTTGCTATTAACTTTCTGTAGATTGTTGCGTTTATATCTAAATCTTAGGTTTACCTTACTCCTCAATTATTAGTTTTAACGTAGATAGCAATCCTAAATAATTCGTGAAAATCTCTATTAATTCTCTCTGCGGTTCGTTAGAAAAAATTATCACAAAGTCAGCGAAGGTGGACTATTGGTTTTAAACCCGCGTAGGTGGGTTTTGATTGTGTAGCCACGACTTCTAGTCGCCCTTCTCAAATATCCTCTAGGCTTCTAAAGCTTTATCCCACTCTAATTGATGAGCTAAACCATACTTGATAAAATCTTCTTCTTTAGCTTTATCGCTTTTACCAAAAACACCTAAGCTGTAAGGATTATCTTGCATACGTTGTGTGACTTGCTCTTTTTCAAATTGGATAATTTTCTCTCTAGGTTTATCCGGTTTAAAAAAGTCTACAACCAAGACAGTTCTATCATAATTGGTGTAATTATGCGGACAGTGTGGATAGCTGTGATCTAAAACCAGAAATTTTCCTTCATGCCAATAAAGTTGCTCATGGCATATTTTCATAGCCACATCCCCCTCTGGCACAATCAATCCTAGATAGCCACGATTCATATGAGGATTATAGTTCACATGTAGCTTGATATCCAAGCCTGGATGGAATGTACCAAAATACACATTTCTGATAATCTCATCATCGATAAAGTTAACTTTTTCTATTACTTTAACCAAATTTGGGAAATATTTCTCTCTTAAAGCAAGTGCTTTTTGTGATGCATCATCTGGCCCATAATCAGGATATTTTATTTGATACGTCTGAATATATTTTTCAATAAAAATACCTTGAAATCAGATACCAAAAGCACTGTATTTTGCATCACCTTTGGTTTTAATTGTTTTACTTTTAGGCCCAAGAATATCATAAGTAAGTTTTAACTCCTCATGAGATGCATTATTAATAAAGCCTGTAAACTCATCTTTAATCACTTGCCAATTATCTTGAAAAGTTTTGAGAAAAGTAAATTCCTTTGGGTCTATATGATACTCATTAAAACTTTCCATTGTCTTTTCTCCTGAAAATGATTTCATAAAAAACTGCTATATATGGAATTTGGTCTTCGTCCCAATTCGATGTTGGAATTCCTAACTCAACCAGGGCATTCATCCATCACTAGCTAAAAAACAAGTGCCCAGAGTTCTGGATCTAAGCTTGTACAATGGTTGGATGGAATAATATCATCTGTGTTGATATCATTTTTGAGCATTAAAACTTTGGGTTATATACTCATTTTAGTGTGAGGTGTACTGTGTCTGAAACTCCTCTATTAGATCAAATTATCGAAAATGTGCGGGTAGTTCGTCCCCATCAGAATGCGATGTCTACGACGGGCTACGCCTACGCACTACTTGATTTAGGAATTAAGGATGGAAAATTTGCTCAGATTGCCCCTAATATTAGCCCAGACACAGGTAAAGAGGTATTTGATGGCAAAAACCTGCTAGGCTTTCCTGGGGTCGTGGATGCCCATATGCACATCGGTATCTATCAACCCCTCGACAAAGATGCTGTGACTGAAACCAAAGCAGCCGCTATGGGAGGCGTGACTACCAGCTTAAATTACATCCGTACAGGGCAGTATTATCTTAACAAAGGCGGCTCCTACCGCGATTTTTTTCCAGAGGTGTTGGCGTTATCCGCAGGTAATTTTTTTGTGGTACGTGCGGCTGAGTCAGAGTCACAACAAGGTTATACACCCTTTGAAGGAGTAGAGTTAACTGGGAGGGTGAAGAGTACTTTTTTGCGTGGAAATCTTATCTACAACAACGGACAGGTTCTAGGTTCACCTACTGGACGCTATTTAAAACGCTCCCAGTCTTAAATAACTCCCTCTACATGAAAGTATTTGCAGGTTTGAACTAGAGACAAGATTACTTTATATTTTGGGATCTATTTATTCCAATCCGAAGGATAGTATGTTTCTAATGGTGGTTCCCAGGCATGGTAGGAAAGATGAGGATAGCCCCCACGAATAAGAGCAAAGAATCCAGTTTCAGTGTATGCTGGGGCGTGTGTAATAAGTGGCGGACGCGAAAAATAGCAACCTGGAGTCAAGAGACCTACCTGTGTTTTCATGCTTCCCTGGAGGACAAATCCCTCTTCCGTCATAGGATGATACTCTCCAAAAGTTTCAGCAAACTGTGGTAATAATCCGATCAGCCAAGTGCTTCTTTTAATATTAGTATCGGCACGCAGGGTTTTTCTCATTGCTCCTGGAGGAAAACCTGGAGTGAGAGTTTGAGACCAAGGAATTAGATAGGAATTTAAAGAAGGTATGTAATCTTGTCTTTTTGCTCCTGGTGCATCAGTTAGTGATTTCATAAAAATGGGGTGACCGCTTGGCATCCATAGGGCTGTAGTATTTTCTTGAGTGTTCCAAGCTTCCATGCAGACACCTTCGGGAATAAAGCCGTAAGTGTATTGTCCAAGATGCAGTTGTCCAATTTGCATTTGTCCACTAAGAACAAAAATTTCCACATCACAGTTGAAATAACCGGAATCGCTTTTCCAGTGTTGCGTCCACTCGACAATTTCTGTAGAAGAACCGTTTTCGGTATCGAAACTCAGAATCTGTGTCTGAGCACCTTCCAAAAGACCATCAACAACCCAAGGTTTCTGGGGTGTATCTGCTGATTGAATAAACTCAATGTGTTTTCTGGGCATAAAAATTTTAGAAGCTGTATATAGTTATTTACTCATTTGCATTGCATGATTTCGAGCAATATTAAAAGATTAAATTATCCTGGTTTTAAAAACTAGCTTTTTCTATAAATTCAATTACAAGCTTTGATATTTCTTCAGGTATTTGATTCATCATGCATATTGTTCCGCCTTCAATATCAATCATCTTTGCATGAGGAATTACTGTTAAAATAAACTCTCTCTTGTCTGCGTTAGCAAAACCTAGTCTTTCTAATTGTTTTACGTCCTCTGTACCAGATAATATTAAAGTTGGAGACTTAATTAAACGAAATCTTGCTTCCATTCTTTGGCAGTAGTCGATAACAGCCAAAGGTGCATACCAAGGATAGCCGAAACCTTTTAAATCGTCCAGAACCCAACGGTGATTTAACTCAGCAGAACCTATATAGCTTGCTCTCGCTGACCATCTTTGCATAAGATGGGAACCGTCTGCTTGGATCTTGAGATTTTCAAATTTATTAGATAAAGCTGCTTTTCCCTCTTCGTTAAAGTCATCTATGTTGCATAATATAATTTTTTCGACTCGCTCAGGATAAGCGGCTGCAACTTCTGCGGCTACACAAGCACCTGTATGGTTCCCAAAAATACTTGTGGTTTTGATTCCTAATTCGTCTAGTAGTAAAATAACAGTTTTTGCGTAATCTTCAATTGAATACATTCTGGGTGGTTTATCAGAGTCTCCTAATCCCAAAAAGTCCATAGCAATGACTAGTCTTTTCTGAGCAAAGATTGGCATCAACTCGCGAAATTCGTCACCACTTCGGAAGTTTTGATGAAGTAAAAACAGAGGTTCTCCCTCACCACCAATACGGTAAAGAATTTGTCCATCTTCGGTGTCTAAGAAAGCTCGCTTGATTAGTTTATTCATAACACCATGATCAATTTAGGATTTATGTTAGCCTTGATTTAACTTTTTCAGCAAATTACCTTTTTTGTGCTATGTTTTGTAGCCATTCAATCAGGGGCCTTAAGGTTCCTGGCAATGCTGCTTCACTGACAGTCACCGTATGCTGCTTACCGTTATCTTCTACTGTCAACTTATACTGAAAGCGATCGCTCTGGGGATTAGGCGAGGTAATTTGTTCAGGTAGCCTAAAGAAATCAGCAGCTTCCACTAGGCAAAGAAGGGTGTTGGCTTCGTTTGGTGGGAGAGTGTCTGTATCAACGGTTGTTTTCTTGGTAATCCCAGCAAAGCCGCCCGTGCGTTCAAAGGATATCCGCATTTTTTTGCTCTCCGTTGTGCTACTTAGTTGGGATAAATATAAACACTGGGAAATGAGAGTTTTCACCTCCCAGTTTAGCAACAACAAACAACACATCTAAAAGTAAAGTTAGGAGTTAAGAGTTAGGAGTTAGAAGTTAAGAAAAAATTCCTCACTCCTAACTGTTAACTGTTAACTCTAAAGAACTCCCACCTTTTGCCAAGCGGTCTGCACAGCTTTTTGCTCATCACTGTCATTACCGTAGAGTTCGCCAGCAATTTGAATGGTGACGCTGGCAGCTTTTTTAAAATCTGCTTTGGCACGCAAGCGATCGCGTAAAGCTATGTACCAGATTTTACCAGCTTTCTCCCAAGCATAGCCACCAATCTCAACAGCCGCTAGATAAAAGGCATAGTTAGGTATTCCTGAGTTGATATGCACCCCACCGTTATCATCAGAACCAGTATATTTATCTTTCATATGGGCTGGTTGGGGATCTTTACCCAGTACTGGATCATCGTATGCTGTTCCTGGTGCTTTCATTGAGCGCAGGGCAACACCTTTGACAGTGGATACCAAAAGACCTTCGCCAATGAACCAGTCTGCCTCTTGTGCAGTTTGATTTTTGGTCTTTTGTTTCACGAGGGAACCGAAGATATCAGAAAAAGATTCATTCAGTGCCCCTGGTTCGCCATAATACTGTAAACCCGCTTGATACTGGGTTACACCATGAGTTAGCTCATGCCCAATCACATCAATTGACTTCGTGAAGCGTTGAAACAGTTCTGCGTCGCCATCACCATAAACCATCTGGTCACCGTTCCAAAAGGCGTTGTCATATTTGACGCCATAATGCACGGTGGAATCTAAACGTAGTCCTTTATCGTCAATTGAATTGCGATCAAATATCTCATTAAATAAGTCATAAGTAGCACCAGCCGCATCGTAGGCTTCATTCACTGCTGCATCACTGCTGGGAGGGCCTCCCTCACTGCGTACTAGTGTACCAGGAAGTTGCTGCCCATTTTTCGCATCGTAGATGGTGCGGCGCTTCTCACCGGGAGAAGGCGCAAACGAGACATTACCTACAATATTTCTTCGTCCTAGAAATTGTGCCGAAACATTTAATGTATGAAAAGCCCAACTACGCTGCTGGGGATTGCCATTAACAACGACATTTTCCAGCATGTGCGGCGGGACAATACAACAAATCGGGCATCTAGAGTAAAGTGGATGCTCATACTTCAACCCGCCTGATTTCTTTTTATTTCGAGCCATCAAGATATTCTCCTTTTGAAACTAAGTGATGGCAAACAGTGGCTTTAACTCCACTTTTGAAAGGAGCAGAAAAACGAATAAAAATCGCGTGCCCCTGGTTTCTTTCTGAATAAAACTTTCTACTCTGTATTTTTGGATAGATCTATGGAGGATTGATAGTACCCTCACGGGTACTTCTGATGTGGAAATATTGCATAAAAACACAAGGTAATTTTAATTACCGCAAGTTTTAGCCAAAATCCTTGCGTGAGTTAGCAAGACCTCCTTTAAAGACCCAATGCGTTTATATATTAATTCTTATCATGGGAAATAATCTTATTTATTGCTGTTTTGTTACTATCAAGCTGTTAATCCTATAAATACCCATTAGAGACAGGCGAATCCCAAATTTAGGCATCCAAAACCTAAAATTTTCACAACCAGCCACCAAACACCGCCAGACCATAATATTTCCAAGGTACTGCAACTGTCTTAAATCCAGCTTTGCTCAACATTTGTAAATGAGTATCTAAGCTAGCTCCCTACCTGGTCTTGACTGGAGTAACCTTGAGTACTGCTGGTGCCATGTTTAGCGCGAATCTCTGTGAAATTAATTCCCTGTTCAACTGCCCATTCCTCTCGTGCATCCTTGTAAACTTTTGCTAAGGCTGGTAGATTCTGGTAAAGTCGGGTCTGCATTCCAAAAACAGCCGTCTTGAGTGAGGCTAGCAGCAATTCGCTCAAATAGCTTCAATTTCATCTCATCTTGGAGATGGTGAATTGCCAAGGATGAGACACAAGCATCAAATTCGCTACTAATATCCAAGTTCTCTGGATTATTTACCCAGTCACCAAAATCTGCTTTTATAGCAGTCCAGCGTTACTTTACTCTTGAAGATGGGGCAGTGATGCTTGATCCTCATGTATGTGATCATTTTTTTAATGCAGAAGCTGTCAATCAAGCTTTACGCACATTGATTAGTCTGTTGCCGAAAAATAGCGAATCGATTACACCTGAATCTGTTGAATAATCTGCATCGTCTCTACACTAACTGTGCAGACTCTTTGTAGTAAATCTATTACCTATTCTTTGTAATCTGCAAATCGGTAGGTATTGAATTTTTTAGCAATTGTATGGTCTTTAGATCTCTTTTCTTTGTATTGATCTAAAATCCATTCTAAAGCACAACGATTGCCAAGGCGATATTCCCAAGCAATTTTGGGTACACCTTCTAGGTTTGCAATATTCATTGACTAAGTTTTGAAATGCAACCCGAATCGATGTTTCTTTACGTGAACCGCCATATTGAATAATTCTTTCTACTTCTGTGTGATATTGACTAACCAGAAGTTTGGACATACTTTATCAAATTTTCATAATTTTATAACTTGCCCAATTTAGCTGCTGTATCACCTAGAGAGCCTCAGAATATCTAACGAATAAAAATCCAAGTTGTTTTGGGATGTCCGTAAAAACTAAGAGACACGATTAATCGCCTCTCTGCAAAAGATATCTATATAAATACAATCACAATTTTAATAGTGTTGAATTGCCGTATTATGTCTGTAACACAAACTATTTTGTGAAGCGATCGCTCTTACTTCTATGATCAAATAAGCTAATCGCATTGAAATTGCAATCAAGTGACTAAGCTAAACTGATTAGTTCAGCAATCAGCTATCTTTTCACTAACCTCCATCTTCCGTCAGTTGCGAACTTGATATCAATCTCAACAGCAGTGGGCTATCTCCGTTACTGATAGTGGTATTGGTATTTCCCCGGATGCTCAACCACAAATCTTCAATCCCTATTTTCGTGAACTAACTGCTCCAAAAGTGCAAAATTCTGATGGTACAGGATTAGGTTTAGCAATAGTATCTCGATTAGTTGAGTTAATGCATGGTGAAATTAAAGTAGATTCACAGTTGGGAAAAGGGTCTACATTTACGGTGATTTTGCCATTAGAAGGCATCGCCCAGGTAGAACCGCTTTGCTGCAATTCAAAATTCAAAACTTAAGAGTAAAATTACAACTTCAACTGGTGCGTTACACTGCGTTAACGCACCTAGCAATTAGGACACCTACTCGTCAATTTGACCAACGCGGCGGATATTCAAAATGTCGCTCATTTTCTTGATTTGGACAAACACTTGCTCTAGTTGAGAGCGATCGCGTATATCTATTCCTAAGTCCATCAATGCAGGTTGACCAGTAGCAGTTTTCACCTGAGCATGGCGGACATTGATCCCTTGGTCACTCAAACGTGACAAAATATCCTTTAGCACCCCTACGCGGTCAAGGGCTTCAATTTGAACATCTACTGGATAAGTGTGCGGACGACCACTATTTTCGGCGGCTGGGTTCCATCTAACTGGTACTAAGCGCTCATACTCCACAGTCTCCAGATTATGACAGCCTTGGCGATGAATCGAAATCCCCCTACCTCGCGTCACCACACCAATAATCGGTTCGCCAGGAATCGGGGTACAACACCCAGCTAAATAATACACCAACCCTTCTACCCCAACAATTGGCGAATCTGTAGAGCGGGAGGTAGTTGCAGGTGCATCTCGCAAAGCTTTTGATGTAGTTGATTCTTTGGGGACAAATGGGGACACAGTGGAAACTGGTTGTTGTCCCTTCGCCACTTCTCGCCAGCGATTTAGTACTAGGTTCAACGTAACTTCACCGTAGCCCAAACCGGCAAGTAAATCTTCCACGCTATGGTAATTACACTTTTCAGCGACAGTCTCCATTGCATCCGACTTCAGCAGACTATCAAAACCAGTTTTACCAAGTTCCTTTTCTAACAATTCCCGTCCGCGGGCGACATTTTCTTCGCGGCGCGATCGCTTATACCATTGTTTTATCCGATATTTCGCCGCCGAAGTCCTGACAAAGTTTAACCAATCCAAGCTCGGATGACTGTTCTTTTGGGTGATAACCTCTACAATATCGCCATTTTGCAGCCGCGTTGACAGAGTTACCATTCGCCCATTCACCCGCGCCCCTGCACAGTGGTTTCCCACTTCCGTATGAATACGATAAGCAAAATCTACAGTGCTAGAACCTGGACTTAAAGGAACAACATCCCCCTTAGGGGTGAAGACATAGACATCATCTTCAAATAAATTATCTTTGATGCTATCAAGATATTCTTGTGCATCCTTGAGATCAGTTTGCCATTCCAACAGCTGCCGCAGCCAAGTAAACTTATCATCTGTGGCTGTCAAATGGCTAATACTAGAACCTCCTGTTTCTTTGTACTTCCAATGAGCGGCAATTCCATACTCAGCGATATGATGCATTTCGATTGTCCGAATTTGCACCTCTAAAGGCCGACCAGTTAGTCCAATCACTCCAGTATGCAACGATTGGTAACGGTTAGGCTTTGGCAGTCCAATATAGTCTTTAAATCTTCCAGGAATTGGGCGAAAGGCATCATGAACCATTGCCAATGCCCGATAGCATTCCTCATTTGTTTGAACAATAATTCGCAGCGCTGCTAAATCGTAAATTTCATGAAATTCCTTTTGCTGCCGTTGCATTTTTTGGTAAATGCCATAAAGGTGCTTGGGACGACCACTGATTTCCTGGCAGTCAATTCCGGCTTGCTGCAAACGTTCCCACAAAATCTCTGTAGATTTTGTCAATTTCTCTTCTCGCGCCGTCCGTTTTTCGGAAACGTACTCCTGCATTTGGCGAAAAGCTTCCGGTTCTAAATATTTAAAAGCCAAATCTTCCAGTTCCCATTTAATCCGCCAAATCCCCAAGCGATTGGCTAAGGGTGCAAAGATATCTCGCGTTTCTTGGGCACTGCGGCGGCGGCTGGCTTCTGACATGTATTGTAAAGTTCGCATATTATGCAAACGATCTGCCAATTTCACCACAATCACCCGAATATCTTGCGCCATTGCCAAAAACATCCGCCGAAAGTTTTCCGCTTGGCTTTCGGTTTTGCTTGTGAAATTGATTTTAGAAAGCTTGGTGACACCTTCGACCAATTGCCGCACTTCTGGGCCAAAGCGTTCTTCTATTTCTTGACTTGTAACTTCTGTATCTTCAACAACATCATGGAGAAATCCAGCTGCTTTCATAGCAGCACTACCTCCCAAGTCATGCAGCAAGTCGGCTACAGCGATGGGATGAGCAATGTATGGTTCTCCAGATTTGCGGTATTGACCTTCATGCAGTTGGTAAGCAAATTCAAATGCTCGACCAATTAAGACTGCATCATTATGCCTTCGGTCATCTGCGGCTTCACTGCTAGTTGTCGATGACTCCTTCAAACATTTTTTTAACCATTCTGGAATGGCAAGATCAACTGATGAATTTATCGCTATGCTGCTCATAGAATTAGTTTTAGCGAGGACCGGTAGATAAGTGAATGATAAATAAAACTAGTAGCATCGCCGTGAAAAGATGCTGTTGATCGAAAAAGCAGTGTCAGGATGATTCTCCAATTGCCGATAGCACAGCGTAAAGCCTGCGGCATGGCAACTCTTAGAGACGCTACGCGTAGCTTGCTTAAGAGTAGGGTTACTCTTAGAGCGAGGCGGGAGCGTCTGCTAATCATCCAGTTTGAATTTCAAGGATCATAAAGAAAGAAAATCCATTGATGGCAAACAAAGCCTCAAATTACGATTTGAGGCTTTCAGTGCTGATAAGCGCTTAAGAAAGTTTATTGTATAAGAAAAATTACTTGACATTAATAGTATCTTAACTAGCACCGAATGTCTTTAAACCGTGAAAAATATCAGGCACTCATAACCTTATTAGAGCAATTACGCTCTGATGCCACCACTACCCAAATTGTCGCACCCGAACTGCGGCAGCGTGTAACCTCTTTGCAGCAATTTTTTGGGCAGCAGATTGTGCCTTTGGCTGATGTTGACGTTGGCGTTGGCGTTGGCGAAGCCTCTCGTAGAGAAGCCTCTCGTAGAGAAGCCTCTCGTAGAGAAGCCTCCCCGCAAGGAGAAGACTCGCGAGTGCAGTCTTATCAAACGGAGATGAGCAAGCAATTGCGCCTGTTGGAAATAGATGTGATGTTTTTGCAAGGAGCGCGGCAGGCATCTACTGCACAAACGAGACTTCAAACGATTAGCGATCGCTTGACAACTCTCATTCAATACTGTGATGCCATTCTGCAACCAGAAGCGGAAGGAGAAAAATAACAATTCTTTACCTTTTTCTCTAATTACTCCATCATCTCATTTACGACCGTTCATGAAAAGTTATTTTGGCAACAAGTTTCAAATCTGTAAAGGGGAATGGGGAGTTAGGAGCGGAGCCGGAGACGCTCCGCCTCCGGTTAGGAGTTGGGAGTTAGAAGTTATAAGAATTCTTCCTCCATGCCTAATGCCCTGTTTGCCCCATGCCCTTTTAACTAGTACCAATGCCTTTCAAGAGGAGATTCATCGTGCGGCGCATGTATACTTCTACTGGCTCGGTTGTGGGTTTGAAAATCAGTGCATAATATAGCGACCCGCTCACAAGATCGATAATTAAGTCTACGTCTGCATCCTTGTGAATTTCGCCTCTAGACTTGGCACGCTCAAGTACTTTAGAAAAGGCTTCACGTCGGAGTTTCGTATATTTTGTCCAATAGACCTCTGCAAACTGAGGATTGTTAGATGCTGTACTAATGATCAGGGCGAGTGTCTGACGACCAAGGGGACTATGTATTTTTTTGGCGGCATTATTGATTAAGATATCCATGTCTCCCCAAAAGCTGCCAGTATCGGGGATCGCTAAATCATCTCTTAGACTTTCTATAGCGTCTGCAACTAGTTCTTCTTTGGAAGTGTAACGCCGATAGATGGTTGTTTTACCAACTCCAGCACGGGAAGCGATCGCTTCTATACTCATGCTTTCATATCCTACCTCTGCAAGCAAGTCTAAGGTTGCTTGCAGAATAGCCTGGTCAGCGTGAATGCTGCGTGGGCGTCCAGAGAGGCTGTTGATTTGCTTACTCATAAAAATATCATCCCCAAGCAATATCTTCTTGGCAATTTGCTTCTACCTTTGGGCATAGAACATCGCCTATGGGAAACAAATAAGCCCTATAACCCAGTTCTTTTACACGAAGACAGCAGGAGTAACCATCCATCTTTAGTATAGGTATTTCTGCTGCTTTTTATTCAAGTCTCTTGACCGTTTTAATATGATACGCTACCGTAGCGTATACATACATGTATTGTTTAATTTTAGCTTTGGCGTAGGCGTAGCCTAACCCAGGTATCGCTTTAACCAAATAATTACTAATTCGTAATTAAGAGGATATAAGCCCCACCAAAATCTCTGATTTGGTGGTCAACTTTCGTAGTGGAGTGTACAGAGCAAGCACTGATAGCGCAGCGTAAAGCCTTCTCTACGAGAGGCTGCGCCAACGGCATAGCTTTTCTACGAGAGGCTGCGCCAACGCTTAGAGCGAGTCCGCGTACTCCTGCGGAGAAGCAAGCTACGCGCAGCGTCTCGTAGAGAGCGTCTTGCAATTACGAATTACGTAGCTTGCTTCTCGCCAAAGACGAGTATTATCAATTACTTTGACATCCCCCAAATATTATTGATGTAACAATGGCTACTAACATTAAAGGTGCGACTTTTGACCAATTTGGTTATGTCCAGGGGCCATTGAAGTGGGCGATCGCTTTCACGGCTTCCATTGGTGCAATCTTAGAAGTGATTGATACCAGTATTGTTAACGTTGCCCTGACTGACATCCAAGCTAGCCTTGGTGCAACTGTCAGTGAAGTAGGTTGGGTAGTGACTGGATATGCGATCGCCAATGTCGTCTTAATTCCCTTATCTGCATGGCTGGGAGATTACTTTGGGCGCAAAACCTACTTTATCTTCTCCTTAATTGGCTTTACCCTTGCCTCGGTTTTATGCGGGTTGGCATTTAATCTACCGATGCTGGTTTTTTCTCGAATTCTTCAAGGTTTATGTGGTGGCGGATTGCTAGCTAAAGCACAAGCGATTTTGTTCGAGACTTTTCCACCTGCTGAACAAGGTCTGGCCCAGGCAGTTTTTGGGGTAGGTGTAATTTCTGGTCCAGCAATTGGCCCCACTTTAGGGGGATTCTTGGTAGATGGTTTGGGCTGGCGATGGATTTTCTTTGTTAATATTCCCTTCGGGATCATTGCAGTAGTGATGTCCTTTGTATTTTTGCTCAAAGACAAAGACAAGAGCCAGACACAAAGCCAAGCCGTCGATTGGTTCGGGATTGGGTTTTTGGTCATCGCTGTTGGCTGTATGCAAACTTTGTTAGAGCAAGGAGAGGAAGACGACTGGTTTTCCTCCAGTTTCATCACCACGTTGGCGATCGCTAGTATTATCGGCTTGGGGTTGTTTATTTGGCGAGAACTGAAAACAGATCATCCTGCTGTGGATTTAAGAGTTTTGCGTCACCGTTCTTTAGCTGCGGGAAGCGTTCTCTCAGCAGTGGTGGGTATGGGGCTTTATGGCACACTCTTTGCTGTGCCGATATTTGCTCAGAGCGTGCTGCAATTTACGGCAACACAGACAGGACTATTGTTAGCACCTGGGGCTTTAGCGTCTGCGATCGTTATGATTTTATTAGGCAAACTGTCTAGTAAAATTGATGCCCGATTTTTAATTGCAATGGGCGCTGTCGGATCATCTGGAGTTATGTTTCAACTAGCAACAATTACCCCACAAACCGGCACAGATGATTTATTTTGGCCATTAGTATGGCGTGGGGCTTTTACTGTGTTGATGTTTCTCCCTTTGAGTTTGGCAGTTTTAGGCCCCCTACCCAAACGAGATGTTTCTGCTGGGTCTGGTTTCTACAACCTCACCCGACAACTAGGTGGTAGCATCGGCATTGCTCTACTCACCACTCTGCTTGACCGACGAGAGACTTTTCATCGAGCCATCCTGTTAGCAAAACTTAGTCCTTATGACTTAGAAACCAATCAGCGCCTCGATGCACTCAACGGGGCACTCCAAAGTCAAGGCATGGATGCGACAACTGCTCAACAACAAGCACTAGCTTTACTGAGTCAAACAGTAGATACTCAAGCTGCTGTTTTATCTTACGCAGATTGCTTTCGAGTCGTAGGCGTAGCGTTCCTTTGCTCATTACCCCTGTTACTATTCCTGGGTAAAGGCGGTGCAGGAGCGAAAGCGCCAGTCGGTCACTAGGGGTAGAGTAAATAGCGATGCCTGCGGCGGGCGTAGCCATCGCATCCCTATTTTTTCATTTAAATTCTCTGATTGCAAAACTACGTAAAAACACGGCTTCAAGATTATTGTCTACTCTAAGTCACACAAAAGGCTTAATATATACTGATATATGTGGATCAGAAAAGTAAAAGCCCTGCTCACTTTTGAGCAGGACTATGTGAAGTCTTATTGCTAAAATTAGAAATCTTTATCTTAGAAAAAGTTCATTATTGTAATAATACTAACGCTGGTCAACATCATTAAAGCGCCCATAATTATAGATTCGCCTAATAGATTGGGGAATTTGGAATTGTTCATTTAAGTAAAATCCCTTTTGTTAATAGTTACTTAACCATATCAAACTCAGTATAAATATCTATAAAAGCATTGTAAAACTTAAATTTACGTAAAGTTTCTTAGTAAACACTATGTTTTTTAGTTATGTAATAATTTTTACTTAGCATTGGTTACATCGATATTTTTCATCTCCCCCAGCTTCCCCGGTCCCACAATGTAGTAATTTCCGAACATAATAATTACCTAATCTCCGAGCGGAATAGGCGTCTTTATAGGGTAAAATAAATCTTAATCAAGGTAAAAATATTTGATCAGAAAATTATCATGACAGCTTCCACGGCATCTAGAAACCAAACGATCGCTTTTGACTTAGACAAATTAAATGAGCAATTTGAAACTGCCATTCCCAAAGAAATACTGGCATGGTCTATAGAGAATATCCCAACGGGACTGGTACAAACGAGCGCCTTTAACGTGGATGACATGATAATTACTCATATTCTTTACAGTGAACTTAAGCATCCCGTTCCTGTGATCTTTCTCGACACCTTGCACCACTTCCCCCAAAGCCTAGAATTAGTTGCCAAAGCCAAACAAGTCTACAATCTGGATCTGCAAACTTACAAAACTCCAGACCTAGACACCCGCGAAGCCTTTGAAGCCAAACACGGCGAAAAACTCTGGGACAAGGATATTGCCCAATTCCACCACATTACAAAAATTGAACCACTGCTACGGGGTCTAGACGAACTCAACAGCGTCGCTTGGATCACCGGACGCCGCCGTGACCAAGCAGTCACCCGTGCGAATATGCCCATATTTGAATTAGATAATAAAGGTCGGCTGAAAGTAAATCCCATAGCCACTTGGACACGCCAAGACAGCTGGGTTTACGTGGCTGAACACGGAGTCATCTACAACCCTCTACACGACAAAGGTTACCCCAGCATAGGCGACGAACCCATCACCACCAAAGTAGGTGAAGGCGAAGACGAACGCGCCGGACGCTGGCGGGGAAGTGAAAAAACAGAATGTGGAATTCATATTTAAGGGGAAGTAGGGAGTAGGCAGTGGAGAGTGGGGAATAGAAGAAAAGAAGAATTTTCCCTAACTCTCCCCTTCTGTGCTTACTCTGCGCCTCTGCGGTTAGATAACACTGTTACAAAACAAATTTAGGCAAGCAATTACAAACTGCTTAAATCATAAGTGTTTCGGCTTTTCAAGCGTGCCATTCGTAACAGATGCAGATAGCTGGCATTGCTCCCTTGACGATCGCAGATGTATGTAATGCTCACTGATAGGCTGCACCAGGCAATTCATCAGCTACGGGACGGCAGGAGTAACCCAAGCCAAGCAGTTGTTGGGGTGAAAGATTGCAGGAGACAGCGAATGTACTGCTGGTTGTAGTTTGACAAGCATAGCAAGGAGATTTGAGAAAGCTCCTGTTAACTTGCTACTGTGTTGTGATCACAATTAGCTTTTATCGGTTAGTCATAAGGACAAAAACCTGTTTTCTGTCAACTTTCCTTGTAAAAAACTGATAATTGTTTGCAATAGGTTACCTACTTACTGTAAGTTTATTCTCAATTGGATGATTAAACTTTCAGTAACTAGCAGTTATTTGCTGGTTTATTGAGAGTTAATGGGAGGTAGAGAATAAGTGTAGGGGTGGCAAATGGTGTTAAGGCAAATATTGAATATTCTCCTGGTTACAGACTCTATTTGGTTCGGCGTTGCAATAACAACGGCTATTGAAGTAGACTCTCAAGAATTTGGTGGGAGTTTTTGGGCAAGTTAGGGCAGAAGGGTGATGGGATGAAGAGGGGGACGATTATGCTGAGTCCTTGGACACGCAGGTGCGCGATCGCATCCTCAATTCCTTTGTCTCTTCCGAGAAGTATTGAGTTGTTAGGAATCTAGCTTGTGTGGGGTCAAGAAACAAACAATAATTAATCTCAATAAATTTTGGTTTAATTAATCACTACCATCTACTATGACTTTTACCATTACAGCACCGGAAGAAGGGAACAGAAGTTGAAAGCTAAGGAAATTTTGCTTTCGCGTCTGGAGAATCCGCCAACATTGGTGGAATTGGCTCAAATGTTAGGAGTAAGCGATCGCTGCTTTGACTAAAAACAAAGTCGCCATTCTGCAAGATACTAAAGATACTTGTGGTTGAGCAGTCAAAGGCTATGGAGACAATTACATCAGCACAATACCATCAACAGCATCTTGAAAACCGCAAGGGTTATGAAGTTGCCTACAACACTGAAGGTTATGATCGCATTGTCAAATATAGCGATCGCTATGTTACAGGCAGTTATCGAGAAGTTCAACTGCGACACGGAGTCCATCTGCTGCTGTATGATGGCACATGGCTCAGAGACTTAAGTGTAGAAAGCTCGTTTGATACTCATCAATGGCTTGTAGCAAGGTTTCACCTGGCAGGAAGTAGTAGGATACTGATTTCTAGAAATCGAGATAAATCCTTCAAAGCTGATTATATACATCAAACAGGTAAAAACTATTTATTTTATTTGTCAGATATTAAACAAATTGACGAAGTGGCAGTAGGTACAGAACTGACAATTCTAATTCTTTTCAACTTCGATTTCTTCAGGTCATTTTCTACAGGTTCAGAAGTTCTACCCAACCCATTACAAGCACTGCTAGAATCTGACACTCTGCCTTTATTCCATCGTCAAGTTGGTCAAATCACCTACCAAATGCATCTAGCCTTACAGCAGATTTTGCATTCTCCCCATCAAGGGATGATGAAGCGGATGTATTTAGAAAGCAAAGTCATCGAACTTCTATCGTGGCAATTGACTCAGTTTATCGAAACGGAACAGGGACAGTATCCAGTTACTAGTCTCAAGCCTGTTGATGTAGAAAGGATTTACCAGGCTAAGGAAATTTTAATTCAAAATCAGATCCAGCCACCTTCACTGATTGACTTAGCACAACAAGTCGGGCTACATCATATGAAGCTCAAGCTTGGCTTTCGTGAGATTTTTGGCACAACTGCATTTGCCTGTTTGCGGGATTACCGTTTGGAACAAGCAAAGCAGTTTTTACAAGAGGGCAAAATGAATGTGGAAGAAGTGGCAAATGTGGTTGGTTACTCACATCTAGGTCATTTTAGAAACGCTTTTAAGCGCAAGTTTGGCATTACCCCTAGTGCTTGTCGAGTAGGCAAGATTGTTATGGAATGATCATGTAAAAGGGACTAAGGATTAGGAATAAGAGTGAAAAAATTAACGTCAGTGCGATGAATCTCACTCTCCTACAAGACTACGGTGTACACACAAGTCTAGAATAATTTACACATCTGGGTTTAAGGGTAGGTTTTACCTCACCCTAACCCTCCCCGATATATTGGGGAGGGAACTAGATTTTCGGTTTCCCGCCTTTAGAAGGGGGGATTAAGGGGAGTAAAAATTAATACTACGCTCTTGCCGCGACCAGTTAAAACTCGTCCTTTATGGCCTAATTTTTGTCCTCTATGGCCTAGATTTGTTGTGCTATAAATGTGTAATCTCCTTACAATAGTTGCAAATCATTTTTAATAAAAATTTGGACTAAATTTCTGTGAGGAGCAATATCTTGCAACGACTTTGGCGATTTTTTATTTTTAATCTAGGGATTGGGATTTTCGCCCCCCTATTACTGACTCAAGCAGCCTTGGCTAAATCAAAAGGGAGTCAAATCATCACTGAAATACCTACAGTCGCTGATTCACAACCTCTCTCAACCACTGCAAAAAACTTGTTATCTCAAAATACAGACAATGATTTAGTGGTGAAAATCACTCAAGTTAAGGTGAACACCACAAATAAAGGAATTGAGGTAATTTTAGAAACAACTGCATCGGAAAAACTGCAAATAGATATCAAGAGTCAAGGTAATAACTTTATTGCAGAGATTAAAAATGCTCAATTGTTTCTACCATCAGGTAACAAATTTAGCCAACAGCAACCAGTGCAGGGAATCACTACTGTAACTACCACTAACTTTGATGCCAATACTATCCGGCTGACAGTAACGGGTGAGGCGGGTTTGCCAGTTGTGGAGTTGTATGATAGCCCGAAGGAAGGTTTGGTTTTTGGTGTTGCGAGTACGGCAGCTTCTGGGCAACTTGGGCAACAACCACCTTCACAACAGCCGGAACCTCAACAGCCACCAAACCAAACTCAGCCAGAACAACCATCGGCAGAGAATGATGAACCAATTGAGTTGGTAGTAACAGGGGAGCAAGATGGGTATCGCGTACCCAATGCTTCCGCCGGCACTAGAACCGATATGCCCCTGCGTGACATTCCCCAATCGATTCAGGTAATTCCTCAAGAGGTTCTGCGGGATCAAAATGTTACCAATACTGCTGAGGCGCTCAAAAACATCACTGGTTTGACTCTGAGCGGTGCCGGTGGTGCCAATACTGGTACTGTAGATGTCCAATTTAAGACTCGAGGGTTTGATGGCAATGCGATCAGGAATGGGTTGCCAACTGGATTTGCGGCTAATTCGCTTGAAGTATCGAATATTGAGCGAATTGAATTGCTCAAAGGTCCAGCTTCAGTTCTGTTTGGTCAGGGTAGTCCAGGTGGGACGCTAAATATCATTACCAAACAGCCTCTGCGCGACCCTTTTTATGCAATTGAAGCAACTGTTGGCAGTGATGACTTGTACCGGAGTGCTGTGGATCTGTCTGGACCACTGAATAACTCAAAGACAGTATTATATCGACTAAATACGTCTTACCTAGATAGAGACGGAACCACTGATTTTTTCAACAAGAAAGTGTTTTTTATTGCGCCTGTCCTGCGTTGGGACATTAGTGAAAAAACCAACTTGACTCTAGAGGCAGATTACACTGACTTAAAAACTGAAGCTAACCCACGGGGTTTACCCGCCTTTGGTACTGTCCTTCCCAACCCCAATGGTAAAATACCGCTTAATCGCTACATTGGTGAACCTGACAATAATGAAGAAGGGAGGACGGGTAGAGTAGGATACAGGCTGGAACATAAGTTGAGCGACAACTGGTCATTCCGAAACGCCTTCAATGCAGGGTTCAGTCGATACGGTTTTGATAAAGTTGCCTTTCCTGTCGGTCTTGAGGACGACAAGCGAACCCTGGATCGTATTGGTATTTTGGACCAAAAAGAGTATTCCAATTCTTATAACTTGACAACAGATGTGATTGGTAAATTCTCTACTGGCTCGGTTCAGCATCAATTACTATTCGGAGTCGATCTAAGTCGAACCGACACCATTGAATCGAGCGGTGGTTATGGCACTGCGCCATCCCTCAACCTGTTTAATCCGGTGTATGGTCAGCCGTTTGGTCCTGTCACTGATAAATATAAGTATTCCGGTTCGACCGATACACTAGGTGTTTATGTTCAGGATCAGGTCAACTTGACTAATAATCTGAAGTTGCTGCTAGGTGGACGGTTTGACACCTCCAGCTCCACAAGTAGAGATAAGTTAGCCAACACAGAAAGCAGCGATTCGAGTGATGCCTTCACTCCTCGTTTTGGCATCGTCTATCAGCCCATAGAGCCGATTTCACTGTATGCCAGTTACAGCCGCTCCTTTACCCCAAACAGTGGAGTGGATTTTTTTGGCAATCTGTTTCAACCCCAACGTGGTACTCAGTATGAAGTGGGCATCAAGGCAGATATTAGCAGCAAACTATCGGCAACCCTTGCCTTTTTCGACCTGACCAAGTCCAATATTCTCACGGACGATCCAGATCATTTTAACTTTCAGATCCAAATTGGCGAACAGCGCAGCCGGGGGATTGAACTGGGCCTGTCCGGCGAAATCTTGCCGGGATGGAAAGTCTTTGGTGGCTATGCCTACACCAATGCTCAGATTACAAACGACAACCGTACCTCTACAGTCGTCGGGAACCGATTAAACAATACGCCGGAGAATGCCTTTAACCTGTGGACAACCTATGAAATTCAAAAAGGTGCTTTGCAAGGGTTGGGGTTTGGCGTGGGCTTTTTCTTTGTCAGCGACAGGCAAGGCGATTTGGCAAATACCTTTAAATTGCCCAGCTATTTCACAACCGATGCTGCCATCTTCTACAAACGAAGACAGTTACGCACACAGCTCAACTTCAAAAATCTATTTGATGTGGACTACTTTGACACTGCCCTTAATGACCTGCGTGTTTTTCCGGGTGAGCCGTTCACCGTACAGGGTACAATTTCTTGGGAGTTCTGAGCTTCCCTCGCTCTGAGTAGTGTCTAGATGCTTTTAGGGCGAGTCAACAGACATCGCCACAAGCCAAATAGATCAAGTATCTCTCACTAACACAAATAGTAAATATCCAATTCCGACGGCATTTTCCCCTAATGACTGTAAAATTATTGCTAATTACTGGCATTAAGACTATTGGTCGCCGACCATGACTATTACCATGACAGCGGCAGCACAAGGAAACAGAAGCAGCAAATGAACAACCTGCAAAACCCAGAGCCGGATGAATTTATTTATCAAGTGTCTAGAACCGCTATCCAAGGAGTGGCGCAGCAAATCGTCAACTGTCCCTACCAAGGGATGACAAAGCGGAGTATTTGCAGGCAAAGATCCAAGAATTAATGGCGTTGCAACTTGCTCCGATTCTGGCACAGCAAGATGGATTGCAACCATCTCCACGCCTCAAGGCTCAAACCATTGCCCGTATTCATCATGCCAGGGAAATTTTGCTTTCCCGTCTGGAGAATCCGCCAACATTGGTGGAATTAGTGCAGATGGTAGGGGTGAGCGATGCCTGCGGCGGGCTACGCCTACGCACTCTGCGTTATGGGTTTCGAGAATTATTTGACACAACGGTATTTGGCTATCTTACCAATAAACGGATAGAGAAAGCAGAGTTAATGAGAGTAACAAAAACTAAACTCAGGAGCATTTACTTTCTGGCGAAACCAGAAGATGCCTTAATGGTTCGCTTTAAGCTTCCCCAAGAAATTAATGACCAATCCTTGATTTTTTGCTGAATTGCAGGATTTATGCGGTTACTCATCGGCTTTTGATTATTAGGAGTTAATCAAAACAGGTATTTGTCATTAATATGTAGACAAAGAACAAAGGACAAATATGATTAAAATCCTCCATCTCTCTGACATCCACATGGGAAGTGGCTTCTCCCACGGACGAATTAATCCCGCAACTGGATTGAATACACGGTTGGAAGATTTTGTCAATACCCTGTCTAAATGTATTGACCGAGCGCTGACAGATGCTGTTGATATGGTGATATTTGGTGGCGATGCTTTTCCAGATGCTACACCACCGCCCTATGTACAACAAGCTTTTGCCAGCCAGTTTCGCCGTCTCGTGGATGGTAATATTCCGACAGTGCTGTTGGTGGGAAACCACGACCAACATTCCCAAGGACAGGGAGGAGCGAGTTTAAATATTTACCGGACTTTGGGAGTACCAGGATTTGTAGTAGGTGATACATTAACTACTCACTGCATCGAAACCCGCAATGGCAAAGTGCAAGTAATTACCCTCCCTTGGCTAACCCGTTCCACTCTGATGACTCGCCAAGAGACTGAAGGTTTGTCTTTGGCAGAAGTCAACCAACTGTTAACGGAACGTCTGCGAGTTGTCTTGGAAGGAGAAATTCGCCGTCTTGACCCCGATGTGCCAACTGTCCTTCTGGCTCACTTGATGTCTGACAATGCTACCTTAGGCGCAGAACGCTTTTTGGCGGTGGGTAAAGGCTTTACTCTACCTCTATCTTTGCTGACGCGACCTTGTTTTGATTATGTAGCGTTGGGACACGTCCACCGCCATCAAAATCTAAATAAATCCAACAACCCGCCTGTGATTTATCCAGGAAGTATTGAGCGGGTAGATTTTAGTGAAGAAAAAGAAGATAAAGGCTATGTAATGCTGGAACTAGAGCGGGGAAGCGCTAAGTGGGAATTTTGTCCCTTAATAGTTCGGACTTTCTGCACTATTGAAGTGGATGTCTCGAAAGCAGATGATCCCCAGGCGGTATTAATGAAAGCGATCGCTAAATATGATATTCAAGATACTGTAGTGCGGCTAATTTACAAACTTCGCTCCGAACAGATGGATTTAATTGAGAGTTCCTCTCTACATACTGCTTTAAGTCTCGCTCATACCTACACCATTCAAGCAGAATTAGTGAGTCAATTAGCCAGGCCCCGGATTCCGGAATTGAGTGCGAGTAGCAGCATCGACCCAATGCAAGCGTTGAATACTTACTTGAACAACCGCGAAGACCTCAAAGACATAGCAGCATCAATGCTGGAGGCTGCACAGAAGTTATTAGCAGATGATGTGGAAGTCTGGCTGGAAGCAGCAACTAGTGAGTAGAATAGATGCTAATTATATTTTCATTTTCTAAGGGTAATGTCTCCTAACAAAGTTGTTTTTAGTTAGGGAGTTCTAAGTAAAAAAATATCTAACTATTTCTTGTGGGATGGAGAGAAGTCTATGCGCCTACTTCTAGCACTTAGAACTTTGGAGGGTCTCGCAATTGGTGTCAAGTTAAAGCATCAGCCCAGAATGTCAAGAGACCTGGCGGCGTTGTGTCAGTGTCGTTGACGAACAGCTTTAAGGAAGCCCATAGAGCGCTGATGCTCGACCAGCCAAGGAATGAGTTGTAACTCTGGGTTTTGCAACAGTGGGCGGTTAAAAAAATACAATGTACCACTAAATGGGGTTTTTCAACAAGCTGCTACAACCCTTTGATGGATTGTCCGATACAGGTTAGGATAATCCATCAATTAGAGGAACAACTTCAAGCACGCTTAATCGCGCTGTAACATGAAAACCATTCAAATATAAATTTGGGCAGATTTTTGAGGAGTTTGCTACTCTACAGATCAATTGTCGTTTTTTTATAGCCAGAGAAAATTAGGGACTCAGTAAATAAAGTTATCCAGCCTTGAATAAGCTACTCTTTACAGGTAAATCTTTTCGTTTTATGGCTTTTGTCCTACCCTTAATCATCTGGTGGGGATATAAAGAAGTACAAAACCAATTTGTACAGCCGCAAGCAGTTGTAGTGTTAGGTGGTTCAACGAGACATTTAGAGCGAGAGAAGTTTACAGCAAAATTTGTTCGTGAGCATCCAAATATACCAATTTGGATTACTGGGGGTAGTCCACCTAGATTTACACAACGATTGTTTACCAAAGCTGGTGTTGATCCCAAACGTTTACACTTGGACTATGAAGCCGTAGATACAGTTACTAATTTTACTACGTTGGTGGATGATTTGCAAGCTCGCGGCATCAAGAGCGTTTATTTGATTACTTCAGACTTCCATATGCGGCGGGCTTGTGTCATCGGCGAAATTATTTTGGGTAGTCGGGGTATTTATTTAAAAGCAGTGCCAGTTCCTTCAGAAAAACCCCCTGAATCTATCAAAAAATCTATTCGCGATGGGGCTAGAGCAATACTTTGGTTAGCAACTGGTTACACTGGTGTGGATGCAGCTAAAAATAAACGGTAAATCAAACCAATTTTAGATTTTGGACTTCGGCTTCTCTACGAGACACTCTTGCCTTCGCTCAGTCGAACGATTTTGGATTTTGGAATTGAAAATCTTCAGATTCAGAAGGTTTATCGATTTGAAACAATACAAACTATTCCAATTTAGTATCATTTATGGGAATTTGCATAATTTTGACCTAACTCAATACAGGCAAATTAAGAGAACTAATGCCAATAATCTTGAGATTAACTCAGTAATAACAGACACATCAAAGTACAATTGTCGAAAAACTAGCACAACACTAAGGTTCAAACAACACAACATGCAAACCAATTAACAGTTTTTGCTCATTTGGTTGCTTGGTGAATACTTTGCGTCTACCAAAGTTTCGAGGAGCGGTTTGGATAACTCGAATTTCTCTGTGTCGTTCAAGGAAAAAAAACGCCCCAATTCCGTCCACAATTTGATACCCTAGCTTAAACAGATTTGAGAAAAGTTAAAGCGTGGAAATTCAACTTGGGCGGGGAAAAACAGCTCGCAGAGCTTACGGAATAGATGAAATTGCTCTAGCCCCCGGTAACAGAACACTAGACCCCAGTTTGGCAGATACTAAGTGGCATATTGGCAATATTGAGCGAGAAATCCCGATAATTGCCAGTGCGATGGATAGCGTAGTAGATGTTCGCCTAGCTGTACGTTTGTCACAGTTAGGAGCATTAGGTGTCCTCAATTTAGAGGGTATTCAAACTCGCTATGCTGACCCAGAGCCAATATTAGATCGGATTACCTCTGTGGGAAAAGATGAATTTGTTGCCCTGATGCAAGAACTCTATGCCGAACCAATAAAGCCAGAATTAATTGAACAACGTATTCAGGAAATTAAACAACAAGGTGGCATTGCGGCAGTGAGTGCAACTCCAGCCGGTGCAAGTAAATACGGTGAGGCGGTGGCAAAAGCTGGGGCAGATTTATTTTTTGTACAGGCTACGGTAGTTTCTACTGCACATCTGTCACCAGAGTCTTTAGTACCACTTGATTTAGCAGAATTTTGCCGTTCCATGCCCATCCCCGTGGTGTTGGGGAATTGCGTGACTTACGAAGTCACTTTGAATTTGTTGAAAGCTGGGGCGGCTGGGGTACTGGTGGGAATTGGGCCTGGTGCGGCTTGTACGTCCCGTGGCGTGTTGGGTGTGGGTGTGCCACAGGCGACTGCGATCGCTGATTGCGCTGCCGCACGAGATGATTACTACAACGAAACTGGCAACTATATCCCGATCATCGCTGATGGCGGTTTAATCACCGGTGGCGACATTTGTAAATGCATCGCCTGCGGTGCCGATGGGGTGATGATTGGTTCCCCCTTTGCCAGAGCCGCCGAAGCCCCAGGACGAGGTTATCATTGGGGTATGGCGACTCCCAGCCCAATCTTGCCTCGTGGCACCCGCATTCGCGTTGCCACCACTGGTAGCCTAGAGCAAATACTCATTGGGCCAGCAGGACTAGATGATGGCACTCACAATCTTTTAGGAGCCTTAAAGACGAGCATGGGCACCTTAGGAGCTAAAAATATTAAAGAAATGCAACAAGTGGAAGTTGTGATTGCGCCTTCTTTATTAACTGAAGGTAAAGTTTACCAAAAAGCTCAACAATTAGGTATGGGGAAATAAAGAGAATAGGGAGTAGGGAGATCATGGAGAGGAGGGAGATGGGGGAGATAGGGAAGAAATAATTAATGCCCAATCCCCAATGCCCACTCCCTAATTCTGGAATAAATTTTTCCAGCCCCCTAAACAATTGCTGGAAAAATCTGATATGTCGCCTACAATAGAGATAGCGGAGACGCATGTTTCCGTTCACTCCTCACACCACACTCCGCCCGGACTACTGTTCGGGCGGTTCCTTATGTTTGTAAATAAAATTAAGAGAGCTTCTTAGCAAATGTACATCCTCTACTCCCAAGCTGATGTTTTTGCTATGGTAGAATTTTCACCAAGTTCAGATATTATTGGCGAAGGTTTTAGGCATGTCAACAGCCGCACAAGTTACCGATTCTAGTTTCAAGCAAGAAGTACTCGACAGCGATGTACCAGTTTTAGTTGACTTTTGGGCACCCTGGTGCGGACCATGCCGTATGGTAGCTCCTGTTGTCGATGAAATCTCCGAACAGTACAAAGGTCAAATAAAGGTCGTAAAAGTCAATACAGATGAAAATCCTAATGTTGCTAGTCAGTACGGCATCCGCAGCATTCCCACATTAATGATTTTTAAGGGTGGACAAAAAGTTGATATGGTGGTCGGCGCTGTGCCTAAAACTACATTAGCTTCCACTCTCGAAAAGTATCTTTGAAACTCAATCGGCAATAAAATCCTCTTGAGTTATCCATGTTGTTGTAACTTTAGGTTAATTTTTATAAACAAGTTTGAGAGGCACGAATTTATCGTCTCTCAAACTTGTTTACATTTGTATACAGTTTCAAAATATTTTTAGGAGTTTTCTACCTCAAAAACAACTCCCTAATTCCCGCACTACCAATTTCTACCGCTAGCGCCGCCAACAGAAAACCCAAAAGCTGAGTTACAATCACTCCACCTTCTGCACCAATCCACTGGTCAATCAAATTTGCTAAACGCAAAATTAACCAAGTGACAAACATCGCCCCTAATATACCTACCACCACAGCAATATGCGGACTTTGTGATTTTGATATCAGCAACATCACCGTTGTCAAAGTTCCCGGCCCCGCTAGTAGTGGTAAAGCTAGTGGAGTAATTGCAACATCGCGTCCTTCCTCAATAATCGGCTGATCTAATTCTCCCCGCAGCATTTGCAAAGCAATTAACAGTAATAATAGTCCTCCTGCTACTCGCAAAGAGCCGATACTGATTTCCAAATAATTCAAAATTACTTGCCCAGCAAAAGCAAACAGCAAAAGAACTGCGATCGCAATGATAATTGCTTTATCTATAACTTTGTTTCTTTGATCTGGCATCATGCCCTTAGTCAAAACTAAAACAATTGGTATATTGCCCACAGCATCTGCTAGGACAAACACAGCGATAAATGTTTGAATGAGAATAGGAATATCCACAGCAGAGAGCTTTGATCAGGGTTTAATCACAACCTAATCTAAATCTTGCTCAGTTTGCTAGAACCCAAAGGAAGATTAAGATCAGCAATAAAACAAGTCTGTTAAAGAAAATCTTCGCTGATACATTTCTAATTAAGTTCCACAGATGTTGAAGTAGCGATATATTTTGATAATCTATCTTCCATAAATCAACTGTTCGTTGTTGAATCTATGAAGTCTTATTTAGCCGCCGCTATTCAATTGACCAGTGTGCCAGATTTACAAAAAAACTTGGCACAGGCAGAAGAATTAATAGAGCTTGCCGTGCGTCAAGGTGCTCAATTGGTAGGTTTGCCAGAAAACTTTTCTTATATGGGAGAAGAAAAAGACAAACTCGCCCAAGGCGATGCGATCGCTCTTGAAAGTGAAAAATTCCTTAAAAAAATGGCTCAACGTTTTCAAATTACGATTTTGGGCGGCAGCTTTCCAGTTCCGGTAGACAATACAGGCAAAGTTTATAACACCACTCTACTCATCGACCCAAACGGTCAAGAACTTGCCCGCTATTACAAAGTACACCTATTTGATGTTGATGTTCCCGACGGTAACACCTATCGTGAATCCAGCACGGTTGTAGCTGGTACGCAACTACCCCCCGTCTATTTCTCAGAAAAACTCGGTAATTTAGGACTTTCTATTTGTTATGATGTCCGCTTCCCTGAACTTTACCGTCATCTAGCAGATAAGGGAGCTGATATTATTTTTATTCCTGCCGCCTTTACCGCCTTTACTGGCAAAGACCATTGGCAAGTACTACTACAAGCCAGAGCCATCGAAAATACCGCCTACGTCATTGCTCCTGCCCAAACAGGCAATAACTACGCCCGCCGTCTAACCCACGGACACGCGGTGATTATCGACCCTTGGGGCGTAATTTTAGCCGATGCTGGAGAAAAGCCGGGAATTGCGATCGCAGAAATTAAGCCCACTAGGCTCGAACAAGTCCGCCGTCAAATGCCCTCTTTACAGCATCGGGTATTCTAATGGGACTGGGAACTGGGGGATAAAGAGGACAAAGAAAGAATTTTTCCAATGCCCAATGCCCATTACCTGGGAATAAAACAAAAAACCGGGTAACCACCCGGTTTATGCCAATACAAGAATCCTCAGTCTTTTAGGAGCATAGCAGCACTGTGCCCCGATTTATTTGTTGTCAAAATTAAACTTTAGCAGCTGCTTTAGTAATAACGTTGAGTTCACCCTTAGCATACTTAGCAGCAAAATCTTCCAAAGAAATTTGCTTAATCTTGCTTGCGTTGCCAGCTGTGCCAAATTGCTGATAGCGTTCAGCACAAACCTTCTGCATATATGTAATAGAAGGCTTCAGGAAGTGACGGGGGTCAAACTCCTCTGGTTTTTTAGCCAAAGCTTCACGTACAGCAGCAGTAATAGCCAAACGGTTATCGGTGTCAATGTTTACTTTACGTACACCGCTCTTGATGCCTTTTTGGATTTCTTCTACAGGTACGCCGTAGGTTTCAGGAATTGCACCACCATACTGGTTAATCAGTGCAAGCAAATCTTCCGGTACAGAGGAGGAACCATGCATTACCAAGTGGGTGTTGGGCAAACGGCGGTGAATTTCTTCAATGCGGCTGATTGCCAAAATTTCCCCAGTCGGCTTGCGGGTAAACTTGTAAGCACCGTGGCTTGTGCCAATGGCAACAGCCAAAGCATCTACTTGGGTTGCTTCTACGAAGTCAACAGCTTCATCAGGGTCAGTTAACAGTTGAGAGTGGTCGAGTGTACCCTCAAACCCGTGACCATCTTCAGCTTCACCAGCACCAGTTTCTAGAGAACCCAAACAACCGAGTTCACCTTCGACGCTGACGCCCAAAGCATGAGCTACATTTACGACTTCGCGAGTAACACTGACGTTGTACTCGAAACTGGCAGGAGTTTTAGCATCAGCTTCCAAAGAACCATCCATCATCACGCTGGTGAAGTTGTTCTTAATTGCTGAGTAGCAGGTAGCAGGCGCATTACCATGATCTTGGTGCATGACAATGGGAATGTGAGGATAGGTTTCTACCGCTGCCAAAATCAGGTGGCGGAGGAAGTTTTCTCCTGCATAATTACGAGCGCCGCGTGAAGCTTGCAAAATTACGGGGCTATCTGTCTCGACAGCAGCCTTCAGGATCGCCTGAATCTGCTCCAAATTGTTAACGTTGAAAGCTGGGATGCCGTAACCGTTTTCAGCTGCGTGATCCAACAGCAGCCGCAGTGGTACAAGCGCCATAGATAGTCCTCCTAATGTGGTTGTCAGCTAGTTGGTGTGAGAGAAGCGTAATTATTACGCTAAATCTTAAGAGTTTTTTCAACTTATAGGAAATTATAACTAGTGTGGTGTGTCTATGTTGAAAAACTTTACGCCATAGTTACTATAATATATGTTCTATATTTGCTGTCTACTACTGTACTATGCTCCATACTTGCTCTGTATTGCTGTACATTTAGTTACTCTACAGCTAGTAGCTCTAGTAGCCCAGTATCCAAAATGGTCATGTCAAAGCGATCGCTTGAACTTAAGGGTACTAATTTCTGATGCTCTGAGGCTGTTTTGCCCTGACTATTGCATTTGGGATTAGATTATGCATACGCCTACGGAATTAGTGAAATTTTACCATAAAGGGGCGATGCCGAATAGCCCGTCATAGACATCGCACTGACAATTAATAAAGTGTGTTAGCTAAATCTAACGCCCCCTACAATATCAAGCGATCGTATTACAGTACAAACTTCACAAAAAAGGGATGTCCACTCTTTTTGATTTCATTTAGTTTAACCCAATTGACTCCATTATTGGAAGTATAGAACTTAGCACCAGAACATTTATTACTGGATATACCCGTAGGACAAGAATAGGTCAAATTCAGAGGTTGACCATTTACCGAATAGGTTACGCTACCCTTTGTGCCGAATAACCCCGGATAATCTTGTATCCAGAACTCTCTTTGCTCTCCTGGTAGAATCTGCTTAGGAGGATTGATGACATAATAACCATCATTAGCTTTGGATTCAATTAAATCCAATTTAGAATTTCCATTGGTGTTGTCAATAATGACATAACAAGAAAAATCCATTGAAATAGAAGCAATTACTGAGTCTTGAGGAGCAGCATAAGGAATAACTTGATAGGAAGTATTCTGCTTAACTACCTGATAAACACTGGGTAGGCATTTATCTGTATAAACTACTGTGAAAGTAAATGTTTGTGAGGGAATATCAGGAGTTGAAGGACATTCAAAACCATTATTAGCATATCCAACCAAACCATTGGTGATGCCTAGTTTGGGTACATGGGTATGTCCTAAAACAATCAAGTCTGAGTCAGAGGTTAGAGCAGAGTGTTGGGCAAACCAAGGAATATAAGTGCCATCTAAATCGGCAATAGCCGATTTGACTGTGGCTAATATACCATTTTTACCTCCTCCCCAATCAGCAATCCACTGATTTTGCAAAAGACGGTATAATTCTTTTGCTTTTGCTATTGTTGTTGTTTGACCGTTAGGTAAGATAATCGGTTCCTTCTCTGGTATTTCAGTCACGTTTGTGATGTAGTCGAGAACTAAATCAACTAAGCCCATAGATCCAGAATCAATTGCGGATTGAATTGAGGAGACTAAACCTCCTAAATTCATCCCGTTAGGAGCGCCTTGACCTATCAAATCAGCGACAGTTTGTCCAGGTTTCAGGGTTTTATTTAACATATAAGCCACTGCGCGGGTAACGAAATAGCCTAGAGGTAATGGGCTAATTTCACTCTGGAGGTAGGGGGCATTAAACATTGTAAATATATGCCCGTGAGTAAAGGCAATCTTTTTTCCTCCCGCAGTCTGAATGTAATAAATTGGGTCTGGAGAATGTTTGATTTTGTAATTCGATGAATTGGGAATTTGATGCAAATCATTTTTAGTGACGTTCATGTCATGGTTGCCATTTACATAAGTCACATTTCCTTTCAAAGCCGTTAAAGCCTGACTTAACTTTCCATTAACTCCAAAAATATTGGGATTAGCCTTTAAAATAGCAGCAAATTCAGGAGGTTGATGATTGGGGGGATAAGTCCAAAAATCGAATATATCACCGAGTAAAATTAGCTCTTGAATGGAGTCAGCCTCACTAATTACATAGTCTAAAATAGCTGCTAAATATGGTTCGTGGAAGTTTTTTTGATACCAGCTTGTGGGATGATTTGTACTGATATGGATGTCACTTAAGCTAACAATTTTATTTTTTGACACGATTGATTTTTTCCTAAAAAATAAGAATTTCAAACTTACGTATGATTTTCGTCTACACTTATAAGACGATTGCCGATCCCAATTTAGGAATTTTTTGATTTACAGGTATTTTTTCTGTCCCAAAATCCACTCTCAACTCCCATAAACCTTTCGCAACTTATCTTTTAACTGCTTGGACTCAAAGCACTGCAATAACCTGCGATGCGATCGCTGTATCATTCTTAAACCCTGCCAACGGCGATCGCACTGACTGCAATTAAAAAGAGCATAGGCGTAGCCCGTTGTAGACATTGCATAGATACTTAAGAAGGTGCGTTAGCTTTCTTCGCAACGCACCCTAACAGACTAGGCGACTGTATTGGTATTAATCAGTTCTCTAGAAACGGCTAATACGATAGGTAAGTGTGTAGTCCCAGGTAGACCAGCCTGTACCGCTTGTTTTGGACATTTTCCAAGCTCGCTCTTCATGGGAGGGTCCTGTGGAGGAAATGTCTAATTCGGTAGTACCCAGTAAGTCATCTTTATCTAAACTAGCAAGAATGCCTCCTGCGGTTGTAGCTGCTGAAAGTACCGTTCCTGCAATAGCTCCTTGTGGACCTGTTGCTGCTATAGCACCTGAAATAGCACTACTAATCTTTTTAACTGTGTCACCGTACTTAGCCCAGTCTTTTCCAGCATCTTCGTCGTAAGCCTTTAGTCCGCCTTTGACGCTTTGTCCTTGTGGGATTTCGCCTTCAAATAAAACGGTTTGGTCTGCTTTGAAAGATTTGGTTTGCTTATCATTGATTTTAATCGGAGTTGTCAGAATTGCCTTGGTGGTTTGTCCTCCAACCAAACCACCGACGAGATAAAAATCATCAGCACCGGTTACATCTTCGGTATCTCGGCAATAAACGTTAACTAATTCGACTTTTACCTTTGTCATAAATTTCTTAGCCTCTTGTGTTTGGTGTTGTGTTCAGAAGGGCACTCTGTTAATAAGCATCTGAATGCCTTTTTTTGTTCTTCACATCTATAAGACGTTTCCAGTGGTCGATTTTGGAATTTTTCGAGTTAGAGGCGTTTTTTCTCTAAATAAATCCATTCGATAAAACCAACTCAAGAACGAGAACCCTTCTGCACCATCGCTTGCAACCGTTTCAAAGCCTCCTTAACTTCCCCACGAGCCGGATAAAACAACTGCAAATTCAAGGCACTTTGATAAGCCTTTATCGCCCCTAAAGTATTCTCCAACCCAAAACAGGAGCGATCGCACTTCTTTGGGTAAGATAAGCGATCGCTCTTTTTACATATTCTTCTTGTCGGGTGGCCCGAAAAGTCCGCCCATACTTAAGGGCGCTTGGTCGCCCACCTCACAAGATTGGATAATTTATTTCTTGGTAATCTCCAAGATCAAGCGATCGCACTAAAAGCCATAACCCTGCTTATTTGACTTCATAATACCAAATGATTGATCCGTCTTTTTGTTGGATGGAAGCACGACCTTGGAAAGGAGAAATATTGACTGCTTTATCATTTGAATCGTTCATGTTGTCCCAAACTTTTTTTGCTGGGCTATCTCCGTCTTGATTTATGTTTCCGAGTCCAATTCTTCTTCTGCCTATAGTAGGAAAGTTGGCTGTTAATTGGAGATTTTTACCAGGTTCAACTCTATAGTTAGATGCAAAGGAAAAATTATTAGTAATAGGATGACCGTCAAATTGTTGTCCGACTGCGCTATTTGACTCAACATCACCAAGAGGCCAGGTTGTAAATGAGTCATTGTAAACGCCTGCACGCTGAAGAGTCCTTCCAGTTTTGTTAGCCACCAGAATAGTATATTTCCTGTCAAATCTTATGTTCTTTGCTATCTCGTCGAAAGTTGTATTTCCATTAATCCTAATGCTGGGTATGGGTAGAGGCGAGGCAGAGGCAGCATGAGCATTACTATGAAAACTACCAAATGTAATGCTTACAGCCAACAACAAAGCAACAAAAATTCTAGTTAGAGATTTCATGGAGTTAATTTCTCTTGACTTGTACACTTTTAAGACGATCTCCAAAGTCAAATTCGGAATTTTTTGAGTTAGAGGCGTTTTTTTCTGATAATGGGACTAACAAATAAAAAAATATTCTTTTAGTAGGGTGCGTCAGTAGCAATAATCTTTTGATATTCATAGATCCTGTCTGACTGATGCACCCTACTAACCATAAATTTGGGATAATTTATTTTTTGGTTTTCCCTAAATTCATCCCATCAAACCAACCTCAAGCACGAGAACTTTTTGGCACCATAGCTTGCAACCGTTTCACAGCCGCCTCAACCTCTCTGCGACGAGGATAAAACAACTGCAAATTCAAAGCATTTCGATAAGCCTGCATCGCCCCCAAAGTATCCCCCAACCCCTCTAAGGCTCTCCCCTGCCAGTAATGAGCAGTAGAAAGGTCGAAATCCATCAGTTCTTTGGTTCGCTGACAAGCCTCTGTCCACCACTTCCGACTCGCTGCATCATCCCCTAGTACCTGATAACTCTCTCCTAGCCACACCGCAGCAGGTGCAGATTGCAGATAACCCCCCACTGCTGGTAATAACTGCCATCCTTGCTGTAGCGCTTCCACGGCTTCCTGGTGTTTGAGCGCTAAAGCCAACACCCGTCCATGACGAAACCAAGCATCAGGTAACTGGGGCTGTAGTTGCGTCCCTTGAAAAGAAACACTACACCCCAGTTCCATATCTTTAAAACTTTCCACCAGCACCCGTCCCGCCGTCGCCCAAACACTCCAGCGTTCAGGAAACCGCTCAAGCATTTCTTCCACTATCGCAGCAAGATTTGCCTTATTTCCCTCTTTTCTTACTCCCCTCTCCTGATCGGGTAGGGGGTGAGGTTCAACAGGCAATATCTCACACAACGCCCGATAGATTTCACAATCGTTGGGATACAAACCATAAGCTTTCAGTATCATCTCAGTCGCCGCCTGATATTCCCCTGTATGGAATAAGAACTGCCCATAGTAATACCAACCGCTAGGATGATTGGGGTGTTGCTCTGCAAACTCTGCTAACACCCCTACCCCTTGCGTCCAATCCCCCCGATAAAGGTGATAATACGCTAGTGATTTGTAAGCTTCATCTGCGTGAGGAGCCTGTCGCAGCAAAAAACCAATCAGCTTTTTAGTCTGCTTTCCCTCTTCACCGGATACCAATCTCATCCCGCAACGCTGATCTAACTGTCGTTGGAGTACTTGGAAATCATCGGGAGCTAGAGCGATCGCTTTACTTAACCTCTGCCTAGCTTCCTGAAAGTTTCCTACTGCCATCAGCATGTCATAGCTGTGAATTAAGGCCACAATATCCTCTGGGTTGAGTGACAAAACCCGTGAAAAGGCTCGTAAAGCCCCAATCGGATTTTCTCTGGCCTTGTGCACCTGTCCCAATGCCAGCCAGTGAACTATTTTGTCAGGTTCTAGGTCAGCCGCAGAATCAAAAGCGATGATTGCTTTTTGACTTTCACCTTTACAAACAGCAATCAATCCGTTTATATGGTGCTGAGTCCCTTGATTACAGGATAATGTTAAGGCACTCTCATATAGCTCTATAGCCTCTGCCTCTCGTTTCATCATCTGCAAGATTTTCCCCAGTTGCAGCCGCACATTCATCAATTGAGGCGATCGCTCAATAACTTGGCGATACTCTGCGATCGCCTGCTCCCAGCTTCCCATTCCGTACAGCAAATCAGCCAATTCTAATCGTTTTTTCCATCCTTGGGGATACTTCTGGATGTACTTACTTAATGTTTTTAACTTCTGATCTTGCCTAGTTGGCTTTTCGTCTAAAACCAGATGAACATTCATCTCCACCCCAGAAGACTGGGGGAACTGTACCAAGTATGTTGCAAGGTTTCCAGACATATAACAGTTACTTTGTAATTAATTTCTTCAATGCTTGTTGTTATCGGCACTTCCCAGTCAGATATCACCCTTTGATCAGATTTAGATTCCACCATCGGAACCACCCATTTGAATCGGGGTGGCAGGGAATCTAGGGGAGTGTCATCTTCCCCGGCCAGATATTTGCTTAACTGCTTTTGCAGAATAGTTCGCGCCTGTTGAACCCGTTTGTAAACGTTGTCTTCACAGAGGGCGAGTTGCTTGGCAATGTCTCTGTAAGACTTTTCTTGGCAGTAGCGAAGGATAAAAGGTTCGCGCAGTCTCGTGGGTAAGGACTCAATTTTATGGCAAAGGTATGTCCTCAGTTCATCACCAAACATCTCTGACTCAGGAGATTCAAGCCTGGAAGTAACTACTGCATGATCTCTAAATTGAATGTCCTCAACATTTTTGATCCTTTGTGCCTCTCGCTTACGTTCTCGATGTAGATCCATGCAGAGGTTGTGGATGAGTCGGCTCAACCAAGCCCTGGGCTTGGTGATTTTATTGTCATAGTCTGGCCATTGATTCCAGGCTTTGAGCATTGCCAGGCTGAACAAGTCTTCGGCATCATGACGATTACCTCCCATCCACTGTAAGCAGCGACTGTAAAGATAATCTCGATACTGCTCCCATAACTGCCAAAAGTAAGTGTAATCGCTCCCAGACAAACCCTGTAATCGTATTTGCTTTGCCGGTAAGTTCTTAGTTTCCAGACCTGCTAAGGAAATAAAAGCTTTTTGCTCAAAATTTGCCTGCATCTGTTACTTCCAGTTGAAAAGCTCAAATTCAGTTATTCACCTTCAGCCCAGACTTAAGTAACCGTAAAATCACTGAAATAGGCTAACAACTTAGTTAATTTCCCTTAATCTGTAATCTTTCTTTATCTTCAGCAAAAAGCGATCGCTGATCCGAAAATTTTTTATTCCCCAGAGCGATCGGATTCACAATTTTCTTGATAGCCATAGAGCTAGCCTCGACGACTTTTATCCTCAAAGACTTAGCAAGCATTTTTTCCTTGAATATGGGTCGCCCGGGATTCGAACCCGGAACTAATCGGTTAAAAGCCGAGTACTCTACCGTTGAGTTAGCGACCCTTTTTTGCTTTTCGCAACTTTGCCATCATAGCATGAATATCTGTAGATTTGTAAAGCCTTTAGAAAAAATCTGCCCTGAAGCGCACAGATGCTGTGTAGCTGCTTTTTGGTTCTAACACAGTCAGATGTTCACCAGTGTTCAAGGAGTTGCGGGGAGCGCTCCACGGTTCTAAACAATAGAAATCTTTGCCTTTGAGCGTCCAAAACACCAAAATTGGATATTCATTGCTATAATCTAGAGTCAGTTTTAACTTGCGGCTGTTGTCTGTTACTGCGGCAGATTGACTGGTTAGCTGCTTAAAGGCAACGTCAATTTCATCGCGGCTAAAGTCAAAATTACCATTGAAGGGGTGAATTTCCTTGGTTATCTGGTCTTGATACTTTTGCGAAGGAATTTCAAACTCTAGCCCAGCTTTATTAACTGTCAAAAAATAAGGATGGAAACCCGTTGAAAAGGGCAGTGATGTGGATGAAAGATTTTTATACTGCTGCCGAATTTCTAAAGTATTACCTTGGAGTTCATAAGTGAACAGCACTTGAAAGTCAAAAGGATAAACTGCCCGTGTTTGCTCGTTGCTGTTAAGAACGAGGGTGAGGCTAGCTTTATCTTGAGTAACTTGGTCAGTTACTTCCCACGGTAGATCACGGGCAAAGCCGTGTTGTTTAAGAGTATACTGCTGTCCATTGTGAGTATAAGTATTATCCGGTATATTGCCGCAGATGGGAAACAAAATAGGATTTCCACCTCTGACGCTCAAATCAGGATTAGCAAAGCGTTCAGTATCTAAGTAGAAAATTTCCTGCCCCTGTATACGCCAACGAGTGATGATACCACCACGTTCTGGCACAACTTCCAGTTGAGAACCAGCGGTTTCATCTGAAAGGATGTAGGTTTTGTATTGTTGCTGTTGAACTGCAATGGTAAACACAAGTTTAGTCCTAAATATTAGCTGAGAGTTAGGAGTTAGGAATTGTGAGTTAGGAGTTAACAATTTATAACTCCTAACTCCTAACTCCTAACTCTGTTATTCGTCTTCTGCAAAAACGAAACGATATAACTCGCTGGGGTCTGGTTCTGGGCTACTTTCGGCAAATTTAACTGCTTCGTCGATTACACCCTGAATTTTACGGTCAATGGCTTTGATTTCTTCCTCATCCGCCAGGTTTTGCTCCAGCAAATAAGCTGCCAACTTCTTAATTGGATCACGGGCAAACCAAAATTCCTTCTCCGCTTTGCTTCGCATTTCATCAGGATCTGCCAAGGAGTGACCCCGGAAGCGGTAGGTAAGTGCCTCAATTAAAGTTGGGCCTTCACCTGCACGGGCACGGGCTACAGCTTCTTGGGCCACGGCTCGGACTGCTAGTACATCCATGCCATCTACTTCCACGCCCACCATGTTAAATACACTGGCTTTTTTATAAATCTCTGGCTGGGAAGTGGCTCGCTCGTGAGACATCCCAATGGCCCACTTATTATTTTCGACTACAAACAGAATTGGCAGTTTCCATAAGGCTGCCATATTTAGCGTCTCGAAAAACTGACCGTTGTTAGCTGCACCGTCGCCAAAAAAGCAAGCTGTCACTTGGTCAGCGCTTTCATCTTTTAGCACTTCGCGGCGGTATTTGCTTTGAAAAGCCGCTCCAGCTGCCACAGGAATGCCCTCAGCCACAAAAGCATAGCCGCCCAGCAAGCGATGTTCAGCAGAAAACATGTGCATGGAACCACCGCGCCCTTTGCTGCAACCTGTGGCTTTGCCAAATAATTCTGCCATTACCTCTTTTGCTGGTACACCCGCACTCAGAGCATGAACGTGGTCACGGTAGGTACTGCAAACGAAATCTTCACCCGGTCGCATTGACTGCACAACCCCACTGCAAACGGCTTCTTGACCGTTGTACAAATGGACAAAACCAAACATTTTGCCCCTGTAGTACATTTCAGCGCACTTGTCTTCAAACAAGCGCCCTAATACCATGTCCTCATACAACCGTAACCCTTCTTCTTTAGTAATGTGCGTAGTAGCAGGATTAAATGTGGGTAAAGTACGCTCTTGAACCATTATTTTTGATTATCCCTGTTGTACAACTTAAAGTTACGGTCTTAAATAAGTTGGTCTGATAACACCTTAGCTTTTAACAGGCTAGCGTTTGTAAGACTCAACAATCAAACTTTATTTATGCACCAAAAAAGGGTCTTAGGGAAATAGCCGAATTTTTCATTTTGCGGAAAGTCTGAGTTAAGGCTTGCTTAAATCAGACGCCACTTGCTTTCAGCCGAAAGACGCGACGCCAGTCGCTCATAAGGAAACCCCCAACTCTTGGAGACGCTTTGCCAAGGCGCTAGCCTCTCACGAATGGGAGAAGACCGCGCTGGCTCTCCAACGCAGTGGCGCAACTTTCCAAGACGGATTTTTAACTTTTCAGCCCATGCCCCGTGAGGATTTGACTCTAACGGCAACATCTGCCGCTTTGGGTTTTTATCTCTGACTATTCCCCTTCATAGACTAGCAATCAAGATAGACTGCTTTCTGCATATCCATTAACAATTTAAAAAAAACGATGCAAAAGTCTCTATACCCAAATAGGTAATTGTAATTAAAGGTTAATTATGATATTATTCTTTTCTCCTGTTATCAGGGTCAACCCCCAATAGTGGTATTTTAGTGACCGTTTACTGGGAAAGTCCCGAAAAAACCAATCATCAATAGATTCTTGCAACCACAACATTTATGCCGTCACTAAAAACGGTAGTTGTGGTTTGTGGTATCGAAGGCTGATAATAGTCATGTTAAACAAAAATACTAAGAATTAAGACAAACAATTGAGGCTTTCTAGGCGAAAGCAAAAAATTAGTACTAGAATGTGACTCAAAATTTCGGGAAGGTACAAAACAAGTTGTTGCAATATACACTTGTAGAGTAAATTCTACACGGCATTATCATGGCACGGTTTTACAGGCCTAGAAAGCTCTAGGTGAATTATATTGATCACGGTGCAGGGGAAGTAGGCTGTGCGAATTCCGCTAGATTACTACCGAATTTTAGGACTACCGTTAGCGGCAAGTGATGAACAATTGCGGCAGGCATACAGCGATCGCATTGTACAATTGCCACGACGTGAGTATTCTCAGGCAGCAATTTCTTCTCGTAAACAACTCATAGAAGAAGCTTACGTGGTTTTATCAGATCCAAAAGAACGCAGTACCTACGATCAGCTTTATCTTGCCCACGCCTATGACCCTGATAACCTTGCTGCTGCCGCAGTAGCACTGGAAAATCGTACAGAAAGCACCAAAAGGGGCATTGACACCCAGAGTCTGGGGATCGAAATTACCCAAGACGAATTAGTTGGCGCTTTATTAATTTTGCAAGAGTTGGGGGAATACGAACTTGTATTGAAACTAGGTCGTCCGTACCTGGTAAATAAAAATGGTACTACAAGTGCAAGAAAAGGCAATAATCTAGCAGACGAAGAAATACACGAAAGTGCTGAACATCCAGATGTTGTTCTCACTGTTGCCCTTGCTTGTCTAGAATTAGGTCGGGAACAGTGGCAGCAAGGTCACTATGAAAATGCTGCCATATCCCTAGAAACTGGTCAAGAACTGCTAGCACGCGAAGGGTTGTTCTCCAGTGTACAGGCAGAAATTCAGGCGGATCTTTACAAATTGCGACCATATCGAATTTTGGAGTTGCTAGCACTACCTCAAGAAAAGACTGCCGAACGACGCCAAGGCTTGGAATTATTGCAAAATCTCTTAGAAGATCGTGGTGGCATTGATGGCACGAGCAATGATGAATCTGGTTTAAATATAGATGACTTTCTGCGATTTATCCAGCAGTTACGCAACCACTTAACAGTCGCAGAGCAGCACAAGTTATTTGAAGCCCAAAGCAAACGTCCTTCTGCTGTTGCCACTTATTTAGCTGTTTATGCCTTGATAGCACGCGGGTTTGCTCAACGTCAACCTGCTTTAATTCGTCAAGCAAGGCAAATGCTCATGCGTCTGGGCAAACGCCAAGATGTACATTTAGAACAGTCGCTATGTGCATTACTTTTGGGACAAACCCAAGAAGCAACTCGTGTTTTAGAACTTAGTCAGGAGTACGAAGCTTTAGCTTTTATTCGGGAAAAATCTCAAGACTCTCCAGATTTATTACCGGGGCTGTGTCTATATGCAGAACAGTGGTTGCAACACGAAGTATTTCCCCATTTTCGAGATTTAGCAAACCAGCAAGCTTTCCTAAAAGATTACTTTGCTAACCAACAGGTGCAAGCTTATTTAGAAGCACTGCCAACGGATGCAGAAACAACTAATGAATGGGCTGTAATTAACCCCCAGTATTTTCCCCAGCCCCAGACAAATAATCCCCCTTTCCCCAACAATTCAACTAGGACTTCAGGGCAATTTAATCACAGTAGAACACCTGACCTAGATTTGCCAGAAACACCAACAAAAGAAACACCCGAATATTCAAATTTCTCACCACCCATGTGGAATTCATCTGGGAGTGTAAAATCAGAGATTCCTACTGTCGAACGGATGGGCAGAAATACTAATCAGCGTTTGAATGGTTCAGCTAAAACTGCTGCACCTGGTCATAACCAAAAGCGTCGGCGGAGAAAACCTACTCCATCTGCTAGCCGAGAGCGTTTACCAGATAATCGTCCTCATTCTCGTCGTCCTCGGCGGCGGCGAACTTTTGCTAACACCATAGAAGGGAAAACACGGCTGGTATGGAGAGTGTTTATTTCTTTGGTGAGTATATTAGTTTTCTGGGTGTTAGTCACAACGACTTTTGGATGGTTAAAAAATCTATTTTTTCCTACAGCATCTTTGCGTGGTTCACAGTTATTTGTACAAATAAATCAACCACCAATATCTATTCCTGATCCAAACAGTAAACCACAAGCAACAGATGGCCCTTTAACAGATGCAACGGCAGAGGAAGTTATTCAGACGTGGCTATCTACCAAAGCCGAAGCTTTAGGACCGAATCATGAGATTAATAATTTAGAGCAGATTTTAACTGGTTCAGCTTTGTCTCAATGGCGGCTGATTGCTCAACAGGATAAGTCAGACAATCGCTACCGCAAGTACGACCATAGCCTGAAGGTGGAATCTGTTGAGAAAATTGATTTATTTGCAGATCGTGCCGCAGTGGAAGCTACGGTTAAGGAAGCGACACAGTTATATGAAAATGGTCAGTTTCAAAAGTCTTCTAACGAGAAATTGCGAGTTCGGTATGATTTGATTCGAGAACAAGGTAAATGGCGCATCCAGAGTACATCTGTTGTCAATCAGATAAGTTGGAATTTTTAGGCGATGTCTACAGTTCGCCTACTACGAAGTGGGTGGTTCCAATCCCCCAGTCAGAGTGATTCTGATTCCTGGATTCTAAATTCTTCTTCAATCACTCTGACTCTGAAACTGATACCCACCCGCCTCAATTCTCAACTTACCTGATTTCCATCCTGAATAAATCGGGGTTTTATTACCATCAGCAGTTTGGTAAACAGCAAAATGATTCCGCCAGTCGTGGTAGTGTCCATTCCGCCAAACTTTTGGTAAATTATTATCTTGATATTGCAGTTTTACTTGAGCGAAAACCCCTTGATACTCAATCACTCCATGATTAATCTTATTCAGATTTAAACGCGACTTTTTCACCACAGACTGTTGAAATTGCTCACAACTACCGTAGGTTTGTTGTTCACCAACTTCGAGGGCAAATCCGCTTACTGTTCTCCCAGTACCCGCCGCCGTGAGAATTTGGTCATCAGGATATCTGGAGTTAATTTTCTGTGTTGCTGTGAGATTAATCCCTTGTAGGTGCAAATTAATTGGTGTTAATGCCAGCCATGTTTTTTCATAACTGATAAAAGTTACACCATTGCGAGTTTCAATCAAGGCTGATTTAGGTAAGAAAAATTGAAACGGTGCTAGTGGTTTGTTATTGAGCCAGATTACCAAATTACGGTACTGAGCAACGTTGTCACCACCAATGGATGAAGTAGATATTGAAGTCGGGTCTGTTATTGAGCCAGATTACCAAATTACGGTACTGAGCAACGTTGTCACCACCAATGGATGAAGTAGATATTGAAGTCGGGTCTGTTCCGGTAGCTGCAATAAAGTAATCTACTCCGCGCCGAGAATTGAACGCGATCATTTTAAACCCGTTCCAGTCCCCACCAGAACCTTGAGCTAATGTCCCTAGTTGAAAAGTGTTACCGAAATAAAGGGTTTCGTAAAACTGGGGTGCTGCGTCTCCTCCTGGTTTCCAGTTTTCGTAAGTTGGTTTGGAATTGAGTAGTTCTAAAGGTTTTTTAAATTCCTTCCGTGCTAAGGCAATAACAGCTAATGGTGGACGGTAACTGCTGGTAATTAGGTGTACTTCGTCGGCGTCTGGTTTGGGATCTGACAGTGGCGAATCCCCAAAATACAGCCCTAATTCATGAGTTGCCAGAGAACACCAAACACAGTTACCTTGACTATAGTCGCGCTTAGAGGGGCCACCAAATCCACCCCGCCAATATTTCAGTGCGCCTTCAGTAAAAAACCAATCAAGTGCAGATTTAGCCAGAGATTTTACCTCTGGATCTAATGCAAAATCGTAGAGATTTACATAAGTAGTAACAGCGTGTCCCAAGTAGTTTTCTGAATCCCACTCCCCTTGTCCAATTTGGTAGAGAGTGCGAACATTGCGGCGGATGCGCTGTTTATATATTTTACGTGTCTCTTCGTTGCCTGTTTCTTGGGCAAATAAATAAACCGCTACTTCCCGCATGGCTTTTAAATTATCAGTGTTGCGGCAATCAACCCAAGTATCGCAGTTATCAGTTGAAGCCGACCAAAATTTCCGAGGGCTAAGAAAGGTACGTGTGAGTGGGTCTTTTTTGGTCAAAATTGCCATCGCTTTCTTCATCCGCTGGCGATAGTTTGAGTCAAGATATTTGCCAAAGTAGAAGTATTTGCGGACTTGCTCTTTGAGGGTAAAGCCAGAGTAAAAGTCAATTCCCAAGGTGTGAGTATTTCTATCAGCATCGGCGTCTTTAGATTGCAGAAAGGCGATCGCTTTTTCTCGATTACCTGCGAGAAAGTCCATCATTGCTCTAGGGTAAGACCTTTTTTCGTTCTCAAAGGCTGTCGAACCGTAGTTACTGCCTGCAAAGAGTGTAATCGCTTGTTGGGAACGCGCCTGAAACTCTGCTTCCATCTGTTGTGTCCATTGTGACTCTGGCTTTGACTGAGTGCTGCCCAGTAATAGACACAGCAAACAGATGATGGTAGCGTTTTTAAGGTATGATTTTCGGGACACGGGACATTCCACATATACTGAGCGACCACCAAGCTAGATGCGTAAATTGGGCGCACTCAAACCAGGTGAAGGTGAAGGCAAGATAGGCAATGAAGACTGCTTCAATTCCCCGGTAAGGTGATTTGATAACCTGCCACAGACACCATCCTAACAGGGTAAGGTAGGATGCCATCCCCAGTAATCCTACCGATAATATCGTATCTAAAATTAGATTGTGCGCTTTAGTTGTGGGTAGCTGTGCGGTTTTTATTTGGCCATTTTCCTCTTGGTAATCGAAACTAAAATCACCCAAGCGAATTACTTTAGTTATTTTTATGCCAGGGCGCACATAGGAATAAGCAGTGCCAAAACCATTCATTCCCCATCCGAGTAAGGGACGGTAACTAATTCTATAGTTGGCCATGTGCCACAGATAAACCCGGTCTGATGTGATTTGTTTAATCAGAATGAAAATCAACAGTGATGGCGATGATAACCTAACTTCACTTCATTTCTGTATCAAGCCAAAGTCAATAGATGGCGTAAGTACTGTACCTGTCCAAAGATTTTCTATTACTACTCCAGGCAAGAATCTAGCCACTGTAGACAGGCTTAAACCTCGATAGGTAAAACGAACTCGGTAGCTTTCTGGTTTGAGATTTTGATAAGATCAAAAACCCCCAATCCTGTCAGATCCTCCCATTACAAGCAGGTTGTTGCGATTCCAGTAGATTTTTCCATCGACAAAGTATGTCAAATCCTCTCCTGGCATAGCTAATAAGAAATCATCTTCTTCAAGTAGTTTTAGTGCGTTTCTGCTATAGCTTAGACTGAGCAATTGCCCATTAATGCTTTGCAGTTCTGGTATTAAGCCATAAAATTTAAAGCGATAGGGGGTTGATGACAAGTTAGTAACTTTTAACCCAAACTTTAGAAATGTTCTGGCATCGGGTTGTTTTTTGGGAATAGTAAATACCTGTTTCGGCACTAGGGTTTCAAAACGGATACTATCAACTTCAACTGAATTATTAGTTGCAACAGGTTCAATTAAACGGAAAGTTATGTATTGAGTATTTAACCGAACTGTTTCTATCCCTACTGCTGACTTTATATTGGTGCGATATATGAACCGTAGTTGATAAGTTCCTAATTGCATATCATTGACAGTCCAATAATTACCAGGTTCATTAGGTAAATCAGGAATTTGAAATTGTAACTTTTTATTTTGCCAAGATAGTTTTGCATATAATAATGTAAAAGTAGACACTCCTGGCTGAACTAAATAATCATCATATTTATTAATTTTTCTCCGATTTTTCGGTTCTTGCATTTGTAAAACTTGACCATTTGACCCGACAATCTGGGGAATTAAACTGCCAGAGCGGTTGAAGCGAAAGTGAATTAGCATTTTGTTGCTAATAGTAATGTCAAACTCTACAGGTGTATTAGCATTAAGCTCTCTTTTTGGAATGGGTAATACTAAAAATTCTGTACGCCAGATTTGTAGACTTATACCCTGAGCTTCAATGCTGTTACTATCATTTGATTCAAAAGATGTCATGTGAGATACCCTCTCTATTTCCAGGTTTTAATGCGTCGTCCATCATAACAGCACATGTCTTAATGCCATTGTCCTGAAAAAGAATGATGATTTGTTGTCAAATAAAGATTTTTCAGAAATATTTTTGTCCTTTGCTTTCATTTTTGCTCCTTTAAGCATTAAGGTTAAATCATTTTTTGGGCAAAATGAGGATGTCTCTTATAAAGACAATAATTTCGTTCAAATTTTATTCATCCCTTGATAAGACCAAACTCTACAAGAGGCATAGCTATTCTCCCACTCCAAAATTTTTCTAATATTTGTTCTTCTAAACGCCTTGCTCTCAATTCAGAAACTTGATATATGACTTGGAGGCGATATAATGCACCAGCTTTCAGGTTAGGAAAATAATAAGAGCCACTTTTTCCATTCAAGCTATGAGTTTTGCTAGAAATTGCGAATTGAAGTTGAGAAGAATACCAAAAAAGTTTTCCACATAAATCCAAAAACATTTTTTCTCCTGGTTGAAGCAAGTAATAATTTTGTTCATTGTTTTTCCAAGCAAGTTTAGTTGGGTTGCCAGACCGATTTATTGGTTTACCATCATCGCTTATTAAAATGGCGTCAATAGAGCTTAATTGGTAAAAGCAAAGAGTGGTTGATGTATTATTTGTAATATAAATACCTAGTTTTACATCAGTTTTGGCTTTAAATAATTTAGAAGAGATGGTCAGTACAGACTCTGGCATATCTATTTTGAATAAGACTCCATCTACTTCTATTGCATTACTATCAGTTGATAAGAGTTGAACAAGACGAAGATTTACCCACGGGGTTGCCAATATGTCTGAACTAGTTTCTTGTTCAATTACTTCTTGGTTAATGTTAGAACTTGAAACATATGTATCTCTAGCATCAGTATTTAAAATAAATCGAAGTTGATAAGTTTTCGTTTCAAGTGGATCGAAGTACCAAAAGTAATTAGACCTAAAATTATCAAGAATATAGTCGGGAATAGTAGGAATTTTTAGTTGTAAAGAATTATCTTGCCAAAAAAGCTTTGCAGTTACAAAAAAAGTTGTACGGCATTTGGGTCTAATTCTCCACCAATCCAATTGTCTACCTTGGCTACTATCTGGCTGTTTACTTTGTTGATTAGTAACCAGATCGTCTGTAACTAAATGTCCCTGTATTCTCTGTCCATTTGATGTCAAAAGCTCTGGGATAAAAGCTTGTAAGTGGTTCAGATAAAAAGAATTTGAACTAGTGTGATTTATACTCACGCTGAATTTAATTGGAACATTAATCCCAATTTGTTTTTTGGGAATGGGATATACTCTAGTAAGAAAGAGTATTGTGTTAGGATTAACGATTTCTATGCTTATACCATTCAATTCATAAGATGTCATGTTTTTTATCCTCTCAACTTCTACTTTTCATGCGCCATCACACTAATTAGTGTATGACTATGCAGATCAGGCTAATGGCAAATACTTTTGGTTGAGTCCAGATTATGTTTCTGTATCTGTGAATAGCAATCTTGATGTTGTTTCAGTTCAAGGCTGGACTAAACAAAACTCTACTTTAGGTGTAGATACCATCCCCATCCAAATACCTTCTATTAAGTTCGTATTCATAGTTTCTCGGTCATATATCTCTGCCACTGCGTCTTTACACTATAAGATTTGGTTCCCAGATTACTAAATGGATACCATCTGTATGAAAAACATTGCCTTCATTTGATTCAAAAGATATCATATTGGCTACTCTCTCTACTTCCAGGTTTTCATGCGTCGTCCATCATAACGGTACATGTCTTAATGCCATTGTCCTGAAAAAGAATGATGATTTGTTGTAAAATAAAGATTTTTCAGAAATATTTTTGCCCTTTGCTTCATCTCAGCAAGGCAACAACATTAATATTCTCTTAAATGCAGGACAATCACTTTCTCTAAAAAGTTTATATAAATGTTCTTTATTTGAGTATTCACAAATGGATAATAGATGCATAAATTAAATTTTCCAAGGAGGAAAAACTATTTATTGCTGTACTTCGACGCTAGAGCTAATCAGAAAGCATTAAGATAAATGTAGGCTCATTTTGGGGTAGATCATAACCCCAGATTTACTGAATTATTAAAACAGCATATACTGACTTAAAAAACAAAAATTTATGAAGTTAATCTAAATTAAATGAGAAAAAAATAGTTTAATTAAAAAAAAGATAAAGCGGAGTATTAATGATACATTTAGTTTGTTGGTTTTATTAAAATGTATAAGGTCGTCTGGTTATCTTAGAGAGTCTTCATGAAAATAGCCGCGATCGCCTAAAATAAATACTCAGACTAGCTTGTGGAAACGTTTGTAGTGAGCCATTTATCTCTTTGATACAGCCAGCGTTATTCCCCAGAACTTTCCAACACCGCTAACAAACTCTTCAACATCAAATAAGCAGAAGTTCCTCCTGGATCTGGATGTCCAACACTCCGTTCTCCCAGATAACTAGCCCGTCCCTTTCTCGCCTGCATCGGTATAGTTTCTTGCAACCCCTTTTGGGCTGCTGCTACAGCCTGTTGCAAAGCTTCCAGTGTCCCCTTACTTTCCCCTACAGCTTGTCTAAAAGCCTCTACAGCCGGAGATAGTACATCTACCATTGTTTTGTCTCCTAGTTGCGCTTTTCCACGTTGCAGCACGCCGTCTAAGCCTGCTTGGAGTAGCTCTAACACATCTTGTGCTGTTAATTCTTGCTTATTTACTACTGCTGTACTGGCTCTTAAAAACCAAGTGCCATAAAGAGGGCCACTTGCACCGCCAATAGAAGAAATCAAGGTCATACTCACGGTTTTGAGAATGTTGCTGATGTCCTTGTCTGTAAGAGTTGGTAACTGAGTGCTTACCTTTTTGAAGCCACGATCCATATTGATCCCGTGGTCAGCATCTCCGATCGCAGCATCTAATTCTGTCAAATATGCTTTATTCTGCTCTATCTCGATTGCATAAGCCTGCAACCATTGCAATATCTGCGCCTGAGTTACCATATTAATTCGTAATTAGTTAAATTCCCCAGCGCCAACTTGGCGTTTTTACTGGTGCATCCCATAGCCGGATCATCTCATCATCTAACTTCAGCAGGGTAATGGAGCAACCTTGCATTTCTAGAGATGTAATATAAGGCCCAATCAAGTTTCGCACAATTTGCAATCCTTGCTGTTCGCAGATTTGGGCGAGTTTGCGGTAAACAATATACAGTTCAGAAATTGGGGTTCCACCCATGCTATTGACAAAAGCTAACAGGCGATCGCCTTTTGCAAATGGGAGATTTATTAGTTCTACATCTACCCATTCTCCTTTGTTTTCATCCCACTCGCGCAGTGTGCGGCTGTATGCTGTATCCTCAATGAGCGATCGCGTTAATATTTCGGTGATTTCGTCTACTGATTTGAGGGCTGTACGTTCTCTTCCTGGTTCACCGTGAATACCGATACCTAATTCAATTTCGCGATCGCCCAATTCAAATGTCGGCGTTCCATTAGCGGGAACTGTACAAGATGTTAGAGCAATTCCCATACTCCGCCCATTCAGATTTACTCGGCGACATAAATTTGCTATTTGTGGCAAATCATACCCCCCCTCAGCCGCTGCACCACAAATTTTTTCTGCCAGTATTGTTGTTCCCACACCCCGGCGTCCTTGGGTATAGAGGCTATCCTTGACTGCTACATCGTCATCAATCAAAATATTTAGGACTCGAATGCCCTCACCACGGGCTAACTCCGTTGCCATCTCAAAGTTCATCACATCGCCGCTGTAATTCTTGACGATATAAAGGATACCAGAGCCTCCATTTACTTGCTTGGCTGCTTCTAGCATTTGGTCAGGAGTAGGTGAAGTGAAAACCTCACCAGGACAAGCTGCATCAAGCATTCCTTTGCCCACGAAGCCAGCGTGCATGGGTTCATGTCCACTGCCGCCACCAGAAATAATTGCTACTTTACCCTGTATAGGTGCATCGGCTCGATAGACAAAAGCGGGATCATAGTTCAGTTTAATTAAATCGGAATGAGCCGCCGCCATACCTTCTAGACTTTCCCGCACAAAGTCTTCTGGCTTGTTGATCAGCTTTTTCATAATCCGTGTTTGGTTAAAAGGGTGCTAAAACCCAGGTTATAGCGCTTCTGGTTTGTATGCAATACGGTCTAACCTCTCTCTAAATCTCTCTCCTAAAAGGAGAGACTTTGAATTTTCCCCCTTCCCGCGTCGGGAAGGGGGTTAGGGGGTTAGGTTTTTTGTGGGCTTTTCCAGATGAGCAAATAATTATGAATTATTCGGTCAATTCAAAGATTCCATCAACTCAATACACTTGTGCATCTGCTGGCGCATGGTTTCCTTATCAGTATGAAACCTTCGCCCATGACCTGGTAGCACCCACTCAAAAGAGTAATTAGCCAAGTTACGCATAGATTTAGTCTGTTCTGACCAAGAATACCAGCAGAAATCGCGGAATGCAGTCAGTTGGTGCAAGCTTTCTGACCAAGCGAGATGATCACCAGTGAACAAAAACTTATTTTTGTAGAGTAGAACAGTTTGTCCTTTGGTGTGACCGGGAACTGGAATAATTAATAAATCTGGAGTCAAAGCAAATGGTTCAAAACCAGTTAGCTGTATTTCCACATTGCGAGTATCCCCAGAAATATCATCAGCATGAAGGATGCGATCGCACTGGAAATGCTCCGCAAACTTTTGATGATCAGCCACATCATCCTTATGAGTTAGGTACATATAACGAATTCCACCTATCTCTTCTAAACGCTTAACTAAAGGCGGCGTAAAGCGGGGAGAATCCACCAAAATGTTACCTTCTGGAAGTTGAATTAAATAGCTAGCAGCAGCGTAAGATTTTTCAGAATGATAGCCGCAGTGGTAAACATTTTCCGCTACTAATATTGGAAACTGTTGTTGAGCAATTTTGATATCTTTTGGTTTTTCAACTGTGCCAATAGAACTAGTAGGACATGCCAAAAGTGCTTCAAGTGCTGCTAATCTTTCTGCATGATTCGTTGGTTGATGATAAACCGCCGACTGTTCATCAACACGAGAAAACACTTCAGGAGTCATCCAGCGACAGGTATCACAATCAATACAGGTAGTATCTACATAAAAATCGCCGTTGACATTTTGGGAGCGACGTTGATTTAAATGAGCCATATTAATCCTTTTGCTTCCAGCCGCTTACCGGGGAGCGATAAACTCTATATCACTACGCTAGCAAAAGTGACTTGAGATTGTAGACATCACTAGAAGTAAATTTGCTCAAAAATATAAAGACTTGTGAAACCCAGTCAGCAGAAAATGGGAAAACTGATAAATATGGATGGTGGTGTAGTATAATTTATACATAATATATATTTTAAAAAGGTTTTTAGTTATGAGTTCAGCTAAAGAATATATGGATTTTGAGGAGACGAGCGCATCTATAGAATCTATTTTGGAGAAACTATCGAAGATATCATATAACAGTTTTATACATTTTGAAATACAGGATGAGCAAGAGGATGAACTTTTCGTTAATGGAATTAATTTATTAGAGTTTATGGAAAAAGAGTTGAATAATTTCTTCATTACGCATGACTTTAATCAAACACCTATTACAAATTTTTATGAAAATATTGAACAAGAAGCATCTCTTGCAAAAATAGCTCAAGAAGTAGAAGTTTTTGACAAGGATGATTTTGTTACTGCTAATAGAATTTTAAATAATCATATTCATGATACTTTTTATTCTGCATTACATGAAGATTATATGGTACATATTCGCAATTTAAACTGTTAAAAAAAGCTATGCTCTCCTGTTTTAGATTAAAAAAAGCAATTATTTTTAGTTGAGATCGTCATGGCAATATAATCTTAATCAGAAAACTAAATCAGCTAAATAATTATGCTATTAGCATAGCAAATAAAGAAGTTTTTATTAGAAAAGTACTCGTTGGTTATCCAGAAACTGACAGCCTTAAACTAGTCATCGCTTTTGAAGAAGATCAGTGTAATGAGCTAGATGTAAAAATAGAATCAAATTTTTATGGAAAGGAAAATCACGATTATCAAGAAGAATTAATTTCATTTTTGACAAACTTAAAAAATCAGCTTACACAGAAGATTGAAGATTTGGGTATAAGTCAGCATCAACTTATGGCTGATTATAAGATTCAACTAATACCATCCTAGAATGCAAATATGTCAAAAGCAAGACTATATTTAATTTAGAGGTGGTTATCTTTTAATGATTATAACTCTCTGCATTATTTCTCTAATCCTCTAACAATAACTAGGTGTTTTTTGGCTGATTTATTATTAGTGTCTGGTGGACACAAATTAGACACATCCTAGACAGCATATGTCTAGGATGTGTCTCAATACGGTTCAGTAAAGGCTCAAAGTCATGTAAATTAGGCATTGTTCCCAAGAATGGAAATTAAGTGTCGTGGATCTGAGGGATTTTTCATTGGTGTCTCCTGATATACAAAATGCTGACTTGCTTAAAGCAATCAAAATGGCTATTCCAGCAACGGCAATTGAACAGGCGATCGCTGTTCCCAATTTACAATAATTACATCCCAGAGGATTAGCTATGAAATGGCGCGTGATTCTTGAATCAGATCTAGAAACAGGCGATTGGGCTGTATGGTGTCCAGAATTACCTGGCTGTACTTCAGCACGAGAAACCGAAGAAGAAGCTTTGGAAAATATTAAAGAAGCAATTCAATTGTATTTACAGCCGGAATCAATTGAGTTAGCTCCTGGTATGATCGCACGAGAGATTATCGTCTCATTGAGCGATCGTAAAATTTAGTAGTTAAGGGAAGAGTTATGACTGAAATTGTATTTCTCGTTGAAGATGATCCAGATGGTGGTTATACAGCTAAAGCTTTAAACGAGTCAATTTTTACTCAGGCTGACGATATAGAAACACTACGGGAAATGATCCGTGATGCGGTTCACTGCCATTTTCCTAATGAACATAACCGTCCTAAAATCATTCGGTTACACATAGTCCGTGATGAGGTAATAGCTTCTTGAAACTCCCACGAGACTTATCTGGTTCAGAATTAGTTAACACTTTAGCTTGTCTAGGATATGAGATTAGTCATCAAAAGGGTAGCCACATTCGGTTAACTACTCAACAGAATGGTGAGCATCATCTCACAGTTCCTGCCCATGACCCTATTAAAATTGGCACACTTAACTCCATACTGCGAGATGTTGCTGCTCATGCTGGTTTAACTCGTGACGAATTACTTGCATTGCTTTTTCCATAGGGATTAAAAAGCGATAAATAAGTGAGTGAAATTAATGTTTAATAAATTCACTTATTACTAAAACTTTAGTTGCGTAGGCGTAGCCCGCAATTCTCTACGAGACGCGAGACGCTGGGCGAACGACAAAGCTCAGTGACCATCAGAGACATCGCAAATACGCCAAACTCTAATTATTATGTATATTTTTTAATTTCTGGAAATGCGATCGCGCCACTTTACCAACGCGATCGCTAAAGTTTCTTTCCCCTAACCAATAAAATGCAGCTGATTGATCGCCGCACTAATTAGATGATGAGTAATGGGAAGACTATCCACCACCATCCCCAAACACAACAGCATCATGTAGGAGATGGAATAGAGAAACAATTCTCTAGCTACAGTGCGATCCTCTGGATTTTGCAACAACCGCCAAGATTTGTGGATAAATAATCCTCCCAGAATTAGGGCGATCGCCGCATAAAGAATTCCACTTGCTCCCAAGGGATAAACCAATAACACGGTTGCAACTACGGTAAGTAGGGTATAGTACCAAATCTGCTTCACTGTTGCCGCAGTACCTTCAATCACAGGTAACATTGGTATCCCAACTTTTGCGTAGTCATCTTTAATCATCAGAGCTAGCGCCCAGAAATGGGGTGGTGTCCACAAAAAGACGATGGCAAAAATTAACCATGCTGACCAGCTTAATGTGCCTGTGACAGCAGCCCAACCCACTAACGCCGGAATTGCCCCAGCGGCCCCACCAATGACAATATTCTGGGTGCTGTGGCGTTTTAGCCAGTGGGTATAGACCAAAATATAAAAGACGATGCCAGAGAAGGCTAGCAGGGCAGCTAACAGATTGGCAAATACTGCCAGGAGTGTAAAGGAAATCGTCGCCAGTGCGATCGCAAAAATTAGAGCATCGCGTGCCTGCACCTTACCGGAAGGCATCGGACGATGGCGCGTCCGTTCCATGTCATAATCAATATCCCGGTCATAGACACAGTTAATCGTCTGGGCGCTTGCAGCCGCAAAAGTGCCACCAGTCAGAGTTACTAGCAACAGCAATGGATCTACTTCTCCCTTAGCAGCAATCCACATACTCCCAGCCGTGGTAATCAAAAGCAACGGAATAATCCGAGGCTTTGTTAGCTGGTAGTAACTTTGAATTACTTGTAAAAATGTTTCGTGGTGGCGAGAGACATTAGTCTCAATCATTTTGGCTCTGGTTCCTTATTTTTCAACAACTTATATGCAGCCCCCGCTCAAGCTGGCTCTTTGGGTCGAACGAAAACACAGATTTTTTGCACCTGCGTGGGTCGCAATACTCGCCGTTGCGGCTTTCATGAGTGCTGAGTACTGAGTTAGAAGTTAAGAGTTAAGAGTTAGGAGTTAGGAATTCTTCCCTTGCTCCGCATGCTCCCTCATGTCCCTCATTCTTTACTTAGCACTTAGCACGGGCTAAACGCCCCGCTACCGCTAACGTGACTCAACACTAACTGAGTCACGCAGTGCGAGAACTGTGAAAGCCACCAAAGTACCCAGCAAAGCAGCTCCTATAGCTTGGTGAGAGACGGTGAGAGGCTCGACTTGGAGATGTAATTTGAAAGTAGCGAATCCCAACAAGATTTGTAAGGTCAACAACCCACCAGCCATATTTGCCAGTTGTCGCAAAGCTGGATGTAGTGCTGGTGTGCGCCAACAGATAAATACCATTGCCAAAGTTGCCACTGTTGGCGGCACCAAACCAGCAATATGGCTGTACATCACAGTACAAAGTTGAGAACCGCCGAGGCATTGGTGTAGCGCCCAGCGAGACCCTACCAAAGCACCTAGCAGACTTTGCAGGTAAACCAGAACAGCGGCAGTTAAACCTACCCAAGGCAACTTACCAACGGTTCCATTCCCCTGATAGGGTGTGAGTGCCGTGCCAACAATCAGGAGGGTAGTAAAAAACAACAGCGCCGTTCCTAAATGGGCGGTAACGATATCAAACCGCAACAGTTCGGTAACGGTGAGTCCCCCCAAGATACCTTGGAAGACGATTAAAAACAGGGCGAATGTGGACGCCCAAGGTAGCCAAGAGGGCAAGAAACGACGATGCCACCAGGACAAACCGAAGAGTGCGATCGCGCTTACACCAATTAAAGCTGCATCCAATCTGTGAAACCACTCCAGGAACACCTGGAGATTCATTTGCTTGGCTGGCACAAGTTCGCCATAGCATAAGGGCCAGTCTGGGCAAGCAAGTCCAGCATTCATCACGCGGGTGGCACTGCCTATTGCCATCAAAATTAAGGTGGCTATGCACATTTTCCACACCAAGCGCCGAATCATTTCCTTGGGCTTTTGCTGCTGAAGTGCCGCTTCATTTTGTTGTTGTAGGACAAATTCGCTCATGAATGATACCTTCTGCCCGCTCTTGGTGGATCTTTTAAAATTTTCAATTTACTTTTAGCGTCCCATCTTCACCCTAGCGTATAGGCTAAAGGTTTATAGATTAGCACTCACTTATACTTTGAATCACTTTAGCGACGTTTTGCCTGAAGCTTTAGGTATTTTTTAAGATGTGAAAAATTGATTAATCACAATTAATTTAAGCTTCCTAAATTTTTCCACTGATTTACATCTACTTTTGGCAGTAGTTTGATAGTCACCTTCTACCCAAAATTAGTAAAATAGTCAAAAAAATTAATAAAAATTTCAGACCATTGGACTCCATGCCTTCTGGCCTAGACTACCTTAGTAAGTGAGCAGCTTTGAGATAACGTAGTAAATTAAATTAAGTAAGCCGTGAAGATTCCAAGTTCAATCTGGACATTACTCATTGGCATCGTGCTAACGCTAGTCAGCCTTTGGTACGGTCAAAATCACGGTCTGTTGCCAGCAGCAGCCACGGATGAAGCCGTATTGGTGGATGGTCTGTTCAACGCGATGATGATCGTTTCTACAGGTATATTCCTGCTCGTAGAAGGTATTTTAATTTACTCTGCATTCAAATACCGTCGGCGTGCAGGTGATAATGAAGACGGCCCACCAGTTGAGGGCAATGTACCTCTAGAAATTCTCTGGACGGCGATCCCAGCAATTATCGTTTTTGGCATTTCTGTTTACAGTTTTGATGTGTACAACGAAATCGGTGGCTTCGATCCCCATGCGATCCATGAAGCGCCGATGAATCAGGAGTCAATGACAATGCCAGGAAGTGCTATGGCTGCAACTTTAAGCGATACTCCTCCTAGCACCGAACCCAACCTGAATCAAGAAAAATCTGATGAGGCAATGCAAGACCGAGCTACCGCAGAAGTTCGCAATGCTGACCAAATTCCCCAACTGCGGAATGCCCCTGGTGTCGGTAGTGTTGCTCCAACAATTGGGGGCAGTCCTGATAAAGCAGGCAAACCACCAGAATTGCGGGTCAACGTCACAGGTCTACAATATGCCTGGATTTTTACCTATCCTGAAACTGGTATAACTACAGGTGAAATGCACGTCCCCATCGGACGAGAAGTGCAAATCAATATGACAGCTAACGATGTTATCCACGCCTTCTGGGTGCCAGAGTTCCGTCTGAAACAAGATGCGATCCCTGGTAGACAAAGCGAAATTCGTTTCACGCCCAAAAAAGCAGGCGATTATACCCTGATTTGTGCTGAACTTTGTGGCCCATATCACGGTGCGATGAGAGCATCAGTGGTCGTTGAGACAGAAGAAGCCTTTGATAAATGGCAGCAAGAGCAGCTAGTTGCCAGCAAGGAAACACTAAATCAAGCCGTTGCTGTTAACCCTGCGAATCTATCCCCAAATGAATTTCTCGCCCCTTACACCAAGGACATGGGAATTCAGCCAGAAATGTTACATCAAATTCACAAATAGTCAACAGTCCACGTCAAAAGTAATAACTCATAACGGGCTAAACGATCCACGATCGCTAACAGGACTCAAGACTCAGAACTCATATGACACAAGCTCAGTTGCAAGAAACTGCCAATATCCCCGCCCTTCTTGAGGAACCAGGGATCAGAAAATGGCAAGACTACTTTGGCTTCAACACCGACCATAAGGTGATTGGGATTCAATACCTAGTCACTACGTTTATTTTCTACTGCATTGGTGGCGTGATGGCTGAATTGGTTCGTACAGAACTGCGAACCCCAGAAGTCGATTTTGTCACCCCTGAAGTCTACAACAGCTTGTTTACGTTGCACGCCACGATCATGATTTTCTTGTGGATCGTGCCAGCTGGTGCGGGTTTTGCTAACTTCCTGATCCCCTTGATGATTGGGGCAAAGGATATGGCATTTCCGCGCTTGAATGCTGTTGCCTTTTGGATGATTCCCCCTGCGGGTTTATTGTTGATCACCAGTTTAGTGGTGGGCGATGCACCGGATGCGGGTTGGACTTCCTACCCTCCCCTGAGCTTGGTAACAGGTCAAGTAGGTGAGGGAATTTGGATTATGAGCGTCCTCCTACTAGGTACGTCATCGATTCTAGGGGCAATCAATTTCCTCGTCACATTGCTGAAGATGCGTATCCCTGGTATGGGGGTTCATCAAATGCCCTTGTTCTGCTGGGCGATGTTTGCTACCTCGGCACTGACTTTGGTATCTACACCAGTTTTAGCAGCAGGTCTGATTCTGCTTTCCTTTGACTTAATTGCCGGGACAACATTTTTTAACCCGACTGGCGGTGGCGACCCAGTAGTTTACCAGCATATGTTCTGGTTTTACTCTCACCCAGCGGTTTATATCATGATTTTGCCCTTTTTTGGGGCAATTTCGGAAATTATCCCGGTGCATTCCCGCAAGCCGATTTTTGGCTATAAAGCGATCGCTTATTCCTCTCTTGCCATTAGCTTTCTGGGGCTAATTGTTTGGGCACACCACATGTTTACCAGCGGTATCCCCGGTTGGTTGCGGATGTTCTTTATGATCACCACCATGATCATTGCCGTACCTACAGGAATTAAAATTTTCAGTTGGTTAGCAACAATGTGGGGTGGGAAAATCCAACTTAACAGCGCCATGCTATTCGCAATGGGCTTTGTTGGCACCTTTGTGATCGGCGGGATCAGTGGCGTAATGTTGGCAGCAGTGCCCTTTGACATTCACGTTCACGACACCTATTTTGTGGTGGCACACTTGCACTACGTCCTGTTTGGTGGTAGTGTTCTCGGCATTTTTGCGGCGATTTACCACTGGTTCCCGAAAATGACGGGACGGATGCTGAACGAATTTTGGGGTAAGGTTCATTTTGCCTTAACAATAGTTGGTCTCAACATGACCTTTTTACCTATGCATAAGCTGGGAATGATGGGCATGAACCGCCGCATCGCCCAGTATGACCCCAAATTTAGCTTTCTCAACGAAATCTGCACTTATGGCGCTTACATACTAGCAGTTTCAACATTCCCCTTCATCATCAATGCGATTTGGAGTTGGTTATACGGCGAGAAAGCTAGTAATAATCCCTGGAGGGCGCTTACCTTAGAGTGGATGACAACCTCACCGCCAGCGATCGAGAATTTTGATCAAACCCCAGTACTGGCTACCGGCCCCTACGACTACGGTTTGGAAAGGGCTAACGAAGGTGTACCTTTGTCTGATCCCAATCCAATCTTGTCTGCTGGTCCGAACTCGGTGTTAAGAGCAGAACCTGACCCAGCGGTTGCTGCCAATCCCGAAGACCGGAAATAAAGTTATTAGTTATGAGTTATAAGTTATGATTTATGACTTTAATAAAGTTGTTAGTTCAAAATTTCTAACTCCTAACTCCCCCCCTTCTCCTCTAGGCATTAAAAATTCATGCAAAGTCAAACTATTGACCCAGCTAAAACCGAATTAAATCATCACCATGCGGCGGAAGCGTCCGTCGGTCATCACGAAGAACATCCAGACCATCGGCTGTTTGGGCTAATTGTCTTCCTGATTGCTGAAGGGATGATTTTTATGGGGTTGTTCGGAGCCTACTTGGCTTTCCGTGCTACCTTACCTGCATGGCCCCCAGCAGGTACCCCAGAGTTAGAACTATTGCTACCTGGAGTCAACACCATCAATCTGATTTCTAGTAGTTTTGTCATGCACAATGCTGACACTGCGATCAAAAAGAACGATACACGGGGTGCACAAATCTGGTTAGCAATTACTGCTGCGATGGGTGCAATTTTCTTGGTGGGTCAAGTATATGAATATACCCATTTAGAATTTGGTTTAACTACCAATTTATTTGCTAGTGCATTTTACGTTTTGACTGGTTTCCACGGATTGCACGTTACCATTGGCGTTTTGGCAATTGTTGCCGTGTTATGGCGATCGCGCCTTCCGGGTCACTACAGTAACGAAAAGCACTTTGGCATTGAAGCAGCCGAAATCTACTGGCACTTCGTTGACGTGATTTGGATTATTTTGTTCGGATTACTGTATCTACTGTGAGTATTAATTATTAGTTGTTCACTCCACGCGAACAACTTAATAGGTCCCCAATAGGGGGCTTTTTTAATACAAGCTGCTGCTGCCGTTGCACCTGATGTCAGACTATTTTATCTATCGGCTGGCAGCAAAACTTAAATGAGGACAGTTTTTAGAAGATTAAATATCTGGGAAGTTATCTAAACGGTTTTTTATTTCCTATAGAACAGTTTTATCCTTTACCTAGCAAGAGTAACAGAAAATATATTGAAACCAGTATAGACTTTTACCACTATGAGTTTTGCTGAATTAAACTAAGTTATTGCAAGTGATACAGGCGCGAGTAAAAGGTGGGAAAGGTGGGAAAAGTTGGATGTTTTGTAGAAACTATTGAATAACTAGTTAATATGCTGTAACTTGATATGTTAGTGATTGACAACTAACATTTATTTACTTCAAAAACGATCACTCAATATTTACCTCAAGAACTTACCTGCTCTTTTTTAGTTTTGTCGAAATCACGTTGATATAGCGACGCGATCGCGGTTAGGAATGACTAAAATCTAGTAACAAAATTGTGGTGGACACCGTAACGATACTTGTGCTTTTAAATTGTACTGGTCAAGGTTTGGTAAGTAATCAGACCCAACAGTTAAAATAAATAGATAAATCTCCTGATTTTTGAATGTTGTCTTTTGTCCGCAGTTCTAGATACTATGGACTAGTGTTAAATTTACTTACGTGATATAATTGAACTATAACAGAAATAAATTCTAGATTAAGATACTTAATAAAGGTATTAAATCAACAAATCAACTGTCTAATCATAAAACTGCTCCAAAGCATATGAAGCCTGAGAAGCTGATTGCCTCAAATACCAACAAATCTAGCGGCAGGTATTCATAACCTCACCCAAGCTCTGAATGGTCAGGAAATTAAGAAGTAGTATATGCCATATGAGCCAGAACCCTCTAGTTAGAAAAACCCTCCGAAGTCGCTTTGAGACTGTTAAACTGTTGCGAAGCAAAGGCTCTGGTAATACTTACTTGTTAGCAGGTGCTAGACGTAACAGACATCAATCCTCTCTCGCCAGAAAAACACTTCGGAATCGCTTTGAGATTGTCAAACACTTAGGAAGTGGAGGATCTGGTGATACCTACTTAGCCGTAGACCGGGATTTACCAGGACAACCCCATTGTGTCGTCAAACATTTCCACCCAAAAGATTCTAATCCTGCTGTTCTACCCATCGCTAAAAAACTATTTGAGCGGGAAGCGGAAGTTTTATACCAGCTAGGCAATGACCACAATCAAATTCCGAGACTGTTTGCCCATTTTAATGAAGATGGGGATTTCTATTTAGTCCAGGAATTTATTGACGGTAATGCCTTGACTCAAGAAATTGTACTAGGTCAACGTCTTAGCGAGAATGCAGTCTTAGATTTGTTAAAAGACATCCTGGAAGTACTAGCCTTCGTCCACCAACACAATATTATTCACCGGGATATTAAGCCCCAAAATTTAATGCGGCGGCACTCCGATCAGAAGATTGTGCTAATTGACTTTGGGAGTATTAAGAGAATTGGTGCTTTGGGAGGAGGCTTAACAATTGCTGTTGGGACTCCTGGCTATATGCCAAGTGAACAGGCTAAGGGAAAGCCAAAACTTTGCAGCGATATCTATGCAGTAGGTATGATTGGCATTCAAGCTTTGACAGGTTTAATACCTGAGCAACTACAAGAAGATCCCAATACTGGAGAAGTTATCTGGCGCGATCAGGCACGGGTAAGTGACGCTCTTGCAAATTTTTTAGATACAATGGTTCGCGATCGTTTTAGCCAGCGTTACCAATCTGCCACAGAAGCTTTGCAAGCGCTTAATTCTGTTCTGGTGTTGTCACAGTCCTCACAATCTGCTGCCATAAACCAAAAGACTGATGATAGCTATTTGTTAACTTATAAAAACTTTATTTTGCTGCTGGGAATAGGGCTTGGTACTATTACTAGTTTTATACTAATAGTTTTAATCTATACATTTATTAATACAGGGAGATCGCCTTCAAACCAACCTACTCAATTAAATAATTCTATAGAAAAATTAATTGGACCACGGTTCACTAATGTTAATGTAAATAGCCTAGTAGCCAAATCAGCAACTAACAGAGGAGTCTAGAAAAGCAATTCCACCATTCCAAAGACTACCAAAGAGCAAATTGAATCTCACTAGATTAAAAAGAATTAATCATGTATTAGCAATCAGAAAACTGTCTATTAACTGGTTTATTAAAGATTTACTTATAACTTAAATCTCTAGACATTATTAGAGAATAAATACTTAGAAATTCATGTAAGATAAACACAATAAACCACATTTAAACATATGGACAATACAAATCAAAAAAGAGCTATCATTAATAGCGAAATTGCCCTCTTTCTTAGAGGTTTGATTATTGGTAAAGTACTGACACTTATAGTTATTGGCGGACTGCTTTGGTGGTTACTCAAGCCGAATTTATCGTCACCCAACACCGTTGATTCCTCTAATCAAAGTATCAAAAGCGCCCCTAATAATTCATCAACTTTTCAGACAGTTGCTAATGTCCCCACTGACTCATTTAACTACGGAGGCAGTACAGCTTGGGCATCTATCCGGCAATTGGTAGATACTCAGATCCAGAGCGATCGCCCTGAACTACAATTACGTTACGTAGACCCTATTAATGGTAGCCCTGGTTCTAGCTCAGGCATTCGGATGTTGCTTGATGGGCAACTGGACTTTGCTCAGTCCTCCCGTCCCCTTACAGATGAAGAACAAGCTATTGCAAAAGAGCGAGGCTTCACCCTTGAGCAACGTCAGGTGGGTAAGGATGGAATAGCAGTAGTAGTCAACCCATCACTCAATGTGGCAGGTTTAACTGTCGATCAATTACAAAAAATTTATTTGGGACAAATTACTAATTGGAATCAAGTAGGTGGGCCAAACCTACCCATCACACCTTTCTCCCAACAACCAAAGGACGCAGATACAGTAATATTTCCTAGCAACAGCGACTTGAAAAACCAAGCACTTGGCTCTAATGTGCAGTATGTCTACTCTACTACAGAGGCAGTGCGCCAACTTAGCAAAACCCCTGGTGGTGTATATTACGCTTCTGCCCGTTCTGTAGTACCTCAGTGTAGTGTAAAGGCTTTGCCATTGGGTGGGACTTTTAGTCAGCTAATTTCCCCCTATCGCCAACCCACAGTGTCGCCTGAGCAATGTCCACGTCAGCGCAACCAACTAAATACTCGGGCGATCAAAAATGGCAGCTATCCGATTACCGCTAACTTGTCTGTGATTATTAAGCAGAATAAAGGTCGGGAGCAGCAGATTGGGGATGCCTATGCCAAACTTTTATTAACTGACCAAGGGCAAAAGGCAATTGAGCAAGCTGGTTTCGTTGGGGTTCGCTAGTAAATTAGGTTCTGATAGCGATCGCATCGCTATCAGAACCTAATTTAAAGCAACACTTACATCCACGACGTATATAGCGCTTCTCGTTTGGATGCAATACATTCTGGCCTGACTTCCATTCCTCTTACAGCAGATTGCAATTTAGTGAGGTACAGATATTGGCAATATACACTGATTTTGTGCGATCGCATTCTGTGAAACTTGATGAATTAATACGATCGCATTTTCTCTTAGAGGTTGTCTGAATCTGCAATAAAACTATTAATTTCAACAGCTATTTTTTCTGTATTACCTTCTGCGGCGATAGTATTTTCAGCCGCTAAATCTATTTGTAGTTTAATTGCTTCACTAATCCGAATTGTAAAAGGGTCGTGAGTAATTATCCACCCATCTTTAATTAATGCTTTTTTTTACCTGTTGATGGAAAACATCTTTAGCCATTTTGCTGTCTCTAGATTAGAGTCTCAAAATGAAAATATCCGATTTTTTTATTGTGTTTTAGCGTTTAGTTTAACCCTAAATGAGATTTTTGCTCTATGCAATGCGTTCGCACTCTCCATTATTATGCATAGCTGCGGCAAGTTTTTCTAAATTTTGACGAATATTGACACTACGGAGATGATTTACGCCCCAGACTCGTTCGCAAATATCTAAAGCTTGCAGATAAAGGGGTTTTGCTTCGCTGTAACGTTCTGTCGCACGATAGATTTCTGCCAAATTGTTCAGACTTTCAGCAACATTAGGATGATTTTCTCCCAATAGGTGCTTATCAAATTCTAAGGCTTTTATACATAAGGGTTCCGCTTCATTGTAACGCCCCTGCTCCCTGTACATATAACCAAGAGCATAGATAGTATCTGCTAAAAGCGGATGCACCTTTTGCAATAGACGCTGCTTGAGTTCCAATGATTGCAAAAACAAAGATTCGGCTTGATCGTAGCGTCCTTGAGCGCGGTATATTAAACCTAAATTGTGCAAATCTGTTGCAACATCAGGATTCTCTTCTCCCAAAAATCGCTTATCTAGTTCTATTGCTTGTTGCGACAACGGTTCAGCTTCACTGTAACGTCCTTGATGATAATAAAGTAGTGCTAAATTATTCAGTATAAGAGCAAAAGAAAGATGATTTTCGCCAACCAGACGTTTTTCAAGTTCTAATGTTTGCAGATACAGAGGTTCTGCTTCGTCATAACGTCCTTGTTCATCATATAGTAATGCCAAATTGTTCAGACTGGCGGCGACATCGGCATGGTTTTCTCCCCACAGGCGTTTCCTCAGTTCCAAAGCTTGTTGATATAGGAGTTCCGCTTTAGTATATTGTCCAGTAGATTTGTAGAGTCCTGCCAAGTTATTGAGGCTAGTAGCAAAAGAAGGATGGTTGTCTCCCAAAAGACGTTTCGTCAGTTCCAAAGCTTGTTGATATATTGGTTCTGCTTCGTTGTAACGTCCTGTTGCACGATATATTCCTGCTAAATTGTTGAGGCTAGTAGCTAAGTCTATCTGCAAACTTAATTCATTTTGTAATTCACTCGCTTGACGCCAATACTTAATTGCTAATTCCTGTTCTTCTTGATAATTTTGAGATTCACCCCGATCTAATCTGCTGCGGTAAATATCACCCAACCTAGAATATAAAGTAGCCAAGCTGGGGTCTTTAGTTCCCCGTTCCTGTTCTACTTTCTCGATTAGCTTTTGTAAATCTTGAATGGGCAAGAAAAAGGGGTTATTTTCATTAGTATCTGTGCTAGCTAATTCCGTGTCTCTAAAAACAAAACGTATATGTTCTAGTTCTTTACCAGGAATAGCATTCGTCTTTTTAGATTCAAACCGGAATACACCGTTGCGCCAACTCCAAAAATCAGGGGCTTTTTTAATCAGGTTGACTAAAATTTGCTTAGTTACCCAAAGCACAATCGCAAAGGGAAACTCGCGTAATCCTTCCCTTGTCCACTGTAAGTAACCAAAAAATTTATCCTGTTCCGATTGCTCATTTCCCAACTTGAGAAAATAAAGTTGTTCAGCACCAGTCACAGTAATCACCGCCGGGTTCTGCTGACGGAGATATTCTTCTTGTTGTACCAAATGGTTAAGAGCAGCTTTTAGGCTCGGTTCCTGACGTGCTAAAGTCACTCGATATGGACGAAACTTAGGTTGTAGTTCGGCTTCATACTGGGCAATAATATCATCACGAAAGCTAGCATCATTGCAAACTGCAATCAGTAAATTCAATCCCCGTTTTTGAGCTTCAATAGAAACGATTAAATCATCATACGCATCTTGATTTTCTTCCTGATCATCTAATAATTCTTCATTTAACATTAATGGCTCCCTGTCTTCTCAAACTTTCTATAATAATTGGATGAACATCATACCAAGTTTCATCAGTTCGATATTCTAGAACATACAGCCCATGTAGCAAATCCAAAAACTCTGCTTGCTTGGGGTCATTGGGCATAAATTGTTCATAAACACTCTGCAAAATATCTATATCAACCTTTCCTAAACGTATGGAAAAATCATTGCGAATTTTATTGATTGCTTCCAGAAGAATTTTATCATCAATAATAACTTCTGCTGAGGGATTTCGCCGGATCATCCGCAAACAAATGCGGCAACATTCCTTAGAAATACGAATTAACTCTCGCAATACGCCACCACTGGAAATCACAATTTTTTCAGCAGTTTCTACTGCGATTAATTCACTGGAAATCCGCTTTTGTAAAACTTCACCGAGAATCTTTGTTGCTTCCGGGCGAGGTTGGGCGTTAGGGAAACGATTTTTCCCTTTTTCAAAGATTTTTAAGACAGGCATTGCGACAACCTGGTCGTTGGTTTCAGTGGTAATTATTGTGCTGATAAATGTTTCCCGAAGTACTGCGATCGGGATAGTGTAGATAATTTGAAAGTTAGGTTGGCAAAGAGCTTTAATGTTATCTCGATAAATTTCGTTAACTCTTCCTAAGTCAAGTTTATCTAAATCATCAATAATTACTAAAACGTTTTGTTTAGTTGCAGCTTGAATCAGAGCAGCAATTTCATTAATTCTGGCAACTAAATCTGATAACTTGCGTTCAAATTCTTGCTTAATTTCATCCCGAACGCTAGCATCAGCTTTTAATTTAGAGCTAATCAACTTTAAAAGGTCAAAACCTATACTAGCTTCTGCCTGTAAATTTAATTCTTCAGTGCGAGTGCGGGTAGCAAACCACTTATAAAGAGCTTCTTTAGTAGATTGAGGAATATCAACTCGGCGTGCTTCTGCCTCTGTCATTAAATTAACTGCGATCGCAAATAGTATATTAATATGGTTAACAGCCGACATTTCAATTTTGTCAGCAATAGAGAATAGAACTACAAAATATTTATTTTGAATTTGTCTGCTAAACTCAGCTAACAAAGTGGACTTACCACATCCCCGATGTCCTGTAAAGACAATTTTGCCATCTCTATTGGGACTATCTTCCACTAATTGGTTAAGGTCTGCAATCAAATCATCACCATATTCGACTCTAAATTTTTCCATTTCGTTCTGTTCCATCAACGGAAATAGTTCGAGATTGCTGTATGCTTCTTGAAAGGAGTTTAATAAGTCTTGAGACATTGGATGGTGCCGTTAACATGCTAACTATCCATATAATGGCTCATGATTTTTGAAGTAAAAGTTCAGGCAGTTGCAACTTCCCTAGCTCTGTCAATAAATGACTACTAGGTGGATACTGTCTGATGTTTTCAAAGAAGATACTCTCCCTTGCACAATCCTAACCAAGAAACAAGTAATAGAGGTTGAGATAAATAATAATGAATGATAGATTATACATTTGAAAAATAGGAATAAATGATAGATTATACATTTGAGATAGTGAAAGCTACCTAATAAATAAATAAATAAAATTAAATTTTAAATTATAAAATTTAATTTGTAGCCTGCTTTGCTTCTGTCTTTTCTTCCTACCCTTGAGAGAACAGATTTTTCTCAATCCAGTCTGAAAAAGTAATTTTTTCGTTCAAAATTTTTCTCTGTGGCCGATGCTGCGCGTAGCTTGCTTCCACGAAGTGGTACGGAGTGAAACCCAACAAAGCCATGAAAATGTTGGGTTTCCTTCCTCAACCCAACCTACATTGGAGTTATTTTTTAGGCTTAACCGAGCAGTATTGGAATTAGAGGGCGATTTTCCTCAAACCAATAAGTGTCCCAAGGTATCATTTGCCTTCAAATAACAGTTAAAAGCCACCTTTAGGACACCCCTAAAGCATATTAAAATTTTCTCATTGCCCTGTTTTTAACTGCTAATAGCAGTTAAAAACAGCCAAATTTTACCATGCGCGATCGCCTGAAATAGTAAATTTGTATTTTATAACCCAATACGCTTGGGATAAGCCTATTATTTCTTCCCCTGCCTGCCTACACTAAGGAATTTTCTTAACCCAAGCGTATTGTTTTATAACCCGCAACTTGGGTTAGTAGCATTTTCAAGAGAAAGCAATTAGGTCAAAACTTAGAATCAACTGTTGTCTACCTTTTTAATATTAAGGAATAGAAACCGATCGCAATAATCGCTCAACAACAGTTCTTGCATTGCGTCCTCCTCTGGGAATAAGCCGATGGCAAAGAACGTGAGGAACGAGAAATTTCACATCATCGGGGATGGCATAATCACGCCCTAATAGAAAAGCTAGCGCTTTGGCAGCCCGTTGTAATGCTAATGTGCCACGCGGACTGACGCCAAGGGCGATTTCCTCATCTTGGCGTGTTACCCGCACCAATTCGAGGATGTACTGTTGCAAAGAAGTTGCAACTTTTACTTGAGAGCAGAGGTAACGCAATTCCTGTACTTCTGCCAAAGTAATACAAGGCTGCAAATCAGCAACCTTCAAACCATTTTGGAGATTTTGCAGCATTTGGAGTTCTTCTGCCTCCGAAGGATAGCCCAAACTCAGCGACAACATAAACCGATCCATTTGCGCTTCCGGCAGGGGAAAAGTACCTTGATACTCAATAGGATTTTGAGTGGCAATCACAAAAAACGGCTGGGGAACTGCACGAGAGACACCATCGACTGTTACCTGATGCTCTTCCATAACTTCCAGTAAAGCTGACTGAGTGCGGGGTGTAGCGCGGTTAATTTCGTCAGTTAGAAGGATATTAGCAAAGACTGGCCCAGGAAGAAAAGTAAATTCGCCGCTTTTTGGGTTCCAAATGTTGGTGCCAGTGATGTCAGTTGGCAGTAAATCGGGGGTACATTGTAGTCGTTGAAACTTGCCATCTAGTGAACAAGCTAGGGATTTAGCGAGCAGGGTTTTACCAACACCAGGGACATCTTCTAGGAGGGCATGACCACCACCTAGCAAGGCTACTAGCACTAAGCGTATTGCCTCAGTTTTGCCAACGATGGTAAGAGCCAGATTTTGTGTTAAAGCGTCAATTTTTTCTCTCATGCGGTGCGGGGAGTGGGGATTGGGGATAAGGGGCAATGGGGATTGGGGACTAAGAACTGGGAGATATAAATTAATATTCTTCCCAATGCCCAATGCCCTATCTATTGTTCCCAGTCAGCACTGGGCACTCAAAATTCAGGACTCAAAACTTCTCTAGCAACTACGCAGTCAAGTTGAATTTGTGTTTTCAGGGCTTCTAGAGAAGGAAATTTTTGTTCAGGGCGTAAAAATTTAACTAACTGCACAGCCAGTTTTTTACCATACAAATCACCAGACCAATCGAGTAAATGTACTTCCGCAGATGAATAAGCACCATTTACAGTTGGGCGGTTACCGATATTGATTACGCCCAAGCTCTCACTTGGTGCAGCATCTGATGTTTCACTGAGAGTGAAAACGCGGACAGCATAGACTCCTTGACGGGGCAAAAACTTTTCTTTTGGTAGTTGGAGGTTGGCGGTGGGAAAGCCAATTGTTCTGCCCAATTGTTGACCTTGAACGACATCACCAAGGAGGGTGTAAGGGCGTCCTAGTAGTAGATTTGCGTTTTCGATATCGCCGTGCTCAAGGGTTTGGCGGATCAATGAAGTGCTAATGCGGGCATCTTGAGGCGGAGTAGTACTGACGCAACTGCTTTGGGTGGGCGAGTCACCTGTATAAGTTTGTAAGGGAACGATGGTAACGGGGATATTATGCTTGGCGGCGAGTAATTGCAAATCCTTAGCAGTACCACTGCGCTTTTCGCCAAAACAAAAATCCTGCCCGATGCTAATTCGCTGGCATCGCAGTTGTTGCACAAGAATTTTTTCTACGAATTCTTCGGGGGTCAAAGCAGATAATTCTTTGTCAAAGGGTAGTAGTACCAGTTGTTCTACCCCAAGCGATCGCAATTGTTGGACTTTTTCATCTAGTGGCGTTAACAAAGTCCGGGGTTGCCCTGTAAAAAACTCCTGTGGATGGGGGTCAAAGGTGACAACTGTTGAGTAGGTATATTCTTTATTTGTCAGTTGTCCGTTGTCTGTTGTTAGTTGTTGATTTTCGTTTGACTGCGGGTTACTAGTTACTGACAACTGACCACCAGCGTGCAAGACTGGTTGAATTACCCTTTGATGACCAAGATGAACACCATCAAACTTGCCAAGGGCAACAGCAGTCGGCGTTAGCAGCCCTTCGCTCGAAGGAGCAACCCACACAGAACACCCATTTTTAGACAAATTTAGCACGTGGATTCTGAGATTTTAGGTTTATTTTAGCTATCAGCAGGAAGCTACCCTATGGTAAACCGCCTTGAGGAGGACAGCTTTTGTAGACGGTCTTGAACTTCCACCAACTGCCCATGAGGTCTTGTGCTATTAGCCAGGGTGTTAATGCCACCCCTTTTAGCTATCAGCCAAAAGCCTAAGCCACGGGAAGTCGCCCAAGATGGTTTCTTATGCAATTAGCTGTCAAGCTAATTGCTAAGTCCAGATAACCCCAAATACCAGAGCTAAAAAGGCTCTAGTTTCGTGCTGAGACTGCAACGAGGTTACCCTCCGATCAGCCGCAATCTTAGGGCGTCTGTGGGTGTCTGGGCCGTGTTGGTGAATCTATAAAGTGTGTCCTCCTGTTGTCGCCCTTATTCTGTGGTCGGCGCTCTGACAACTCTGGGCAGCGCTGTCTCACCGTGCAGCCAACAGGTATGCTCTCGCGCTGAAAGCTTCTGATCACCAATCTAATCTAAAATCTCCAATTCCTCCGATCGCAATCTTTAGACAGAAAACTTCCTAACAGGAAAAGATTCTGATAAGGAAACTGAGAGCGGAACCTGAAGTACCATTCCTTCGCGTGCCATGATCGCCCCAGGAAATTTCGCCGCTGCTTGTTTGCCTACACGATCCAAAAAGTCGTCGTCGTGCGCGGGGTCGTGGTGGTAAATCACCAGAGTTTTGACGTTAGCAGCTTGTGCCACTTTTACTGCTTCTTGCCAGGTAGAATGTCCCCAGCCAATTTTCGGGGATTTTGGGGAATGGTATTCCTCGTCCGTGTAGGTAGAATCGTAAATCATAATGTCAGCATTACGAGCTAGCGACACTACATTGTCATCGAGTCGGTCGGGAAAATGTTCGGTATCAGTAATGTAAACAGCAGCACCGCCACGCCAGTTTACGCGGTAGCCTACGGCTTCACCTGGATGGTTTAAAGGTGCTGTTTCTACGGTAACGTCATCGATGTATATTGGTTGCCCTGGTCGAATGTCGTAGAAATTTAAATTGGCTTGCATAATCTGCAAGGGTACAGGAAAGTTTGGGTGCAACATTTGATCATTGAGGCGCTGTTCTATGGTAGAACCATCAGGTGCGATCGCCCCGTAGATATGAAAGTCATTCCCCTTCACAAACCCTGGGGTAAAGAAGGGAAAACCCTGCATGTGATCCCAGTGAGAGTGGGTAAAAAATATGTGAGCTTCTAAGGGCATTTGGTGCAATAAAGATTGCCCCAAAACATGTAGTCCCGTACCAGCATCGAAAATTAAGCGTTTATCGCCCGCTTGCATTGATATGCAAGGGGTATTACCGCCGTAACGAACGGTGTGTGGTCCTGGACTGGGGATGCTGCCGCGAACGCCCCAAAATTGTACGGTAAATTGGTTCTCTATCCTAGACATGGGTGTTGCTTGCTGGACTGAGCGGGCGATAAATGAAAAAATGCTACTTGTTTTGTCTAAGTATATGCTGTCTCACCGATTTTGTTAGAGGGAGGATTTCTTGGTAAAACAGCATACCCTGTTTCTGGCTGATTGTGTAAATGTGGATGAAATACTGTCAGGTAGAATTTTCCAGTTTTTGGGGTGAAGGTGTATCAGTTATTTCAAGAGTGCCCCTAAGTTATAGCCTACATTTTTCTCTGATGCATTTAAATAACCCCAGTTTTATCCTGATAAATCAAATGATTCACGAAATATTGAATTCCCACTCAGACAATTTATCTAGTCCATCTGCGTAAGTAAGATTGTATTGTAATGGGGTAATACTGATGTAGTTTTTACGTACAACATGCACATCTAAGGGGACATTTTGAAGCAGATCTAATCCGGTTGGGGGTTCCACATCCTCAATTACCTCTCCGGTTAACCAGTAGTACGTTTTTCCACGAGGATCAACTCGTTTATCAAACACATCAATGTAATGCCGCAATCCTTGACGGGTAAGAGTAACTCCGGCAATTTCTTCCCACTGAACAGCAGGAATATTGACGTTGAGTAACATCAAATCTGGTAGCGGTTTTTGGGCTAACTGGTCTACAAGAATTTTGGCAAACTTAGCAGCAGGTTTAAAGTCTTTAGATGTGTGACTAATAAGACTTAGCGCTACACTGGGAATGCCTTCAATTAGACCTTCCATTGCCGCCGAAACAGTTCCAGAATACAAGATTTCAGTTCCCAAATTCGCACCTTGATTAATGCCAGAGAGAACCAAATCGGGGGGAGTCTCTAGCAAAGCCCACAGCGCCAATTTGACGCAATCTGAAGGCGTACCATCGCAAGCCCAAGCTTTGACAGCGGGATGAAAAATCCCTTCAACAATTTCGGCGCGAATTGGTTGGTGTAAAGTTAACCCATGTCCAGTTGCCGATCGCTCTCGATCTGGGCAAACTACACTAACATCATGACCTGCCTCTGCCAAGTAGTTGGCTAGGGTACGAATACCCAAGGCAGAAATGCCGTCATCGTTGCTAATTAGTAATTTCATAGTCATTGGTCACTTGTACTGAGCGTAGTCGTTGGCGCAGCCTCTCGTAGAGAAGTATTGGTCATTAGTCATTGGTCATTAGTTATTAGTTATTTGTTATTAGTCATTTGTCAATGTCTGAGGTCACAGGCAGCAAAAAAAACATACATACTCACTAGTACGTCACGGCGTCAGTTTACCTACCTTTAACAAGGGGCTGAAGCCCCAAGTCTTGTTAATTGAGATGTTAGCCAGATTTCTATGCCCGCTGTACTAGCCCAATCGTCTCTAACTGATAAACAGAAGTTTGGTTTCGACCCTCGCCTTTGGCTGATGTTAATGGCACATCTGTAAGTTTATTTATCGAGCAGTTCACAGCTTTTGACTATAGACTAATGACTAATGACCAATGACTAATAACTAATGACTAGCAATTTAGAAGCTCAACTTTTAGCACTGCGGCAGTCAGGAGAAAAAGCGATCGCAGCCGCTGATACCCTAGAACGTCTGGAGGAACTCAGAGTTAACTATCTGGGTAAGAAAGGGGAACTGGGGGCACTGTTGCGAAGTATGGGGCAAATGAGCGCAGAGGAACGACCGAAAATTGGAGCGATCGCCAATACAGTCAAAGAATCCCTGCAAACTAGTCTAGACCAGCAACGCGCCGCCCTGGAAGCTGCACAAATTCAAGCTTTGCTAGAGGCGGAAACTCTGGATGTAACTATGCCGGGAATTTACAGCCCCCAAGGTCGCATTCATCCCCTCAATGGTATTATCGACCGGGCGCTGGATATCTTTGTCGGTATGGGCTACACCGTGGCTCAAGGGCCAGAGATGGAAACAGATTACTACAATTTCGAGGCTCTCAATACTCCGCCTGACCACCCCGCCCGTGATATGCAGGATACCTTCTACCTCCCAGATGGTAATCTTCTCCGAACTCATACCTCATCTGTTCAAATTCGTTACATGGAAAAAGAGGAACCACCAATTCGGGTTGTGGCTCCAGGGCGAGTTTATCGGCGAGATAATGTAGACGCGACTCACTCGGCTGTTTTCCATCAAATAGAACTTTTAGCCATTGACGAGGGACTCACTTTTACAGACCTCAAAGGCACAATTAAGGTATTTTTACAAGCAATATTTGGCGAGTTGCCAATTCGCTTCCGCGCTAGTTATTTCCCGTTTACCGAACCCTCGGCTGAGGTGGATTTGCAGTGGAATGGGCGCTGGCTAGAGGTGATGGGCTGCGGTATGGTTGATCCAAATGTACTTAAGTCTGTGGGTTATGACCCAGAAATTTATACAGGGTTTGCTGCCGGTTTTGGTGTAGAACGCTTTGCAATGGTGTTACATCAAATCGATGATATTCGTCGCTTGTATGCTAGCGATTTGCGGTTTTTACAGCAATTTTAGGGAAGCGATCGCTTTAAAAAATCAAGCAGACTAGACTGAGCGATGAGATGACCGAATTTTAGATTTTAAATTTTGGATTTTGGATTGAATAATTCAAAGTTCAAAATTTAGCACGGTATAAGCTGATGCAGTTCACTTGGGATGAAAATAAGCGGCAATCAAATTTAGGCAAACACGGGTTTGATTTCGTAGATGCTTCTCAGGTTTTGAAGGTGCAACATTCACGTTTGAAGATGAGCGCTATGCTTATGGAGAACAGCGCTTTATTACACTGGGACTATTGCACGGGCGAGTGGTGGTGATTGCCCATACGAGAAGTTGGGGATGAAATTCGTGTGATTTCGATGAGAGAGGGAACTAAACGTGAGCAAATCATTTTCTTTCAAAGCCTCTCAAACTGATTGGGAGAGGATTGATGCAATGCAAGATAAGGACATTGATCTTTCTGACATTCCAGAAGTGACTGAAGAACAGATGAAGCAAGCAGTGCTGCGGGTTGGCAGAAAACCTGTTGAACGGGGTCAACAACGTGTCGATATCCTCCTAGATGCTTTCATCGTGGAATACTTCAAGTCAAAGGCAGGTGAGCAAGGATATCAAGTGCTAATTAATCAGGCATTGGCAGAATATATCCTAGCAAAAACAGTGGATTTATCAGTTTCAGAAGTCAACGAGATTTTACCAAATTAAAGTAAACTATTATCTGGAGCGAGGCTGTTGCAATTACAAGACTATCTCGATTTTCTGTTGCAAAAACAAGAGTCTGAGCATCAGAGTAGGTTCAAATCTCCCACTTAAGTATTTGGTGAGAAAATAATTAGCGATCGCTTCAACTATCTCTTGACAGGATATTGGGTCAAGAATTGACGGAGGGTTTGAAGGAAATTGAAGGTAGAATTGGGAAGAGAATTAGGGGGGAGTAAAAAAAACCAGGATAAATCCTGGTACGTTGATATTTTAGATGATTTATTTCATAAATTTATGATGTGTCCTAACGGTATAACTTCTGAGAATTTTAAACAAGCATTAACAGAATATGAAAATGAATTTATAAAAAATCCTAACATCATAGATCCGTTTGATATTTAGCGATTTTCTGGTCTAGCAAAGCCATCTCCTTCATTGCTGGAAATTACATAATTACACAGCTAAACCAGCCTGCTGCTGACCAGAACTATTGGTAAACTAAAGGCAACGCCAGTTCTGCTGAGTGATTTATTCTATGTTTGCTGAAACCTCCTCGCGCTACGTTACCCGTAACCCGGAAATTTTGAGTGGAGAGCCAATTATTATAGGTACTCGGACATCTGTTCGTGCCATTGTCGGTTTGTGGCGGTTGGGGATTATGCCAGAAGAAATCCTGAACCATTTGCCACATTTAACCCTGGCACAAGTATTTGATGCCTTAAGTTTTTATCTCGATCATCAGGCAGAGATTAATGAATACATTGAGCGAAACCGAGTACCCGATGAATTAATACATCCATCTGTAAAAGCTATATTGGGCACATCGTGACAGTTTTTGCTACACTTTACAGCGATGAGGATATGTCAGCGTTGGTTGCTACACTGTTGCGATCGCGCGGTTTAAATATCACAACTGTTCCTGAACAAGGAACTATCGGCAAAACTGACCGTGAGCAACTGGAATTTACAACTTTTGTAGGCAGATGTATTCTGACACATAACCGTGTTGATTTTGAGCGGTTGCATCTCCAATATATAGATGAGAATAGAGAACATTTTGGGATTATCGTTGTGCCTCATAAAAATGCTTATGAAGTGGCGCAACGGATTGGTATTCTGGTAAGCACACTAACCGCTGATGAAATTAGGAATCAGTTGTTGTATGCATGAATCGTTCAAAATTAAAAATATTAAGGTGGTCGGTGAATGACACTAACCACCATGCGTGAGACTTTATTTAACTATTCCTGAATGACCGGGGATATCTACCAAAGGTTCAAATCTGCCACCTATGTATTTGGCGAGAAACTCTTCTGCGATCGCAAAAAAGTGCAACCGATTTTCTGGTCTAGCAAAACCATGTCCTTCATCTGTATAAAGTGCATATTGCACTGGCAAACCAGCTTGTTGCATTGCATTGACAATTTGATCACTTTCTGATTGTTTCACCCGTGGATCATTTGCACCTTGACCAATGAGTAAAGGTTTTTGAATTCGGTCAACAAAGAATAAAGGCGATCGCGATTTGAGAAACTCCTCTTCTGTCTCCAAGTTGCCAACGCGATGATAAAGCATTGCCTTGATCGGTTCCCAATAGGGCGGGATAGTTTCTATCAAAGTAATCAAGCTACTTGGCCCGACAATATCCACACCAGCAGCAAAGATTTCGGGTGTAAAAGTCAACCCTACTAAGGTGGCGTAACTCCATAAGAACCGCCCATAATCGCAATCTTTTGCGAGTCAGAAATGCCTTGTTGCACTAGCCAGTTCACGCTGTCAATTAAATCATCGTGCATTGTGCCAGCCCATTCCCGATTACCAGCATTCAAAAACGCTTTACCATAGCCAGTGGAACCGCGAAAGTTCACTTGCAGAACAGCATAACCCCGGTTAGCTAGCCATTGCGCTGTGGGAGAGAAACCCCAAACATCCCGCGCCCAAGGGCCGCCGTGAACCAGCAGTACTGTTGCTAGATTCTGGCTAGGTATTCCCACAGGAGTTGTCAGGTAACTGTGGATAGTCAAGCCATCCCGCGCCTCGTAGGAAATCGGTTGCATTGAAGCTAATTGCAACGTTTCGAGTTTGGGTTGGTTACTAAAGAGGAAAGTGCTAGTTTTGGCATCTCGGTTATAGGCATAGTAATAAACTGGCCCATTGTCAGTTCTATAAGCTACTAACCAGGTTTTATCTTCCAAGTCGCGGCTAATTATAGAGAATTCTCCAGAACGCACCTTGGCGATTTCCTCAAAATCAGCGGCGATACTCTGGTCAATTACCTGCCATTCCTGTTTATCTTTGTAGAAAGAAACTGCTTGGATAACTCGCGTCAGTGGCTGAATGATTATCCCCACAACATCATACTGTTGGTCTTCAGCAATAACTGTTTCTTGACGAGTGTCTAAGTCAACAGATAGCAGACGTTTGGCATTAGCATCGTGATTCCCTTGAATATAAAGTGTTTTACCATCAGCCGAGAAGCTAACAGAATTCCCTTCTTCCTCTGGTCCCCAGTGGCGGAGAATTTCCCACTGTTTATCTGGCGTTTTCTGTAATAAGAGGTCGTAACCACCATCGGGTGTACTAGCTGTCGCTGCACGTACTTGGAAATCGGCATCAGATGTCCAACTGATAATGTTACCGGGATTGTCAGTGTCGAACTCTACAGCACCATTTTTTAGGTTGATGCGGTAAACGTCAAACTTTTGGGGATTGTTCAAGTTCAACGCTACCAGCATTTGATCTGGAAATTTAGGTTCCAGTTCCACGAGTTCAGCTTTTATACCCTGGAATGGCGTTAAATCACGCACAATCTTGGAGTGAATATTAACCAAGTGGAGGTGAAAGTTCTCGTCACCATCCGAGTCCTGCATATAAATCAACTGATCGGCGTTATAAGTCCAGAAGAAAATGCGGATACCGCGCTTTTTGTCGGCAGTTAGTATCTGGTCGTCTTCTTGTCCTACAGTTCGCAACCAAACCTGTAAGACATTTTTCTCATCGGGGGCAATATATGCCAAGTACTTGCCATCAGGCGAGAGTTGTGGGCTGGTTTTTTCGGGATTCCCAAACAGAATTTCGCGCGGAATCAGCGGTGGTAGGGAAGGCGCTTGAGCAGATGACATATTTTCATTCTCTACTTGACCTCTTTATTGTTACTTAGTGGTGAAAATGACAATTCATCCTATTGGATGAACCTAGCTGGAAAATAGAAAATAGGGCAATACAGTTGAGTTAAGGAAATTTATCTGTTAAGGCAGGTTGTTCTTGATCTGGGGGAGTTGCGGAAGTCAAACACAAGAATTTGTAGCTTTAATTTAGAGAATTGGTATTCAAATCAGCGATAAGCAAAACTCGTGAATGAGTCTTTGATACTCGCCGATGAGTCTTTGATACTCGCCGATGAGTCTTTGATACTCGCCGATGAGTCTTTGATACTCGCCGATGAGTCTTTGATACTCGCCGATGAGTCTTTGATACTCGCCCACGAGTCTTTGATACTCGCCTACGAGTCTTTGATACTCGCAAACAGAGTTATTACCTCGTTCCCAGTCTCTGACTGGGAATGCCTATTCTGAGGCTCCGCCTCCCTTACTCGCGGCACCGTAATGAGGAGCATTTCCAGCCACTGGCTGGAAACGAGGTTTTAAGGGGTTTTGGCTTAAGTTGACACCCATGAGCATTGCTGTGCCCTTACAACATGTGTGGTTCAATTAAATGAAAACTGTTATAAATTTACAGTAACAATCCTGAACCAAACCTATTGGATAGGGGACAGGTGACAGAGAACAGGACAACTTAGCGGCAATTGTCGCAATGTCCGCAACGCCAATTAGCTGCTTCTTTGTCAAAACCAAAGGCATTTAATAAAAACTGCCAACGACACTGCTTTGTAGTTAGATATTGATGCATTTGTTTGGCAGCGTGTAATTGCGTCGGTGGCTGATTTCCGGCTTTTTGCCCAATGGTGTAATGGAAAGGATCAAGCCAGTTTAGCTGACCGTTGCTATGGAGTAAAGCTAAAGCGATCGCACCTTCGGGAAATTGTCGGGTTACTGCATTCACTTCTCCCTGTTTTGGTAATTTTTTCACAAGTTGTTGCGCTATTTGTTGTTGCGATCGCATTTGTTCTTCAAAAAACTGCTGTCTTTGCTTATCTTCTGCATCTAACCACCCTGTAGGTTCACTCACCAATGTCAACGCTTCGGCCGGTTTCCCATCCCTTCCAGCCCGGCCAATTTCTTGCACATATTCAGATAGCAGATGTGGCGCGTGAAAATGGGCTACCCAACGTACATCTGATTTGTTTATCCCCATACCAAACGCACAGGTACACACAACAAAGGGTATTTTGCCACCTAACCAACTTGCTTCTACTGCACGGCGTTCTGCTGCACCCAATCCCGCATGATAACTAGCTGTGGCATAACCCATGTCTGCTAACCATTGGGCTAAATCTTCGCTATCTCTCCGAGTGCGAACATAAACTAATCCAGATTGTTGCGGTCTATTTTGAATAAACTTTAATAATTGTTGTTTCCTACCTCTTGGTGTCCAAGCAATGCGGACGCTGGGATGCAAATTAGGACGGTAGGGATTCAAACGGAAAATCTCTGGTTGCTGTAATTGTAAAACTGTTTGAATAATCTTTTGGGCTAAGGGGTCAGCAGTAGCGGTAAAAGCAGCAATGCTAATTTTTGTTCCCGGTGGTTTTGATTTTAGTAGTGCAGGACGCACCGCCCCTAATCTGCGATAAGCTGGGCGAAAAGTATCACCCCACTGCACTAAACAATGGGCTTCATCCAAAATTAAGCCATTAATTTGCAATTGCGGCTGACATAATCTTTCCCAGACTGGCGCACTTAGCAAAGTTTCTGGCGATAAATAAAGTAATCTTAGCTGTTGACGTTCTAAAGCTTGCAGAGTTGCACGGCGTTGAGATGAAGACAATTCACTATGTAAAAGCGCTGCTTTCTGATGGCTTTGTAGTAGTTCCTGTACTTGATTTTCCATTAGCGCCACCAAGGGCGAAACTACCAAAGTTAATCCTGTTTGTAGCAGTGCAGGAAGTTGAAAACAAATCGACTTACCGCCACCTGTGGGCATAATAATCAGCGCATCTTTTTGTGCCAATAAACTGCTGACAATTTCTCCCTGTGGTGGACGAAAATCTTCATAACCCCAAATTTTTTGAAAAGTCGTGCGAATTTCTTGCCAAGATTTGGTTGTCGGCTGATTCATAATCAATAGTAGATGCACCCATATCCTTGAACACTGAATATAGCCTCTGTTATCCAGCTAATGGTTCAGTAATTTCATCATCTTAGGTTGCAACCCACTGACTGCAAGAATGAATTAGAATTAATTATTATGCATCAACATATTAAATAAAAGATTCAGCCAGATGAACGAAGAATTAAAACATAAATTTTACATTAACATCGATAAATCTAAATTAGATATTCAAATGATTCATGATTTTTTACAAACTTCCTATTGGGCTGAAAACATCCCATTAGCCACTGTGGAAAAGGCAATAAACAATTCTTTATGTTTTGGACTTTATGAAGGTAATCAACAAGTTGGCTTTGCTAGAGTGATCACTGATTATGCAACTTCTGCATTGTTAAAAGATGTTTTTATTCTGGAGCCTTTTCGAGGACAGGGTTTAGGAAAATGGTTTGTAGAATATATTTTGGAATATTCAGAACTGCAAGACGTTCAAAGGTGGATGTTAGGCACAAAAGATGCTCATGGACTTTATCGCCGTTATGGTTTTAAAAATTTGACAGAGCCAGAAAAAATCATGATGCGTCTAAATATTAATGCTGATCAAGCATAAGCAATGTCTAAATTGGACAAGGCCTATGTAAACCAGTTTCACTCGATATAGCACTTCTGTCTTGTATGCAATGCACTTTCACCTCACTTCCATTCCTCTCTCCTAAAAGGAGGAGCCACTGCGTTGGGCGGCTCTGCCGACTTAAAGCACGTGGCGTCAGAGGCTTTGAATCTTACTCCCCTTCCCTACAAGGGAAGGGGCTGGGGGTTAGGTCTTTCAGACTCAACTGAGAAACGCTATAGCGCTCCTAGTTGTTTCCTAAAAGCGCTGATCAAGTGAACTATTTGACTACAAAAAAATAAAAATTAGTCACTGTTCTGATTTTGGGAATGGAAGGGACAACCGCCTGCCGTTAATTTCTCAAGAAAGACATTATTATCAAAATAATGCTCTAAAAGCTCAATCTTTAAATCATCAGTCACACGAGCAATACTAACCCCTACGATTTCTACTATTTCCCCTGTGGGCGCATAGTCTTTATAGGAACCATTAAATGTTCCCCAATGTCGCCACTTAAAGGTTACATTAGGTGGCCCTGAAAGGACTTCTGTTACTTCCCAAAGAAAGCCATGACGAAAGGCTTTATGAAAAAGTTGAAATGAAGATTCAAAGGTTTCTGTTTCAGAGCTATACTGCTCACTTTCACCCAGAAACAGGTTATAAGTACCTTCCTCGGCGACCTCCTGAGCAGTGAATTGTTGTCCGCCATTGCTACTCATCCTAAACTTATCAGTAACAATCGAAAGCCACTGTTGGGGATTAGATTTATTAGAAGCTTCCATCTCAAAAGTTCGGACTAAATTTTGAGCGATCGCTTCTAAAGAACCTTCTGGATGCTGAAATTTACTTTCCTGATGAAGAAATTCATTGGTGTAAGAATAATCTGGGCGTTTTCCTTCTCGCCACTGTACTTCTTCATCATGAGCAATGACTATATCTCTATCTTGTACCCAGAGCGGCAATTCTGTAGTTTTTTCGCTACTCATACCAGCTGACTGACTATAAACATCATTTTTGATGATAAAGTTTTATGGATATAAAGTAAATCTAAAAATCTGAAAAAGTAAAAAATATTTATAATCCAATATCGTTCAGTTAAAGTTATTCGTGGTATTTTTCGGTGTCTAGAAATGTTGCATTACAACGTCTGTACATTCGCAAAAAGGCGAATAAAAGCAAAATAAACGACAGATAAACACTTATATTTCTCTGTGTTTATCTGTCGTTCTATTTAACAAATCTCAACTTATGCAAGATATCTAATGCAGTATTGCATCCAACTGCGAATCAGAACAGAGATATTTTTACACTTTCTGTGCAGATACTTTCTCTGGCTTTTCTTGAGTTTGCAATGCAGAATACAACCTGTTCAGGGCATTTACATAAGCTTGAGCAGATGCCACGATGATATCTGTGTTCGCTGCATGACCAGAAAACACTCTAGATTCATAACGTAAACGAATCGTCACTTCTCCAATGGCATCAATACCAGCTGTTACTGACTGCACAGAAAACTCAATCAACTGGTTGGGCACATTCACCACCCGGTTGATGGCTTTGTAAACTGCATCCACTGGCCCAGTCCCGATCGCAGCATCGGTTAATTCTTCACCTTCTGGGGTGCGGAGGGTGACTGTAGCGGTGGGTTTGGCGTTGCTACCACAGGAAACTTGCACCAACTCTACCCGGAACAAATCGGGTGCTTGTTGGATTTCATCGTTAACGATCGCTTCTAAATCCCAATCAGAAATTTCTTTCTTTTTATCTGCTACTTCTTTGAATCTGACGAATGCTTTATTTAACTCAGTATCCGACACTTCAAAGCCCAATTCTTTCAACCGAGTGCGGAAAGCATTTCTACCTGAATGTTTGCCCAAAACTATTTGATTGTCTGTTAAGCCAATCAATTGGGCATCCATAATTTCATAAGTGAGTTTGTTTTTTAACACACCATCTTGGTGAATCCCAGACTCATGAGCAAAGGCATTCGCCCCGACGATCGCTTTATTTGGTTGTACTAACATTCCCGTCAAATTAGAAACTAAGCGTGAGGTTTTGTAAATTTGCCGGGTGTCGATATTTGTCAGGGATTCTTGAGATTCTTCTGCTCTGCCGAGATAGGGATTAAAATATTGTCGCCGCACATGCAGCGCCATTACCAATTCTTCTAGTGACGCATTTCCGGCGCGTTCACCAATGCCATTGATTGTACATTCTAGTTGTCGTGCGCCATTTTTCACGGCTTCTAAGAAGTTAGCAACTGCCAAGCCTAAATCATTGTGACCGTGAACGGAAATAATCGCTTGGTCGATATTGGGGACATTTTCGATAATCCCCTTAATCATGGCTCCAAATTCGCTGGGGGTTGTGTAACCCACTGTATCGGGAATGTTAACTGTTGTTGCACCAGCGGCGATCGCTCGCTCTAACACTTGGTAAAGAAATTCTGGATCACTACGAGCCGCATCCATCGGCGAAAATTCTACATCTGTCATGAAGGACTTGGCATAAGCTACCATTTCTTCGGCGATCGCTAGCACTTCTGCCCGTGACTTCCGCAACTGATACTCTAAATGAATATCAGAAGTCGAAATAAATGTGTGAATTCTGGCGTTAACTGCTGGTTTTAATGCTTCTGCGGCTGCTTCAATATCTGCTTTAATTGCTCTTGCCAAACTGCAAATTACCGGGCCATTTTCTATCCCCACAATTTTGGCAATCTTGCTGACTGCTTCAAAATCTCCGGGACTGGCAAACGCAAAGCCTGCCTCAATTATATCCACGCCCAGACGCGCTAATTGCTTGGCAATAACTAGCTTTTCGTCAATATTCAGAGTTGCTCCTGGACACTGCTCTCCATCTCGCAGTGTAGTATCAAAAATGAGGATTCGATCTGTTTTGTTTGTCATTTGCGGTTTGTCGTTTAGTTTTTACTTCTGGCTCAATATATCTTCAACCTTAGTTTTTCTTTTACTCTTTCCTTTGTAAATAATTGCTAAGGCTACTAACCTTCGGTTTTTTCTATTTGCTCTCTGATATCATTTAAATCTATATATCTGTCAGTAGCGTTGCGTAGTTCTCTAGCAATCATTCCTTCTGTTGACACTACTGTAATATGTGTATTTTTGGAGCGTAATAGTTCGATTGCTCTTTCAAAATCTCCATCGCCACTGAATAATACTACTCGATCATACTGGTCTACTGTATTAAACATATCTACAACAATTTCAATATCTAAATTTGCTTTTTGTGAGTAACGACCAGACGTATCATCATAATATTCTTTAAGAATTTTAGTTCTGACTGTATATCCTAGACTAATTAGAGCATCTCTAAAACCTCGCTGATCTTGTGGGTCTTTTAAGCCAGTGTACCAGAATGCATTAATTAATGTTGTTTCTGATTGCTCATGTTTGAAGTATTCTAAGACTCGCCGCGGGTCAAAAAACCAGCCATTTTTTTGTTGAGCATAGAACATATTGTTTCCATCTACAAAAATAGACAGACGATTCATTGGAGAACCCATACAAATTTACACCTAATAATATAAATGAATTTAGATGGAACAATAGATTATAGCAATTTTCAAATGCCTTGTTTGCTAATATCTATAAAGTAGCTCTTCATCTATAGCTTTTATCCTACCTCTTTCAAGGCATAAAAACGGATGCAACATTGGAGTTGAGATACCGTGTGCTAAACCTTATTCACCTCCGGGACTGCAAGAGCCACCCTGTGATCAAAATCTACCAATAAAATTGAACCAGTAACAGCATTCATCGCTGTATAACACTAAAGTTTACTCCTAAAGAGGTATAGCATAGACTTAGGGTAGGATATAAATTAATGCCTATCTATAGGTAAAGCTTTCAGTATCAGGACACGCTTTGTGGGGAGTACCAATATTGCGCCAGAGACAGACGACAGACTTGAGACAGCTTCTGGTAAAGCACCCAGTTAGGAGCGTACCTATTGGTTAGGTTAGGGTAAAATCTCGCCAGAACCAAATGCACAGGCAGAGTATATCCAGCTCTCTTTTGTGAGACAATCACTAGTTGTAACTCACTCAACAGAAAAAGAATAAGTTAAATAGTGCTTGAGTAGGAATCTCTTGGGGCTAGCTCTGCCAATAAAAGTTTGTTGATGAGTAGAAGATACTTTACAAATGTATAAGATTGTCATTTAAGTCTTATTTCAATGTGCTTGCACTAAAACGTGGTCTGAATAAATAAAAGTGTTCGACTTAAATCAATCAGTAACACGACATGGCAGAAGAACCTACATCTACCTTAACTAAAAACTATGTCTCTGCTGCCAACAGACTGTCAAGTAAACCGACAAAAGTAACTTCGACAGTATCGGCTCGCCAGTCCAGGTGGATGGTTCGCTTAGGTCATCTACTCGCTGGCACTTGGGCAATCGGGGCAGCACTGCTGAGTGCTTCTGGGTGTGAATTGGTTCAGTTGCTCGAAAATCAGGCGCAATCTGATTTTTTTCAACTGCGTGGGCCAATTGTGCCTCCAGAAGACATCGTAATTTTAGCAATAGACGATCAGTCAATATCAGTTCCCGAACAGTACTATAAAACAGATCCGAAACAGTATGCCTACCTAAAAACACTGAAATCTTATCCTTATCAACGTGCTGCATATGCTCAGGTAATCACAAAATTAATCAAAGCAGGTGTCCGCTCTGTCGGGGTAGCTGTCGTTTTTGACACGCCAAGTAGTTATGGAGTTACTGACGATCGCCAACTCCAGGCAGCATTGCAAAAATATGGCAGCAAAGTTACCTTAGCAGCCGTCTACGAAAATTCCCAGACGCACCAAGGGTCTTTTATGCAACTGATAGACCCACAACAGATGTTTCGCACAGGGTCAGTGTCCATTGGCTCAGTTAATTACCCCGTGGAGGTGGATGGCAAAATTCATCGATTGGCGAGTGAGTTTTCTAAGTTGTTAGCTGAAGATAATTTCATCGAGAAGCTACCCTCTTTTGATGAAGCAGCGCTCAGGGCAGCACAAGTAAATTATCCTCAACCAAAAAGCGATCGCATTTATTTTTGGGGGTCTGCGGGTACATTTGAGCAAATACCCTTTTGGCATGTACTCGAGCCGGAAAACTGGAACAGCTATTTGCAGCAGGGAAAGGTCTTCAAAGACAAGATAGTGCTGATTGGTGCAACAGGTAAGTTAAACAATAATTATTATCCAGTCGCTGCTAGCAACAGCAGTAAACCCATGTCGGGCGTGGAAATTCACGCCAATGCGATCGCAACTTTGATGTCAGGTAAAGCGCTCGTCCCAGGAATTAACAGTCCACCATTGCGGGGTTTGTTTGTGCTAATTCTAGTTGGCAGTACAGCCTTGATGATTAGCAGACGCAAGCGTAGTATCAATAGATTTCTATATAGCCTCGCCCTGTCTGGTAGTTGGGTAGGAATTAGCTATGGGTTATTTGTCTATGGTCAGTTAATTTTCCCTACTACTGTACCAATGATTGCGATCGCGATGACCGGACTTTGCTACCTGGGAACCTCATTGGTGAGAGAAAGCATCCGAAAACGCCAATTAGTAGACATTTTTCAGAAGTATAAAACTTCCGCCGTTGTCCAAGAGATTATTAGCCAACAAGATGACTTACAAGACCTAATCCAGCAACGAGATTTAGCCTTATCAGGGACAGTCCTGGTTCAACGCTACAAAATTGTCAAAGTTCTCGGTTCCGGTGGATTCAGCGAAACCTACATTGCCGAAGATACCCAACGTCCTGGTAATCCGCGATGTGTTGTCAAGCAACTAAAACCAGCCAACACTAAACCACAAGGATTGCAACTTGCCAGACGTTTTTTTAACTCAGAGGCGCAAACACTCGAAAAATTGGGAACACACAATCAAATCCCTCGACTTTTGGCGTATTTTGAAGAAGATGAAGAATTTTATTTAGTGCAAGAACAGATAATTGGTCATCCTTTAAATCAGGAACTCCCAGCAGGCAGAGCAATTGATCAAATTGCAGTTATCAAAATTGTCAGGGACTTATTGCAAACATTAACATTTGTCCATAAAAACAACGTGATTCACCGGGATATTAAACCCAGCAATATCATTCGGCGACACTCAGACGGAAAACTGGTACTGATTGACTTTGGAGCCGTCAAAGAAGTCAGCACAAAACAGCTTGATCATCAAGAGCAAACCTCCTTGACCATTGGCATTGGTACTCAGGGTTACGCACCAAGCGAACAATGTTTTGGGCGTCCCCACTACAGTAGTGATATCTATGCGGTTGGGATGGTTGGGATTAAAGCCTTGACTGGTATAGCACCCCGTGAGCTAGATAGAGATGCTGATGGAGAGATAAAATGGAGCGAGCGGGCGCAAGTGAGCCACTCCCTAGGTAAGATTCTCAGTAAAATGGTGCTGGAGGACTTTAAACAGCGATATCAGTCTGCATCAGAGGCTCTTGAGGATCTTGATGCTCTTGAAGCTTTTGACGATATTGTAAATTCCCAAAGCAGATACCCAATGCCACAGGATGACTCATTAATGAATACTTTAGACGATTTAGGCGCTCCCACAAAATCTTGCTCAGAAGGACAAGATTAACAATTCAAAATTCAAAATTCAAAATTAAAGACATTTTCAGACGGGGATTTAAACTCCGACTGAAACTGGGGCCACGTGTAATAGTAGGGTCTTAAACCCAATAAGTTTACGATAATTGGGCACAAGGGCGGGGAGCAGAGAAGAAAAATTTTCTCCCATATACCCCGCCCCCTTATCTGTTCGTGCCTTTTTTACTCAGCCCTGCACGTGATTTTAATTTAACGACAGGAATTCTTCTCCTGTCGTGGGATGAATGGCTATTGTTTCATCCAAATCTTCTTTGGTAATGCCCTTGCGAATTGCCACGCCGAGACTTTGAATGATATCTGCTGCGTGTTCACCCACCATATGAGCACCCAAAACTTGCCCAGAATCACCATTTAACACTAACTTCATAGTGGTTGGCTCATTCTGTTCAATTAGCTGATACAACAGTGGTTGGAACTCGGTGGAGTCGCATTGTACAGATTCACCAAATTTTTCCCGTGCTTTCGCCTCCGTCATCCCCACACTAGCCGCTTCCGGACGGCAAAAAACAGCAGTGGGCACATAATCATAATTCAGTTTTTGCGGCTTGTTCCCAAAAACTGTATCGGCAAAGGCAATACCTTCTGCCTTAGCCACTGGACTCAATTGCAGACGGCTGGTGCAATCACCCACAGCAAAAATATTTTCTTGGCTGCTGCGGCTGTATTCATCTACTTTAATTGCACCATCTTCGCCAAGTTCAACATGGGCATTTTCCAAATCAAGATTCTTGGTATTTGGAGCGTAACCTGTGGCTACTAAGATGGTATCTGCTATAATTATTTCTCGGTTTTCACCAGTAATAGTTAACAACAAACCTTCTTCTGAGAATTTGATTTCTTGACTGGTGCTATTGGTGAACAACTTAATTCCCCGTTTGCTCAAACCTTGTTGTACCGCAGAGCGAATGTCATTATCAAACCCCGATAAAATCATCTCGTCTTTTTCAATTACCGTCACCTCGCAGCCAAAAGCGTGCATCATGCTGGAAAATTCTACGCCAATGTAGCCGCCGCCAATGACTGCTAAACGTTTCGGCAGATAAGGCAGCTGAAACATCTCGCGGGATGTGATGGCATATTCTATACCTGGGATTTGGGGCTTAAGGGGTTGTCCTCCCACAGCAATTAAAATTTTGTCTGCTGTAACTTTGCGTCCATCAATATTGATAGTATGGGTATCAATGAAAGTGGCATGTTGAGAAATTAGTTCAATTCCAGCTTTTTGCAATTGCTGAAAATAGGATTGGTTAATCTTGTCAATATGCTGGTGTACTGACTTAATAAATAATGTCCAGTCAAAGTATGTTTGACAGTCACTCCACCCATAACTGTGCGCGATTTGATTTTGCAGGGCGAAGTCAGCAGCGTAAACAATCAGTTTTTTGGGAACGCAACCGCGATTTACACAGGTTCCACCAATGGCTTCTTGTTCAGCAACAGCTACACGGACTCCGTAACTAGCTGCTTTTTTAGCTGCTGCCAATCCCCCAGGCCCAGCACCAATGACAAACAGGTCGTAATCAAATGTCATAAAAATCTGTTCCTTTTTCACTTTTTGGAAAGCAGAGCTATTTCATCCCTTATAGTTACTCAGACAAAACTTCATCTACTGTCTTTGGGTGGACAATTTGGGATGAAATCAGGCTGATATGTGGCAGATTGCCGCTTAGATAACGATTACATCCAAAAGGAACAGCGATCGCTCGAATATTGCTAAGTTGTATTACATTATCTTGCCAAAAAAGGATCTTGTCTATCCTACAAAAGGTAAATATTTGCGATGCTTAATTTAGGCGGGTATGCGATCGCACTTCTGGGCAGCAACTGCACTGAAGAAAAAATTCAGCCGATTAAGCCATTGATGCCAGACATGAATTAGCCTTGCACGATCAAATTCAAAAATCTCTGCTTCTTCACCTGGCAAAGCTACAACGATCAGAGCATGGTTAATTTTGGAGTTAAAAAGGCGATCGCTATAGTATCGGTTAATTGCACCACCATAAGCAGCTAGTTGTAAAGGCTTGTCATAAAGCTTATCAATTCTCAGTTTTGGTTCCTCGGCTGTAGTCCATTCAATTACATGCGGAACACTTTGATAACAGGCAACTAAATCAACTTTACTGGCGTAAAGTTCCTTATAGTTAGGCACGACTTCCTCAACAAGTTGAACATCGCTAAGTTGGTTTAGCACAGATTGAACGCTATCCCAGTAAGGCTGAATCAGGCTGTTGTCAGGTTTGGGCGAGTAACCTTGCAGATATTCTTTAATCAACTGATGTAAGGCATTTCCTCGATGACGGCTGTTAGCAGCAATTCGATTTGCCTCCACGTTACCAACTTTATTGCGCCAAGAAGAGAGGGCGGCTAGAGACTCCGGTGGCTGTGTCGCTTTTAAAACTGTGGTGACAGCAGGAAGAAGAACGCCACCATTGCCTTGATAGTAGCATCGTCCGTTGATGTAAGTAGATTTCATAAGTTGTGAGTCGTGAATTACTACATCAACTTTTGCGTTAGCCTAGTACACAAGTAATACACATACTGTGAGTCTTTGCGAGTATATCGAGTACACAGATGTGTACCGTGGTTTTGATGGGCTGATAGTTATGAATCAACAACATTTCAATGCAGTGTTTAATCGCTTAACTGAAAGGCGGCGAGAGGTACTGCTGAAACTACTTGCTAATGAAAAAGATGAAGCGATCGCTAATTCTTTGCATATTCAGAAACCAACTGTCAGAAAACATCGTGAGGAAATTTGTAAGTTATTTGGCTTAAATAATGAATTTTCAGACGAACGCCGTTCAAAGCTTCCAGAATTGATTGCTTTATTTGCCAAGTACAAACCTGAGTTATTAAATCAAAATACTTCAGAGTTACCACAAACTGAAAATTTCAGTGAAGATAAAACGATATCTGAAAATCCTGATTTTGTGGGGCGCGAGGATGCGATCGCACACCTCAACATGCTGATTGATTGTAATGCAAAAGCCATTGGTATTTATGGCAAAGGTGGTATAGGCAAAACAACACTGGCTTATGATTACTTCGAGATTCAAAAGCTAGAGTATTTGGAACTTCAAGTAGGAAGGGAAGCTCAGTACATCACTTCTGTAAAAAGCTGGGTTAAGGATCAGCTACGTCATAAGTTTAAAGAAGAACCAGAGCCGGATTTTATTGGGACACTGTAGCAACTAAAGCGTAAGCTTCAGAACAAACCAGTGGGTATACTGATTGATAATATTGAAACTGCCTTAGATGAAAATGGGAAGTTTAAAAAAGACCATATTGACTATTTAGAGTTATTTATTCGAGTTTTGAATGCTCCTAGCGTTAAATCAATTACACTGATTACTAGCCGTGAGATGCTTAACGAAGCTAAGTTGAGCTTTGTTGAAGCTTACCAATTACCAAAACTAGATGAGGATGCATGGCGGGAATTTTTTAGTAGATTTGATATTTATGCTAATTCTCCGGCTTTGAGTGCAATCCATAAAGCTTATGGTGGTAACGCACTATGTATGAAAGTTCTTCGGGAACCTATAAAAACAAAATATAATGGTGATTTAGAGGCTTATTGGCAAGATAATAAAGAATTTTTGTTAAAGGGCAAGATAAAAGATTTAATTGCAAGTCAATTTGACCGTATCCAAGATAATAATATTTATGCTTATAAGCTTCTTTGTCGTTTAGGATTATATAACTATCAAAAAATACCTGATGTTCCAATAATTGGAATGTTATGTTTACTTTGGGATGTAGGAGAAGAAGAAAAGCTACCTAGTATTGATTCTTTAGAACATAGTCATTTATTAGAGTTCTGCAATGAAAGAGTCGAGAATATACCTGATCTGTGGGAAGATGATATTTATTTACATTTTCCAGCAGATCAAGGATGGATGTTAAATTTACAAAAACTGCAAAATGAAGTGAAACTATCAGTATTTCGACCAGCAGGATACTCTATACATAAAGTTATCTGGGAAGAAGCTAAATTAAGGCTTAATTTAAGCAAACAATCAATAGATTATTTACTATTTTCCTTAAAAAATCAAGTGGATAGATTGCTAGGAGTATCTGAAACATCGCAAAAATTTTTAAATTTTGTATATCAAAAGCAGCAAACACTTTTTTGCAATTTTCCTTATAAAAAATCTTGTATTCGTTCTGCTTATATTGAACTAGCTATGGACATATATGGGAATTTAACTAATGAAATTGATCCCAGATTTGAGCTAGAAAATGCAGGAACAAGTCATTTTATGGATATGAATTTATCTATTGAACTAGATATTAGTTTTGAAATTGCTCAGGATATCAATGGTATTCTTATATTTTTATATGCTTTTGCTCCAAAATCTCCATTTTGGGAACTAGCTAACACTAGTGATTTGAGTGATATAGACTTTGCTTTAGAAATTTACCCTGGAATTCAACGCATTTTAACTCATAAATTACAAATAAATCCACAGTTGCATGAAGCGTTACAATATATTCAATCTCTTCTACCTGAGAATGTTGAAGAGATAGTTTGTGTCCGTAGTTACTTACGTTTAGGTAGACCTGAATTAATTCCAAGTAGTCGAATAATTCCAATTGTGTCCCTGAAAGAAATTAAGAGTATTTGTGGATCTCAGTTACGTGGAAGTATAGAAGAATTTGAGAAATGGTTTCAAATTAATGGTCAAGAATGGCTTGACAAAATTGCAGAGATAATGTCAAGTATTCCACGTCTAGATATTAGCGCTGATTGGCAGTTCAGCGAACAAGAAATGCAACAACTTAGGCAATACTACGATGCAAATAGGTTATTAGTTGATTGCCTCAATCAAGCTTCTCAAAAAATGCGATCGCACATCGAAGACACCCTACTCTTACCCATCGCTGAAATAGAAAAACGACCATTCAAAAATTAAATCGCCTTCTTCTTTGCGTCAGGTAAAAATCAAAAACAAAGGCGGGTGCGGGGTTTGAACCCGCTAATCCCCACAATGGTGGAGACATAACCGATAACCCTAAATTCTTCGGCCCCGAAAGGCAAGTTGCGAACAGGGATAACCCGCCATGAAGTATGAAAGATAAAGTGTTTCATCCTTTACCCTTCAGCAATATTTACAACTCATTCGTAGCCAGCATCTGGATAATCCGAGGCGTACCCGGATCGAACCCTGCCAAATCCCAAGACAGCGAATCTTCAGGATCTACCAAAGTAATTTGGTAAGGTGTCAAGCTAACATACACCGCCTTGACGTTGGGATTTACCTTTTTCCGGTACTGTTTCAACGCTTGACTTGGATGCTTATTCCCAGCCCAGCTTTCTGAGTCAGTCCAAAAACAGACAACATCCGCCTTGAACTTGTTTTTAATCATCCAGTCGTAAGCCACAGATGCATCCGTTCCACCAAAGTTTTGGTTGCTAGCTTTGCGAACCGCAGAACTAAAACTATCTTTGGCGGTGATATCTAATTCACGGAATTCGGTAGCAAAGCCGCGAATCATGTAGTTTTTCTCTGCTTTTGCTGTTACTAGTGCCATTGTGGTGGCAATTTCACAGCAACTCAGCCCCATATCTGCAACCAAGCTACCCATAGAACCAGAAACGTCTACGGCGTGCATGAACACTTTACGTGTGGGTTGCACAACATCAAAAGACAGTTCAACCGCCTTTTCTAAGATGTCCACAATCCGAGGAACTGGATTCCAAGTCTTCTTACTGCGTCCTAATGTTCCACCAGATTCATAAGTTTTGAGTGCTTTCAAAACATCAATCGGATGGATGCGACCTTTACGCAGATGTTCTCTGCGATTAAGAACTGCTTCCACATGGAGCAAATTGGCGCTTTCATCGGTTCGCAACACGCCCAGTTCAGTTAAAGAACCCAAGTTACGCAGCATTGCACCTATTGGCATTTCCTGAAATAGCAGCTGCCAAGCAACCTTGTCCATTTTGCCCACAGGTGCAGCCATTTCGTGGGTTAAGCGCCCTTGGGAAATAGCTTCATGGGTTTGGGTTGGATTTCGCTTCAGCCACTCATACCACCAAATCTGCGCCAACGCCTCCGAAGGGATGTCTGCTGGCAATTTTTCCCAGCCTCTAACTACCCACTCAAATAGTTGACGGTGATTTTCTGTAGGCGGTTTGACATGAAACAACCGCAACGCATCTCGGTGGGAGAAGCCTTGACGCTGTTGATATTTCAACAGTTGATAAGCTAAACCCTTGACATCTTCCCGTGAGAGCCAAGTTTTACCAGCTTCCCGCACTACTTTGCCAAATCCCCGCAGAGATTTGGTGTAGTTCAACCATTCGTAGAAGTGGCTACCAGTGCGGACAACTTGCGGGAAGATTTCACCAAACGCCTGTTTTGCTTCTGGTGCTTCATCCATCGACAACAGCACCAAAGCTAAGATAGGCGCACTGTTATTTATGGCGCGTCCATCGCTAGCATACAAAATTTCTTCCGCTACACGACCGGGATTTTCAGCAACAGCTTGTCTGACAACTGTCACAAAATCCTCAGTTAATTCCTGTTTACCAGCGTAGTAAGTGCTTTTTGCTGTGCCAACTAACAAACAACGGCGCAGCATTTTCCAAATACCAGCATCAAACATAAAGCCGCCGGAACGTCCCTGAACCATTTCTGCTTCCCGTCCGGGGATAGGCTGATTTTGGGGTGTTGTAGTCTTTTTGTTAGTGAAAAAATTGTAATTCATCGCTTCATCTCCCGGCCCTTGCGGGCAAAAATGAAAGGTGGCAGAGCAGGACTTGAACCTGCGACATCCGGCTTAAGAGGCGATAACCCTAATTCGTCGGCCTTTTCAGGCAAGGTGTGAACAAGGATGTTTTTCGGCGCTCTACCAACTGAGCTACCTGCCACATGAAAATTTTGGATTTTGGATTTTAGATTTTGGATTTTAAATTCAATCCAAAATCTAAAATTATTTGGTGTAGCGGAGCGGGATTTGAACCCGCGACCTCTCGAACCCTATTCGATAACCCTAATTCGTCGGCCTTTTCAGGCAAGGGGTGAAGAAGGATGTTTAGCGCTCTACCTCTGAGCTACCCGCCACATATAAATTCAAAATTCAAAATTGAAATTCCAGCACTCAGTACTAAATTTGGTGTAGTGGAGCGGGATTTGAACCCGCGAATGCTCGTTTTTAACGATAACCCTCAATTCGTCGGCCTTTGCAGGCAAGGGGTGAATAAGGATATTAAGCGCCTTACCACTTGGCTACCCACTACATGACAATTTAGAACTCAGCATTGAATTTGGTGTAGCGGAACAGGATTTTTACCTGCACCTCCAGAAGTTTGATCAAGGGTATTTAAGTTATATGCGATAACCCTCGATATGTCGGCCCTTCCGGGCAAGGTGGGTGCTCTGTCATTTGAGCTATCCGCTACTGGTGAAAGCTAACTCCCTAATGAAAGTTGACTTGTATTATTAATGTAGCATACGTATTATCTATTGTCAAGGGTCTGGCAAGCTAATGCACGAATTATTGCTTTGGAAAGAGAAGTCTGAGCGGTATAAGCAAGGCGCTGCTTAGAATTTCGAGGGATATTATCTGAGATGTATTGCGATCACTCTTGTCAAAACCCTCTTATTTTTCTCTGGAAAAAAACTTCTGCTTGTTCGCTAACTAATTGAAGATAAGCATAAGGGTGATAAGGGTATAACATCCACTAAATAAAGGTTTTGCCGGCAAATTTGCCGCAACTTGGCCAAAAGATACAAAAAAGTGTTCCAATTTTTGCCAAGATAATAGTATTATTTCCTAAAATTCACTTGGCAAAAATCGGCATGAGTGAAAAACCCATAGAAGATTACGGCAAGGCTTTTCTCGTTCTACTTTTGCCCATCTCGTTTTTGATTATTTTTCTGGTTACTACCTGGAGAATTTTACTGGCGGTAATTTTGCTGGTAATTGGCTTCAAGCTTTGGCAGGAATATCAATGGCAACAGTGGACTGTGCGAGTTAACCCAATTTTTCATCAGTTGGTTCGCGAAAATCAGGGCAGACTTACGCCAATGGACTTGGCAATCAAGGGCAATTTTACTGGAACAACGGCAAAACGCTACTTGGATGGTAAAGCCTCGGAATTTGGTGCCAGTATAGTGAACTCTGAAGGTGCAGGGCAGTCTTATTACTTTATAACTGCCAGCATTCTCGGCAATATTCTTGACAGTAGTGAGCCTGTTAAAGAACTTCCTGCTCAACCAGTTACGAAAACTGCGCGAACGCTCCTAGCACCACCACCACCACCAACCCCACAGGAGGAACTAGAAACCGAATTACTGCCACAGCCAACCCATGAGTCAGCTAAACGATCGCTGGAAAAACAGTTAATTTTTGGCTCTCTGATTCAATCTGAACTTGCCAAACGGCTAAATGTCTATTCCAGCACGGTTTATAAACGGCGAAATGATCCAGAGTTTCCTGAGTGGAGTCGCAGTAAAGACCCTGATGGTATTCCCTGGTCATACTCAGAAAAAACTAAGGAGTTTTTTCCAGTAGAGGAAGAAGGATAACAATTCAAAATTCAAAAATCAAAAATATTAATTACTTTTGATTTTTGAATTCTGAACCCACAGCTTCGTTGATGGAATTGAATCCGCTTTGTTCTAACTTGGAAAGCAAATCTAAAAGAATCCGGCGTACCATCAGTGGGCCTTCATAAACCCAACCTGTATAAACCTGGATCAGGCTAGCACCAGCAGTAATTTTCTCCCAAGCATCAAAGGAAGAAAAGATGCCACCAACGCCAATAATCGGGATTTGTCCTTGGGTTTGCTGCCAAATAAAACGAATTACCTCAGTGGAGCGATCGCGCAATGGTTCACCGCTAATTCCGCCAGCTTCTAACTGGGGTGATTTGCCAGTTTGGTCAATCACCTGGGTTTTCAGTCCATCACGGCGGATGGTGGTGTTAGTGGCGATAATTCCCGCCAGTTGGTAGGTTTTAGCAAGAGTTATAATGTCAGCGATCGCCACCAAATCCAAATCTGGTGCTATCTTGACAAAAATTGGCTTTTGTGTAATGTTTTCTTGTTGCAATAAATCCAAGATGGCACTGAGCATAGAAGCATCTTGGAGCGATCGTAACCCTGGTGTATTAGGGGAAGAGACATTAACAACAAAATAGTCTCCCAAATCTTTGAGTAAGCGAAAACTATCGAGATAATCCTGTGCGGCTGCTTCTAAGGGAGTTACCTTAGATTTACCCAAATTTATCCCTATGGGTATTGACTGGGTTAACTCCTGCTTTTCCTGTCCCAAACGTGCCGCCATTGCTGCTGCACCGCGATTATTAAAGCCCATCCGATTGAGAGCAGCTTTGTCCAACGGCAAGCGAAACAAACGGGGACGGGGATTTCCTGGCTGTGCATGAAAAGTTACAGTTCCTAGTTCTGCAAAGCCAAAACCCAGGTTAGACCAAATGCCAGCAGCGATTCCATCCTTGTCGAAGCCAGCTGCTAACCCTACGGGATTTGGGAAGTTTAGCCCAAACAAATTTTGTTCTAGGCGTGAATCGTATAGACATAAGGACTGGTTTAAGCGTTGGTTTACCCAACTAGCTCTTTGGTGAACGCCTGTTTGGGATAGCCAGCTAAAACTGCGAATCGTCTGTTGGTGTAACCACTCTGGATCAGTTTTTACTAGATTGAACAAAAGCGGACGAATCGCAAGTTGATAAATATCCATTTCAATCCTTAACACTACGCGAATTCGGTAGACTGCCGCGCTTCCTCTTTAGCTTGGCGTGCTTCCTCTTTAGCTTGGCGTGCTTCCTCTTTAGCTTGGCGTGCTTCCTCTTTAACTTGTCGAAGTTCTTGTTTAGTTTGTCATACTTCTTCAGCAATCTCCCGTATTTGTTCGCCAGAATTTCTCATTTCTTCACCAAGCTGTCGTTCCCCCTCTTGTGATAGCCTGACATCTTCAGCAGACTCTCGCTCCTTCTCTTGTGAGAGCCTGCTATCTTCAGCAGACTCTCGCTTTTCCTCTGAGATTTGTCTTTGCTCCTCTTGAGCATTGGAAGAAGTTTCGCCCATTTCCCTAGCACTCCATAATCTAACTTCAACAAACCTGTTTATTACTTAGAACTTTCAGCAAACACCCGTGGCAATATTACTCAGGATGCTTTTATGGGCATCTTATATATTACAAGCTATGTAAACTAAAAAATCAGATGGGGCAGCCGCAAAAACCTATAGCCGCCGAACAGCAGATCCTTTCCTTGGGACGTGTCCTCCAGTGCCTCAGAGAAGAAGATGATGTTGACGTTCTGATTGAAACTACTATTTCTTATCTCAAGGAACAATTTGACTACAAACTGATTTGGATTGCTCTTTACGATCGCCTGAATCACATATTATTCGGCAAAGGAGGCATCACACCTGATCATGACACGAGCTTTTTACGACAAAGGGTTGTTCTTAGTCCTGGGGATTTATTAGAGCAAGTGGTGATTGAACAACATCCCTTGGGCGTAGCTGATTTACAAACCGAAATCCGCGCCGCCGAATGGCGAAAAATTGCCCAAAAATTCCAGATTCAGGGAACGATTATTTTACCAATTCGTTATAAAGACCGTTGCTTGGGTTTGTTGTTACTAGGTTCAGAACGCTGGGGCTACCAACTGACAGGGGAAGCAAAAGCATGTTTGATGATGGTTTTAGGTGAATTAGGGGCAGTGCTTTCTCAAAATGAGATGGTTTTGCAGCACAAACAAACCAAGAGAACTGAGGAGCCATTATTAGAATTGCTGGAAAATTTACGCAGCCTCACTAACCTTAATCAAAGACTTGAAGCAGCAGTGCAAGCAACTCATAAATTTGTCTCCCCCAGCCGCACAAATGTTTACTGGTTTGAGCGGGAAGGGCGCTACTTTTGGTGTCGGATGAGCAATCAGCTTGTCAAAATTGATCGCAATTCCAGCACTCAGCAAGCAGCAGGAATGACGGTGCAGGAGTTGAGCGACTTTTATTATGCTTTGACAGTTAACCAAATTGTCTCGATTGGTGATGCACGCAGTTCTTTAAAAAGCCATTTTACGGCAAAATTGCTGCAACGGCTGAAGGTGCGATCGCTCTTGGCAGCTCCTGTCATCTGGCAAAAGAACTTAGTAGGTTTTCTGGCGGTGGAAAGCAATGAACCTCGGATCTGGACGGAGACAGACAAAAATTTCGTCCAAGGTGTTGCTGGTTTAATCTCCCTGGTTGCACCCGCTGAAAGCATGGAAACCACCATCAAACAGATTCAAGAAGATGCCCAACTGACTAGCCAAGTTGCCCAAGGTATTTATAGCGAACATGACCTTCAGGAAACTTTACACAACTGTGCTAAAAGAGTTTTAGTTCGACTAGCTGCTACGCGATTTTTGCTGTTGCAGTTTGACCCTGAGCAGAATAATTATCAATTTATTTACCAAAATCAGCCCCATAATCGCCGACCGTTGACATTTACGCTTCATACTCTCAAAGAATTAGATGGGCAGCTTTTGCAACGTTCAACTCAAGCGGTGGAAATTGAGAACTTAGATGAAGATTTACGCTTTTTTAATTGGCGTCCCTCGTTGTTAGAGAATGGTGTGCGATCGCTACTTGTTTGTAAATGCACTCACGAGCAAATACCAGCAGCGCTTTTGGTGATCACTCACGAAACCCATCGTTCTTGGACAACTCTGGAAAAGGAATTGCTGTGGGCCGTCAGTCAACAGATTGGTGTCATTCTTCGTCAGTGGCAATTACACAACCGCACCACCCAGCAGCAGAAAACTTCCCAGGCATTTGAGCAATGCCTACGCATCCTGACACAATCCCAGAACAGCAAAATCGAGGTCAAAAAAAATCATTTAGAACGTACAGCACTCAAACAAATAGCATCAATTTTGGGCTGTCCCCTAGCGGTATTGCTATCCTGGTCGCCTGGTGAAAGTTGGGCAAAAATTATCCCTGGAGTAATTGACAATAGTCAATTTGGGATTTTTTCCGATGCATCTATTCCTATCCAGGCTGAAGCCTTAATTCAGTGGGCACTTGCTACGGAGAGTTACCTGACTTTGAAGGTAGATGATTTACCCCCAGAAACTAGAAAATGGTTGAATGCTCCAGACAAAGGTCAAATTTTGGTGATGGCATTACGTACCAATGCTGATTATGAAACCACAGGTGTAGTGTTGTTGGCAGACTATCAAGAGCGTCGCTGGTCAGAACAAAACCTCAGTGCGACAGTAACTCTGATTTCTCAATTAGCCTGGTGGCGTCGTGAAAAGCAAATTACCCGACTTCTAGAATCCACAACAGAGAAATTACGACAACTTAACTGGTACAAACATCGTCGCCTAGAGGAAATTCAAAGAATAACAGCGCACTCCCTTAGACAAATACATGATTTAGGTATTCCTGCTAATGAACTTACTCAGATGCGCTACCAACTATTGCTGCGGCAGTTAGACCACACAGTCACCTCCATAAGCGGAATGCTAAAACTTGAGCATTGGCAGCTACACATGAGTTGGGAAACTATGCCCATAGCCAGTTTAATGAAGCGATCGCTCGAACGCATCGAAAATTTAGTCAAACAACAAAAGCTGTGGATTGGTGTACATGGTTTAGGACAACCGATTCAGGAGCAATCGCCAAACAACTCTTCATTAACTAAAGGCGTTCCTACCTCCAGCCCTCAATCTTCAATGGCGATCGCTGGTGATCTTGTCAAAATTGAATTAGTTATGCATGAATTGTTGGTTACTGCCTGTAAGCATTCTCAAATCGGCGGCAGAATTGATATTTGGTGTCGCCGTTTAAATGCATCTAAAAAAGTAGATGCAAATCATTCTACTGCAAGCGTAGCGGCTGATCATCAGACATCGCTAGAACTGTCGATTACATATAACGGTGCGATCGAACCACAGTTACTCACAGAACTACATAATAATACACCCAAAGATGTGCTTGCTGCCTCCAACCTCGACCAACCACCAGGTTTACATCTGCTGATCTGTCAAAATCTCATGCAAGAGTTGGGAGGAGAGTTGAATTTCTATCAATTACCAGATAATCGAGTAGTTAGCCGCTTGTTGTTGCCGTTAGTTGGTCATGATTCTTAGTATCATTTTTCAAAACAAGTGTCTGAAAATGAGCTTGAGTTAAGCATTTCTTCCTTCGCATCCTTCTCTAGCAGACTAAAGGCGAATGCTCTCTGCCAGACCAAGGCGTTCACGTAGTGTCTCGTAGAAAAGGTGGTAACCTGCGGCAAGCCCTACGGGTGACGCTCGTACCCTCTCTACGAGACGCGCAAGGGACGCTACCGCTACGTTCGCGGAGCGTCTCGTAGAGAAGACAGCTAGTTCCTTTATGCCTTTTAACCCGTCCACCGGACTGGCTCACAGCTTTGCGTCTACGTTAAAAAAATTGACTTTGACAAAGAGTTAAGCCTTAACCCAAGCGGATTAAATTGTTAACTACAACCATTAACAATTTATCGTTGTCACTGTCAAGGCTAATTAAACGTAAATATAAAATTATCTTGGCAATTATCTCAATTAATTTGTATATATTTACTGACTGCACCAAGAGGTCAGCTTTGAGTTTTTAATGACTTTAATATCCACAAAAACGTGACATTCTTTTTAAAAATAGTTAACATGTAACTTGATAAAAGACTGATCAACATCATTCCTTTTGAATGTAATATAAATTCACATTTCAATTACGAAAAAATAATTAACCAGCCCAAAATCGGCAAAATTGCCTATAAAATCGGGCTATTAATGGGATTTACACGAGAAGAATCAGCAATTTATCCTTAGCGTTGTACCAACAGTGAACTGTTGGAAGAATAAGGACAGCAATCTTTTAAGGATTGTCGTGCAGTAGTAGGACTTACGCAAAAAACCTCTCAAACTCTTATTCCTCCGTGTCCTCTGCGTCCTCTGTGGTTCGATTTTCCGTTACATGTGCGTAAGTCCTGAGTAAATTCAAGTTTTAGTAGAAAAACTTGATAAAAAGGTCAAAATATATTGGCTAAATATCACTAAAATATTTCGTATTTAGCATAAATAATTAAATTTATTTTAAATCACATATCGTATTTATAAATTTACACAATTAAATTTATATATCGATTTTAGTAACTCAATAGCAGCTTAAACATTCATTTTTTAGAGAATAAGATGGAATTAGTGCATCAAATCATAACTGTCATTTTGTTAATTATAAGTTTGCTGGAAAGAGAATTAGATGGATGGGATAACAATATATCGGCAGGCATTAAAGAAATTAAATCTAAACCCTTTATCTATCGCTTTCAGGAAGACCAATATAATATTTATCTGCCTGGAGAAATCTATCAATGAGTTTTAGATACTTCAAGCGTTGGTTGAGATTTAGTTCAGTCCGAAGCATCATTGTTTTGGCTCTAATATCAATTCCTAACTTATGTGGTGCATTTGCTCAGACTACTCCTAAAGGAGGAATTGACTGGATTTTAGTAGTAGATACTTCTGCTTCCATGCGTGGTGTAGGTGGAACGAAAAATATTTTTGAACCAGTAAAGAATTCTATTACTGAATTTGTTAACACTGCCAGATTAGGCGATACCGTTACTATCTATACTTTTGACAAAGATGTAACTTTAAATGCAGATGATATCAAGATTACTAGTAATCCAGACAGAGGTAAACTCAAGCAAATAATTAGCTCACTTCAGGCTGAGGGTGTGCGGACTTATACAGGTAAGGCTGTGCAAAAAGCGCTGCAACATTCCGCCCTGTTAAACAAACGTGCTGATGCTCTTGGTCGGACTGTCAGCATAGTGTTTCTGACAGATGGATTAGAAGATGTGCGTGGTATTCCTAATCCTGTTCTCATTCCTAGTAATACCCAATTTTTACGAGAGCAACAATGCAAACCCTATATATTTTTTGTGTCTTTAGGATTAAAAGAACACGAAAAACAGCTGAATGACTTTGCTAGCAATCCAGCGCTTTGCGGAAAGGGACAGGTATTACGAGATCCGGGAGGAGTTCAACTCAACAAGCTGGCTCAAAATATCCGACCAGTGCTGATTACACCTAAGCTTGATGTCAATTTACCCACGACCAATTTGCAGTCAGTATTACCTGGAACAACTACTGAACCAATCAATATTAATAGCATCAGTAATGTCAATGCTAAGGTAAGTTTGCAACTGGAAGACCCTCAGCAAAGTGGTATTCGCTTAATTCCACCCGATCGCACCATCGACTTAGTTGCGAATCAAGCAACAGTTATTCCCGTGCGTTTACAGATACCAGCAGAGGCAAAGGGGGGCGCTAATAACTTGCGCTTGGTGTTGATAAGCGCAGACCAAGCGATGTCTGGCGACAAGCCGCAAGGCGTCTACGCACCAATTACAATTGACCTACCTGTAACCATTCAGTCGAAACTACAAATACAACCTACAAGGATAGATTTTGGCTCAACAGAGGTAGGCAAAACCACTGAAACCCAAACTTTGGTAGTTCGCACCAATATATCTGGAACAGCCAGCTTACAGCTACAAGGCAATTCCAAAGATGTCTCTATAGCAGAACCTTCAGCAGCCATATCCTTACAACCAGGAGAAACTAAAATTCCTGTGCAGTTGCAGGTTACTGATAGCAGTTTTGCAGGTGACCGCACTTTCACCTTAGTCCTGACTCCAGATAACTCAATTACTAGTCCAGTCAGTGCGGAAGTTCATCTGCATATTTTGATGCCATTGGGACGAAAAATAGTCATTTGGTTGCTCTTAGGGCTACTGGTGTTGTTAATTACCCTGATAGTAGTTTGTTTGATTCAACGCAAAACCCCCTTGGAATTAGCCGAAGATTTTCGCACCCGCAAACGCTTAGAAGGAGCATTGGTAGTGCTAGAACCACTGCCACAATCATCCCAAGACGAAGAAATTAGTCTCACTCACCTCCAGAAGGGGAGAGTATGCCTGAGTGATTTGATACCAGGCATTGCTGCGACAAATTCTGATGCCGAGTTAGTCACAGTTTGGCGGGCAGGCAAAAAAAATATAGATTTGCGGTGTTTGAAAGGTGTAATTTTTGTCAATACTAAAAAGATAAATACAGATGAACTTTACGACGAGGACATCATCGAAATTGACAACGTTAAGCTGCAATTTAATTGGATTGAACACCAAAGACCCTCTGAGTCAAGCAGTGGGCAGACAAACTTTTGAATAATAGATTCGAGCACGGGGACGGCTCGCTTTATTTGCGAGAGTAGGCGATATTAAAGGTTTAATTTCTCAAGCAATCAATGCTGTCCGCGAAATTCGCACCAACACACAAGCATTTTCAGATAACTTTCAAGTTTCCAGTCGGGATGGTGTCGAAGTTTTTATTGTTGGCAGTTTGGCTGGTGGGACGGGCAGTGGCACATTTTTAGATGTGGCATTTTTAACACGAGAACATCTGAATAATTTTTCTAATATTACGGGGGTATTTGTTTTACCCAGAGTGTTTGCCAATATTCCCCAAACTCACTTGGTGAAGTCTAATGCCTATGGCGCTCTCAAGGAAATCGAACACTTTTGGGGATTGTCACCGTCTAATAGCATTGAAATTGATTATGGGATCGTAAAAGTTAAAGCCGATCGCCCTCCCTTTGATGCTGTATTTTTAATTGACGGGGTTAACAAAAATGGAAATGTAGTCGGTCGTCCAGACGATTTGCAAAATTTAGTTGCAGATGGTTTGTACATCCAGATTGGTTCTCAAATTGGTCTAGATGCTGCTAACGTTGCTGATAACATTCGCGCTTATTTGGCAAATGGTGAAAAAGTTCGAGGACGCAATATAAATTACTGTAGTTTTGGCTTTGCTACCTTGACTCTGCCAGTACAGCAATACGAGCGGATGAAATTAGAGGATGCTCAAAGCTTGTTGAAGAATGAGTTAATGGCATCTACTCTAACAATCGATTTAGAAAGCGACGTCACCCGGTTTTTAGAAGATTGCAAGTTAGCAGATGCTAGTACTATCCTAAATGCGTTGACTGAAAGCGATCGCGGTGGACAAATAAAACCCGAATTCCGAATTGGCGAAATCCGTCATGATCGCACAGCTTTGACGACGATTAAAGAACTCTACAAACGGCAATTGGATCAATTTGAACAACGGACGGCTCAAGAACTGGGATTGAGTTTTTATCGCTTAGAGCAGGCTGCAACTGCTGCGATCGCAACTTGGTGGGAGCGGAGTCTCAACCGTCCCAATGGACTAGCTTATGCCTTGCAATTTTTAACCAAACTTTCCCAAAAACTGGATGAATTACAGCAGAGCGTGCAGCACAAGTCGCAAGAAGCAAAAACCAGTTTCAATACTTTGAAATTAGAACCACAAGAAGAAAAGATTAAAGAAGCCGCAGAAACTTGGTTTTCAAATAAAAATACTATTCAAGCAGCTTGCCAAAGATACAAAGAACGGGCTGACCAAAAGTGGAAGACTTATTTACATTGGAAGCGGTGTGATAAAGCGGCTGAACTCTATGGTGTGCTGCGGACTAGGCTGGAAGAAATTCAGGAAAAGTGCCAGCGTCTGCACAGCAATTTAGATAAAGTTTATCGAGATTTAGAACAGAGTTATCACGAGGTCAACCGTCAAGGAAGTAACGATAATCCTTTTATTCACACAATTGGGCGCATCAATCTGCAATCGAAACGCCCCAAAGTTACTGGCGAAGATTTTATCCGTTGGCATCGAGAACAGTCTCAAACTTTAACGAATTGGTCTGACAAAAAAGCTGAAGATGTCAAGAACGAAATTCTAAAATTTGTAAATGAAGCTTACTATCCTCTCACCAGTATGACTGTTGAGCAGGTTTTAGCAGATAGTAATCCCGAAGATGCAGGACAAGATTTGCAACAACTTGGCAAACTTGCAGTTCCTCTCTGGCAGTATGAAGAAACGGAAATTCCCGTTCAACAGCAGCACGTAATCACAGAATTTTATTACTACGGAGTAGAGAGCAACAACACAATTTTTAGCGATCCGCCTCTTTCTAATCGTTTGCCTAAAGGAAATAATAATCCTTCTTTCGTACCAACAGGTGAACCCCATAAAGTGATGCTGTTTCGAGTAGAAATTGGTGTTCCCTTATTTGCCTTCAACGGAATGAAGGATATGGAGTCAGCTTACCTAGATCCGAACAAAGTCTTTAAGCATCTGCATCGCAATTGGACAAACTTAGCTAATTTAATTCCTCCAGAAGACGACGGTGGGGCGTTGCGTTGGTTTGCTTTAGCCCTGGCACCCGATCCATATAAATTAATTGTCAATCAGCGTAGAAACTATTTCGTTTCTACAGAACAAGCGAAAAAATTAGAGGGCGGAGTTTTGCCTTTGGGAGGCGATCGCAAGTCAGCATTTCAAGCTTTCAAGCGTAACTTGCCTCTGGTTCAGGAAATTGCTGACAAAGTTGAGCGGATTACCGACGAAGATCAAGACAAAGCCAAATTTACTTTGCAAAACTACATCAATCACCTCAATCAGGTTTTAAAAGATCGCAGAGTTGATGCCCAGATTCAAGAACAGGTAGAAATGGAAATCCAGGAAATTGAAGCCTACCTGGAAGATTTAGGTGTGATTATTTAGCACTATAGTTTGCACTCTGAGAGTGTCCCCATGCCAAAACCAACTATTTTACTTGCACTCGATCCTCACAGTGCCGCTTTTTGTGCAACTATTAAACGGCAACTGCAAGAATTTCCAGCCGATCAAACTTGTTTAATTCAAACTTATACCTTAACTTGGGATGGTCAAGCTTTTGGCTTTAGTGGCGAGTTAGATCAGTTTGCTGACACGAGTTTTGATCTCGCTCAAACTCATAGTAAACAAGCTTATGTCTCCAAAATTCGTACCCAGTTCAGCGAAGCGACAGGCGAACTACAAACTGCACTGATTGAATTATTGAAAACGGCTAATCAATCAGAAGAAGCGATCGCAGCAAAACGCCAAGGAGTGGAAATCAGTAGCAGCCATCGAGTATATCTCATGCTGTCAGGCAGCAATCAATTTGCTAGGGGAGTAGTTTTTGACATAGTACGCTTAATTCGTTGGCTATTTTCTAACTACTTTGCCGATATTCCTTACAGTTTAGAAGCTTTGTTGTTACTACCAGGGTTATTTTCCCAAGCCACAAATGCTGATTACGGTGCTGCTTACGCCTTCCTGAAAGAGTTAGATTACAAAATGACCAGTGGAGTTGTGATTAAAGGTGCTCAAAAAGTATCGCCTTTTGATAACTGCTGGCTAATGGACGGGCGAATTGGCGGACTAAGGGATAATTTACCTAGTTATGCTGATGCTTTGGCAGGTTTTCTCACTGTGGAACCGGAAACCAACGGCTTATTGCTTGGCGCACAAAAAGTGCGGGGGAAAATACCCGCCTATAGTTCATTTGGTTATGGAGAATTGTTTTTTGCAGGAGAAACAACTATTAATCGTTTGAGCGCTGCCTTTGCTGCCGATATTATCAGGGAGCAGTTTTTACCAAAGGCAGAATTCACTCCCGAAGCAAGCCGCAAATGCCTGTTAGATGCCAAAGGATTTGTCCTCAGCGAAGATTTCAGTAATGCTTTTCTGCAATTAGAACGAGACAACGGTAAACCAGTTTGGCAAGATTTTAATCCGCGTATTGAGATCCATGCAGGGATGGCGCGGGAATATGGGATGGAATTGCAACGTGCTTATCGGCAATTTGAAAATAAAGAGCTACTTTCCTATAAGCGCACGCTAGAAAAGTGTTGCAAACAATTACAAGGAAACCTAACTAGTTTTTTAGATCGCAGCATCAATCGTTATGTTGATGCTACACCTAGAGGCTTACATGAAGGAGTTAGGCTATTAAACATATTCACCTTTTTGTATTTGGAACTGCAAACGGATGCCATTGGCGATCAATCCCAAAATCTGGTTACAGAATTGCGTGCGGCTGAAGCATTTCTCGATTCAAGATTGCAGGTAACAATTGATCGAGAAGCCACTCAAAAGCTGCTTAACCAAGTTCTATCCTTAAAATTGCGGCAGCAACAATTACAAGATGGTTTAGCTGAAAGAAAATCTGAAGAACAACAGCAAGAGTTAGAAACAACTCAGAAACAGCTAGAAACAGCAGTTGCTGACTATCGGCAAGCGTTAAATGCCGAAATCGAACAAGCTCGACAAATTCGCTTTATGGCGATCGCTCGCGCTCGTGAACAAGCTGAAGCTGCGATCGTTGTAGCTCAGAACCACTTAACGGCCATTGAAAATCAACTCGAAAAAGCCACAGATAATTTAGATGAACTATTAACAGAAGAAAACCGTTTTCGCTCACAATATCTGATCGTTTATCCTATCTTAGTTACTGGTGCTTTATTAGCCTTGCTGATTTTGACCGGAATTTTCAGTCAATCAACACTATGGCTATTATTGCAAAAATTTTGGGCTAACTTAGTTACTTATCTGCTTTGGACTGCGGTAACAATTTTAACTTACTTGGGTATCGTTTGGCTGAAGTACAGCACTAATATCCGCGATCGCATTCAAAAGGCTCAGAAACAAATTAAACGACTAGAAAGCACTGTTAAAGCAACCATCGTAGAACTACGTCGCAACTATAATGAACAATTAAAGTTGGAGTATGATTTATACGCCCAAAATCTCCGCGTCGAGGCATTGAATTATCTGATTAAAACAGCTAAACAAAGGGCTGAGACTTTACGGCAAACTCTTACTGACTTGTCTGACATATACAATGATTTGGTTGCTCAACGCGATCAAGCTACGACAAAGTTCTCAGAAATTAGACTCACAGTTCTTACCGATGCCGATATTGATGCTTATTACCAAAATTTCCTTACCACACTAACAACTGAAACATTCACTAAAGAACAAATTAGCCGCTCTCAGGCGTGGAAAATTTCTGCTGAAGTATTTAAGAACCAACTTATCTCTTTTGCTTGCCAGCAGTTCGAGCAATTGAGCAATTTATCTATTGGGGAAGTATTAAAACAATCAGGTTTAATTGCTGAAAACACTGCAAATTTGCGTTTGAATCAACTTTATAATAACGCTAACTTGTTACTGCAAATTCAGGATATTGACATTAACTTAAACCCAACTTCTCAACGAGAGATTACCCTCTGGGTGGGAGCAAAAGATAAGGAACAAATATTTGCGTTTTACAGTGGATTTAGTCGCACTTTTAACGCCTTGGTAACTGAAGATAAGCGGCGGTTGTATGTTTTGACCCGTTCGTTGGGCTTTCCGGCTTATTTTCTCAGTCAAATTGAGTATTATCGAGATTGCTATGAACGGACTCAGAGCGAACAAATCGAGACAGACGAGAATATTCCTGATTTAATCCCAGAAGAAATTGGTTCTGGCAGGGAATTAAAACTAGCTTATCAAACCTTGCTTTTAGCGATCGCTCTTGGGCTACTATCCCAGCATTCTCAAGGTGATTATCAATTCAACGGTCGGTCACTTGGTAAAGACCGAGAACAAATTACCTTAGCTTTAGCAACTGAGTTCACCTTTCAGGAACTCTATGGAAACTTAGAAGAACGTATCGAAACATTTGAACGTGATTTTATTTACCATAAGTTACAGGAATTAGGAACATCAGCTTCATATTTAAATCATTACGAAGGTAAGCTTTTAGATCATCTACTCTCAGAGTATAACCCTCTGAATTAAGCATGAAATTGCCCTCTTTATGGTATGGCGAGAAACGCAAACCATCCATTTTGCAGAATTTAAAAGAATATCCCATCATTGGGGCGTATTGCAATACGCCCCGACAAATGTACTAATCAGCAAAATTCTGAGTGCGAAGTGCAAAATGATTTTGTGAGCAGGATTTCAAAGACTCAAATTGAGCCAAAAAAGTTTTTCAGCCTGTGATAAGCTAATTTCAAAGTAGCCGATTATGCACAAAGCAGTTATTAAAGAGATGAAGATAAATCGTTTCATATTTTCCTCAAAATAAGATTTTCTGACATCTAGTTGTTCAGGGTTATTTGACAAAACTGAATGCTTTTGTATTCTGCACTTTCATCTAGTTCCAGGGATGAGCTAGCAAAGCCTGGGAAGTAATGCCTAAGCCAATTAGGGTGATACATAAGGCGCTTGCGACTGGTAACATTTTAATCTTGGGTATCTGGAATGGTAAATCCTCAAACCGATCCTTGGCGTAGACCAGCATTAACCCGATTCCAGTTAATACTGCTGCTAGACCTAAGCTAAAGGCAGATACCAGCGCTAATCCAAAGCCAATTCGTCCCATTGCGATCGCACTCAGCAACACTACTAAGGCTGAAGGACAAGGTAACAAGCCGCCCGATATTCCCAGCGCTAGGAGGCTAGACCACTTCATGGAACTTAGATCACCGTCAGGCGGTAGATGGGAATGCTCATGGTGTACATGGTTGTGGTCATGGTGATAGCGAAGCGGTAGCGAGTCATCGAGCGTCTGGTGATGATGCAAGTCGTGGCTGTGTTCATGACTATGTACATGGTCATGTGAATGAGAAACCTGAGTCCCTTGCAATCGACTGATAAACAAATTCAGACCAATTACAGTTACCAGTACCCCAGAGAGGACGCTTAACCAAGGGTACAATTGCTCTGTCAATATAAACTGAGATGTGCCAAGAGTGACCAGCCCTAGAGCAAATATGCCAGCTGTATGGGTAATCGTTACAATCAGCCCCAGGAATAGGGCATGTTGGGCATTACTACGGGAACCCACCAAATAAGCACCGACTATCGTTTTCCCATGACCAGGGGATAGAGCATGTAAACCACCCCATAAAAAGGCGATCGCTAGAGCTATTAGAATAGTCAAGAAATTATGATTTTCCTGAGTAATCAGGCTAGTAAAGACATCGTTGCTTCTTCCTGTCAAAGCATTATCTAAGCGGCTGGATGATTTAACTTCCTGTGGAGGCGCTTGTTGACTAGATGTCACAGACGGATCGAGTTTAAACTCAATCCGACGCTGGTCGAGAGGACTGCTGAGTAAGTCCGTGGGGTAATCTTTCAAGCGGTTGGTAATACTCAAAGAGGTGAAATCACCTTGAATAGGAACGCCATTTGCAACCACAGTAATCTCACGCCAGCCCAAGCGCTGTGGATAAAACTGATCTTCAAATATTAACTGATTCGCACCGACTAACTCCGTTGTTCCATGAAAATTACAACTCAGCCGCAGTGTAGATAATCCTCCTACACCTGGAGGAAATTCGACTGTTGATTTTATCAAAGACAGTGCTAAAGGTTGTTTATTGATCAACAGTTCCAGATGTGAGTTGACTTCCTGGCATTTTTGGTCAGGGTATTGAACAGTCTCTACAGGTTCAGCTTTGCGGTTGTGATTGGTATCGAACTGATTAATTTCTTGAAAAGCAGGAATTTCTGCCATGTCTAGAACATAATCAATCCCTACACCATCCAGCGCAACCTGCACTCCTGCGTAGTGATTGATGGTGAAATTGCCTAAAGGATGGGCATTTGCCCTCGGCATCCAAAAAAAACATATTGCGATAATTGCAGTACTCCAAGCCAAGCGATACAGCAGCTTTTTCATAAAGAACTCCCTATAGCGTTAGGAGTGGGAGAGGTTATTTTGAGAGACAGAGCGCGTTAGGTTTGCCAAAACTTGACGAGCTTGATCAGCATACTTGTGATGAAATTGAGGATTGAGGCTAACAGCTTGAGTTAGTCGCTTTATTGCTGACTCACGGTTATTTAAGTGAAGCGCAATCATGCCAGCATGGAATTGCAGCAAGGCATCCTCTGTCCCGAAGCGAGTTGCCCGTTGTGCTGCCCTTTGGGCTTCTTGCCATTGCCCATTAGCCGCAGCTGCCCAAGCCAAAGTATCCTCTGCATATACATCGTCTCGCACTGCTACTTCACTACGAGCAATCTGTAGTGCCTCTGTTAAATGAATTCCGTGTTCGGTGTAGTAAACTGCCAAAGCGCGATCGTAGATTCCTTTAACTTTGCTCAGGTAAGCTACTACCCCGATCAAATCTTCAGTTTCAGTTGCGCCTTTTTGGTCTCCCAGAGCTAGTTGAGCATCAGCCTTATACCCCAGCGTTTCCACCTGTGGCATCAGTTCTATACCCTGGTTTGCTGCATTCAGAGCATCCTGCCAGCGATGCTGGGCCGCATAGAGGCGGGCTAATCCTGTAAACGCAGCTATATGCCGTGGGAAGAGGTCAAGAGCTTCCTGATATCGCTGCTCAGACAGGGCAAAATCCCCGGCTGCAAAAGCAAGATCCCCAGTCCGCACATGAAACCAAGCACGAGTTTCTGCGCTGATTGTGTAGAAAGAGTCCATCTCCTGCATAGCCTCATTTAACAGTTGCCGTGCCGAGGCTAGATTGCCAGTTAACTCTAAGTAACGGGCAACAACTGCGTTATGACCAGAGTTCGATTCTTCCTGTGCAAGGTTCTGCAAGAGTTGATGAGTTGCTTCATAGTCGCCCAACTCCATCAGAATCGATGCCCTGAGTGAGACAATATTGGGATTATCAAGAGATGGGTTTTGAGTGTTATTTAACACATCTAAAGCTGACCGAAACTGATGTTGAGATAGTAAAGCTGATGCTAAGAGCATGGAAGAAACCTGATTATGATACGGCTGTAGTGCCAGGGATCTACGTGCCGCTTGTTCTGCTCGTAACACATCTTCCACATCTGCCATTTCTCGAAAGCGCCTCAAATATTGATCAGCCAACAGACGTAAAAATATTGAGGAATTGGGAGATTGGGCAACTTTCTCCTCATAGACGCTGATAATATGCGATCGCTGTAAATAATCTGGAAAGACTAAATCTGACTGCTGAACTGGTAATATCTGCTTAGAATTAACAGTCAGCAGTTGCACAGCAGAGGAATATATACCTGACTTACCATTGGTGTAGCCTAAATTTACCGCTTGTGTATTACAGGGTCTTAGTAAAACCAGTAGGCTAGTCAGCGCTAACACCCATAGTATTCGTAGATGCATAAACCTTACAAAGGATTACCTAAATAAGGGAAGGTAGGAAGAAAGTTGGCATTATTAGGCCCAACATTATCGCTAGTCAGCCCCGGAATTTGTCCTTCAGTAATCCCTGTAACTGCATTACCAAAGACAACAGATGCTGTTACATCGATTACGTCATCTTTTGGTCTTCTACCACCAAAATTTTTGCCTAACTGAGTCCCAAAATAACTACCGCTAGGTTTAGAAAGGTCAGCTTGGATAACATCAGGAATCGCCACTGAGATAACTGCATCGGCTATACCTTCAGGTCTACCAATCGCTTTTACAAAGGATTTAATGAATTGCGATTGGTTATTAGCATCTTTAGTTGGTGTCTGAAGATTACTATTATTATGAGCTTTGAAGTCCATAAAAAGTTCATTCAGGGCTGGAACTGCTAATCGCTCAATTTGAGCAAAATGACCATTTCTGAGTCTAGGAGTTTTAACACTAGTTGTCATCCAAGCACCAATCTTGCCACTACCAAGCAGTTTCCTGGGTAGCTCGACAATAATTGAGTGGACATTGAATGGGGCTAGGGTGTCTTTTGCTTGTCCAAGTGGTCTAAAGGAAAGAACTTGGAAGGGAGGACTGGGATTAGGCTGAAGGCTATAGTTCCGATCCGGGATGATTTTAAAGAACTGTTCTAGATCGAAAAAGAACGGGTCTTTCCGTGTGCCAACAAAGAACTTCATGCCGTTATATGCGGAGAATGTTTGGTTGAGTTCCCCTGTCCAACTTACTGGAAGCAAAGCTGACTTTGTTCCTACTTTGATTGGACTACTTGGACCGCGGACTGTGACAGTTTGGTATGAGCCTTTACCACTTATATTGAATTGAAGTACGACATCTTCAATACTGTCGCCAGTGTTATCAATCTTAAATTGATAAAGAACATTTGGATCGAATGGTCTCATTTCACCAGAAACGATCAGAGGGTCGAAATCCATTACTAAGACAACATTTTTGGCGTTTGTCGGACTCTTAAACACATACAAATCTGTCAGATCCGCAGCAGTCAGCTTAGTGGCAAGAAAAGTTGTGTCCTGGTGATCTGAAGCCAAAGCTTTAGGGGTTGCATAGATTAGGACTACTAGCAAAATAGCGACAAATGCCACTAGGGTACGAAAAAAACGAGTAGCTCTAGTCAGCGATCGCTTAATCGGAAAAAATGCCATATTTTGCACTAGTTTATCTAGAAGTACCCAGACTTCAGTTGGTATAAAACAGGTGATACTCCGAGCATTTATTCTCATAGTTGCCCTTCTTGAGGTGTTTTGTATCTAGTATTGTATATGTAAATAGTGCGGTTACTACCGAAGTGCCTCACAGCTTATTAGCTTCTACTACTCACTTTCCAGACCAAAACTTGCCCACTTCTTGCTCAGTTTTCTAGTTTGAAGTTGTAAAACTTATTTACTGTAGTGCCAGGGATCTACGTGCCGCTTGTTCTGCTCGTAACACATCTTCCACATCTGCCATTTCTCGAAAGCGCCTCAAATATTGATCAGCCAACAGACGTAAAAATATTGAGGAATTGGGAGATTGGGCAACTTTCTCCTCATAGACGCTGATAATATGCGATCGCTGTAAATAATCTGGAAAGACTAAATCTGACTGCTGAACTGGTAATATCTGCTTAGAATTAACAGTCAGCAGTTGCACAGCAGAGGAATATATACCTGACTTACCATTGGTGTAGCCTAAATTTACCGCTTGTGTATTACAGGGTCTTAGTAAAACCAGTAGGCTAGTCAGCGCTAACACCCATAGTATTCGTATATGCATAAACCTTAAAGGTTGTTTGAAAAGTGTTTCGCTGTGACTTTAGGTACTTTTATATCTCCCCTAACCCACGCCAGTCGCTCCACTTGGGGAGACCCCTGTTCCCCATAAGCAAGTGGCGTGGATTCAGAGGAATCTAGAACTTTTAATACCTACAAGAGGACTTTTCAAACATTCTCTTACAAAGGATTACCTAAATAAGGGAAGGTAGGAAGAAAGTTGGCATCATTAGGCCCAACATTATCGCTAGTCAGCCCCGGAATTTGACCTGTAGTAATCCCTGTAACTGCATTACCAAAGACAACAGATGCTGTTACATCAATTACGTCATCTTTTGGTCTTCTACCACCAAAATTGTTGCCTAACTGAGTCCCAAAATAACTACCGCTAGGTTTGGAAAGGTCAGCTTGGATAACATCAGGAATCGCCACTGAGATCACTGCATTGGCTATGCCTTGAGGTCTACCAATCGCATTGACAAAAGCTCGAATGAATTGCGATTGATTGCTAGCGTCATTGGTTGGTGTCTGAAGATTACTATTATTATGAGCCTGAAAGTCCATAAAAAGTTCATTCAGGGCTGGAACTGCTAACCGCTCAATCTGAGCAAAACTCCGACTTCTGAGCCTAGGAGTATCAACACTAGTTGTTATCCAAACACCAATCTTGCCACTACCAAGCACTTGCCTGGGTAGCTCGACAATAATTGAGTGGACATTGAATGGGGCTAGGGTGTCTTGTGCTTGTCCAGGTGGTCTAAAGGAAAGAACTTGGAAGGGAGGACTGGAATTAGGCTGAAGGCTATAGTTCCGATCCGGGATGATTTTGAAGAACTGTTCTAGATCGAAAAAGAACGGGTCTTTCCGTGTGCCAACAAAGAACCTCGCACCGTTAAATGCGGTGAATGGTTGGTTGAGTTGCCCTGTCGTACTTACTGGAAGCAAAGGTGACGTTGTTCCTACTGTGATTTGACGAGTTGGGCGGCTGACTGTGACAGTTTGCTGTGAGCCTGTGCCATTTATTTTGAATTGAAGTACGACATCTTCAATACTGTCACCAGTGTTATCAATCTTGAACTGATAAAGAACATTTGGATCGAATGGTCTCATTTCACCAGAAACGATCAGAGGGTCGAAATCCATTGCAAGGACAACATTGTTGGGATTTGCGGGACTTTCAAACACAAACAAATCTGTGAGATCCGCAGCAGTCAGCTTAGTGGCAAGAAAGGTTGTGTCCTGGTGATCTGAAGCCAAAGCTTTAGGGGTTGCATAGATTAGGACTACCAGCAAAATAGCAACAATTGCCACTAGGGTACGAAAAAAACGAGTAGCTCTAGTCCAATATAGCGATCGCTTGAGCGGAAAAAATGCCATATTTTGCACCAGTTTATCTCTGAGTACCCAGATTTTACTTAGTATAAAAAAACTAATACTTTGAGCATTTATTCTCATAGTTGCCCTCCTTGAGATATTTTGTATCTTCTATTGTATATATGTACGTGAAAATAGCAAGTTTATTCAGATTTTAAAAAAGACTGCGTTTATTACCGAAGTGCCTCACAGCTTCTTGGCTCGTATTACTCACTTAACAGACCAAAACTTGCTTATTTATTGCTAACTTTTCTATTTTAAGGTTTTAAGACTTATATAGTACATATACAATACTTAGAAGAGGGCTATTTCAGCCATGTCGCTCCACCAACCGCTATTTAGTAGTCCGTATATTACTTTTCTATTATTTACAAATATGTGATTGCGAGTGAAACGTATTGCTACTGAGAGGCACGTCTCTAAGAGTTGCAATCGCAATGATTTCAGTGAGTTTACATTTAGTTGCATAGTTAGGTTTATTCGTGCCCATTTACTTACAATCTCACTTCTTAATGTTTTCTTATATGTCAGGACTTACGCACAGGTAACGGAAAATCGAACCACAGAGGACGCAGAGGACACGGAGGAATAAGAGTTTGAGAGGTTTTTTGCATAAGTCCTATATGTATAGGACTTATGCATCAAGTACGAAATGTAGGGACAATACCCTGCCCATGCATGTCAACTTACAGCTATTATTCAGGTAAATAGACCACGCTCTATGGGCACAGCAATACTGTGCTCTTACGAAAGATGTGGTTCAAATATATGAAAACTGCTGTAATGTGAAAGTTACCCTAGAAGCAGCTTTTAGAGATTGTCTCGTTCCCAGTCTCTGACTCTTAATGCCTAATGGGAGGCTCCGCTTATCTTACTCGCGGCAGAGCCGCAATGAACAGCATTTCCAGCCTCTGGCTGGAAACGAGGTTTTAAGAGGGTTTTACCAGAAGTTGACACCAATTTACCCTGCTTTAAGCCGCTTCTCTACAAGACACTCCGCGTAGCTTGCTTCTCCGTAGGAGTATGCCTCTACATGAATTGCCCCTACGGTAAATCAAGGCTTTCACTGCCTTTTTGCATAAGTCCTGTATGTATTGAAGCAGGCAGGAGGTAGGAGCCATTGACAGAGCTCTTCAGTGTTTCTCTTTTTGTTTAACAATGCTACGAAAACCCCTCTCTGGAAAAATTTACAGACTTATTTAAGAGTTGAACCATTTGCCCATAGTTTTGTATTCCCAGACAAGTAGCTAAAAAATAATTCTAAAGATAGATTGACATTACATTTGTTCGGCGAAAGTATCCTCCCTTCATAGCAAACTGGTTATAATTATTTTCCATCTCTCTCAGAAATCAAATTCTCATCTACACAGTATTTATATGGGACGTGTTCGTTCTAAATCTGACCTACCTACAAAAATCTGTCCGGTATGTCAACGTCCTTTCACATGGCGTAAAAAGTGGCAAGATTGCTGGGACGATGTGAAATACTGCTCAGAACGTTGTCGTCGTCGCCGTTCTGAAGCTCAAAATGAAACTAACCGCAACACAGACGCAAATAGCGCAAGGGATTAATGGAGTCACAGGTGCAACCTAAATTAATTATTCATGGCGGGGCTGGTAGTTCTCTCCACGGTAAAGGCGGATTGGAGGCGGTGCGCCGATCGCTCCATACAGTAGTAGAACAAGTCTATTCTCTGCTATTATCCGGAGCAACTGCCTCTGAGGCGGTGGTGCAGGGTTGCCAAATGCTCGAAGATAACCCCCGCTTTAATGCTGGTACTGGTTCAGTACTGCAATCTGATGGGCAAATCCGCATGAGTGCTTCCCTGATGGATAGCGCATCAGGGCGATTTAGTGGTGTGATTAATATCTCGCGGGTGAAAAATCCCATTGAGTTAGCACAATTTTTACAAAACTCTCCAGATCGAGTCCTATCAGATTTCGGATCGGCTGAGTTGGCGCGGGAAATGCAACTTCCCAGCTATAATGCTTTAACTGATTTGCGGTTACAAGAGTGGATACAAGAGCGCCAGGATAATTTTAAAAGCACAATGGCTAACGTGGTAGCAGAACCGGAAATCTTAGAAACCAGTAATGCTGGACGCGGTACCATTGGCGTGGTAGCTTTAGATGCCTATGGTAAGCTAGCTGCTGGCACTTCTACAGGTGGTAAAGGCTTTGAGCGGATTGGAAGGGTAAGTGATTCTGCAATGCCAGCAGGTAATTATGCTACTAATAATGCTGGTGTTAGCTGTACTGGGATTGGCGAAGACATCATTGATGAGTGTTTAGCCCCACGGATTGTAGTACGTGTCACTGATGGTATGTCCCTAAAGGATGCCATGCAGCGATCCTTTGGGGAAGCCCAGGAGAACAAACGGGATTTGGGAGCGATCGCCTTAGATGCTGGTGGAGCGATCGCTTGGGGTAAAACCAGCGAAATCTTACTCGCCGCCTACCACGACGGCGAAAAAATTGGTGACACCTTAGAATGGACTGACAACAAACTGATCGGCTATTGTTGAATCAGTTTCAGCGCTTCGGCGAAAGTTTCTTGTGGTCAACCATTGCGGCTAATTCTTCGGTTTCATAAGGCCCTTTGCTGCGGAACGCAGCGCGAACAAAAGCTTCTAGCGCCGCTCTTTTCAGTGCAACTTGATATCCTTGTTACAGAATATCGATTAATTCTGGTTGATTCAAGTAAAAACCACCGGATTTGCGGCGCTTGTTTATTTTGTTGATTTCACGCACCGTATTTTCTATCGAAACATCCCAAGAGCGAGTAGAACGTTTTTCAGCCTTTTGTTTAATTAAATGGATGAGAAGAATCACACCATAACTATCAATTTTATTGATTTTGTTACTGAGGCTCATTTCTTCTAACTCATCCACTAACAGAAGCGCCTCATGGATTTTGCCTTGTTCTAGAAGTTGCCTCAGTTCTAGCAATTCTTTCATATTAAATTGTGTTCGTCTTGCTCTGATGGCTCAAATGGGACAAGCTAAAACCATACAAACGATTTGATTGTACTTGAGCGGTAAAATAACTAAGATATAAGGGTGCATTAGGAACCTAATCCACAATGAAATTGCTTAATCTGCACCTTCTGCTAATTCACCTCAAAAAGAGCGCGTGGCAATCCTGACTGGCGAATAATAGATCGTAAAGTGCCGGCACGAAGCTCGTCATAATTAGGAATAGGAACGGTTATAGTTGAGTCTTCTGTTCGCTGCTGCATGATAATATGGCTACCGCGCTGGCGTACTTGCACAAAGCCATGCAGCTATAAATATTTGACACACTTCTCTACTTGAAAGAACGCGCAGCTTACCCAACACTTATCTCTAGGCGCGTGATAAATACTTCTGTAATTAGCCGATCTTGGACTTCAGAAGGGTCAGCTGTCTCAAAAAATAATTCCAATGCCTCAACTAAATTACTGCGTGCTTCTTCGATGGTGTCGCCTTGGCTAGCAATATCGAATTCTGGACAAAGCGATACATAGCCCTTTTCCTCACGCTCAATAATCGCGGTAATTTGTTTTGTTTTCCTCATCTTTTACCTATAGTTCAATCAGCTAATCTGATGATTTAATTATCGCTTTATTGGCTCTTCTTGCGCCAAGCAGGTTTCACTATCTGACGACTACGAGCAATCACCAGAGAATCATCAGGAACATCTTCTGTAACAGTGGAACCAGCAGCCACGTAGACATCATCTCCCAACGTGAGTGGAGCAACTAAAACGCTATTGGCACCAGTTTTTGTGCGATCGCCTATTTTGGTACGATGTTTCTTCACGCCGTCATAATTGGCAGTAATTGTACCGCCACCAATATTCACCTGATTGCCGACAACGCTATCACCTATATACGACAAATGTGCCGCATTCGTGCGATCGCCTAATTGCGTATTTTTCAATTCCACAAAATTCCCCACCCGGCAACCAGCACCCACCTCTACCTGACCGCGCAAATGAGCATAGGGACCAATTCGGCTTCCTGCCTGCACGGTGCTATCTGTTACTACTGAATACTGGACTGTGACATTTTCAGCCAAGTGACTATTTTCAATTAAACTTCCCGGCCCAATATGACTTCCTGTTTGAATCACCGTATTTCCCCGCAGGTGAGTTTGGGGTTCAATAATTACATCTGGCTGTAATTCCACTGTTTCATCAATGGTGATGCTTGTAGGGTCGATCAGGGTGACACCAGCTAGCATCCATTTTTCCTTGACTCGTTTTTGCAAAATTTCAGATGCTGTTGCTAGTTGCAAGCGATCATTAATGCCGAGAATTTCTTGGTAGTCTTCAACATCCACTGCCATCACTTGTCCGACCTGAGTTACGGCATCAGTGAGATAGTATTCTTTTTGGGCATTGTTTGCCTGTAGATGGGGCAGCACCTTTGCCAAATCTTGCCAGCAGAAGCAGTAAACTCCAGCGTTAATCCGGTGATTTTGTCTTTGAGCAGCAGTACAATCCTTATGTTCGACCATTTGCTGCACAATATTTTCATCGTTACAAAAAACTCGCCCGTAGCCCGTGGGGTCAGGTAGGTGCGAGGTGAGAATAGTGGCGGCGTTTTGATTTCGGGCGTGAGTTTGTAACATCTGCTGGAGGGTTTGGGTGCGTATCAACGGTAAATCGCCGTTAAGTACCAGCAAATCCCCAGTGTAGTCTTCCAAGTGAGGAAGTAATTGCTGGATGGCATGACCTGTCCCCAATTGCACAGTCTGTTCGACAAACTCCAAGCTCTTAATTGAATACATGGCAGCTTGCACTTCCTCGGACTGATATCCCACAATCACGATTCGCCGTGAGGGTGAAAGTGGTTCTACACTTTCGAGAACTCTCTCGACTAGCGATCGCCCACCCAAAGAATGTAAAACCTTGGGTAAGCGTGATTTCATCCGTGTGCCGCGTCCGGCGGCTAGAATTACTACAACTACCATAATTAGCTATTAGCTATCAGTGAAATTGTGATTAATGCTGTTGGTACTTTAAGATCTAGGCTTAAATCATACCAGCTAATCATAGAAGACTGAAATATACAATGAGTTAGGATAATACCAATTCTTATTCATTACGGCAGCGACAAAATCCCCTACTCTTACTCCCTAAAGTTTTTCCTGACAAGAGCGAATAAACTCTGTAAACTGCTGCATTAGTTTAGGATTTCGCCAACCGGAATCAGTTTCTTCTTGCATCATTGAAAGTGCCTCTGTTGAAGTAAAAGCTTTTTTGTAAGGCCGTTCGCTCGTCAGAGCATCGTAAATATCAATCAACTGAAATACTTGTGCCAGGTAGGGAATATCATCCCCCTTGAGTCTATCAGGGTAGCCTGAGCCATCCCAGTGTTCGTGGTGATGACGAATAATGGGAATTACACCTCGCATACTGCGTAGTGGCCGACAGATTTTTTCTCCAATCAAAACGTGCTGCTGCATGATCTGCCAATCTTCGGGGGTAAGTTTGTCTTTTTTCAAAAGTACTGCATCGGGAATACCCACCTTACCGATATCGTGGAGATAACCACCCCACCTCAAATCTCGAATTTGGTAGCGTGAGAGGTTGAGGTATTCACCAAAAACTTGTCCCAGTTTTTCCAGGCGTTCACAATGGTTGCCCGTATTGGGATCGCGACTTTCAATCGACATGGCAATAGAAAATAGTACTTGTTCGGCATGGTCTAAATCTTCGTTCAGACGCTTCTGCTGCACCAAGGACTTTACACGCGCCGCCAGTTCCACACGATCAAAGGGTTTGGTGAGAAAATCATCTCCCCCAACTTCAATTCCCCGAATGCGCGATCGCCTGTCATTTAACGCCGTAATAAAAATCACTGGGATTAACCTAGTCTGCTCATCCTGCTTGAGCAATTGGCACACTTTAAATCCATCCATTCCTGGCATCATTACATCCAGCAAAATCAAATCTGGTTGTTTTTGAGTTACCAATCCGACAACGATGGAACCACTGTCCGCCTCAATCACTTCATATCCTTCCATCCCCAAGAGGGCAACAGCAGTCATGCGACTGGCGGCATGATCGTCAACTACTAAAACCTTCGGCGGATCTAAATCAAACTCATTCACTTTAGAACCTTTGGCTTGTAGTATTCTAGAAACCAATGAATCATCACCACAATTAACATCAGCTTTTATCCAAGAAGACACTGCTTGACTATCTTCAAGCATAAGGTCTTGTTGAGATAAGCCTAAAGAATAACCCTCCGCATTTTGCGATCCTACGGCATGATTTGAACCGATACTCTTCACTCTGCTAATGAGGTTTGACCCACTAACAATTTGTTCTGTAAAGCCTGTATGGTTGGATTTCCATTGAATCACAAAGGCACTCCAAATTTTTGCACAAGTTAACAGTGTCAGATTTCAACAACAAATTTAATATTCGACTATATCTGAGCCAGAGTTTCCATAGGGATTATGCATGATGTCAAGCTGCCTATCTGAGTTTTTCGCAGCATGTATTTTTTATGTTACGAACAAAAGGTATCTTGTTGTCAAATTTTTTGCTTCTAATTCCAGTATGATGAATTGGCACAAATGTTAAATCAGGCTTTTTACGGATATTTTTTCACCTAGCGACCTCAGAAAGCGTTATGATTGCTTGCTTTCTATTGAGATATAGGGTTTTGAATTTCAAATCTTTATGGTAATTATTAGCTATATGTGTTTTTACTGACTTATTTATATTAATACTTAATCACTGTTAAATTTATGTAATATTGAATACTACCACATAATTAAGCCATTTGGCTTGTAAAAACTTGTTGGCTGAGTATCTAAAAAGTAATAGGACTTAGGCATCATACATATGTACTGTACAAAATTTGGGCTTTTGAGTCATATCTAGCACCCAACACAGTAAATATGCGATTAAATCAGCGTTAGACCGAAAGGGACATTTTGCGTAATACACATTAGAGTTAGTTTGTAAAGTACGTAAGTACTAGGGAAATTAGAATTTTTGGCAAAAAAAATATCTAACTTTTCTGGAATTAAGAACTGAGGATGAGGCTTGTAGTTGCCGCAGCTACGCCTGTCGTAGACATCGCAACTGAACTACAAACTAGTTCCCATAAAATCCCTGCCTTGTGTTCCCAACAACCACCTTTTTTGCCAACGGGAGGTAGGTTCCAGGCAAAAGGTTTGTTGCTCTTGTTGTCGCCGCATCACTATGACTTCGGTTGAATTGCTCAATTGAGGATCGCGATAGGGAATAGCAGCATAAGTTAGCAAGTGTTCTTTTTCAGCTTGGGAGAGGGGGGAAGAGAGAAACAAAGGTGAAAGAACCATCTGCTGTGAGCTTAGGTGTAAAATTTTCTAAGTCTGACATTTTATAACAAATGTGAATTCTTTGAGAGCTTTGTCGTGAGATATTTATTATCAGTGTTGGGTTTCGTTCCTCTACGAGCGATCGCACTGATTCTCAACCAACAACAGTCTCACCAGTCGTGATCGGAATCGATCACGGTTCCATCCTCCAATACAAGACCTCGGACGCGAGTACCAGTCCAGTCAACATTACTCACATGCTTGGCACCACTCATATTAGTGTTACCCAGCCAAGTTTGGGTGATAGAAGCGGATCGCAATTCAGCACCACTCATGTCAGTATTCATGAACTCAACAACATCCAAATAAGCTTTAGTCAAATTGGCTCCACTCAAATTAGCACGAATCAATTTGCACTGGCCCAAGTCGGCACTAGTCAGATTGGCGTTACTCAAATTGGCATCAGTAAGATCAGCACCAGCCAAGATAGTATCAGTAAAGTTGGCTCCACTCAAATTGATTCCACTCAAGTCAATATTAATAAAAACATCTTCTATTGGTTCGGAGACGCTGATATTAACATCACTGAGATAGCAGACCGCTAAAATCTCTCTCTCCAGCAGCATATCTTCTTCTCAATTCTTCTCCATCCATAATTTACCTCCCATATTAATCAACACATTTAAAGATAACCCACAAAATCTCTGAAACACTCTCTTCGACCCCACCAATCCATTTGACCTTACCTTCCAAATTACTGACCTCCCCACAGGACAACTAGCCGAAGCCAAATCATTGATCGCACTTAAATAATATTTGCAAAATCTCATGATAGAATAACCGCAATGTGCTGTTATAAAAGGTTATATTTATCGACCGTGACCGCTTATTTCAAGAATTAATTTCTACATTTTTCATTGAATTTATCGCGCTATTTTTGCCTACTCTTACCTGCGATATTGACCAAAAATCGATTCAATTTTTACCAGCGCACCGTTAAAATCGACATCAGCAATATTGCCCCTGGAACCGTTGCTACCTCATACTTCGACCTACTAGGCTCGTGCAAAAGATGATAAAGTCATCATTGGTAAGGTCATCCTACTCGACAAAGACCTGATTAGCCCGATCGCAACTGGTGACAGCGCCACCACCAACCAAGCACAAACAGTGGTAATAAATCGTATTTGTGCCAGTTGCATAAGTCCTCTAAGATAATGCCCAATTCCCAATGCCCAATTCCCAATTTGTTGTTTCGCCAGCTTGGCTATTTGAACATCTAGAAGATCCGCAAGTCGTGATTGTGGATTGTCGCTTTTCTTTAGCCGATCCACAACTAGGACAACAACATTACCAAACAAGTCATATAGAAGGTTCATATTACCTAGATTTAAATCAGGATCTTTCTAGTCAAGTAGCTAAACATGGCGGGAGACATCCTTTACCTAACCCCAATCATATAGCTAAGAAATTTGCGGCCATTGGGGTAAATTACCAAAAAAGTTTAGTTGTAGCTTATGATGATTCGCGCTTTGCCTTTGCAGCTCGTCTATGGTGGCTGTTGCGCTATTTAGGACATGAGCAAGTAGCAGTACTGGATGGAGGCTTTGCTGGATGGCAAAAAGCTGGGTATTCTGTTACAGATGTTATTCCTCCCCCGCAGATGGGTACGTTTGTAGCTCAAGTACAAACAGAAAAGGTGGTAGATATTACAGCGGTGAAAAGCCGGAAAGATAGCCACGAGGTAGTATTGGTAGATTCAAGAGAAAGCGATCGCTACCAAGGTGAACGAGAGCCTATTGATAAAATTGCTGGTCATATTCCTGGTGCAGTGAACTATCCCTGGCAAGAAGTTACAGACTCTTCCGGCTACCTAATCCCTCAACCAGAACAACGCCGTCGGTGGGAAAAACTAGAAACAGCCGAGGAAATCTTGGTTTATTGCGGTTCTGGCGTTACTGCTTGTGTGAATTTACTTTCTTTAGAATTAGCTGGCATTAGCAAGGGTAAACTTTATGCTGGTAGCTGGAGTGATTGGATTTCCTATTTATAGTTAGGAGTTAGGAGTGAGAAGTTAATAATTAAAAATTCAAACTCTGCCAATTTTAGATTTTGAATTTCGGCTTGAAAGAAAAATCTAAAATCTGTCTTGGAAAGTGATGCTCCTCTCTTACAAAGTTATGATCCGATAGCGCAGCGTTAGCGAGTCCGCGAGCGTCGGAAGCCTCGGCTCAGACTTTGCGCTACGTCGAAGAGGCTGCGCTAACAGATCGCCGGAAGCCGGCGCACCCTGCGGGAAGCAAGCTACCGACTTTCCGCAAAATCTAAAATCCAAAATTGAATGAATCCTAAGCTAATGAGCATTTAAGTTGGATAAAACTAGGGCTGAATCCCTTACTACAAGTAAATCAGTCTGAAAAAATGAATGACGATTAGCTTAACTCCTAACTCCTAACTTCTAACTCCTAACTCTTATCAAAACTGACCTAATTGCAAACTGTAACTAATACTGAAGAACCAACCATCAAAATCAATGTCTTCGGCGGTTGAACTACCTAAACTTACTCCAGCCTGCACATTCATATAAATGGTATCGGATATTTGGTAATTTAAGTGCCCGAATATCCGATGAAATTGGTCTTCTCGATCGCGCTGTGTAAAGTCCGAGAAGTTCGCTTGGTAGTCAATACCAACCTGGAGAGGCTTTTGCAAGTAGTAGTTCAAAGACACCCAAAAGGAATTGATTATCCGATTACGACTTAGGGGATCAGCAAAATTTACACTCAATTCGTAGAAGCTATCTAGCGTTAATTTTGAAGTTAAGGGATCTCGCCGTCCCAAAGACAGTTCGAGGGAATTCTCATTTAAAAAGCGATCGCCTGCTTTAAAGCTATCAAGGCGATCGCTGTTATTGGCATAAAATAACTGTTGATTGCTCAAACTTATTTGACCGTACATTCGCTGCGATAGCTGCTGGTAAATACTAAGATTGAATCTTACCTGGTTGTAATGGTATTGTGACTGATTTATATAACGAATGAGATTACCATCAATTGAAGCGTTTAAATAAGTCTTAGATCCCAAAGGGAAATATGTAGAGGCTAACCTCAGTCCAGAAATAATGAAACCATCTTCTATTGGACTATCATTTGAGGAAAAAATATTATTTGTTTGGAAGTAGCCCACACGGGCCTGTAGATAGCCTATGGGTTTAAAGCTAACTACGGATTGTTCTGTTGGTGTGGGTGGCTGCTGTTCTAGGGGTAGTAACCGCACACGCAACCCCAATTCGTGATTGCTATCAGACTCAGGTGGTAGTTTTGGCGATCGCAGCAGCTGTATTAGCCTCTCTAGCCTTTGGGACTGATTTATTTGAGGTGCATTCAACAGTTGCTCTTTTGAGTCTGGAGGAGATGTAGGCAAATTACTTGGTTGCGATTCTAATTGTGGCGGGTCATTTTGCTTTTGAGTATTTTCAGGTTTTTCGGTTTGGTCTGGGGCTTGAGTTCTTTGTGGTGTTTGCTGTACCAGATTTAACGGCATTTGAGAGTCTAAAGGATGCGACTTACTAGACTGCTTGCACAAAGAGTTAATTGCCTCTTGCTGCAACTTCTGACATAACTGCTGATAATTTACCTGTGTGCTTATTAAACTGTTAGGACGCCAAATATCTGTATTTGCAGATTCTGCCGCATTTACTCTAATGCAACACCAGCTTCCACCACTGGATGCTAACAAAATACAAAAAAACAAATTCTTCCAGTTTTTGAGTCGCATCTAGTTAGATCGCGTTGATCGCGTTTGGCAAATATAGACCTACAAGCTGTATCGAAAGTTCCGATTCAGAATATACAATTGAGTGTATCTATTTTAACTTTGTAGGTATATACTGAAACTACAAACTAAAATTGCTGCTTTTCGGATTTTTCCCAGATTTTTTTGCAAAACTGAGATGCTCCGAGGAAATCTTTGCTGACCTTTAGTGAAATACAGCCAGTGAGTCATTTCACAACAGATCCCTAAAAAGTTCTTGTCCTGCATAACTGATGAACCTGTGGCTAATCTGATTAGAAAGGATTATCTGTAAGGTACTCCTCATTTAATTGTTTATATCAACTACTAGCTAGGAAATCTGTCATAGACTTTATTGCATACAATGTAAGTTTCAGAAGAGAAAGCTAAATAAACTAAACACATCGTTTATTTGTTATCTATTTTATGTATTAGATGTCAAGTAAAATTCAAATAATTTTGCTGAAAAAACTAACTTTAACAATTAACAACAGCTTAAACCTTTAACTCATTTAGTATTAGTTTAAGTTGACAAATTATCAAATTATGTTTCATAAATCTTTTCCACTATTAGTGATTGGTTTATGGGGAGTTATAGTACTGCCTTTGCCAAATCGGGTAAGTGCCATAACTCCTCTGACGCGAGCGGAGATTCAGAACCTCCGCAACATAGTACAACTCATACCCAAAGATAAACTCAAGAAGCGTCCTGCACGTAAATCAGATGCAATGATTCCTGGGGATGGATTGTCAACTGGTCGAGCTTCCCTAGCAGACTTGCGGTTTAATGACGGCTCTTTGGCACGAGTGGGGGAACAGGCTATATTTCAATTTTTACCAAAGACTCGCAGCTTTAGACTGTCAAACGGAACCGCATTGCTGCTTATCCCACCTGGAAGGGGACAAACAGATATACAAACGCCAAGTGCAGCAGCAGCAATTCGTGGTTCAGCATTATTTGTACGTTATAACCAACAAACGGATACCACGATTGTGGGTGCGCTGACAAATAGCGGCATTGAAGTTTCTAATAAGGAAGCTTCTCAAACTAAGGTGCTGCAAGCAGGACAGATGATGGTTATAGTCAAAGGTAAATTTCAGGGCTTATACGATTTTGATCTAAGAAATTTTTATCAAACGAGCGATATGGTTCGGGGACTTGATTTGACTAGGCAAAATCCTACGCCCACGGCCGACCCAGCGATCGCTAGCGTTCAAGCTGAAACTGCTGTGGCTTTGAAGGCACAGTCGCCCATAACAGGCCAGGGAGTAGTTGAAAACCCATCTTTTTTACAGTTAACCGTTAGTCCTTCTAATTCGTCTAGCAACGACATTATTACAAAAGATTCCCCAATAGATCCTATTGAAGATAATTCCCTATTAAATTCCTTTGAACACAAAGGACAAGTCCCGTCAAATACTGAGCAGTATCCTGGGAAAAATAACCCTAGTACGCCAGTAGTTCCGCCAGTAACTCCGCCAGTAATTACGCCAGTAACTCCGCCAGTAATTACGCCAGTAACTCCGCCAGTAACTCCGCCAGTAACTCCGCCAGTAATTACGCCAGTAACTCCGCCAGTAATTACGCCAGTAACTCCGCCAGTAATTACGCCAGTAACTCCGCCAGTAATTACGCCAGTAACTCCGCCAGTAATT